>NZ_AUGW01000051.1 GCF_000422865.1 Oceanospirillum maris DSM 6286 | reverse complement strand
GATGGCCCTTAATCCTGATCTTGACTTGAGTGATCTGGATGTAGCACTAAAAGATGGCAACATCATAATGACGGGCATCAAATCCCAAAATGGCGGGCCGGTAACAGGCAATCAGATCAACGCGATTCAAGAGGCTTTATCGAATAACGAAGAGCTCACCAAAAACCTTAAGTATTCATTATCCGATCTGACAAAGGCAGTAAATATAGCTAAATATCCAGCTGAATTTGAAATTGATATAAATGAATTAGCTTCGTTGGAATACAACAAAGAAAATATCGTGAAAGATGGTTTCTTTAGTCTAAACGGTTTTATAGAGGGCTTCCTTGATGAGAACCCAAGACGGCCAACTCTTGAAGAAGTTCGTGATACACGGAAAAGGGATTTGTTTGGATATCCAACAATGGACCGACCAAATAAAGACTGGGACTTTGACCAAGTTATAGAAGATCGAAACTTTGGCTCTTTAATTTCTCACTATATTTCCTACACAGCTAACTCCGATCAAGAAGAAAACAAAAATTACTTAAATACAAAAGCCTAAAAGTATCCCCCGCCTATTAAAAGACGGGGGATAATTATCAGTTAATTTTATCAACTATTTTAAGCAAGTCTGCTTTGTACCGCCTGTGTCATAGTTCTTTTCATAGAAACACATCTTCACCAGCTTTTCCTGACAGATATGATAAAAATCTTCCTCTTTCCCAATAGGCTTCATAGATCCATCTGATCCTTCTTGGAATAGCCTGAAATAACCAAAGTCATAAAAAATATTCCACCACATTGACGGATTAGATGGAGTCCCACTGTAAACCCGGTTATGCACATTTAGTGCTGGTTTTTGCTGGTTGATGCAACCCGGCAATGTTAACGAACCTTTAATAAAACCATTTTCATTTGATATAAGTTTCGTCGTTGACCGAAGTACTTTTTGACCATATGAATCCTTGCTCCAAAACTTAATTTCCATCGCTGTGAAAGGTACCGTGCTGCCGTCTGCATCTTTCAGATACCCCGAGAAACTGATATTCGAATGCGCCTGCACGGAGGTGGATGTTG
>NZ_AUGW01000050.1 GCF_000422865.1 Oceanospirillum maris DSM 6286 | reverse complement strand
CAACATCCACCTCCGTGCAGGCGCATTCGAATATCAGTTTCTCGGGGTACCTGAAAGATGCAGGCGGCAGCACGGTACCTTTCTCTCCAGTGAGAATTGATTTTTTTAGTAGGGCACAGCAAGAGAGCCGTTCATTTACAAGGCTTGTATCAGATGAAAATGGTTTTTTTAAAGGTTCGTTAAGGTTGCCGGAGTGTATAAGTCAGGAACCCCCTGCAGAAGATGTCCATAACCGGGTTTACAGCGGAACTCCATCAAATCCTTCAGAATGGTGGGATATCTTTTATGGTTTAGGCTATTTGGGGGTGTATTCGGAAGGGGTAGATGGTGGGTTGACTCCGATTAACCAAGAAGAGAGCTTTTATCATATCTGCCGCGAAAAGCTGGTAAAAATGTGTTTCTATGAAAAGAACTATGACACAGGAGGGACAAAATGGACTTGCCTAAAATAGTGGATAAATAAGTACCCCTCCAACCTGGAGAGCCCCCTAGTAGCTGGAGACCCAGCACTGGGGGGATTGTTTTACGCTTTGGTCTCTACGAACTGGTAAGCGTCAGTTCCTGCCAAATGATTTCTTGGGTCGTCTTTTACAATAGTGCCCATTAATCTCAAATGATGATAAAAACTGGACTCAAAGTATTCATCATCTAGCGCTTGACTGAAATCCCATTCTTTTTGAGGTTGAGCTACTGGTGCATAACCCAATAGTTCTCTTTTGCGTGTTTCACGGGCGTCTTCATGACTAGGTCTTCTGGGGAAATTGTCAAGAAAGCCTTCTATAAAGCTATTTATGGTGAAAGCGCCGTTTTGGACAAGATCTTCCTTGTTATGCTCTAAAGAATCTAATTTCTCAATATCGACACGAAATTCAGCATATAAGCCCGCTGTATAAACTGACTTTGTCAGATCCGATAGTGCATACTCAAGGTTCTTAGTGAGCTCTTCGTTATCCGATAAAGCCTCTTGGATCGCGTTGATCTGATTGCCGGTTACCGGCTCGCCATTTTGGGATTTGATGCCCGTCATTATGATGTTGCCATCTTTTAGTGCTACATCCAGATCACTCAAGTCAAGATCAGGATTAAGGGCCATC
>NZ_AUGW01000049.1 GCF_000422865.1 Oceanospirillum maris DSM 6286 | reverse complement strand
AACCTGGATCGGCTGCACTCCTCGAACGGTGACTTGTCGCCGATGGAGTACGAGAAATTAGCAAATTAATGTGTCCGGTTTTGTTGACCAGAACAGTGAATAGCTTGATTTCAGATAAGAGAGAGAAGATAAACTCTAAATGTTTTCTGGATTATAAAACATTTCATGATATTACTCAGAGCCAAAAGTCAGGAGGTGAATTTTGACTACTGATGAAGACAAAATGATCAAGAAGTTGGAAGAGCACAGGGATACAACGAAACTTGTTGTTGAAATAGCTAAATTGCACGGCATAACAGTTACTCCATCTATAAACAATGACCCTAGAGGAGATTTCGAATACCCTCAGGATAGAAAAGATGAGTTAATTAATGCATTAGACAAATATATCGGAAAGTACAAATATACTAAGGGCAAAAATGATGAGTAAGAAGTTTGGGGAGATCAAGACACGGAAAAATATTTTCCCTTCTCAAGCAAGAGACATTATAGGTAAAGGGACTATAGATATACTGATTATTCAGGCAAAAGCATCTCAGAAAACCAAAGATATTCTTGATGAAGGTGGAGTAACTTTGTATGAAGGCGTGGAACCCAGCGAGGTTGAACGCTTAAGAGAGGTCGTGAGAGAAGAACTAGAGTCAAAAGAAAAAAAGGAGACTGAATAATGTTGGAGCTTACATTTTTTGATGGAAAAAATGAACCTGAAGTTATATCCGTATCCGAGAATTGCTATGAAAGGCTAGCCAAAATAGGGTTTGCCAAAGAAGTCGATTATAAAGAGCGCACTTTAACTATTGAGGAAGAAGAATACAGTATTTCCGCAGTAAAACTTACAGAAACAAACCGAAAAGTTCTGCTTGATCTTATTGAATGTGAAAGACAGAAAGAGTTAGAGAAGGTATTTGATCATATGGATAATAATCCAACGATTAAAGAGATGAGGGAAATCCTATTTTATATCAAAGAACTAACTATGGTTTATAAGTATTTGAAATTGGATAGTAATTTATACTTTTCGTATGAATGAGCAAGGCATAACAAGCCAAATCACGCGGACGCAGCGGAGCTGCGCCGGTGTTTGGGGCGTTCAGGCTGTAGAAAAACCTCCCGAACTATGATCTGATCGGGTTTTGAAACGCAGGAGGCGGTGATGGCTCG
>NZ_AUGW01000047.1 GCF_000422865.1 Oceanospirillum maris DSM 6286 | reverse complement strand
TTCACTCATAGACCTCAACGCTTAAGTGAACAAAAGCTGCAGAATTTCAGGCAGCAAGTGACAAACCACAAAAGATATTCAAGGAGCGAGCATATGAAAATACAGGGCAGTTATACCCCACCGATGGGCCAGTCCGCCTATTCAAATCTGAAGCAGAACATCAGTACCCCTGCAAATACGTCAGTTAACGGAAACCTGCAGGCTATTTCCAAGAATGAGGTCAGCCAGCTTTACGGTTTAAGTGAAGATCGTATGAATGCTATGAAAGACATTATGAATGCTATGGAAGACAACGTTGAAGAAACAATTGATCTAATTTCTTTAGTTAACCATACATTAATTGATGCTATTCAAGGCTTTAATCAATTCAAGTCCAAACAGTCGGAAAATCACCCTGAACTTGATCTGAGCAAAATGGATATATTTATTGAAGATGGCCAACTTAGATTAAGCAATGTATACGATATAAATGGGCAGAAAGTTTCTGAAGATACTACCAAAAAACTGGAAAATAGCCTCATCGAAGATGAAGAGACAGCAATAAAAATTACATCTTCACTATCAAGAATATCAGAGGGCGTCTACCGGATGTCTCATGTAATTTCTGATTTCAAGAGAGAAGATTTTGAGAAAGAAAAATCAATTAGTTTGAACGAAATAAGTAAAGAATACATCAATTATTTCGAATCTGCTTACTCAGCAAAAGCTGAATTTTATAATAAAAACAATCGAATAGAAAACGAACATTACATTAAAGAAAAAATTGGATGGCAGAGCATTCATGCATTCATTATAAATAAGTCCAGCGAAATCTATGGTGGAAAAATAGTGAAGACAATAGTAAATACGAAGGCTTAATCAAACTCTCCAAGCTGGCTATCCAGCTTGGAGGATAAAATTAGCTCAAACTATAAAATCAAAAACATTTAAGCTCCGTCATACCTGTACTGTAGTTTTTGTCATAAAAACACGTTTCAACTAAACGTTCCTTACAGATATGATAAAAACTTCCATAGTTGTTATCACCAACAGAAATTGCAAAGTTCCCAATAGAAAAATGAATATCCCACCACATTGATGGGTTTGTTGGCGTTCCACTATAAACGCGATTATGAATTCGCTTCCTATCATCGTTTGCAACACAGGTATCTGAAAGACTCACCGACCCATTAATCATTCCTTTTTCGTCTGCTTGTAAGGTTGAATACTCAATATCAGACCCAAGCGTTTTAATAGCAATTGATACATTAGCGAATGGAGCGGGGTTTCCACTTGCATCTTTCAGCCATCCCTTGAAGTTCAGCAGTTTATGCGCCTGCACGGAGGTGGATGTTGTCGGTGGCTC
>NZ_AUGW01000046.1 GCF_000422865.1 Oceanospirillum maris DSM 6286 | reverse complement strand
TGACGCTATCGCAGCTGAGCATCCACTTCGAAGGACGGATCGACGGTTACGTAGATCTGTAAGCAATGGGTGACACAGAACTATGAACACCCTCCAATCCATTGGTGGAGTTATGGTGGCCTTCATAACTTGTCACTATTAAATCCAGAGCGATTCCATTCTTGATGAATAAAGTCAAGAACCCCCTTGTATAGAGGTGTTAACCTCGGCCAAATACCACCATCAATAGTTGTCACACTTGAAACAAAGCCTGTTCTATAGAGCCGCCTTGTCATTGCTTCTAGCGATCCATGATCTAGTTTTAATTTTTCATAGAACATATCCTCAATACCATCATTGAATTCTATAAATTTATTTTCTTCTTCTTTGTTTTTTCGTAAATAATCATCTAAAAGATAAACGAAAGTTATTTCTCTGCAAGTCATATCTCCCAAGGCTTTAATGGTTTCATTATACAGATCAGCATTATCAAAAAAACTCTCACTTTTTAGATTATCAATATAAAGCGACAACAAAAAATCGAACTTCTCTTGTGACTCCGCCTTATCAATAGCCTCTTGAGTATTGACGAAAGATGATAAAAGAGCGTTGCTTTTTATCTGGCTATCACTCAGCCTTATTTCAGAATTTTTTAGTCTTTCCAATAGCTTTTTGTAATTACGATTCTTGGCTAATTCTATAGCATTTCTTGTTATAAACTTGCATAAAATCATTTCAACCACAGGTTATATCCCTTCTATTATTTACAAGCCATCTTAACTAAAGATGACTTCGTAACAGCCTCATCAGTTTTTCAAAAATATCCTTATCAACATCCTTGCCATTAGCCAACTTTGCTATAACGAACGGGGTATAGCCAGACGCACCCAGAAATGCCCAGCGCTGCCGAACTTCCTCAGTCGTTACTTCTGGGGCAGTATCATCAAAAGCGGTCATACCAAGAATGGCTTTTCTGAGCCTTGTTGGGCGATCACACATAAAAACCTCTGTTCTATTAATTAAGCTTTGCTGATGGCTTCCGCATAAAGATTGAATAAATGTTGCACCCGTTCCATTGGAGATTTAAAGCCTTTCGGCTGGTACAGCGTATCAACTGCTTTATCGAGTTTGGTATGCGCTTTTCGCAGCGCCACCGGCATCAGATCCGGGTCATAAAGATCCGCTAACGAAGTTTCCGGGTCTTTATCCAGCTCTGTTTGACGGGCATCAAGCACCGCCTGTGCCAGTTTTTCAATTTGCTGCTTTTGTTTATCCGTGACATTCGGCCAAGGAAAGTTGTTGTAAACCAGTTTGGCAGAATAGCGATAATCACTTTTTAAGCGACCTGAAACTGTACGCATCCAGTCCATATGCATTTGGCTGGTGAGTACGCCAAATTCAAAAAGATCAGCATCAGGAATAATCAAATTTAGGTTGGTGGAAATGGTATCTTTTGAGAAGAATCCCATAGGCACATAAGGACGGCGTTCTGAGGAAACGCTGGGGACAAGGATATATGTATCCGCAAGTCTCGTATCTCGAAACTTCCAAGGTGTTTCTGCTTGTTTTCGAGTCCCTGCATCACTGCTGCTAAGTCTCATCTGTTTAACACCATCAATGCGCTCTTTAATCTCAGGTAGTTTGACAAGTTCGGCAAGCTGCCGCGTGCTGGCATCTGCCAACCATAAGCAATAACGTGGAATATTATTTAAAAACTCCCTTGCCCCAACAAGCTGCTTAATCCATACCTCTAGCTGCGGATACAAACTTATCAAGGTATCTCTCTCATCTTGATTGAGAAGCAGATGTCCGCCGTCCATTGGCATATTACCAAACCACATTGGGTGTTTAGTGTTAATGGGTTTAGAACGATTGATCGCCACTGAATCTTCAGCATCAACAAGATACGGGTTAATTTTTTCAGCCTTTTCTTCAATAGGCTGCCCTGTTCTGGTTGAATATACCGGACACCTCAAGAACAGATAAACTCTTCATAACGAGAGGTGTTAACCATGACTGCAAAACGAAGCTATAAGCAATA
>NZ_AUGW01000045.1 GCF_000422865.1 Oceanospirillum maris DSM 6286 | reverse complement strand
ATTGTAGGTCGGGCTTTAGCCCGTCGGGAGTCTCGCCATAAGCGAAGCGTCATGCACCAATGACGGCGCGAACCGGTATTATGATCGGGGCAAATGGCGGATGATTCGGGGTGAATGGTGGCGAGTGCCGGAAAAAAGTGGCCTCTCTATGTTCTACGAATGCCATTCTTTAGCGACTAAATACAGGGGGCGGCTTTTAACTTCTTCATAGATACGGGCGATATAAAGCCCGATAATCCCTAGGCTAATCAGCAGTAAACTACCAATAAGTAATAGCAGTAAAATCACCGTGGTAAAGCCGGTTACAGCGGTGCCGATAGCCCATTGGTATAAAACATGAGCGCCCAGTACCGTACTAAACACTAACATTAGCAGGCCGATAATGGTGATTAAGTAGAGCGGGATCGATGAAAATGCGGTTATATTTCGTATCGAGTAGCGCAACAGATGCAGGCCATTCCATGACGAATCACCGATATGACGCTCTTGAACTTCAAAGGGTAAGGTAACGCTTTTAAAACCCATCCACTGTACCAAGCCCCGAAAAAACCGGATACGCTCTGGCAGTGCCAATAAAGTCTGAATCACGGTGGCATCCAGCAGCTTGTAATCACTTTGGTTTTCCAGTGTTAGCCCACTGGTGGATTTCATGCTTTTATAAAATAGGCCGCTTGCCCATGAATACCAACGGGACTCATCCCCGCGATGGGATTTAACCGCTTCCACCACTAGCACGCCCAGTTGCCAATGTTCCAGCATCTGAGGAATTAACGACAAAGGGTGTTGCAGATCGGTATCCAGAAGAATCACCGCATCGGCGTGATAACGTTCCAGCCCTGCTTGAATAGCCGCTTCTTTACCAAAATTGCGGGTCAACTGACACAGGGTTAACGTAAATGATTGAGGCTGGTAAAGCATCACCTGTTCACCAGTGTTATCGGTTGAACCATCGTCCACCACCACCACACGAAAACGGAACGTCTCTGGCAGCGCAGCCAGCGTCTGATCCAACTGCTGTAAAAAGAAACCGATGCCCGAAGCCTCATTCAACGCAGGGCAAATCAAAGTAATATCAGATCCTGTAGCCAATTTATTTTCCTCCCGTCACCAGCAAAGCAACCCCTGCCAACACCACAACAACCCCAATCCAGCCCTGAAGTGTTAGCTGCTCGCCAAACAGAAAAATAGCCAGCAAACTGGTCAGAATAAACTGAAACGCAACAAAAACCGGCACGGCAAGCACAAACGCAGACAGGGACAAAATACGGATCGTTAACAGAAACGCAACGCCATAACAGAGCAAGCCTCCTATCATGTAGACCAGATGCCACACCCCAACAGACAGCGTTCCTTCCTGATAGCGAATACCGCCCTCCGCAAATTTCAGCAGAGCCAACGCCCCGGTGTTACAACTGGCGGCCAGCAAGATCCAGAAAAAAGCACTCATATCTTTGCCTACCCCTCGTGGTGTTTGAATAAAACGGTTTCAGGCTCAGAAAACCACCAAGCACCGCCCTGACGCACAAACCAGTGATAGGTTTCCTCCGGCAGAGGCCGCACCAAACGCTGATCAAAATGCATCGCCGGAATCATCAGCCCCCGTTCAGGAAAATAAACACCGCCAGCGCCAGAAAACCCCTGCTGGGTTGGCGTGATCTGCCAGTGCAAACGTCCACCGGCATAGAACGTCAGCGGCTGCATAATCTCAACCGGATCTATCGGCTCCGGCCAGGGCTGGCAGGTTTGCGCCAGAGTCTTACGCGCTACCCACTCGGACTGCACTTGTCGGTCAGCAGTCCAAAAAGAGATAACCGGCAAGCGATCCCCCGGCTGAGCCAGTAGCTCACGGCAGTTGGGTGTAAAATGCAGCGAGCGCCCCTCAAACACCTGATAACCGCTCATTAGCCCTGCCAGTTTAAAGTAGGGCGGAACACCGATCACAGACACGTCATCTTTTGCTGCACGCTGCCACTTATCAACACCCTGTAGCGTATCAACACGCGTTAAGAGCGCCTGCACCTGTTGACGTTCAAGCCTTTCACTCTCAGGGAAAACCGGCGACCACAACCCAGGTATCAACAAAGCCGCCAGCAAAGACACACCCGCGCCAAAGGTAAATCTGCGCCCACCCGCGCCCAGCTTGTCCCCCATTGCTTTAAAACAGATTGCTTTAAAACAGCCCCGTGTAAAAAAATGCTCCGTCCCCAACTTAAACAAGACCAAAGCCAACCCGATATGAAACGGGTACATCAGGCGATCCCCGTGGTACTCCGGCATTCTGAAACCGTGGGGCGCGGCCAGCATAGGCGCTAACAGTAACCCCGCAAGCAAGACATAGGACAGAAAACGGCGGGGAGCCAGTAATAACGCAATAAAAGATAGCAACAGCAAGCCCCAGTGATTCGTCATATACCAGAGCGCAAAATGCTGCCATTGATCAAAAGAAACCATCCCTAGATCCGTCAGCAAGCCCACACCCTGCCGCCCTCCGGTAGAAAATCCCAACAGATAACCCTGCCAGCAGAGTACCAGCAGCAGCGCCACAGCCGGTATCAGTGCCAGCGCTCTATTTCGGTAAATCACAGCCCAGACCCAACAAACACCTAAAAGAGGCCAATAGATCTCTTTACTGGCAAAGGCTAAAAACAGTA
>NZ_AUGW01000044.1 GCF_000422865.1 Oceanospirillum maris DSM 6286 | reverse complement strand
AGGCACTGAAAGCAGCACGAATCGAGCTTGCAGAAGCCAAAGTCTGAAAAGGCTAGAAAACACAGAATCAACCAAGGGTTGCTGAAAAAAAACAGCCATCAAAAATAAACAACAGAAAACGAGCTGCTGGCGGGAAAAGTTGGCTGAAAATAGGTTTTTCTACAGGCTCGTTATGCACAAGGAATAGTATGATCTCAGAAATAACCATAATTAACTTACAGGTAGTTTCCGCCATTCTGATGGGGTATGAATTCTTTATCTCTGAAAAAATGAAATCATCGGTAGATGCGTGGGCAAAAAGACATGCAACATCGTTACGGGATTCCTCCTTCGACGAGATTAAAAAACAGATTTTCGTAATAAAGAAACATATTCCGTACTATGTATCTGCAATAGTATTTTTTACGCTTGGCCTGGCTTGCTTCAAACTAATTCATTTCTTTGAAGCGGAATTGAATTTAATATGGTTAGCACTTATTTTAGCTTTATCTGCAATATTCTTTATTGTCGGCGCATTCAATACTGTTTTAGATAAACTAATTATTGAAGGGTTCAGGCTGTAGGAAAACCTAACAGGTTCTGGTTGTTGAGAATTTATCGCGCGCCTACTTTGATTTAAGAGTATTTGGCGATAAAAACTGCTCCAGAATTCACGTAGAGGCAGTATTTTTAGTACAAAAAATGATCAATTTTTGAAGCAGAGGTTTTTCTACAGCCTCGTTAGCTCCAATGATTATTCCGCTTGGAAAATGGGGGCTTGCTCTGTATTTGCTGTTTACTGCAAAAGGAGTTATTTCTGGTGCTGGCTTTATTTTCTTAGCTGCTTCTTTTATATGTAGGTATCACAATGCCGTCTATGCATAACAAGCACATCAAAAACCGCTTCACTACGTTGCGCTGGACGTCGCTGACGCTCCGCCTTTTATGTGGCTTCAGGCTGTAGAAAAACCTCCCGAACAATGATCTGGTCGGGTTTTGAAGCGCAGGAGGCGGTGGTGGCTCGATTCAAGCACTAGGACTACAACCAAACGTCGATGGTGGTCAATGGTCAGGGCCAGTTGCTGCTGGGTGCTTTTGAGCATGCACTGCCTTACCTCCGTTTTTTATGAAAAGCTGGATCTTTCCTGTTAAAGATCATCCTGTTTGCTTATTCCAAAGACATCACTTCCAGCCGCGAGATCCCGTGGTGCTACGAAACTAACATGATCTTTAACCCCCTGCCTTGTGATCCGCTTTTATCCACGGTAAGGCATTGGTAAGAGAAAAACCGTAGACGATAACTAACCCGAAACGTTCTCTATTACCTGCATCAGCATCTTCAGGCTAAGTAGCAGCGATAATATACCCAGAATCTTCTTTAAGCTTTTGGCTGGTAAGTGGGCCGCACAAGCAACGCCAAGTGGGGCTGAAAAATAGCTTGTTAATGAGAACAGAACAGCAGCAGGTAAGTAGATATAGCCAAAGGTAAGCTGGCCTGGAGAGGTGTGCTGCCAGCCGTTGATCAGGTAACCCGCTGTTCCAGCTAAGGCTAATGGGAAACCGACCGTGGCCGCAGTACCGACAGCGTGTTTTACATCAAAATTCTGGTTCATTAAGTAGGGAACGATCATACCCGCGCCGCTGACAGAGACCAAGGCTGATACAGTGCCAATCAATGTACCAACGATGGTGTTTCCTACCGTTTTATGAGGTCTTAGGTTGGTTTTTTGTCTGTTCGGTTGGAACATTTTGTAGGCAATATAGAGCATAAATAGACTAAAAAATAAGGCCAGAAAAACACCGTTGACCGCTGAGGCGATGGTGGTGGCTATAAGGCTACCGACTATAACGCCTGACGCCATTTTGGTTGCCAGAATAGTGTTTACATGACCTTTATTGTAATGCGCTCGCATACTGCTGAAGGTCGTGAAAATCATGGCTGCCATTGAGGTACCCAGGGCCATATGCACCACCTCTTGGTTGGCGATGCCTTGTGCAGTGAATATTATCGTAAATGCAGGCACTGCTAAGCCACCACCACCCACCCCGACTAAGCCTGCGATAAACCCGACTCCTATCCCTAGTGCGGCATAATAGAGTGCAAATGTTAGGTCTATCATCTTCAGATTCCTCCTGTTTGTAAGTAGGTGACCTATCTTAGAGGGTTCGCTTCCTGGCATGATAATGTTATATGGCCTTAAAATAATGAAAAGTGGCCAATTTTGAGGAGGTGGTGTGAGTGTTCGGGAGATGAGTGAAAGGGAGTCCGGGGCAGAGCTGATAACAGCTCAGTGGTCACATGGCGGCCATGGTAGTGGTAGAGCTCAGAAACCATATTGTTGGCACCATCATCTGAGAGGGCAGCTTCTGTGTGTTCATTCAGGCCTTGTACAGATAAAAACAGTTATGGGGACATGGGTCTTGCCTCCGCACCGTGCTGGCTGGATTCCACCTGGAGCAGAGCACAGTGTACTTTTTTGCAGCGCTGTTGCGGGATACTCTGTTTTACTGCAGCCTCAGTTGTGTGAGACGCTACCAAAAAGCCCAAGGGTATTGGGATTAAATCAACTTTTAGAGTCGATGGTAGTCCGAAGCGCGGGTTGGAGTAAGGAGCAATTAACAGCAGAAAATCAGCGTATTGTGCATGTCATAAACGATGAAATACGTACTGCAGAGGTGGAGAAACTCTATCTGCCTATGCCAAAAGATCCGCGTTTGGTTCGCATTGCTGAGATTGTTCTGAGTAACCCCGGCGCTCAACAAAGTATAGATCAGTTGGCCAGTGCCGGTGGGCTCTCTGCGCGCACCCTAAGACGTTTAATGCCTGCTGAAACGGGCCTGACTTTTATGCAGTGGCGTAACCTGGCGCGGTTAAATCATGCGTTGGCGTTGCTGGCGCAAGGTGGAACCGTGGGTGATGTAGCCTTCGCACTGGGTTACGCTACGCCGAGTAATTTTATTGCTATGTTTAAAAAAGAGATGGGAGAATCGCCGGCACACTATTTCTCTCGTACAAATTAGTGTAAAAATTAGCGTTTATTCATGGGGTATGAGCTCTTGTGGATAGTGTTTTTACAATTACGTTAAATTAAAAAAAAATTTAAGGCGGGCTTGTGAAATTGAGAACCATTTTTACATTGTTTTTTTGCATAACGTTATCATTAGGTGTTAGTGCTAAAGACGCTAACTTAGCGGGGGTTATAGTCCATAGCTTTTTCAGCCCTGAAAGAAATGATCGTGTAGAGGTTTATGTTTGGTATCCCACAGAGTCTGAATCTGTGAATTTTGTTCTGGTTGAATATACCGGACACCTCAAGAAGAGATAAACTCTTCATAACGAGAGGTGTTAACCATGACTGCAAAACGAAGCTATAAGCAATA
>NZ_AUGW01000043.1 GCF_000422865.1 Oceanospirillum maris DSM 6286 | reverse complement strand
TGACGCTATCGCAGCTGAGCATCCACTTCGAAGGACGGATCGACGGTTACGTAGATCTGTAAGCAATGGGTGACACAGAACTATGAACACCCTCGTGCTGGCAAGAGAATCTCGGAATTTTTTAGTACAACTTCGCCAGACAACGCTAAAGAACTATCATTAATAATATGACGATATGCTGTGCCCAACGAAGCGTAATGAAGCTCTCCGTCTTTCTCGAAAAATGACTCAAACAACCGAAAAGTATCAGCTAAACGGTACTTTTCTAGGCTCTCATTATCAATTATAACTCGAGGGTGCTTTGCTATTTTGGATTCTAGGTAGTATGCCCTGTTCATGGCGGGCCCAAAAAGAGGACCATTTTCCATGTGAATGAGGTCGCCTTCAGTAATTCCACCCCGCAAAAGTAGAGAATGATCTACCCACATCTTAATAGTTAGCTTGGCCAGAAGATCTAAAATCATTTGAGAAGCTATAACATCATCTGATTTTGCTGATAACACCAAGCTATCTGAAAAGTATGTAATCACTACAGGATGCATGCTTTTCATACTTTTCGTCATTTGTTCTAACGCTTCACGAACCGCTGGAACCTCCTCTGGGGGGCACATTTCATAGTTAATCGACGCATAAGCGTCTTCTTCAATAATTTTTGGTTGAAGCGTTACAAGCGCATCCAATATCTTCTGGGGCAAATCTGGCTCAACGGCACTCTTCTCAACAAGGCTTCCAAAGCCGAGCAAATCAATGAATGCGATGAATCGTTTCTCGTACATCTAGTGTTTCCTATGGCCCTAACATCTATGGACGCCCCTATTTTGGCAAGTAGTTTCCGATAACATAAAAAGGTTTGCAGCCATCTATTCGGATTTTATTCGGGTATTTACCCTATCCCTGATGAGCTTCGCTGATCCGGTTCTAATCATTTTAACGTTCTCTTATCGGAACGATGTTAGGGCCAGAGTATCCAGATCACGGTTCAACCTGTTGTGTCATCGTTGATATTACCTGCGCAAAATCAGGCTTCCTCTACTCTTTGATAACGAACGCCTTTGGCTAACAATGCCCAAGCTATCCGCGCTAACTTATTCGCCAATGCCACAATCACTTTGTTTTTATGCATTCGGCTTTCCAAACTCTGTATCCAGTTATACCAAGGACTACCGGGCTTTGAATGGCGGATAACCGCTCTTGCTCCGTGAATCGACGCATTAAGGTGTGAGCAACGCGACCATGAAACTTAACCTTACCACCGTAAACACTTCACTCAACGATGGAATGAAAAATGCCAAGCGTTGAGAATCACTTAAATGCTTTGTTAAGCATTTGTTCTCAAAGCTGCATTTACAAAATGGACAAAATGCTGTTTGCCTGTACGGTTGCCATAAGCTTTAGAAACTCGGTTCCACCATGGCATCCCTGGGTGAGGCGTTCGTGTGTACTTTATAGATTGCTTATCAAATTCTTTTATCAAGTTACTACGTTTTGCATGATCCCACGCCAGTGAACTTGTAAAGATGATAATTTCAGGAGAGATTACTTTAACCACTTGACCTACGACACTTTTACTAACCTCTGAATCAAGTTTAGATACTTTAATTGACTTACCGGTCTGCTCTGCAGGACGCTGAAAGTAATTGAGAAACGCTATCGTATTGAATGCCGACTTTTGCTCGCTTAAATTTGCACTACTTTCGAGTAGAGCTTTCTCTATGTTCCTGTATATCGTTTTTGACTTAGACTTCCATTTACTTTCGATACCATTTGAAATGATATTTCGAGTCTTAATCCATCCACTATCTTTTTTATCTGATACTATTACACCACCATACCATTCTTGAGGGTCATGATGATACGTACTGCCGACGTCTAAATAGTGGCTTTCGCCAATAACTAATATCTTTATTGTAGACGTAGCATAGTCGCAACCAATCCAAGGTTTCATTTCTGGATATTTCTGATAATGAACCACGCTATCTAATGCTTCATCAAACTCATTTGAATAATACTTCACTTAAAGAACTTCCTTTGATGCTTAACGAGCCTGTAGAAAAACCTGTTTCTAACCCGCTTTTCCCACCAACCACTCGTCTTCTGTGGTTTATTTTCGATGGCTGGTTTTTATCAGCAACCCTTGCTTAATTCTGTGTTTCCGGCTTTTTTAGGCTTTGGCTGTCTGCAAGCTCGATTCGTACCGCTTTCAGTACCTGCTCTAAGGCTGTATTGACTTTGTCTTACTGGCCGAGATGACCGTATTTTGCCAGTTTTTCTACATTGTGCACTAGGCAGTAAAGTTGCCATTGCCCCTGTACTTTGGTTTTGCTTCTCAGGCTAAAGCGGTTCAGTCTTTTGTTGGTGCCGATGTTGCCGAAGACCGGTTCGACAGCGGACATCCGGTGGCTGTAGATTTGTTGCCGTGGGAGCTGTCGACGCGGTGCTTCATCTTACAACCATCAATGGCAAAGAGTTCATGGCCTAAAAGCCCCTGCTGATCACAGATCAACAGCACCTGTTCAAACAAGTCTTCAATGGCTTGGGGCTGGCGGCTGACAAAATGGCTGGATCGTAGGCGGGGCAGCCTTCGGCATCATTCTTATAAGGCTGGCGAAACTTTGGTTGTTGCCATAGTGTTTGAATCGAGCCATCACCGCCTCCTGCGTTTCAAAACCCGATCAGACCATGGTTCGGGAGGTTTTTCTACAGCCTGAACGCCCGCATTTGCGGCTGGTTTGGAGCGCAGCGGAAAACTAGTCCGACAACATGCGCTTGTTAAATGCCGAACTCAACTAGCCCACCAGATTTTCTTAAAAAATCCTCACCAACCAACATGGGATGGTATTTCATACCACCTGTGAGACTATCAGCGTGAGTCGCAATTAGACCGCCAACACCTTCTTTCATGTCATTAAGAATTGCATAGCTAGTAGGTAATGAAAAATCCATAATTTCCATTGTTGGCAATGTTAACCAAGCATGTATATTCAAAGATGAACCATTGATACCTGATTGTAATATTTCGCTAAGGTCTTGCTCGCTTTGGTGGAACATTAAGCGATCAACCGTTTCTACATGCCCAATTGTGAAATAACATGGTGTATCGAATAATTCAGCTATTACATCGGATAACCGATAGTGGATCGATAGACATTGTGCCACCACTTCTTCAACACCAATTTCGCCAACTGTATCTCTTAATAAATAAGGGAATTTTTGCATTTTTTCGGTAGTGAGCAACGTTGCATCAGAAAATACAATTTCCGGACACTCCAACTTAAAAGCTTTTGTTCTCTCTACTCCCTTTTCAAACTCTAATTTGTACAAGATGCCTCCTTGGCATTTAACGAGGCTGTAGAAAAACCTCAGCCTCAAAAATTCATCATTTTTTGTACTGAAAATAGCGCTTCTACGTGAATTCTGGGGCAGTTTTCATCGCCAAATACTCTTAAATCAACGTAGGCGCGCGATAAATTCTCAATAACCAGAACCCGTTAGGTTTTCTACAGCCTGAACGTCGCTATCACCGGAAACGAAAGCGGAGTGTTTTTTGTGCTATTGTTTGAGCGGCAGCGAGTAGCACAAAAAATCGCGTAGCTTTTGTTTTCCGGTGCATAGCTTTGTGTACGCCCAGCATGGGCATGAACTAATGAGGTGAAAGTCCTCTGTAGGAAGGTCACCATCCTTAGCGATTTATGTCGTTATTAGATGTTA
>NZ_AUGW01000042.1 GCF_000422865.1 Oceanospirillum maris DSM 6286 | reverse complement strand
CAATCCGGTATTTAACGCCACCTATGGCGACGCCCTAAAGGGCGACCTACATTGTCCGGTGTGTAACGCTATTTTATAGCCTATTAAAATGCGGGCATAAAAAAACCCCATTTATCTTGCGATAAACGGGGTTTTATTTTTTCTGCTTAACACCGATCTTTTGGTTTTACACAGAAAGGCAACTTAAGAACAGGCCGCAGAGCAGCCTGTCTTTAGTTTAACCTTAGTCTTATACCAAGTCAGCTGTTGCTAGACCAGAAACAAGATCATCACCAAAGTCGAAGGTGCCGATTAGTTTAACGTCAGCAGTTGCTGAAGTTGCACCAGTCGTTACGTGGAATGCTTTATAAACATTCGCATCGTCACCTGTGCCTTGTACCATTAGCACGTTGTTGTTAACAGCAGTAGCACTTAAACCACTTACAGCATCAATAGCACCACCAGCATTAGTGTTGTTCAGCAGTGCTTTAACATTTGATTCAGTTAGCTCGTCAAATGTTAGGTACTTAACTGTACCAGCAGTGCTATCAAGGGTGCTGTTGTCAGCAGTAAAGTTAACAAGAACTACAGCATTAGTCGTGCCGAAGTCACCAGCAACAGTGTTATTGATAACCGCTTTGTTAGCATCAACAGTGTTTAGGTAACTAGTGAAGTCCAGTAGGTCATCACCTTGGGTAGAAGTAGCAACAGCTGTAGTGAAGTTTACAATGGATTTTTCACCCAAGTTGTAACCTGTGAACACAACAGTATCGTTGCTTTCTGCGCCTGTACCTAGAGTCAGAACATCGCTGCCTGTACCTAGGTTAACAACGTTATCGCTTTCTGCACCGCTTACGCCACCAGTGATGTTAGCACCAACACCTGCTTGGCTAACAGTGATTGCGCCTACGTCACCCGCACTTGCTGGGTATTCGATAGTAACAACACCACCAGCTACAGATACAGTTGCACCTGTGTCAAACGTTACGCCATTTACTGGAGTTCCAGCAGCAAACGCAGCATTTAATGCAGTTTCAACCGCTCCGGCAACAACTGTATCTGCATCGCCATTACTAACATTAACAGTAATACCGCCAACATTTAGCGTACCGTCAGCTGTTGCAGCAGCAAAGGTAATGGTCTGTGTTTCTTCTGTTGCAGGTGTACCAGCTACACCAACAGCAGCAGCAGCAGCAGCACCAGTAGCGCCACCAGCAGCAAATACAGGAACATCACCAACAACCGCAGCAGCTAGTGAGTTATCAGCCATCCAGTCAGCATCAATTTCGATGGTTACAACACCGAGTGCGCTAGTAAATGTTAGTGCGCTTAGTGGAATGTTGTTAGCACCAAACGCCATTGTAGTTGCGCCGTTAGCAGTTTTAAGTGCGTCCAATGCAGCTACAAACTCACCAGCAGCAACAGTATCATCTGTTTGGTCGGTTAGCGCGATGTTCAAGCCACCTAAGGTAGCAACACCAGCAGCACTGATTGAAGAAGCATCAACCGTTACCGCGAACGTACCATCAGTACCCGCATCGTAAGGTGTTACGTCATCTGCAACATTTGGAGCTGCTGCAAATGGGTTTGCGCCTGTGCTTGAAGTACCGTACTGCGTGTCATACAAGCCATCAGCAGTAGTGGTGTCAATGGTAGCAGTCGTCGATGTTTTACCATCGGCTAGGTAAACAGCATCAGCTTTAGCGGCTTCACCGTTTGCCAACATTACCTTGCCCGCTGCTTTAGCTGCTGCGATATCGGTTTCTGATGTGCTGTAAGTTGCTGGGCCTTGGATATCGATAACCAGATCAGTCAGATCGATAGTGCCATCAATCAAAGATTCGATTGCTAGTGCATTACCATCGTTATCCATCGCTGCAATTAGCTTGTTCAATACTGGATCATTGTTAACCGCAGCTTTAATCGCTTGGTTAATTTGCTGAGTGGTAGTGGTGTAGTTAGTTGAATCAATGGTGATGTACTTAGATTCAAAACCTTTAAAGGTTACTTTAACTACGGCTTTGTAGAAGTCGAATGTTTGTGCAACATTATTAGCGCCAGCAGAAAGGCTATTGTCGCTGTTAGAGGTTAAACCATTGCTGTAACCCGCACCTGCAATTAGTTCATTAACATCAGTTGTAGCATTGTTGAATACGAATACCGCACGGTCACCGGCGTTATCAACACGTACAACATCATTACCAGCACCGGCATTGATGGTTGCATTGCCAGAACCAGGAGTCAGAACCCAGTCATTACCAGCGCCTGCATCAATTTTAACGTTGTTGTTTAACTGTTGGTTAATCAACCAGCCAGTACCAGATTCCTGAATAGCAGCAACTTTACCAGTAGCATTCAGATCTTTAGACGCCATTACAGTGATGATGTCATCGCCTGCGCCAGTGCTAACATTAACTTTAGTGTCAACTGCTTCTAGCACGTCAGTGTCGATCGCTAGGTTCAGTACATCTTGACCAGAAGTCAGGTTGTAGGTGATAGCCGCTTGGCTGTCATCTGCAGTGTAGATACCTGTATCTTTCATCTCGTAACGAGACAAAACAGCATCAGAAATCCAGCTGTTGATAGCCGTGCTACCCGCCGCGCCTGCTTCAACTTGTTGTACGTCTACTAGACCGCCACCTTTAGTAGTAGTACCACCGGTAGTAACATCAGCAAACTGTTGATCAACCAATGCAACAACGTGGGTATCAGCATTTTTCTGAGTACCAACACGGAAGTAACCATTAGAACCGGTTTGCAGTTCAATGCGCTCTAGGTGATCAGTGGTTGCTTTAGATTTCAGAGCAGTCAACCAAACGCCGTTAGTAGCAGTAACTTTGATCTCTTCAACGCCTTTATCAGACGCAGACTGACCAGCCAAGTTAACAGTAGCACCTTGTGAACCGTAACCAACGTTATTAGCGTCAAGGTTAGTGGTGATCAACTTATCGGTGCTTGAAGGAGCAACGTTATTCAACTGTGCGTACAGGGTATAACCAGGATCAGGAATAACACCGGCTTTGTTGACAAAACCTTGTGGCGTTAGTACCGCACCGCCAGCATCAGTCAATACGATCTGAGTACCAGATACGTCTTCACCAGCTTGGTTTTTAACGGTAAACGCGCTGCCTAGCTCTACAGTAAAGTTAGCCAGTTTAGCGTAAGCCGCTGCATCTGCTGGAGTAACATTGTCAGAGTTAGTTGCAGGAACGTTTACACCGTTACCTAGCTCTGCTACGCGTGCTTGAATAGCCGCGAACAATTCTGCATAAGTGGTTGCTGCAAAGATTGCATCAGACTGAACTAGGATTTGAGCACCGTCTAGAGTGAATGCAAATGTATCAACAGGTACACGCTCTAGAGGATCTTTGCCATCAGTTGAAGCACGTAGATCCAACAGTTCTAGAAAGATCTGTGAACCGGAGCTTTCTGAAGCTTCACGAGCAATAATTGGCGACAGGAACAGACCGTTGAACGTGTCTTTCTCATCAATTTGGTTTTTTAGTTCGAAGGTGTAGTCAACAGATTTTTTGCTTAGACCCGCATCGATCTCAGCTTTACCAACGTTGTAAACGTTAACAGTATCGGTAACGTTGTTAGTTGTTTGCTGGTTAGTATCGGTATCTGCAAAACTAACTTTTAAGCTAGTGTCAGCAGCAGCAAGCTCTGCTTTAAGAGCTGTTAGATCGGTAGAAGTAGAAGTAGAAGCAATTGCTTTGTCTACGTTAGCGATCTTGCCGCCTTATGCTACTAGCTGTGCGTTAGCAAAATCAACGGTTGCTTCTGCGCGGCTAGTGCCAGACTCTAAAGCATTAAAGAAAGCAGTCATTGCAGTAGCGTCTGCAACGTTACCCAAGTTTGCTTTAACGTTCAGAGCGTATTCAGCGTTAGTACCTGTGCTTAGCAGGCCTGCAGATTCGATGAATGCTGCTGCTTCGTCTTGAGTATTAAATGCCATTAGGTCGGCAGTAAAACCACCAGGTGCTACACCAAGAGTTGCAACACTTACTAGTGATACTTGTGCTTTTGTTAAAGCCATTTGTAAAGCTCCTTGATCAAGGATTAGTTTAGTTTGGTTTTTCTTTTAGCAGGCATCGTGCCCACCAAAATGAAATTTGTCGCTCTTATGAGCCTGACCCCAAGTTCGACCCCGTTTATACTGTTTGCTGTTTAAACTGTTAAGAACAAATAAACAGTAAGCAGTTGTTTTAACCGGGCCTGCAGGGCTTAAGAAACAAAACAAATCGCTGTTAAGCCATCTGTTTTAGCTTATTAACTTAGCATTTACGCTAAGGTAACAGCTCTTTCAGGTCGCGCTTGTGATGCGGATCACACGAGCGATCTTTTTTATCCAGGCACTCCTGCCCTTCAAAAAACAGGGTCGATAATAGTCATTTAGGCCAACGGTAACAACCCCTTATGCGGTAAAAACAGGGCCAAGTCACACTTATTCACATTGGTTACATACCGTTTAAGTAAGCATTCTGCATCACTAACAAAAGAGGGTTTATCTTTGGTGCAACAAAGTTCAACACGGTAAATAATAGTGCCATTATTGGTGCATAACGCTTTCGACGGGCTAAAACCCGACCTACGCCTACGTTTATGCTTACAACGCCCACAACCATGCCCCGTGAAATGTAGGTCGCCCTTTAAGGCGTCAAATGATAATAATCACAATCATAGGTTTGTAGGGTGCGAAAGGCGCAAGGCACGAGCAACGTCTCGCACCATTTGCCTCAAAGCAAGCATCTGGTGCATGACGCTTCGTCTTAATTGGTGCATGACGCTTTCGACGGGCTAAAGCCCGACCTACGGTTATGCTTACAACCATGCCCCGTGAAATGTAGGTCGCCCTTTAGGGCGTCAAATGAT
>NZ_KE383941.1:2201-5932 GCF_000422865.1 Oceanospirillum maris DSM 6286 | reverse complement strand
GTTAATAAAGTGGTGTTTTACTTCATTTCTTTCGCAAAGAAAGCGCTGGCCTTTTTTAAAATCTCTTTCTCCATACGCAGCGTCTTAACTTCTTGTCGAAGCCGCTTGAGCTCCTCTTGCTCTGTTTCTGCCAAAGATGATTCACCGTTAGAGTGTTCCTGCTTGTCTTTCCAGCGGTAGAGTAAATTGGTGGCAACACCCAGAGACTTAGCGGCTTCCGGAACCGAATAGCCTTGCTCAGTGACAAGGGCGACAGCCTCTTCCTTGAATTCTTGAGGATATTGCTTATAGCTTCGTTTTGCAGTCATGGTTAACACCTCTCGTTATGAAGAGTTTATCTCTTCTTGAGGTGTCCGGTATATTCAACCAGAACACACATACAACCTTGAGAAAAGGTACTTCACTTCGCCTAAGGTATATTTTTTTTGTGTATACAATTTGAATATTTCACTGATTGATGACTCTTCAATTTCAAGGCCTGTCAAATCAACCAACTCACTTAAGAACTTTTTAAATGTTGCTTCATCGAGTTCAACATTAAAATCTTCTTTAAAATAGAACCTTCTTAGAATTGAGGTATCGATACTTTCTTTAACATTAGTTGTTGCAATAATTATATATTGATAAATCTCACCACTTCTAACCAACTCATCTATTATTGTGTTAAAAGTCAAAAGTATTCTCTTGATGCTCTCGTTATCATTTTGATACCTGCTTATAGTAAACGAATCAACTTCATCCATAATAATAAAGCAGCGTGAACTGTTCTCTTCGATTTCTTTCTTTCTGGTCTTAAAATATTCCCTGAGGTTGGAAGAGGACTCACCGAAATTATGCGAAATCAACTCATCGATGTTCAACCTCGCAACATCGATGTTGTATTCCGCTTTTAGCTGTTCATAAATAATACTTGCAACTGAGCTTTTTCCTGTACCAGGAAAACCATCAAATAGAAACGTCGGATATATCGACAATTTTGAGAGCTTAGAAAGTTGACTGTCATCAGAATCCAAAAATAACTTACAGGATTTATGAAGTTGCTCTATTTTACTATCCAAGCAATACAGCTTATTAGAAGGACTCAATTCTCCCTTACTCCTTGTCAAACTTGACTAAATTAGAGGCATAACGAGGCTGTAGAAAAACCTCAGCCTCAAAAATTGATCATTTTTTGTACTAAAAATGACGCTTCTACGTGAATTCTGGGACAGTTTTCATCGCCAAATACTCTTAAATCAACGTAGGCGCACGATAAATTCTCAACAACCAGAACCCGTTAGATTTTTCTACAGCCCGAACGCCGCCAACACAGGTGAGCTTTAGCGAGTCCAGCGCAACTTATTACGTACCTGTGCTTGGCCTTGTTAGAAGATTTAGCTGGCAAGTATGGCAATACCGGCAGCCACAAGCCCAAATACGGTTGCATTTTTAAATGGGCTCTCTTCGGTAGGTGTTAGCAAACTGGCTAGTGCTACCGCACCACCTGTTGCTTTAAGAATAGTGTTATCTGATTTGAGGGCCACGCCAGCACCCAAGGCAGCCAATAGATATTGTTGAATTTGAGTACTTTCCACATCTAAACCATGCGCAAGCCTAGCAAAGTGTTCACAGTTGGATTTGATGAGATGATATGGCATGCCCAAATAACGTTTCGCGTTAACGGCAGCCTGAGCTGGATTTTCGCTAGTGATGTCGCTGACCAAGATATCTTTGCCTTCTGCAAATTCTTCGTAAGACTCTTCTGTTACCTTGAGGTGCTTTTTAGAGTTGTGGATTACTTTTCCTAGGCCATCGGCTACGCCGTAATGAAAATAAGTCCCGAAATCTAATTTTAATACTGTCCCTGCGGGATACATGATGGTTCTCCATTTTCTTCTAACAGGTTAATATCAAGCATGCACGTTTTGCCAATTCCAATACCGGCAAGTGCCGAGGAAGGACTTTGATTAGAAGGGGAAAATCCATTTTCTGATCTGACTGCTTCCCTGACATACGCTCATGTGTTATTTGCTCTTAATCTAAGAGCTGCAGATGGCTGTTCCGTTAAATGGAGCACCCACCTACTTCCGTAATTCTTTAATCTATACGATCACTTGCATTACCGGAACCAAGCATTAGGCCTAATGCTTATATTTTTCCAGAAGGTATTTAATTTACAGCTGACATGCCAGTAGGCACTCCCAAGTAGAACGTGGGAAACGTCATCAGAGGCTTATAATACTATGCAATGGGCCGGCGGCTAGGTACCCCAGCGACCGAAGGCTTAGACTGCTGCACATTGTTAATTTTACTTGATACCCCAAGCCGCTTTCTCTTTGTCGGACATTGATGAGTAAACTTGATTAAAAGTGGTGGTAAATTCTGCACTCACATTCCCAAAAATCTTATAGTTTGTAATCAAGTAACGCTTAACAGTGATTGGCCACCTGCCACTATTATGAGCCTCATTAATAATGCCTTTGGCATCTTGGTAATTACCTCCACCCTTTACTTCTTTGAGTTTCCTCTCAAAATCGGCGAAGCTCCAATCATCAGTTCTACCCTCAAACTCATTGAGCAATGCTTCTTTGTACTGAGCCATTCCCATTTTCGTACTCCTTATGTAGATAAAACTAACAATTAATACAAGGCATAAACATTTTTTCTGGCTTCAAAAAACCGTCAAAGACTAAGAAAGACTTTGATAAGAAAGGAAAATCCGTTTTCTGATCTGACTGCTTCCCTGCCATACGCTCATGCGTTTATTTGCTCTTAATCTAAGAGCTGCAGGTGACTGTTCCGTTAAATAGAGCACCCACCTACTTCCGTAATTCTTTGATTTTTCAGTCTATCCGATCACCTACATTAGCGGAACCCGCCAATAGGTATTAGATATCTTTTTCAGGCAGGTATTTGATTTACGGCAGGTAGGCCGGTAAGCATTCCCACGTAGAACGTGGGAACGAGTCCTGTCCTGAGTATTCGCCTCCCAACATCTGCTTACCCGCTTTCCCCGTACAAGCCTGACACTCTAACTGCAGGCGGTACATCTATGTTTTCTCTCTTTAAGTCTGACCCGACCAAGAAACTGAAAAAGGAATACGCGGCGATGCTGGCTCAGCGTAATGGCGATATTAAAAGTTATTCGTTTCTGACGGAGGAGGCGGAGGCGATCTATCAGCAGATTACGGCGTTGGAGGCGGAGGAATCCAAGTAAGACGGGGATGCATTACCACGTAGAACATGAGGAATGAGTCATTCCAGTGCTGGATGCCGCGCAATACAGTGTAAGACCCTTATGCATTACCACGCGGAGCGTGGGAACGAGTCGAAACGTGGGAACGAGTTGTAAATTACAGCGGGGACACCCATAATTTTATCCCGTCATATTAACAGGTTAAATCCGCTTTCTGATCTATCTGAAAATAGCCTGCAACTGCTGGCCGGATGAGATCCATGCCAGTCCTTTATCCCGGGCAAACTGCTGCAGCCTTCTGAACTGCCCTACTGCACGGCAACGGGGCATACCTTTGGGCCGCATTGCTTTCAGCCAGGCATCCGCGTCGATATTCAGCCGTTGCAGAATGGGCGGATAGCGCTCGGAAATAAAACCGCACTTATCTTCACGTTGACAGCGCCCGGCCCAGTCGACCAACGCCAGATAATCCGCATAATCAAAAGAGATCGCATGATTGCTGTCCTGCTGGCTCACGGAAAACACTTTTAAGCTTGGTGTATCCGGTGCGTTACAG
>NZ_KE383941.1:0-1341 GCF_000422865.1 Oceanospirillum maris DSM 6286 | reverse complement strand
ACATAGGCCATGCAGGTTAACAGTGCCTGCTCATCCAGCAGCGCCTGACTTTTAAATCGCCCCTCCCAGAAGCGCCCCGTACAGCCATCTTCTTCATTGGATTTTCGGGCGATATACTCATTCAGGCAGCGCATAAACCAGCTGATGTCCATCAGACGCTGCCGCCAGTCTTCAATAATTTCAGCCGCTTTTTTCCGCTCAGCATTACTGGTGCACTCGTTTTTCTGATAACGCTCAATCAGCAGTGGAGCCTTAAACAGCAGCAACCAACGGCGAATGACCTCATCCTCAGTCCAAGACTCGGCCTCAGCCTGATTGATATAAAGCACCAGATGGTAATGATTGGACATAATGGCGTAAGCGCACACATCTACGGCGAACATCTGATCCAAAGTGGTTAAACGATCCAGAATCCATTGGCGGCGGTGTTCGTAGGACTGGCCAGAAAAAGTGTCTTCACCGCATAAGAATGCCCGCCGAACACAGCGGGCGATACAGTGGTAATACGGGGTATCAGCGGTGCTGATCTGCTCATTGCGGGCACGGGTCATGGTGTGATCCTCCATAATGTCACCAGTGCTTTTAAATGTAGATCAGGTAGCGAATTTTGGTAGGGTCAAATATGGGTGTCCCAGTTTTTCCCTGTACTTTGGTTTTGCTTCTCAGGCTGAAGCGGTTCAGCCTTTTATTGGTGCTGATATTGCCGAAGACCGGTTCGACAACGGACATCCGGTGGCTGTCGATTTGTTTGCCGTGGGGGCTGTCGACGCGATGTTTCATCTTACAGCCATCAATGGCAAAGAGTTCATGGCCTAAAAGGCCCTGCTGATCACAGATTAACAGCACCTGTTCAAACAGATCTTCGATGGCTTGGGGCTGACTACTGACACTGGGGCGTGTCGATGCGCTATCAGCTCTTTAAAACCAGCCAGTATTTACGAGGTTGGATTAATTATTTTGGTATCGCCAATTGCTATCAACTTTGTATGGATCTAGATCATTGGATTCGACGCAGAGTTAGAATGGCTTACTGGCGACAATGGCGAAAGCCTCGTACTAAAGTAAGAAACTTAATGAGACTAGGTGTTCGCGTTCAAGCTGCGGTAGCTTGCGGCATTACGAGTACCAAAAGTAGGCGCCACTAGGCGAAGGCCCATGGCGCAGCTCTAAAACTCTGGGGATTAATCAGGCATTATCAAATGCTTATTTAAAAACCGAAGGATTATATTCGTTACGCGATGGATGGATTAAGCTTCACCATTCTAAGTGAAACGCCCTGTGCGGATCCGCATGCAGGGTGTTGTGGGGGCTGGAGGCTAGATACCTCCGGCTACCCGATTA
>NZ_AUGW01000039.1 GCF_000422865.1 Oceanospirillum maris DSM 6286 | reverse complement strand
AATCGAGCCATCACCGCCTCCTGCGTTTCAAAACCCGATCAGATCATAGTTCGGGAGGTTTTTCTACAGCCTGAACGCCCTGTTAAGGTGTGAGCAACGCAATGCCCAAGCTTCCGCAGACCACCTTAACCACTAAACCTAACGCATAGTAAAAATGCCACGCGTTGCGAATCACTCTTAAACAGTTTGTTAAATGACATTGAACTGCATTGGTAATGGCTCTACGATTTTTAGCATCTTTTGGCTTTCTTCATCCCGAACGATAAACTTTATACCTTCCTTAGCTTCCAGCTCCATTAATAAAATATTATTACTAACCAAATTAACTTCACCTTTTTGAAAAAGATAGGATTGATTAACATCTAAATTAAGGTTAGTGAAAACCACCTTGGATTCTTTCGTACTGTGCATCCCTAACGGAAATTCAATTTCAAGTAACCTCTTCCAATCTTTTATTGGCACATCGTTACCTGATAGTGGGTTTACACAATTGTCATTAAATGCAACATCGTATTGAGTTGTAAGAAAGTCTGCATCTGGACTATTTACGGGTAAAAATTTCGTGAAAACAATTAAAGAAAGCTGCGAGTAGTTGCTTTTAAAACTATTTCGCGCCCATCCCTTTGCAAGCTGGAGAGAAACATGATCTGGCAAGCTAATGAAAATCGCATTAATTGATTTCCCTTTTTCAGCTTTAGAGTGCTTCTTAAGGTTTCTATAGGCTGAGCCTATTAGGTTGTTAATTCTTTTCCTCTCTTCATTTTTATGGGGAACATTCAATATTATTTGATAACTAGCCCTAAATTTATCGTATGAGTAAGGTAAAGTATCATCAATAACGTTGCTATATCTAACACTGACAGAACCAAAATTATATGTACCTTCTGGTTTATCCGTCACTAAAGATAAACAATGTTTAAGATGAGAGAGCTTAATGTTTTTGTTTTTTAAACTTACGACATATCTATGAGAATTACTTGTGTTATTAGATACATTATTACTAATGAATGATGACAAGGAGCTGAATGTTTTTTCGAGCTTATCATGCTCTTGTGACAACATAAGTTTTTTGCATGAGATATACATGTTGATGTCATTAGAATATGAATATGTAACATCGTACCCCTCATTACCAGCAGGTGCCAACTGTTGCTCCTTACCATTGAGTATAAGGTATACTAGCCCCTCATAAAGAAGACCTACTATGTTTATCTTCTTTGCATTCTTAATTTTGCTAACAAGATCCTCAATCCAATCTTCTTGATTGTTTTTTTCAGCTTTTGATATAGCTTTACCTATCAGGTAAAGCTCAACAGAAGAATAAACATCTGTTGAATGCCAAAGTTTCTTGATAGGATTATTCAGGGTTAGTTTTTTTTCTAACCATACTTTACCCAAGTGTCTCTCAATGCAGTTTATGGACGCTTCAAATTCTTTTTTATCAATATCTTTAGTTGAACCTTCTGGATAGCTTCTCATGCGCCTTCCTCAAAAATGTCATTTAACGAATCTGTAGAAAAACCTGTTTCTAACCCGTTTTTCCCACCAACAACTCGCTCTCTGTTGTTAATTGTTGATTGCCGGTTTTGCCGGTAATCGCTTGTTTATTCTGTGTTTCCAGCCTTTTTAGGCTTTGGTTGTCTGTAAGCCAAGTATCGTGCTGCTTTCAGTGCCTGTTTAAGGCTGTATTCACTCTGTTTTACTGGCTGAGATGCCCGTATTTTGCCAGTTTTTCTACATTATGCACCAAGCAATAAAGCTGCCATTGGCCTTGTACTTTGGTTTTGCTTCTCAGGCTGAAGCGGTTCAGTCTTTTGTTGGTGCCGATGTTGCCGAAGACCGGTTCGACAACGGACATCCGGTGGCTGTAGATTTGTTTGCCGTGGGGGCTGTCGACGCGATGTTTCATCCAGTCGGTGTAACTCGGTGGCCGTTTGTCATTTAACGGGAAGCTGACTTGGCGGCCTGCGCCTTTGCCGTGGTTATCTGCGGATGGGTTCTTCATGCACTGGTGCTTTTTGTGACAGTTCCGGCATTGCAGCAGTCTGCCTTCAAAATAGGCAGTGGGAACACCTTGGTCGTTGTCTCTTGTCCCACGGTGGCTGATCTGATTGCCAGTTGGGCAGATGCAGGTCAAGTTAATGGGGTCGAACTGGAACTCGCTGGCTGGGATCAGTTGTTTGATCTTGGGCTTGCCCGGTATCTGGTGGCGTTTGCCGTATTTCTCTTTCTGGTGAGCTAACTTGGGATCACGGCTACGGAACTGGTTGTCTGGGATGTAGGCGTTAATCTGTTTTTCGTGTAAGTATTTCATGTTCGCTTCGTTGGCGAAGCCGGTATCGGCGGTAACAACAATGCCTTCTTTATAGAGGTTTTTGCTGATGCCCAGCCGCTTGTAACGTTCTTGAATGGTTTCCAAAACGGGTTGCAGCGTGTGGTGTTCCTGCCCTTCACCGAAGGCTTGGGCATCAATAACAATTTGGTGTTTTTTATCAACGGAAGCCACCCCGTTATAACCCTGGATGGTGCCTTTGCTCGTGGTTGACCTACAGGGATGTAGGAAATGTCGGTTTTGTCGGGAACAAAAACCGACCATTTTTGCGGATTGATTGTCGGTGATGTTGCTCTTCACTTCCTTGCTGCGTTTGCCTTTACCCGTCCTTGGTTGGCTGTGCTTTAAAAAGTCACCGATCTTGTTGGCCGCGGCATCCAGGGTCAGGATGGTTTTGGCTTTGCGGATATCACGATCCAGTTCTTCTTCACTTTCCCAGCGGTCTTTTTCTTGATGTTCACTCAGGTGATGACGGATCAGGTGTTTGCCAGACCATTCCTTAGCGGCATTGGAGCGCATTTTACAGCCATCAATGGCAAAAAGCTCATGGCCTAAAAGCCCCTGCTGATCACAGATCAACAGCACCTGTTCAAACAAGTCTTCAATGGCTTGGGGCTGGCTGCTAACAAAATGAGCAAGGGTGCTGAAGTGCGGAACGCTATCGCAGGACAAGGCTTTAAAGATGATATTGGTTTCGCAGCACCACTGAATCTCACGGCTGGAGGTGATGCCTTTAGAATAAGCAAACAGGATGATTTTTAGCAGAATCGCCGGATCATAAGCCGGACGGCCTTCACTATCATTCTTATAAGGCTGATGAAACGCGGAAAGATCCAGCTTTTCTGCCTCTTTATAAAAAACAGGGGTAATGCAGAGCATACTAAAAGTATCCGGCTGCAACTGATCCAGGTAATTAATGACCACCATCGACGTTTGGTTGTAGTCGTAGTGCTTGAATCGAGCCATCACCGCCTCCTGCGTTTCAAAACCCGATCAGATCATAGTTCGGGAGGTTTTTCTACAGCCTGAACGTTTGCATTCACCGGCGATGCGCAGCTTTATCGCGCAGTGTCCGGTGGAATGATTGGTTGGGCATCTGGGCTCTGTGTGTTACGTAGTTACGGAACATAAGTCTAACCCCATTGGTTGCGAACCCCACAAGCGCAGACTGGCGTCGAGTAGAAACTCATCTTGATAGTGACCAGCTGCCAGAGAAAGCCCGACAGGAATACCATTAACCTGAGCCAGTGGAATGGTGATCTCGGGTAACCGGGCAACACCAGCAAATGATGTGACGGCCATAGTACGGCCATAATAATCGAGTACAGAATTAAGGTTACTACCTGTGAGTGTGCCTCTCTTCGGGGCAAGCACAGGTGCCGTCGGGTAACAGAAAACATCGCCCGGCTGAGTGAACCCGGCAACCCGTGAAAAGAGGGCTTCGCATAAGTTCAGGGCATCGCTCATCGTGCTGCGGTCGAACTGTTCGACGTTACGATATCCTGCCTGGAAGTTCGGTCCTTGTTCGGGTCCATTTTCCTGAATCCACCCTCCAATGGTGTTGGCAATTTCCGCCGTCTGGAGTACCCGAAGCGCATCCTCGTTGCACGATTTTAGGCTGACGTTCAAGCCGGTGATGTCGCGCAGAGAAATGGAAGCGACGGTGATATTAGGGAAAGTACTCAAATGCGCAATGCACTCGGACAAGGCGTTCTGGATCGCGGGGTCGGCTAGTGCGAAGGCTTCCTTCACCAAATAGATATTTTTCACTGGTGGTAGGGCAGCGTCATGGCTGCGAAGAAGTACACGCATCGCTTGGCGCAGAACAGGAAGATTTTGAGCCAATACGCCAACAGTGCTGACACTTGGTGCAAAAGGAAGTACTCCGGCTTCGGAGATGCGATGCAGACTTGGCCGCATGCCAAACACCCCACAAAGGCTGGCGGGAATCCGGATTGATCCACCGCAGTCAGTACCCAGCGCAAAGTCTACCAACCCACATGCGACTGCCGACGCCGAGCCACTCGAAGACCCGCCGGGGATCCGATCCGGGGCGCGTGGGTTCACTGGCGTACCGTAGAAGTAGCTCTCGCCGTCCAGACTATAGGTAAATTCGTCAGCTATTGTTTTGCCGACGCAACGCGCTCCAGCCATCAACAGTTGTTCCACACAAACCGCATGGTACGCAGCTCGCGGGTGTGCTTCACGCCATGACTTACTACCATAGGAGGTAAATCGATCACGAATATCGATGTTGTCTTTAACTGCAAAGCACAAACCATCCAATGCGCCAGATGCATAGGGGGCTATTTCAAAGAGTTCAACAAAAGCGTTGGAGGACTGGAAATCGTAAGTTTTCATTGGTAGCCTGCGAAATACGCGCAATATTCACACATATGTATGATGTTTGATGCCCAACGCCCCGCTAATGTGCGCCGCTTGGGGTGTCACTTTTGAGTGGCTTGTTAGCAGCTTCAGCTCGCAAACGCTCCACCAGCCAAACTTTAATAATTGATTGTCGAGTAACACCAACTCGAGCAGCTTCGCGATCAAGTGACTCAACTACCCAAACCGGAAAGTCTACGTTAATACGTTTCGCTTCCTGGTTTACCCGCCGTGCGCTCTTGACGTCCAGATCATCAATGATGTCATCTGCACCTTCATCAAATTTCGAGTCAAAATCTTTAGCTTTCATACAACTCTACCTCTCTCTTGCGCGAGCGTCGTACCGAAATAAGACGAATCTTCTCACCTCGATAAGTGATAACAGCAGACCAGTGCTTCATCCCTATAAGACCAATAACCAGGTAACGAGGTTCATCAGATGATTTCGCCCGAACTTCTAGTAGGTCTTGGTCTTCCCATAGCGCTTGAGCATCATGAAAGTCGATTCCATGCTTATGGCGACTCTCCTGGCTTTTCTCGTCATCAAACTCGAAAATGTTCATGAGTATAAATTATCTCTTTTTTACTCATTTAGCAAGGTAGGTGGAGGGAGCTGCTAACGCCAAAATATGGGGTGCGAGCTTGCGAGCGTCCCAGCCCCGAAGGGACGACATAATTTTCTTGTTAGGCGACTAGACTGCATTCCACTCATACACTGACACCTCGGACGATCCGCTATCATGAACCGGATCGTTGAATGCAATTGCCTGCGCCTCTTCTAGATCCTTAGCTGAAATGACATACGCGCCACCAGACTCGTCGGTGAATGGGCCTGCGAGTTCAAGGACGCCATCTGCTTTGAGTTGGGTCAAGAATTGCTTGTGAGCATCAACGACCGACTGCTGAAATTGGGGCGTACGCATAGCCATGATTAGGTACCGCACTAAAAAAATCTCCTTGGTTTGCCTAACGCCTAGCACAGCAGCGTCACATTAGTGGTGTCGGGCGGCCATCGGCCGAGTTGCGACTGGTTATACAGTGTTGGCACGAGTTAGCAACCTAATAGCCTCGTCAAAGATCTGCTCGACATGATCTCTATCTTCGATACTTTCCGGAAGTGAAGCACGATCACCTTCAACACCCTCGATCATTTCCGAAATCATCCCTGGGCGCTCCGTCTCAAGACACTGAATAAGCCCTGTTAGAAGATAAAGGGCCGCATCGGCCTTAGCATTTTTCATTTATAAACCTCTACTCTTGGATGCTGCATAATCGCCTGAGCACACGGACGGCCACGGCAGTGGCCGTCCAGCCGCCAACGGCGGCAAAGTGCTGCAACTTGTTACGTTTTGAGTTTGGCACGGAGTTCATCAGCTGTGTAAGTGAGAGCCTCGTGGCCGTATCTGGGAGATGCCAAAACATCAATAATGTGCAGGCTTGACGATCCCAACCAAGCAGCACCCAGAAAAGCATTCACTGGTACAAAAACAGGTGAAAAAACATTTCCGTTCAAATTTTGTGCAAAACTTTCAGCTTCCGCGGCTGAGAGCCAAACAGGTAAAGCTCTACCACCGTCCATCGGCAAGGCATAAAGCGCCTGACCAGCAAGTAGCAGCCACACTCCACCATGCTCCTGAACGGAGCGAATGAAGTTACGATCTCCGATTATTTCTACATTCATCCTGCTACTCTATACAGTAAATACGATGAAACGTAACGCCGCAATAAGCGGACTAAAATAGTGGGTTAAAATGTGTAGCGAAGCGGAACGTAACCCACTGTTTTAGTTCCGATTAATTGCCTTGTGTACGCCCAGCATGGGCATGAACTAATGAGGTGAAAGTCCTCTGTAGGAAGGTCACCATCCTTAGCGATTTATGTCGTTATTAGATGTTAACTACTAGCGAATGGCAAGGGCTTAACCGCGAGGTTTGGTCTGAAGGAAGCCGCTAGCAAAACTGCGAGCTGATGAACAAGAA
>NZ_AUGW01000038.1 GCF_000422865.1 Oceanospirillum maris DSM 6286 | reverse complement strand
ATCCCACGGTTTGCGCTGACTGGGACGTTTGGCGATAAACCAGTCAACCTCCGGTTCTTTTGCTTGTCACGTTTATGCACGCCCTTTTCCAGCGAGTAAACCGCACCTCTGAGATCATCGGCACCGATAGATATCTTCATGCCGAATACCACTGATTGCCCTTCTTGCTCTGGCGCTTCTGGATCACGCTTCCCCGTTTTGTTTTTGGTTGACCTGGGTGCACTAAGAATACTGGCATCCATCCGTGTGCCTTACTGCTGGAGTTCCTCATTAATGCATTGGAAGACTTTACGGGCCAGCTCCTGTTTCTCTAACAAATGCCGGAACTTCAGAATGGTGGTTTCATCGGGCAGGCTGCGTGTCAGGTCAAGGTTTGCAAAACAGCGCATGGAGTCGATTCCATAAAGCGCATCTTCCATAGCGGGATCGCTCAGATTGTAAAACAACTGCATCGTATGGATTCGCAACATGGACGACAAAGGGTAAGCAGGCCTGCCGTACATTCTGGTAATAAAAGGGTTGAATCAGGTCTTCCAACGTGTTCCAGGGGATGAGTTTATCCATGCGCTCAAGAAAACGCTCACGACGTATTTTCCGCTTCTTGTGAATCTGTTCGGCATCCGTAAAAGACGTTGTTGCATGGTCATATCCTGACGTCATTCGTTATGCTGAGATTATCGCAAATTTTGGGAGTTGATCAGAGTATCCCTAATAAAATCACTGTAATAACTAGGGTTATTGCTAGTTGTTGTATGGATTTTTTGAATATAAATTAAGTATATAACAGCTTGGATAAAAGTATTTTTTTATGGTGGTATATAAAATATATGATATTTATTTGAAATATTTATATGCTTAATTATTGTTAAGATTATATATGTTTTTTTCCTCCAGTATTGCCATATTTTTAGGGGCGATTACCGATTGATTATGAAACACTTTTATTTAGGTGGTTAAGATTATGTAATAATTTTGATAAATTATTTTTTGTAATAATAAATTTGTGTTATTTATTTTTTAATAAAAAATAGTTTTTTAAACTGTGTCTCTATTTAAAAATATTAATGGAGAGTATATGGACGTAGAGTATAATACAGAAGGCTGGGATGCGGTTTATGCAGGCAATTTAGATGTTTGCAACCAGCAGCTTATAAACGCATTTAAGACGGGGCAGTTGCCGACTTCAATTGACCTCACCAGCTATTCAGGGCTGTGGGATGTGGTCGGTGGGGCGAGTTTCTCTCCTTGGCAATTTGTCCTCGGTGGGGGGCCGGAACTGCTGAATTTACGCCTGCCGTTTAAGGGTGGTTCGGTGAGGATCAAAGCCTCAAAAGAGGTGGATATTCCTTTGAAAGACTGCGCGCTGGTCGTGCAAATCGGCTTGCGCTTTGTCGAGGGCAGCAACAAAAATCGCGAGCTGGTTTTTAACCTGACACCCAATCCGTTAGGTAAGGTTGTTACCCTGATTGATGTGGAAGATAAAAGCGGTAGTCTGCAAGAATATCGTTCCTATCTTGATTCCGTCATCAACCGCTTTTTGATTGATCATGAGCGCGATATCAGCTTCAGCGTTTTGGCCGTCGCCCCGAAAGGGGCTCATAGCGGCCCAGATTGGCAAGTCCCGACCCTAGAGTGCTTTTGTTATGTTAATCGCACCAATACGACTGATTCCTTTATCGCGCTGTTGATGATGACCCAAGGCCGTCCGGTGCAAAGCTTGATGGCGTCACCGGGCGCGATTGCTAAGGGGCAAAACAGTGGTGTTCTGCTGCGCACGCCTTTGTTTGTGGGCGAAGTTCTGAAACCGGCTTTTCCTCGAATGGTGTCTAAAGATGCTAAAGAGTCCGATTTCATTCTTGATCCTAATACGGCGACCATCTACGCCAAAAAAACCATTACCGGATATGGATTGAAGGCGGGGGCCATCACCTATTATCCGCAATATAAGACTTTGAAATTGGTGCCTGTGGGCGGTGGCATGCGCTTGGAAATGAGCGGTAAGTTCAGTATGGGCATGGGGATTGAACTGCGCTTCGATATTGAAGCCGCCTACCGTCTGGAACAGGTCAAAGGCAAAAACGCGGTTAATCTTGTGCCCTCCGGTAAACCGAAGGTTCATACGGACCGTCATATCCCTTGGTACGATTATTTCCTCGTTATCGGTGGACTGGCTGCGGTTGCAGTTCTCGAAATCGTTACGACCATCATCTCGGACAGTTTGGCTGATGATGTGGTCCACCTAAGCCAAGAATTTAAAATCGGCGAGTCCGCTCTTTTTGACGTCATCTGGACGGGATACAGCGATGTGGTCATGACCGGGGCGGATATGAGCCCGGATGCCATGCGTTTAGAACTCACCTTCTAACCACGTGTTTTTCTTCTTGTTTCATCCTTACTACAAACGGAGCCTCAACTATGGGCATACCAGCTGCATTTACCTTAAGCGATGCGGAAAAAGCCGCGTTCAATAAGTTTCAACCTTCCCATTCGACTGTTTTTCGTTTCCCCGACAGCGGGGTAATTCGCCATGTAAAGCGTCGCATCGCGACAACTTATCTTGGGGCGAGTGAAGACCAAAAATACGATGAAGGCAGTGAACAACAAGGTTATCTTACCCCTCACGCGCCGATTGATACCTATGGTTATGACACGGTGTTTGCCGTTCATATCGACGAGGTGAACAGATCTCTCGCTGCCTCCATGGGTAAAGATATTCCGACCGATTTTCACGTCGATGGCAGCGGTGGGCTGGTGTCTTACACCATGAACGGCATCTTCGATAAATGGACGGTATCGGGTGGATCTGGGGCTCTGCTCAATATGACGCTGCACTTGAAAAGCGGCGACTTGGATATGGGGCTGATTAAGTATAAATATCCGCAATGCAACCCAGTTTCTTTGGCTGGAGTGAGTATTGTTGTTCAAATCCGTCTTAACTTATTGGAAGAGACCATTCAGTCGGAAGAGAAGAAGGATGGCTCGATGAACGACTTGAGGATGAAGCTCGAGCGCACGACGGAAAATCCAAGTCCGGTAAAATACCTTGAAATGACCGGCCTGACCATGGAGTGCATCCCAGAGGCTGATCGTGAGGCTGTCGTCAGTCAGGTTGAAGCCTTTGTGATGAGCGGGGTAAGCGATTGGGTCATGACCCATGCTGACGATATCACTTTTATTTTTACCAAGGTTCGTCTCAGCAGTAAATTGGCCGAAGACGGCTTTGATTGGATGACGCCGACCAGTACCTCTTATGCTTATGTAGACCGGGCCGACGATGAGGGCGGCAATCGCAGTATGTTGGGCGTATTGAACCTGACCGACAATAAGGACGGTAGCTCGCTCGCACAGCAAATCTCGCCTCATTCCATCCCAGGTGACTCGCCTGCGGCTTTCTTACTGTCGCGCGAAATGGTCATGACCAAAATCCTCAAACCGTCTTTAGGCGCGGCTTTTGAAGGCGCCACCGAAGGGGACTTCGTTTACGATCCCAAGTCCTTCACCGTAACCGCCACTAAAAGCCTGACCGGAAAGCAGGTGGAAGACGAAAACGGTAAGAAATATACCCCGCGCTTTACTTTCTTCCAGGTCTCTTTCGTCAGCGGGGCCATTCAAATCGACAGTAAGACCGAGTTCAATATTTCCCTCGGCATTACCGGACATGCGCGCTCCACGGTTAAATATCAATATATCCTGAAAGAAGGCACACAGGAGATCATCCTGTCCAAAGACCACGAGCTGACCGCGGATTATTGGTGTGAAGTTAGCCCAGGTGCCATCGGCTTAGCGGCCGGCCTTGCGGTCTTTGCAACCTGCGTCGGGGCGGTCTTGATGGTCGCAGGCGGGGCTGGTGTGGTCGTGGCGTTGGCTTTGTCAGCTGTGTTGTGTGCGGGGTTGAGCGCGACAGGTCTTGCCATTGCAGCCGCTGTCGGTAAAGGCCAGGCGCACGATCAATTGACCGCGAACGAGCTGGTTAACCAAGCCATTCTGCCGTTCGATTGGACCGGGGCGGAAAAGGACATGAAGCTGTCCGATGTGAAAGTCTATGAGTGTCTGCAACTGGTTGGCGATCCGTCCTTCATGAAGGGCTGAGTGCGCTGTTGCGATAGATAAACTGAATTCGAAAATAAGGAATAAATCATGCCTGATATGATCACTCAAGGGAACACAGCCTTGAACGCCCTCAGCGGGCTGACCAGCGAAAACCGTTTCCAAATTAACGTTGCCCATTTGAACTCTTTGTTTGCCACCCAGCAACCACGCTTGTTGAAAGCAGCTGCATCCGCTCAGCCGGCGGTGGCGATTGACACTTTCGGCTATGATTTTGTTTACGGGGCGAACTTGGCTCGCGTGAATGCTTGCCTGCGCCAAGCGCAGATGGGCAGTAATGCCTTGGGCTCCTTCAATATCCCAGACTCCGGTGGATTGTTGTCTTTCTCCATCGACGGCAAATTCGGCAGCGCTTACATGTCCAAAGGAGGTTCGGGCAAGCTGGTCAATCTGGAGTTCCCGCTGGAAGAAGGCACTTTCCGCCACGCCGATTATAAAGCAGATTTGAGCGGCAGCGTCTTGTTGTTTCAGGCCAAATTGAAATTTGAAACAGTGAAGGACGCACAAGATAAAGGCGGCAAAAGCCTCTTGTTGGTCGATTTCGCCAGCCTCACCTTCTTGGATTTCACCAAATCCACAGCCGATTTGGTGGAAAATACCGAGCTATATGGTTTGGTTTCCGGTGCCATGACTTCTTACCTGAAAAAGCAAGGGAATAAGAAATGGCAGTTGGCGGAAGTCAACCTCGGTATGGAAATGCAAGACGGCTATGATTGGTTGGTTCCGACTTCGGTTGATTATGCCTTCAACAGCGGTCAGGCGGCGGACGGGCATGATGCAGTGCTTGGCTTACTGTGTTTGACCGAGAATGAGTCGTCGGAAAGCCTTGTGTCTCAGGTTTGCGCGCAGACTCTTTTTGGCAAAAATCCAGCTTCTGTCTTAGTAGGGCCGAAAGTGATGATGGAAAAAATGGTTATGCCGAGCCTGCCTTTCATGTTTGATGGCACGACATTGTCCGATTTTTCTTATCATGCGGACTCTTATACCATTTCCAATACCGATGATGTTGCACTGGAAGATATCACCTATAACTTCCGCACCTATCACCCGAAAATGGACGTGTTGAACGTGACCCTGCGCGGGACACAAATCTACCTTTACGCCCATGTGAAAGTGCATCTGGCGCCGGGCCAAACTGGGGTCTATAGCATTGCCCAGACCTATGACTTGGAGTTCGGGGCCGACGGTCAGGTGATCTCATATCGCTTGAGCGATCAACAGCAGGATCATCATCTCGATACGTCGGCGGGCGGTGAGTTCCTGAAGGACCTGTTCGAAATCTTGGCGCGCACTTTCGGTTTGGTCATTGGAGCTTTAGCCTTAATTTTCAAAGCAGTTATCTTCTGCCTGAACTTTTTCTTCGTTTTCGGTATTGATGAGGGCCATTACAAAGACGTGATCAAAAAGGCGAAACAGGAAGAGACGCCGATTGAGCCTATTTGCATCACTCCTTTGATTGAGAAGATGGATGTTTTGGTTGAGTGGTTGATGCCGGAACCGAGTGGGGCAGTGCTGGGAGATGCACAGCTTAATCGCGCTCTACAACTGAGTGGTTTCGCCACCAACAGCTAGATATTAAATAGAAAAAGAGAAGGCGAGAGAGTCTTTTCTCCCATATTTTTGTACTAAACATGCAGAATATGACAACAGTAACCACTATGAGCATGTTACTGTAATGGAAGGGATGGAAATATAATCAGCTAAATCAACTTGGCTAGTTTGGCAGTTAAGCTCAGTAATAACAAATATAAGAAGTATAAAAAAAACCGACTCAGGCCATAAGCCAGAGTCGGTTTCACCGATGTGGGACATCAAGCCGTGATTAATTCTGGCTGTCTAAGTAACGTTCTGCACCCGATACTGATCTGCTTTAATCAAACAGGACACATTAATAATGGAATATAATCCAATTATTGAGGTGTCAAATGGTCAAGCGAGCAAATAGAAATTACACGACTAAATTTAAAAGTGAAGCAGTCGCATTAGTAGCAGAACAAGGTTACAGCGTCCCTAGCAGAAAACGGCCAATGCGCCACTATTATGCTAGAAGTGGTGATCAAGGCTTTATCAATATTGTTAACGGTGTATCTATAAGAATATAGATAAACATAGATCGCTTGGCCACTGGGAAGGTGGCTTGGTATCAGGCACTAACTAATAGCACCCATATTGCTACGCTTGTTGATAGAAAGTCGTGATATACCATAATTATGAAGCTTGCAGGTGCAGGTAAAGGTGCTGGGTCAGTTTAGAAAGCCCTGATAGCAATCTTTACAAAAATACAAGTCTAATATCGGAAGTCTTTCTTGGGGTCGAGGTATGTCGTTAGCAAAGCATGCGGATCTAAGGATACTCTGATCAACTCCCAAAATTTGCGATAATCTCAGCATAACGAATGACGTCAGGATATGACCATGCAACAACGTCTTTTACGGATGCCGAACAGATTCACAAGAAGCGGAAAATACGTCGTGAGCGTTTTCTTGAGCGCATGGATAAACTCATCCCCTGGAACACGTTGGAAGACCTGATTCAACCCTTTTATTACCAGAATGTACGGCAGGCCTGCTTACCCTTTGTCGTCCATGTTGCGAATCCATACGATGCAGTTGTTTTACAATCTGAGCGATCCCGCTATGGAAGATGCGCTTTATGGAATCGACTCCATGCGCTGTTTTGCAAACCTTGACCTGACACGCAGCCTGCCCGATGAAACCACCATTCTGAAGTTCCGGCATTTGTTAGAGAAACAGGAGCTGGCCCGTAAAGTCTTCCAATGCATTAATGAGGAACTCCAGCAGTAAGGCACACGGATGGATGCCAGTATTCTTAGTGCACCCAGGTCAACCAAAAACAAAACGGGGAAGCGTGATCCAGAAGCGCCAGAGCAAGAAGGGCAATCAGTGGTATTCGGCATGAAGATATCTATCGGTGCCGATGATCTCAGAGGTGCGGTTTACTCGCTGGAAAAGGGCGTGCATAAACGTGACAAGCAAAAGAACCGGAGGTTGACTGGTTTATCGCCAAACGTCCCAGTCAGCGCAAACCGTGGGAT
>NZ_AUGW01000037.1 GCF_000422865.1 Oceanospirillum maris DSM 6286 | reverse complement strand
AGGCACTGAAAGCAGCACGAATCGAGCTTGCAGAAGCCAAAGTCTGAAAAGGCTAGAAAACACAGAATCAACCAAGGGTTGCTGAAAAAAAACAGCCATCAAAAATAAACAACAGAAAACGAGCTGCTGGCGGGAAAAGTTGGCTGAAAATAGGTTCTTCTACAGGCTCGTTATGCAGTTCTCAATTCTGGAGTATGAATGAACATTGAAGTTAGTTTCGATAGGGATATAAATGAAGATGAAGTTATCGATTTATATAAGGCTAATGAATGGTCTTCTGCTGATAAACCAGTAGAACTGATTGCAGCGTTAACAAATTCTCACTCTTTAGTAACCGCTAAGCTTAATGGAAAATTAATCGGTTTAGGTAATGCTATCTCTGATGGTCACTTAGTTGTGTATTATCCTCACATGCTGGTTCATCCTGACTATCAAGGAAAAGGTGTCGGTCGAAAAATGATGGAAGCATTCCAATCGATATACGGTAATTTCCATCAACAAATGCTAACAGCAGATGGCGAGGCTATAGATTTTTATAAAAGCTTAGGTTTTGAGCGCGCGGGGAAAACTGAGCCTATGTGGGTATACTCTGGTACGGAGCATTAACTGCATAACAAGAAATTAAACAAGGACAAAAAACAGTTGGCTTTTTGTTCACTCCGTTCACTTATTTTAGCCAACAATTTTTTGCCTGTTAATTGGGCGTTCAGGCTGTAGAAAAACCTCCCGAACTATGATCTGATCGGGTTTTGAAACGCAGGAGGCGGTGATGGCTCGATTTAAGCCCTACGACTACAACCAAACGTCGATGGTGGTCATTAATTACCTGGATCAGTTGCAGCCCGGGTCATTTGAGTATGCTCTGCATTACCTCGTTTCTGAAAAGCTGGAGCTGTCCGCGTTTCACCAGCCTTATAAGAATGATAGCGAAGGCCGCCCAGCCTACGATTCCGTTATTTTGCTGAAAATCATCCTGTTTGCTTATTCCAAAGGCATCACCTCCAGCCGTGAGATTCAGTGGTGCTGCGAAACCAACATTATCTTTAAAGCTCTCTCCTGCGATACTGTCCCGCACTTCAGCACCCTTGCTCATTTTGTCAGTAGTCAGCCGAAAGCCATTGAAGACCTTTTTGAACAACTGAACCGCTTCAGCCTGAGAAGCAAAACCAAAGTACAGGGGCAATGGCAACTTTATTGCCTGGTACATAATGTAGAAAAGCTGGCAAAATACGGGCATATCACACAGTAAAACAGAGTCAACATAGCCTTAAAACAGGCAAGAAAAGCGATATGGTATCTGGCTTACAGACGACCAAAGCCTGAAATACAGAATCAAGAAAGGGTTGCTGAAAAAAAACGGCAATCGAAAATAAACAACAGAAAACGAGCTGTTGGTAGGGAAAGCTGGCTGAAAACAGGTTTTTCTACAGGTTCGTTAGGGTTCAGTGTCACCTATATATTGGAGAATAGTTTGAAGTTAAAAGAAGCATTGGAAGAATTAGGTCGGGAAAAAGCGATTGCTCTGGGTATGAAAATTGCCTCAGACTTAGATATACAGTGGGAAGGGAGCGTGGCTATTGTATTTAATGCAATAGTCAATGACTTTGAACGAGCCCCTGGAAATATTGGTGGTAAAAACGACGATCATTCAGGCGCTATCCAAAAATGGATTTTGAAATATCGAAGCGGGAAAGATGGCAGAGCAAGCCAAAGAGTTTCTAATCCTCCGGGAACCGTGTCTGATCCCATTATCGAAAAAATAATTGGGGCGAGAATAACGGCGCTTATGCCGGATGATCTTATCAAAATTAACTATGCCCACCGTTTAGGTATGTCGGCTGAAAATATTCTCGGATTAATTTTAGAAGAATATTTGGCAGTAAACTTAAAGCCTCATGGTTGGCATTGTGCATGGGGAGAAACTGTAAAGTCAGTCGATTTCGTTCACGAAGATGGACGTCTTCTTCAGATTAAAAATCGTAGCAACTCTGAAAATAGCTCAAGCAGTGCAATTCGGCATGGAACTCAGATCGAAAAATGGTTCCGCATTAAAGCTGATAGAATTGAATACATGTGGGAGTCCCTGAATAGAATTTGTGAGACCACCATACTTTCGGAAGACTCCTTTGTACGCTTTGTTCAATCTACCCTTGCTAGTAACCCATCTTGTTTGGCTGTTGAAAAAGAAAATCCATGGCTCTAATCCTTAAGAACTGGGGTTCAACCAAACCCCAGTTCTTGCTGCTCAGATTTGGAATTATGGCGATCTACAAGCTTTTTAAACTCATTTCTCCACTCCGTATCCGTCGTGCATTTATAACGCGAATACTTAAAGCCTTTATATTGAATAACATCAATACCGCTCAGTAAATTTAAAATCAAGGCTCCAACAGCCTGTCCTAAGCTTACAGGTACAGCATTGCCAACTTGCTTATATTGTTGGATTAAGGGGCCGGCTAAATCCCATCTATCTGGAAATTCTTGGATTTTCTTATATTCTTGAATAGATAGAGGTCTATCTTCTTCTGGATGAGCAAGATCAGTTGCAGGCATTGCTGGGTGCGTAACAAGCGTTGGCGAAGGTTTATCCCATGCCAATCTGCGAAGAAAACCGGTTTTTCCTCCACCAGAATAAAAAGACTTACCCATAGCTTCTTTTTGTAGTTCAACCGGTAGATTTTTCCAGTTCTCACCAGATTTTAACAGTCGGTAATATTTAAGTCTCTTCTCAGGGAAGGTAATGTGATCATGTTTGTCTATTTTTGAGATACATTTTCTCAACGTATTCCATTTTGGTAACCCGTACTCTGCATTTTCAGAGTGTGTAGGCATTAAGAATGGTGGAGCCTTTCCATCACGAGAACAGACAATTATTACTCTCTCTCTTATTTGGGGCGTTCCAAAATTCGCAGAGTTATAAAGGTTGAATGAGTAGCCATACCCTGATTTTTCAAGCCTATTTATTATAAAGTTTAACGCACCACCTTTTAGCTCGTCTTCTCCAAGGTCAGGGAAGTCTATTCCTCTTTGTTCATGTGGCCTGTGTTCCATCGGGCATGAGAGAAGTCCCCGAACATTTTCAATTACAAAATACTTGGGTCTTAATTCAAGGCATAATTCCAAATATTTTAAAAAGACGTTGCCACGCTCATCATTGAAGCCCTTCCTATTTCCCGCAGTGCTAAATGCTTGGCATGGTGGTCCGCCGACAATTAAATCAATTTCATCGCATTTATTTAAGCCTGCAGCACTCCTGATATCATCAGCATTGTAGTCGTTTATATCAGTTAAAAGAGCAATATCAGGTTTATTCAAAGCAATAGTTTGCCTACAAAACTTATCGATTTCACAAGCAAGGCGTATATCGAAACCAGCCTTCTCTATACCTAGGTCAAGCCCCATTGCCCCTGAAAAGAAGCTTAGTGCAATAGGCTTTGTGCTATTCGCTAAGTATGCAGGATGGTCTTCGGCAACATGGTGTGCTGTTTTTAAGCCGTATCTATTAAGGCTCTTAGCGTCTATGACCCAAGAATTGCCAATTTTTCGCGCAACTAAATCACCTTGTCGGCACAAGGTTCTAACTCTCTGCTCACTAATATCTAGTTGCAGAGCGGCTTCTCTGATGGTAATTTCGGTACTCATTTTTAGTTTCCTTGTCGAAACCTGTAGTAAGTACCATATTAACTGTATAGAAATACATGTCAAGCCCTAACAAGTTGCTTCAAAGGACACGTACAGTTTGCTAGCGCTTAGCGCATTTTAGCAAATTGTACTTAGCTGCTGAGCAAAGCGTTCAAGCTGTAGAAAAATCTCCCGAACACTTACACACCCACATAGTCGTCGATCTGTCCTTCAAAGTGGATGCTTAGCTGGACAGGGTCTGTTTTGATCCGCTTACAGAACTGACGATGCACCGCCTCAACCGCATTGGTCGTGTAAATCGCTTTACGCACCTGTCTTCTTATGCCAAATCCCCGCTTTGTCGTCCCTATAATTTTTGACTGAGAAGTCAGCTTTGACTTGCCCTGCCAGCTGTGAAATTCTCGTGGGCTGTTTTAGCACGGTTTTAAAATTACCGTCCTAATACCTTGTTTGTAACACATGCCTTATCCATAACAAGATTAACTGGCCGGAGAGCCCTATGAGCGCTGTACTTTTTGAACGTATCGATAATATCGCTTGGATTACCTTAAATCGTCCCCACGCTTTTAATGCGATGGATGAAGAGGCTATGCGCCGTTTGAGTGAGCTGGCGAATCAGTGTGCTTGTGATTCATCCCTTCGGGCGGTGGTGATCACCGGTTGTGGTGATAAAGCTTTTTCTGCCGGTGGTGATGTTGGATCATTTTCCAGTGATCCAGATAATGTTGATCGCTTACTTATGGATATGACAACGTATTTTCATAGTGCTATTGCCCGTTTATCACGTTTACCTTTGCCTGTTATTGGTGCGATTAACGGGATGACCGCAGGGGCTGGATTAGGCTTAATGGCTTGCTGTGATTTAGTGATTGCGGCAGATACCGCTCGTTTTACCAGCGCTTATACGCAAATTGGATTCTCCCCTGATGGCAGTACATCCTATTATCTTACTCAGCAGATAGGGCCGCGCCGCGCGAAAGAATTTTTTATGACGAACCGTGTGCTTGATGCTGCAACGGCTCTGGATTGGGGGCTGGTAAACCGAGTGGTACCTAGGGATAAACTGGAAGAAACGGTAACAGAACTTGCCAATATGCTAGCAACAGGCCCTACAAAAGCTTATGCCAAGGTTAAACAGCTGGTTGATAGTGCCCATACGGCAACTTTAGAAAGCCAAATGGAACTAGAGTCTCAGTCCATTTCAGCGTTAAGTAAAACACTGGATGGGCAGGAAGGTGTGCGCTCTTTTATAGAAAAACGGCCTGCAAATTTTTTGGGTCAGTAGCTTATAATAAGCAGCCCATAATAATAAATAATAAACAGGTGATATGATGACGATGCCTTTTTCACAGGCCTGCGAGAATAATAAACAACCGATCTTAGAGGTGCTTAAGACTGCATTTTCTAATCTTGATACCGTGCTAGAAGTTGGCAGTGGCACAGGGCAGCATGCGGTTTATATGGCGGAGCATCTACCGCACTTAGTTTGGCAACCGTCTGATCAAGCACTTTATCTGGAAGGTGTTAAAGCTCGATGCCATGATTATGCCGGTGGTAATTTAAACGTGCCGGTAGAGCTTGATGTTACTCAGCCGCTTTGGCGAGTGGACGCGGTTGACGGCATCTTCACCGCAAACACTCTGCATATTATGTCATGGATGATGGTTGAAGACTTCTTTAAGGGGGTTGGGCGTACGCTATCAGCCCAGGGCAAGCTGTGTGTCTACGGCCCTTTTAACTATAACGGGCAGTTTACCAGTGAGAGTAATCAGGTCTTTGACGGCTATCTGAGACAGAGAAACCCAGATAGTGGCATCCGAGATTTTGAGGTGATTAATCAGTTAGCTGAAAACCTTGGCTTGTACTTAGTGACGGATCACGAAATGCCCGCTAACAATCGATTGCTAGAATGGGAGCGGCGGTTATAGCATTTATAGAAAGTTGGCTATAAAGGCAAGGCTGTCGGTAAGTAACAGATGCCGGTTAAGTCTTGCTTTTTTATTCCAGCATACTAGCATGGCAGCATCTTACCTTTTCCTAACAGGATGCTGTTGTGACTCGAATTATTATTATCGCGGCTATTGTGATTGTCGCGTTGTTTATTTTCAAACGAATGTCTGATGACCGTAAGTCAGTGGCTGAAAATCAGCAAGAAGGACAAGCTTTCTTAAACAGTAATGCTGAGGAAGAGGGCGTTGTAACCACCGATTCAGGTTTGCAATATAAAGTACTTGAAGCGGGCAGCGGTGATACCCATCCAAAAGCGACAGATCGCGTAAAGGTTCATTATCACGGTACTTTGCTGAATGGCACGGTGTTTGATAGCTCTGTTGACCGTAATCAGCCGATTGATTTTGGATTAAATCAAGTGATTCCTGGCTGGACAGAAGGTGTTCAATTGATGGTTGAAGGTGAGAAAACGCGCTTTTTTATTCCTAGCCAATTAGCCTATGGCAATCGGTCTGTGGGTAAAATTTCAGCAGGCTCGGTACTGATTTTTGATGTTGAGTTGATCAAAATTAATCCATAGGCGACGTATAGTTAATTTATACGTTGCTTATAAAAAGGAACTTTACGGAATGGAAGGGTTCTTAATTTATGCCTTGTTTTTATAGGCAGTCAGAAGCATCCGATGTTTTTGTTTTCTATGTTAGTTTCCTTATTATGCTTGTACCGCCAACCCTAGGGTTGGCGTTTTTTTTGCAAGATTCTTAATAGCTTTCTTATCAAACCCTAAGCGAGATCAAGCTGGCTCAGCTGGACTAACAGAGCTTGATAATCCACTGCGTCATTTTGCTCGGGGTCTAAAAAGTCTTGGGCGTATTGGCTAAAGCTTTGTTCCTTCAGCAGTGTTGCAAACAGGGCAGGATCAATATGGCCTCCTAAGGTCATCTTAACCATAATGTTGAGGGCCTCGCTGACGGTTTTTGGCTTTTTGTAAGGTCGGTCTGAGGCGGTAAGTGCTTCAAAGATATCGGCAATGGCCATGACTTTTTCTGGTGGAGTCATTTCGCTGCCTGAAAGTTTTCTGGGGTAGCCTTGGCCGTCAATACGTTCATGGTGGTTGCCTGCCATCTGAGGCACTTTTTTGAGATACTCCGGCAACGGCAGTGCGTTTAGCATCATAATGGTATGAACACTGTGCTCATTAATCTTAAAACGCTCCTCTGGGGTTAATGTACCGGCACGGATACTTAAGTTGTAGCGCTCTCCTAGGTTAAATGAGTGTTCTGGTAGCGCCATATCAAAGCCCCAAATATTATCAGGGTTGCTTGCTTCAACAGGAGGGCGGCGACCTTCTCCCCACGGAATAATATGCTCAGGCTTATCGGCTAATAAGGTTTCTGTAGCAGGTAGTGATGGTTGCGGCGATGACCTTTGTAAACGGTCAAGCTCTTCATGGGACAATCCTAGGGTGTTATCAAAATGGCGGACCCACTCTTGATCACCGATTGTATTAATTCGGTCAAGTGTGTCGGGGGATAAAAACTCAGTACCTTCATTTGTTTTTGCCAGAAAATTGAACTGCTCAATAAGCTCTTCCTGGCGCTGCTTTAATGCATTTTTTAGGTGTTCTTCTGGTTGGCCTTGGGCGATTTGTTGCCAGTAGTGAATCTCTGCATCTCGCCATAGAATTTCAAAGCGTGCTCGGATTTCATGGATTCGATTAAAAATAGTTTCAAGCTTGGTCGCTTTATCAATGACATGCTCTGGGCTAAGAATTTTGCCACAGTCATGTAACCATGCTGCAATTCTGAAGGCTTCTTCATCTTGAGCCGAAAGCTTAAAGTGTGCGAATTCGCCCTGTGTCTGCTTGGACAATGTCTCTATAAACTGGAAGGCAAGTTGAGGCACTCGTTCACAGTGGCCACTGGTATAGGGGGATTTGGCATCAATGGCATCGGCGAGTAAGCGTAAAATACCTTCGATTAGCTCTTTTTGACCGTCAATAAGCCGTCTTGTCTCAATGGCTACTGCCGCTGAGCCTGCTAATTCTGAGACAAAACGGATAAGCGCTTTTTTATTTTTTGGGACTTTTTTCCAATGCATGACCAGCAGACCTTCTAGGCTGTCATCGCGTTTTCGTAGAGAGATTACAAGACTGTTCTTTGGCTTTTCAAGTTGCTCTAATGTGTGATGCAAGATGCTGGCATCATCTTGGCCTTGCTCTGTTAATATTTTGGAAAAGCCGGTTTCAACGGTGGAGCTGGTGAGTGTGAATTGGTGTTCTTCAGAATGGTACAGGTAGATAGCACCAGACGACATTCCGGTGGCCGTAACCAGATTCTCTAGCACTCCGTCGAGCATCTTTTCCAGATCGCTTTCTCGGTTAAGGCAAAGGCTAATGGCCTGGAAACTATCAATCGTGCGGGACATATTGCCTACGACTTGGCTCAGTTCCTTTGCTTCTCTAATATCTGAGTGAATATGAACTTGAGAGCTAAAATCAAAGCCAGATAATGCTCTGACTTGCTCTGTTAGCTGTCTAAACGCACGGCCAATGCGAGCACCACCGTATAAGCCTAATAACAGTACGATAAGGATAACCGCGACGGTCCAGAGGGTTTGCTTCAAGATAATATCTTTGGCATTCGCCAAAAGCTCAGTCGATGGAATGGCTAATATTACTTTAATATTTTGGTCATTTAACCCTGTGATGGGTATCCAAAGGCCGTACCATTCTTGATTTTTGGCGTTAAAACGCTTGAGTTCATTTGGATCAAGATTGTCTTCTGCAATCATTCTCAGGATAGGGCTTTCTAGCTCAGCTAGCGTGTTCATCCGATAATACTTATCTTCCCGAACGATCATCTTTTCCGTATCCGCATGGGCCAGAATTTTGTTCTGACCATCAACCGCAACCAGCTCGCTACCGGTTGTCAGCTTCAGCATGGATATTTGTGCAGCAAGATCTGTGACAGAAGCATCCATACCGATAATATTTTGACTGTTGCGCCCTCTTTTTGCCAAAGTAATACCAATTTCACGGGTACTGAAAAAAAGGTAGGGGTTGGTTAGTATTTGATCTTCGCTAGTGAGAGCTTTGTTAAACCAAGGGCGTGTTCTCGGATCGTATTGATAATCAGGCCTATTTTGCTGGCTGAGTAGGTTCTGATCGTTATCATAGTAGAACCATGTTTTTCTCATGCCTTGATTTATATCAGGTTGAAGGGATAGGGTCTGAAGCAGAAAGGCAGTGCCTTGAGGAGCATTAAATTTTTTGATCATCGTTTGATCATTTAATTTTCTTAGCAGAAAAAACTCGCCGGTGCTGTATCCTGCGTAAATAGCACTGAGTACGATGTTTGAATTCAGTGTTTCAAAAAGGACGGGAAGGCGCTGCTGTCGACCTTCAAGGTTTGTGGCTGTCAGTAGCGGGTCATAACTGAGAATTTGTAATGCACTTTGGGCTGGGCCGGTTAAGCGTTTGGCTTTTTCATTTAAGGTATCACTGAGTTGTCTAGCAGATTCTGCGGTAGCAACCAGTAGTGCATTTTTGTTGTTTTGATAATTTTGAACGACCAATAAAGCACTGAGCAGAAGCATGGCGCAAAACATAGCCCCGCCTATTAACCACTGAAGTGATATACCCTGACGCATAAGCCTCATGCTTATTTCCTTGTTTTTTTATGATTTAAAAATGCATTTTAAATGCGCAATTCCATCTTTGGGACTAATAAATAGTTGATCTGGACTAAAGTCTATAACGTATTGGCACTAACATCGCTTGCTGTGATCATTTTTTTGAGGGGAATATAGGGTTTATGGAATCAAAAAAGACGGTGTCTTTAGTTTTGGGTAGCGGTGGCGCTAAGGGTTTGGCGCATATTGGCGTTATCCACTGGCTAGAAGAGCATGGTTTTGAGGTGGCGTCTGTTTCTGGTAGCTCTATTGGTGCTTTAGTGGGCGGTATATATGCTGCAGGTAAATTGGATGAGTTTGAAGCATGGGTTCGGGCTATTAAAAAGTCCGATATGGTAACGCTCATGGATATCTCCTGGGGGCGAGGCGGACTGATCAAAGGTGAAAAAATTATCAGCACCTTGATTGATCTTGTCGGTGAACAAACCATTGAGTCCTTACCGATCTCTTATACGGCCGTTGCGACAGATATTCGAGGTGAACGTGAAGTCTGGCTGAATTCAGGCTCTCTGTTTGATGCTATTCGCGCTTCAATTTCTTTGCCGATGTTTTTTACGCCGGTACAGATGGGTGGGCTTACCTTAATTGACGGCGGAGTACTAAACCCCGTGCCGATTGCGCCGACATTTGGCGATAAAACCGACCTAACCATTGCGGTTAACTTAGGTGGTGCGATTAAAAATACTAAGGTAACACCGAAGCAATCCCTCAGCGCTGATAAAAATGAAAACCTAGACTTACAGGAAAAAATATCCCGTTTCTTTAAAGGCTCTCAAAAGAATGACACGGAACGGCCTGAGCGAGACTGGTCCGCTTATGAAGTGGTGAACCAAGCCTTTGAATCTATGCAGAGTAGCTTAGCCCGGCAGAAGCTGGCGGTTTATCCACCGGATTTGGTGGTTGAAGTGGAACGCAATGCCTGTGGTACTTTAGAGTTTAATCGTGCGGCAGAAATGATCGAATTGGGCTATAAACGAGCGGATCAATGCTTAGAGCGATTAAAGACAGATTTAGACCGTCCCGATCAACATGTTCTAGTCCCCAGAGGGCATGAGGTTTATTAGTCAGGGGGCAAATAAGTCGCTGTAGCAAGAGGAAAGTCGATGATAGGGACGGGCCTCGGCCCGGCTTATAGCCAGGCCGAGGTGAAGGCGTTACTGACGATCTGTTAGTTTGTATCCCTTGGGAACCTCAAAACGGCTACCACGCTCCTGTTGTACTTTAACGTTAGTGACATCATAGATATAAGACAGCATAGGTTTGCTGGTGTCACGAGTTGTGCGTTTTTCAACTTCTTTATTAACCCGTTTTTCTGCAATACCTTCAGCCATCTTTGTCAAAGAGCCCAGCGGGTCTTTTATACTGAACGCGGTTTCTTTTTTCTCAGCTTTTTTCGTTACTTGCTGGCAGGCCTGACTGTCAGCGAACCACTCAAGTTTAATGGATACAGGGTAGCCAGGTATTGCTTTCAGCTTTTGAACCACTTCAGAGTCATTGTCCATCTCTTTTTTCTCGATATCACCTGAGATCATAGAGATTGCACCGAAAATCTGATTATTAAAGAAGTTAGATAATGGGTTTGTCTGATCTGATACTTTGCTTAAGTAGTTTCTGTTGTATTGACCGTTAATGTCCCACATTTCCTTGGTTGTTTCGTCAGGCTTGGTCATCCAGAAGTCCATTTTCACCACATGCTTATCTTCCAGTCCCTGCTCATCCTGGGTGGTCATGGTCCACTGGGCCACATACTGATCAGCCTTAAAGCCGTTCACTGTGCGCTGTTTATCCTTAGGGGTGATGTTAAATTTAAAATCTGACGAAGTCAGCTTACAGGAGTCACCGCCGGATGGGTCATAGTAGTCACCCTCTTCTTCGTTATCCTGCTGCTCTTCAAGCTTATCCCAAATACTGATATCACTGCAGCCAGACAGCGGGCACTCGTAAAAAGCTTTTTCATCGTGATCAAGGTGCCATTGCAGATTTTTATCAACACGTGCAATCATTGTTTTATCGGCATTGCCTATCATCTGACGGGCAAGCCAAGAGTCATATTTAACCGTATCCTTGATTGCCCGGCGTTCAGGTTGCGTATAAATAGTCACGCTTCCCTTGCTATCAGGTAGTATAAAGCCCCCAATAGAGTACTTTCCTTCCAGAATGCTGGTCTCTGCTAGCGGTGTTGTATCCTCCACAGGCTTTGAGGATGCGCAGCCTGTCATGATTAGGCTTAAGGCTGTAATTTTTAAAAACTTTCGGTTGTTCACAATTAGTCCCTGTATTCCATTATTATTTGCAAAGCTCATAATGAACTTTTCTTGGTCTGATCCTGTGTTCTCCGATTTTTTAGTAAACCCGCAGCAACGAACAGAATTACCAAGGATTGTAACTATCAGTGATCCTGGCTTCTACAATAATTCAATTACATCTTTTGAAGTTACAGCCCCGTTTCAGAGCTATAGCATTTCTGCTCTGATTGAATATATCGGGTACTTCAAAAAGGCTGAATGCTTCATCACTAAAGGGGGGCGTTGGCAGAAGTAGAGCAGAAAGAACTCAAAAGACTTTGCGCGGAAATTGAGCTGCTTCGTAATCCCACGGTTTGCGCTGACTGGGACGTTTGGCGATAAACCAGTCAACCTCCGGTTCTTTTGCTTGTCACGTTTATGCACGCCCTTTTCCAGCGAGTAAACCGCACCTCTGAGATCATCGGCACCGATAGATATCTTCATGCCGAATACCACTGATTGCCCTTCTTGCTCTGGCGCTTCTGGATCACGCTTCCCCGTTTTGTTTTTGGTTGACCTGGGTGCACTAAGAATACTGGCATCCATCCGTGTGCCTTACTGCTGGAGTTCCTCATTAATGCATTGGAAGACTTTACGGGCCAGCTCCTGTTTCTCTAACAAATGCCGGAACTTCAGAATGGTGGTTTCATCGGGCAGGCTGCGTGTCAGGTCAAGGTTTGCAAAACAGCGCATGGAGTCGATTCCATAAAGCGCATCTTCCATAGCGGGATCGCTCAGATTGTAAAACAACTGCATCGTATGGATTCGCAACATGGACGACAAAGGGTAAGCAGGCCTGCCGTACATTCTGGTAATAAAAGGGTTGAATCAGGTCTTCCAACGTGTTCCAGGGGATGAGTTTATCCATGCGCTCAAGAAAACGCTCACGACGTATTTTCCGCTTCTTGTGAATCTGTTCGGCATCCGTAAAAGACGTTGTTGCATGGTCATATCCTGACGTCATTCGTTATGCTGAGATTATCGCAAATTTTGGGAGTTGATCAGAGTATCC
>NZ_AUGW01000036.1 GCF_000422865.1 Oceanospirillum maris DSM 6286 | reverse complement strand
CTGCGGTTCGAACGAGCCATTACGGTCACGGGGTGTGTCCAGCTCAAACGAGCCAGAGGCTGTTTTAACTGTTTTACGGGAGGTACCGTTTTTACGGTTGGGCTGGTCATCCTGAGCCATATGCTCATCGAGTTCTGCGCCCAAGGCCGCTTCGGTAATCTGTTTAATCAGTGGTGTCAGAAGGCCATCTTTACCATTAAGTCCCTGACCGGACTGAAGAGCCTTAGCGAAGGCCTGAATGTCGATTTCGTATTTATCGGACATAATGTGTCACTCCCTGTAGAGGGTTAACTATAGGGGTGACACAGACTTTTGAACACTACCTCTTTCGCGGGCATTTTTACAACCTTCCAGCATGGCAGACCTCCTGCTTTATTCTTTAGCCTAATTAAGTTGCTTTGGCTTAATTTAGCGACCTTAAGCATGCTCGTTTAGCAAATGCGCGTTAGTTCTAGGATACGGTAGGCATTATTTAATGTCACCTGTTTATCTCTTGGGCTTTTTATGACCTAAAACAACCAAGACGGCTAGGCCTAAATAAGCAAAAAGAGTCCACCAAGGAATCGATAAACCAAGGAAAGTCCAAGAGATTTCAGCACATTCGCCACTGCCGCTCAGTACTTGGCTGATCACGGACGTAAAGGGCAAAACGTCTATCATATAGTCAAGGCCGGGGCCACAAGAGGGGACTTCTGATGGCGGAAGATTCTGCAACCAAATGTGACGAAGAGCTAAACCTATACCTATAGCAATAGCCGTTAGATTGAGGCCGCTTAATAGGGCTTTTCTGCCGGTACTGACGGGATTAAATAGTGCACCAAGGAGGAATAAGGCTCCGGCGGCGATAAAGGAAAGGCGCTGAAAAATACATAGTGGGCAGGGTTCTAGTTCAAATACATGCTGCATGATCAGTGCGCTAACAATTAAAATAAAACAGGCAAAAAAACCTACTAGGTTTACGGTACGGTAATTAAGCGTCATTCTCTATCCTTTATATAAAAAACAAACTCTGTTAAAAGCTAGAAGGGTCAAAGGGTATCGGTGGTGGCAATAGCCTAATGGCTAGGCTTTGCTTTTATTACTGACGGTGCAGCATATTATATGTGGTCTGCCGATTGGAAAAAATCTTTCACCACCATACAATAGAACGATCATTGACTTGGGTTGTGTTCTGGATCGCTTGCTGATTATCCCGCCACACCCATAGAGTGTTTTCATTCCAGCAGGTTCCCCATGACTGCTGAAGGATCTTTTGATGTGGAGAGTGCTGAGTGACTAAGTTAATACAACAGGGTTTATTAACTGTTTTAATCCTTTTTGGAGCAACCGCTCAAGGTTGGGCTGCAGAGAGTTCGGATGGCTCGTTAATTACTTATATTGAGATGAAACCTGCTTTCGTACTCAATTATGGTGGCCCTGGTCGATTAAAGTACCTTAAGGCTGACATCACCTTGGTGACGAGTTCGCCTCTTGCGGAGGAAACCGCTAAGCACCACATGCCGTTAATTCGTAATGAACTGGTGTCTTTATTGAGTCGTCAGGCTGATGAAGCCATCACGACACCTGAAGGTCAAGAGCAGATTCGTATCGAGGCAACGCAAGCGGTTAAAGATTTGATGCAAAAAGAAGTCGGTCATCCTGTGATTGATGACCTGCTTCTTCTGAACTTTATTTATCAGAAATAGTGCTTAGTTTAATTAAATAGTACTTGGTTTAATTAAATAGTACTTGGGTTAATTAAACTGCAATAGCAAAGAACCCCAATAGCGATACGTGCTGTTGGGGTTCTTTTTTTTGGGGGGACGATAATGTTTACTGATGGCTTAACCTGCGACTGCCTTATTCTGCGCGGCCATGTAATTGGCTAGAAAAGTATCAAAATCAACTTGATCAGCATCTTCCAGATCGGCCTGTTGGCGGATAGAGCTTTCTGACAACTGACTGAAAAGTGCTTCGCGAGCTTTATTAATAGGAGCCGTGCGCAGCACTTCGGCCTGTTGGTTCGCCTGTTGCTGAGCGAATTCCGTAAAGCTTCCCGATCGCTTGATACCCTCTAGAACTTGTGCAGAAGGTGTTAGTTGAGGCTGATCGATAAGAGGACGGAAGGCATTAAGCGCAGCCTGATGCTCTGCGCGATCACCGGAGGAATCAAGTAGTTCAGCCACTGGTTGTAAGCGATCGAATAACTCATGACTCCATGCTTCACGGCTTACCGTTCCTTCAGGTGTTTGCAGCATAAGTCCCGGAAGTCGGCCACGATTAACGATATCGTTATGGTTCTCTTCCTGCATGACGCATTCATCATTAGGTATCTGGGCACTATTTTCTAATAAACAGAACAGTAGAAAAGTATCAATGAAGCGTGCCTGTGGTTCCGTAACGCCCACGGCCTCAAAGGGATTTAAGTCGATACAGCGTACTTCAATATACTCAACGCCACGGTCAGTTAATGCTTCCGATGGACGTTCGCCACTTTGTGTCACACGTTTTGGGCGGATATCGCTGTAGTACTCATTTTCAATTTGTAGGATATTTGTGTTGAGCTGACGATACTGGCCATCAACTTTAACGCCTAAATCTTCATAAGGCTTATAGGGGGTTTGAATGGCATGGGTTAGCGTATTGACATAGTTATCCAACGAGTTAAAGCAGATTTTTAAGCTCGACTGAACATTGTTTTGGTAACCCAAGCCACTCATGCGTAGGGATGTTGCGTAGGGCAAAAATAAAGTGTCGGTATCTAACTCATCAAGGGGGTGTTCTTTGCCTTCTACAAAGCTTTTATCAATGGCGGGAGAGGCTCCGAAAAGATAGACCAACAGCCAGCTATAACGACGAAAGTTACGAATCAGAGCAAAGTACTGCTCAGAGATAAAGTCCTGCAATACCGCAGCATCGTTGGCGTCTCGCTCTGGATATTTTAGGTGTAGCAAGGCCGGCCAAAGTTGCTCTGGCAGAGAAAAGTTATAGTGCAGCCCTGCAATAGACTGCATGATACGACCATAGCGCCAGGATAAACCGTGACGATAAACTGTTTTCATGGTGCCAGAGTTCGAGCTGCCGTACTGGGCAATAGGAATGCTTTCGTTGCCTTGCAGCCTGCACGGCATGCTAGCAGGCCAGATAACGTCGTCACCTAGGTGCCGGTAGCTAAAAGCGTGTAGGTCTTTTAGAAACTCAAGGGTTTCGGTCAGCTTGCTTGATGCGGGTGTAATAAACTCCAGCAAAGCTTCTGAGTAATCTGTAGTGATATAAGGATGTGTTAAGGCAGAACCTAGGGCTTTAGGGTGACCGGTTTGAGCCAAATTACCGGTAGGGGTTGTGCGCAACCCTTCTTTTTCTAAGCCGCGTTTAATTTGAGTGAACAGGCCCCGTTGAGCAACGGGGCGTAAAAACGCGATACGATCTTTGATGGTTTTGGTCAAGGTGCTTCCCCTAATACCAACCGGCTATGCCGGTACTTTTAGCGTCTAACCGTTTGTTTAAAAACGGATACGTCAATAGTGAACTAGCCTAAGCCAGTCGAAAAAAGCTTGATCTGCCAATATGGGGGCACAGAATCAAGCTTCAAGTTATCGTGCCGAATAATTCGATACTAATTGGAGTTTGTTGGTACTTAAAGATAGATTGCTTATGCTATTTTTTCTGCTTTTGTTGTGCTTGAGCAAGTAACATCCCTAGTGTGCCGACACTAGCTTGGCCCTTTTGATTTTGTGGATTGTTGCGTCCGTTGGACTGGCGGTTATTTCCTGAGCCGCTATTTCCCGCGCTATTATTAGACGTGTTATTTTTAGTGGAATAACGATGTCCTTTGCCTTTATCACTGCTATTGCCGCTTCGACCTTGTTGAGCTTCTGGTTCGTCGTTTAAACGCATGGAGAGGGCGATACGACGGCGCTGCTGATCAACATCCATGACTTTGACCTGAACAATATCACCTGCTTTTACCACTGTGCGAGGGTCTTCAACAAAACTGTTAGACAATGCAGAAATATGCACTAAGCCATCTTGGTGTACGCCCACGTCGACAAATGCCCCAAAGTTGGTGACGTTGGTAACGGCACCTTCTAAGATCATGCCCGGTTTCAGATCGCTAATCTCTTCAACACCTTCCATAAACTCCGCGGCTTTAAACTCAGGGCGTGGATCTCGACCCGGTTTTTCCAGCTCTGTAAGAATATCGGTTACGGTCGGTAAGCCAAAGTTTTCATCGGTATACTCTATAGGGTTGATTCCCTTAAGGAAGCTGCTATCACCGATCAGGCTGTTCAGTTTACGGTCGCTATTTTCTGCGATCTTTTTCACCACCGGATAGGCTTCTGGGTGTACCGCTGAAGCATCCAGTGGGTTTTTACCATCCATAATACGTAAGAATCCTGCGCATTGCTCAAAGGCTTTAGGGCCAAGACGAGAGACTTTCTTTAGGGCGGTACGGCTGTCAAAGGCACCGTTTTCATCACGGTAGGTAATAATATTTTGCGCTAGAGTGGTATTCAGGCCGGATACGCGGGTTAAGAGCGCAACAGAGGCCGTATTCACATCAACACCAACAGCGTTGACACAGTCTTCCACGACAGCTTCAAGGCCTCGGGCTAGTTGCATTTGAGACACATCATGCTGGTATTGGCCCACACCGATCGATTTCGGATCGATTTTAACCAGCTCCGCCAGCGGATCCTGTAGGCGACGGGCGATGGAGACCGCACCACGAATGCTGACGTCCAAATTAGGGAATTCTTTCGCAGCAAGTTCTGATGCGGAGTAAACAGAAGCACCAGCTTCGCTGACCATAATCTTGCTTATTTTGCGGCCTTCGACAAGTTTGACTAGATCCGCCGCTAGCTTATCGGTTTCTCGTGATGCGGTGCCGTTACCGATACTAATCAGATCTACATGATGTTTCTCAACTAATGCTGCGAGTACCGCCAAAGATTCACGCCACTGATTTCTAGGGACGTGGGGGTAAATAGTCGCGTAATCGAGAAGTTTCCCAGTACGGTCTACAACGGCCACTTTTACGCCAGTACGTAAACCAGGGTCAAGGCCTAGGGTTGCTCGTGGGCCAGCTGGAGCCGCTAATAATAGGTCTTTTAAGTTGCCCGCAAATACTTTGATCGCTTCAGCTTCAGCCGCTTCACGCAGGCGAGTCATCAATTCCGTTTCGATATGGGTTAGCAGCTTAACGCGCCATGTCCAGCGCACCACCTCTTTTAGCCAAGTGTCGGCTGGGCGCTGTTGGTCTTTGATGCTAAATTGGTCTTTGATATTAAAGTGCTTGGCGATCATCGCTTCGCAGGGATGGATTTTTAGCTCTTCTGCTTCAGGCAGAACAATGGCCAATTGCAGCACGCCTTCATTACGGCCTCGGAACATCGCAAGAGCACGGTGAGACGGGGTTTTGTGAATCGCTTCGTTATGCTCAAAGTAATCACTGAATTTCTCGCCAGCCTGCTCTTGACCGGAAACAACCCGGGATTGTAATTCACCTTGTAGCCAAAGTTTGTCACGCAAAATGGCTAGCAGCTCGGCATCTTCACTAAAACGTTCCATTAAGATCTGTTTGGCACCGTCCAGTGCTGCTTTTGTTTCGGTAATGCCGGCTTCTGTATTAAAGAAATTTTCAGCGGCGCTTTGCGGGTCGGTTTCAGGTTGATCGAATAGCAGGTTCGCTAAGGGTTCAAGCCCGGCCTCGCGAGCGATTTGAGCTTTAGTACGGCGCTTTGGCTTATAAGGGAGATAAAGATCCTCAAGGCGGGTTTTGGTGTCTGCTCCTAGGATGCCTGCGTGTAGCTCATCGGTAAGTTTGCCTTGATCTTCGATGCTTTTCAGTACGGTGCTACGGCGATCTTCCAGCTCCCTTAGGTAGCGTAAGCGCTCTTCAAGGTTTCGTAATTGAGTATCATCTAATCCTCCCGTTGCTTCTTTACGATATCGAGAGATAAAAGGAACCGTTGAACCTTCATCTAAAAGGGTAACAGCGGCGCTTACCTGAATCTTTTTAACATTTAGTTCATCGGCAATACGTTGGGAGATCTGTTCCATCAAGATGACTCTCTTTTTTCTGACTGTGACGCAAGCTGGGCAAGGGGTAACTGCCTAACAACTCAACATGTTTCGTTAACGGATTGAATTAAAAATAAGCTGTGATTTTATACAGTAACTGCAGGATTGGGGCAAAATATTTATGGCAGAAATTTGTTGAAGCCCCATAACCGAGTGCAAATATTGATTGGGGCGGTTAGTGCAAATAACAGTCTGTAGAACTAAAAAAGGCGAACACCTTAGTGTTCGCCTTTTTCTAAACCCGTTGCTGAATATTACAGCTGAGGGCCTGCAGCGATAATCGCTTCGTCTACATCGTGGAATTTCTTGAAGTTCTCAACGAATTTAGACGTTAATTCTTTTGCTTTTGCATCGTAGTTTTCAGGGCTTGCCCAAGTACCACGCGGTTGAAGCAGTTTGGTGTCAACGCCAGGAACATCTGTAGGTACTGCTAGGTTGATGCCATCTAGCTGAACGGTCTCAACGCCTTCTAAAGCACCGTTCTGAATCGCAGAGATAATGCTGCGAGTTGTTGGAATGCTAAAGCGTTCACCTTCGCCATAAGAGCCGCCTGTCCAGCCCGTATTAACCAAGTAGACTTTTGAACCAAACTCTTCGATACGTTTGATCAGAAGCTCTGCGTATTCTGCTGCTGGGCGAGGGAAGAAAGGCGCGCCAAAGCAAGTAGAAAAGGTTGATTTAATACCGTCGCCAGAACCCATTTCAGTGGAGCCAACAAGCGCGGTGTAACCTGATAAGAAATGGTAAGCCGCTGCTTCTTTAGACAGAACAGAAACAGGTGGCAAAACACCGGTTAAGTCACAGGTCAGGAATACAATGGATTTTGGTTCGCCTGCGCGATTTTCTAAAACACGTTTTTCGATGTGCTCTAAAGGATACGCTGCACGGGTATTTTGTGTCAGGCTAACATCGGTGTAATCCGGTGTACGGGTTCCATCCAGAATAACGTTTTCCAGTACGGAACCGAATTTAATCGCATCCCAAATAACAGGTTCGTTTTTCTTTGACAGATCGATGCATTTTGCGTAGCAGCCGCCTTCAATATTGAAAACAACGCCTTTGCCCCAACCGTGCTCATCATCACCAATCAAGTAGCGCTCTGGGTCTGCAGACAGAGTGGTCTTACCGGTACCGGACAGGCCGAAGAACAACGTTGTTTCGCCATCTTCACCCACGTTTGCAGAGCAATGCATCGGCAGAACGTCTTTCTCTGGTAGCAGGAAGTTCTGTACAGAGAACATCGCTTTTTTCATTTCGCCGGCATACTGCATGCCTGCTAAAAGTACTTTGCGTTTTGCAAAGTTGATCATAACCGCGCCATCAGAGTTTGTGCCATCACGCTCAGGATCACAAACAAACTGAGGCGCGTTGATAACCTGCCACTCACCTTTGTTTTTAGGGTTGAACTCTTCTGGTCGTACAAAAAGAGTGCGACCAAAAAGGTTGTGCCAAGCTGTCTCAGTGGTTACGCGAATCGGCAGGTAGTGCTCAGGGTCAGCACCTACATGTAATTCGGAAACAAAAGTGTCTTTCTGAGTAAGGTACTCTTCAACGCGATCCCAAAGGGCGTCAAATTTAGCACCATCAAGCGGACGGTTAATAGCACCCCATTCGATTAAATCAGCGGTGCTAGGCTCTTCAACAATGAAACGATCCATTGGAGAGCGACCAGTTCGGTGGCCAGTCGTTACTACTAATGCTCCGTTGCTAGCCAGTTCACCTTCTTTACGTTGAACGGCTATTTGAACCAACTCAGCAGTACTAAGGTTGGTGAAAGTCATTACAGAGCTATCGTCAATCGATGTCGTCATTTACTTGTGTCCTTCGGCTCCAGCCGATCAACTACTATCAAACTTACCAGCGCGGGCAAATTACCAAGCGAGTACCCAAAAAAACCGACCGGTCAAAAGCAGCCTGTAGGTCTAAATTAAAAAAACAGGTCGCCATCTGAAAGCCGTTTTTAGGCGCGTATTATGTCAAAAAAAGCCCCCCTGTGCGAAGCCCTAACAGGAAGAAAATTCTGAAAATCAGTTACAAAACAAAATTCTTGATGCAGTTGCACACAAAAAAGCAGAGGTTTTTAGTGTATTATGCTGAAAAAAAGGTGTTTAAAATGGTATACACTCTAAATGATAGGTGTTCTTACTAGCGCATTCCTCGCTTGAACAAATTTTGTGGTGAGGCAAAAAAACAGGTTAAATCTATTTTTTATGACTTTAAAGTCAGCTTTTAGAGGTGCTTTGGAAGGCCTGTTTGCCATTCTTGTAGTTTCACTACAAGAATATTTGTTAGAAAACGAAGGAATCTTGAAACATATCCATAACGAACGTTCGATTTGTCGGTTGAATCATTCTGCTATTGGTAGATTCTTTGTTCGGGCTGGATGGATTCTCAGATAAATTTAATCGATAAAAAAGCCTCAAGTTTTTCCTAAGGAAAAGGACTGAGGCTCGTGTAAACCCTGTGAGAATAAACCAGTATTTCGTGGTGTTCCGTTACTGGTATTCAGTGCCGATTAATGAATAACCGGCGTTGGCGCATCGGGATCTTCAAACAAGCTTTCGATATCTGCGGCATTAAAACTATAAAGGGTGTTGCAGAACTGGCACTGGCTTTCTATTTTGCCCTGTTCTTCGATGACTTTGTTTAACTCGGCTTTACCCATGCTGATTAATGCATTTTTTACACGCTCTTCTGAACAGGTGCAGTTGAAGCGTAAAGGGCTACCTTCAAAAATAAGAATTTCTTCCTGATGGTAAAGTCGATGCAGTAGCTCTTCAAACGGCAGATGAGCGAGCTCTTCATTTTTTAAGGTTTCAGCTAAGCTAACCGCATGTTCCCATGCGGCCATATCATCTTCTGTGCGCTCTGACGGTAAGGCTTGCAGCATAAAGCCTGAGGCAATATTGTCGGTAACATTAAGCCAAAGACGGCTAGGCAGTTGCTCTGATTGCTCAAAATACTGCTCAAGGCAGTGAGCAAGGGTCTCTTTTTCAAGGGAAACAATGCCCTGATAGCGTTTACCATTGGTGGGTTCAATGGTGATAATTAACTGACCATCCCCCATTAGTTCTTTAAGACTGTTGGCCTCTCCAACGGTCTCTTCGCAACGGGCAATGGCTCTCAGGTCGCCGCCGGGATTGGATTCTGCCATTAATAGGCTACAGGAGCCATTTCCCCGAGCCTGAAGGGACAGTATGCCGTCCACTTTGACTATAGCGGTTAACAGCGCGACGGCAGAGAGCATCTCGCCTAGCTGTTTTTCTACGGCGGCTGGGTAGTCGTGTTTATCCAACACTTTTTGGAAGCTGTCTTTCAGGCGGACAATTTCACCGCGTACCGGTGAGTGATTAATGATAAAGCGTTGAATAAAATCAAATTGGCTCATAAATCTCTTCTATCGTTCTTGTATCGTTTATCCTCTCTTGAGGAAGCGATGGTTTATGACTCGGTATCAATCCGTTTAAAGCGATGGATTGTACGTCGATCTTTCTTGTTTGGACGATGCTCTGGTGCGCCTAGTGCCGTTTTTAGCAGTTTGCGCTTTTCGGCTTCTTCTTCGCGTTTTTTGATGCTGGCATCGGTTTCTTTATAGAGAAGCATCGCTTCTGGGGCCCCTCTGCGTTGATCTGAGAGGGCGATGATCTCAACTTTTTTCTCATCCCAGCCTTGGTGCAAGGATAGCATCGCGCCTACTTCCGCCATCTTGCTGCTTTTACAACGGTCGCCGTTGTAGTGAACCTTGCCGCCCTCAATCGCTTTTTTGGCTAGGGCGCGAGTTTTGAAAAACCGAGCTGCCCATAGCCACTTGTCCAGGCGTACTTTGGATGCTGGTGTCGTCATAGCGAGCTTACCTTTTTAACAAATGAGCTTACTCTTTCTTAACCTTAACCTTAACCTTCCTTTTCTTGAACTTCCCTTTCTAGGCTTTAGCTCTGTTGAGTAATATGGGAGAAATCACCTACGGCAGGATAGCGGGTTGATGTCCGTGCTGGCGCGCGCATATCGGGTTGTACAATGGTGTATAGGTATTTGATACCAAAGGCTTTGGCTGAATCTAACACGGTTTCATTATCATCAATAAGCAAGGTTGTTTCAGGATTGTATGGTGTCTTGATTTGTAATGCTTGCCAAAATGCGGTCTCTTCCTTTGCAATCTGTAGTTCTGCAGAGCTGACAATTTTATCCACATACTGATCCAAACCTGTCGCTGGCAACTTAATGGCTAAGCTTTGCTGATCGGCATTCGTCGCGAGAATAATTTGTGCGTGATGGCTTCTGAGGAATTCTAAAAGGTGCAAGGCATCGCCGCGAAATCCAATAAGGTGTTGTACTTCTTTTTTTAGCGCCACGATATCGACATTGAAGTGCTTTGCCCAATATTCAAGGCTGTACCAGTTTAGCGTGCCTTGTTGTTGGGTAATTTCATCAATGACGTAACCTTTAGCGCTAGCCTCATCAAGCTTATGGAGTTCTGCGTAACGTTTAGGCAGGTGCTCTAGCCAGAAGTGACTATCAAAGTGAAGGTCGAGTAGGGTGCCGTCCATATCTAAAAGCACCGTCTCTATCTTGTGCCATTCGGGAGGGATGGGGTGCTGTGTGGATAGTGTCATGGCAAACCTTTTTAAGGTGTAAGGGTTCAGCTTTACTGATCAGTGATTTTAACAATGGGGGAGAGATTCTAGATTTCAAGAGGGTAGAGGAATGGTGTCTTGCAAGACGGTTTTTACAGGTTGTGCGAATTGCCGCACATTTTACCATTAGTGTTAATTTTTTAGGTGTTACGTTAAGACGAAAGACCATCCGTGAGCTGTCATGAGGTGTTCTGTGGCTGAATTGAAAAAATACTCTTAGACCTAGGTCTTAAGCTTACTGTTCTCTTGTAGGTGAATATCCGCTCAAAAATCCCTCTGAAGTGCGGTTATCCGCACAATATTAGCAGGATTTTGTTTTCATTTTTCTGGTTAAATTGTAATTTTATCTATTAAAAACAATAGGTTATAACTATTTTTAGATGATAAAATAACTTGGCATCTTACTTGTATTACAACCTGACACCTTGCTTGCTAAGAGCAAGGTAAGTCGCAGCCTTTGCAGTATTTAGGCGGACCTTTGCAAGTTTGGGCCGGTTTTTCCGGCCTCTTTTTTGCGAAATTTTTTACAAACTTTATAAAAACAAATCCAGTAGGAGTCGGGTCGATGCGTTCACTCACTAAAGCAGTAACATTTGCAGCTTGCATGTTGGCTGGTGCCGCCACAGCTTTTGCAGCACCTATTACTATCAAATTCTCTCATGTTGTAGCGGAAAATACGCCAAAAGGTCAGATGGCTCTTAAATTTAAAGAGTTGGCTGAATCTCGTCTTCCGGGCAAGGTGAATATTGAAGTTTACCCAAACTCACAGCTGTTTGGTGACGGTAAAGTTCTAGAAGCGATTCTGTTGGGCGATGTGCAACTTGCGGCGCCTTCTTTATCTAAATTCAAGAAATACACCAAGCAAGTACAGGTTTTTGATCTACCTTTCTTGTTTAAAGATATGGCTGCTGTGGATCGCTTCCAGCAAGGCCCTACTGGTCAGAAACTACTGACTTCTTTGGAAAATCGCGGCCTTACAGGTCTAGGTTATATCCACAACGGCATGAAGCAGATGTCTGCGAATAAGCCTCTGCGTACGCCTGCTGATGCTGAAGGTTTGAAGTTTCGCATCATGACATCTGACGTGTTGGTTTCTCAGTTTGAAGCCGTTGATGCGATTCCGTTGAAGAAGCCATTCTCCGAAGTGTTTACTCTAATGCAGACTAAAGCGATTGATGGTGCAGAAAACCCATGGTCGAACCTGTATTCGAAAAAATTCTTTGAGATTCAAGATTACGTTACAGAGACAAATCATGGTGTTCTAGATTACATGGTTGTGACTTCTGCTCGTTTCTGGAAAGGCTTGCCTGCGGATGTTCGCCCTGAACTGAAAAAGGCACTGGATGAAGCCATCGCATTTGGTAATAAAGTTGCTGAAGAAAAAGCGATGAGTGACCGTCAGCGTATTATCGATTCTAACCGTACTACTGTACTGCAAATCACCGATGCTGAGCGTCAGCAGTGGGTTGAAGCGATGAAGCCTGTTTGGAAACAATTCGAGCGTCAAATCGGTAAAGACATTATCGATGCGGCTCTTCAGTCAAATAACTAGTCGCTTTGCCCTGTTGGGCTGGATTCTTCCAGCTCAACGGTTCGTTTTAAGTCAGTGCTTTTCTAGAGTAATACCTTGCTAGTGTCGTGCTGATAATTGCACTGCTGTCGCATCATGATGTTTTCAGCAGTGCTCATGTTCCCGAATATCTCTTTGGCTTATTTACTCCAGCGAATGTGATCCCTGTTCGACTGGAAAGGCCTGCTCACGAAACGATGAGAGTTGAACCATGGTTATACGTTTCATACATAAACTTGAAGAGAATATCGTTGCTCTTTTGCTAGTCGCTATGACTTTGCTGGTATTTGCCGAAGTTATTATGCGCTTTGTTTTCAGCTCCGGTGTTATCTGGATTCAAGAAGCAACCCTTTATACCGCTGCCTGGTTCGTGCTTTTTGGTGCTTCCTATGGTGTTCGTATTGGCGCACATATTGGCGTTGATGTTGTGGTGAAACTGTTGCCTGAACCTTTACGTCGTTTGGCGGGTTTGTTGGCGATTGCACTGTGCTTTGTTTACTGCGGACTTTTTCTTTTAGGTTCTTGGGACTACCTACAGTTAATGCACATGATCAATATTGAAATGGAAGATATTGCGATCCCTAAATGGATGGCGATGATGATTATGCCTGTTGGTTTTGTACTCTTGGTGATCCGTTTTGCCGAGTTAGGTTGGGATATTTTGACCGGTAAAAAAGATGGTTTCCATCTAGCAGATGAAGGTAAAGAAAGTATGCACCTTGCTGAAGAACTGAAAAGTGCCGTTTCTGATGCGAGCAACCGAGATACAGACCGAGGAGCAAACTAATGACTATTGGTATTCTCTTTCTGATTCTTTTTGGCTGTATCTTTCTAGGTATGCCAATTGCTGTCGCTTTGGGTTTATCCAGTGTCGGCACGATTTTAATATTCTCAGATGATTCTTTGGCATCCATTGCCTTGAAGTTATTTGAAACCCTGTCACACCATTATACGCTGCTGGCTATTCCGTTCTTTATTTTGTCATCTGCATTTTTATCCACAGGTGGCGTGGCGAAACGCTTGATCAACTTTGCCGTGGATAGTATCGGCCATGTAAAAGGCGGTCTGGCGATGGCTTCGGTGATGGCTTGTATGCTGTTTGCAGCCGTTTCTGGTTCTTCTCCTGCTACTGTTGCGGCAATTGGTACGATTGTTATTGCTGGTATGGTACGTGCAGGTTATCCAGAAAGTTTTGCGGCAGGTGTTATTGCTAACGCGGGTACGCTGGGTATTCTGATTCCACCTTCTATTGTGATGTTGGTTTATGCTGCGGCAACAGAAGTATCCGCTGCTCGTATGTTTATGGCTGGTTTGATTCCGGGTTTGATGATGGGCGGTATTTTGATGATCGCCATTTATATTGTTGCCCGTGTTAAAAACTTCCCAGCTCAGCCGTTCCCAGGCTTTGTTGCTCTATTCCGCTCTGGTGCTATTGCTATGGGTGGTTTGATGCTCATCGTGATCGTTCTAGGGTCTATCTATGGCGGTGTGGCAAGTCCTACGGAAGCAGCAGCAGTAGCTGCCGTTTATGCTTTCTTAGTGGCGGTGTTTGGCTACCGTGATATGGGGCCGTTAAAAGGCAAGCCTTGGCATTATAAAGGTGAGTCTATTGTTGCTTGCTTGGGCCGTAATATCTCCCAGATTGGTCTTGCTTTACCTCAGTCTTTCTTTGATGCAGAAGTTAAGCGTGTTGTGTTGGATGCGGCAAAAGTTTCTCTAATGCTGCTGTTTATTATCGCTAACGCTATGCTGTTTGCTCACGTTCTAACCACTGAGCGTATTCCACATATCATTGCTGAGACGATTATTGGTTGGGGCTTGCCTGCTTGGGGCTTCCTGATTGTGGTGAATATTCTGCTGTTGGCTGCGGGTAACTTTATGGAGCCATCGGCAATCTTGCTGATCATGGCTCCTATCTTATTCCCGATTGCTACTCAGCTAGGTATCGATCCGATTCACCTTGGTATCATTATGGTGGTGAATATGGAAATCGGTATGCTGACGCCGCCAGTAGGTCTTAACTTGTTTGTAACCGCAGGGATTACGGGTCGCAGTATGATGTGGGTGATTAAGGCCGCACTTCCGTGGTTGGGCTTGTTGCTAGGCTTCTTGATTTTGATCACCTATGTGCCGCAGATATCACTGTTCTTGCCAGAATATATCGACAGCCTGAACGGTTATTAATATCGGCTTTACGTTTTACTCCTACAGGCTTTGGTGCTCGACATGATCCAAAGCCGTTTCAGGTAGGTTTGTTTTTTAAGCTGACGGCCTGCCTCGCTTGTGTTTGCCTGGACTTCGTCTAGTTTTGACTGCATGAGTGCTTTATGTGTTTTGCCCCGTATTGCGGGGCTTTTTTTGTTTAACGGAAAGGGCTAGAAAGTTTTTCAGATTTAATTGAAATAAAGCTCGCTATTTGGATTTAATCGCTGTATCTTAGCTGCAGCTAGAAAGAAGCCGCTAATTTATATTCTTCAATACGTAGTTTTAGTTATAATTACTCGTCCTGTAGTTTCTAAGTTCAAGTTAATTCTTCTGCAAAAAATCGCCTTTGAAGGCACTTCTACTATTAAATTCAGGTAATTTGTTATGTCTAATACTATCCGTGGTACTGTTAAGTGGTTTAACGAAGCTAAAGGTTTTGGTTTCATCGAGCAACAATCTGGTCCTGACGTGTTCGCTCACTTCAGTGCAATTGCTAGCTCTGGATTCAAAACTCTGACTGAAGGTCAGCAAGTTGAGTTCACTGTAACTGACGGCGCTAAAGGCCCTCAAGCAGAGAACATTGTTGCTCTGTAATATCAGACAATAATTTCAAGAGAAGCCAGTCATTATGACTGGCTTTTTTTATGCCTGGTTTTTTTATATCTGAGTGAGCTAATCTGATTTACAGTTTGTTTGATAGGCTGTTAGAAAAAAGTTGTTAAAAACTCTTTTAGAACTAGCTGAAATAAAGCTCGCTATTAAAATACTATCGTTGTATTATGATTGCAGCTAGAAAGAAGTCTCTAATTTATATTCTCCAATGCGTAGTTTTAGTTATAATACCTCGTCCTGTAGTTTCTAAGTTCAAGTCTATTCTTCTGCAAAAATCGCCTTTGCAGGCACTTTTACTTTTATAAATTCAGGTAATTTATTATGTCTAATACTATCCGTGGTACTGTAAAATGGTTTAACGAAGCTAAAGGTTTTGGTTTCATTGAGCAACAATCTGGTCCTGACGTGTTTGCTCACTTCAGCGCAATTGCTAGCTCTGGATTCAAAACTCTGACTGAAGGTCAGCAAGTTGAATTTACAGTAACTGATGGCGCTAAAGGCCCTCAAGCTGAGAATATTGTTGC
>NZ_AUGW01000035.1 GCF_000422865.1 Oceanospirillum maris DSM 6286 | reverse complement strand
CTTTTCGCTCTGAATGCACAGGCAGGTAACGCTTATTTGCAGCTTGAAGCAGGCCAGTCCCGCTCAGATATGAACATCAGTCATTTTGAGGCCTTTAATAACAGTATTGAAGCCGCTGGTGGCAGCGCCCGTTTAACAGAGAATAAGACAGATACCGCCCTGATTATCGGTGTCGGTTATGAATACTCACCCCATTTCGCGGTTGAGGTGAGCTATCTGAATCTGGGAGAGGCCTCTGCCCGCTCAGAAACCACAGATACTACCGCAGGCATTACGCGTCACCGTACCATTAAAGAAAGCGTCGAACAGGATGCTTTGATGCTGAGCCTCATCGGCCAGCTACCCTTAACGAAGCAGTGGCAATTACGAGGTTCTCTGGGGCTAGCGTGGTTAGACCAAACCAGCCGAGGTGAAGCGTCTGGAGCCAGTCGAAATAATGTTGGCACGGTAGTGAGTGAAACCTCAGAAAGCACCCGTCAATCCAGTCAGGAGTGGGTTCCGGCATTAGGCTTAGGGGTAGGTTATCAGTTTAAACCGGAGTGGCAGCTACAGCTCAACTGGCGGCGTTTGCTGAACACCGAACCAGACCTTCTTGGCAAACAGGACGTGGATCTCATCACCGCAGGCGTGGGTTATTATTTTTGATCTATTGCCTACGCTTACTTCTTCACACTTAACGGCCAATTCTGAGCGCAACACCTAATCCATAATTGGTTAAGGTGGAATAGCATAGAAAGAACTCTCTATTGAATAGTGCGACACAATACAAATTGTGTCCGCATAATAATTTCAGCCTACGTAGTATTACTCGGCCCCTTCATCGGGGTCTGTTAACTGTCAGAAAAATGAAATCACTGAGATGGTAGTATAGTAATAATGGGCCAGGGCTGTCAGGATCAATATAAACATGCAGTGCCTAAAATACTAAACCAAAAATAACCACGCTTTAATTTAATTTTTAGATAATTTAGGTGGCCAGATGGACAAGTTGGTTAGTTAGTGCCAAGCTTATAAGAAAAATTGAACACACTGAAAGCGCTAAAATATTAGAGTTTTTATATGTCAAAAAATAAATCACTAAACTCACCACATCTATTTTGGATCACAGGATTATCTGCATCAGGTAAAACAACCTTAGCACAAGCTCTCTATCAATCACTATCAGAACAGCAAAAAAAAGTTATAGTTTTAGATGGTGATAATTTAAGGCAAGGATTGTGTTCTGATTTAGGTCTAAATGAAGCAGATAGAAAAGAAAATATTCGCCGTGCAGGTGAGGTCGCTCGTTTATTGATAAATAATAATATTACAGTGATATGTGCGCTTATCTCACCTTACCAAAAAGAGCGTGACAAGATTCGTAATAGCATTCCTAAAAACCAGTTTACCGAAATATACTTAGCGCCTTCTTTAGAAACCTGTATCAGCAGAGATCCAAAGGGGTTATACGCTAAAGCCCTTGAGGGAAAAATATCAGGCATGACAGGCATTGATGCGCCTTATGAAGCGCCAATAAAGCCAGAATTCCAGTTTGATACTGCAACTATTAGTGTGCCAAGAATGGTAAATACAATATTAGGTCATATTTAAGTGTCTAAGTTTGAGATATAAAGAGAATAAAATATCTAGAAAGGACGTAATCATGACTGACGCTTACCATAAGTTACCTCTCACCTTTAACAGTAAGCGTCTGCAACAAGATCTTGAAAAACTGCTACACAACCAATGGGTTAGTCATATTAACCAATCGGTACATGATGGAGGCTGGTGTGCGTTACCGCTACGATCTGTAGATGGTAAAGTGGACAGTATTACCGTTGCCGAGTTAAATCCTGAGCGTTATCAAAACACTCTGTACTTAGAACAATCTGATTATTTAAAGGAAGTCGTCTCCAGCTTTCAGTGTAACATAGTGTCTGCTCGCTTAATGTTACTTAAGGCAGGAGAGGAAATACGCCGTCATACCGATATGGATCTTTGCTTTGAAGACGGCTGTGTGCGTTTGCATATCCCCATCCAAACCCATGCTGATGTGACCTTTCTGATTAATGATCAACCTGTGCATTTTGCCGAAGGGGAGTGTTGGTATATGAATGCCAACTATCCGCATGAAGTTAAAAACGGTAGCAGTGTAGATAGGGTTCACTTGGTCATAGACTGCATAGTGAATGATTGGCTTAGAGGTTTATTTATCAACACAGGCTATGAAAAAACAGTTGTTGAATATAAATACGGTAGTCCAGACATTACAGATGAGAATATCTTACAAGTGATCGAACAACTAGACCGTTTGGATGCTGATGGTGCTAGAGCACTTGCGCAGAACTTAACATCTCTATGGCAAAAGCACCATGAGCATTGATGGCAAGGCAATGCTCATGTTCCATTTAGAGATTACCAATCTTTCATATCGGCAGGTACGGGATAGTCTTCTAGCTCTACCTGATTAATGCCCCATACAGCAGGAATTGGTGGCTCACGTTTTTCATGTAGTACTTGCATCAATGAGTCCAAGTTACTGACGGCTGTGGGGTAGTCTTGTCTCCACTCCTCAGGCCACTCTTGCTGATCGGCATGCTCAATGACCTGAGCCATCCATTGTTTTCTCAAATCAGCCCATTCTTCGCTTTGTGCGCCGCTTTCATAAATACCGTCAAAGGGGCGATATTCAATATAAATAGTGCGCCTAACTCCCAGTGACCGTTTGGGTTGGGAGCCGTGTAGAATCATCATATCTTGAATCAAAATATCGCCAGCTTTTGCTGGAAGTTCAATTACACCGGGTACATCCCAGCCATGGTCTGCTGAGACCTTTTCTATATCTAATAACTTATTCTGAGTGCCCGCCACGTATCTTAAACAGCCATCGCCCTTTGGTGCATCATCTAGGTAGACACCAATATTTAAGTAAGGAAAATTTCTCGGATGTTGAGCACCTTGATGCCATTTAATCACAGGATGAGGATGTTGTTGCTTGTAAAGAAGATCCATCTGCAATGGTACTGCGCCTCTACCACATAACTCTCTTGCAATAGCCATCATGGAGGGGCAAGACAACAGCTCAATAGATAGCGCTGTTTCCACAATATGCAGATCATCATACCGCATAAGCCGTGGGCCAACGGGGTCTTGAACAACACAGGCTCCGTGTAGGTGTTCGCTACTGTTGTGTGCCTGCATCGCTTTTTCTTCTAGCAGCTTGGCCTTTTCCTGCCATCTTTTCAGTAGCTCTGCGGGTACGGCATTCTCTAACTTAATATAGCCTTTAGTTTGATAATCATGCTTTTGCTGTTCTGTAATGCTGAAGGTGCTCATGAAGTTCTCCTTTTTATGAGGCTTGCATTCTATAATCTATTTATAATTATACAATGTAAATACAGGTTAATAATAATTGAATAGTTTTATATTTTGTATGATTACCTGTTAAATCTATCATTAATTTTTTAAAGGAATAAGATATTTTTTCGGATAATGGATTGAATAATTTTGCAAAACAAATTACAGACTGAATAGTATAGGTCTTTTCTCTAGACTCTGAGCGATTGCTAAAAGAGGTAGAAAAATTACTGCCTAATTTGTTGCAGAATAGTTATATTTATTATAGCGTCATTCCTTTGTGCAGCCCTAGAATTAAGCCTATAAGGGATGATATAGATGTTGATTATTCAGATCCTTCTCTGTATGACTAGGTTGATAGCTATGAAATGAAGCTATGCCCTTACATAAAGTCTATCACTGGGCTATTTGAAACCGAACTAACTAATGCGTTTATAGTCTGGTGCTAGTGTTAAAAAGCATACAGATCCTACTCTTGATGCTATTCATAGATTTTCTATTCGGCTAATTATTCCAAATATCTCTGTTAAGGATGTTATATTTTTAATAAATAGTGCCTATGCAGCCAGGTGAGATTTGGTATATGCGACTAAGTAACCCTCATGCTGCATTTAACAATAGCTCGAAAGAGCGTATCAATCTATCCATCGACCTAATTTATAATGATTGGCTTGATAAAAAAATTAGAGATCTGGCTTTAAAAAATAATATTTTATTTTTTTAGTAGAACTAATATAAATGCAGCACCATGATTTATTATATTTTAATTAGAAAAATTTTTAGTGTTATAATATAAATAATTAAGTGAAGAGCTTACCCGATATTTGATACAGTTCCTCATTTAATTGAGGTTCATATTGAGCTCTTTTTTCAGTCCTTATTTCTGCTGAATTGACCCACTCCATAAGAATATACACGCCTTTTAATTCCACAGGATAGAAGCCTAAGCGCTTATAAAAGGACAGGGCTGGGTTAACATGTTCAACATGAATCGTCAGACGCTGTTCTGGGTCTAAAATTTCTTGTTGAAGAGCCGTGATCAGTTGTTCGCCAATTTTCTGATTGCGGTATTCAGGAAATAAAGCGATATCGACAATAATCACTTGCTTCTCTGACCGGTCAACATAAAAGCGCCCGACTACCTTGTCCTCGATCTGTATCAGATCAAAGCTAGCAGTAGAGTATTGCTCCATATAGAAAGTATGTTGAGACTCGAACTGGCTTTTTAGAAAGAGATCGATCTGTTCTTTAGGCCAACCAGAAGCACTCATTTCTGCATAACGGGTTGACGCGTATAAAGCACTTATATCTGACATATCCTTATCAGATGAACAGTCAAGTGGTCGAAGAATAAAAGATGTTTTATTGAATATCATGCCTTACTTCCTGAAATAAAAATTGATTAGCCCCGGCTAGGGTATAGCCCCGTTAATGCAATACAGTAGTTGAGTGTTAGGTAAGGCTGCCGGTTTTCATGGGACTGACCTCCGCCTGCTGTGGTTAGGGAGGCAGAAGACATAGATACCATATTGGTTGCATCTTGCTTATAGAACTCAACAGGAATAGCGCCTTTAGATCCTCCTGGAACGCCCTCGCCAACCATTAGATTCCCATTTGGTTCATTCGTTGTGCTGTTTGCCTGAACGGCGCGATAGGTATGAGTGTGGGAAGGGATTTGTGCTTCAGAAAGGGTTACTGTGTCAACCCCTACTCTTTGCCCTAAGCGTCGTGACGTTAATCCTGGTCCTCTGCCTGGGTGCATAGGTACCCGATCTTGAAGGTTGGGTAAAGCGGTAGTGGTTCTACCGTCGCCGCCATAAGTGGTACCAATCAAAGAAAATAATGCGGTGTTTTGTGCAATAGGCAATAGTTGCCCGTCACAGAATGCCCAGCCTCTTGGAGCAAAGTTAAGTGCCATGAGTCGAATTTCGGCGATAAAGGGTTCAGACATAATCATTTCCTTATAAATACAGAATCAGTTACGAGAGGGGTAGATACCCACAAGGGCCATAATAAAGTTGACGCATAATGTTGGCATCAGATTGGTGTGTGATCGAGAGCCCCCTGAATTTATTATCGTTGCTGGGCTGAGTGACACGTTTGTTCCGGCAGTAGGGGGGGTATACATATCTTCTGTGTTGGGTTTGGCAAGTACTTTCCCTTGAGGAGAGTCGGTAGTAGCCGCTGTGTTACAAGCGACTGACCCATGGCTATGTGAGGGTAGCTGGTTTGTGGTGAGTGTTACTGATTCATCGCCAAATTTGGCACCTAGTCTACGTGAACTGAGCCCTGGGCCTTGGCCTTGGTGCAAGGGGATTCTACCGCGCATATCGGGTAAGCCAAAGGTGGTGCGGCCATCGCCACCATAAATGGTGCCGAGTAGTGAAAACAGTGCATCATTCTGGCTGACGGCCAAAAGTTGCCCATCACAGAAAGCCCAGCCGCGTGGTGCAAAATTACCGGCAAACATACGGATTTCGCCAACAAATGGTTCTGACATACTAATATTCCTTTTAGTTTCTGGAAGGGAATAAGCCCTGTAGGGCAATGCAAAAGCTTAGGACAAGACTGGGTTGCATATTGTTGTGAGCTTGACCACCGCCGCTATTTGTCACCGCAGCATCATTTAGTGTACGAGCTGTACTAGATGAAGGGTCAGAGTAGATCGAATCCATGCCTTGAGCTAAAGAGCGATTGCCTCCTGCTCCAGGAGTATAATGATCGGGTAGATCAGGTGATGCTTGCATGGTATGAGTGTGTGCTGCCATTTCAGCTGCCGTTAGAGTGACTGCCTCTACCCCTCCTTTTTGTCCTAATTGATAGCCGTCTCCTTTATGCAAAGACGTACGGCTTCTTAAGTCAGGCAGGGCAAAAGAGGTGCGACCATCACCGCCATAGGTGGTGCCAAGTAAAGAATATAAGGACTGGTTTTGGTTAATCGGCAGAATCTGGCCATCACAAAATGCCCAGCCTCTGGGGGCAAAATTAAAGCCCACCATTCTGATTTCCCCTAAAAATGGTTCAGACATTTTTTTCTCCTTTCATCATTTAAATAAAGTACCCAAATAAAATATTCTCTAAGATTGCTGTATTCCCTAACTTGCTATCTAGAAAATACCGAAATATTTTTGGGGTACGTGGCGCGCTTTTGTACTGGGTGTTATGGCGTAGAGTGATCTATATCTTTTGAGTGATATATAAATCGCCTTCGACCCATTGGTCTTTTTCTTTTCTTATCTCTGCTGTATGTGCCGCAATGATTCTAAAACCTGTTGTTTTTAGTAATTTATCGATATAAGTTTTTGAATGTTGATAGCGACCATTTTTTTGTAAGGTGTAATCTGCTGTTTCACTGGCTTCGGTTGAGAATAAAAATAATCCGTGTGGTTCTAGGGATGAATGTATTTTAGGAAAAAGATTGTATAAATTGCCGCTGTAGTTAAGGACATCTATTGCCAAGCAGGTATCAAATTTACTCTGATTGTTGGCAAGGTATGGGTATATATCACTAATAATAAGCTCATTGTATATCCCTTTATCTCTAGCGATCTCTACCATGCCTTCGGAAAGATCAATACCGGTTAAATAGGTTGTGTAGATATAAAAAGGTCTTGCCGATAAACCTGTCCCGCAGCCAAGATCTAGAGTTTTTCCGAGATTGGATGGCTTATTATTATGTTTCTGCCATAGAGCAAAAAGTTGCTCTGGCGTTTGATAATTCAGTTCTTGGGTTAAGTGCTTCTCAAAGCTATCTGCGTAGCCATCAAAGAGTTCTTTTATATAGCTGGCAGGTGCTGTATCTGTTGTTTCTTGTTTGAGTGCTGAGTTAATATGAGCAACCGTTCCACAGTTAGGATCGATCAACAAGCATCGGTCTAGAATTTCAATAGCTTGTTCTGGTCGGCCAGTCTTTTGATAGAGATTAGATAAGGATAGATAGCTACCTGTATGAGCGGGATATTGATTTGACAGCTGAATCCATAATTTTTCCGCTTTATCAAAAGCTTTTTCTTTATAGTAAAAGTGAGCGAGATGGGATTGAGCTAAATAGTTTCTTGAATCGATGTTTATAGCAGAAATAAAGTACCTTTCGCCCTCAATTCGATCACCTTTCATCAAACTGGTAACGCCTGCTCCAATATAGGCATCTACCATACAGGGAGACAGCTGAATTGATCGCTTGAATGATGCTAATGCAGTGTTAATACGGCCTCTATCTTTCTGAATATTACCAAGGTTATTATGAACAGCCGCACTGTCTGGTTGTAATAGAGCTATTTCATGAATAATCCTCTCTGCAGAATCAAGATCAGAAAGATGATAGTAACAAATTGCTTTATCCATCAAAAAAGGGAGAGTCTCCGATACTATAGATGAAATTTTATCAATAGCTACTATAGCACCTTCATATTGTCCTATAGCGATATGGGATTTATAGAGGTAGAAAAGCCCCTCATTTTGGTCTGATAAATGGGGTAGTGATTGGTGAATCTCATTTATCAAGTCATAATATTTTCCTAAACTAAAGAGTGTCTGGTATAAATACGGAAGATAAGTTGAGCAATTTTCCATTTTGCAAAGAATTTTCCGTAAAAGGACTTCTGCTTGGCAGTATTGGCTTGAAGAAAGGTACTGTTCAATTTTCAGCACCTGATTTTTTGCTAGAGTCATACGATCGCTATCTAGTTTATTGCTGGTTCTGATGATGCTATCACTATTATTTTATGTTTAAAATATCTTTTTAGTTGATGGCTATTTTGACTGCGCAGACTATAATAATTTCTATTACTGATAAGAGGTGAAGACGATATGGGTGTAGATTTCTTTAATAAGTATAAAAATCAAAGTGTTACAGTTTTATTTGATGATTTTTGTTATGATTTGAACTTGGATGAAGTTGTCGAAAAAAAATATCCATATATCAAAGATGGTGTGGAGTATTTTTCTTTCTATTTGATTTTTTCTTCTGATAATGACCTGCATCTCAATCAAGGCCTCTATAAATTTAAGTTTGGTGAGGAGTTGAAAGATATATTTATTGTGCCAGTGCAGCCTGAAGGTGGCCGATTCATTTATCAAGCTGTTTTCAACTAAGTTTCTGAACCGAAAGTTGTTATGTTTTTCTACAGCCTGAACCTTGCTAGCCCTTGCCTAGTGCGAGGTAGCAAGATTTAACATCTAAAAATTTAACATGTAGCGAAGACAACGTTCCTGCTGTTGATGTTCCTTTCAAGTTGTCAACGATTCAATGGCATTGCGCACAGGCTCTGTAGTCGCCTTCAGTTTAACAGATAAGTCTAGGGCATGACCTAAATATATTAGGGTTTTACCTAGGATTTTAGCTCTATCTTTTCATATAGAATGACCTTAAGAAGGAATATAAACCATGTCAAAAAGGATGCATTTTATTTCGGGATTGCCCCGTTCAGGGTCAACTCTTTTAGCTGCAATTTTACAACAGAATCCTTTATTTCATGCTGGAATGACCAGTCCTGTTAGCGGCTTGTTTGATGCTGTTATTTCTCAGTTTAGTGCTGGCAGTGAGTTCGCTTTGGTTGTGAATGAAGAAAAAAGGCGAACTTTATTATTGGGGTTGTTTGACTCTTACTATAAAGACCAAGCGGATAAACAGGTTGTTTTTGATACCAGTCGTAATTGGTGTGCCAGATTGCCTGCTTTAAATAGCTTGTTCCCTGAGTCTAAAGTGATCTGTTGCGTTCGTAATGTAGCTTGGATTATGGATAGCTTAGAGCGTCAATATCAAAAATACCCTTTTGAAAATACGCGCTTGTTTAATAACCTCGCAGAAAGAAACACAGTTTTTAGCCGTATTGATACATTGGGTCAGCGTGATCGCCTGGTAGGCTTTGCTTGGTGTGCATTAAAAGAAGCCGTCTATGGCCCTCATGCCAGTTCTTTGTTGTTAGTTGATTATGAGCTACTCACTAGGTCTCCTTCAGATGTAATGCGTCTGGTTTATCAGTTTATTGATGAGCCTTTATTTGATCACGATTTTAATAGCATTCAATACAATGCCCCTGATTTTGATCATAACTTAGGTATTCCAGACTTACATACTGTGGAGACCAAAGTTAAAATTAATGATAAAAAAACTATTCTACCCCCAGACTTATTTGACTCCTATGCTGATATGTCTTTCTGGAAAGATTTAAAAAACTCTGAAGCCAACATTATAACACCGGAAAAATAAATTATTTTACCCTCCGTTAAATGTAGTGTTTTCGATGTTAAATAGCTTCTTAGCCATCAGATAAAATCAACAGTTTTATTTCAGTAAAACTAGGTATAAAGGATTATGATACCCATGACTCCAACTGCCAATAACTCCTCTCTAATTGTCATCGATAGTCGTGTTAATGATATCGACCAGATTTTAGCCTCCTTGCCTAAAGAGACTCAGGTTATAGTTCTTGATACAAAGGAAGATGGCTTACAACAGATCGCCCAAGTTTTGGCAGGACAGGAAAGTGTGCCCGAAATTCACTTGGTTGCGCACGGCTGGGAGGGAAGTTTATGGCTGGGCAGTAGTTACCTATCAGCTGATAATCTGTCAGATTATACCGAAGTACTCGGGCAAATTGGCAGCCATATAGCAGAAGAAGGCGACCTTTTACTTTACAGTTGTAATACTGGTGCAGGTGAAAAAGGGGCGCAGTTTGTTGAGTCGCTATCCAACTTAACAGGGGCAGATGTCGCTGCATCCAATGATAGAACAGGCGGTGATGCTGGCAACTGGCAGTTAGAAGTGCAATCTGGTGCTATTGAAGCAGAGACAATCAATATTGCTAATTATCAGCAGAGTTTAGCTACGATTACGGTTACAAATAGTAATGACTCTGGAGCGGGTTCTCTACGGCAGGCTATTACTAGTGCTAGCTCAGGCGATACGGTTGCATTTGATGCGGATTATAATATTCAGCTTAGTTCTGGTGAACTGGTTATTAATAAGAACCTGATTATTGATGGGGACAGGGACGATAATGGTACCGCCGACATTACTCTGGATGCTAATTACAGCAGCCGAGTTTTATCCATAACATCAGGCACGGTGACTCTAGATGGTCTGATTATTCGTGAAGGTTTAGTCAGTGGTAATGGTGGTACGGCGCAGGGAAATAATCCAGGGGATGCTGGTAAAGGAGGGGGGATTTATAACAAGGGCACTCTGAGCGTTATCAACAGCACCCTGAGTCACAATCTGGCCACTGGTGGTGGTGGTGCGGGTGTTTATACCAATGGTGGTACAACCGGAGCGGCTGGCGGTGGCGGTGGTTCTGGTTATAACGGTATTGGCGGCGGCGATGGTGGTAAAAACTATCTTGGCGCTGGCGGTGGCGCTGGAGGTTCAGGCACGGGCGGCGGCGGTGCCGGTTTTAAATATTCGGGATTTAATAATTACGGTTATTCTGGTGCTGCAGGTGGCCAAGGTGGTAAAGATGGTAATTCATCTGCAATAGTTGGTGGTTCAGGAGGCTCGACTACAGCAGGAGGTTCAGGTGGCGATAACTGGAATACACCGTCATATCGTGGCGGTATCGGTGGTGATGGAGCCTTTGTTAATATCTCTGGTGGTAATGGTATTGGCGGCGGTGGCGGCGGTTCCGGTTATAAAACAGGTGATAATACTATAGGTGCTAAAGGCGGTGATGCAGGTGGGGCTATTTACAACGAAGGTACGCTGACCATCACTAATTCAACACTGTCTGACAATGCGGCAGCAGGTGGCGGTGGCGGTGGCGGTGGCGGTAGTACTGGCGTCGGTGGTGATGGTGGTGATACCGGTGCAGGTATCTTTAATGCAGCTACAGGCACGCTGAACTACAACAATACGGTGACTTTTACCAATAACAAAGCTGCTGGGGGCAGTGGTGGTAATGGTAGTGGAACGGCAGCGGCTGGGGCTGCGGGTGATAGTCAGGTTCAGGTCTTTAATGGCGGCGGCACGATCGATTCCAACTATGGCCCTCCTAACGCAGCCCCCACCCAAACAGGCACTTTTCCTACCGACATCACTGCTGTAGAAGACACAGCCAGTAATCTTGATCTTTCGGGACTCACGTTAGCCGATGCTGATTCAGCGGGTGACATGACACTGACCCTAACGGCCTCAGGCGGTACTCTCGCAGCCAGTGATAATGGCGGTGTCGTCATTGGTGGTTCAGGTACAGGGACACTCACCTTAACAGGTACTATCAGTAAAATTGATACCTATTTAAATACCTCGACCTTTATCAAATACACCAGTGTCCTGAATGAAAATGGTCAAAATGCACGAACAGTTGCGGTCAAAATAAATGATGGTGATGGTAGTGGCGACGTTGCTTTAGGGACGTTTAATCTTGATATTACCGCCGTTAACGATGCCCCAACCCAAACAGGTACTGTACCGACCAGCTTCTCTTTTACGGAAGATACCGCAGGTAACTTTGATCTCAGCGGTATGACGCTTGCCGATGTAGATGGTGATGCAACCGTTGTTTTAACCCTAACGGCGACTGAAGGTACATTTACTGCCAGCAGTGGCGGTGGCGTTGCGATTGGGGGTTCAACCACCGGAACCTTAACCCTGACGGGCACAGCGGCCAATATAGACAGCTATATCAATACTGCCTCCAATATTCAGTACACGGGCGCTGCAAATGATAATGGCAGCCCCGCCGCAACGGTAGACATCAAAATCAATGACGGGGCGGGATCGGGTGATATTGACTTGAACGCTACCGATAGCAATATCAATATCAGTGCAGTTAATGATGCGCCAGTGTTGTCGGGTACGCCGACGCTTGCTCAGTTTGAAGATGCACCTGCAACGGCGATGAACCTGTCAGGGGTTAGTCTGGCGGATGTCGATACTACAGGTGATATCACCATAACCCTCAGTGTGGCAGACACCAGCGCGGCACTGTCAGCCACGGCAACGGGCACGGTCAATAATGTTGATGTGACCCAAGTGAATGCTTATACCATCACGCTGGTGGGCACCGTATCTGAGTTGAATGGTTATTTAGGCAGTCAAGGTGCCACAAATATCACCTATGCCACCAGTGCCAATAAGAGCGGCAACGACACGCTCAGCATTATTGCGAATGATGGTAGTAGCAACTCCAACAGTTTAACCCCAACGATTACGATTACAGAGGTGAACGACGAGCCTACCGCTACCGCCACAGGTGACAATAGTTCAGCGGCAGGTGCTGGGGCAGCGGTTTCTGTTTTCTCTAGTGCAACTATCAGTGCGGTAGAGACGGGTCAGAACATTGCCAGCCTAACCTTTACCGTGAGTGGGCTTGCGGACAGCTCAAATGAAAAGCTGATCATTGACGGTTCTACAGTCGATTTAATGACCACTGTCGGCTCGACCAATGCAACGGGTGGGAATATTGCGTATGCCGTTACATACAATGCAGGCACCGCAACGGTTGTGGTTACGGGTAATAACGCAGCATCAGCCGCTAATACGGTTTTCCAGACTGCCCTAAACGGCATGACCTACCAAAATACACTGGGGGGCGTCACCGCAGGCAATCGTGTATTTACCTTAACCGAAGTTAAAGATGCAGGCGGTACGGCTAACAGCGGTGATGATACGCTTGCGGTGTCTATCACTTCGACCATCAATGTGGTGAATGGCGATACCCCGTCGGCAACAAACGCCACCAAGGCGGCTACTGAAGATACGCCGTTTACCATGACCACATCAGAGATTGTCTTGGTTCAAGAGGCTAATGCTGTTGATGCGCTGGGGTATATCACCATCAGCAGTGTATCCGGCGGTACGTTGGCGCTAACAGGCTCACCAACGGCTGGTACGGCAGCTGATAGCTCTACATTAGCGACCGCAGGTGCGTTAACAGCGGGCAGCAAAATCAATATTGCCGATCTGACGCTGATTCAGTTCACACCAACTGCCAACTCCACCAGTAGCGGCAGTGTGGTTTATACGGTAACCGATGCGGGCGGTGATGTCTCTGCACCCGCAACCTTAACGGTCAACCTAGCAGCGGTTGAAGATGCCCCTACGCTAACAGGTGTCACCACAACTATTACCGCTATTGAAGACACCGCGACCAACCTGATTACGGGCTCCCCTGTATTTGCTGACGTGGATACCACGGCTGATGTCGTGGCAACGCTGACAGCAACCGATACTGCCGCAGTGCTTACCGCTACAAGTTCAGGTGGCGTCGTTGTTGGTAACAGCGGCACCAATGCCATTACGCTAACGGGTACTGCTGCTGAAATTAACAGCTTTTTGGCAACCGCTTCCAACGTCACCTATACCGGATCATCCAACAACGTTACCACCGATACGGTTGTTATCTCAGTCAATGATGGTGAGGGTGGTACAAGTGCAAATGCAACCACCATTACCGTCAATTTTACTCCGGTGAATGATGCACCGACAGTCAGTGCGACAGGCACGGGGGGTAACGCCATCAATGGTGCAGCCACTGACTTATTCAATAGCACAGCAATTGATGTGGCTGTGCCAGATACCGGAGACTTGGTCAAAAGTGTGACCTTCACGGTTAGTGGCTTAAAAGACAGTGCAGATGAAAAAATCAATGTTGACGGCACTGTTGTGGCTTTGACCAATGCAGCATCAGACACAACAACAGGTAATAGCCTTGGCTATGCTGTTTCAGTTACAGGTACAACCGCAACGGTCACGCTAACCCACGTAGGCATTGCAGAGGCTACGGTTGAAGCCATTCTGAATGCGATGACTTATGAAAATACCTCAGGCAGTTTCACTGAAGGTGCGCGAGTCATTACCCTCACAGAAGTAAAAGATAATGGTGGTACGGCAAACAGCGGTGATGATACTTGGTCAACGGGGGGGATAGCGTCGACGGTGACTGTGATTGATACGACCAAGCCTACAGCGGCAAGCTACACCGACAGCGCCAATGAAGACACCGCTGTCAATCTATCCGCTACGGAATTGCTCACGACGAAAGATGTGAGTAACGAAGCTATTGAATATATCACCATTGATACCTCAACGGTTGTAGGCGGTACTTTATCCTTAGATTCAGTAGGCACCACAGGCACTTCCACTGTCGGCAGCATCAGCTATGACACAACCGTAGGTAATCTTAGTGGTACGGTTAATATCAATATTGTTGATATCAGCAAGCTAAAATTCACGCCCACCGCTGATTTGTCAGGTGCAAGTGTCGCCCATTTTAACTGGTCGACAACAGATATAGGGGGGCAGACTTCAGCATCGGCTACTTATACTCTGAATATTACAGATATCAATGATGCACCAATTCTGGCAACTACTGGCACCAACCCTTCATTTATAACAGGTAAGCAAGCTGTTAGCTTATTCAGTAGCACACAGGTCGACACCGTTGAGACTGGGCAGAATATTAAACAGCTGGTACTAACGGTTAGTAATGTCAGTGACGCATCTAAAGAGTTCTTAGTGCTCAACGGTACAGATGTTGACTTAACGAGCAACGGTAGTACCAATATCAATACAGGAGGGTATACCGTAGCAGTTGTTGTCGGTGCACCAACTACCGTAACGATTGATACGTCTTCGGGTAATAACTCCGTAACCGATATACAGACTTTAATTAATGACCTGAAGTATCGTAATGATGCGACAACTTTAACTGTAGTTAATCGTATTATTTCTCTAACGTCCATACAGGACGATGGAGGTGTAGCAAGTGCAGGCGAGGACACCACAACCGGCTTAACTCTGGTCTCGACTGTTTCCACCAGCAATAACACACTTCCAACGGGTACGAATAAGAGCATAACACTGAACGAAGACAACACTTATACCTTAAAGGTTGCTGACTTCGGTTTTAATGACAGCGATGTTAATGACAGCTTAAGTAAAATCAAGATCACGGCACTGCCTGCTCTAGGTAGTCTCAGTTTAGAGGGTAATACGATAAGCCTGAATGCGGAGGTCACAAAGGCTCAGCTTGACGGTGGCCAACTAAAATATATATCCATAGCCAATGCCAGTGGTAATAGCGACAGTAGCTTTACTTTTAAAGTGTCGGATGGGAAAGCATATTCCACTGATAGCTATACATTGTCTTTTTTAGAACAAGTAGTGGAACAACCAACCACGCCAGAGCCACCAACCACGCCAGAGCCACCAACCACGCCGCCAGAAGATGAATGGGGTAACTTGCCTGATAACGATGGCGATGGAGTACCGGACAGCGTGGAAGATTTTGTTCCTTCCACCGACGGACAGACACTAGGTGACGGTAACGGTGACGGTATCGCTGATAGCGAGCAATCCGATGTATCTTCGGTACCTTTTCGTAATACCAGTAAGGTATCCGTTGAGCCAAATGCTTCGAAGGTCTTTATCACTCTAGCGGCAACAGCGGTGGCCGCCGGTGATAATGGCTCCTCTAGCTCATCATCGGCCAGTATTCGCGATGTTAAGCAGCAGGATGCCCCTGTGGATAAACCAGATGATTTAACGATGCCCTTAGGGTTAATCAGTTTTAAAGCCGATGTATCCAACCCTGGTGATATTCAAAATTTCAACTTGTTGGTCAGCAGTGAAGCCTCTGTTAACGGCTACTGGAAACAGGATAGCACCGGAGATTGGGTTAACTTAG
>NZ_AUGW01000034.1 GCF_000422865.1 Oceanospirillum maris DSM 6286 | reverse complement strand
AGGCGGGATTTTTTGAACTGTTTGCGGCGAGTCACGTATTCATGCCCGATCATCTGAACGGTGGCAGAATTAAGCCCCAACTCTTTAGCCGAACCTTTGGTGTAATCCTGCAGATCGTAGCCGGATAGCCAGTTCTGGCGCTCCCTGATACTGCGGTGGCTCAGTTCGTTACAATAGTTCCACACCTGATTCACCGAAAACGCCCAAGCCCTAAGCACTTTTGCGTGCTTATCGCGGATACGGACTTTGAATGTTTTGGTGTGACCGGACTTTTTCATAGGCTATATTTTAGCAATAAAACCTATCCGAAAACTAGGATAGGCCAACGTGCCGTTGCCTGCGCTATCCATCTCCCACCAAAACATCTCGCTTAGGCTCGATGATTTTGAAAGGAGAATTCCGCGCTATCCGTTAAAAAAGCGAATGATGCTACTCAATTCTATACCTAGCGACGCTGAGCTGCTTTCTGCTGCTGTTTTTGTTTCAGCTTCAGCTCCCGATTCAACTCCGCATAGGTTTTTGCTTCGCCACCTACGTGTTGAATACCTCGGGCGCGGGCAAGCTGGATCTGATTTTCGCGATCACGAAAACGCTTCAGTTGCTCTTCAGTGTGGGTGCCATGACATTTCGGGCAGCTGACACCGGCCTCATATTTATCCGACGCTTTGTCTTCTTCGGTAATCGGCAGGCGGCAAGCATTGCACATATCATACTGCCCCTTTTCCAACTGATGATTCACTGATACGCGCCCGTCAAAAACATAACACTCACCCTGCCAAAGTGACGCTTCTTCCGGTACCTCTTCCAGATATTTCAGAATACCGCCTTCCAGGTGATAGACCTCATCAAAGCCCTGCTCTTTCATATAGGCCGTAGATTTTTCGCAGCGGATACCACCGGTACAAAACATGGCGACTTTCTTGTGCTTGGCTGGGTCCAGGTTCTCTTTGACATAATCCGGAAACTCGCGAAAGGTCTCAGTATCTGGGTTCAGCGCATCTTTAAACGTTCCGATCTCAACCTCGTAGTCGTTACGGGTATCCACCAGCAGTACCTCAGGGTCAGAGATCAGAGCGTTCCAGTCTTTCGGCTTAACGTAAGTACCCACTACGTGACGAGGATCGATACCCTCAACACCCATGGTGACAATCTCTTTCTTGAGCTTCACCTTGGTGCGGTTGAACGGGTTTTCCTCATGAAAGGATTCTTTAGTGACAATATCTGCCAGATCAGGTTGCTGCGCCAGCCAGTTCAGAACCGCTTTGATGCCGTCTGCCGGCCCCGCAATCGTGCCGTTAATACCTTCTGCAGCCAGCAGCAGAGTACCTTTAACTTCATGATCCAACATCACCTGATGCAGAGGTTCACGCAGGGATTCAAAGTGGTCAAGACGAACAAACTTATAGAGCGCACAAACAGTAATCATCGATTTCTCCTGCTAAACGAATCGTAAATCCGCCGCATTATATTGACCAGACAGTACCCATGAAAAACTTATGGTTTTAATCAGGTATATTAAAAGGTGCCATTGTAATGATCTCTGCTAAAACTGGAAGCACTGAACACAATCAGCTGGTAAGGTTTTTAACAGTTAATACACAACATCTTTATCTGTTTCGGTTCATCTGAGGGGGCATCTGGGTCAACAGCAGAAGTGTTAAATCCAGAGTATCTAGCAAAGCACCTCAATCCTTTATTGTTATTAAGGCAGTTCCGTTATCTCCGGTACTAGTGGTTATCAACAAACATTAGAGCAACTCTCGTACTCCTGTTAGTAACACCACAACGGCACCTATGACTGAAAGTAAAAACATTGCAGATTTTGCCTGTCGTGGATTTAAATATCGAGCTAGAAACCCTCCCATTGCATAACCTGCAACAACCCCCGGTAATAGCGGCAGAGTTAGCAATAGCGTCTGAAAATCAAATAGATCATTAAAAGCCAGCATCAACAGTGACACTGGTGTCGTCAGCATAAAGAACAGCGCTAGCTCATTGCGAGATTGCAGTCGCTCCGTTTTCTGGTACACCATCGCCATAGGTGGTCCACCTACCGACGTTGCTGTTCCCATTACACCTGAACTGAATCCAGCCAGTATTAACGTCCATCTGTCCGGAGCAAGGGAAAAGCGATAACGGGTAATAACCAGTGCAAAAAGCAGAGCTAAGCCAAGCGTGATACCTAGCCAATGCACCGGTAAAATTCCCAACAAAGAAGCCCCCAGCCAAGCACCGGGAATACGGGCGATGGAAGCCGTTAATACTCGGAGGCATATCAAACCGTTTCTGTGCCGGACAACCACCATCAAAGACAAAACAAAACCCAGCACTAGTACCGGCCCCGGTACATAAGCTGGTGAAATAAGATAGAGCAAAGGTGCAGACAGCAAGCCAAAACCGATGCCGGTCCAGGCCTGTATCCCAATCCCCAGTGTGACAGCGGCCAGAGCTAAAACAGTTGCGGTATCCATATAAAGATCCTGAACAAAAAAAGCCCCAGGCTAAGCCGGGGGCAAGGGTAGTCCTACGACATGGCAATACCTGATTGCCCGATCCAAGTAATCAGGCCAGCTCAACATTCCTATTGGTATACATCAATCCCGACTTAACCCGCACCCAATCGGGAACGGTCGCTGTTTTTGACCAAGATATTGGCACCGATCTGGTTGATCTTCTGCCAGAGCTGATCATCAATATCGATACCATTATCGATACTGAACTCTTTGTTACGCTGAATCTCTTCTGGGCTGACATACAGCACCTTCTGATGATCCTTAGAGTTTTGCAAAGAGGTGGTCAGATCTACCCGAGAGCTACAGATGATGGTCAATGCTTGTTTATCTTCCGGTGCTGAAGGCAGATTTGTCTCTGCCTTTGAGTAGCTCGGATAGCGGTCGCCGGCTTTAATCGCCACCGTATGCTCAGTGACCGACTGAGTGCCATTGCGCCAGTAGGCGGCCACACTGATTCCGCGACGACCACAGTCCGTCAGCGCCTTCAGAATAAACATGCGGTTATGGCAATTATGTACGGTCACCGTGGCAATACCGCTTTCCAGCGCCTTGGCATGGGCCAGATCCACCGAGGCCGCAATACAGTTCAGCGCACTTCGGTTTTTACTGTCGATAATGGCGGACGTACTGTCTTCGTACACCACTTCACTCAGGGGTTTGTTCTGGTCTGCAGTAATAAAAGGCAGGGCATGTTCCATCTCTTTCAGGCCGTTCAGGCCGTGTTTTTCCAGCCAGAGAATCATATTGGCAGCATCTTCATAGTTGCCGACATAGTAACCGCTGGCTTCAAAACAACGGCGCAGCGCCGCTTTTAGTTCGTTCATTGAGATATTCATGAGGGCGCTCCTGTTATGGGTTGGCTGAAATGTTGTCTGAACCGGAATCCTGCTCCGGTGCTAACGGCATAAACCAGTCATCGTTAAAAGATTTGCCAATATCTTCCAGCAGCGGTGCTCCTTGGAACATGGTATTACGCACCCAAAGTTTCGATTTAGGATCAAACTTACTGACACCAAAGAACGCCAACTTAGCCCGTAGCAGATGCATCGGAAGAATGTCACGATCCAGCAGATTGGCCTGAATATCACCGTACAGGCAGCGGCACATGCTTTGAATACGGCGCACAATACCGCGCCGCTTCGGACGGGCCACCATGAAGCGGGCGGTGGTGTGGTTCGGGCTCTGCTCAATGTATTCGCACAGCTGGTCATAGCAGCGACGCACCGCATAACCTACGCCCAGCGCCATCTGTTTTTCCTGTCCCTGATCCGCAGCACTTTCCCCTAAACGAGGCTCCATTTTTTCCTCTGAGCGATACCAGAAAATATCTTTCGCCCCCGGCGCAGAAAAATCGATATCCAGCGCCCAGCTGTAACAGGTTTCAATCTGCTCTTTCAGCTGCTCTAGGGGCATCAGCGGATCAAGATCCATAAACTCTTCTGCGGCCTGGTAATCTTCTAAATCATCAACAAGCTCCGGATATAACTCCAGAATGACGGACACCAGTAACTCCTGTCCCTGCAGAGAACAATGCTCTTCAGACCAGCTAATCAAGTCATCCCAACTCTTAAGACCTGTTTTAGCCTGCTGCCGAAGCGCCTGAATATCATCCAGCACCTGCTGATTGTTACGGCACTGCCAGCTGTCTTCTGTCATGGTCTGTTCTGTATGCAACTTGCAGCGCTGCAGCAGCTGGTCGAAGCGCTCGCTAACCCTCGGGTCAATCTGTCCCAGCACACGAACACGACCTAAGGCCAGTTCACGCATCTCAACCCATTGATTGATCAGATGCGGGTGGTTCACCAAATAAGGGGCCATTCCCAAACCGGTGGAGTTACCGATACCGAAGTAACGCTTAATATCAGCACGCATCGGGCGGAACTGCTCCGGTGCACGGTGTTTGGCAATGTGCTCCACCTGAGTCAGGCTGAAGTTACGCAGCATCAGGCAAACAAACATCTCAGCGGCAAAAGGTCGGGCAAAGTCAGGGTAACGGGTTTGTACTTTTTCCCAATCCGCCATACCCAGCTTGCCACTGCCATAAACGGCTGTTGTGCGGTACAGGTAGCCTACTTCGGCAATTTTCTGAACATCCGGCTGTTGCCCTCGAGCCAGATTATCCACCACATAATTGAAATTACGGGCACTGCGATTGGCGCGGGAGAGTACAAAGACTCGGGAATCCACACGACCGGCTTCCTGTTTCGGCACGTTCTGGTGGAGCTTCTCCAGATAAAGATCATCTACTTCACCGTCCACCAGAGCCATCGTCAGATCCCACTGGGTCGCAATTACCCGATCATTGCGGGCTTCATCGGACAGATAGTTGGAGAAAATGACAAAGTTGAACAGGCCGTGGGGAGCTTTAATTTCATAAATCGCGGTGCCATACCCCTGCTCATCCAGATCGAAACGGCTAAAGCTGATCTGCCAGCGTTCCCGCATCATCCGGCGCACGATGCTGCGCATAAAACTAAGGCGGCTCTGGTGCAGAGCGCCCAGACGCTCCAGCTTCATCACCTGATCTGCCGGCCGAAGCGGCAGCGCATGATCACCACGCAGGGAATTTTGAATCGTGGTCAAGGTTGTCATTATTGTTATCCTCTAATGGTTTAGCACTTACCGTCAGTTTTTCTTATAGCAAGGGGGAACTGCTCAGATAAGCGGCAGGCTTAGCTCGTCTCTTCGCTTTCACGGTGAGGTAATCTTGTTCTAAACTCGGCAAAAGGAACAAATCAAAAGGTTCTATCAACTGATAAGCCAAACTTATCAAAAGCCTATATTAGATTACTTTTCCTAAGTATTAAGCGTGATAGAAAGCCTTGAATATTCTGGGCTTAAAGCCGTCTGGTTCTTTATTTTAGCTGGGATAAAGACAGATGAATTTATAAACACAAAATAAGCAGAAGTTTGATTTGGAGCAAGAAACAGAATTTTAGGATATAGCTGGCAACAGACTAGGCGAAGGCTATGTACTCATAGCCCACAGAGTTGTCACTGATGGCCGCTATGTCGAATAATGTAATTCATCAGTGCCTCTGCAGGAGGAGATAGCGTTTTGTTATTCATCTGGACAATCCCGATTTTCCTGACCACCTTCGGACTGCTTAAAGGGATAAAAATGAGCTTTTGGTTGTCACTCGGAACAGCATACCAAGGCAATGTGGTCACACCAAAACCTGCCTCAAGCATAGCAATCAGCGACAACATATTGGACACATAAAACTGAGACTGGCCTATAAGCGGCTTGGCCTCAGTCTCCTCCAGTAGCCGGGATGTGCCATTACCGATTAAACGATGATCCTGTAACTCCTGCCAGTTGACCTCATCACGGCCCGCCAAAGGATGATCGAACGGACAAACCACCCCAACCTGATCATCCCAGATCGGAGTAAAGGCTTTATCACTATGCTCCTGTTGATAAAACAAACTGGCGACTCCGAAGTCCACCTCCTGACTTTCCACCATATTCAGTACCGCATCTGAGTTACCATCATAAAAGCTGATATGCAGTTCCGGGGAATCCGCCATAAATTGCAGTAGCAGCTCCGGCAGAATCCGTGTGGCAATGGAAGGAATCGAAGCGATACGTAGATGACCTGTCCGATGTTCGGCTAGCAAGGTCATATCTTCCGCTACCCGGTCATGATGAGTGATCAGCTCTTTCGCTTTCGGCAAAAAATACTGCCCAAAGGGCGTTAACTCTGTTTTCGCCGTCTTGGCATTTCGTTTCTCAAACAGACTCTCCCCTAGCTTGGTTTCCAGATCCCGGATTGACAGCGAGATCGCTGGTTGCGTGCGATGGGCTTTTTCAGCCGCGGCATGAAAGCCCTTTAACTCAGCAACCCAGACAAAGTGACGTAATTGGGCAATTTTAAGCTCGGGTAACATGGCAGCGCTCCGACATAACAGACTGACTCAGTCTTGGTAAGAAAAACTTATCAATAAATATTATTTATTAATTTTTATTATTTAGGCACACCTCCTAAGATGCAAGTAACTATTCAGGAGGTGACCCAAAATGTCCAACAACGTATTCAAGAACTATATCGCAGGTGAGTGGGTAGACGGTGCCAAAGGCACAGTAGCGAACATCAGCCCGGCTGACCTGAGTGACACGATCGGCCACTACGCCCAAGCAGATCAGGCTCAAGCTGAAGCGGCTATCGCTGCGGCTGAAAAAGGCCAGCAGGAATGGGCTCTGTCTGGTCTGGAACAGCGTTATGCTGTACTGATGGCCATTGGTGACGAATTGATAGCCCGTAAAGATGAACTGGGTGAGATTCTGGCCCGTGAAGAGGGCAAAACACTAGCGGAAGGTGCCGGTGAAACGTATCGCTCCGGCCAGTTCTTCCACTACTATGCGGCGGAAGTGCTGCGTCAGATGGGCGAAACCGCTGACTCTGTTCGCCCAGGTGTTGAAATTGAAACCCGTCGCGAACCAGTAGGTGTTGTTGGCATTATCACCCCATGGAATTTCCCGACCGCAACCGGTGCTTGGAAAATCGCGCCTGCTCTGGCCTTTGGTAATGCGGTCGTCTGGAAACCGGCCAATCAGGTGCCGGCTTCTGCCTGGGCGCTAACCGAAATCATCTCTCGCCAGAACCTGCCAGCAGGCACCTTTAACCTGGTGATGGGGCCGGGTGCAGAAGTGGGTAATGTGATGATCCACTCCCGCAAGATCAACGCACTGACCTTCACCGGCTCACTGGAAACCGGTCGTAAAGTGGCCGCAGCTACAGCTGTAAATCTGGTGAAATGCCAGCTGGAGATGGGTTCCAAGAACGCGCTGGTCGTTCTGGATGATGCGGATCTAGATAATGCTGTTGAGTGTGCTGTTAACGGTGCGTTCGGTGGTACCGGTCAGAAATGTACCGCCTCTTCCCGCCTTATTGTCACCGAAGGTATTCACGACTGCTTTGTCGAAGCCGTTGTTGAACGCATGAAGAAGTTGGTAATCGGTCATCCGCTGAAAGAAGGCGTACACATCGGTGCGGTAGCCGATGCCCGTCAGATGGAGCAGAACCTAAAATATCTGGAACTGGCCAAGTCTGAAGGCGGCAAGCTGGTTTACGGCGGCGAAACGCTGAAAGAGGAGACCGAAGGCTACTACATGCAGCCTGCTCTGTTCACTGAAACCACCAACGATATGACCATCAACCGCGAAGAAGCGTTCGCGCCGATCGCCTGCGTGATCAAGGTGAAAAATTACGATGAGGCTCTGGCAACACTGAACGATACCAACTTCGGTCTGACCGGTGGTATCTGCACCGAGTCTCTGAAATACGCATCTCACTTTAAGCGCAACGCCAAAACCGGTTGCGTGATGGTAAATCTGCCAACGGCGGGTACGGATTACCACGTACCGTTTGGCGGTCGTAAAGACTCCAGCTTTGGTCCGCGCGAGCAGGGCTCCTACGCAAAAGAGTTCTACACCGTGGTTAAAACAACCTACATCCGCCCTTAACAGAGCGAAGGTCTTATGACAACACAGCCCAATACTCACAATAACGCGCTGCATAAGGATCTGATTGTGATTGATGGTCTACAGTATTCCAACTGGAACCGGACCATCTTTGAACAGCTGCGTGAAGGTGGTGTGACCATGGTGCACGCCACCATCGTCTACCACGAACAGATCCGCGAGACTCTGCTGCGGATCGCTGAATGGAACCGTCTGTTTGAACAGAACAGTGATCTGATTATGCCAGTGAAGTCCGCCGGGGATATCCGGCTGGCCAAACAACTGGGCAAGGTCGGCGTGATGTTCGGTGCGCAGAACTGCTCTCCGATTGAAGACGATATCGGCATGATCGAGGTCATGCGTGAGCTGAACCTGATGATTATGCAACTGACTTACAACAATCAGAGCCTGCTGGCCTGTGGTTGTTATGAGGCTGAGGACAGTGGTGTGACCCGCTTTGGCCGTCAGGCGATTCGGGAGATGAACCGAGTCGGCATGGTGGTAGATATGAGCCACAGCGGCGAACGCAGCACGCTGGATGCGATTGAGATCTCCCAGCGTCCGATTGTGATCTCCCATGCCAACCCGCTGAGCTTCCACGAAGCCAAGCGCAACAAGTCGGGCACTGTGCTGAAAGCGTTGGGGGAATCCGGCGGCCTGCTCGGCTTCAGCCTGTATCCGTTCCACCTGAAAAACGGTTCGGACTGCACACTGGAGGTCTTCTGCGACATGGTCGCAAGCACCGCGGATCTGATGGGTGTCGATCATATCGGCATCGGCACCGATCTTTGCCAGGGCCAGCCGCTATCCATTCTGGAATGGATGCGTAACGGCCGCTGGTCCAAGCAAATGGATTACGGCGAAGGCTCCAAATCGAACGCTGACTGGCCGCGTCCGCTGCCGTGGTTCCGAGACAGCCGAGATTTTCCAAACCTGACTGTAGGCTTGCTCAATCGTGGCTTCAGCTCGGATGAGGTAGCCAAAATCATGGGCCGCAACTGGCTCAACTTCATCGATGATGCCCTAAAACCTACCTGATACCGATAAGCGCCAGCAACGACTCTCTCCGGAGTTGGCGCTTTATCTCGGGAAAGACAGGATAACCCCGATAGTTCGTCCGCTGGTGCGGGCGAGCCCTGATAGCGACAACAATAAAAGAACATCAGGAGATTTATAATGAACAACACAACCCAAGTCCAGTCCCCGGAACAAAGCGCTTCGGCCAGGAAGCCTGCACTCTTTGACGGTGTAGATATACCCGTTTTCCTGGTCAGCGGCGGTATTCTGTCACTGTTCGCCATTTTTGCCCTCTATGATATCGAGATGGTATCCGGTTGGGTGAATACCGGCTTTGCCACCGCCACTAAGTACTTTGGTGCCTATTGGCAAGTGCTGCTGTTACTGACCTTTATCATCGGTCTGGTACTAACAATAGGCCGAACTGGCGCAGTAAGGCTGGGTAATCTGGCAAGACCAGAGATGTCCACGTTTAAGTGGATCTCTATTATCATGTGTACGCTGCTGGCCGGTGGTGGTGTTTTCTGGGCAGCTGCCGAGCCAATGGCACACTTTACCTCGCCACCTCCACTGTTTGGCGGTGAAACGGGAGCCGCAAACGCTGCTTACAACGCGCTGGCACAGAGCTTTATGCACTGGGGGTTTCTTGCCTGGGCGATACAGGGCAGCCTGACTGGTGTGGTCTATATGTATCTGCACTATGAGAAAGGTCTGCCGTTAAAACCTCGCACTCTGTTGTACCCCGTTTTTGGCAATAAAGTCATGACAGGCTCTTTTGGTGCCATTGTTGATGCTTGCTGTGTATTAGCTGTTGTTGCCGGAACTGTCGGCCCCATCGGCTTCTTAGGCCTGCAGGTCAGCTTTGGCCTAGAAAAACTATTCGGTATTCCCGATGTGTATGCTACCCAAGTTTCCATTCTGATAGGCTTAATTGCCATCTATACCCTGTCTGCTGTAAGCGGTGTGACCAAAGGGATTCAATTCCTGAGTAGCGCTAATGTAGTTTTGGCCGTCATACTGATGGCCTTTATTCTGATCTTTGGCCCAACCGCCTTTATTGTTGACGGCTACCTGCACTCGTTCGGCATTTATATTGATAACTTTATTCCGATGGCGACCTTTCGTGCCAGTCCGGGCTGGTTAGACTGGTGGACGGTGTTCTTCTGGGGCTGGTTCCTAGGCTATGGTCCACTGATGGCGATGTTTGTCGCCCGTATCTCCCGTGGCCGAACCATCCGTGAAATGATTCTGTTAATCTCTGTCGTTGCTCCGGTTATCACCTGCTTCTGGTTCACCATTGTCGGTGGCAGCGGTTTGGCCTTTGAGCTAGCAAACCCAGGTGTGATTTCCGAACCGTTTACGGGTTTTAATCTTCCTGCCGCACTATTTGCGATCACCGAACAGCTGCCTCTGGGTGGTCTGATTTCCGTGCTGTTTCTGATTCTGACAACGATCTTTGTCGCAACAACCGGTGACTCCATGACCTACGCCATTTCTATGGTGATGACAGGTACAGATCACCCGCAATCCGGTATCCGTGTCTTCTGGGGTGTGATGATGGGGCTGGTGGCTGCGCTGTTGATCTCGATCGGCTCCGGCGGTATCAGCGCACTGCAGTCCTTTATTGTAATTACCGCAGTGCCTGTGTCTCTGGTGTTGCTGCCTTCGCTTTGGACGGCACCTCAGATCGCCCGAAAAATGGCGGATGAGCAAGGGCTGTAACCTGTTTGTATAACCCCGGTAGCCTGCCCCTTTCTGCCCTAAGGGACGGGTTACCCACTGAATCCTGTTTTTGTTAACCGACTTTGTGGATATCCATTGTTATGAAACACGCTGTAAAAACCGATCTCTTCGCCTCAAAAGCTCCGCTGGAATGGGCCATTATCGCTAACGGCCAACTGTCTACTGCTCAAATCCCCATCAACAAAGAGGGTCAGGTGGTTGAAGGTGGCATTGAAGCCCAGGCCCGTCAAACCATGGAAAACCTGAAGCACACCATGGAAACCGCTGAGCTGACCATGGATCACATCACCCAGGTGCTGATCTACGTAACCGCACGGGAACAGCTTCCGGTCTTCAATAAGGTATATGGTGAGTATTTCAACGCGCCCTATCCAAACCGTGCAGCGATGATTGTGGCGGGATTAGCCCGCGAAGAGATGTTGTGTGAAGTAGTGGCCTACGCGGCTGTGCCTCAGGCATAACAGAAAAAGTCTTCCGTTTTGTTTACCCACTAAGATGGCCCTATCGGCTTTCGCCGCAGTTTAAAAAGTGTTGGTAAAGGTTGCCTCTGGCGACAAAGCGAGTCCAATTCCGGACTCGCTCTTTTCATTGCTGAGAAGCTCTAACTGCCTTACCTCAACATGTGCTCTCGATAGTGCTTCAGTTCATTAATGGAGTCTTTAATATCATCCATTGCCAGATGTGAACCGCCTTTTTTCAAGCTCTTAGCAACGTCCGGATACCAGTTTTTGGCCAATACTTTCAGCGAACTAACATCTAAGTGTCGGTAATTAAAAAACTGTTCCAGCCGAGGCATCTCTTTAACCAGAAAACGACGATCTTGATGAATGCTGTTGCCACACATTGGCGATTCACCCGGCTCAGCATACTGCTGTAAAAACTCGATCGTTTTCTGCTCGGCTTCTTGCATAGTTGTTGTACTTTCAAGTACTCGCTGGGTAAGACCAGAGGAGCCGTGCTGTTTAGTACACCATTCACCCATCTCATCCATCACCACTTTTGGTTTGGCGATGGCAAATGTCGGGCCTTCGGCGATGATATTTAATTCGGGATCAGTGACAACGGTGGCTATCTCAATAATAGTATCGCGCTCTGGCTCAAGACCTGTCATCTCAAGGTCGATCCAAACCAAATTATTGGCTTTACTTGATTGTGCTGTCTGTGTCATAACGCCTTCGGCTCCTTTCCGCTAAACACATAGGCTACTTTTTGTTGATAAATCAGCCGATCAAAGATGTCTAGAGGGTCAAAATAGGGTGAGTGAACATTCGCTTAGAACGATTACTATATTTAGAACAATTACTACATAATGGATACAGAGTATAAGGATATTTAGTAGACAAACCCAATCATACCTCTCGCATTTTGAGTCATTTTCAGCACGAAACCTACTGAACCTAGGAAAATAACGATCGGGCGGGCACAATTCCCCTAAAGCAGGTAAAATCAGTCCCTCATTCAACAGCGATAACATCTATGAGCAAACGTAAACTGAATCGCCGTCAACAATGGCGTGTTGAAAAGATCCAAAAAGAGCGGGCCTCACGTGTCAGCCGAAAAGATAATGAAATTGATGAAAAATTAAGCGCTGGCGAACTTGGAGTAGAGCAAGAAGGGCAGATTATTGCTCATTATGGCCGCCAAGTAGATGTAGAAAGTATGCCGAGCATGGAAACAGAAAGTAGGCCAAGTGCGGAAGGCGAGCCTGCCAGTGACGACCCCGTTAACAGTACGACTCGAACCAAGGGCAAGGTCAATCGCTGCTATATGCGAGCCAATATTGATGCATTGGTTACTGGCGATAAAGTCGTTTGGCGATCTGGCCCTGATGGTGATGGCATTGTCGTAGCTCGTCTTGACCGTAAGAACGCACTGATGCGCCCTGATACTCGCGGCCAACTGAAGCCTGTTGCGGCAAATATTGATTATATCGTGATCGTCTTTGCTCCTGAACCTTATGCCCATGCCAACTTGATTGATCGTTATATTGTGGCGGCGGAGAATACAGGCATTGAGCCGGTATTACTGCTGAATAAAACCGATCTACTAAATGCAGATAACGCCCCCCGACTGTTAGAAATGGCGGAGCGTTATCAAGCTATCGGCTATAAAGTCCTCACTGCATCAACCGTTGATGACGATGGTCTAAGCGTTCTGCAAAGCTTGCTGGATAACCGTGTGAGTGTTTTTGTTGGTCAATCCGGGGTAGGTAAATCCTCCTTGGTTAATACTCTTTTACCGGGGATTAATCTACGGGTCGGGGAACTATCAGAGCAAACCCGTAAAGGGATGCACACCACCACCACCGCTATGCTATTTCACTTACCAAATGGCGGCGACCTGATTGACTCACCCGGAATTCGTGAGTTTGGGTTATGGCATATTGATGAGCGCCAAGTGGCGGAAGGTTTCCGTGAATTTGATGGATTGCTCGGTGCTTGTAAATTTCGGGACTGCAGCCACCGTCAGGAGCCAGGTTGTGCCTTAAGGGAAGGCTTAGAAGCCGGTAAAATCAGCCCAGAGCGCTTTGACAGCTACCATCGTATTATCGCTTCTTTGGATGAATTTTAAAGGTTTTATACATTCTGAAAACGTTTGTACATTTTAAAAAAACGATAGGCCTTATTAAAACCTGACTCGTATAAAAAAGCCCGCACTTGGCGGGCTAATCATCCTCGTCCATTTTCCAGTCCACGCCTTAGTCCACTTCTGGCGGCGGAACATAAGGTGAATCCGGCTGAGAAAGAATACCTTCTAAAGCATTTAAAACTTCCACAGGGGCAACATCCTCAGGAGTTGGCTCTGGTTCAGAAGATCCCCTAGCAGGAATTGGCTCGATAATAGGCTCGCCACCTGGGCCTAAGCGTTCAATACCGTAGGAGCTTTCAGATCTTGGGCGTGCAACAGAAGTACTCTGATCAAGCGGATTATATTTAACCTGAGTCTCTACAGAGCCATCATTCGATAGCACTTCAGCCTCATCCATTCGTTCAGGATCATCCAGCGGAAGAATGTTATCCGTCGGCTCAGTATCAGGCACCAACCGCTGCTCAGCCTCTTTGTTTAGTACCACAATTTCAATGCGCCGATTGACGGGGTCTAAAGGCATTTCTGGCTTAAACAGTTGAGAGCTGGAAAAACCCACAACCTGAGCAACATGGCTATCAGGCAACCCACCTTCAACCAACATACGCCGTGCAGCATTCGCACGCTGAGAAGATAGCTCCCAGTTACTGTAGTAATCAGTATCACCAAAATTTGCCGCATCAGTATGACCGCTCACACTGATTTTGTTATTCACTTTTGCAATAACAGGCGCAAGCTGCAATAAGATTTCAGCAAAATAGTTTTTAATCTTGTCGCCACCAGGATCGAACATTGGTCTAAGCTTGTTATCAACAATCTGGATATGAAGGCCATCAGGGGCAACTTCAATTGACAGCTGATCCTTAAATTTTTGTAAGGTTTCACTTTCAGCAATCGTTTGTATTAGCGTGCTCTGCAAGGAATCGATCACCTCAGCACTGGTTTCAATACTGGCCGCCAGTTGTTCAGGGTCATCCTTGTTGAGCATCTGTGCCTCCTCTATCTGGTCGGTGTCAGCACTGGTATTCATCTGTCGAATAATGGAAGGCGACCCTCCTAAATCAATAGGGGTTAAGCGCCCAACTTTATCCATATAACCCACCGGATCAGAGAAAAACTGTTCGAGTTCTATCTTCTGTTCTTTTGTAGTGCTGGCCAGCAGCCACATAAGTAGAAAAAATGCCATCATCGCAATGGCAAAGTCAGCCATTGCGATCTTCCAAGAACCACCATGATGGCCGCCTTGAACTTTTTTGACGCGCTTGATGATGATGTTGTTATTTCCTTCCATGACGATCTCCGTTAACGAGAACGCACATGTTCTTCCAACTCATTAAAGCTTGGACGAACAGACGAAAATAACATTTTACGACCAAACTCAATCGCCATTTGTGGGGCCAGACCGTTCATATTGGCAATAAGGCAAGCTTTCACACACTCAAAAGCTTTAATCCTTTCATGGGCTTCGTTATTAAGTGCCGTGCCCATTGGGCCAACAAAGCCATACGAAAGTAAGATACCTAAGAAAGTACCCACCAACGCCGCAGCAATATGCATACCCAAAACCTCAGGGGGTGCTGCAATATCTTTCATGGTAATAGTGATGCCCAGTACCGCCGCTACAATACCAAATCCTGGTAAGGCATCACCGACAGCCGTAACAGCATGGGCTGGCTCTTCCATCTCGTATTGGATTGTTTCGATCTCTGCATCCATCAAGCTTTCTAGTTCATGGGCTTGCATATTTCCAGAGCTAATCAAACGTACATAGTCGCAGATAAACTCAACTAGCGCAGGGTGCTTTGCGACAGCAGGATATCCTGTAAAAATAGGACTTTGGTTAGGATCTTCAATATCTTCTTCGATCGCAATCATACCCTCTTTGCGGATTTTGCTAAAAAGGTCGTACATCAAACTCAACAAATCCATATAAAAAGCACGTCCCAAACCAGAGCCAATAATAAGCTTGGGCACACTCTTAAATACTTCAATGAGGGTGTGCTTGCTATTAGAGACCACAAAGCCCCCTAACGCAGCACCACAGATAATAATCATTTCGTAGGGCTGCCAAAGCATAATCAAGTCGCCATGAGACAATACATAGCCACCACCTACACTGACTAATACGATCAGTGAGCCGAGAATTAATAACATGATGGGATCCTTAACATCAGTCTTTATCGAGCAAAATTCAGACGCTACCTGCAAATGATCAAAACGCCATCTACAAATTTTTGTGTCCTGATTTTATGTCATATCTCAATAAGTGTAATGATAAGCGGGAACGTACGAAAGTTAGTTTTGTCTTTTATTGTATATTCTTTTTTAACGCACTTAACTTTCCTGTAACCACTAGAGCCAAAAGTAACATTTTTTATGATACTTTATTTTTTACAGGCACAATGGTATCAAGGTTAATATAACCACTTCCCACAGGGAGAAGAAAAATGAGTTCTGAAAACAACCTGTTACCGTTATTGATCGATTCCGATCAACTGGAAAAAGCCTTAGGCGGTGAAGACCTGCTTATTATTGATGTCTCCTGCACTCGCGAGTGCTATGACCAAGGCCATGTGCCCGGTGCTGTATTTTTAGATTACCGTCGTTTATTTTCAGGCAGCACACCTGTACCAAATAAATTACCAACCGTTGAGCAACTTAGTACTCTGTTCTCAGAGTTAGGGTTAAATCGAAATACCCATGTGGTAGCCTATGATGATGAAGGCGGTGGCTGGGCTGGTCGTTTATTGTGGACACTAGAAGTCATGGGGCACTCCCGCTACTCTTACCTTAATGGTGGTATTTTAGCATGGCGTGCCGACGGCAAAGTTCAGCAGCAGGATAGCAATGTACCAACAGTCTCAGATTACACTGCCGATCATATTAATCTGAATGAACGCATTGAGCGTGAAGAGCTACAAAGCAAGATAGGTTCTGAGAACTTTGCTGTTTGGGATTCTCGCTCCCGTGGCGAGTATGACGGAACAGCCTCCAAAGCTGAACGAGCGGGACATATTCCAACAGCAATTCATTTTGAGTGGACATCTGCGATGGACAAAGACAATGAATTGCGCATTCGTGATATGGCAGAATTGATGACGGAACTCAATACAAAAGGCCTCACAATGGATTGTGAAATTGCAACATACTGCCAATCACACCACCGCTCAGGTTTTACGTGGTTATTAGGAAAAATACTCGGCTTTAAACAGGTTCGCGCTTATGATGGCTCCTGGAATGAATGGGGCAACCGCTCCGACACCCCAATCGAAACCTAAGGTCTGTACGTGAATAAAAAGCAGCTTTTTGCAGGGATTCAATACCCGCTACCTCATCATCTTATCTCGCGCCTTGTTGGCAAACTGGCCCAGTGCCGTATCGGCTGGCTGAAAAACCTTCTTATTAGTCGGTTTATTAAAGCCTTTAATGTCGATATGAGTGAAGCGGCACAGCCAAACCCGAAGGCCTATGAGAACTTTAACGCCTTCTTTACTCGCCCCTTAAGAGAAGACGTTCGTCCCGTTGTCGCTCTTGAACACAGCATGGCCTGCCCTGTTGATGGCACAGTAAGCCAGTTAGGTGCCGTTGACTATGGTCGTATCTTTCAAGCGAAGGGACACAGCTACTCAGTATTAGAACTTTTAGGTGGCGATATTGAGCGTGCAGCACCTTTTATGGGTGGCCAATTCTCAACGATTTACCTTGCGCCGAAAGATTATCACCGTATTCATATGCCTGTAACGGGCACATTGCGTCAAATGATTCATGTACCCGGTCGATTATTTTCAGTGAACCCTGCCACAACAGAAAATGTTGATGGTTTGTTTGCTCGAAATGAACGGGTCGTGGCAATCTTTGATACCGACTATGGGCCGATGGCAATGGTATTAGTAGGAGCAATGATCGTTGCCAGTATTGAAACGGTCTGGAGTGGGCAAGTAACACCTCTCAACCGTGAAGTATCAGTCAAAAGCTACAGCAATGAACCTCAAGCGATCACCTTACAAAAAGGTGAAGAGATGGGCCGCTTTAAGCTCGGTTCCACCGTTGTCATGTTGTTTGGCCCAGAAATGGCCGAGTTCCTGGATGCATTCCAGGCGGGTACACCCACCCGTATGGGTGAATATTTTGGCCAGTTTATGACCGACCAAGATGTTCAGTCTCACTCTCCTGAAATAGAGAATCCAGTAAACACTGAATCCCAACCTGATATATCTCTCAAGAAAGACTAAGGCGCAGCGCGCACGTTATAAGGTCGCGATTTTATAAGGTTTCTGCTTTATAAAGTCGCTACCTTTTCAAGCTCGGTCGATGGCAAAGCTGATCACCTCTGACAAATGCTTTGCTTCTGCCTTCAACATCAAGAGTCGATCAAAGCCTAGTGCAACACCTGCGCATTCAGGCATACCGGATTCAAGAGCGGCCACTAAATGTTGATCCGCGGTGACTTCAGGCAAGTCTAAAGACCGACGTTGCTGGTTGTCTTCGGCAAACCGTTTTGCTTGCTCTTTCGCATCAGTTAGTTCGTGATAACCATTTGCCAGCTCAATGCCCTGGTAATAGCACTCAAAACGAGCAGCCACCCAGTCCCCCGCCTCATCTTGTTTGAGCTTTGCCAGCGCTGCCTGTGATGCGGGATAATTCGTCACAAAGCTAAGCTCATTCTGACCTAAAAGAGGTTCCAGACAAGCGGACATCAAGAGATCACAACAACCATCACGATCCAACGTCTCTCCACAAATACCTGTATTTTTAGTAGCCAGTCGTTGCAATTCAACCAAAGGTGCTGAAAAGGGATCAATATTTAAGTTTTGATTAAAAAGGGCGCGATAGCTGATGCAGCTAAAGGTGTTTACCCCTAATACCTCTTCAACAAGGGATTGAACCTCTGCCATCAGATCATTCAGATCATAATTCGGCTGATACCATTCCAGCATGGCGAACTCAGGGTTGTGACGTTCACTGTACTCACCGTTGCGAAAACTAGTTGCTAGCTGCCAGATAGCGCCACTACCAGCTGCCAGCAGGCGCTTCATATGAAACTCTGGGGATGTTTGCAGGTAAAGATTCAAAGGCTCGCTAACGCCACCTCCTGCACAATAGCTCTGCATTGAGTTCAAATAAACATCGGTACTACCAGCACGGCCCAGCATCGGCGTTTGAACTTCAAGCACACCACATTCAGTAAAAAAATCCCGAACCTGTTTTAATGTTTCCGCCCTTAAGCGTAAATTTTCAATACTTGCAGAAGGCTGCCATAGAGATTCTTGATGAGACATCACAACACCTTAAAAAGATCAGAGCAAAAAACAGAAAAAATGGCAGAAAAAAACCGGCTTAAAGCCGGTTCCATTCGTCACCCAACAGAGATAGCGTCAAACCGTTTAAGCACGGCTAACGTAATCACCGCTACGGGTATCGACTTTCAGGTTATCGCCAATATTAACAAACAAAGGAACGCGCACCATAGCGCCCGTTGTTAGAATGGCAGGCTTAGAGCCACCTTGAGCGGTATCACCTTTTAAACCTGGATCTGTTTCAGTCACTTCCAGAACGATAAAGTTAGGTGGTGCAACAGAGATCGGAGCACCATTGAACAGTGTCACGGTGTAGATCTCTTGCTCTTTTAGCCACTTAACGGTATCGCCCAGCGCTTTCTCATCGGCAGCATGCTGCTCAAAAGAACCGTCCGTTAGCATGAAGTGCCAAAATTCGCCATCTGTGTACAGGTATTCCATGTCATATTCCATGACATCAGCACCTTCTAAGCTTTCGCCAGACTTAAAGGTACGCTCCCAAACACGGCCTGTGTTTAAATTACGTAGCTTAACGCGGCTAAAAGCTTGCCCTTTACCGGGTTTAACGTATTCATTTTCTAGGATCGAACAAGGGTCGCCCTCAAGCATTACCTTAAGACCCGACTTGAATTCGTTGGTAGAATAGTTCGCCATAAAATATCACCAATGTCTCTTAAATAGTCAGAAAGGCTTAAGCCTTCCCTGATCAACAAAATCTGGTCGCCAATGATACCTGTTTCTGAATCTTCTGTGCAGTTAACTGAAAATAAAACTCTCGAAAATAGTGATGCCACATCATGGCAGAGCTTACTCAAGCAAAGTCATATTGACGCTAAAGCGCTTCTATCGCAGCTTGATCTACCGGAATCCCTGCTTGCGGGTATGGAAGTGGGGCATAGTCTTTTCTCTTTACGTGTGCCTCAGCCTTACCTTGACCGAATTGAAAAAGGCAACCCAAGCGACCCACTGCTACGACAGATACTCCCTATCGCTGAAGAAGCCAACCTACAACCGGGTTATGTCACCGACCCCTTAGAGGAGAAAAGCAGCAATCCAATTCCCGGCTTGATTCATAAATATAAGAGCCGTGTATTGCTAATGGGTTCAGGGGCCTGTGCTATCAATTGTCGCTACTGTTTCCGCCGTCATTTTCCCTATGAGGATAACGGTCTCTCAAGTGAACGCATGGATCAAATCGTTGGCTACTTAAATCAACACCCTGAGATTAACGAGGTGATCCTCAGTGGCGGAGACCCGCTGGCAACGCCCGATAAACGCTTACAGCTCTTGGCTAATAAGTTAGCCAGTGTGCCCCATCTCAAAAGATTGCGTATCCATAGCCGATTACCGGTGGTTATTCCTCAGCGTATAACCGATGACTTAGTTGATATATTGGCCAGCAGCCGCTTAAAAGTTATCTGGGTATTGCACATCAATCACGCCCAAGAGATTGATACGAATCTTATAGATGCTGTCGCTAAGTTAACCCAAAAGCAGATGATAGTACTCAACCAATCCGTGATTCTCCGCGGCGTTAATAACAGCGTTAAAGCATTATCGGACTTGAGTGAACGGCTTTTTGACGCGGATATTCTCCCTTACTACCTCCATGCTTTTGACCCTATACAGGGAGCCAGCCACTTTGATGTAACGGACGATGATGTCATCAAACTTTGGCAGTCATTACAAAAGGAGTTACCGGGCTTTCTGCTGCCTCGCTTAGTTCGGGAAATACCTAATAGGCCGTCAAAAACATTACTGGGACTTCAATAATCGAGCATATGTCTGGTGTGCCTGACAGATAAGAAAGGCTTTTTCATCAGAGTTTTTCTTATCCTATAGCTCTACTTGAACATATTAAACTAAACCCTACTTAGACAGACCTAACATCAGGCCGACCTAAATCCCAGGCATAAAAAAAGCCCGTCTCGAAGAGACGGGCTTTTAGAATAAGCGCTTGACGATGTCCTACTCTCACATGGGGAGACCCCACACTACCATCGGCGCTGAGCAGTTTCACTTCTGAGTTCGGAAAGGAGTCAGGTGGTTCCTACACGCTATTGTCGTCAAGCAAAAAAGTTGTAGATCGATGCCAATCGAGATCTTAATTCTGTATTGCGTCTTTATTGATTCAGTCTTTGTAATCGAGCGTATCCGATTATCGTTCGTTCTTTCAGCAAGTCAGACCATTTTG
>NZ_AUGW01000033.1 GCF_000422865.1 Oceanospirillum maris DSM 6286 | reverse complement strand
TGGCCGTTTACTTCAAGTACCCAGAGCAGGTGCGCAAAGCGATTTACACGACCAATGCGGTTGAGGCAGTACACCGCCAGTTCCGCAAACTGACCAAGACCAAGGGAGGCTTCGCCAATGAAAACGCGTTGCTCAAACTGCTGTACGCCGGTATGTTAAAAGCATCAGAAAAGTGGACGCATCCGGTGCAAAACTGGAATCTGACGCTATCGCAGCTGAGCATCCACTTCGAAGGACGGATCGACGGTTACGTAGATCTGTAAGCAATGGGTGACACAGAACTATGAACACCCTCTGGTAGTAAGATGTTATCTTTGTTGTATTTTTCATCAGAATAAACCTCAAACAAGCCACGAATAATCTGCTCTCCTCTTCGCTCGTAAAGCTGAATGTCTTTCTTACGAAGAATTGCTTTAAACAACAGTTTTTTCAGCCCTTCGGCTAGTTTTGCATGTTCTTTGTAACCTAAACAACCATCAACTAAACCAATGTCAGAGCATAAGGTATTAACTATTTTTGACGTCAGCTCTTTCTTGAGAATAATTGCATACTCTTCTGACGTACCGCTACTACTAGCTTTCATAGCTACACTTTGCGCATCTTTCGCTATAGTAGCCATGATTGGGTATGCATCTTTAAACTTGTCGCTAATGCTAAACTCATAAACTATTTCACCTAAACCAATCATGCCAAAGCTTAGTGCATCCTCTAAGTCATGTGCTGCATAGGCAATTTCGTCGGCTAAATCCATTATCTCAGCATCAATACTCTTGGTGACAGTAACTTCTTTACTTTCAAGTTCGCCTTTTAAAAAATCATAATCGGCATCGTATAAGAACTTTTTACAGTTCTGCTGCTTATTGAAGAAGTATTTGGTAATAGCCATGAGAGTGCGCACATTTAGGTTTAGCCCCGGATACGCGTAATGTTTCTTTTCTAAAATACGTAAGATTCGGAATGCTTGAGCATTTCCCTCGTAACCACCACACCCTGAGCTCAAGTCGTTAAGTACAACTTCACCGTAATGTCCAAAAGGCGGGTTACCAATATCATGTGCTAGTGATGCAGTTTCAGCTACAACCGTATGCTGCAACTTGAGGTCATAAGCAATAGAGCGAGCAATTTGTGCCACTTCCAAACTATGTGTGAGTCGGTTTCGATTAAACTTATTAGCATCTACACCAAGCAATTGCATCTTACCTTGCAGACGTCTAAAAGATGATGAGTATAGAACTCGTGCATAATCACGCATCAGATCTTGGCGGTGCTCAGAACGCCCATCATCGTGCTCGTGTACACGATACTCTAATTTAGAGATTATGTTCTCTTGCTCTCTCGCATACTCAATTACTTCATTATCGTACATATTTTTCTCTTTATTAATTATCTAACCAACTAACCTTGGCTTATAACATTTTGATGTCAGGCATGCTTATTTCGAGGCTTTCAAACATCGACAAAAACCAAGGAAAGAGTTTAATTAGAAAGGAAAAATCCATTTTCTGATCTGACGGCTTCCCTGCTAACTGCGCCTGCACGTTTTCCATAATGTATTGATTATGCAGCTTATCTAATTTCCTTAATTAGGTAAATCGAGCATTAAGTCGGATAAAGCCAGAAGGTTTTCCGGCAAAACCTGAAGCACTCTAGATAAGATGCCGCATCTGGTTTTTGTTGCTAGCAATATAATCCTCTGACAAAAGCCTTAACACGGCATAATTCCATACGACCAAGGTGTAATACTGCAATGGAATCAGCTCTGCTAATTTCGGCTTCTTTCAGGAAAGGCAGCATAATATGCTGCCTTTTTAATTTTAAACACTGTTTATTGATGACAAAAACAAGAGTTACCAGACGATCATGTGGAATATTATTAAAATTGCCAGTGCTTTTATCGGTATTATTGTAGGTGCCGGATTTGCTTCCGGTCAGGAAGTGCTGCAGTACTTCACCAGTTTTGGCTATATGGGCACGGTAGCCGCGATGGTGGCAACAGCCTTGTTTGCCTATCTGGGTATGATGCTGACCTGGCTGGGTAGCCGAACAGGTACTCATTCCCATAAAAGCGTGATCTACCAGATCAGCGGTCGCCATATTGGCCGGATTGTCGATGGTATTATTATTTTTACACTGTTCGGTGTCGGCGTGGTGATGATCGCCGGTGCAGGCTCAACCCTGAATCAGCAGTTTGGGCTACCTGCTTATGTTGGCAGTATTGCGATGACGCTGATGATGGGGGCTACCCTTATGCTGGATGTGCGCCGAGTAGTGGGATTGATCGGTAGTATCACGCCGTTTTTGGTACTGGCTCTGGCTCTGGTCTGTGTCTACAGCCTGTCAACCATGGAAAGAAGCTTTGCAGAACTGGCCCCCATTGCGGAAGGTATCGACTCAACATTGCCACACTGGCTGGTGTCTGCGGTTAACTATGTCTCCTTTAATATTGCTGTTGGTGCCGCCATGGCGTTGGTGATGGGGGGAGCCGAACCCAATGCAAACATCGCTCGCTGGGGTGGTCTTTTGGGTGGTGCCGGTGTGGGTGTACTGATTATGATCAGCCATCTTGCTATGTTCTCTCAGGTTGATCAGATAGCGGGCTATGCGCTGCCTCTGCTGAAAATTATCGACGGCATCTCTCCGCTGCTGGCAAAAGGAATGGCTTTTGTGCTGTTCGGTATGATCTTCAGCACCGGTGCCAGTATGTTTTATGCCTTTGTCGCCCGATTTACACGAATGCAGACCACAGCGGCTAATCGCTTCAGTATCGTTACCCTACTGGTGGCCTTTATCGCCAGCTTCGCCGGATTTACTCAACTGGTAGCCTTCTTTTATCCTTTAATCGGTTATTTGGGACTCTTTTTGGTGCTGGCTCTGATCTATGCGCCTTTCCGACTAAAGAAAACAGCAGCGATACAAACATTACAGCCGATAACGGATAACTGATCACATCCCGCCAACCAATCCCGAGCCGGTAAAACGCCCCAACCCAAGCTGCAACCTGCCTCTTTGCAGGTGCAGCTCTATTAATCGCCCTTTTTTTTATTGTTTCGATTGCAGATTATTGTTTCGATTGCAGATTATTGTTCCGATTGCAGGGTTAGTGATGACTCAATCACAAGATGACCGCTGATTAGCAGCCCTAATCGGAATATTTCAGAGGTTAACAGAGCTTTTCTGTTTATTTTCCCCTGTATACTGGCATAAGCTGTGCTTGTTTATGGGGCATTGGAACAGTCTCAAGAATCAACAATGATAAAAAGGTAATCCCATGTCACAGATAATGGATAATATTCTCGCCGAACCCGTAGAAGTACCGCTGAATATTGCCGTGCTAACGGTGTCTGATACCCGCACCTTAGAAACCGATAAAAGCGGCGATACCTTGATTAAATGTTTGGAAGAAGCCGGTCATAAGCTGGGGGCGCGGGCGATTGTACCGGATGATATTTATCAGTTGCGGGCAACGGTCTCTAACTGGATTGCTGACGAAAATATTCACTGTATTATCAGCACCGGCGGTACTGGTTTCTCAGGTCGTGACAGTACGCCTGAAGCGGTTACGCCGTTACTTGATAAGGTGATTGATGGCTTTGGTGAGATCTTTCGCATGGTTTCCTATGACGAGATTAAAACCTCCACCATCCAATCCCGAGCGGTTGGTGGTTTAGCTAATAATACCTTGGTCTTTTGCCTGCCGGGTTCTACCGGAGCCTGTCGAACAGGTTGGTATAAAGTGATTAAAGATCAATTAGATAGCCGTCATCGCCCGTGTAATTATGTTGCTCTTTTGACCCATGGCAATGCCACTCATATTTAATCTATTTCTCCCCATTCTAGACCTTGGTAAACCTGATTAAGACCTTGGTATAAAATGGGGCTGTGATACCCTGAGTCCTAGATTAAGTGGGCTCTTCAGATGTTTAATCACTAATGATCTAACCGCTTATATAATACCGATGCTTTATTTCAGATCTTCAACGGAAGCCAGAACCTATGTTGCTTAAATCGAAAAAAGACGCCTGTGATCAACCTGGTCTAATGCCGGTGGATGAAGCAATCAGCCGGATCTGTTCGTCGATCACGCCAGTTGCTACCGAAGTAAAACCTCTATTTCAAGCCGCAGGGTGTGTTCTGGCTGAGCCTGTGGTTTCTCAGATTAATGTTCCGAGTATGAACAACAGCGCAATGGATGGTTATGCGCTAAATATTAAAGACTTGAAGAAAAGCCCTCTTAAGGTAAGTCAACGCATTCCTGCGGGCCATCAGCCGTCTCCTCTTGAAGTCGGTACCTGTGTTCGTATTTTTACTGGCGCTCCTCTGCCAAAAGGTGCGGATACGGTGGTGATGCAGGAAAAAGTTAAAGTTGATGGCGATCAGGTCTGTTTTCATACCCATATTGATGTGCCCCGTAAGGGTGATTTTGTACAGAAAATTGGCCAAGACATCAAAAAAGGGCATGTATTGCTATCCGCTGGTAGTCGTTTAGATGCGATCGCTTTGGGTTTGATCGCTTCCGTCGGTCAAGCTGACGTCTTGGTGTATAAGAAGCCAAAAGTGGCGCTTATCAGTACCGGTGATGAGCTGGTTGAACCTGGAACGCCTTTACAGGCCGGTCAGATCTTTAATTCTAACCGCTATATGTTGCTGTCTTTACTCGCCTCGCTGGGGTGCGAGGTTATTGATGGTGGCATTATTCCTGACAGTCGTAAGGCTACTGTTGAAGCGCTACAGTTGGCCGCGAGCAAAGCTGATTTAGTGATCAGTAGCGGTGGAGTCTCTGTTGGGGAGGAGGATCACGTTAAGCCTGCCATCGAAGAGCAGGGTACGCTTAATCTTTGGCGTATGGCGATGAAGCCAGGTAAACCATTGGCCTTTGGCCAGATTAAAACGCCAACAGGTGAAACACCTTTTATTGGTCTGCCGGGAAATCCTGTTTCATCCCTACTGACCTGTTTAGTGGTGGTTCGCCCTGCATTAGGTGTCTTGCAAGGTCGAGGGGAAGTTCCTGCACCGGTGTATCGTTATGCCGAAGCGGAGTTTAATATTGAAGCCGGTGAGCGCCGTGAATATCTTAGAGTACGCCGTGTGCGTTTGCGCCCTGGTGACCTACCAAGCCAGCCAATGCGTGTCGATATTGCGCCATCGCAGAACTCTGCCGTGTTGACCGCTTGCCAATGGGCTGATGCTTTAGCCATTGTTGAACCGGGTCAGAAAATACGTGAAGGTGATTGGGTGAAATACCTACCGATGGACTATCTTATGCTCGCGCCTTAGGATCTAACATTAGCTTCGATCTAACCTAATATTAGCTTCTACTTTCATTGATCAAAAAATAGGGCTGGTGGCATTATGATGCCATCAGCCGTACTTGTTTATATAGCCTATGGTTCAAATGGCCTACGAATTTACTGGGTATAGTCACTTTCCCAGCGGTAGTGCTTATTCGCTTTTTGGCTAACCCATCCTTCCAGTAACAGCTGCTGGAAAATGACTTCAGCCTGCTCTGGGCCTATTTTAAAAGCAGCAACGACTGATTTCTTACTGCAGCGGACATCCCTTGATCGCAGTGCATCCAGCACTTGCTGGTAGAGGCTAGGTTCAGGTTCTATCTCTTGCAAAGGCTCGCTTTGGCTATTCTTTTGGCTAGGGCTATCGCTTTGGTTTTCCGGTTTGCTTTGATAGGTCAGTAGCTTAGGTGTTTCTACGGCAAGGCTATCTTGAGCTGCATTTAATCTCTCAAAATGTTTACGAAAACGCAGTTCTTCACCGATCAAGCTGATAAAAAATGCGGCAAAAAAATCGAGCAGAATCGATAAAAAGATCACCAAGCCGAGTTGAGCCGTTTGCGAGCTAACGTGCAATGTTTGTGCTAAACCATCAATAAGCCCCAGAACAGACCCTTGGCGTGTTACCGGTAAGCTATCTCTCTGGGTCGCAAGCTCTTGCTGCTGTTGGCGTAATTTATTATTTTCATTTTGAATGCGTGTTAAGCCAATGGCGATTCGGTTTAACTCGATATATTTCTTGGCGGCCTCATTATTAAGGGCAATCTGTTGATCAATAGCATCAATCTGTCGATCAAATGCGGCGATCTGATTTTGCTGTATACCCGCGTAGCTTTGAGCTTTATTGGTGGCGCTATTGATACCGCCCACAGATCCGGCAATCGAAATGGCTGCTAATACGGCATAAAAAACTAAGGCGGTTATGGTCGCTACGTAGTGACGACGGGCAAGTCGTTCACCCACCTCATACCAGACAAAAAATTTACCTAACTCAAAAATAATAGCAAGGCAGCCAAACATTCCCTGCATAAGCGGATCATCATCAATGGAGATAAAAAGCAGTAATGAAAAAATAATCGAAGTTAGCACGGATGCCGCAGTGAAGCTGTAGACACTACGCATGGCAAATCTTGATTTAGGATAACGTATTGGAAAAGGAGTTGTTGCAGGGTGCATAGCAGAAAATCTCAGTACAAGCCGTGAGTGCAGGGACGCTCAACGATAAGAGCGTAAGATAACCCCCTGCAAAAAAGGCGCTAAGGATACCTGATAATGGAGAAAAATCTAAGTGAAATCATACTGTTAATTCAAAATTCACCATGACAGATATCAACATACAAGGGCGATAAAACGCTTTAACAGTGCTTTTATCTCATCATTTAACGGCCAACCTGCATTAATACGCACATAATCCTGATAATGCGACAGAGTGGTAAATGCAGGGCCGATTCTTAGATCAATGCCTTCGGCCACGGCTTGAGGCCAAAGGGCTTGGCTATCCAGATGAGGAATCTGTAGCCAAAGTACCATGCCTCCGGTGGGATGGCTCACAGCGCTGCCCTTGGGAAGGTGCGCTAATAAAAAAGTACGGTAGTCTTTTAGGTTTTGCTGCAGTTGGACCCGCACATGGTTTAAATGCTTTTGGTATTGGCCGGTATTGATAAAATCCGCCAGACCTGCCTGCACCGGCGTACTAACCCCAAAGTGATTAACCCCATGACAACGTTCAAAGGCGGTAAAAAAGCGCCCCGGCAGACACCAGCCCAAGCGAAAGCCCGCGCTTAGGGTTTTAGAAACGGAGCCACACCAGAGTAGATAACCCTCTTTATCCCAATATTTAGCGGGTAATGGCAGGGTTTTAGTCTGCCCCAGTTCTATATAGATATCATCTTCAATCACGGGGATCTGGTACTGGTTCGCCAGTTCTGCCAGTCGCTGTTTTTGGGCGGCTGACATGCTGATACCTTGGGGATTCATATGGGAGGTACTAAACAATCCGGCTTTAATCTGCCGTGTTTTTAACAGCTGTTCAAACTGATCCAGATCGATACCCTCTGGGGTAGACGGTATTTCAATCACTTGGCGATTAAGTCCGGCCAGCAGTTCCAACAAGCCACTAAAACAGGGCGAGCTGATGGCTATCGCATCGCCGGATGTGGATACTGTTTCCAAGGCGATACGCACCGCATCAATACAGCCACCGGTAATGACTAAATCTTGGGCCTGAAAAGGAAAGCCGTATCCGGAAAAATGCTGCTCTAACGCTTGACGCAAAGCAGGATCACCTTGGCGGTCGGGGTAAGCGTGTAATTGTTGTCCTAGCCGTTTTAAACCTCGTTTTAAGCTGCGCTGTAGCGGTTCCGTCGGCATAAATTCTGGCGATAATTGCGAGATACCCAGCGGCCCTGGTTCGTAAACGCTGGGCTGATAATGGATGCCAGACTCTTGAAAGGAGTGGGTGGGCGTCAAAGGACGTGCCATCGGCTGATAGGCGATGGTTTTTAACTGGCTACGGAACTGAGGTAATTCAGGCGTGCGATGTTCTAATAACGGGCTGGAGACATAAAACCCAGACTGAGGTTTAGCGATAATCCAGCCAAGCTCCTCCAAATGATGGTAGCAGTTAATCGCTGTAGTCATACTGACATCAAACTGGTAGGCCAGCTTACGCAACGAAGGCATACGGCTGTGGTGCGTTAGCCGTTGCTGTCGAATATCGTCAATAATCTGTTCCGCAATTCTTTGATAACGCACTGTGTTGATTCCCACTTTATGCCTATCGGCATTCTAAAACCCTATCGATGCTCAGGGTAGTTCAGGTTACGGTGAACTGTATACTTTTTATTTTCAATAATTGCATCTGTTATCTTTTTGGCCAAACACTGACACTGACACCTCGTTATTAACCCAACCGCAATGAATAAGGAGGGTAATCATGCGTTTCAAAGATTTACTATTAGGCCTAGCCATTATGTGTTTGTGGGGCTTTAATTTCTCGGTCATTAAGCTGGGTGCGGATCAAATCAACCCGATTCTATTGACCACCTTACGCTTCGCTTTTGCTGTGCTGCCGGTAATCTTTTTTATTAAACGGCCTCAGGTAAAGTTGCGCTACCTTGTCAGTTATGGTGTCACCTTTGGTGTTGGTGTTTGGGGGATGATGACCTCTGCTATCACTCTGGGGGTCTCTGCGGGTATGGCGGGTGTTTTGATGGATTTAAGTTTAATTGCCAGTCTCTTTATTGGTTGGCTGGTGCTCAAGGAAACAATTTCTGTTCGGCAGGCCTTGGGGGCGTTACTGATTATGTTAGGTGCCGGTGTTAGCTTAAGCCTACAGGATGGTTCTGTGCCGGTTATGGGGTTGGTGCTGGTGTTAATAGGGGCCTTAAGTTGGAGTATTATCGGCTTAATCGTCAAGCTTGCTAACACCCAACAGGTCTTTGCTTTTAGCGTTTGGGGTATGTTGTTTGCGCCTCTACCTTTAGCTGTACTGGCTTTTATCACCTACGGTGGAGACATATTTACCGACTTACCAAAACAGATGAATGGCAGTGTTTGGTTCTCAATACTGTTCCAGGCCTACCCTACAACATTGCTAGGTTACTGGTTATGGAATCGATTGATTACCCAGTATCCTCTATCGACCGTGGCACCGCTAACCATGTTAACACCGGTATTTGGCTTAATTGGGAGTATGCTGTTTCATGGTGAGGTGATCGATAACACTAAATTATTGGCTTGTGGGCTAATTCTAGTCGGATTTTTGATTGGACAATGGCAGCAAAGCTGGCTGAAACGCCAGCCCGCTGCCAAAGTTGAGGTTGCTAATATTTAAAGCGGCGCACACTTTCATTCAGGTGCTGAGCAATTTCCTGAATCTGCTGGCTACTATTAGCGGTTTCCTCCGCTCCTTGTAGTGCGCTTTCTGCAACATCATTAATCTGCTGGATATTGCGTAATAGCTCTTCGGTGGTGGCGGATTGTTCCTCTGTTGCTGAAGCAATCTGCATATTCATGCCGGTGATCTGCTTCATTTCATCGGCAATTCCCATTAAAGCAGTACGGGCGCGCTCAACATCAGAAACACTCTCTGAGGACCGATTCTTACTATGGCTCATTTTCTCTACTGCGCGCTGGGTTTGTAGCTGCAGTTTATCAATGGTGTCTTCAATCTCTTGAGTTGAGCTGTGGGTACGATTGGCAAGGGTGCGAACTTCATCCGCAACCACGGCAAATCCACGGCCATGCTCTCCAGCCCGTGCCGCTTCAATGGCGGCATTCAGGGCTAAAAGGTTCGTTTGATCGGCAATTTCACGAATGACATGAATGACCGCACCAATCTCTTGGCTACCGGCTTCTAGCTCTGAAATAGCATCGGCAGCACTTTGAATATCTAGCGCCTGCTGTTGGATGCTCTCAACCACACTACCGACAACATTCAGGCCGTCTGCGACTTGATTATTGCCATTTTGAGCAGAATCAGAGGCTTGCTGGGCATTGTGAGCCACTTCCATAACCGCTGAATTCATTTCATTCATGGATGATGCCACGCTATCGACTTCTTGTCGTTGTGACTCAGCTCCTGTTCTGGCATCTTGGCTGTGCCTCTCAAGCTGAGTCGAGACGCTCGCCATAAGCTCGCTGCGTTCGGCAATATCAAATACCAAAACACGAATACGTTCAGAAAAGGTGTTAAACGCTTTACTTAAACTTGCTACCTCATCATTACCTTTCACTTCTAATCGGCGGGTTAAGTCACCGTCACCATTAGCAATATCATTCAAGGCGTTAGATAAGGTGTTCAGAGGATTCGCAATACTCTTTGAAACAGCAACAATAATAATGACCAAAAGTACTAAGGCTAATAAGCTAATCATAATAATATGACGCACCAACTTATTAGCTTCAGCACTGACTTTTTCCATCGGCAATGCCATGACAAAGTTCCAGTGAGATGTTGTCTCTGCCAACTCAATCTTTTCACTAAGAATAAGGGTGCCGCCATTGAATAGAGGCGTGTCGGTGATCACATTAAAGGGGTTACCGGTACGGATTGCTTCGAGTAGGCTGGGTAGCGCATTGCCAGAGATATCCGCTTCAGTATCAGCGGCATTTTTGCCTAAACGTTTAGCATCAGGGTGGGCGATAACAACAGCGTTATTGGTAAAGATCGCGGCAGCCCCTGTATCATAGAGTTTTAGTTTAGAGACAATGCCTTGGATTTCGTCTACAAGTACATCAACACCCACAACCCCTTTAAACTGCCCCTGCTCTATAATAGGTACCACAACGGAGGTAATTAGCCGCTGCTGGCCTGCGATTTCATACCAGTAGGGATCTAAAATGGTTGGTTTTCTACTCGCCTTTGAGAGCTGGTAATAATCTCCTGCGCCTGATTGGGTGTAACTTACCAAAGGCTCAACAGTAATTTTCCCTTGGGCATCACGGTACCAATAAGGGATAAATCGGCCAGACGCATCATGATTGTCACTATTTTGGTGGCGATTATCCAAACCATCAAAAGTATTGGGTTCCCAAAGCGTCCAGCTGCCAATAATATCAGGGCGATCCATAAGGTGCTGTTTAAGAATATTGTTGAAGAAATCTCGACGCTGCTCTACGGGTACTTGAGTGCGCATTTTTGCCGTTGCAGTCAATCCTTTTAGCTCTTGCAGCGCATTATTAAGGGAAGCAACCGCTTTTTTACCTTCATTTTGAGCCAATAAATGAGCCGCATGTATCGCCTGCTGGGTACTCGTTTCGGTTACTTCTGCCCGCAGCAGCAGTGTGATCACCAGAAAAACGATCACTATTCCGGGCACTAACGTTGCCATCAACTTTTTTGTCATTGATAAAGCGTTAAGCATCTCTTACTCCCTGTTCTCTCATTCAATCACGAACTTTCATTCAATCACGAACTTTATAATTTTTATGGCGACTTTATATTGGTTTGGAGAATACCCTAAATTAGCAAATAATTGTTATATTTTTAATGGTTGTTTGATTGTTTTCCCATTAAAAAAGCCCCTTTCATAAAGTCATGAAAGAGGCTTAATTGCAACGAGAATGATGCTATAACGATAAACAGTCGACTATTTTTAGATCAATTTTTAGATCAACCATTTGCAGATTAACTATTCCTAGGCCAGCTTAGCAAACCCGTCACGGGTGTAGTTTTCGCTACCATCTTTACTGACACATAGATTATCTTCAATACGAATACCACCGTAGGGGAGTAATTGCTCAATCAATGCCCAATTGATCTGGCTCGCAGCGGGAGACGCTTTTAGTTCAGCCAAAAGCTGTGGAATAAAGTAAATCCCAGGTTCCACTGTAATCACGTAACCGGTTTCAAGTGTACGGGTGAGTCGTAAAAAAGGGTGTTCTGCGGGTGGCTGCTTGATACGGCCTGTTGCATCTTGCTGCCACCCACCCACATCATGTACCTGCAAGCCTAGCAGATGACCTAAACCGTGGGGGTAAAAGGCTCGGGTGATACCTTGCTCTAATTGCTCTTCTGGGTTAGCTGTCACAATACCAAAGCGGTTCAGCAGGTCTGCGATCATCAGGTGCATCTGTTCATGCAGTGCCACAAAATGGCTACCGGCACTAATTTGATGACACAGTTGTAACTGTAGGTCGTCTAACCCTCTGACTAAATCAGCAAATAGCGAGCCTGGCTGGGTAAAGGTTCGAGTGATATCTGCTGCGTAACCATTAAAACGAGCGCCAGCATCAATCAATAGCGTACGGTGTTGGCTAGGGGCCGAGTGTTGCTGAAACTGATAGTGCAGCACCGCAGCGTGCTCATTTAAACCGACGATATTATCGTAGGGCAGATCTCGCTCGTTATGCTGAACAGCTGATAAATAGGCTTGATGAATCTCGTATTCGCTTAAGCCTGATTCAAAGCCCTGTAATGCTGCCCGATGACCTTTTACAGCCAAATAGTTGGCCTCACGCAGACAGTGTTGTTCCCACTCTGTTTTTACCGCACGGTTAAAATTAATACTTTGGATTAAGCCATTAGGGTTGTGGCTAAAGGGCTTTTGATCTAATGCTGTTTCACCAATAAACGCTGCCTCGCTAATAACCGCAGTATTGAATTGAGCGACCACGGATAATATGGCCGATACATTATCATAGGCAACCCACTCAAAACCTTTAGCCCAATCGGCAGCGGGCAGATCTGGCGTTAAATGCCAAAAATCTTTTGGTGTGTAATAAAACATTAAGGGCTTTTTGTTGGGTCGTACTAACAACCAGCAGTCAGGGTGCTGGGTTAAAAATGGAGCCCAATGAACAAAATGTGGATTAGGACGAAACGGATAGCGGGTATCGTCCAAAAAGTGTTTATGCAGGCCGCCTGAACCGATCAGCATCTGATCAAATTGATGCTCTTCTAACAGCTGTTCTGTTTGAACGTGCAACTGAGATAAGTGAGCAAAATAAAGTGGAGTCATAGCAAAACCTCTGTTAATAGAGAAAGCTTGTTGATGAAAGCTTAAAAACGAATGAAATCGGTATCAGAAAACCAGAGCGCGCTCTTGCAACCCTTGTTCCAGCAAACTCCATAGCTGCTTAAGATTAGGCTGCACATTTTGTCGGTTTCGGTACAAACGAATTTCTAAGGGTACAAACCATGAGTTATCACCGGCCAAACTTAAACTGCCGTGCTCTAAATTACTGGTGATAAGCCGCTGGGGTACCCAACCAAAACCAAAGCCTTCTTTGATCATCGCTTTGACGCTTAGAGAGTGAACATTCTCATTCATGGTCACCAGCTGTGGTGGTTCAGATTGCTGTTGAATAAAGTGATCCAACACAGAGCGCATAAAAGAGTTTTCGTAGTAACCGATATAGGGTAGAGGATGCGCTTTTTTCCCTGGCAGATAATATAAAGGGCGACCATCACCATCATTAGCGGTTACAGGGACTAACTTTTCATGGGCCACTGTTAAGCTTTCAAAGCGTTCGTCATCCAGATCCCGTGCCACTTTCATGGTGGGGTGCCAAAAACACAGCACCAAATCACACTCTCCTTGGGCCAGCGCATTGACAAAATCAGCGCCAACCCAGGATGTGGACTTCAAGTTTAGATCAATAGGCAGATTATGTTGTGCCGAGAAAGGTAGCAGCGCAGAACGGTACAGGCTTAAATAGAGTGTTTGCGTTGTGGCAAAGGTAAGACGGTTGCTCTGTTGCTCGCGGATTTCGTTGCAACGCACCTTTGTTTCTCGGGCGATACGTGTCATCTGCTCCGCCCCGGCTAGAAAGACTTCTCCGGCAAGGGTTAAGGAAAGAGGCAAGCTGTTACGATCAATCAGCGTTGTCCCCATCTCCTCTTCTAGCAGTTTAATCCGACGGCTTAAGGTCGGTTGGGTGACATTGCGCTCATCCGCCGCTCGGGAAAAATGCCGAGTGCGGGCTAAAGCGATAAAATCATCAAGCCATCTAACTTCCATAGCAAACCTTAAAAGGACAAAAACTGATCTGAATTAATCAGAGTTTTTTAACTGCAGCCAACGATAAATTGGGTTCAGCAGCGATTCACCTAATTTAATGGAGCGCTCCGGTGACCAGCCGAAATCCGCATCCGGGCGGTTATCGTAATCCTTAAAAGGCATTTCCAGTGTCATGGATGGGCAGTTAAACTCTCGGCCAACCCAAAATGCGGCAATGGTAAAGGTCTCTGGGCCAAATTTACCCGGTGGGTAGCCGCGTTCCAACTGAAAGTCTGGGTTGACCTGTGCCAAATTCTGCTTAAAGCGATTCTCTTGTTGCAGAACAGCCTCTGGCAGATGGGGGGCACCTTCTTGGCCTGCAATAAAATTACAGGGTAATGCCTCATCGCCATGTAAATCTAGGAAGAGATCAACACCGGTTTTCTGCATCAAGGTTCTTACGGCCAGAACCTCTGGGCTGCGCTCTAATGTTGGGCTTTCCCATTCACGGTTAAGATTTGCGCCACAGGCGTTGGTTCGTAGATGACCACGAATAGAACCATCAGGATTCATATTAGGCACGATATAAATATCGGCCATATCCAATATTGACTGAGCTAACGCATCATCCTGATCTAACAGTCGGGCGATAAAACCTTCCGCACACCACTCGGCCATACTTTCACCGGGATGTTGGCGGGCCGTTACCCAGATCTGTTGCTTGGCTTTTGCTGAGTCGGACGCTGGATTATGCTGGCTAACTTTCAGCAGGTTCAAGTCGTGGCCGTCCAGCGTGGTGCCAATATCATGCACCTCACATAGAGGTGATTGTTGGGCTTGGCCTATTAAATCCAGATGCTGTTCCCAGCTATAGGGTGCGAAGTAGGCAAAATAGATGCTGTTCTGGGCGGGTGTATGCTGAATAACCAGCTCACCCTTGGCCGGTTCAAATAGAGTTTCTACCCGAAACCATGTCTCTCTATCGTAGGACGCCACTGCGCGGTAATCCGGCCAGCCATCGACATAAGCGGCTTCGCCAGCATTAACAAGACGCAGGTTCAGGGGCTGATTCTTAGCCCCTTGCACCCGAAAATGAAACCACTGGAAGAAATCCGACTGGTTGTCTCTGCGAATACTCAGCTGAATATCCTGCGGATTCGTGGTCTCCAGCACATGAATATTACCGGAATCAAACTGGCTACTTATTTTAAGTGCTGAGGTTGCTGGGGTTATTGTTAAGCTCATTGTTTATCCTTATTTCAGGCTCGTCTTAATCTCAAAGACGGCCTTCTTCAACACCGTGACACGCCACCTGACCGCCTTCTTCTGTCGTTATCAGCTGCGGGATCTCTTGTTTACAACGTTCATTCGCATAAGGGCAACGACCGTGGAAGACACAACCACTTGGCAGATTCACCGGTGTGGGTACCTCGCCCTGTAGTTTGATATGGGGTGGACGATCATCTTCCAAGCGCGGAATGGCTGACATCAGCGCCTGTGTATAAGGGTGTCGTGGCTTAGCAAACAAGGTTTTAGTGGTTGCCAGTTCGCAGAGTGTTCCCAGATACATCACGGCGACTCGAGTACCAAAGTGCTCAACCACGGCTAAATCATGGGTAATAAACAGGTAGGTCAGGTTGCGTTTTTCCTGGGCATCCATGAGTAGGTTTAATACCTGAGCCTGAATCGAAACATCCAGTGCAGAGATAGGCTCATCCGCCACAATAAATTCAGGATCAACCGCTAGAGCGCGGGCGATACTGATACGCTGGCGCTGGCCGCCAGAGAATTCGTGGGCAAAACGCTCTCCCCAGCTAGGGTCAATCCCGACAGAGAACATCACCTCATGAACCTTGTCCCGCACCTGCTGGGCAGACCAATCGGGGTTATGTAAACGCACCGGCTCTTCTAAGGTTTGGCCGATCGTCATGCGCGGGTTTAAGGAGGCATAGGGGTTCTGAAAGATCATCTGCATCTTTTTACGGTAGGGTAAAAGTTGCTTGTCATTCAGATCATCAATGCGCTCGCCACGGTAACTGATCGTTCCTGCGGTCGGTGTAATCAAGCCCATCACCGTACGGGCCACGGTGGATTTACCACAGCCAGACTCACCGACAACACAGAGGGCTTCGCCCTTTTGAATATCTAGATTAACGCCGTTGATCGCGTGTACAAACTCTTGTTCACGTACAATCTTGCCGCCTTTAAATTTAAGCTGATCAAGAAAATCACCGGAGATATTGAATTTTTTATACAGCCCACGAATCTGCACTAAGGTTTCAGATGATGCCTGTTGTTCTGAAGCGACCTGTTGTTCAGACGATGGCTCTAGCTTAGACGATACCTTGACGGTTTGGTCGGTCATGATGATACCTCCTCAGGGGCTTGCTGGGCTTTTTTCATATCAGCAACCATATGACAGGCCACCTGACAATTGCCGGATACGGTATATCCGGGTAATTGCTTGGTACAAGCCTCTACAACGTAATCACAGCGAGGGTTAAAAGCACAGCCCGTAGGAATAGACTGCAAGCCGGGCATCGCCCCACGAATTTGGTTCAAACGTTGGCCGGGAATTGCCATCTGTGGCAGTGCGTTCATCAAGCCTTGAGTATAAGGGTGCTGGGCATCATTAATAATTTCACGGGTTGGCCCTTGCTCAATGACACGACCGGCATACATCACCAGTGCTTTTTGAGTGACCTGCGAAACAACGCCTAGATCATGGGTGATCAGAATTAAGGCAACGTTATTGCGCTCACACAACTCGACCATCAGCTCCATGATTTCTGCCTGAATGGTTACATCCAGTGCCGTGGTTGGCTCATCGGCGATAATAATATCGGGGTCCATCAGTAGGCCGATGGCGATGACAACCCGTTGACGCATACCACCAGATAGCTCGTGGGGGTATTGGTCAATACGGGTTTCTGGCGATGGAATCTGTACCTGTTTCAACTTTTGCACGGCAATTGTCCGCGCATTATCTTTATTGATTTTTCGGTGCGCCTGTAGGCACTCTATCATCTGCTGGCCTATGGTGAGCACTGGATTCAGCGTCATCATCGGATCTTGAAAGATCATAGAGATACGGTTGCCCCGTACACTGCGTAGCTCTTCTGGCGATAGTTCCGCTAAGTTTCTACCTTCAAAGTAGATCTCACCAGCAGAGATACGGCCAGGTTTGGCAATTAGGTTCAGGATTGAAAACCCGAGCACCGATTTACCCGCGCCGGACTCCCCAACTAAACCTAAACGTTCGCCACGCTCTAAAGTGAAGTTGATATTACGCAGGGCTTTTATTTCTCCGCTACGTAAACCGAAACTGACATCAAGGTTTTTTACTTCTAATAACGGCATCGTCCTACCCCTTATACAGTTTCGGGTTGAGTACATCACGCAGCCAATCGCCCAGCAGGTTCATAACCAATACTAGAACGATAAGCACCAAGCCAGGAATCACTGTAATCCACCAAGCACCAGAGAAAATATACTCAAAGCCGCTAGAAATTAGAGAGCCCAAAGAGGGTTGTGACACCGGCATACCCAAGCCTAAAAAGGAGAGTGATGCTTCAGATATAATGGCGTTGGCAACCTGCACCGTCGAAATCACTAAAATTGGCGATAGGGTATTTGGCAAAATATGACGGAACATAATACGAATCTGACCTAAGCCCATAACCCGAGCCGCATCCACGTATTCTTTCCTTTTTTCTGCCAAAACTGAGGCGCGAATAGTACGGGCGTACTGAGGCCATTCGGCAATACCGATGACGAGTACCAGCATAATCATCGCTAAATCTTGATACAGTGCCGTGCCAAAGCTTGCTTGAAAAATTGCCAGCACCACAATGGCCACCATCATGGTAGAAAACGACAGCTGCACATCGGCAAAGCGCATAAGGATGCTGTCCACACGGCCACCACGGTAACCGGCAATCAAACCGATAATAATACCGATGGTTGCCTGCAGCAGTACCGCGCAAATCCCAATGGTTAAAGAGATACGAGTGCCATAAAGAATGGTTGACCAAAGATCACGCCCTTGGGCATCGGTTCCTAACCAAAACTGAGGGTCGCCTTCATCCTCATTCCAGCTTGGGGGTAGCTCAGAGTTCATAATATCCATCTGAGTTGCATCGTAAGGATCAAAAGGGGCGATCATCGGGGCAAAGAGTGCCATTAGCACATAGCCCATGAAAATAGTGAAACTCAGTTGCGCCACTCGATCTTTTAGAAAGCTGTGCCAAACATGGGTTTCTTTAAAACGCTGCCAAGCGTTAGGCGCTTTTTCTGGCGCTACAGGTGTTGGTTTGTTTTGAATGCTCATTGTCATTGTGCCCTATTTTTTACCCGCCAGATTCACCGTAGGATTCACGAGGCCATAGACCAGATCGACAATCGTGTTGGTGACTACAAAGATAGCGCCGACCACAATCAGGTAAGCGACGATAAGGGGCGTGTCTACGCGGTTAACCGCTTCAAGGAACAAAAAGCCCATGCCCGGCCATTGGAATACGGTCTCGGTCAAAATCGTGTAGGCCACCATCGTACCGATCTGAACACCACCAACGGTAATCACCGGCAACATGGTGTTTTTCAAGGCATGCAAGAAGTAGATACGGCGCGGATTTAACCCTTTGGCCCAAGCAAACTTAACGTATTCAGACTGCAATACCTCCATCATCTCCGCACGTATAAGACGGATAAACAGCGGTAGCATAATTGAAGCAAGAGAGATGCAAGGTAAAACAAGGTGCGCTAAGCCGTCGACAGTAAATAGCCCTGACTCCCAACCCCAAAACATCTCAAGGGTTTCCCCTCGACCAAAAGAAGGCATCCAGCCTAATTCGATGGAGAATAAGTAAATCAAGCCAATCGCGGTTAAGAACACCGGTACGGAAATCCCGATAATACTGAAGCCCATCACTGCTTTTGAGAATAAGCTTTGCGGATTAATGGCGGAGTAAACACCTACTGGAACCGACAAAAATAGGATGATTAAGGAAGCGCCAAAAACCAGCTCTAATGTTGCTGGAAGTTTCTTTAAAATCACCTCAAGGGCAGGCTCTTTAAAGAAATAGGAAGTACCTAAATCGCCCTGCAACGCATTTTTTACAAAGCGGCCGTACTGTATTAGGAAAGGATCATTCAGGCCTAATTCGTCACGAAGTTCTTGGCGCTCGGCTTCTGACACCGATTGACCGACCATCTCTCGTAGGGGGTCACCCAAATTATCCTGAATGGAGAAACTGATGAGGCTGATGACAAACATCACCACCACAGCTTGAGCCAGTCGTTTTATAAAAAAAGCAATCATGGTTGTTCTGCCTTTATCACGTCGCGGTCCTTGCGTCGTTTTTTATTCTTTATTGATGGAACATTAATTAAACGAACAAAAAGGCTGGCCTGGTCTTCAAAAAAACGACCAAACCAGCCCGTACTTCACCTGACCGAGGATGGATTATTCTTCAATAACCAGATCACCCAGATAAGGGAAGTTCATTACGTTTAGTACTGGCTCCGCTTTTACTTTCTTGCTGGCAGCCCAAGCTAGATTCTGCCAATGCAGAGGGATAAAGGCTGCATCGTCATATAGCGTCTGCTCAATTTCTTGCATGATCGCAGCACGTTTCTTAGGACTGGTTTCTGTATTGGCCTGCATCATCAGCTGGTCAGCTTTTGGATTACAGTAGTTACCACTGTTGTACTGGCCCAGACCGGATTCAGTGTCAGGGCAAGCGGTTAGGAACTCATAAAAATTGTTGGAATCTTCAGTATCTGAGTGCCAGCCAATCATCAACATATCTGCAGCGCGAGCATCAAACTCGCCCCAGTACTGGGCTTTAGGCATGGTTTTTAGATCAACGTTAATCTTGATCTTAGCCAGCATAGACGCAACAGCCTGAGCGATTTTCTCATCGTTTACATAGCGGTTATTAGGAGCCATCAAGCTAATGGTAAAGCCATCTTCATAACCGGCATCTTTCATTAACTGCTTCGCTTTTTTCAGATCATAACGCGGTTTAAGCGCCTCATTATGTCCTAAGTAACCCCAAGGGCTTAACTGAGCCGCCGGTGTTGCAAAGCCTTTCATGATTTTCTTCACAATACCTTGCTGGTTAATGGCATAGTTGATCGCTTGACGCACACGAACATCTTTAAAGGCCTCAACACGCTCTTGGTTCATCTGAATTGTGATGATGCGTGTGCCGCCCATCGTAATCAGATCAACATCTTTATTGGCTTTAATGCGCTTGTGATCGGTTGGTGGAACCGGTGCAATAAAATCAACGTCACCGGAAAGAAGAGCCGCTACACGGGTTGGCGCTTCTTTAATTGGCGTTAGAACGATTTTATCGACATTGCCCGGAGACTGGGTATCCCAGTAGTTACCATTACGGTCAAATTCAACACGAACACCCTGCTGACGGTAACCCACGGTGTAGGGGCCGGTACCTGACAATTGACGGGATGCAAAAGAATTACCGTGTTTGATCAGTTTGTCTTTTGGCTCGCCGTTGGCATCGTTGCCAGAATAGAACTTACTGTCCATTGGAAACAGGTAAGTTAGGTTATTCAAAACCAGTGGGAAAGGTTTTTCAGTTTTCAGCTCGACAGTGTAATCGTCGATCACTTTCAATCCGGAGAAAGGAGCAAATACGCCTTTAAAATCAGCAGATTCGCGCAGACGGTTAAAGGTGAACTCAACATCTTTAGCGGTAAAGGTGTTACCAGAGTGGAATTTTACACCCTTACGCAGATGGATGCGCATGGTCAGATTATCAACACGCTCCCATTTTTCTGCCAGACGAGGTTCAAAGCCCAGCTTCTTATCCCAACGTACCAGAGGATCGAACGTCATATGGGATAGCTGGAGTGTGCCGCCGGAAAGCTGTTCGTGCGGATCAAGTGATACAGGGTCAGCATCGTATGCCATCTTCAAAGTTGCTGCATGGGCACCCGTCATAAGCCCAAGGCTTAGCACGGCACCCGCTAGCAAAGATACGGATTTTTTCATTTTAAGTTCCCGTTAGTTATTATTGGTTTTTTGATTAGTATTTTTATTTGGAAAGTGTTTTCCAACACCTATGCCTGTGGTCAGGTCACTAATTTGTCATCACAAAAAGTCTAATGCATGGTTAGAGGTCTACCAATTGGAATAACGAAAGAGCTCATACAAGATCGGTATAATGCCAAAACATCTCCCTAAATCAGGGCACAAAAACAGTCTATTTGCCCATAAAAGAGCATTAACAGTGCAATTAACCTAAAAATAGCCGTTTTTATCCGATTTAAAAAAAGCAAAAAACAGGTCTTTTTTTGCTCGTGGATACCAAACTCCGGCAATGATCCCCGGCAACTATTCAATTAGCGTATAATGACGCCTTAAAACCCAGACCTTACTTTGATCTTCACTCTGAATAGAGAGCCTGTATGGAATTTGATTTTATTTGCGACCGAGATGGCCTGTGTAGCTTAGAACTTAACGGAGGCGAGCAAACCGCCTTAGAGCGTTGGTTTAATGCCGAAGAACGTCAATCGGTGGCAGCACTTGATGACATATTGAAGGTTGTCGCCGCATTAAAAGAGGGTAAAAAGCGTGAGTTTGTCAGTAACGATGCGGAGTTCCAAATCACATTAACTCCAGATGACTGCTTTATTGTGGCAAATTGGTTGTTATTTGATACTGAGTTTGAAGCCAAATTTGGCCGACAGCCAACGGATGAACTAGAAGAAGAGTCTCTCAGCGCGGATGAAAATGATGCCCGTGCAGAGTGCGGCTTAGATGATTTTGCTTATCTATTAGAAGAGTGGCGAGTGTTTTTATTAGAGAATCAGTCTTGAATATAACGGCTTAGAGCTTAGAGTAAACGTACAGGCTAGCCATTCGATCTCACTTGAACTAATATTAGATTTTTCTTTTGTAAAGAAAGGCATTGATACTAACCCAAGTGAGATATTTCCTATGACTATCGTATTTAATTGGATCGATCATCTTAGTTGGTCGCTACTTATCTTGGGTTCTTTAACCTTAGGTTTAGCGCCATTTTTCCCAGAACCCCATCTTATAGAAAAACTCCGTATGTTAAGCAACGGTGAACTAAAAGCTCCTCTTGATTGGTTTGATCTTTTTCTACACGGAACCATCCCTCTTTTACTGCTCATTAAGCTGATTGGTACCGGTATCAAACAGCTGTAAACGGTGATTTTTGCCCAAAGGCCCGCGAAGGGTGACTCAAGTATCGGTAAGGTTAGAATCTGACCAATTCCGACAATTGCTTAAAATAAATTGTTAAAAGCCCTCCTCAATAGTAATGTCAATATTTACGATCTAAGCGTTAAACTTTGTAACCTAAGTGTTATTTTTCGTTCCAACCCTACGATATGATTGAGAAACGCTATGCCGTTAAAAGCCCATATCTTTCGATATTCAGCCCAATGTTGGCCAACAGGTACGAAGAAATGAGTCATGATATTGCAAATAAGCTCGTTAAGAAAAACAGTGGCCCTTTAATTACAGCCCTAGAGCCGCGTTTTTTATTGAATCTTTCACCCGTGGATTCGGCGTTATACCTGCTGCAGACTCAAGACTTACCTGAACCGGCTAATAAGCCTTCTCTTTATGCTCGTCAATCTTCTGTTTATTCTAATCAATCTACGGGTTGTAATAACCAGCCTGCCCGTATTGCTCGTAAACTTGATCCCGCTAAGAATTATGGCCGCAAAGATGTCGCCTTTATTGATAAAGACATTAAGGGTTATGCTGAACTAATCGACAGTATGGGGGTAGGCGTTGAAGTGGTGTTGATTGAAGGCCATAACGGCGGTCTAACTCAGATGATCCATTGGGCCTATCAAAATAATGATTATGATGCGGTACATCTTTTTTGCCACAGCCACCATAGCTTCACAAAGTTAAAAGCAAGCCACTATAATTCTAACCAGTTTGCCAATCATACGCTTACCCTAGAAGTGCTTAGTCAAAGTATGAATACTGACGGCAGTATGCTGTTATATGGTTGTGATGATAGCAGCGAAGAGCTAGATGTTAGCTTTATTGGTAGTCTTTCTCCTGTGGACACTCAGATGACAGATGAGCAGTCAGGTTTGCTGATGATGCGTGCTGACTGGGAGTTTGAACGCTTTATCGCGACCCCTTAAGGTTTATTCGATCTTAACAATACCCTCTAACGTATGTTTATCTTTATTTGCTATGCTTCTGAAATAAAATTCTTTTTTAGGAGCACCCTATGTTTACGCTGCACTCTCGCCTTGAGCAAGACACCATTCCCGTTGCAGATCTGCCTTTAAGTCGCTTAGTCTTAATGAACGACCAGCGCTACCCTTGGTTTATTTTGATTCCTCGTATTGGTGGTATAACTGAGATTTATCAGCTGGATAGTGCCAATCGCCAGTTATTAACCCAGGAATCCTGTCTATTGGCTGAGGCAATGATGACGGCATTTCAAGGACAAAAGATGAACATTGCAGCGTTGGGCAATATTGTTCCTCAATTGCACCTGCATCATGTTGTACGGGAAGAGGGTGATGCTGCCTGGCCTGCTCCAATTTGGGGCGTTGGTGAGCCGATGCCTATGAGCCATGAACGGGCCATCACGCGAATTCAGCTGTTACTTTCCCATCTGAAAAAATCATTGCCAGAGCTGCATATCGTTTAAAGTATCGTTTAAGGTGCGCCTATTGACATCCTCCCTCCGCTAAATCAGACAAGCTGATTATAGCGGGGGATTCCTACTGCTAGACGGCCATGCCCGACCGCAAGAATGTTCCTGGCCGCGTTCACATCGCGGTCGTGAGTGACACCACACTCACTGCAGATCCATTCTCTTATTCGCAAACCTGATCGACCCTTCGGACTACTGACGGAAATACAACCGCAGCACGAACAGGTTTGGGTGGTGTACGACTCATTCACTTCTTTGAAAACAATGCCTGCGTGAGCGCATTTATAATCCAGCATCGTTTTCAGCATGGCCCAGCCTGTATCCAGTACAGACTTTGCCATCTTGGTTTTGGCTAATGAGGAAGATTTCACGTTGCCCACATAGATTTCACCGGAACGGTTCACCAGTGAGCGACTGAATTTGTGCAAAGCATCTTTGCGCCGGTTGGCTATCTTGGCGTGAATGTT
>NZ_KE383940.1:2800-24897 GCF_000422865.1 Oceanospirillum maris DSM 6286 | reverse complement strand
CGCTCGACTTGCATGTGTTAGGCCTGCCGCCAGCGTTCAATCTGAGCCATGATCAAACTCTTCAGTTTAAAAAAGTTGACTGATCCATTTATCCGAAGATAAAAAGACAATCCAAACTTGGCTCAAGATATAACTAACAACTTAAACGCAATACACAGTATTGTTTGCGAACAAACAATACATCAATGAATTGATTCGAGATTTGAAAGCTTACCTTGATGATCTTGTGACTTTTCCAAGATCGCCTCGGCAAGCGCCCACACGAATTATCTGACTGAATTTTTAAAGAGCTGTTAGACAAGAAGCGCTCAAAGCGAATCGACTTGCTTAACTGAGGCTGCGTATTATACAGATGCAATCCTCGGTGTCAACACTTAAATTAAAACTTTCAAAACTCTTTTCAACGTTGTTTATGGAGAAAAGTGATAGAAAACAAAGTGTTAACCGTTGCAGAGAGACTTGCTCTGTGACAACGAGGGCGAATTATACCCACAAACTAAGAGAGTGCAAGGCTTTATTTAAGGTTTATGGTTTTTATTTCAAACAATTGAACCCGAAAGCTAACTTACAAGCAAAAGCCCAGTCGAACCTGGGCTTTCTCATTATAACCTATCGGAAACTAGAAAGACGTCTAGTCTAAATCCCTGTCACTATAACCAATCAGGTAAAGAATGGCGTCTAGGCCTAATGTCGATAACGAATGCTTGGCGCTCTCTTTAACAATAGGCTTGGCTCGGAAAGCAATACCCAACCCTGCTGTACCTAGCATTGGTAGATCATTAGCGCCATCACCTACAGCTATGGTCTGCTCAAGACGCACACCCTCATCAGCAGCGATCTGTTTAAGCAGCTCTTTTTTACGCTCACCATCAACGACAATACCCGTGACATTACCGGTCACTTTGCCGTCTTTGATTTCAAGCTCATTGGCATGAACATAATCAATGCCCAGCTTTTTCTGTAAATAGTGTCCGAAATAGGTGAAACCACCGGAAAGAATTGCAGTGGTATATCCCAGTGCGCTAAGTGTTGAAATCAGTTTTTCAGCACCTTCTGTGATCTTAAGGTTTTCAGCGATGCCAATCAGCACACTTTCATCCAGCCCTTTTAATAGCGCTACGCGGCGCTTGAAGCTTTCCGTAAAGTCGATGTCGCCTCGCATCGCACTTTCAGTAATCTCCGAGACTTGCTCACCCACACCTGCAGCCTTGGCCAACTCATCAATCACCTCAGCTTCAATAAGCGTGGAATCCATATCAAAAACCACCAAGCGGCGGTTGCGACGGAAAACATTATCCTCTTGGAAGGAGATATCCACGCCCAACTCATTAGCCAGACTTAAAAACTGCTCGCGAATTGTCGATAGATCATCAGGATCACCACGCACTGAAAACTCAACACAGGCTCGACTCTGTTCTGTTAATTCCCGTAGAGGAATACGACCAGAAAGGCGGTTAATGCGGTCGATATTCAGATCATTCTTTGCAACAACACCCGTTACTTTCGCAATATGCTCAGCAGTTACCTGTCTCGCTAGCAGGGTGACAATAAAGCGATTTTTACCTTGCCCATCAACCCATAGCCCGTAACTATCTTCTGTAACAGGGGTAAAACGAATATTAACGCCCAACTCATGGGCTTTAAATAGAACATCTCGCAATACAGGTGACGATTCAGCTTCTTCAGGAATGTGCACCAACACACCAAGAGACAAAGTATCGTGGATAACCGCTTGGCCGATATCTAAAATATTCACGCCGTAGCCAGCAAGAATCTCAGTAATAGAAGAGGTAAGCCCTGGTTTATCGACGCCAGAGATATTGATAAGAATGATTTCTTTCATGAACCTGCCTGTAAAGGTACCTAGTCTTGACATCCTCCCTCCACTAAATCAGATAAGCTGATTCTAGTGGGGGATTCCTACGACTAGACGGCCATGCCCGACCGCATTAGTCGCCCTAGCCAAAACGGGCGGCTAACTGATTCGTTTTCCCGTCTTACGGTTAGGATTGCTTACAACGCGTAGCCATAAGCTCAGACAAGAAACGGAGGATATAATGTGTCTATTGTGGTTTTCATACTCCAAGCAGTCTAATGACTCAAGCAATCCTGAAGCCCGATAAGAATAGGATAAGAAAACTTGCTTTGCAAGTTGCGCTATCCATCGCCCACCAAAACATCTCGCTTAGGCTCGATGATTTTGGAAGGGGAATTTCGCACTATCCGTTAAAATATCTATTGCTCAGCACTGTCTTGCACCCATTGATTATTTTTCAATAGCCTATCGGCGTATTGAAGCCGCCACTTAGTACTGGCAAGTTGCTCTTGAGCAGGTTCGTTTAAACCCGAACGATCATCTAATAACGTTTCTTTTTCTGTAAAAGCAACCTCTGCACTAGAGGTAATTAACCCTGTAACAGCGCCTTTATAGACAACAGCAGAGCCTGCCGTATCGTCCCGCCAAAGTGAGCGGCCAAACGTGCTGACATCTGTCTCGACGCCCATTAACTCTAGTAAGCTTGGCATCAAATCATACTGAGAGGCAATATCAGTTCTATGCTCAGCCGGCAAGCTACCATCAGGTGTATAAATAATCAGTGGTATATGAAACTGGCTGTGTAAGTCATCAGAGTTCACTCGCAACACATGATCGGCACTAAAAACAAAAACCGTATCTTGATACCACGGCTCTTTAGCAGCTTCGGTCATAAACTGCTCGATAGACCAATCAGAATAACGCAGAGTATTGAGAAAACCTTCTTCATTGGCATCAGAGTGCGGGTAAACATGGAATTCCGCGCCTGGATCTGAAAAAGGCTCGTGGGTTGTGCCGGTAAAGGTGAAAGAGAAAAAAGGCTGCCCTTTCTGATACTGAGCATCAATACGGCTTTTGGTATGCATAAGGGTTTCATAGTCCCAGCCAAACCGAGGAACCTCTTGCGGATAATCACGCAATATCGGCATATCCTCTTTGCCTGAATACTCTTTAAATCCCAAGCTCTTCGCAATACCGTCCATATGAAAAGAGCGCCGATTCGAGGACTGTACCATTAAGGTATAAAAACCTTTTTGATCGACTTCAGCCGCTAGGCGGCTTAGCGCGTTAAGCTCTAACCCATAACCCAAAATCGGTTGAGTCGATATAACGGGCACCGATGCTAATACCGCCTGAATCCCCAAGATACTACGTTGACCTGCTGCATAAAAACGATCCCAAACCACCGACTTACGAATTAACTGATCCATAAAAGGTGTCACCTGATAGTGACCACCAGCCAAGCCATCAATATATTTATAACTCCAGCTTTCTAGCAGTACAAAAACAACATTTTTTTGCTTAAACAACGGCTGTGTTGTCAGCTTAAATGCAGCTTGGCGCTCTTTATAGTTGGGATTTTGCTGGAATTCGGTAGCCGTTAAATAGCTGAGTCGCTTATGGGCATTCGCCCGACCTTCTTTGAGCGCGACAAAAGCGCCATTAAGCGTTAAATTTGCCTGCTGCTGATTACCTTGAGAAAAGGCATCGACAATATCCAAGGGCTTACTTTGAAGAATGAGCCCTCGACCTAAAAAAAGAATAACGAAAAAAGCGCTAATAGCGAGAGCACCCCGCGACCAATAACGCTGAGGCAAGCGTCTATTTTGATATTTAATCGGTGAAATAATAACAAAATACCAGCCGACTATAACCAATAAAATGCAGAACAGTGAAGCCATCGTTTCAAGTAAACGGGAACTTAGAGCGATATCAACAATAATGCCAAAATCATCCTGCAGCCGTGTAATCTCGCTGCCTAGATGACGCTTTACTTCACCAAAGTAAGAGATGTCCGCCAATGTAACGGCTAGCACCACTAACATAATAATCAGCGATATCCCGCTCAGAAACTGCAAAACAACTCTTTTTTGCAATCGAGCCGACGGTACAATGAGAAGTAATAGAATGATCGACTGAGACAGAACAGTGATCGATATATCAAAACGGATTCCCTGAGCAAAGGCTACAAAAATTTCCTCTGTGGATAACATAGAGAAATAATCAGGATAGCTTGCTAACAGAGTAAGTCGACAGACAAAAAGAATCGCAACAGAAGCTGCAATGATCTTAAAGGGGAGCTTTAGGAAGTGCATAAAGATAACGTCCAGAAATACCAATGAGCCGATATATAATCAGCCCATTGGTAGCTACTGCGATAGGAAAGAATTAGTGATCTTGGTGCTGATACAGATGAACATCCCGTTGCGGGAACGGAATAGAAATCCCCTTTTCATCAAAGGTCAGCTTAATTTTTTCTGTCAGATCAAACTTTGTTGGCCAGTAATCGGCAGCATCAACCCAGACCCTTACGGTAAAGTTCACCGAACTATCCCCTAGCTCACTAACAGCCACTAATGATTCAGGTTCTTTCTTACCCCTCGGCTCCGCTGCAATAATCTCTTTCAGAACTTCTTTAACCAGACGAATATCATCATCATAGCCAACACCCACAACAAGATCCAAGCGACGGGTCGGATTGGCAGAGTAATTCGTTAGATTACCATTCACTAGAGATGCATTTGGTACCACAATCATCTTATTGTCTGGCGTTTTCAGGCGCGTATTTAGCATGGTGATTTTATCGACACTGCCGGAAACACCAGAGCCTTCTACAAAGTCACCTTTTTTAAAGGGGCGCTGAGACACCAAAAGAATACCTGCTGCAAGGTTTTCCATAGAACCTTTTAACGCCAGACCAACGGCCAAACCTGCCGCACCTAATGCAGCAATAAGAGAGGTGGTATCAACACCAATCTCACTCAGTACCGAAATAAAGACAATAACCAGTAAAACACTATGGGCGATCTGACCGATGAAATTAGCAGCAGCTTCATCCATATTTTTCTTCTGCAGCAGCCTGATCAATACATGCTTAACACGCTTAACCAGCCATAGACCGATAACCAGTAAAAGTAGCGCAGGCCATATTTTATCAGCCCATTGAATTGCAATATCAGTCCAATTTTGGAACTGAGGAGTTGAAAGATCCATACACTTACACCCTTATGATTTTAAGCTTGATTGATGAGCCGCTTTAATAATGCCCGTTGTTGAATAGCCATCCTCAAAATTGAGAACCTTAACAGTACCACCTGACGCTATAACGCTATCAGCACCTGCAATCTCGTCAACGCTGTAATCGCCTCCTTTTACCAGTACATCGGGGCCAAGTGCTGCAATAAGACGAGCAGGAGTATCCTCTTCAAAGGGCACAACCCAATCCACTGAAGCTAGCCCGCCCAAAACATGCATACGATGTTCAAGGCCGTTAATAGGACGGCTTGGGCCTTTTAAACGAGAGACCGATGCATCTGAGTTCACCGCCACAATGAGTTTATCCCCCAACTTTCTAGCGTGGGAAAGATAGCTCACATGCCCTGGGTGCAGAATATCAAAACAACCATTCGTGAAAACAACTTTTTGCCCTAAAGAGCGAGCTCTTACTAAGCTGTCTATCAGCTCAGACTCCGTTAATACTTTTCTATTTTCAAGCCCGGCATATTCCTCTATCGCTTGATTCAACTCAATAAGAGATACCGTTCCTGTGCCCAGTTTAGACACTGCAATACCTGCTGCAATATTCGCAATTTCAACAGAATCAGGAAGACTTAAACCCGATGCCAAACCTGAAGCTAACGTTGCAATAACGGTATCGCCTGCCCCTGTTACATCAAAAACAGCCTGCGCATTGGTCGCAAAATAGACTGGGTCTTGTTCCGCCATAAAGAGCGTCACTCCCTTTTCGCTACGGGTCAGTAGCAAAGCATCAAGCTGTATCTCTCTCATCAGATCAAAAGCGCGCTTAACAACCGTTTCCTCATCACTGCAAGCACCCACTACGGCTTCAAATTCTGCCATATTAGGCGTTAAAAGCGTCGCCCCTTTATAAATGGAGAAATCAGTCCCTTTAGGGTCAACCAAAACCTGACAATTCTTTGCTCGTGCCGCTGCAATTAATGCCGTTGTTTGCTGTAAAGTTCCCTTAGCATAGTCTGACAATACAACCACTGCCGCACTTTCTAAATAAGGCTCAATCTCAGACTGAACCTGCTTCGCATCCTGTAACGAAAAGATCTCTTCTTGGTCTAAACGTAACAACTGTTGATGGCGGCTCATAATTCTTAGTTTACTGATTGTTGGTGCCGAACCTGCTTTTACCAGTACCGATTCAACCAAGTGCTGATCAAGCAATAGCGCCAGCTCCTTGGCTTCGTTATCGTCACCAACCAAACCTGCAATCTGCGCCTTGGCATTTAATGCTGCAATATTTAAAGCAACGTTTGCAGCGCCACCCGCCCTAGCTTCAACAGCCTTAACCTTGACCACAGGTACCGGCGCTTCAGGGGAGATTCTATCGGTTGAGCCATGCCAGTATTTATCCAGCATCACATCCCCAATCACTAACACTTTGCTCTGTGTCGGTTCAAAAAATTTCATGCGGTCAAAGCCTTAATTATCAAGTTCACAATAAATCAAACGTATTAAATCACAGTGGACCGAAACAAGTTCGCCAACCTTCATCGTGTATGGGTAAAACTGGGGAAAAAGTGTACCATTACACCTCATAATATAAGCCTGATGAGTTACGATGAGAAAATACCTAATTGTAGGCCCCTCTTGGGTAGGCGACATGGTTATGGCCCAAAGCCTATTTAAACTATTAAAAGCTCGCCACCCTGACGCTATCATCGATGTAATTGCCCCTGGTTGGTCAACGCCAATTCTGGAAAGAATGCCAGAAGTACGCAATTCTATCACACTAAAAACCGGCCATGGCGAGTTCAAATTCACCGATCGCTGGACGTTGGGAAAATCCCTGCGCTGCGAGAAATACACCCATAGCATTACCCTGCCACGCTCATGGAAGTCAGCCCTAGTGCCTTTTGCCGCACAGATTCCCCATCGAACGGGATTCCACGGTGAACAACGCTTTATCCTGCTGAATGATCGTCGCAAACTCGACAAATCAGTTCTAAACCAAACGGTGAAACGCTTCACCTATTTAGGTCTAGACCGCTCAGAAATACTCACCTCTGAGCATATTCATTATCCTCAGTTAGAGGTAAAACACGAGCATTGGCCGCAGCTTGCGGAAAAATTCTCATTACAGGTGAATCAGAAAGCAATAGCGATGATGCCAGGGGCAGAATACGGCCCTGCAAAACAGTGGCCTCTAGACTATTTTCACCAGTTGGCGGAGCAACTAGAGCACAAAGGTTATCAGGTTTGGATCATAGGAGGCCCTAAAGATAAGGCCGCAGGTGAAGTCATTAGCAATAAACTAAATAACACCTACAATCTATGTGGAAAAACAAGCCTTTCCGACGCGGTTGATTTGCTAGCGCAAGCGGAGCAGGTTGTTAGTAATGACTCCGGTTTGATGCATGTTGCCGCCGCAGTAGGCACAAGAGTGCATGGTATCTATGGTTCTTCCTCGCCAGAGTTTACACCGCCACTGACCGATAACAAGGTTATCCATACGCTAAACCTAGAGTGCAGCCCCTGCTTTAAACGCCAATGTCCCTTGGGTCATTTGAAGTGTTTAACCGAGATACGTATTGATTCAGTATTAAGCAGAATTGTTAACTAGAGACAAATTAATGCGCTCACAGTACGCCATACCTCCTGGGATTTTCTTTACATCAAGCAGTGTGTTTTTATTTTCAGCTATCGCCTTAACGGTTAGCTCAGGCTACACGCTAGGTGCTCTATTGCTTTTTCTTGGCAGTATACCGCTCCTTATCCAGCCCCGTTTTTGGCCTGAATTAACATCTGATGATAAAAAAATCCTTCTCGTGCTCGGCTTATTTGCAGCCGTATGGATATTAGAGGTTCTACTAACAGACCAAGGCTCCCGCGAACTGGATAAACCCAGCCGATTTTTAATGGCGATGGGGGTATTGATACTATTGCTGCGCTTTCCTCCTAAGGCCGCCTTTCTTTGGTCTGGTATCGCATTAGGGGCTATCGGTTCAGGGTTTCTAGCCAGTTGGCAAAAATTTGTTTTAGGAATGGCTCGCGCAGAAGGCCATACCAATAGCATCCAATTTGGCAATATATCCATGCTATTTGGCTTACTTTGCTTAGCCAGTATCGGTTGGTGTTTATCACAACCGCACCACAAAAATAAATGGCTTATTTTAATGGGTCTAGGTTTTATAGCCGGCTTTTTGGGCTCCATTTTATCCGGTAGTCGAGGTGGCTGGGTCGGGCTACCTTTTACCGCATTGGTACTCTATAAAAGCTTTCAACCTTGGATCAATAAAAAGCTATTAGTAACGTTAATAGCCGCATCCCTACTCCTTACCGCACTCATATACGGTGTACCTCAAACCGGCGTCCAGATGCGTATTAAACAAGCCCTTAGTAATGTTGAAACGTATCAAGACGGAAACGCGAACACTTCTGTTGGCCTACGCTTTGAAATGTGGAAAGGTGCCACACAGCTATTTTTAGAAAAACCGCTGACCGGCTGGAGTGAACCCGGCTATCAAGCCAGGATGGGAGAGCTGGCCGATCAAAAAATCATCACGGATAACGCCCGACGTTTTGGCCATGCTCACAATGAATACCTTGATGTGGCGGCTAAACGCGGCATTGTCGGCTTAATTGCGCTCCTGTTGATGTATCTATGGCCCATTCGCTTATTTTTGAATATTACTCAAGCTCAAGACCTTAAGGTGCGCTCATATCAGGCTGCTGGCAGCCTGCTCTGTGTTGCCTATATTGATTTTAGCCTAACCCAAGCCTTTTTAAGCCATAACAGTGGCGTTATGATCTTTGCTTTTATGCTCGTGATTCTTTGGAGCATAACCCGCGACGAGGTAAGTCATCATGCTTAAAGAAACGAGCGTTGTTATTATCGTAAAAAATGGTGCCGCGCACATTGAAGAGCTGTTGAACTCCGTGATTGATTTCAACGAGGTTGTTATTTACGACAACGGATCAACCGATGATACCGAGTCCTTAGCCCGTAATTTCCCCAATGTGAGCTGGTACTCAGGAGACTTTCTCGGCTTCGGGCCAACAAAAGCCCACGCCGTTAGCCTAGCTAAAAATGATTGGATTTTATCCCTTGATGCGGACGAAATTGTTAGCGAAGCATTGAAAAATAGTCTCTTGGCATCCCGTATGGAAAATAGACAGGCAGGTCTTATACTACGAGAGAATCATTTTCTGGGTCGAGCCATCCGTTACTCAGGCTGGGGGAAAGACCCTTTAATCCGTTTCTTCAACCGTACCAGCGCCCAATTCAATGACGCTAAAGTTCATGAGCAAGTCGTTCCACAGCAAGGCGTTAGTATTGTTCAACTCTCTGGCGTGATCAAACATTACGCGGTGGATGACCTCTCTCAGTTTCTAGAAAAAGTGAATCGTTACTCATCCATTCGGGCTGAATCCGGCCTCAAGGCACGACACCCGATACTTATTATTCTAAAAACTTTTTTTGCTTTTTTTAGAACCTACATACTAAAACTTGGCCTATTGGACGGATGGCGAGGGCTAGTTATCTCTGTATCCAATGCCAATGGCGTATTTTGGAAATACATAAAAGCTTATGCCAAGAAAAAGGTAAAAAACTCTTGAATATTCTACACGTCAATCTTGCGAAAGGCTTTCGGGGTGGCGAGCGTCAAACCCTGTTACTAATCGAACAGCTATCAACATTGGGACACCAGCAGGCTTTGGTCTGTCGCCCTGATTCTCCTCTTCGACAGCATCTATCCAAGGTAGACAATCTTCGATTTATTAATGGCTCCCACCAGCTATCCGCCCATATGAACCGCTTCAAAGCCGATATTGCACATGCCCATGAAGCCCGAGCCGTTCACTGGGTGTATCTGCATAAACTGCTACGCAACACGCCCTATATCATCACACGCCGAGTTGACGTACCGGTAAAAAACAAGCTCTTTAATCGTCTCAATTATCGTACGGCATCAGCTAGGGTTGCTATATCCAGTAAAATTGCAGCACTATTAAATCAGCTTGACTGTGGAGCCGTTGAACAAATACCTAGCGCCTTTGCCCATCTGCCTAAAAACGATAGCGTCATAGAAGCCTTTAAAAAAGACTACCCCAATAAGTTTCTTATTGGTCACGCTGGAGCCTTAGTCGACAAGCATAAGGGGCAGCTTGTTTTAATTGAAGCCGCTCGTATACTGCAAGAGCGTTATCCTCAATTTCAGTTTATTTTTCTGGGTAATGGCAGTGACGAGGCTCTATTAAAAGAGGCCTCAAAGGACTTGAGTAACGTCAGCTGGCTAGGCTTTAAAGACAATATTGCAGATTATTTACGAGGTCTGGATCTCTTTGCATTTCCATCCCGCAATGAAGGGCTTGGCTCAACGCTACTGGATGTTATTGATTGCGGCGTACCCATTGTAGCCTCAGATGCGGGAGGGATACCGGATATTATTCAGCATCAAAAAACAGGTCTGTTGGTTCCCGTCAATGACAGTGTTGCCTTAGCCAATGCCCTAGAGCAGCTGTATAACGATGTAGAGCTACGCCAGAAACTTATCCACAACGCCAATAGACACTTAAAAGACTTCTCCCCAGAGCTTATGGCAAAACGTTATGACGCACTGTATAAAATCATTAAACACTCACGATAAAATAATTAAACATCTCACGCTAGATCACCGACATTAGATCAAATATAAAAAAACACCTTATATTCCAAGGAACATAAGGTGTTTATGGGCGATATTAACGGCTAGGAACTAGTTCAAGGCTTGATTCAAACAATCAAGATACGCTGAAACACCTTGTTCCACAGAGGAAAAATCGTCTGTATAACCCACCGTTCTCAGGGCGCTGATATCCGCTTCAGTAAAACTCTGATAAGCCCCTTTCAGGTGTTCAGGGAAAGGCATGTACTCTTTTTTACCTTCAATAGGAGCTTTCTTACCTTCAATAGGAGCTTTTTTACCTTCAACAGAGGCTTTTTTACCCTCAATAGGTGCGTTGCCGGATATTCCATTGTTTTTATGCCATGCAATAACCGCATCGGCTACCTCGTTAAAACTTTGGCAGCGGCCAGTCCCCAAATTAAAGATACCGCTCTTTTCGGGGTTCTGCCAAAACCAGAAATTAACCTTAACCACGTCATCAATATAAACAAAATCACGGCGTTGCTCACCGTCACCATAACCGCCACTACCGGCAAATAACTTACAAACGCCAGTATCCTGAATCTGATTATTAAAGTGAAAAGCGACCGAGGCCATAGAACCTTTATGCTGCTCCCGTGGGCCATAAACATTAAAATAACGAAAACCTACGACCTGACTTTTGAACGTGTGCTGTATTCCACGAACATACTGATCAAACTGCCACTTGGAGTAACCGTAGACATTTAACGGCTTCTCAAATTCACGGGATTCTTTAAATACCGCACTACCGCCATAAACCGCTGCACTAGAAGCATACAAAAATGGGATTTTACGTTGAAGGCAGGTATGCAATAAGATTTTGGAATATTCATAATTGTTCTCCATCATAAACTTACCATCCCACTCCGTAGTGGATGAACAAGCCCCTTCGTGGAAAACAACGTCAACATTATCAAATAGCGGATCATCATCCATCGCCATTGCAATAAAGTCATCTTTATCCAGATAATCGGCAATATCGCAATCGTTCAGGTTATAAAACTTTTTACCATCACTTAGATCATCAACGACAATAATATCTTTTCTGCCTTGATCATTAAGCATCTTCACGATATTACTACCAATAAAACCAGCACCACCGGTTACAATAATCACATAAACACCTATTAGCCGTTGAAAAACAATAATTTAGCCGTTAAAAAATCACGATACTAATCACGATAAAGCACTAATCGCTGCCAAATAAATCACGGGTAAACACTCGGTCAGCAACATCTTCAAGCTCAGAAACAAGGCGATTTGCAATAATCGTAGAAGCCGTCTCTTTAAATGTTTCAAGATCCTTTTCTACTTTTATTCCCAAAAAATCAGCCCCGTCGTAAGCAGGTTCATAGATAACAATATCCCGCCCCTTATCCACAAGGCGTTCAATCACATCAATAATCGCTGATGCTCGAAAGTTATCAGAGCCTGATTTCATAACTAATCGATACACACCGATAACACCCTCTGAGGATTTAGCCACCTGATCAGCAATAAAATCTTTGCGCGTCACATTAGAGTCCACAATGGCCTGAATCAGGTTACTGGGAACCGAGTCATAGTTAGCCAGCAGTTGTTTGGTATCTTTAGGCAAACAATAACCGCCATAACCAAAAGAGGGGTTGTTGTAGTGTGTGCCGATTCGAGGATCAAGCCCAACACCTTGCACAATTTGCCGTGTATTAAGATGATGAACCGCAGCATAGGTATCCAGCTCATTAAAATAAGCCACCCGCATTGCAAGGTAGGTATTAGAAAACAGCTTAATCGCCTCAGCCTCTGTGGAGCCTGTTAATAAAACGGGCACATCACTGATCTTAGCGCAACGGGCCAACATATCGGCAAAGAGGCGGGCTTGCTCGGTTTCAGCCCCAACAATAATCCGTGAAGGATAAAGGTTATCGTATAAAGCCCGTCCTTCCCGCAGAAACTCTGGTGAGAAATACAGCAGCTCGTAGCCTAACTCCGCCCTTAATGACTCAGTAAAGCCAACGGGAACCGTTGATTTAATAATTATCGTGGGATTATGCCCTGTATCAATCACCTGCTTAACAACCGTTTCAACACTTGAGGTATCAAAATAATTGGTCTCAGAATCATAATCCGTAGGGGTTGCAACAATCACATAATCAGCATGATGAACAGCATCTAAATAGTTTGAACTAACCGAAAAAGATAGCGTTTGATCCTCTAAAAACTGTTGAATCTCGGTATCGTCAATCGGCGATATTCCCTGTTTAAGCAATGCGACCTTTTCAGAGTCGGTATCAACGGCTATGACATTATGCTGCTGAGCGAGTAAGAGCGCATTTGATAAACCAACATAACCCGTGCCTATAACAGCAATATTCATATAGATTCTCTATTCTTTTGCGAAAAATTATTAAATAACCATTAAAAAAACCACTTAATTGGCACGGTTACTATCAGGCGTCTTTATTTTTTTAAACACATTAAACAAAGCCATCAAGGAACCTATAAAAATTATCGAATAACCATAAAGTTCAACACCTTCTTGTATGGCTGCTTTATAACTATAAGTATAGTTTTCACCCATAATCGGCTCCCATATTTTCGATGAACCAAACAGTCGGCTAAAAAATAGTACGAGCAAAACGCCAAAAGCGGTAAATATACCGCTAGGGCTTTCTAAAAAGAAATAAAGCGATTTTTTGGTTATATTCCAACTTTTTATCGCGATAGAAATCCCCAGAATAGCAACGATAACCGCAGGGTATTTCCAGAAACCATGCACGATAGCATCTAGAAACATATCTATTTCACGGATAAACAATACGCCATAGAATGCCGCTACAAGGGCAGAAAATGGTCTAATATCTTTATTTTTAAAATAAATAACAAGCCAGAAAACCAAGCTTAATAGCAAAAAAGACTCCTGCAAAAGCTCTGTAACCGAGGTTTCCGATATCTCTTGCTGGAGAATCACCATATCGACATATAAGATAACTGGAGCTATCAAATTGAAAAAGCCTAATAACAGAAAAGCACCTAACCGCTTTCCTAGGGCCAATCCACTAACATTACCAGCATTATCGTGACCAACATTATTACTAAACATCGAAGTAAACCTCTACCATCCAACCATCCGCTGCGCTAACAAAAACCTTTTAAGCTAATGAAAAACATGATTTTCTCAGCTTGCAGGTTATTCCTGCCGCAAATTCTACCCTCTATAGAAAAAAAAAGATAAAAAAAGACCCCCAATGTTGGGTGTCCAACTATTGGGGGTCACTTCACTTTTCAGCTAGAGCTTCTTCTAAGACAACAACCCTAGCGACTTAGAAGGTTTCTTCAAAGCTGAGCTGTATACCCAAGCGACGAGGAATGCTATCACCATCAACTTCTGTTGTTTCTAAGCCGTAGGTTGCGTCTAGGTTCATAACGCCTCGGAAAAGACCAATACCAGCATTAATGGCCGACAGTTCTTCACCCACTAAATTTTTCTCGTAGCCTAACCGTATTGTAGGAATCAGAGTACTTGCAGGGAAGAATGATCCCGATACATGCATCATCTGCACTTCATCACCAACCAGATCATCGACTTTGTTCAAGTCCATGCTGCCAGCAAGCATAAACATACGGTCTTTAAGAAAGGCCGCACCATCAACGGTCGTTTGAGGATCAAGGGAAATAGTCTGAGTACCAGATGTCGTATTTAAATCATCGCTCAGGCTAGACTCAAGCTCTGGGCTATTCAGGTTTTTTAGTGTTAAACCTAACTGATAATTCTCCGCAGCCCAAACCGCCCCCACATCAATACCAATAGCGGTACTGTCTTCAGATTCTTCTAGACCATCAGAGATTAAATCGCCAACGTCTTTGTCATCATCACGATCAACTTTGGTTTTTACCGATGCCAAAGATGCGATATACAGATTTGCCTTAGCCCCTAGGATTAACTCACCTTGAAGGGGGCCAATCTCACGAATCGAGCTAATTGGCTGACTATAACCTAAACCAACCTGAAACAGGGTTCCGCCTTTAACTACAACCTGAGAGTCGGTCTTAAAATCATTCAGCTGGTTGTAATCGGTAATACCAGAAGCATCGGCGGGCAAACCACTAAAAGGAGCATCTTTAAACGTCGCAGAAGAAACAAAGCCGACACCAGCATCTAGACTGATAACGCCGGGTAACTTAGGTACCTGAAAGACAACCGGTAGACCCGGAATAGACGAAGAAAAAGAAGCTTTAATGCGGCCATCGTCACCAAAGGTTTCTAGCAAACTATTAAAATCAGTTTCAATACCTTTGGCCGTATTAAATGCTTCTGTTTCACTAGCAAAAATAGAACTCGGGTTTGTGCCCATCGTCGCATTAATCGTGGCATCTAACTTATCATTGAAATCATCCAGATCTGATATGAGTCGGTCAATATCATCTTCAAAGTTATCAGCCTTACCAAATTCAACACTTCCGCCAATCTGAGACCAATAACCAAAACGCATACTTTCGTTATTATTGATATCAAGAGCGATATACCCTGCAGCAGGATTATATCGCACACTATTAATTGTCGTAGGTGATGCCACTTGGCCTAACGTCGTTGATGCGCCATAGCTACCAATTAATACTGCAGCCTGAGCAGGGGCGGCAAGGGCTAAGGTGATAGCGGAGCAAAGAAGCTGCTTTTTCATGGGAGATCCCTGTTACCATCAGAAAAGTACGTATCATCAAAAAAGTACGTTATATATTGGTTTTTTTAGATTAGCACATTAATTAATCAAAGAAATTAATCTAACTAATTTTTTATACCGGCTTAACAAACCACAGCACTTTTTTATGATTAAGCAGACTCATCTTTTAGGGCAGCACTAGCGCCCTATCGAGTAACGCCCTAGCCTCGGCGATCAACGCGTTTAGGTGGGCTTCACCTTTAAAGCTCTCCGCATAAATCTTATATAATGGCTCGGTACCACTTGGTCGAGCAGCAAACCAGCCATTCTCAGTGATGACTTTAATACCACCGATAGCCGCCTGATTGCCGGGTGCGTTAACCATCACCTGCTGAATCAGCTCACCGGCAAGTTGAGTGGATTGAATGCTTTGCTCGTTAAGATTTTTAAAGCCTGCTTTTTGCTCTAGCGTTAACGGTGTATCAACTCGGCGATACACTGGACGGCCATAATGCTCCGTTAGTGACTGATAATACTCCGAAGGTGATTTTCCAGTAACCGCCATAATCTCTGCGGCTAGCAGGCAAAGCGCAATACCGTCTTTATCCGTTGACCACGGACGGCCATCACGGGTTAATAGTGTAGCCCCAGCACTTTCTTCACCACCAAAGGCCAGCCAGCCTTCTTGAAAGCCATCCACAAACCATTTTAGCCCCACAGGCGTTTCATATAGCTCACGGTTATGGCCTGCAACAACGCGGTCAATCAGAGAAGACGACACCAATGTTTTGCCAATTTTTAGATCTTTTGACCAATCAGGTCGATGGGTTAATAGATAATCAATACACACGGCTAAAAAATGATTCGGAGCCATCAACCCCTGTAAATCAACAATACCGTGTCGGTCAGCATCAGGGTCATTACCAAAGGCTAAATCAAATCGATCTTTAACCTTTAATAAGTTCGCCATCGCAAAAGGGCTAGAGCAATCCATACGGATTTTGCCATCATGGTCCGCAGGCATAAACGAAAAACCGCTATCAATAAGGTGATTAACCACCTCAACCGTAATACCTGTTTGATCCTCTAGCGCCAGCCAAAGAGGTAAGCCAGCCCCACCTAATGGATCAACGCCCAGTTTAAGATTCGCTTTACCAATGGCATCCAGATCAATCACTTGACCCAAATCCCCTAGGTATTGAGCGGTATAATCAAAGGGATTGGCTAACCCAATGGCCGTCTCAAGCGAGACTTGCTTAACCCCATCTAAGCCTTCCGTAAGATAATGATTAGCCCGCTGCTGAATCCAGTCCGTCGCCTCACCACCGGCAGGGCCACCGTGGCAAGGGTTGTACTTAATACCGCCATCTTCTGGCGGATTATGAGAGGGCGTAATTACCAAGCCATCACTCAGCTGATCAGGATGTTTCTGGTTATGAACAAGAATCCCATGACTAATCACAGGAGTCGCGGTAATGCCTAGCGCCCCATTATCAACCATCACTTGAATATCGTTAGCGGTTAAAACCTGCAACACCGATGCCCAAGCAGGCTTAGAAAGCGCATGGGTATCGCGACCAAGATATAAGGGGCCTTTATAACCCTGCGCGCTACGATAGTCCGCCACCGCCTGAGCAATCGCTAAAACATGATGTTCATTAAACGAGGCACTAAGAGAAGACCCCCGATGACCCGATGTACCAAAACTGACCTGCTGCTGAGGATCGGCAGGATCAGGCTTAACGGTGTGGTAAGCCGACAACAAAGATAAACCCATGAGTTAACTCAATACCCTAATCAAATTTGATTCATTATTTTATCAAAAAGCAACACTGTTGTTAGATCGTATAGTTAGATCGCATAAATCAAGGGGTAGGGCGCTCCATCAAGGCCGTACCTCGACCATCTAAGTTACCAAAATCACCCATTGTTTCTATCATCAGCATTAGCGCTTCCGCCTTTGTACCGGCAAAACGACCACTTAACGTACCGCTATCAAAATTACTGACCGACGTTGGTGTTAACGCCAGATAATCAAAACCGCTTAAATCAGGTAAATCAGCGCCTATAGCCTCAAGCCCACCATCTGAGCCAAAGTCAAGATTAATATCCATCGTCGAGCTAGTGAAATCCAAGCTTACGGAACCATCACTTAAATAAGAGCCAGCAAGATTATTGATGTTACCGCCGCCTACAAAGCTAAATGTCACCACCGGCCCTGCAGCAAGCTCTTCCAGCTCTGTTATATCCTTAAGCACTGGCAGGGCATCAGTAAAGATATAAGGCAGATCGCCTAAGCTAGCAGGGGTGATAGCAGGATCACTACTTTCCGCCATATAATCATTCTCAGACCAATACCCCCAATACACATTCCCCCCTGGGACACTACTATCGATCAATGAGGATTGACTAGGGCCTGTAAACCCAAAAGAGATGTCATTTCCTTCTATAGTCTCAAGCCCTAATGTGCAATCAAACAACGAGCAATCAGCAGCGACAACACCAGGGCTAAGACCTAAATCATTGGGTAGACCAAGCAGCCCAACATCAATATTTTTATGTTCAAAAAGAATAGCTACATCATCCTGCAGACCTAGTGACGACACCTCAACAGACAGCACCCCAAATGCACCATCAATTAATCCTGAATCACCTGCAAACCCACCTGAAAAGAAACCATTTGCAGTTGTATTGTCAGGCGATGAGTAGTGGAAACCAGCTAAAGGCATACCTGATGTCAAAAATTCTGAAATAGAAACACCATCATACGACTCTAAGAAAATATCGTCAGTAGCGCCTAATAAGGTAAAAATTCCACGTAATTTTTGATCCATCGTATCAAAATTAAGCTGCGCACTATTCAAAACCATATCACCCAATACCGGCTTCAGTTCTGTCGTATCTGCCACCATAAGAAAATCAAAGGTATAACTCGCTGTATTCATCAAGGAAGTAATTTCATCGGGATCAGTCATCACCGTTGATGCCGCCGAATAAACCAGATCAACATCCGGTGTGATTAATAGCTCCAGAGAATCCGTATCAAGCAAACTATAATCACCGGCAGGCCAGTAACCTAAGTAAGCACTCGCACCCGACTCATAGGTATAATGAATACTCTGAGCCTCAGCTTTACTATCAGGTACCCTTCTTTGGTAGCGAATAGAGCCAGTATCAGCTCCGATAAAGTACGGAACCGTTTCACCAGAGGTTAACGTAGTATTCATCCAAGAGGTATCACCACCTTCAAAACGATAAGCAGTACCCGAAAGCCCTGTAAACATCAGACCTTTAGCCCCCGACGACGTTAAAGGGTTCGTTGATGAGTCCCCCATCATCTGATCGCAATGGGCATAACCTAACCCCGTACAGGTTACTAACGCCATATCCTTCGCGGCGCAGGACTCATAACCTTCAGCCTGACAAACCTGCTCCGCCGCTAAAAACTCATCTTTTGCTGAACAAGAAGCATAACCTTCAGCCTGACAAACCTGCTCCGCTGCTAAAAATTCATCTTTTGCTGAACAAGACTCATAACCTTCAGCCTGACAAACCTGCTCCGCTGCTAAAAATTCATCTTTTGCTGAACAGGAAGCATAACCTTCAGCCTGACATTCAGCCTCAAGTAATAAATAGAACTCCTTAACGCTACAAGAATCATAGCCTTCAGCCCGACACGCGGCCTCACTCTCTAAAACAGCATTTTTTAGCGCACAGGAGGCATAACCTTCAGCCCGACAAGCCTGCTCCGCCGCCAATATCTCATTCCTAGACGCACAAGAGGCAAAACCCTGAGACTGACAAACCTGCTCCGCCGCCAAGAACGCATCCTTAGACGCACAAGAGGCAAAACCCTCATCACGGCAGGCCTGCTCTAAATCCTGTGAAACATCATCGCTTTCTTGCTGTGTAATCTGTTCCTTCTGATCGTCAGCGTTATCGGTCAACAAATCATCCGCCCATAAACTAGGATCTGCATCCCCAGCCGGTAGCCTTAAATTGCTTTCTGGAGGCGGTCTTGAGCCATTCCCCGGTGGCAGCCCTTGGTTATTCCCAGGTCGCCTAGGATTAGCATTACGATCACCTTGGGGTGGCGCAGTACCAAAAACCGCATCGTCTGCCGGATAACCAGCAGGCGGAGCCACAGGGCTGAACATCACCAAAGCCTGCCCAGCACGAATCAAACGAGTGCTCGATGTAGTCGCCGCCGCCGCACCCTGCTCAACCATCAAATAACTACCGGGTTGAGAACCCGCCGGTAAATCTGGACTACCCGGTTCAAAGTGCAATAGCTGAATAATCGTACCGCGAATACCAATGGTCGCCACAGGTGTGCGGTAGCTAACATTTTGAGGGTTAGTATGGCCGATCGCCCCAGTAATAGAGCGCAGCCCACCACGGACAAGATCCGTTGTCTGTGTGGACTCTTTTCCATCATTTTTTTGATAACTGTAACGGGTTAGCACCATTTCAGAATTAGGCCGAAGCGCCATCGTACCGCCATCGGTAAAACGGATCTGCGCACTACTGGCCGCCGCCGTAATAATACGATCACCTTCAAAAACAGAGTCACCTCGGGTGGCTGAAAGTTGTTCGCTGCTGCCATTATCCTCAATATCACCAATGCTACGCTCAAGCGAAACCTGCCCGTGGGTAAACATCAACTTGCCTACAGCCTCTTTGTCTACTACTTCTTTAGCTGCCTTAGCCCCACTCGCAGCCAGAGCAGATACACTCACGGTAAGTAAAAATAGCATAAGGAAAGGCAACGTAACCCAAAAATAGGCAACAGATGAGCGACGGGTAGAATGGTAAGTCGAGTAGCCACGACCCCATTCTTTTCTAGGGTTAAGCCAACGTGATATTTGATAGGGCAGCGTATTCACTCTTTTTCTCCGTCGTTTATCATCACAGGCTAAATCACATTAGCGCTAAGAGCATTCTATTAACGTACCATCAGGGTAGATTAACGCATCATCAGTGCCGATCCTCGACCATCTAAGCTACCGGAACCACCTGTTGTTTCTAACATCAACATCAGCGCTTCCGCCTCAAGACCTGCAAAGCGGCCACTCAATATGCCACCATCAAAGTTAGTAGGTGAAGAGCCGGAAGGTGTTAAAGTTAAATCGTTAAAGCCGTTTAAATCAGGTAAAAGGTGAGTGCCTGCAAGTCCATTACCAGAGATAAAGTCAAGGTTTACAGCCATGCTGCTATTATCAAAATCTAAGGCCACAGAACCATTGTAAATAGAATCAATAAGCTCACCACCTGAATCAAAAATATCACCACCGGCCATAAAGTTGAACATCACCACCGGCTGTCCTGTAATCCCTTCCAGCTCTGTTAAATCTTTAAGCATTGGCAGGGTATCCGTGAAAATATAAGACAGCGCCCCCAAACTAGAAGAAGAGACAGGGCCTATATCAGGACTGCTCGCTTGCACCATATAGTCAGCGTCAGACCAATAACCCCAATAGACACCACCGCCACCGGGTATCTCTGAATATTCAAGCACAGGGGCTTGCTCACCTATAAACTCAAGCGACATATCCATAGTCTTTACTATTTCAGGAGCCTCCCCCATCCCACACTCAGAGCAGGTAAGATCAATCAATCCCGCATTAATGCCCAAGCTGGAAGGAAATCCTAGCAAGCCAATATCAAGAGCGCCTGTCTGCGAAGGATCTTTTTGTGGAGGATCAATAGGAGACAAAGCATTATGATCAAAAATAATAGCAATATCGTCTTTTAGATTCAGATCTGGTACATCAACAAATAACGTACCAAATATCCCATCAATTGATGCCGAATCACCAGCAAATCCACCTGAGAAGTAACCACCAGCGGCAGCTTCAGTTTCAGAGGAGGAGGAATAATAATAACCGGTTAAAGAAAGACCAGATGCTAAAAACTCTGAAATAGAAGCACCATCGTACGATGCTAAAAGAATATCGCTAGAAGCTCCTGTCAGGATAAAACCGCCCCGTAACTTTTGATCCGCAGTATCAAACTCCATACTTGCTTCACTTAACAGCATATCACCGAATATTGGTTGAAACTCCGTGGTATCTGCCACCTTATTGAAATCAAATGTAGAACCTGATGACGCCATTAATGTGCTTATATCATCCGCACTGCTCATCACAGATGATGCCGCCGCATAGACCAAATCAGCATCCGGAGTGATTAATAGCTCTAAAGAATCCATATCAAGCAAGCTATAATCACCCGCAGGCCAATAGCCTAAATAGGTCGTCACACCTGACCCCGAATAGGTATAACGGATACCTTGTGCCTCTACCTCACTATTAAGCACTGCTCTTTGATACCGAATAGGCGCAATCTCAGCTCCAATAAAATATGGAACAGACTCACCAGAGGCCGATGTCACATTCTGCCAATAAGTTTCACCACCTTCGAAACGATAAGACGCACCCGAAAGGCCTGCAAACAATAGCCCCTGCTGTTGATCTTCGCTAACCAATGGGTTTATTGATGAGCCACTATCTCCCATCATTTGATCGCAACTGCTATAACCTAACCCCGTACAGGTTACCAACGCCACATCCTTCGCTGCGCAAGACTCATAACCCTCTGCGATACAAGCCTTTTCCGCTTCTTGAGCAGCTAGATACTCATCCTTCGCCGCACAAGATTCATAACCCTCTGCGATACAAGCCTTTTCCGATTCTTGGGCTGCCAGATACTCATCCTTCGCCGCGCAAGACTCGTAACCCTCTGCGATACAAGCCTTTTCTG
>NZ_KE383940.1:0-1935 GCF_000422865.1 Oceanospirillum maris DSM 6286 | reverse complement strand
GGCCGCCGCCGTAATAATACGATCACCTTCAAAAACAGAGTCACCTCGAGTGGCTGAAAGTTGTTCGCTGCTGCCATTATCCTCAATATCACCAACGCTACGCTCAAGCGAAACCTGCCCGTGGGTAAACATCAACTTGCCTACAGCCTCTTTAACAGCCACTCCCTTATCAGCCGCTAAAACAGAAGCACTAGCCAACAACAAAAACATAGCCAAAAAATACGCCGCATATTCACGGAAAGTAGAGCCCAAACGCCCCCATGCCCTTACAGAACAGGGCTGATTCGATCCTTGATAAAACAGCGTATTCATTATTCGTCTCCGGCGCTTATCGCCACAAATAAGACACATTAACACTAGCGGTTAACTGGTCTAATTCGAAAAAATCAATAGTCGATGACTGCTCTTTATAGCGAGCCTCAGTGTTCACCAACCAATTGCGGCTAGGCAACCAAACAAAAGCAGCCCCCACTTGTAGGCTATTATCAGCCCGCGATGCCTCCGCCAACTGATTATAAAACGCAAAACCATCCGACTCGTAATCTAACCGCTGATAGGTCACATTGAGCCGTAACTGCTGCTTATCACTCAAACGATACTCGCTTCCAGCCCGCAGACGGATACGCCAAGCATCACCACCATCTCGACCACTATCTGCAAATTCACGCTCAAGATTAGAGCTAAAGCGCAACAGCCAACTCGTATCCAAAGGCGTCATCAGCGATAGCTCCGCACCCAAGGTATTAAAATCACTATTTGAACGACTCACATAACGAGACAGCCGACCCACACCAGACAGAGATAACCGACTCTCCTTAAAGACAAGACGCTCAATACCACTACGAACCCCAAACTGATCAAGCAACGCCCCTAAAGGCTTATCCGTAAACACCCGAGCCACATCCACCCCCGTATTCACCGTAAGATCCGATGTAGGGCTATAGCGCCAATTACCACTGCCTTGCAAAACCGATAAGTTATAACCCTGTACGTCTGATTGACTATAAAAACGATTCTGAGATGCCGCCGTCAATTGAATACTGTTCTTCTCATCTAACGGGTAATTCCCCACATACTGCGCCCTTACATCAAGAAAGCCACTACCTTGCTCCTCAATACGGGTTTGAAAAAGCCCACCAAAAATATCCAGCACATAATCCGCCGGAGCACCGTTCACATTACTGTCGTATCCTAAACCACTACCCAATATAAAAGTGTGCGACGGCTCACTCTTTTGACGTTTGCTTAACGCAATTTTATCGCGATACTGTTTAATAATACCTGCCGCCTGCTCTGGAGGATTCATCGCCTCCAAAGCCGCAAACTCTTTATCCGCCACCTCAACCTGCCCCAACTGCAGCAACGCAATAGCTCTTTCTAAGCGTCCACCCGCATGATTGGGTTGAACAAAAAGCAAACGATCCAACACCAACAAACCAATAGAAGGATTCCCCGCACGCACCGCAGCAATACCTAACAGATAGTCATAATCAGGCCTTCCCGCATAATCAACCTCTGCCGGTAACAAAAGATCCAATGCATCACCCGGCTTCCCCGCAGCCAATGATTTTTGCCCCTCAGACAACAGACGGGATATAGGTTCAGCAGCCTTGGCAAGGCCAGCACCTAAACCGCACATAACCAATATAGCCACCAGCAAGAAGCCACGAACAGGCAGTAAACCTCGCGCCAGCGCACACGTCTGCATAAAAGACATAAATCAAACCTCTAGGGAATACGGTAAAAGCAAGCCACCAGCTTAATGACTATCCACATTTTTTTACACAAAAAAATAGAACAAAACAGAGAAGCATGATCTTATTCACACTTTATGTCTAAATTATAAAAAATAGCATAATAAGGATATGATAAAAACGTCTTGGTATATTGAGAAAATACAGCGTGTAGGTCGGGCTTTAGCCCGTCGTGATTTGG
>NZ_KE383939.1:36763-39304 GCF_000422865.1 Oceanospirillum maris DSM 6286 | reverse complement strand
TAGTAGCCAAATGCCCAGCGTAATGGCTGGGACACGGTGAAGGCCTGAACCTGAAGGTCAGTGAGGAGCCTGTGAAGCTCAACGTTTCATTCCCGACCGGGCTAAGAAACATTGGCGCAAAAGCAGAAGCCAGCATTGGAGTAAGTCGGAGCTAATCGGCCAGCTTGCTTTAAGCATCTTTAGGAAACGCCCTGTGCGGAGCCGCATGCAGGGTGTTGTGGGGGCTGGAGGCTAGATACCTCCGGCTACCCGATTAACTGCGTTTTAGTGTATGCCTGTATGGAAATTCTAATTTAGAACTTTCATTTATAGGTATATTTGACTGAATAGATATAGATTTCTTAGGGATCATCATTTCTGTTGATATTTTATCGAGTAATGAATCGTATCTCATTGAGTCATAAGCGATCTCACCATCAAACGAGTATTTTTCCCATCCATCTTCACCATATAAAATGTTTTCACCATCAAAGTGAACTTCTTTAACGATCACACTCCCACTTTTAGATTCTGAAGATGATAATTCGATTGATGCGTCATCAATAGCTTTACCAGGCAATAGATAAAAACTATTTGAAAATGGAAGTAATACTTCTGCTATGAAATCAAATGCTGGCTTGTATTCAGGATAAACATCGAGCTCAAAAACTGCATTGAACATTGTTGTTTTGAATGAAGTTCTAAAATCACCTCTAGGATTAAAGAATATTTCAAAAAGCATACCTTCCAAGATGCAAATTTGTTTCTCAATATCAATGTTAGATAATTTAGAGCGGAAATTATTAACGTAATCTAAAGCACTTCCAGAGTTTCCGCATGCGGCTTGATACAAATTTCTTCCTAAGACAAATAGAGTATCATCGTCTGCCCCAGTAAGTAATTGGCTCGTAAGTCTATCGATAGCGGGGTTTTGAACATACCAATTGTGAGACTTAATTTTCTCAATAATTTCGTGACATGTATTTCCCGCCACGACCGTAAAAAGATCATCGGCAATTGCGATTTTACTATATTTATCGATTTTGCTACCTAAACTTAGATTGAAATAGAAATCACCTGTTAGAGACGTATGCTCCCAAGAGGTTTGCTTTCCACTCGTAATTACCGATAAAGAATTTCTTACTTTTTTAAACACGTCTTCAATTGCGATATCAGGCTTGTTTATATGTTTTAGAAGTGACTCAGTATAAGCTCCATTGTTACCTAAACCATCTGAAGCTGTTTCCCCTGGAGAAGTAGAATAAGCAATAAGGGTTCCCTTTGGAGCAAACATAGGTGCTAAGGAACCTGATGCTAAAGAGCGGCTCCAGCTTCTTTCATATGGATTATCTCTGCAAGAGTCTAATATAACTAAATTTGTTTTATTTGAGCATGTATCCATTGTATCTATGAGCCTATTTAAAGGATAGGAAGTCCATTTGGCAGCTGGCTCATCAGTAAACGTAGTATCGATACATGTTATATAATTTTCGCCACCAATTTGCATTCCATGGCCTGCAAAATAAAATAGTCCTACATCATTACTATTCAGGCCATCTTTGAATGACGACATGGCTCTTTCTAAATCTTCATTGCTACAGTCTGTAAGTTTAATGACGGTAAAGCCGAGACCTTCGAGCGATTGGCTTATATCATTCGCATCATTAACCGCATTGGGGAGCTTTGCTCCATCACTAGGGTAATCTCCATTCCCAACAACAAGGGCTATCATTTTTCTATTCATTATAAATACCTAAATCTAAAATTATGTAAAGTTGGGATATTGCGAAAGCAGTTAACGAGCCTGTAGAAAAACCTGTTTCTAACCCGTTTTTCCCACCAACAACTCGCTCTCTGTTGTTAATTGTTGATTGCCGGTTTTGCCGGTAATCGCTTGTTTATTCTGTGTTTCCGGCCTTTTTAGGCTTTGGTCGTCTGTCAGCTCGATTCATGCTGCTTTCAGTGCCTGTTCTAAGGCTGTATTCACTCTGTTTTACGGGCTGAGATGCCCGTATTTTGCCAGTTTTTCTACATTATGCACCAGACAATAAAGCTGCCATTGGCCCTGTACTTTGGTTTTACTTCTCAGGCTAAAGCGGTTCAGTCTTTTGTTGGTGCCGATGTTGCCGAAGACCGGTTCGACAACGGACATCCGGTGGCTGTAGATTTGTTTGCCGTGGGGGCTGTCGACACGATGCTTCATCCAGTCGGTGTAGCTGGGTGGTCGTTTGTCATTTAACGGGAAGCTGACTTGGCGGCCTGCGCCTTTGTGGTGATTGGCTGCGGAGGGGTTCTTCATGCAGCGGTGCTTTTTGTGGCAGTTCCGGCATTGCAGTAGCCTGCCTTCAAAATAGGCGATGGCCTGGCCTTGGTCGTTGTATCGTGTACCGCGATGACTAATGGAGTTCCCTGCTGGACAGATACAAGTCATTTTAATGGGGTCGAACTGGAACTCGCTGGCTGGGATCCGTTGTTTGGCTTGGGCTTGCCCGGTATCTGGTGGCGTTTGCCGTATTTCTCTTTCTGGTGAGCGAACTTGGGATCACGGCTACGGAACTGGTT
>NZ_KE383939.1:0-36684 GCF_000422865.1 Oceanospirillum maris DSM 6286 | reverse complement strand
GCATCAATAACAATTTGGTGTTTTTTATCAACGGAAGCCACCCCGTTATAACCCTGAATGGTGCCTTTGCTGGTGGTCATTTTGGCCGATTGATTGTCGGTGATGTTACTTTTTACTTCCTTGCGACTCTTGCCCTGTCCTATCCTAGGTTGGCTTTTCTGTAAGAAGTGACCCACCTTCTTGGCGGCTTTATCTAACGTGAGTATTGTTTTCGCTTTGCGGATATCCCGATCCAGTTCTTCTTCACTTTCCCAGCGGTCTTTGTCCTGATGTTCACTCAGGTGATGACGGATCAGGCGTTTGAGTTTCTGGCGTTTCTGTTCCAGCTCTTTAAAGGTGCCTGACCATTCCTTAGCGGCATTGGAGCGCATCTTACAGCCATCAATAGCAAAGAGTTCATGGCCTAAAAGCCCCTGCTGATCACAGATCAACAGCACCTGTTCAAACAGGTCTTCAATGGCTTGGGGCTGGCTGCTAACAAAATGAGCAAGGGTGGTAAAGTGCGGGACGGTATCGCAGGACAGGGCTTTAAAGATAATGTTGGTTTCGCAGCACCACTGAATCTCACGGCTGGAGGTGATGCCTTTAGAATAAGCAAACAGGATGATTTTTAGCAGAATGGCTGGATCGTAGGCTGGGCGGCCTTCAGTATCGTTTTTGTAGGGCTGGTGAAACGCGGACAGCTCCAGCTTTTCAGAAACGAGGTAGTGCAGAGCATGCTCAAAAGTACCGGGCTGCAACTGATCCAGGTAATTAATGACCACCATCGACGTTTGGTTGTAGTCGTAGTGCTTAAATCGAGCCATCACCGCCTCCTGCGTTTCAAAACCCGATCAGATCATAGTTCGGGAGGTTTTTCTACAGCCTGAACGCCTTGCTCACCGGAAAATTGGGAGCGAAGCGAGTAAAATTTCCGAGTGTAGTGGCTTGTTAGTTTCACTTAGATATCGAAAAAACGTTTCAAATCATCATGAATTGTACGGCCTTTATAGTATCCTTCATAATTTAAATCTTGTTTCAGCACTCCTGTGTCTTCATCTTGATAGGTTCTGAAATATGAAGAATTTTTAGCGTTATCTTGGGCGCTTTTTTCAAATTCAATCCACCTATTTAGTACAGATTTGCAGTGCTCACTTACCTCATTTAAAGAACCCACGCCGTCATATAGTGTTTTTACACATACTGCGGTTACAGCAAACCGACCATAGCGTATTGCTTGACCATATGCAGAAGTACCAAAGCGATCATTAACATCTTCCCTTAATAATTTTTCAAGAGCATTAATACTTTGATAAATATTAAATGCATAAAAATATTCTGTGACTCTTTCAGAGTCATTGAGGTATTTAGTAAAGTTAGACTCCTGAAAAAGGAATTTCCCACTAGATCTTCTAGCTACGGCTGGCTGCATATCGCAGCAGATAGCTAATCTTAATAATAGCTCTCGATCAATTATTTGATTCCGCGAGATGTACTTATCCTTAATACCATCTGCAAACTCTCCCTTTTTACGTTCATAATAATAGCCAAATTTATTAAACAATAACTCCTGCAAATCTATCTGAATTTTATCGTTTGAACGCCTATCTGCATCAGAAACTTCATTTTGTCTATTTGTAGCTTTGGAGATACTTTCAATTAATGAACGTTTTTTCGTTTCGCTCTTTGCAGAATGCTCGCCAAATGTAATTATTTTTAGGAGTACTTCTTTGTTATCGAAAATGTCTCCATTTTCAACACTGTTTTTAATATCTTCATATATACGGCTTAATGTAAAAGCCGTTTGGCCACCATTTATTATTTGAGGATTAGATATAACTATTTGAGCTTTATCTTTTTGACCAATTCTTTCATTAACTGACGTTTCGTCAGATAGCATTGTGATCCCATTGTTAAAAAGAGCAAACTCATTGGTTTTCTTCTGAGTTATAGTGTTATGAATTTCTTTGTTCACAGAGTTAGCTTTCATTTCAAGAAAGCAGCGAGGGTTGTACTTTAAGATTGAGTTCTTATAAGTGTATAAAATTCTACCAATTTCCTCTGTGGGAACAAAAACCACAGTGATATCACAATCTTTGAATTCAGTTTCAACATTGTAGCTAATTCTTGCGCTTGAAGAGTTTTTATTAGTTAAGTTTAATGATATTGATAGAAGGTTATTATGGTAATAAGTCCCTGTTATTACAGGGAAAAGTAAATCTTTATATACCTTTTCATTGTCAAATATTTCAGCAGGAAACCCGTTCGTTAGTCTTCTAACTTGACTAGGTTTAAGAGACTTTAAATTTGCAAGAATTATAACCTTATATTTATATCTTCCTATATCATCTACTTGAGATAACTCTCTAAGAAGTTGTTTTATTTTTCCGTTATATTCATTGCCGTCTTCGTCATGTGTTTCTCCGTCAACGATCCTATCTATATCCATTTTTAGTAATTCGTCAGGTGAAATCTCCTTACTTTCAAAATTACCTTTGTTAGTTCTAAATTTTGATTGAATGAAATAAATTTCTTTAGCTTCACCATCAATGTAGTAGGCATCAACCCCTGCATCGTAGCCTTTATCAGTAATTAACCTCTCTCTCGACTTGAAATCTAAAATACCAAAAGTTACCTTTAAATAAAGGTGTATCAATGCTCTTCCACGAGCTTGGTTAATTTTTTCCAAATCGTCTTGCTTAGGTCTATAACTTTTGAACTCAATTGGAGATTCAAATCGAACCTGATCTAGAATATTTACTAAATTCTCATACTTTGTCATAAACCTTCCTCTAGATATGACGATCAAAACTTGGGGAAACTAACGAGGCTGTAGAAAAACCTCAGCCTCAAAAATTGATCATTTTTTGTACTAAAAATGACGCTTCTACGTGAATTCTGGGGCAGTTTTCATCGCCAAATACTCTTAAATCAACGTAGGCGCGCGATAAATTCTCAATAACCAGAGCCTGTTAGGTTTTTCTACAGCCTGAACGCCCGCAGCAACGGCAGGCAAAAGTGGCGTGGCTTTTGGAACAAAAGGCGTGACGCTTTTGGCTGTCCGATTGCCTGCGCTTGTTAAGTGCTTAGAACTCCTGTGCATAAATTACTACGGTATCGCTTGAATCAATAACTGACGTGTTATCATACAGTTCTTTCAGCTCATGTGGCGTAAGCTCTCGGGATCCTATTTTTCCACGGTTGAATAAATCCTCAAAAAGCTCAGTTGATAACGAAACCTGCTTGATTTTGTCATATTCAAGAAGTTCACCACCTTGCTTGCCTTTGGATTTGCAATCATTTATTCGACAGATCGGAAGATGCTCGCCCGTTGATATAAATTTTTGCTCGACATTTTGTAACTTATCTGTCGGCCTTAAGAACCCTGTACAGCAAGGAAATCTATAAGTGTTAGTTCCTTGATGATGAGAACAGATACCCTTATCGCAAGTAAAAGCTTTCATTTTCTGGATTTGTGTCTGCATTCTGGAATCAGAGATGTATAGTTTTTTCTCATCCCAAATTTTGTATTGAACAACAACAATGCTTACGTTGCCTGAATTCTTATCATGCCGTTCATATATAATATCGGCCCCTGTAATATGTTCGGGTTTATCTGGATGCAACACTCGAAGTCTTAAATAATTCCCATCTGGCAACTCAAAATCTCTGTGCGCATGACCTTTCGATAATTCCGGGAAATCTCTTTCGACATTGTAGGCATCTCTAAAAATGAGCTGATTTTCAGAGTGTGGCTTTATCTCTAGTTCTGATTTTGCTTTTTGAAGCTGACCAAGTTTTCGTTTAAGTTGATCTGTGCGTTTCTGATCGCCTTTCTTACCTTGAGCCAGTGATATCAGTGACTCGTACTCATCTATGTCCGTTAACACAAGTTTCAATGCACTGACAGTAGTTGAGTTTTTTATCGACTGAAGTTCGGCCTTTTGACGATACTCCTTCGTTGTATCACTTTCGCGCTCTCTCTTTAGAACGCTTTTCTCCGGCCCTAGAAGCTCTGGATATAGGGCTCCTCCCAGGTCTAATGAGTTGTCGTACGTTGACTTGGTCATACTGCCTTTAGAGGCAATTTTAACCATTCCTCTTATTGCATTAAGTGCAATCCATTCTTGATTAATTCGATCGTCGATATTACTCATACCTTTCCTTGCACTTAACATTTTAATCATAGGCATGCTTATTTCGCCGGTTTCAATATACCGGCATAAAAACAAAGAAGAGTTTGATTCGAAAGGAAAAATCCATTTTCTGATCTGACTGCTTCCCTGCTAAACGCGCATGCGCACATACGCCAATAACCGTACGCCTGTTATTCCCGCGCCCGTTCCTATAATTCATTGAATTTACAGATTATCCAATTTCGCCGCACCGGTAAACCGAGCATTAAGTCGGACAAACCGAGCACGTTTTTCTGCAAAACCAAAAATATACTGTATATTTAATCAGCCCTATAAAAATACCACATGAAGAAGTGGTTTATGACTAAAAGCCTAACCACTGGTAATCACGCTGTTAATGGCTTTAGAGATCAGGTTTTTTCTTACCAATGGGCGACTTACCGGTGCTGTAAACCAAAAACTGAGGGGCTGATCGAAGCCGATGCCGTGCATGTAGTTGTAGAGTGCTTTACGCAGTCCTTCGCCTAGCATGTCGTGATCGACTTTAACGGGGTCAATAAAATCGACGTCGTTTTCAGCAAATTGAGTTTCTGGGCGCTCCACTAATGTGATGCCGTAGTCTTCAGGATTTAAACCGATGGGGCTGTGAATGGTGGCTGCGAATCTATGCCAGTAGGCCGATTGGAAGCAGCCCTGTTGCATCATTTGGCGTACCATTTCTAGGGCGTCTATCGTTTCCTGTTCTGTCTGGGTCGGAAAGCCATACATTAAATAAGCATGAACTAAGATGCCTGAATCACTGAATGCCTTGGTGACTCTTGCGACCTGCTCTACGCTGACGCCTTTTTTCATCAGTTGCAACAAACGGTCGGAGGCCACTTCCAACCCGCCACTAACGGCGATGCAGCCGGAATCTGCGAGTAATTGGCAGCGTTCAGCGGTGAAGGTTTTTTCAAAGCGGATATTCCCCCACCAACTAATGACCACGCCTCGTTCTATTAAGCGTCGGGCAAGGGCAAACAGGGCTTTAGGTGGCGCTGCTTCATCGACAAAGTGAAACCCTGTTTGGCCGGTTTCTTCTATGAGCTGTTCGATCCGGTCCACCAGAATATCTGCGCCTGCTTCATCGTAACGGTCGATATAGTCCAGTGATACGTCACAAAAGCTGCATTTTCGCCAGTAACAACCGTGGGCGATGGTGAGTTTGTTCCAGCGTCCGTCACTCCAGATGCGGTGCATGGGGTTCAGCATTTCACACAAGGAGAGGTAATCGCTGAGCGGCAATCCATCGTAAACCGGCGCACCGACATCGGTTTGTGGAATATCGTGTAAGGCGGTATTTTCGTTCAGATGTACGTAACGCTCGCCGGTTTCATCTTCTGCTAGAAAATAGGTACGCACGAGATCATCTACTTCCCGCTCACCCTTCAGGTATTCCAACAAGGTAAGCAAGGGGCGCTCGCCATCATCCAGGCAGATAAAATCAACAAATTCAAATAGGCGGGTATCTTTTAATGCCCTAAGCTCGGTGTTAATAAAACCGCCACCCATCACAACCGGCAGGTTAGGATTAATCTCTTTGCAGACTTGGGCAATTCTTAATGCACCCAGCATATTCCCCGGAAAAGGCACGGTTAAGGCAACCACAGTGGGCTGTGTTTCCTCCAGATACAGCTCAACCAGTTGTTCTAGAATCTCAGAACTAAAGCTTGGCTCTGCCATTAAGGTGTCGTACAGATCATCAAAATAGGGATTGGCTGCCGCTAAGCGTTCACCGTAGCGGCTGACTTCAAAATAAGGATCAACCCCTTGAGTAATCACCGCCGACAGGTCATTAATAAAAAGGGTTGCCAGATACTTGGCTTTATCCTGTACACCAAGATCACCAAAGGCGGTTTTTAGCACATCACCGGATACGGCTTCCATCTCGGTAATGGCATTATAGGCGGGGCCTTCTGGCAAAAAACGGCGGGAGATAATACGTAGGGCTAGGCTAGGGTCTTTGCCCTGTAAAAACCGAATAACCGGCTCAACACAAAGCCGGTAGCGATCAAACTCCGCTAGAAAGGTATAGATAACCTCAGGGAGCTGGTCATCCTCGAACGACTCGAAGTTCTCTTCAACATGCTGACGCATAATATCCAAGCCTTGAGCGGTCATCATCTCCAGAAATAGCTCGATGGCTGGGTCACGCTGAACCGCAGAATACCCTCGGGAGCGAAGAAATCCGGTTAAATACGCCGTAGCAGGGTACGGCGTATTCAGCTGAGTCATGGGAGGGGTCATCAATAAAACGGTCATGGCGCGCCTGTGAGTTAGAGTAAGCCAAGGGCTTAGAGAAACAAGGCGCGCATTCTATCAAATGGCTTAAGTAAATGTTTATCAAATAACGTAGAAAAAGGAGCACTAGCTTAAGCCGACGCCCACTAAAATAGGCAGCACCACGACACTCAACAAAGAACCCACCCTTAACATCTCTTTTTGCGGCACAAAACCACTCCCAAAAACGATAGCGTTGGGTGGTGTCGCCACTGGCAGAGTGAAGGCGCAGGAGGCTCCAATCGCAATCAGAATAGCCAAGCCCGTTTGACCTAGACCAACGCCTTCTGCCAAGGGAAGGAAAATAGGTAAAAGTAGCGCCGCACTAGCGGTGTTGCTGGCAACAGCGGTTAGCACCATCACAAAAAGAATTAAACAAACCACAAAAACCAATAAAGGCGTGTGTTCAATCATATTAATAATATTTTGAGCAATAAAACCGCTGGCACCAGAGGCCGATAGCAAGGCACTTAGGGTTAAACCACCGCCAAATAGCAGTAAAATACCCCAGTCTGTTTGCGCACTTAACTCTTTCCAATCCAGTAGCCGCAACGCCGATAACAGCAATATAGCTGTAACGGCAACCACTGCATCAATACCGCTTGAGATATTCAGAGCCGCCGCTAAAGGCTTACTAAAGATCCAGCCTGCAACCGTTAAACCAAAAACGAGTAACGTCATTATTTGCGTTTTGTTTAACGGCGGAAGTTTTGCCGCTTCGTATTCAACTCGCTGGCTTAAATCTGGCCTACAGGTGTAGCGCAGGGTAAAAATCATCACGGGCATTAGAATAACGACAACAGGCAAGGCAACAATCATCCAGCCGGTAAAGCTTAAGCCAACCGCCGCAGCGGCAATAGCGTTAGGCGGACTACCGACTAAGGTGCCGATCCCGCCAATATTGGCAGAAAAAGCGATACCCAGTAAGAAAAATAGATAGGTGCGCCGATGCTTAGCAGAATCAAGTGCAGACAAAACCCCTAGCGTTAACGGCAGCATCATCGCCGCTGTGGCCGTGTTAGAGATCCACATAGAGAGCACTGCCGTTGTAACAAAAATAAGGTTCGCCGCGTGGCTTAACCGTCCTGCGGCGATACTTAAAATGGTCTGGGCGATACGCTTATCAAGCTGCTGTTTATGCAGTGCGGCTGATAGCGCAAAGCCCCCTAGAAAGATAAAGATGATGGGGTTAGCAAACGCGCTAAACGCCTGTTTAACATCAAAAATACCCGTCACAATAGCAAGCACAGGCACCAATAGTGCAGTCATGCTGACATGAATCCACTCAGTCACCCAAAGGGCCGCTATCACACATAAAATCAAACAGCCCATCAGCACGGGGTCAAACATAAAAATCATCCTCAACTATAAATCTAGCAATGCCCATAATGAGTACAGGGTTTTGCGGGGAGTTTAGTGGAAGAATCATTTCATAACAGTGATAAAATTCATAAATAGTGGTAAATATCGTAATTTTTTATTGCGAACTTAGATAAACGGCAGCGCTTTATGCTGAATGCTTTCGACCTCCTTCTGGCTGAATACTCTTAACATCCTGCTGTATTAGCTAAAGAAACCGATACCCTTGATCCAGTTCAATATCCAAAATATCCGCTAAGATCTGCTTAATCGCGTCCTCATACTGCGTTGGGGCAGCCATATGAGGGGTCATAACAATGTTGTCCTGTTGCCAGAACGGATGCTCTTTTGACAGCGGCTCATGTTCAAAGACATCAAGTAAAGCGCCCCTTAGATGTCGGGTTTGCAACTGTACTAAAAGCGCATGCTCATCAATTACACTGCCACGGCCAACACTGATAACAACAGCCCCTCTGGGTAGGCTCATCAGTCGGTCTTCACTTAATAGATGATAGGTTTCATCTTTTGCAGGCAGTAGATTGACTAAAAAGTGGCTGCGCGAGAGAAAGTGATCGAGGTTCTCGTAACCATTAAACTGATCAAAACTAAGCTCTTTTTTCGCACTTCGGCTCCAGCCTGCAACGTTATAACCTAGCTGACGGAGTTGATCGCCAACAAACTGCCCTAACGGCCCCAAACCTAAGATACCGATAGATTTTTCTTGCAGGCTGGTGGTTAGTTCAGGCTGCCAGCGGCGCTCTGATTGATACTGCTGATAGCGATCAAAATGACGGCCAAAATGAATCATGCCGTATAAAATATACTCCAGCATCCACTGCCCCATACCTGCGTCACGCAGCTTGTACAGTGGGGTATCTTTTGGCAAATCAGGCAGTTTTTCTAAGGCATCAATACCTGCACCTAGGTTAAAAATCGCTTTTAGTTCTTTTTGATGCAGGAAGAGGCCATTGTCGGGCTTCCAAACCAAAGCATATTCCGCCTGCCAAGATGTCTCTTTGACGGCATCCCAGAGACGAATATCGGCATAAGGGCAAAATTTAGCTAGGGCTTTAAGGTAATATTCTTGGTCTGTAAGCGGTGATGATAAAACAATTCGCATAGTGATCATGCTCCACTATTGATAACAATCAGTGAATGAATAGATTGATACTCAATATTTCGCCCCGAAAAAGAGTAACGTTAGGAACCAACCGTTACTCTAGGATATGCTATTTCTGTCGACGCAATGTCTTAATATCTTCAAGAATCATATAGTTAACAGGAATTAAGAACAGCGTTATCAGTGTAGCAAATAAAATCCCGAAGCCTAAAGAAACTGCCATAGGAATGAGAAATTGTGCTTGAGTTGACTCCTCAAACAGCAGAGGGAACAAACCAATAAAGGTGGTCATGGACGTTAACATCACCGGACGGAACCGCTTGGGCGCTGCACTCATAATCGCTTTAAGCAGATTATCCCCTTCCTCTCTTTTCTGGTTCACAAAGTCCACGAGCACCAAACTATCGTTTACCACCACACCTATTAGCGCCAGCAAGCCCATCAAACTCATAATGGTTAACGGCATGCCCATAATGGCATGGCCGATGACGGCACCAATCGCCCCAAAAGGAATAACCGACATCACAATCAAAGGCTGGCTGTAGCTACCAAAAGGGATCGCTAACAAGCCGTAAATCACAAATAGCACAAGGATCAGACCGATCTGGAGTGAGCCAAAGGATTTTTCCTGCTCTTCAGCTTCCCCTCGCAGAGTATAGCTAATCGAAGGATATTGCTGAATAACCTGATCAAGGTACTCCGTTAAATCCTGATTAAGCACCGTTGTGTTGGCGGTTTTCTTGTTCATATCCGAGGTGATATTCACCGTGCGATAGCCGTCAATACGGTAAATGGCAGATGGGCTTTTAGCCGGTATCAGGGTTGCCAGATGAGAAAGAGGAATCCGAGTGCCATCATCGGTTACGATATCAAGATCAAGCAGATCCGGTAGAGTGCTTCGTTCCTCTTGCGGCAACCGTAGCATAACGATAATTTCTTCTCGCCCGCGCTGTATACGCTGTACTTCTGCCCCTAAATACGCGCGCTGAATCTGCTGTAAAATACTGCTGCGATCCAGCCCTAACATATAGGCTTGCTCTTTTAGCTCAACCTGAAGTTCATCTTTGCCGTCAGCCAGTGAATCCGTAATATCAAAAATACTAGGATAAGTGGCTAAACGTTCTTTAACCTTGTCTGCCACTTCCGACAATGATTTCAGATCCGGCCCCGATAGTTCAATATCAACGGGATCGGTCACTCGACCAAGTTCCGCACGATATGCAATAGACTCCGACCCAGGCACCGGCCCAATTAAATCACGCCATTCATTAACCAATTGCAAACTAGTGACATTAGAATCGCGCTCTTCAGTCGGTGTAATCTCAAAACGAACACGCCCCATGTGAGCCTGTCCACCAGAAGAGCCTGTGGTTGAGAAGATATTTTGAATGATGCTCATGCCAGTAACAGGATCACGATGCCGTTCCTGTAGCTCCCGAGCTTTATCAGTCATTTTGATAATAAAGCGGTCGGTAACCTCAAAGGCGGTTCCTGTCGGCATAGTAAGCGTAACCCGCGCTGTTTCACTGGGAACTTTAGGGAAAAAGGTAAAGCGCATCCAGCCGGAGCTTACCGTGGCAGAAAGTAAAATAAGCGCCCCGAGGGAAAGCGCAAGTGCTGCATAGCGATAACGCAGTACACGTTTTAGGGCCGGACGGTAGTAGCGCAGAATAAAGCGTTCAAAACCATCGGCAAACCCCTGCTGCATTAGTTCAAGGCGCGACTGCTTACTACCCTCGTTACGCAGGCGAATATGTTTCAGGTGCGCGGGAAGTACAAATTTCGATTCAATAAGAGAAAAAAGTAACACAGGGATAACAACCGCAGGAATCTGCGCAAATAACGCACCCCTATGGCCGTCAATAAAGGCTAAGGGCAAAAATGCCGCCACCGTGGTTAAAACCCCAAAAGTTACTGGCACCGCTACTTCTTGAGTCCCCAGCACGGCAGCATGTAGTCCGCTATCGGCCTTCCTGAGATGGCTATAAACATTTTCCCCGGTAACAATGGCATCATCAACCACAATACCTAACACGAGAATAAAGCCAAACAAGCTACTGATATTTAAGCTCACACCGAACAGCGGCAGTAGGATAAATGCTCCCATAAAGCTGATAGGAATACCAATAAACACCCAAAATGCAATGGCTGGGCGTAGGAACAAGGTTAATAATGCCAAAACCAGAAAGCCACCTTGCGCAGCATTACTTAACAAAGTGTTAAGACGCTTTTTTACAACCTCAGAGTTATCATTCCAGTGGCCAATCTCCAAGCCCAGCGGCAAGCTATCCTGTCGACCAGCGATATAGTCTTTAACCGTATCGGCAACCGTAATAGCGCTCTCTTGACCTATGCGGTAAACATCCACAAGTGCCGCAGGCTGGCCATTAAACCGTGTACGCAAGGGAGTTTCTTCAAAACCATCGGTAACCGTGGCAATATCTTTTAGGCGCAGGAGCGTGCCATCAGCGGAGGCCTTGATAACGATATTTTCAAACTCACGCTGACTATAACGCTGGCCTTTAGAGCTAATCAGTACTTCATTGCCCGCCGTTTTAAGATTACCGGCGGATAAGTCGGTGGACTCCGCTTGAATCACCGATTGAACCATCCCAAGAGTTAAATCATGCTGTCTAAGAGCAAAAGGAGAGATTTCAATGGCAACTTCGTAATCCCGCACGCCATCAAGCTGAACCTGAGTAACCCCCGGTAAACGAATCAAGTCATCTCTAACGCGCTCAGCCGCCTGACGAATTTCTCGCTCAGATAGGTCTCCCGAAATCGTCACCGATATTACTTCTCGAATACGGGTCGCTAACGAGATCACCGGACGATCAGCATCATCAGGCAGGTTGCTAATGGCATCAACCCGAGCTTTAATATCTGTCAGCATATCCTTAGGATCATAGCCGTCAGCCACTTCAATACTGACCTGTGTACTGCCCTCAGATGAGCGGCTAACAATCTTCTCAATACCCTCTAAATCTTGGATATTCTGTTCGATAATAACCGCAACGCCTTGCTCCATATCCTCGGGGCTTGCACCTCGCATGGATACACTCACATCGACTTGGTCAAACTCTAGCGCGGGAAATACCTCCAATGGCACCTTATTGACCAAGGAGAAAACCCCTGCCAACAAGATAGCAATCATCATCAAGTTAGCGGCAACATGGTTACGGGCAAACCAAGCGATCATTGTGCAGACTCCTTCATCGCGACCTTAACTAAGGTTCCGCTACTCACTTGGCCTAAAGCGGTTAATACCAGTTGATCGCCAACGCTTAAACCATCCGTTACCACCGAGTAACGATCATCTTGCCAGCCCAAGGTAATATTTTTCTTCTGTAGACGGCCTTTGTTCACTACAAAGACATATTGGCTTTGGTAGATGGCGGTATTAGGAATCGCAATGGCATCAACCAGCAGCTTGCCTTCAATCGATACGGTGACTAAGCGACCAACCATAGGCCAAGATGCCGTCGTCTTGTTCGTCTTATCGCCATCGACAGAATCTAAACTAACCGTTGCAAATAACTGCTGGCTCGCGGCATCCAGTTCAGGGCGAACACGCTCTAACTGTCCTAGATAAGGCTTTTGGCTTTTATCAGTAATATGTTGGGCTTCATTAAAAACTTCGACCTTAGCCTGACCTATTGCGCCAAGGTAGGGTAAGTCTCTTTGATGTAAAGCAACTTCTATCTCCGGTGGGCGCTTGGCAAGCAAAACGGCAACCTCTGCACCACTGCTAATAGCTTGCCCTTGTTCGACGGACAAACTGGCTACGCTACCGGAAAAGGGCGCTCTAATCTGGCTTTTCTTGAGTGCAATCTCTGCAAGTTTTACTGAGCTTCGGGCGCTATCCACCTTTGCTTGGGCTGTTTTAAGCTGAGGTTTGCGTAACACTCGGTCACTCGGCTCACCGGACTGCCCAGAAAGTAGCCAAGCTTGCTTTGCTTGCTCTGCTTGGGCTTGCTCATCAGAATAGTCCTGTAAACTTTCTGTTAGTGTTGCCTGAGCAATCGCCAGCTCTGCACGGTAATTAGCATCATCCAGCTGAATTAACAGATCGCCTTTTTCAAATGAAGCGCCAGCTTGTATAGCAGGCATTAAACGGGTAATAAGCCCTGAAGCTTCTGCCACCAAGGTTGTTCTTTGGCGGGCTTGAACCCGTCCATAACGCTTTATTTTTACTTGATAATCTTGATGCGTCACAGGCATCGTTTCAACGGTCATCGCGGGTACTTTGGTCCTTGGGCCTCGATCCACCTTAGGAGGGTTTTGGGTAACAACCCAAGCAACGCCAACCATGGCGACCAAAATAATCAACGGCATCATTTTTTTAAACATGCAAAGTCCTATGGCGCGTTCAATCTAATAAGTAAAAGTCGCTAAAAAGAATCACTGTGTTTCTGAATTTTTCTTATATTTCTGAAAGATCACAGTGTCTCTGAGATTTTAGTCTCGGCCTTGCTTGCAACAGAAGGCGTCTCAGCATTCCCGCCCATTAGCCGATACAGTTCAATACGGTTTTCAATCTGTTGAAGATGCACATTAAGCACTTGAGCCTCAGCATCCAGCATATTTTTTTGCACCATCAATAGGCTATCAAGCTCAACCAGCCCTAGCTTGTATTGGCTAAGCGTTAACGTTGTTGTTTGCTGGGCTATTTGAAGATTATTCTCAGAAATATTGCGTCGATGCTGCAAGGTTGTCTCTTGCATCAACGCGTTTTCAACATCGGCAAATGCTGAGAATAAACTTTGTAGATAGCGCTTTTCTAGCTGCTGTGCATTTGCTTCGGCCTGATCTTCTGCCGCAGCCAGTTTACCGGCATTGAAAAGTGGCTGGGTAAGGCTCGCCATCAAATTCCAGTCGATATTCTGATCAACAGAGGCACTTAGCGATAAACTAGGGAAACGATCTCGATGGGCAGCGGCTAATGCTGCATCAGCGGCTAAAAGTGATAGCCATTCGGACTGTAGCGATGGAGAGCGAGAAATTAGCTCAGAAGGCATCACCTTAGAGGCCAACGGCGGTAAAGCAGGTAACTCCAGTTCAGTTTCATGCAGTAAGCGGCCATCAGGGTAACGTCCTAGTAGAACCTGTAGCGCTCTAACCTGCTCGCTCACCACCTGTTGTTGAGCCGCAATATTATCCTGTTCTGACTGAAGGTTGTCTTGGGCGCTATAAAGGTCTTCAACCTCCTTTAAGCCATTACCATAACCTTGCTTGATCACGGTCAGCGCATTCGCTAGGGTATCTTCTCGACGCTGGTAGATATTGAGTAGCTGGCGCTGGGCGATTAGGTTATACCAAGCCTTAGCGGTTTCAGCGGTAAGTGCCAAGGTTGATTCAGAAAAGTCCGCACGGGCCGCTGCATAGTCCAGGCTCGCCTCTTGCTCTTTGGCACTCAGTTTGCCCCAAATATCCAGCTCAAATCCTGCTTTTAAGCTAACACTACTATTATTCGATTGAACATCGTTAGTTTGGCTTTGGCTAATACTGCCCGTTAAATCCAACGTGGGGTAAAGGGCTGCATCCGCTTGAATCTGACCCGCCCCTGCGCTTTTCACCTTAGCGGCCTCTGCCGCAAGCCCAGAGTTGTTTGCAAGCACTCGCTCAACCAGTACCGTTAAGCCGGAATCATTAAAGATTTTTACCCAGCGAGTTTGCTGTGTATTGGCCAAGATAGGAGACTCAACGCTATCGGCCACTACCGGATTAATGGTGTTTCCCTGCCCACTTGATAATTGAAACTGATCAGGCACGCCCATCGTTTGAAGATCTGGATGCTCCCGCGACTCAAAAGAAGTGCAGCCGACTAAAACCGCAAGACTGATAGCAGTAACACTCTGGCATGTTTTTAACAATAGCGTTTTCTTCTTTAGCCCCTGAGCAAAGCAGGGTACAAAATTCAATTCATGCACAAGATGGCTCATTTCACTGTTAATTTTACTTGGGTCTTACACAAAAATGATGACTCAAGATAAGATGGACACTAGATATTTTATTTAATTCACACAGAATAATTCAACATCGACCAGCTGAATACGCTAGAACCATTCATACGGTTTAAAGTTTTGTTAAGAATCATTAACTCTAAGCAATAAAGCTTAAATGGAGCTGAAGTTTACTTGCTAATCAGACGATTAACCTAAAAATTACGATAAAAACCTATTTCCCAAACAAAAATAGCCCACTTAATAAATCAAGCAGGCTATCTAATACAAACGTACTAACCGTATTGGCTAAACGATCAACCTTAAGGACGGATCGCCCTTAAAAGCGGATCATTAAGCTTCCGGCATGGTTAGCGGTTTAGGCGAAACGATAATGCCGTTATTATCAGCATACAGATACTCTCCTGGGCGGAAGGTAACGCCACCAAAAGTGATCTCTAGTCCCTCATCACCGATCCCCTTTTTCAAACTCTTCATAGGGTGAGAACCCAATGCCTGCACGCCCAGCTCAAGCTCTGCCAGAACATCAACATCACGCACACAGCCATACATCACAATGCCAGCCCAGCCATTTTTGACCGCTTTCTCTGCCAACATATCACCCAGCATCGCGCAACGGAATGAACCACCAGCATCAACAACCATCACCTTGCCATCGCCCGGTTGATCCACCAGTTCTTTCACTTTTGAGTTATCTTCAAAGCATTTTACTGTGACCATTTGGCCACCAAAAGAATCAATACCGCCATAGTTAGCAAAACCCGGTTCAACGGCTTGTACCAGCTCTGGATAGGTGTCACATAGATCAGGAGTTACCCATTTCATTTTAATTTGCTCCATTATTAATAGCCTGAATAAACCTAAATATAATCGCCCCTTTATTGTCTGTGCCGGACAAAAAAGAGTGCTTTATTGTCACACAGGACTTTTAGTAGATCACTGACCAAAAGGTAGAAACGGGAAAATTTATAGAATTTAATAAAAATATCAATGGGTTAAGAACACCTTACCAAGTATGCCGTACCGCTTTATTTCGGAAAAATATTGGTTTTGTCACTCAAGAGCACTATCATCCTAAGCTTATTTACCTGATGCCAGATAAGACTCCATGCTACAGAACCTAGAATTGCTTAAACAACTTAAGAACAATCTTCAGGAGTCCGCTCCTCGAATTGAAGGCCAAATTAAAGCGACTGAAAAGAGCTATGGTTTTCTAGAAACGGATAAAGGGAAAAGCTATTTTGTTCCCCCACCGGAGATGCGCAAGGTACTACACGGTGACCGTGTGCAAGCACGCCTCGTCAGTAATGATGGTAAAGAATCCGCTGAACTGGAAAGTCTTACTGAAGCGTCGTTGATTCGCTTTATTGGCCGTGTCTGCTTCCTTAAAAACAAACTACAGGTGATGCCAGAACATCACCTTTTAAATCGAGCCTTAAATGCTCAGCCTTTAGCACCGCTCACCAAAGAGCAGTTTAAGGAGGGCGATTGGGTTGTGGCGATGCTTGAAAAGCATGCGCTACGTGACGGCTCGTTTCAAAGCCAGATCGTGCAGCGTATCGCCGCCGCAGAGGATAGCAACCTGCCTTGGCTAATAAGCTTGGCACGTCATAAGCTCTCTGCAGATGCTCCGATTACCGAGACCGCTTTCAGTCTTTTGGAACAACCGTTAGAGCGCCGCGATCTTACCGCACTGCCCCTTGTGACCATCGATAGCCCAAGTACTCGGGATATGGATGATGCACTACATGCGGAGAAACGTGATAACGGTTGGCTGCTAACAGTGGCTATTGCCGATCCTTCAGCCTATGTGACTGCTGGTTCCGATGTTGACAACATCGCCCGGGAGCGGGGCTATACGACTTATCTGCCTGGCCGTAATATTCCTATGCTGCCGCGCACGCTAAGCGATGAACTCTGTTCTTTGCAACCGAATGAAAAGCGTCCCGCCCTTGTGTGCCAAGTTTTAATTGGCCCTGAAGGCACGCTTTCAGATCAACCTGAGTTCTTCAGCGCGTGGATAAACTCCAAAGCGAAGCTGAGTTATGATGAGGTCTCTAATTGGCTAGAAGAAGACGAGCCGCTACAGCAGTCCCCATCTGTTAACGCTGAGATTGAAGCACCTTTAACGGCGCTACAAGAGATCGCTAAAGCGAGCCTGCAATGGCGTAGTGAAAATGCCGTTGTTTTCAAGGATCGCCCTGACTACCGCTTTAAACTGGACAACGATGGCAAAGTGGTGGCTATTATCGTGGATCAACGTCGTACTGCCCATAAGTTGGTGGAAGAGGCAATGATTCTCGCTAATATTTGTGCCGCTCGCTTCCTTGCTCAACATGATACGGGTATGTACAACACCCATGTTGGTTACGAGCCAGAAAAAATAGAAGACGTTGCCGCTATCGCTAAAGAACAAGGCTATGACATTAGTGCCGAGTCCTTGGCATCTTTGTCGGGCTATAGTGCTTTCCGTCGGCAATTAATGGCTGATGATAATGAGTGGCTCGATGCTCGATTACGTCGCTTCCAAGGCTATGTCTTGTCAAAGAACACACCGGCACCTCATTATGGTATGGGCTTGGAAGGCTACGCCACCTGGACATCACCTATTCGCAAATACAGTGATCTGGTCAACCACCGTTTAATCAAACAGATTTTAGCCGGTGAGCCTCTAACCAAACCGGATGATGCTCTGGGTGAGCTAATGGATCAGCAGCGCCTTTCCAGTCGTTTAGCTGAGCGAGATACCTGCCATTGGCTGTATACGCAATTCTTAAAACCTGCGGTTGAAGAAGCAACACTTTTCGACGGTGAGATTTTTGATATTAGCCGTGGTGGTATGCGGGTTCGTCTACTTGAAAATGGGGCTGCGCCTTTTATTCCGGGCAGTATGATCCATAAAGATCGCAAGGCAATGACTCTGGATAACAACTCCGGTCAGGTCATTATAGAAGGTGCCACTCGCTACCGTTTAGGTGATGTGATTAAGGTTAGACTGATTAAAGTGGATGAAGAGCGCCGCAGCTTAATCGGCAAACCCGAGCAGCCAGAACCCAGCGAAAACATTGATAAAAGCGTCAATAGCGTTGACGATAAAGCAACGTCTTAACCAAAAATCGGATCGTCAGTCAGCAAATGGCTGAACTATATGGCTGAACTATAAGGCTTGCTAAACAGTAGAGGCTGCCGTCAGATTTTGATTATTAAAATCGACGGCAGTTTTTTTGACAGGCTTTACATTAGAACCGCATGATATTAATGTGTCTCGCCAGCTAGAATCTAAACTAGAGAAACCATAATGTTACCAAAAAGATATCTCCCCATTGTCGCCCCATTTTTAATGTCAATCTTGATGGTGTTTATTATGACGGGAGTCATCACGTCTTATAATACGGGTATTGATAGTGGCCTGCCGGGTCGTTGGGCAAAATCCTTCACTGTTGCTTGGCCGGTAGCTTTTACGATCATTTTTGTCATGGGTAAACGAGTGCAGAAATTAGCCGCTAAAATTTGCAGTAAAGAACCCGGCCAAGAACCCCGTTAAGGAACATTTAGACCTAACAGATAACGGTTAAGGCTAATATTAAAGGCTGTCCTTGCTTGCTGCGCTCATCTTCAGGTAGCACATCCATACTCGGCCACAGCCCCGTTGCCAGCGCGTCTTTATAGGGTGTATTAAGCCCTGCCTGAATCATTCTTTGCTGTGTTTCAGTAACATCGTAAGATAATCGATGCCAGCTGACTTCAATCGATTTTTCTTTCGAGGGCGTATCTGCGCAAGACTCAGAAGGTGTCAGTAACATATACCAACCATCTTGCGTGCCATCATTAGCAGGCATACCAATAACACCCGCGTTCAACCAATATCGATTATCGTGAGAATATTGAAAAGGCAGACCGCTGTGACCGCCAATAACGATATCCTCCCCTGTTTTCTCCAACTCTTGCTTGAAGACCTCTGGGCCTGAACCCTGAAAAACAAAACGATTGATCTGGTCAACGCCTCCATGAATCACTCGGAATTGTCGCCCTGCCATAGTAAAGCGAAGGGCGCGAGGTAAACGCCCCATCCATTGGCACTGCTCAGGCGTTACCTGTCGAACCGCATAACCGTACCAGCTGGTAGACAGTAAAGAACAGGCGCTATCACCCTCAAAGCCGCAACCACAATCTAAAGCTCCTGTGGCTAAAGACTCCTCACAATTACCCATGACGCAATGGATGCCCCATGCCTGTATCTGCGCGGTGGTTGCTTCCGCATCAGCACAATAAGCCACAATATCACCGGTACAGATTATTCGGTCTGCGGGAATAGCCTTCTGTGATGCGACTTGCTGCATCGCTTCAACTGCAGTCAAATTACTGTAAGGCCCGCCAAAAACCAGTAATGGCTGATCGATATCGCCAAGGTCTTGCGCATCATTGTTTTTATTTTGCTTCATCGCTTCTAACCCTCCACCTTTTGGGTGATATTTATTTTACTGGTGCTTAGCTTATCCCCTAGCCAAAAGAAAGCACAACCCCCAATAAGTACGGTTAACGAGATCCACAACAACTTAGTATATTTATGAGCCGCCCCTAACAGAGCGCTGTGGCCAGAGGACTCCGTAAAATAAAGGGCGGCTCCCACCAAAGCGAGGACAAAACTGGCAAGATAGCTGCCAACGGGAATATCATCATAATTTCCCCATAAACTAAAAAAGATAACCGGCGCTAGATACATAGAAGCTGTACCGCTAACCGCGACGGCACTGAATAGATCCTTATTGCCTAGGAAGACTAAAAAGACTCCACTAAGCATAAAAAATGCCATCACAGATCGCCCGCTTTGCAGGGTTTCGGGAAACAGTTTCATATCGATAACCGCCAACTTAGCAGCGCTGGATAAAGCACTATCAAGCGTCGACATGGCCGAAATAATAAGCGAGGCGCTAAACAGCAGCATCGGCAATTCGCCCAGTATTCTTGTTAATGCTTGATTGAGGCTTTCTCCCGTTAATGCCCCAGCACCCGCCATTACGCCCAGTAAACCAAAGAGCAAAATACAGAGGATACTGATCCCGCCCGCATATAAAAAACTCTTCCGAGTGGTCTCTCGATCCGCCAAAAAGCCACGATCCATCATCACAGGGTCATGCATGGGATAACTCCATACCTGCAACAGCGCCACCAATAGCAAAACAGGGCCAGGGTCAGTGATATCAAATGGTTTAAAGGCAAAGATATCGGCGCTAAACGCTTCCGAGGCAAACGCGATAACCATTAAAAGGGCGAGGACGATAATAAAGACAATCATCTGCAGTAAGTCGGTACGCAGAGAGGCGTGTAAGCCACCAATCATAGAGTAGGTCAGGGTTACTAGCGCCAGCGCGACTACCCCAAAGCTATAAGCCTGACTGCCTTCAACACCAAATAACAGACCAATAACCAATAAATTGGCAAAGACTTCGCTAACCAAGCGCACGCCAATAACCGCGTTATAACAGCGGGGGCCGGTAGAGCCAAAGCGATCCGCTAGAAAAGCCTGAACACTGCTATAGCCCCGCTCAAAGCGTAGGTGGTCAATAATTTTTCCACCAGTAAAGAATGACAAATAATAAGCCGCATAGGCGAGCGTTCCCCAAATACCGTAATAAAAGCCTAAAATAGCAGCGTTCATTAAAGAGCGCGCAAAGATCCACGTGGTTACTTGGGAAAAAATCAATGTTAATAATCTGGGAGCTTCACCTTTAGGGGATTGCCCCTGAAAAAAACCACCGATACTGGTGGTTCTAGATGAAAGTAGCACGGATAGCAGCGCTACACCGGCCACGATGGCAATAAGAGGGTAGTCCATTGGTGAATCCTCATCATTTAATGCTTAAGCGTTTCAGCCTGTTGTACGACTTACGATCATCATTGTACGACTGTCTATCGTTGGAACGACTTACTATCGTCGTGGCTTCTACCTTATGCTTACGCAGCATTTAATGCTAAGGATTCACTCGACTGTAAAATAATGCGAAGACTCACGGGTTTTTAAAGAGAATCCTCAAAGGCGGCCATCAACTGCCCTGAAATAGCAAAGCGCCCCGGTTTTAGCGGGAAAGACTCAAGCGTACCCCAGCGCGCTTCAACAATCTCATGGCCATCAACCTCAATATCACCGGAGTCGTAGTCACAGATAAACCCGAGCATCAGAGAGTGCGGAAATGGCCAGCTTTGGCTCGATTGATAACGGATATTTTTCACGTTCACCCCCACTTCTTCTTTAATCTCACGGTGTACCGCTTGCTCGGCACTTTCCCCTGGTTCAATAAACCCAGCGACACAGCTAAAATAGCCAGCCTTGAAATTAGCATTTCGAGCCAAAAGCACCTCATCCCCTCGAGTGATCAAGGCAATGATACAAGGATTGATTCTTGGGTATTGTCGATAGCCGCAGCTGTCACAGCACATGGCATTTTCAGAGACATGGATTCGGGTTTTAGTACCGCAGCGGCTGCAATAATTATGATCGCTATCCCACGTCAGTAACTGGCTAGCGGAGGCTATTAACTCAAAATCTTGCTGGTCTAATGCTGGCAGCAAAGCTCGGAAATCAATTAACTGAAAATCATCAGGGAATCGCTCGGGCCAATCCTGCCACTCATAATTTCTAGCGCTGTATACCGGGCAATTGTCTCGATGGGCAACAAAGCGCCATTCAAGCTCCGGTAAAATCTGCTCTTTATGCCAAAATTCGGCTAGGGATTGAGCCGTATGCAGAGGCTCCTGTTCATCGTCAGTAATAAGGTCATTACCCACGAAGAGTATCAGTAAGCTATTTGCAGGTAGCTCTTTTGTCGGGCAAAAGCGTTCAACAGGCATAGTGAACTCCAAAATAATAGTTTATTAGGCCGTTTAGGCGAATATCGATAAAACTGACAGCCTTGTCATCGGTTTATACGTGGGTTTATAGCGACAATCGGTTTATAATGCCGTGACATTCCGTTTACAGGTGCATTATGAAAGTTTGTGGTGTTGAACTAAAGGGCAGTGAAGCGCTTATCTGCCTGCTATCTAAATCCGGTGACTTGTTTGATATTCCAGACTGCCGTCAAATTCGCTTTACTATTAAAGACAGCGATGATCAGCAGCAGATGCGCTATTTTCAGCAATCATTCGCCAAGTTATTAGAAGATTATAAAATTGATCGTGTAGTGATACGCCAGCGCCCACATAAAGGCAAGTTTGCCGGTGGTGCGGTTGGTTTTAAAATGGAAGGCGCTCTTCAGGCATTGACTCAGATTAACGTGTCAATTCTAACGCCAAGTCAGATTAAAGAGCAGCTGAAAAAGACGCCAATGCCCGTGAATTTTGGTGAAACAGGTCTTAAGCAATTCCAAGAGCCTGCCTTTACCACGGCGTTTGCCTATTTAAGCAATCCTTTAAATACACCTAGAGTGGCATCAGAATCGACAGAAGCGGACGTGGACTTTTCAGATATTGATACAGACATTGAAGAAGCCGATGCAATGCCGGCAAAAACTGATGTCGAGCCAAAATCAAGCCCTAAAGCCGACACGGTAAAAGAATCGACTGAGGCGCCTAAAGCCCCTAATCCTTGGGGCCGTTAAGCACTCAAATCTGCAAACCTGCGCGCTAATACCGAATAATCCTAACAATAGGCACGCCTAAAAACAGGATAGTCGGTATTAGCGCACAGAATTTAACGGATAGCGCGTAATTCTAGTCCGTCAATAAACTCACTCACGTACCCAGGTTGTTCCTTCCCGAGAATCCTTTAGCACAATACCCTGATCTAGCAGAGCATCACGGATACGATCCGATTCAGCAAAGTCTTTGTTAAGACGCGCCTGTTTACGGGCTTCAATCTGGGCTTCGATCTCCTTTTCAGACAAACCACCGGTTTGTGGCTCTCCCTTAAGGAAACTGTCAGCATCCTGATAAAACAGCCCTAGAACCCCACCAAACTGGAGTATAGTGCCCGCAAGTTGAGAGGCTAGCTCGCTGTCACCGGATTTCTTGGCAATATTGAGCTGCTTAGCCAAATCGAACAAAAGAGCAAAAGCTTCAGCGGTGTTAAAGTCATCGTCCATAGCGACTTTAAAACGCTCAGCCCATTCACCTTCTGCTGCAACCTCTACCGCTTCAACGCCTTGTAAAGCAGTATAAAAGCGCTCTAGGGATTGGCGGGCGGCTTTTAAACCATCTTCCGAGTAGTTGATACCACTGCGGTAGTGGCTCGATAATAGAAAATACCGGACAACCTCTGGATTATACTTTTCTAGCACTTCACGAATGGTAAAGAAGTTGCCCAAGGACTTGGACATCTTTTCTTGATCCACTCGTACCGCACCCGCATGCATCCAGGTGTTCGCGTAGGTTTCACCCGTAGCGGCTTCCGATTGTGCAATCTCATTTTCATGATGCGGAAATGGCAGATCCGGCCCACCACCATGAATATCAAAATGATTGCCCAAGCAGCAGGTCGACATTGCCGAACACTCGATATGCCAGCCGGGGCGACCTTTGCCCCAAGGCGATTGCCAGCTTACCTCGCCCTCTTTTGCCGCTTTCCACAGTACAAAATCCATCGGATTTTCTTTCGCATCTTGAATATCAACACGGGCACCCGCCAGCATATCGTCAAGGTTGCGATTGGTCAGCTTGCCGTAACCTTCAAACTTATTCACCCGATAATAAACATCACCATTATCCGCTGCATAAGCAAAGCCTTTATCTATTAGGGTTTGCACCATATCCAAAATATCCTGAATATGATGGGTCGCCCGCGGTTCGTGATCTGGGCGCAATACATTTAGACGATCTTCATCATCGTGCATCGCTTGAATCATACGCTCAGTCAAAGCCTCAACCGGCTCACTGTTCTCTTGGGCACGGCGGATAATCTTGTCGTCAACGTCCGTAATGTTGCGCACGTAATTAACATCGTAACCACGGTGACGTAGGTAGCGCGTAATCATGTCGAAAGACACCATTACGCGCGCATGACCAATGTGACACAAGTCATACACCGTAATGCCGCAGACGTACATTTTGACCTTATTCGCTTCAATCGGTGTGAAAACCTCTTTCTTGCGCGTCATGGTGTTGTATATCTGTAACATTACGACTTATCCCTTTTTCTGAATTTTTGCCCAGCTGTCTTTAAGACCCACTGTTTTGTTAAATACAAGTTTGTCATCAACGCCGTGATCATAACGATCCGTGCAGAAATAACCCACACGCTCGAACTGGAAACGGGTTTCAGGCGCTGCCGTCAAAAGGCTCGGCTCACAATAGCCTGTTGTTACTGAAAGAGACTCAGGATTGATGTGATCTAAGAAATTAACCTCTTTCTTGCTGTCTGGATTTGGATCGGTAAACAGGTTTTCATACAAGCGAACTTCTGCAGGTACCGCATGGGGTTCTGAAACCCAGTGAATCACGCCTTTCACCTTGCGGCCTTCTGGATTTTTACCCAAGGTCTCAGGATCATAAGTGCATAGCAGCTCAATAATGTCACCCTGTTCGTTCTTGATGACTTCTTCGCACTTAATCACGTAGGAATTACGCAGGCGTACTTCTTTACCTTGGCTCAAGCGGAAAAATTTCTTCGGCGCATCTTCCATAAAGTCTTCACTGTCGATCAACAGTGTGCGACTAAACGGCAATACACGTTCACCCATCGCTTCATCCGCAGGATGAGCAGGTACAACGAACTCTTCAACCTGATCTTCTGGGTAATTGGTCAAGGTGATTTTGATCGGGTTAAGAACACACATTGCCCGTGGTGCATGTTCTTCTAAATCTGCACGAAGGGCGTGATAGAGCATAGCGACATCAATCACACCATCACTACGGGTTACCCCGATCATATCGCAGAATTTACGCAGGGATGCTGGTGTATAGCCTCGACGACGCAACCCAGCTAAGGTTGGCATACGCGGATCATCCCAACCAGAAACAAAGCCTTCATCAACTAATTGCTTCAACTTACGCTTACTGGTCACCGTGTAGTTCAGGTTTAAACGGGAGAACTCAATCTGTTTTGGCTGTGTTGGTACCGGCAGATTTTCAATAAACCAGTTGTACAGGGGACGATGGTCTTCAAACTCAAGCGTACAAACGGAGTGCGTAACACCTTCAATCGCATCGGACTGGCCATGGGCAAAATCATAACTTGGGTAAATACACCATTTATCGCCAGTCTGATGGTGATGAGCACGACGAATACGGTACAAAATAGGATCACGTAAGTTGATATTCGGGGCCGACATATCAATCTTAGCACGCAATACCTTACTGCCATCTTCAAACTCACCGGCACGCATACGCTCAAACAGGTCGAGGTTTTCTTCAACAGAACGGTCACGGAAAGGGCTGTTCTTGCCAGCTTCGGTTAGGGTGCCACGGTATTCGCGCATCTGCTCAGCGTTTAGCTCACAAACATAGGCTTTACCTGCTTTGATCAGATCAACAGCATAGCCAAACAACTGGTCAAAATAGTCTGAGGTATAATGGATGTTACCGGCCCACTGAAAACCTAACCATTGAACATCATCTTTAATAGAATCGATATATTCTTGGCTTTCTTTTTCAGGATTCGTATCATCAAAACGCAGATTACAAGCACCATCAAAATGTTCAGCCAAACCAAAGTTTAAACAGATAGACTTGGCATGACCAATATGAAGGTAACCATTAGGCTCGGGAGGAAAACGTGTCACAATCTGCTCGTACTGACCTGTAGTCAGTTCCTCTTGAATCAATGTACGAATAAAATTTGGAGCAGGAGTAGTTTCAGTGTTGCTCATAATCTTTAGCAAATCTCTGGATAATCGCGTGAATTTCTTTAGGCTGGGTGCCCGTTCTCAATTATCGCGTTAGCGGTCAGGTCGTTCAGCGCATGACAACCGCCTAGGCTTTAGGCAACCCTCACCGTTTCCGGTTACGTCTGAATTCTTTTGCCGAACGCGCAAAAGCGCTATTATAGCGCGACGGTGAAGCATTAAGCCATCCTGTAACGCATCAAAAGACGCGGATTAAACCACGAATAAAGGTCATACCATGATTGTTCTGCATACCAACTTCGGCGACATCAAAATTGAGCTGAACTACGAGCAAGCCCCTATTACTGCAAAAAACTTTGAAGAATACGTTACCAGCGGCCATTACGACGGTACAATTTTCCACCGCGTGATCAATGGTTTTATGGTTCAAGGTGGTGGGTTTGACGCTGAGATGAATCAGAAAGGAACTCAGGACCCAATCAAAAACGAAGCGGACAACGGCCTATCCAACGAAGTAGGCACTCTGGCGATGGCACGCACCATGGACCCTCATTCTGCATCGACACAGTTCTTTATCAATATTGCCGATAATACCTTCCTAGATCATACGGGCAAAAATGCTCAAGGCTGGGGCTACTGCGTATTTGGTAAAGTGGTTGAAGGCATGGAAGTGGTTAACCAGATTAAAGAAGTTAAAACCACGTCTAAATCAGGTCATCAGGACGTACCTGCTGAGCCTGTTATTATTGAATCAGCCGAGTTATTAGAGGAATAAATAGCTCATTTATTCGCTGTTTCAAATTCATAAGGGCTGTTATATAGCCCTTATGTGTTATACGTAGCATGTGACACGTTTTTCTTTCGGCCAAGCCGTTTCAATCACACTTTTTTAAAAGGCTTAAGCCGATATGAAACAGCTCTTTATTTCCGACTTACACCTAAAAAGTCTTGATGATCCTGTGTCTCAACGATTTTGGGACTTTCTTGAGAACATCGCCCCCTCCGCTGACGAGCTTTATATTCTCGGTGACTTTTTTGAAGTTTGGATTGGCGACGATGCTCAAAACAATCTCAGCAAGACCGTCGCGGAAAAACTGCGCCAACTCAAAGAACATCATCAAGTAACACTTTATTTTATGGCTGGTAATCGTGATTTTTTAATCGGTCAAGATTATTGCCAACAAGCGGGCATGATACGTTTAAATGACCCATATCCCCTGCCTAGCAATCCAAGTATTCTATTAAGTCACGGTGATGAGCAGTGTACCTCTGACATTGAGTATCAAAAAGTACGTCAAATGTTGCGCGATCCGAAATGGCAAGATAGCTTTCTAAGCCAACCATTAGAACAACGCATCGCATTTGCCAAACAGGCACGAACTCAAAGCAAAGAGCATCAAGAAGGCTACGAGCTAACCGATCTAAGCCCTGACGCTATGATCAAACAGCTTCAACAATACGGTGCTCAACTCCTAATTCATGGGCACACACATCAACCCAAGTTAGAAGCGATCGAGTCCAATAACAAAGGTCACAGCTTTGAACGCTTAACGCTAAGCGATTGGGATCATGATATTTACTATGCCGAAATTATCGATGATAGCCCCCCAAATCTCATCAAATTCAGCTGAAAAAGTTGAATTCCTTATAAAATGATCGAAATCAACGACCAAAGTTGAACCTTATCAGTCGATCACTCAACTTAACATTGTCGACATTTTAATTTAGAATCATGCCACCGAGATAAGAAGGTCGATGAATACATCGAACGCTTTGATTTTATGCAGAAAACTATCTTTCTATGCATCCGGTCAAAGCACAAACTGATGAGGGTCTTACCGTGCTTGAAGCATATCGCAAACACGTAGAAGAGCGCGCCGCTGAAGGTGTTGTACCTAAGCCGCTAAACGCTGAACAAACTGCGGAACTGATTGAACTGCTGAAAACTCCACCAGCAGGCGAAGAAGAATTCATCCTTGATCTAATCACCAATCGCGTACCACCCGGTGTAGATGAAGCTGCTTATGTTAAAGCAGGTTTCCTTTCTGCTGTTGCTAAAGGTGAGGCCGCCTCTCCGCTGATCGACAGAAAACACGCTGTTAAATTACTAGGCACCATGCAAGGTGGCTATAACATCGAAACATTGGTTGAGCTGCTAGAAGATGCCAATCTAGCGGAAGCTGCCGCAGCTGAGCTGAAGCACACATTGCTTATGTTTGATGCGTTCCATGATGTTGCTGACAAAGCAAAAGAAGGTAACGAAAACGCTAAAGCTGTTGTCGAATCTTGGGCTGAAGGCGAGTGGTTTACTTCTAAGCCTCAACTGGCAGAGAAGATCACCTTAAGTGTATTCAAAGTAACAGGTGAGACAAATACTGACGATCTGTCTCCTGCTCCTGATGCTTTCACCCGCCCAGATATTCCTAAGCACGCGATGGCGATGCTAAAAATGGAACGCGAAGGCATCAACCCTGACGAGCATGGCGTACAAGGCCCGATTAAGCAGATCCGTGAATTGATCGCTAAAGGTCACCCAATTGCGTACGTGGGCGATGTTGTTGGTACGGGTTCTTCTCGTAAGTCAGCGACAAACTCCGTGCTATGGTTCTTCGGCGATGATATCCCGAATGTTCCTAATAAACGCGCGGGTGGTTTCTGCTTCGGTAATAAAATTGCCCCTATTTTCTATAATACTATGGAAGATGCTGGCGCACTGCCGATCGAAATGGACGTTGAAAACCTTAACATGGGTGACGTAATTGACGTTTACCCATACGAAGGTAAAGTGTGCAAACACGGTGCTGACGACGTTGTTTCTACGTTCCAACTGAAAACCAAAGTACTTCTAGACGAAGTACGTGCCGGTGGTCGTATTCCTCTGATCATCGGTCGTGGTTTGACTGAAAAAGCGCGCGAATTTTTGGCTAAAGGTCCAACGGATCTATTCCAACGCCCAGAACAGCCTAAAGATACCGGTAAAGGTTACTCTTTAGCGCAGAAAATGGTCGGTAAAGCCTGTGGTGTTGACGGCGTTCGTCCTGGCACCTACTGCGAACCTAAAATGACCACGGTTGGCTCTCAGGATACCACTGGTCCGATGACCCGTGACGAACTGAAAGATCTCGCTTGCCTAGGCTTCTCCGCTGACCTAACCATGCAGTCTTTCTGCCACACAGCCGCTTATCCTAAGCCGGTTGACGTGAACACTCACCATACTCTGCCAGACTTCATCATGAACCGTGGTGGTGTATCTCTGCGCCCAGGTGATGGTGTTATTCACTCTTGGCTGAACCGTATGCTTCTACCTGATACCGTTGGTACAGGTGGTGATTCCCATACTCGTTTCCCTCTAGGTATCTCTTTCCCTGCGGGTTCTGGTTTGGTTGCCTTTGCTGCGGCTACAGGTGTTATGCCCCTAGATATGCCTGAATCTGTACTGGTTCGCTTTAAAGGCACCAAGATGCAGCCGGGTATCACTCTGCGTGATCTGGTTAATGCGATTCCGTACTACGCTATCAAGCAAGGTCTGCTGACCGTTGCCAAAGCCGGTAAGAAAAATATCTTCTCTGGCCGTATTCTAGAAATCGAAGGTCTGCCTGACCTGAAGGTTGAGCAAGCGTTTGAACTTTCTGATGCATCTGCCGAGCGTTCTGCTGCGGGCTGTAGCATCAAATTGAACGAAGATCCGATCAAAGAATACCTGCATTCTAATATCACCATGCTGAAGTGGATGATCGCAGAAGGCTACGGTGATGTTCGCACCATTGAACGTCGTATCAAAGGTATGGAAGACTGGTTGGCTAACCCTCAGTTGATGGAAGGCGATGCTGATGCTGATTATGCTGCGGTTATCGAAATCGATCTAGCGGATGTTAAAGAACCGATCCTAGCTTGCCCGAATGATCCAGATGATGTGAAATTGTTGTCTGAATTGGCTGGCGAGAAAATCGACGAAGTCTTCATCGGTTCGTGCATGACCAACATTGGTCATTTCCGTGCAGCAGGTAAACTGCTGGATGCGGCAGGCACTCAGATCCCAACTCGTATGTGGATTGCTCCACCTACGAAGATGGACGCCGCTCAGCTAACCGAAGAAGGTTATTACAATATCTTCGGTAAAGCAGGCGCTCGTATGGAGATGCCAGGTTGTTCTCTATGTATGGGTAACCAAGCACGTGTTGGTGACAACACGACTGTGGTATCGACCTCTACTCGTAACTTCCCTAACCGTCTAGGTACAGGTGCTAACGTATTCCTGTCATCTGCTGAACTTGCTGCAGTGGCTGCTCTGATCGGTAAGTTACCGACCGTTGAAGAGTACATGGAGTACACGGCTAAGCTGGATACCATGTCAGAAGACGTTTACCGTTATTTGAACTTTGACAAGATCGGATCTTATCAAGCTGCGGCTTCTAAGTTTATCCCTCTTGCTCAAGAAGCGTAATCTAACGATCAATACAGATCTTAAGATAACGTGAGAACGGTATGACAAAAGCCCCAGCTTATACTGGGGCTTTTTTATGACTGTTTATAACTGAAAGATTGATGATTCAAAGATTAATAAAATACCAGTGTTCAATCAGGTATCGTCTTTAAACATAAATGCGGGAGCCATTTGCGGGGCATGTTGACCCGAGATTACCGAACCTCTGGCCTTAAAATGAGGATGAGCACAAGCTTCTTCAAAGGTTAAAACCGGTTCAACACAGGCGTCAACTTCAGAAAAACATTGCCACCAATACTCAAAATCCCTCGATAAAAAAACCTCTTTCAAAGCAGCTTTAACCGTAGCTTGGGCCTTTGCACTAAAGTCGAGACATAAATCACGTAAAGACTCCAACCCTAACACCTTTAATAAGCGCTGCTGGAATTGCGGCTCAAGGCTACCCACCGCCATATAACGGCCATCACGGGTTTCATAGTAATCATAGAAAGTACCGCCATTAAGCCAACCTGTTTCCGCTGCAGGCTGTTCACCTCCGGCAATAGCTGCGGCTCCAGCCATACCATTAAGTGAGAAGGCAGCATCTGTCATACTAATATCAATATATTGGCCAATACCTTGCAATTGCCGCTGGATAACCGCAGATAAAACAGCCATCACGGCTTGATGTGAACCACCGGCAATATCAGCAACCTGCATACCAAGAGGAACAGGAGCTTGCCCTTTTCGACGACTGTAATCCGCTAAACCACTTAATGCCAAGTAGTTAATATCATGACCGGCTCGATCACAATAAAGCCCTGTTTGCCCATAGCCTGTGATACTGCAATAAATAAGCTCTGGATTAATCTTTTTCAAGGCATTAAAGCCCACCCCAAGACGCTCCATTACCCCAGGCCGAAACTGTTCAAGGACAATGTCATACTCTTCTATCAGCTGATGTACGCGGGTAACTGACCCCGGTTGTTTCAAATCAAGATAGCAGACCTTTTTTGAGCCATTAAGCTGATGAAAAGCCGCTGAAGCGCCTTCAATTTGAGGTTCTAACCCTTTAACCAAATCCGGGCGGTTAGGTGATTCCACCCTCAAAACCTCAGCCCCCATTCTTTCCATAATCATGGATGCGTAAGGGCCAGGCAGCAGTGTACTAAAATCTAAAATTTTAAGCCCTTTTAGAGGGCTGCGAGCATGCGTCATAAAGCACCTGTCGTTAGAAAACTGACTATTAATGGCTTAGAACTATTAAGCGCTTATTATTCTTATTTTCTGTTTTTCTAGACCTAGCAAACGATCCCTAACGGGTCTGAGTCAACCAAGGTTGAATAGCCACCACCGAGATAGAATTCTTCGGTGAACCTTCAATAACCTTATCTGAATAGACCAAATAGATCAGGGTATGGCGCTTGCGATCATAGAAACGAACCACCTGTAACGTTTTAAAAACGAGGCTAGTACGCTTATTGAATACCTTTTCACCTTCTTCCAAGTCATCGGGCAATTCAATCTCACCAATTTGCCGACAGGCGATAGACCCATTCGATGGGTCTTCTGCCAAGCCTAAGCCACCGCTAATGCCACCTGTCTTAGGGCGAGACAACCAGCAACTAACACCTGGAATATCAGGGTCATCAAATGCTTCAATCACAATTTTATGATTAGGCCCTAACATTTTAAACACCGTACTAACAGAACCTATCTCTTCCGCCGATGCGACGATCGAGTTAAACCCTAAGATAACTCCGATGGCGATTATAAACTTACGCATATTTCTCTCCTGTTTTAAATAAGTGATCGTTCTTCAACAAATTGCTCAAAATCTTCGGCGATTAAAGGCTTAGAAAAAAGATAGCCTTGGATATAATTACAAGATAGAGCCTTTAAAAACTCTAGCTGCTCTCGGCTATCCACACCTTCTGCTACAGTTTCGAGATTCAAGTTATGGGCTAACGCTATCGTCGCACGTACAATATGCTCATCAGAGTCATCACCACCAATACCAATAATAAAACTACGATCTATTTTTAAATGGTTGGCGTCGATCGCCTTTAAATAACTGAGTGAGGAATAACCCGTACCAAAATCATCAATTGATAAGCTAATACCCGCTTTTTTCAGCTGTTTTAGATTATCCATCACCATATCGGAGTTCGTCATTAACGTTGTTTCTGTAATCTCAACACAAAGCTGCTCAATGGGGATCGAGAAACGCGTCATCATTCCCAATAAGCGCTCAGCTAAGGAATCTCTCGCTAATTGAATCGCAGAAATATTCATAGAGATTTTACCGAACTTAATACCACGATGATTCCATTCAGCCATTTGCTGGAACAAGTTCTCCATTAACCAAATACCAACCTCTAAAATTTGACCCGTTTCTTCTGCTAAAGGGATAAACTCCACCGGTGAAACCCATTCACCATCGGCAATTTCCCAACGCATCAACGCTTCTGCGCCATAGACATGCCCTGTATTAGCTTCAACTTGAGGCTGATATCGCAGGCTTAAAGCATTTTTAGCATGCACGGCTATTTCAAGCTGCTGCTGAAGAAAAACACGTCGCTTCATCAGTGCATCCATCGCGTCATCAAAGAAACGGTAGGTGTTTTTACCCTCATGTTTCGCACGATACATCGCCATATCCGCTTGGCGTAACATCATGGATGCATCTGATATGTTAATATCCCCTGTCGCCACACCAATACTACAGGTGATATTAAATACGCCATCGTCATAATGAAAGGGTTTAGCAACCGCAGTAATAACATCACTGGCAAAAGTAGATAACTGCCCATGGCTCATGACATCTCTTACCAAGATAGCAAACTCATCCCCGCCAAGCCGTGCCAACAAGTGCCCCCCGTCATTCATTAACATCTGCAGATTAGAGGTTGTATGCGCCAAAAGAGCATCACCGGCTTCGTGACCCATAGTGTCATTAATTTCTTTAAAACGGTCTAAATCGATAAATAAAATCGCAATTTCTATTTGATCAGTATGGGCAAAGACTTGATACAGATGCTGTTCAAAATAGCGCCGATTGGGCAAACCGGTTAAAGAGTCATGGTCAGCCAAAAACAATGCTTTTTGCTCTGCATTTCTACGTGCAGTCACATCCTCATGAACCGCAATAAAGTGCTCAATACTGCCGTTATCATCAAAAATAGGCGTAACGGTTTGTTCAACAACCATTGTATGGCCAAGTTTATGCCGGTTTATCAGCTCACCTCTCCAACTTTCACCGGATAAAATTGCACTCCATAATTCACCAAAAAAACCTTTCGAATGACAGCCTGAGTTCAAAATTCTTGGATTCTTCCCTTTTACTTCTTCGAAAGAATATCCAGTGAGTACAGTGAATGCTTTATTAGTCCAATGAATATCACCCTCTTTATTGGTAATAACAATGGCATTAGCGGTACTTCTAATGGCGGTACTTAATAGATGAATATCCCCTTCAGCTTGTCGGCGCTTCTCCAGCAAAGTCGCAATCACGAGAGCCACAATCACCGTAATGACTGAAATGATCAGCAGAAAAAAGCGCATCATTCGCTCGTCATGCTTCCAGGAAGCAAGTGCCTCTGCCTCATCAGACACTAATATCAAAATTAAAGGCAGTAGGGATGTCGAGCGATAGCTCACCAAATGCTCACTTCCTGCAATAGGGGCTCGGAACTGCCCCCAGCTCTTTTCATGTACCCGTGTTAGCACCGTGGCTATATCAGGCTCAATAGCACCTGTCGAGAGTAATTCTTCACCATCGTATCGATATAAGTGAATATACGATGCAAAAGAGTCCGTAATAGAGGCGAAAAGGTTGTAAAAGTATTGAGGATTTATTGAGGCAACAAGTACTTGCGATAACTGGCCTTGAGCATTGTGAACTGGCACGCAAAATGGGATATGACTATGGGCAGAGTGTAAAGCGAAAGGATCCTTGGGATAACGTCCTTCTCTAGGCACTTCAATCACAAATTCAGTTAATGGCTCATTATTAAGAATACTTACGCATGAGTAAGGCAATTGAGCGCCGATGCTCTGCGTTACAGAAGCGGTCACTATGCCGCGGGTATCAAGCAAATCAATGGCTCTTAACTGAGGCGATGTTCGTAATTGCTCACGCAATACATTATTAATGTCCACTCGAGAGTCAAGCTGAGGTAAACTTTCAGCAAGCGTCAACATTGAGCTATTGACCGACTGAAATGATCGCACAACCGTATCCTCAAGGGCATGTAACAAGACAGCATTACTGGTCTTCTGTTCTGCTAGACTTCTTGATACACCTTGTCGCATTGTATGTTGCAGTACAAGCCAAAAGCAGAGCAAAATAGCTAATGCAGTAAGAAGTACCCACTTTTGGCGCAAAGCAGCATTTTTCAATAAGAAAATGATATTAGATAACACAGGTCAAATCGGTTCCGTAAAAAAGCAATAAAATAGCAGTCCAGTATATTATCTAACATGGCTACCAGTAGGGTAATTCTATATGAGACAAAGACTTAGACTAGCTTCCTTAGGCAAAAATTGCATTAAACACTTGTCACTTACCGCCATATTTTTACTCTTGCCCAGCGTGATATTTCAGCAACATGCTTTTGCCATCTCAGACAGAGAACAAAAAATCAAACAGTCAGGTAAATTACAAGTCTGTATCTGGCCAGATTATTTCTCTATATCTTACAAAAATAAGAAAACAGGCCAACTAGAAGGTATCGATATAGGCTTATCGCAAGAATTCGCTAACGATTTAGGTGTCGACGTTGAATACATACCGACTCATTTCGGCATATTTATCCAAGATATACAGCAAGAAAAGTGCGATATTGCTATGTTTGGAGTTGGTAAAACGGAATCTCGTGCTAAAAGTATAGACTACAGTGATCCTTATCTAAGCAGTAGTATGTACGGTGTCGTAAGCAAGAAAAATCCCATTGTTAGCAGTTGGGAGTCAATGGATCAGCCTGGCGTTATTGTATGCGTTCAAAAAGGAACCTATATGGAAGGTGCCATGCGGCACCGCTTAAAAAATGCAGAATTAATGACCGTAGTAAAGCATAGTCAGCGGGAGGTTGAAGTACGATCTGGCCGTGCAGATGTATTTATTGCGGACTATCCTTATGGCCAAAAAATGCTCAAAATTTATGATTGGGCGAAATTATTAACCCCAAAGAAATCGACAGATCAATTCGAGTACGCTTACGCAGTTAAAAAAGGACAACCTGAATGGCTAGAAAGAGTTAATGCCTTTGTTAAAGCGATTAAAGCGGATGGTCGCCTAGAACACTATGCTCAAGAAAACAACTTACTACCAATAGCTTTAACGAATCCCTAAAACCCCTTTCCCTTTATTTAAGGCTGTTTAACCTTTTCTATTTGAGCACTAACAACCTTTGGCAACTGGGTATTAATTTCTTCAACTGCAGCCTTAATTTTAGCAATAAGTTCAACCCGACTCTCTTGCATTTTAATTAGAGACTCACTCTTACTTTGCTTTTTATCAATTTCTATTTTTAATGCTGCAACCGTATCAGGTAAGCCTTCAATTTGTTTTAGCTGAGTATCAAAGTATTGATCAAATTGGCTCAGCGTCTCTTGGACTTCTTTAGACAGGCTATCAAATTGTTCCCGTATTTCAGAATTGTGGCGGATGGCAGACTCTCCACCACTCTCTTCTATGTGCAGCCTGTTCTGGAAGTCCTTAAGCTGAGACTCAAACTGGTCAAGCTGATAGCGCATAACATCCAGCGTTTCATTACACTCATCTTGAAATGCATCAGCTTCAATGCCATAAGTACGGTAAATCTCATCGTAATGACCAAATTTCTCAAAAACAGCAGCAACCTGAAGCATTAACATGCTTAGAGTAATGGGATCTTCATCCTCGTTATCATCACTACAATGATGACTCGTATTTCCGTTACTGGATCCGTTGCTAGTTAGTGCCGCTATTTCAAACTTTTTATCAATATAGGTCACCAGCTCCGTTTTCATTTGTCCTACAGCATTTTGAATTAACTGCTGAATCATTCTTTCTAGATCAGGTGTTAGTGCAGAATTTTCACTCATACGGATAGCGTGGCCTTAATAAAATTCTTAATCTGTTTATATTACCTTGAATAGCCTACTATTTCATAAGGATGTTTACATGGGTTTTAAATATCACTTTGTATAACAAATAATATCTTATATAACGGCTATATCTCGTTATTTTATAGCACAAATCCTAGGCATAAAAAAAGCCCGTCTCAAAGAGACGGGCTTTTAGAATAAGCGCTTGACGATGTCCTACTCTCACATGGGGAGACCCCACACTACCATCGGCGCTGAGCAGTTTCACTTCTGAGTTCGGAAAGGAGTCAGGTGGTTCCTACACGCTATTGTCGTCAAGCAAAAAAGTTGTAGATCGATGCCAATCGAGATCTTAATTCTGTATTGCGTCTTTATTGATTCAGTCTTTGTAATCGAGCGTATCCGATTATCGTTCGTTCTTTCAGCAAGTCAGACCATTTTGGTGTTATATGGTCAAGCCTCACGAGCCATTAGTACTGGTTAGCTCAACGCCTCACAACGCTTACACACCCAGCCT
>NZ_AUGW01000028.1 GCF_000422865.1 Oceanospirillum maris DSM 6286 | reverse complement strand
TAACAACTTAAACGCAATACACAGTATTGTTTGCGAACAAACAATACATCAATGAATTGATTCGAGATTTGAAAGCTTACCTTGATGATCTTGTGACTTTTCCAAGATCGTCTCGGCAAGCGCCCACACGAATTATCTGACTGAATTTTTAAAGAGCTGTTAGACAAGAAGCGCTCGAAGCGAATCGACTTGCTTAACTGAGGCTGCGTATTATACAGAGGCAATCCTCGGTGTCAACACTTAAATCAAAACTTTCAAAACTCTTTTCAACGTTGCCTATGGAGAAAAGTGATAGAAAACAAAGTGTTAACCGTTGCCGAGAGACTTGCTCTGTGACAACGAGGGCTAATTATACCCACAAACTAAGAGAGTGCAAGGCTTTATTTCGATAAAAACAAAAAACCCGATTCTTAAATAAACCTCCAAGAATCGGGCTTTATATCTACAGTGCTAAATAGCTAATCAACTTCTCTGCGTGTAAGCATCAATCAGCGTCTCTTGAGCACTAATTTCTTCTGCTCCCTCGGCTCTATTTGCGGCAGATGATAGGTATAAGCCATCTGTTTTTAAGGTCCAGCTTTGGCAGTTATCTAGAAGGTAGGTTTCTAGGTCGTTAATCACTCGCTGAGCAAGTTTCTTCGCGGTAATGGGAAAGCATGTCTCAACCCGTTTATAAAGATTGCGTTCCATAAGGTCTGCACTTGCACAGTAAACCTCTTCCTCGCCACCATTTTCGAAATAGTAAACTCGAGTATGTTCCAAGAAGCGACCAACAATTGAACGAACCTTGATATTTTCTGATACACCTTCAACACCAGGACGCAAGCAACACATACCACGAATAATCAAGTCACACTGCACGCCAGCCTGAGACGCCTTATAGAGTGCTTTAATCATTTTAGGATCAGTTAGCGAGTTGCATTTAAAGATTAATCGACCACCTTTGCCTTTTTCAGCAAGCACTGCTTCGCGCTCAATCTTCTCTACCAGAGTTTTCTGCAGAGTAAACGGAGCATGCAGCAACTTCTTCATATTGAGGGTTTTACCCATGCCTGAAAGCTGCAAAAAGACTTTATGAACATCATCACAAAGAGAAGGATCGCTTGTAAGCAGGCTATAGTCAGTATAGAGCTTGGCCGTTTTCGCGTGATAGTTACCTGTACCTAAGTGCGCATAATGGCGAATTTTATTACCTTCGCGGCGAACAATGTGCATCATTTTAGCATGGGTTTTATAAGCAACAACGCCATAAATAACGACGGCACCAGCCTCTTGCAAACGACTAGCCAATTGCAAGTTATCCGCCTCATCAAATCGAGCCCGCAGTTCAATAACGACCGTTACTTCTTTATTATTACGCGCAGCATCGACCAAGGCATCAACTATTTGAGAGTCTGCACCGGTACGATAAAGCGTTTGCTTAATCGCTAAAACATCAGGATCTCGCGCTGCTTCGCGCAATAAATCAATGATAGGAGTGAATGACTCAAACGGATGCTGTAGCAAAATATCATTCTGCTGCATCGCCTCGATAATACTATTACCTCGACGCAACGGTTTTGCTGTGCCAGGAGTAAAAAGAGGGTACATAAGATTGGGGCGGTCTAGCTCACCCATAACAGCCATTAGACGTGTTAGATTCACAGGGCCATTAACTTTATAAAGCTCTTGGTCACTTAAACCAAACTGCTTCAGCAGTACATCAATCAAGTCTTGAGGGCAGTTATCAACAACCTCCAAACGAACCGCGTCACCATAACGTCGCGACAACAACTCGCCACGCAGAGCACTGGCTAAGTCACTGACCTCTTCAGGATCAACAATGAGGTCAGCATTTCGTGTTAAGCGGAATTGGAAGCAACCTTTAACTTTCATACCAGGGAACAAGGCTTCCGCATGAGCATGAATCATTGAAGACAGGAAAACAAAGTTATCGCCCTCATCACTAATATCATCCGGCACACGAATCAAGCGGGGCAACGAGCGCGGCGCTGGAATAATAGCTAATCCGCCTTCACGTCCAAAAGCATCCTTACCTTCGAGCGATACGATAAAGTTAAGGCTTTTATTCACTAAACGCGGGAATGGGTGCGAAGGATCAAGTCCAATAGGACTAATCACGGGCTGTATTTGATCACGGAAGAAATCTTTAACCCACTCAGCTTGCTTCTTAGTCCAGCTCTGGCGACGTAAAAAGCGAATACCTTCTTTTTCCATCGCAGGAATCAGCTCATCATTTAAGATGCGGTACTGACGCTCAATCTGCTCATGGCAAATATCATTAACTTGGCGAATCACCTCTTGAGGCATCATACCATCGGCATCGCTTTTTTCACGACTAAACGCAACTTGCCTTTTTAAACCTGCAACTCGAATTTCAAAAAACTCATCCAAATTACTACTGAAAATCAGTAGGAACATCAACCGGTTCAAAAGAGGGTGGGATACATCCAACGCCTGCTCTAGAACACGAATATTAAATTGCAGATGGCTCAATTCACGATTGATATACAGCTCAGGGCTGTCAAGACTAATAGCATTATCACTCTCTTCCGCTGTTTTGCCACGGGTGCCACTGTCTGACCGGTTAATCCTCAAAATTGGCCGTCCTATGCCACCATCTTGAGTGTAAAGATCCTCTGCCGAGGGTAGGTCTGTTTGATTAGTTTGATCCATGTAATACTCTCCGTAGTTTTCACTGGCCTCCCCCGCCTTCAATTAGCCCTGCAGCAAAATTGCAGCGCGCTTGGCAAAGTAGGTTAAGATCCCATCTGCTCCAGCACGTTTCATACACATCAAAGATTCCAAAGTAACGGCTTCTTCTGATAGCCAGCCATTCTGAAATGCAGCCATGTGCATGGCATATTCACCGCTGACTTGATAAACGAAAGTCGGCACTTTTAGTTCTGTTTTTACACGATGAACAATATCCAAGTAAGGCATACCAGGCTTGATCATCACCATATCGGCACCTTCAGCCAAATCCAACGCAACCTCATGCAAGGCTTCATCAGAATTAGCAGGATCCATTTGATAGCTGAATTTATTACCGCCAGCTAAGTTGCCAGCAGAGCCGACAGCGTCGCGGAAAGGGCCGTAATAGGCAGATGCGTATTTAGCCGCATATGCCAGAATACGAGTGTTAACGAGATTTTCCTGCTCAAGAATCTTGCGAATCGAACCAATACGCCCATCCATCATGTCTGAGGGGGCCACAATATCAGCTCCGGCTTCCGCATGAGATAGCGCCTGCTTTACCAAGGTTTCAACCGTTCGATCATTAAGCACGTAGCCTGCCGCATCCAAAATGCCATCTTGTCCATGAATCGTATAAGGATCCAAGGCAACATCAGTAATAATACCTAACTCTGGATGCTGGTCTTTTAGTGCTTTTACCGTGCGCTGAACTAAGCCATTTGCATTGAATGCTTCTTCAGCAAACTCGCTTTTAATATCCTGAGTCAATACAGGAAATAGTGCGATAGCAGGGATACCCAACGCAACAAGTTCTTTAGCTTCTTTTAACAACAGATCAAGGCTAAGACGCTCTACACCAGGCATTGAAGCAACCGCCTCACGACGATTCTCTCCATCGAGAACAAAAACGGGATAAATCAGGTCATCGACACTGAGCTTGTTTTCACGCATAAGACGACGGGAAAAATCATCAACCCGCATGCGGCGCATACGAGTTGTCGGAAATGAACGCTGGCTGGAATTAAACACTATGTATAGCTCTCCAAGAAAAAAGGAGAATCACCTGCCTCTTCAAAATTATCCGCCTTATCTATGACAGATCTATTTCAGAGAGACAGAGTTCACCATTAAAAGTAAGGACAATGGTCATACCCTCTCACTATAAAATCAAGCGACAATGGCAAAAACAAAATCCAAACGATATAAATCAAACGTAAGGTTAATAGATCAATTAAACATTAGACTTACCTTGCAAATCAATATACCTCTGCAGAAAGGCAATATATTGATCATTAACACTTAACCTAACCATCAAACTTAGGAAATACCTATGGAAGAATCCACTATTCGGCTAGCCATTTTTATCGGGCTAATTATCATGCTTGGCCTTGGCCAGTGGTTATTCCCACGGAGGAAGCCAAATCAGTCTGTTGCTAAACGTTGGATAACAAACTTTGGTTTAGTGATACTAGATAGCTTAATTATGCGCTTTATTTTTGCTTTGATACTGCCTGTTACCATCGCAAATTGGTCTCAAGAACAAGGCTTAGGTTTATTTAACAACATCAGCTTGCCATCACCACTGACCATCATTTTTTCTGTCATTATTTTAGATTGTTTAATCTATTGGCAACACCGAATTTTTCATCAAATTCCTATCCTGTGGCGCCTACATCGCATCCATCATTACGATAAAGATTATGACCTATCCACAGCGTTAAGATTCCATCCTATCGAAATTTTCTTGTCGATACTGGTCAAAAATATCGCGATTATTCTCCTTGGGGCACCAGCTATGGCCGTGATCATATTTGAAATACTACTTAATGGTATGGCGTTATTCAACCATGCCAACATAGCCCTACCTAAACCCCTTGACCGCATGCTACGCATACTGGCTGTAACTCCAGACATGCACCGAGTGCACCATTCTACTAAAGCAAAGGAAATGCACAGTAACTTTGGATTTAACTTAAGCATTTGGGATAAAGTCTTCTCAAGCTATGTCGCTCAGCCAGCAGACGGCTATCAAAAAATGTTGATAGGTCAACCTAAATCAGATGATTTGCCCACTAATAATTTTATTTGGTTACTAGGCGCCGCATTAAAGCAAAAAATAAAATCCTAACAAGTCCATCAAAAAAGAAGTTGAATCACATTCAATCACGACTAGTCTTTATAAATTCAACAAGGACTTCCTAAAATCAATCAGGAGTAAGCTATGAGCAAAAAAAATATCGCGGTTATTCTCGCAGGTTGTGGTGTGTTTGATGGCACCGAAATTTTTGAAGCAACCTTGACGCTGCTTCATCTGGATAACAATAATGCAAACGTCGTTTGCTTCGCTCCAGATATTGAACAGCATCATGTCATTAATCATCGGACAGGTGATGCTGTCGATGAAAAAAGAAACGTACTTACCGAGGCAAGCCGTATCAATCGAGGTGACGTACATCCTCTTTCTGAAGCTAATGCGGATAACTTTGATGCCGTAATTGTTCCTGGTGGCTTTGGCGTTGCAAAAAACTTGTCCAGTTTTGCTTTAGAAGGAGGCAATTGCGAGATATACGAGCCATTTGCCGCTCTAATACGCAGCTTCCATCAGCAAGAAAAACCAATCGGCATGATCTGTATAGCGCCAACGTTACTACCAAAAATATTAGGCAACGGTATTAGCTGTACGATCGGCCACCAAGCAGGGCCTGCGGGAGAAATTGATAGCATGGGAGGTATTCATATAGGCTGCAATGTTGATGACATCGTTGTTGATCACAACCATAAAGTCGTCACTACCCCAGCCTACATGGAAGCGAAACGGATCGCAGAAGCAGAACAGGGCATATCAAAACTAGTGAATAAAGTGATCAGCATGTGCTGATCACATCATTCGTTTTTTCGGCACCTGCAGCGCCTGTATACCCCATAGAGCTGCAGGGTTCACCGCGACTTGTTCCTTCTGCAAGCAGGTCGCTCTAATTGTAAACTCCCTAATCCCTGTATTTCGACGACGAGGGTTTAAAAAGATATCACCGTCAGCCTTTCGAACACTGGCAACTAATGGCTCTTTTGGGCTATGAGTACGCCCAACAACAACCGCTAGCTCACCATTTTGCAGCTTCACATAAACACCAGGCGGATAAAGCCCTAGCTCATGAACGAAAATTGTCGTTAGCCGCTCATCAACACTTCGCCCACGCTGCACAAATAACTCCCGAAGAGTCTCTTTGTAAGTAACAGACTCACGATATGGCCGCGGTGTCACCATGGCACAGTACACATCCGACAAAGCAATTATTTTTGCCTCAATAGGGAGTGCATCGGCTTTCAAACCTTTTGGATACCCACTACCATCAGGCCGTTCATGGTGGCAACGAACGAGCTTAAGCCAATAGCTATCATTAATTCCTGATGTTTCTAGCATAGAAGCACTCACATCAGGGTGCTTCTCAATGACTTCTCTTTGCTGCTCCGTCAAAGGCTTGCGCTGCTGATGCAGCTTAACCTGATAGGCATTCATCGAGATGTTACTGGTTAGTGTTGCCGCTAGCATCGACAAACGCTTTTCTTGGTCAATCTCAAATCGCAGTGCTATGACCTCACTCAAAATAGCGCACTGGACAGGGTGCAAGATATGGTAGGGGAAACTGTCGATTAAATGAACAGCGCCAATCATGGCATCTGCATCATGAGCGACCAGACCTTGCAAATAAGTAACAATCCCCATTGTCCGCTTAAAAACCGCATCTTCTGGTGGATTCTCTTTTTTCTCAATGTACTGAAACAGCTCAGAAAGCCTTAAGCAAATATCTTCAAATTCTGCAAAAGGGTTAACTTGCCGGTTAAAACTAACGGGCTTAAGCCTTTCATCTTTTTCATCTTCGTTACTGATTTCACGGGCATAAAGCCCAACGCGCATCAAAATATCGCGTTGACGCTCAGTTCTAATCACTGAACCTTTAGCCATCAGCAATTTTCCAAACTCATCATAAACCGGCCATGGGACTGGCTTATTAATCACAAGTTCGTCTGATGAAATAGAGCTGAGCTCAAAATCCTTCATGATCATAGGCATACATCCTGCTGAGCCTAGTAGCTCTTAAAAGCGTTCATCCCTGTAGATCTGCTCAATATAATCACCACCACAGCGCAGCTCACTAAACCAATTTAAGAAATTTTCGATCTGATCTTCAGGGAAGATGGCACCATGCTGAGGAACAATCATTTTAATATCCATTGCTCTTATTTGCTCAACCCAACGAGCACACACAGCATTACTGTGCATATAACGTTTGTGGAAACCTTCCATAAAAGGGAGGTGTTCATCAAAATCTTCCACAAACATTGTTCTCTTTCCGGGTGGAAATATTGCGGCACCTATGTCACCAGAAAAGAGAATTTTGGAGCGGCTATCGTAGATGCTGAAGTTGCCTTCACTATGCAGAAAGTGAGCGGGAACCATCGAGATGTAGTCTCCAGTATCGAGACTGATACGTCCGCCGCCGTCGGGTACGGCAACCACACGCTCAACATCTTCCATCCCAAAGTGTGAAACAAAGTGTAACCAAAGACGCGAAATGAGTAAATCCGCATCCGTCGTTTTCATCCAATAGGGAATAGAAGAACAAACATCAGGGTCTTGATGCGTCGCAAAAAGATAACGAATCTGGCGCGGATTGATTACTCGCATAATGTTTTCCAATACATGATGGAAAACATAAGTACCGCCAGGATCAAAGAAATAACCTTTGTCGTTATTTACCACTAAGCATTGATTGGTTTGCACGAAAGAATCAGCACCTTCCTGTTCCTCCCATCCAAACCAAACCACCTGATGCTCATCATCCTCGAACAGGACCTTACTTTCATCAACTCGGGTAATTTGCTCAGGCATCGCCCACCTCATTCTTATTGTTTTACGTTCTTTGCCCTAAATCCATTAGGACAGCGCATTATCATAAATCTGATCCAGTAGGTCAGTGCCACACTTCAGCTCTTCTAACCAATCAAAAAATACTGGAACAAACTGCTTAGGAATAATGGCACCATGCTGGGGCACAATGCGTTCAATATCTAGACCTCGAACGCTGGCAACCCATCGTCGAGTCGCTACGTTATTACCCATATATCGCTTATGAAAGCCTTCCATATAGGTCAAATGAGACGTCCAATCCTCTACTTCAAGATATCGTTCTCCCCCTGGGAAAACAGCAGCGCCAATATCACCGGAGAAAAGCGTTTTAGAGCGAGTATCATAAAAACAGAAATTACCTTCACTATGCAAAAAGTGAGCTGGCAACAACTTGATATATTCATCTTCACCTAAGCGAATCTGCTTACCGTTGTCTTCAATCGCAACTAAGCGTGAGTTATCGCTAAAACCGAAATGAGAAACGAAGCGAATCCACAAACGTGAAACGAGAAGACGTGCATTGGTCGCTTTCAACCAAAGAGTAATTGAGGATAAAACATCAGGGTCTTGATGGGTTGCGAGAATATAGCGAATCTGGCTTAGAGGCACATACTTACTCACCTCTGTAGCCACATCAGAAAAAATAAAAGCGCCACCTGGGTCCAACAAATAAGCATTATCAGCATTGATAATCAAAAGCTGATTAGACTGAACCAAAGACTCGTGTTCAAGATCTTCCCACCCAAACCAAACGACTTGATGCTCATCGTCCTCATAGAGGATTTTGCTCTGATCAACCATGACCAAAAAGATCCTTATATCAAAATGGAGAGGGCTGACGATCAAATGTCAGCAAAACAGTAGATTCACAAATCACAATTATATAGGCATCTATTTAAAACTAGATTGAGATAAATTAATTTGATCTACAACAACGGAGAGAGTCTATAAGAGATGTCTTACACGAAAAAGAAAAAACACTTACATGGAAATTATCCAACCGGAGTGAACAAGGAACAAAAAAGGAGGTAAAAAGAAGGCGTAGGCAAAGAGCAGGAAGATAAAAAAGAGCCGCTTACTGCGACTCTTCTTCAGGTACTTCATTAATATTTTTTTCTGCCGACCTTTTGACTAAGCGAGACATTAAAATACCAAGTTCAAACAGCAGCCACATAGGCAGTGCGAGCAGGGTTTGAGAGATAACATCCGGCGGAGTCAACAACATACCAATGACAAAACAAAAGATAACCACATAGGGGCGCTTCTGTGAAAGAGTCTCCACGGTTGTAATACCGGTCCAAACCAGAATAAAAGTTGCGACAGGAATTTCAAAGGCAACCCCAAAGGCAAAAAATAGCTTCAGTACAAAATTCAGATAGGAGTTAATATCGGTCATTACTGCAATATCGGTAGGTCCAGCTGACGTAAAAAATGCGAAAATTAGCGGGAAAACGACGTAATAAGCAAACACTGCACCAGAGTAAAACAAGATAATACTGGATGCTAACAGCGGTAATGCTATCTTCTTCTCATGTTTATATAGTCCAGGAGCAATAAAGCTCCACACCTGATATAACACGTAAGGAATTGCCGCAAACAGCGCTGTAACTAGCGTGAGTTTAAAGGGTGCTAAAAAAGGCGATGCAACTTCCGTTGCAATCATCTGCGTACCTGGAGGTAATAATTCACGTAATGGCTGAGAAACAATCAAATACAGGTCATTTGAGAACGGGTACAACGCCAAAAAAGCCAATAAAATCACCACGACTGATCGTAGTAATTTGCCTCTTAACTCAATAAGGTGCTCAATAAGCGGGGCATGCTTGCCTTCTTCAGGAATAACCGGTGGTAGTTGCGCAGGTTCGGTCTGACTCATAACTTACCTTTCTGATCGGAAGACGTAACCATATCCGGTGCAGAAGTACCAAAAGGCCCTTCATCTTCCGGACGAACCTTTATTACCTCAGGTTTATCCACTGGTTCACTATCAGCCGCTGTATCCTTATTATCTGTATTCTTACTTTCAGGGATGCTCGATGCCTTAGGCCCCGAACTTTCTGTAATACTTTGTTCTTGTTGGCGTAGCGTTTCTTCAAGTTTACGGCGATTATCTTCAAGCTGACGCTGCATCTCTTCTATATGGAGTTGCTGATTCACCTCTTGCTGAATCGAGCTAACCCCTTGCTTGATACGGCCAATCCACATACCCGCAGTACGGGCTGCTTTTGGCAGACGCTCGGGACCCAACACCAATAGTGCCAGAATACCGATAACGATAAGTTCAAAAAAACCAATATCAAACATATTCGGGGCTCACCCAGTTACTTTTTCTGTTCAGATTTTTCAACGGTACTGTCGATAACGTGATCAGATTCGTCGCTTGCATTTTTCGCGATAACGACTTGATCATCTTTCTTTTCCGCATCTTGGTCAGGGTTGCTAACCGCTTCTTTAAAGCCTTTTACAGCTCCACCTAAATCACTACCAACGTTACGCAATTTTTTGGTTCCGAAAATCAGGATAATAATGCCCAGAACGATCAATAACTGCCAAATACTGATACCACCCAACATAATCTTTACTCCAGTTTATTAAATCAACATCATGTCGTTAGACACTGACGATCACTTCTGACGAGATGCTTTTTCTTCGATACCTGGCATGCCAAAGCGGCGAGCCAGCTCATCTAAAACAGCCTGAGGAGGTTGGCCCAGATGCGATAATGCAACCAAGCTGTGGAACCAAAGATCTGCAGTTTCATAAACTACATCACTCACATCACCAGAGCGCTCAGCATCCTTCGCCGCAATAATTGTTTCCGTCGCTTCTTCACCAACTTTCTCTAAAATCTTGTTCAAGCCTTTATCGTGAAGCTGAGCCACATAAGAAGTGTCAGGGTCCGCATTACGGCGTTCAGCTAAAATATCACCGAGTTGTTGTAGTACATCACTCATAATCATCAGCCCTATCTACTATTTTTCTTTCTAACCAATTGATTTATAAAGACTTACTAATAAGCCAAGTTCAGAGTAACGGTACGATTCTGAGCAACAAGCTTAAGGATCAGCCAAGCATAATAGAATTTTTCATGGCGTACCATGCTTAAAGCAAGCGGTATACTTTTCTGATTCGTTAGCGACGAATCAGAAAAAACACACCTAAGGCCATTAAAGCCTGAGCTTCTAGCGGCAATTGTAGCAACCAAGGCAGGCCGTCCGAGGCAACAAAAACACCTGAGGCAAGTAGCAACCAGCCTAATGACGATGATTTCCGTTTACTGCGGGTTTCCGATGACGTCACCAGCTCTTGCAGTAGCGCTTCTTGGCGCAGCTGCCGCTCTTCTGTTTTCCGAATCTGATCCAAAGCGCCATATACCATGTTTGGCACTTCTGGCATCTGCTCCATCCAATCAGGGAACTGGGTGCGGATATTCTTCCATATCCCCTTCGGCCCCATGCGCTGCTTCATCCAGTTTTCCAGATAAGGCTTAGCCGTGCTCCATAAATCAAGATCGGGATATAGCTGTCGCCCAAGCCCCTCAATATTTAACAGCGTCTTCTGTAACAGCACCAGCTGAGGTTGCACTTCCATGTTGAAACGACGTGCGGTCTGAAATAGGCCAAGCAGCACTTGCCCAAAGGAGATCTCTTTTAAAGGCTTTTCAAAAATCGGTTCACAGACAGCACGAATAGCCGTGGCAAACTCATTCACCCGAGTGCCTTCACCAACCCATCCAGATTCAATATGTAGGCGAGCCACTTCGTAATAATCTTGGTGAAAGAAGGCGAGAAGATTACGCGCAAGATAATGCTGATCTTCCTCCGACAGACTACCCACGATACCGCAATCAATACCGATATATTGCGGATCATGGGGGGTTTTATCTGAAATAAAGATATTGCCAGGGTGCATATCCGCATGGAAAAAGTTATCACGGAAAACCTGAGTAAAAAACACCTCAACACCGCGTTCCGCAAGCTTTTTCATATCCGTGCCATTTGCGATCAGCGCATCAACTTCCGCGACGGGAATACCATAGATACGCTCCTGCACCATGACATTGCGACGGGTAAGCTCCCAATACACCTGGGGCACATAAAGCGCTGGAGAGCCTTCAAAGTTGCGCCGCAACTGTGAGGTATTCGCCGCTTCTTTTTGTAGATCCAGCTCATCAAATAACGTGGACTCATAATCCGAGACGATCGCAACAGGATGTAAACGTCGTGCTTCCGGCACCCAATAATTCAAGCTGTGGGCTAGGGTATAAAGCAACTTGACATCTTTCCCGAGTATTTTACGAATACCGGGACGAATCACTTTAACAACAACCTGCTCCCCCGTGTTCAATTGAGCAGCATGTACCTGAGCCATCGATGCTGAGGCCATGGGCTCACGTTCAAAGCATTTAAACAGCTCTTCTACGGATAAACCAAGGGAAGACTCGATCTCATTAACCGCGACAACACTGGGAAAAGGAGGCACCTGATCCTGAAGCTTCTTCAATTCGTCAGCAACATCGTCCGGTAACAGATCCCGTCGCGTTGAGAGCATCTGGCCAAACTTCACAAAAATAGGGCCCAACTCTTCCAGCGCTAAACGCAGACGCTCGCCTCGGCTTTTTTTACCGATCGGCAATAATCGCATAGGATTTAAACGCAGCAGAAGCACGGCAAACCAAGGTAGACGATCCTCAGGAATCAGGCTGTCTAACCGGTAACGACTGAAGACAAATATAATTTTTAACAGACGAAGCAGACGGGACACAGTGACTCCGATTATCAATAAGATTCTGAAGAGGACGTTGATTCAGAGCTTGTAGCGGTGTGTGATGCAATAGACGCATTTCCAGCAATAGTTCCAGTAACCATCAATGATAAAACCTGCTGCTGTAGCCGCTGCACACGAGCATCAAGGCGATCAATACGACGCCTCGTATTTAATATGCCATCAGCAACACTTTGCTGTTCAGCCTTGGTTGGCAATAGCGCCATCTCCTCTTGCAAATACTCCTGCAGATCAAGGGCTCCGGTATAAACCAAAGAACGTTTCCAGCGTATTAATCCAGCCAGATGCTCACCGATAATGGCCGTGGGCACAATGCCTATGCACTTTTCACTGATCGAGGCGATATCAAGATCAAGGCTGGCAATAACCTGCTGAAACTTACGCACAAGCCCTGTATCTCCGCGTAGCGTTAACACGCCTTCAAAAAGCATAGCTTCGCGCTGTTCAGAGGCGAGCATGAATCGCATGAAGTGCTCTAGGCTTCCTTCGATCTCGGCATCAACAATCTGAGGCGGCTCTTCGTTTGCATCAGAATCAACCGAGGTATCGCGCTCAATGTGCAAACCTTCACCAGAAGGCCAAATCAACACGGCTATTTCTGGCTGAGTGCAGCGCAGACGAACGACCCGTCCAGAGAGGCGCCCCAGTTGAAACACCGCTGAAGCATCTCGCTTGATAAGCGGATTAACCAGCTGTTCAGCACTTTCTAATAAGCCATGAACCAACAGGCTGTTTAACGGCTTCACCATCACCTTAAAGCTTTACGCCACGGTGTAAAGCCACTATGCCGCTGGTCATATTGTGATATTCAACACGGGAAAGCCCCGCATCTTCCATCATCCCCTTCAGCGTTTCTTGGTCAGGATGCATACGAATTGACTCGGCTAGATAGCGGTAGCTTTCAGAATCATTAATAACCAGTTGCCCCATAAACGGCAGAGCCGTAAACGAATACGTATCGTAGATTTTACTCATCACAGGATTGGTTGGTGTAGAAAACTCTAGCACTAATAATCGACCACCCGGCTTAAGAATCCGAGTCATCGACCGCAGCGCTTTATCTTTATCCGTCACGTTGCGCAGACCAAAGGCGATCGTAATACAGTCAAACGTATTATCAGGGAAGGGCAATGTTTCGGCATTAGCCTGAACAAACTCAACATTACCGCTGCAACCTTTATCGAGCAACTTATCCCGACCCACTTTCAGCATGGAATCATTAATATCCGCCAGTACCACGCAACCGCTTTTACCGACGAGGCGGGAAAACTTGAGCGTCAGATCACCAGTACCACCGGCTATATCTAAAACCTTATTCCCTTGGCGTACACCACTCATTTCAATGGTCATACGCTTCCACAGTCGATGAATCCCCATCGACATCAGGTCATTCATCAGGTCGTATTTTGCAGCAACTGAATGAAAAACTTCAGCAACTTTGCCTTCTTTTTCTTCAACGCCCACCTGTTTATAACCAAAATGGGTGTTTTGACCTTCCTTTTCTGTCTCTGACATGACGAAACCTTTGCTTTCAAAATTGGCGACATTGTAAACCGGACGGCGCGATTTGTCTTTGTCTGACGAGCTTATGCTCAGCCCTGTAACAATCAGCCCTATAACAATCAGTGCTTACAATTGCTTGATTGAGATCAGTGACGGCTCTCGGCTCGCGCCAGCTTCTTCAATACGGCGCAGGTAATCTTTCCAAAATGCCTCTTTGTGAATACCCAGCTCATAAAGGTATTCCCAAGCATACAAACCGGTATCATGGCCGTCATCAAAGCAAAGCTTTATCGCATAGCTTCCCGCAGGCTTGATATCCAGTAAAGTCACTCGTTTCTTGCCTGTTTGCAGAACTTCATTACCTTCACCGTGGCCGCGCACATCAGCCGACGGCGAATAGACCCGTAACAACTCAGCTTCAAGCTCTAGCAAAGTGCCATCGCTATAATGCAGTTCAAGCAGGTTTGCCGTTTTGCGATAGTTTATTTTGCTGGGAACGAGGGTGTTTTTCTCAGAACTCATATTAACCTCTCAGGCCTAACGGGCCATAAAAGCGACTCTGCCTAATTAGGCAATAAAAAGGCCGGTTGTATAAACCGGCCTTCTGGATAGCAATTAATACTTACTCTAAAGAATAAAGCGACTTAAATCTTCATCCGTTGCCAGATCATCCAGCTGCTTGCTGACATAGGCGCTGTTGATCACAACAGTATCTTTAATTTCCGCCGCATCAAAGGAGATGCTTTCAAGCAAACGCTCCATCACGGTATGCAAACGACGGGCACCGATGTTTTCTGTGCCTTCGTTAACTTGATAAGCGATTTCAGCAATCCGACTGATACCATCTTCGGTAAATTCGATGCTTAAGCCTTCGGTCTTCATCAACTCAACATATTGAACCGTTAATGCTGCGCTAGGCTCGGTCAAGATACGTTTAAAGTCATCGGGCGTTAATGCGCTTAATTCAACACGAATCGGTAAACGGCCTTGCAGCTCAGGAATCAAATCTGAAGGTTTGCTCAGATGGAATGCACCAGAGGCAATAAATAAAATATGATCCGTTTTCACCATGCCATGCTTGGTCGAAACAGTACTGCCTTCAATTAAGGGTAGCAGGTCACGCTGCACACCTTCACGGGAAACATCAGCACCGCCCGACTCTCCGCGCTTGGCGACTTTATCAATCTCATCAATAAAGACGATACCGTTTTGTTCAACCGTATCCACAACCTGTGATTTCAACTCATCTTCATTTACAAGCTTCGCGGCTTCTTCATCCGTCGCCTGACGCAGAGCATCTTTCACTTTCAGCTTACGTTTCTTGGTGCGTTCATTCGACAAATTCGAGAACATACTCTGTAGCTGATTGGTCATCTCTTCCATACCTGGAGGAGCCATAATCTCAACGCCTACTTGAGGCGCAGTCACATCAATTTCGATCTCTTTATCGTCGAGTTCACCTTCGCGCAGCTTTTTGCGGAATACTTGGCGTGTAGAACTATCAGGGGCAGGCTCCTCATTAAAGCCCGCCCGTGCAGGTGGCAATAGCGCATCAAGAATACGTTCTTCTGCGGCCTCTTCTGCTCCCGAACGCACCTTCTTCATGGCTTGCTCACGCAGCATTTTCATCGCCATATCCGTTAAGTCACGGATAATGGTTTCAACATCACGGCCGACATAACCCACTTCAGTAAACTTGGTGGCTTCAACCTTAATAAAAGGTGCATTAGCCAGTTTAGCCAAACGGCGAGCAATCTCGGTTTTACCTACACCCGTAGGGCCAATCATCAGAATATTTTTGGGGGTGACTTCTTGGCGCAGCTCTGGGTCAAGCTGCATACGGCGCCAGCGATTACGCAGCGCAATAGCAACGGCACGTTTCGCATCGGATTGACCAACAATAAAGCGATCCAGCTCTGAAACAATTTCACGGGGCGTCATCTGAGACATAATATCTTCCCTTTAATACGTAGTTTTTTTAAATCTTGGTGCCGATAACACTGGCTACCCCCAAGAGACTTGCAACATAGGATGCAGGTGAATCACTACCAAGACAGCTCTTCAATGGTTGGCGAGTGATTGGTAAAGACACAAATATCACCGGCCATCGCAAGACTTTTCTCTACAATCTCTTGCGCGGTTAATGCTGTATTTTCATGCAATGCACGACCGGCGGCCAGTGCATAGTTACCACCAGAGCCAATCGCGACAACACCATGCTCTGGCTCTACGACATCGCCAGTGCCTGAAATAATTAATGTTGCAGTGGTATCTGCCACAATCAGCATCGCCTCTAGGCGACGTAACGCTCGGTCAGTACGCCAATCTTTCGCCATTTCGACAGCGGCTCGCACCAATTGACCTTGATGTTTTTCTAGCTGAGATTCAAAGCGCTCGAACAAAGTGAACGCATCTGCTGTGCCACCGGCAAATCCTGCCAAAACCTGATTACGATACAGACGGCGTACTTTGCGAGCATTACCTTTCATTACGGTATTGCCTAGGGAAACTTGGCCGTCTCCACCGAGTACGACCTGGTTATCACGACGCACAGCTACAATCGTTGTCATCTGCTACTCCAAATTGGGTTAAAAAGGCTTATACCTTGCAAGCTTAAAATTAAAAAGGTAATCCACCCTCTAGAACAAAAATAGGTGGAGGCAACCTAAGGGAATTTCAAGCGTTAACGACAGGAAAAAAGAGAGAATAGTCGGCAAAAAGCCGTTAAATCCCTAAAATAAGAGATTTAACGGCTTAAAATAATCAGTGCATCAAGAACTGATTACTGAGGTAAACGAATCAACAAAGACTGGATATTATCTCTAGCCATCGCATCCTGAGCCATATTCAACTTACGTCTATCCTTGAACGGGCCAATGCGCACACGATGCCAAGTACCACTTGCCGTTTCGGTGCTGGCAATCATTGGTGCATGCCCTTGTGTTTTTAACTTAGCGACAAGTCGCTCAGCATCTGCTTTCGCACGGAACGAACCGACCTGAAGAATATATTCAGGTAAGTTTTCATTCTCCGTATCACGGGGCGTTGACTGATATTCTTCAACAGGTGCTGTTGTCACCTCTTGCTGAGGCAGAAGATTATAAAAATCAAAACGCTTACGCTCTTCATCCTGTGGTGCAACGCTATCATCAGGTGGCACTACGGCTGCAGGTTCAGCAGGTACCGCAGCCATACGGGGAAGAGCAGGAGGTTCAGAGCCAGAGCCTTGCCATTTAGCAAGACCAAAACCCAAAACCACACCAAAAATCAGCCAGCTCCATGGCGGCAACTCTCGACGCTGAGTTACCGGTGCATCTTCCTGTCGCGGTGAAGCTCCGCCCCGCTTGTTAGCCGATGTTTTTTTGGCGAAATCCCTGCTCATAATACTTACATCTCCTCCGGTGCGCTCACACCCAGCAGCCCCAAACCATTTGCTAACACTTGGCGCACAGCTTCGCTTAGTGCTAATCGGGCATTACGGATTTGAGCATCATTTTCCAATACTTTAAGGGCGTTGTACCAAGTGTGGAAATCTGATGCGAGCTCTTTCATAAACTGAGCCATAACGTGGGGCTCATAGTGCAGCGCACAATTTTCCAGTACTTCAGGATAACGAGCCAACGCTACCATCAAGTTCTTCTCGTAATCACTATCCAACAGTTCTAATGCAGCAAGACCTGCCTCTTGATCAAAGTCCCATTCATGCTCTGCCAATTTACGCATAACGCTGCAAACACGAGCATGAGCATACTGAATGTAATAAACAGGATTATCTTTAGACTGCGATTTAGCCAGATCCAAGTCAAAATCCATATGTTGATCAGACTTACGGCTCACATAGAAGAAACGAGCCGCATCGTTACCAACTTCTTCACGCAGTTCGCGCAGTGTCACAAAAGAACCGGAGCGGGTCGACATCTGAACACGCTCAGAGCCACGGTATAAAATAGCAAATTGTACCAGGCGGAAATCCAATTTTTCTAACGGATAATCTAGCGCCTGACAAACAGCTTTTAGACGTGGCAGATAACCATGGTGATCTGCACCAAATACATACAACAACTTGTCAAAGCCACGCTCAAATTTATTATGCATATAAGCAATGTCAGAGGCGAAGTAGGTGGTCATGCCGTTATCACGTACCACACAACGGTCTTTGTCATCACCAAAGGCGGTGGAACGGAACCATTGGGCACCACCCTCTTCATAGATATGCCCGGCATCGGTTAATTTCTTCAGGGCTGTTTCAACATCACCCCCGCGGGTTAACGAGCGCTCAGAGAACCAGTTTTGATACGCAACACCAAACTCACCTAGGTCGTTTTCAATATCACCACGGATATCCTCCAAGGCAATATCAAACATAACATCATAGGTTTCTGCACCCAAAAGTGCTTTGGCTTGTGCGATAAGGCCATCAATATGCGCTTCTTTATCGCCACCTTGTGGCTCATCCGCAGCTACGCCTGAAAACACATCCGCTGCAGAACGAACCAAGCGATCGCCAAACTGATCCTGTGCTTTCTTAGCGATATCGAGAATATAGCCGCCTTTATAGCCGTTGCTTGGGAAATCAAACGCGATGCCGTTCTGCCCCTCGCTCTCTAACTCTAAGCTCTCTAACTCTAAGTACCGCAGCCAGACACTTGTCGCCAAAATATCCATCTGACGGCCAGCGTCATTAACATAGTACTCTCGGTAAACATCAAAGCCTGCCGCAGCCAAGAAATCAGATACCGTAGCGCCATAGGCCGCACCTCGACCATGCCCAACATGCAGCGGCCCTGTTGGGTTTGCAGAAACAAACTCAACCTGTATTTTTTGATGACCACCGACTTTACTTAAACCGAAAGCGTCTTTTTGGCTCAGCACATCGGCCACAACCGCAGTGATCGTCGCAGCGCTAGCAAAGAAGTTAATAAAACCTGGGCCTGCAATATCAACCTGAGTCACACTGCTGCTTTGAGGTAGTGCATCAACCAGCTTTTGCGCCAGCTCACGGGGAGCACAACCCGCTGGCTTAGCCAGCATTAATGCGATATTTGTCGCAAAATCACCGTGGGCTTTATCTTTGGCGTTTTCCACCATGATACGTGGCGATAGGTCAGCAGGCAGAATGTCCTGCTGTTTCAGAGAGTCGATAGCGGCACTAATTAATTCAGCAATATGTTCTTTCATTTCAATCCGGATCTGCTAACCAAGAAATTGACAGGCTGACTATTTTCAAGAACATTCAGCCTACTGGGCGTTATTCACTCGCGACCGTTACTTGTTACTTACTCGCGATAAAGTAATAACCCACTATTATCATCTTTATTCATGCATCTGTTAACCACAAAACTATGCTTTTCCATAATATCAGGTAAAAGATGGATTAAGGTTTATAAAGGTTAACCTGTGATCAAATCAATTCCTGTGGATCAACATCCAAAGACCAGCGTACTTTACGCTGCATAGGATGACGATTAATAAGATCCAACAAACAGGCGATCCCCTGATGCAGCGGTGCTCTTTTACTACACAGCAGCCAAATTTGCATATGATAGCGACCAAAGCGACGCTCCATTGGGGAGGGTAGCGGCCCGATAACCTCCAGTCCTTCAATTTGGGTGATCACCGGCTCAGCGGCCTGCACCACATCAGCCAGAAAGCTTGAAACCAAATCACTTTGATTGGCCTCCGCTCGGATAATCGCCATAAAAGAGTAAGGAGGGAGAAGCGTTTCCCGACGTTCCTCCAACAAACAACGTGAAAACTCGCTGTAATCATGTCGAGCAAGCAGCTTTAACAGCGGGTCTTCTGGCCGATGGGTTTGCACCACAACTTTACCCTTGCGTTGCTCCCGCCCAGCCCGCCCAGCCACCTGAGTTAATAATTGCCCCATACGCTCAAGGCCGCGGAAGTCTGAGCTATAAAAACCACCGTCAGCATCCAACACAACCACCAAGGAAACCGCAGGAAAATGATGCCCTTTTGCTAACATCTGAGTCCCCACTAAGACACAGGGTTCCTCTTTTTGCACTTTCTCCAGCAGTTTTTCCATCATGCCTTTTTTGCTAACCGTGTCACGATCAACCCGAAACACCGGCCAATCTTTAAAGGCCTGCTCAAGGGTTTCTTCCATGCGCTCCGTGCCAGATCCCACCGGTTTCAACTCTGTTGCAAAGCATTTAGGGCATTGAAGAGGAATCCCACTCACCGTATTGCAGTGATGGCAATGTAGTCTTGGCGGCTCACGGTGAAGGGTCATACGTGCATCGCAAAATGTACAATCAGAAACCCAGCCACAGTCATGGCACATCAATGCGGGAGCAAAGCCTCGGCGGTTAATAAAAGCAAGCACCTGTCCACCCTGCTCCAAGTGCGTGCGCATCACTTGCAATAAACGCCCATCAATCCCATTGGTTAATTTTTTATTATGGATATCATGCAGATAAATATCTGGCAGCTGTACCTTAGCACCTGCTCGCTGTTTAAGCGTTAACCAGTGGTAGCGCTTTTCCATGGCATTGTGCAGGGTTTCAAGTGAGGGCGTTGCAGAACCAAGAACAACGGGGCAGCCCAGCATCTTACCGCGCACAATAGCCAGATCACGGGCAGAATAACGAATACCATCACCTTGCTTGTAGGAAGCATCATGCTCCTCATCAACCACAATCAACCCTAAATCCTTAAAAGGGGTCATTGATGCTGAACGCGTACCGATTAAAACACCCGCTCGACCATCTCGAGCGAGCAACCAAGCATCCAAACGTTCTTTTTCACTGAGACCAGAGTGCAAGGTCATTACAGGCACCGCAAAGCGCTTTTTAAATCGATTCACCGTTTGAGGAGCTAAACCAATCTCAGGTACTAAAACCAGCACTTGTCGATTTTGCTTTAGTGCGGCCTCAATAATCTGAAGATACACTTCTGTTTTGCCGCTACCGGTAATTCCTTCAAGTAGAAAAACCTCTGGCTGCGTTAATTTATCTAACACCGCATTAACAGCCTCCGCCTGCTCATTATTCAACTGCAGCGGTATTTCGGCCAGCACTGGCTTACCATCATCATGGGGTTCAAGATGACGGGACTGTTTATAGCGCTCTGCCAGCCCCTTATCTTCCAGAGCAGCCATCTGCGCCGAGGTAAAACCAAGAGAACGCAGCATAGTGGCGGCAACAGGCTGCTGATGTTTTTGTAATGCTCGCAGTAGCTCCGCCTGCCTAGGCGCCCGACTCATTTTATCCGGCGCAAGCACCCGACCACTCTGCGTTGCCTGCCAGTAAGTCTCCTCTTGGATATGGGCCGCTGCACCTTGGCGTAGTAACGTAGGTAGCATCAAGCTAATAACATCGCCAATAGGACCGTGACAATAACGCGCCAACCACTGGGCTAAAGCACGCTGATGATCGTCCAGAAGTGATGCATCATCGATCAATTCAATCAGCGGTTTCAGCTTTTCTATCGGAATATCGGGAGTTACCTGCCGTGCCATCACCACACCAATCATCGTTTTATTACGATAAGGCACGCGAACGCGAGCACCAAGAGGTAGATACTCATGCTGTAAGTTCGGGGGTAAAATATAATCAAAACAGCGTGTTAACGGCACAGGTAACGCCACACGGATAACCGGCAGCTCATCATCAAATAACGAGGTCATGCTTACCTCTTGCCTCAAAGAAAAACTCTGCTATTATGCCTCACCTTCTTATAAGGCTCATCCTATTAGATGTTCGCATCTGTTATTATGAAACGCCTGCTAAGATAACCGGTTTTCTATACAAACCTTGAACGGTGCTTGGCAAGACCAAGTGGCGGTTCAAACTTATTGAGGTTTATTTAAAATGAAACAAGGTATTCACCCAGAGTACAACGACATCTCTGCAACTTGCAGCTGTGGCCACACTTTCCAACTGCGTTCAACGCTGAATAAGCCGCTGCACTTGGATGTTTGTTCTCAGTGTCACCCGTTTTACACCGGTAAGCAGAAACAAGCTTCTACTGGTGGTCGTGTAGATCGCTTCAAGCAGCGTTTCTCAAGCCGTATCAAGAAAGCATAAGTCTTTCTTTTTCGGTAAAAAGCAGCCTTCGGGCTGCTTTTTTTTATGTCTTTTAATCCTACAACGAATCATCCAATTCCTAGGCTCAAGCACTCAGCCTCTAGCGTTAAGCACTCAACATCTAAATTCAAGCACTTACATCTCGCCGAAAAACAACAGTAGTCAAATTACAACATGCTGATTTAGATAGTGTTTTTACTCATAAAAAAGCCGCTTTTTTGTAAAAAAAGTTCTTTGACTTTTGTTTAATGCCCATCTTGTTCGGCTGGTTTTTTTTCTATATCCTCTAAAGTGCTAAACCCTAAACAACCGGAACTAAAAAAATGTCAGATGAAATGAAAAAAGCTGCGCTGGACTACCATGCCAATCCAATTCCGGGCAAATTAAGTGTAGAAATCACCAAGCCAGCGGAAACCGCGCGCGACCTATCTTTGGCCTACAGCCCAGGCGTTGCTGAGCCTGTGCGTGAAATCGCAAAAGATCCTGAGAATGCCTACCGCTACACGGGTAAAGGCAATCTAGTAGCGGTTATCTCTGATGGCACCGCGATTCTGGGTCTAGGTAACTTAGGTCCTCTAGCCAGCAAGCCTGTAATGGAAGGTAAAAGCCTTCTATTTAAGCGTTTCGCAGATATTAATTCTGTCGATATCGAAATTAATGCAGAGAGCCCACAGGCTTTCATTGATACCGTTGCTCGCATTGCCGATACTTGGGGCGGTATTAACCTGGAAGACATCAAAGCACCTGAGTGCTTTGAGATTGAGCGTGCACTAATCGAACAGTGCGACATTCCTGTCTTCCATGATGACCAGCACGGTACGGCTATCGTAACGGCAGCCGGCATGCTGAATGCCTTGGAAATTCAAGGTAAGAAAATTGAAGAAGCTAAAATTGTATGTCTTGGCGCCGGTGCAGCAGCCGTTGCCTGTATGAAGCTTCTGATTAGCTGTGGTGCTAAGATCGAAAATATCTATATGGTTGACCGTAAAGGCGTCATTCATACAGGTCGTGATGATCTTAACCAATACAAAGCGATGTTCGCTAACGATACTGACAAGCGTACCCTAGATGATGCCATCGATGGTGCCGACGTATTTGTTGGCCTATCTGGCCCGAATCTACTGGCAGCAGATCAACTAGCGAAAATGGCACCTAAGCCAATCGTATTTGCTTGTTCTAACCCTGATCCTGAAATCGATCCAGCCTTGGCAAACGCCACTCGTGACGATCTAATCATGGCAACAGGTCGCTCAGACTATCCAAACCAAGTAAACAATGTACTGGGCTTCCCATTCATCTTCCGTGGTGCATTAGATGTTCGCGCCAGCCGTATTAACGAAGAGATGAAAATTGCCGCAGCTCATGCGATCAAAGACCTAGCGAAAGAGCCTGTTACTCAGGAAGTTATCGACGCCTATGACGGCATCAAACTTGAGTTCGGCACAGACTATATCATTCCGAAGCCAACTGATTCACGTCTATTAGGCGCGGTATCTGCTGCGGTTGCTAAAGCTGCGGTAGATTCTGGTGTTGCTCGCCTGCCATACCCAGAGCACTACCCTCTGTAAGACAGCTTATAAAATAAAGCACCTGATATTCAGATGCTTTTAAGCTTGAAAATGTCCTATCGACATTTGTTCCGGCACAAAAAAACGGCACCTCACAAGGGTGCCGTTTTTCGTTAATGGCTTATTAGAACAAAGCCTCTGGGGCTATAGCGTCGTCAGAGGGTGAAACCGGAAGCCCTGAATCACTTTCAGACTGATCGGAAGGGCTGGCCGTTGGTGCAACAAACTCTTCTTGCGGTACATTCTCGACACGAAACACTTCAAATAATGCATCGGTCTGGCCTGGCCTTGCGCGTTTACCCGTCTCTGGATCAATCCTTACCGTTACCAGCCCTGGTGGCTGAGGCATACTGCTCTCAGGCTTACCGGCTAGAAATTCATCCATAAAATCAACCCAGATAGGTAGTGCAGCCTTACTGCCGTACTCACCAATGGTACGAGGCTGATCGAAGCCAACCCATGTTGCAGCAACCACATCCTGATTAAAGCCTGAGAACCAAGCATCTTTCTGTTCGTTGGTTGTGCCAGTTTTACCCGCAATATCTGAGCGTCCTAAGGATTTTGCCTTACGCCCTGTACCTTGTTTGATAACATCTTTAAGCATGGTCTGCATGATATAAATACTGCGCTCATCGGCAATACGCGGTGCAACACGGTAAGTACGACCCTCTACCTGTACGCGCTCATCTGTTGCATTGCAATCACGGCAAACCCTTAGAGGTTCTGCTTGGAAGAGTACCTCACCGTCACTATTTTCTATGCGATCAATAAAATAAGGGCTCACCTTATGGCCGCCGTTAGCGATCACGGCATAGACCATCGCCATTTGATAAGGCGATAGCGCCGCACTCCCTAGCGCCAACGAAAGGTCTCGGGGTAGTTTATTGGCATCCAGTCCAAATTTTTCTGCAAAGCGAATAGCATTAGAAATACCAATGGAGCGCAAAATCCGAATTGAAACTAAGTTTCGAGACTTATAAAGCGCATGTCGCAGGCGGGTTGGGCCGTAAAACTTACCGCTTGAGTTACTCGGCCGCCATGTTGACTCTAAGCCTTTATCGTTAAAAACCACCGGCGCATCATTGATGATACTTGCCGCAGTAAAACCACTTTCTAGAGCCGCGGTGTAAACCAAAGGCTTGAAAATAGATCCAGCCTGGCGGGCACCTTGATAAGCTCGGTTGAACTTATTCTGATAGAAGTTAAAGCCTCCGATGAGCGCCAATACACGACCATCCTCAGGGGATAGCGAAACAAATGCGCCCTGAATATTCGGTACCTGAGAAAGCTGCCAGCCATCACCAAGCGGTTCGATATAAACTAAATCCCCTCGCTTCAAAATGTCTGATGTTGCTTTCAAGCTTGGGCCTTTCCAATAAATATTATGATAGGGTTTAGCCCAAGTAACGTTATCCCACGACACTTCAATATAAGAGCCATCTTCAGTGACGACTTGAAGAAAACGTTCTTCTGCCGTTGAAACAACAACAGGCTTCAGGTCACCATAGGTTGGCGTGGAACGCAGCACTTTTTGCCAGTTACTAGTATCCTCACTAATGATCGGTGCGCCTGTTTCATCAAGCTCCGCATCAATACCAAGATCCAGCTCACCTTCTAGCGATAGATTTTCTGGATCATCACTCTCAAGCATTGCAGGAATATCCCGTTGTACAGAGCCTCTCCAGCCGTGGCGCTTATCGTAAGCAAGTAGACCTTTGACAAGGGCATCGTTAGCAGCTAATTGAGCCTTTGAGTCCAGTGTCGTATAAACACGATACCCTGCGGTGTAAAGGTCTTCGCCAAGTTTATCAGCAACTTCTGCCCGCACCATTTCCGCCACATAAGGAGAATCAACCTCTGGTTTTAAGCCGTGGTAACGTGCAGTAATCGGTTCGCGTACAGCAATCTGGTAGGTTTGTTCGTCAATCATGCCCAAACTAAACATGCGATGCACAATCCAGTTTCGACGTAACAGGGCACGACGGGGGTTAATAATAGGGTTATACCGAGAAGGAGCCTTAGGAAGACCAGCGATCATCGCGAGCTGAGCAAGACTAAGCTCTTTCAACTCTTTGCCATAATAAACTTCTGCTGCTGCATCAATACCGTAGGCTCGATTACCCAGATAAATTTTATTGACGTACAGCTCCATAATCTCTTCTTTATTGAGAATTTTCTCCATCTGCAAAGAGAGAATAATCTCTTTAAACTTTCGCGTGAATGTTTGATCAAGCGTTAAAAGGTAGTTACGGGCAACCTGCATGGTGATGGTACTGCCGCCAGACTGAATACTTCCCGACTGAGCCAACTGTACAAACGCCCGCGCTAAGCCTTTGATATCAATACCTGAGTGATTATAAAAATTCGTATCTTCTGCTGCCAAAATAGCCTGAATAAAATACGGAGGTATCTGTTCATAGCTCACCGCAGTTCGGCGCTTTTCACCAAACTCAGCCACCAGTTTTTCATCGCGAGTATAAATGCGTAAAGGCGTTTGTAGCTGAATATTTCTTAGCTGCTCAATATCAGGAAGTTGAGGTCCTAAATAAAGTACAACACTATATGAAACGGCCACGCCAAATGCGACACCACCAACAAGCAAGTAGATAAACCACTTAAAAAAACCTTTTATTGCACCCATGGAGAAGCCATTTCCCTTATCATCAATCAAACTACGCTTACTATCATCAATCAGACTACACTGACTAGGTGAGCGACACTCGTCCACCAAGCTGCACTTTTTACAGCAAAGCTGTCATTATAGGCAGGGTGAGTCTCGATATTCCAATGGCATAGCTTGATTTGGAAAGATTTATCTATGCGACAGTCATCGATAGCACTACTCTATTTTTATACGCCCATTAATAGGGCACAGCATAAGGGCCTTTACCTGACCACGAACCAGAGATCTGTACCGGCAGGATAATAAAGGTCACAACACCTAAAACCACATGCAGTGATACGAAACAAAAGTCACAAGGATTGCGCCTTTGTTTAGCCTCTTTCGCAGCAGAAAAACTCATATGCTTGGGTTGGATATCAGCAGCTCATCGGTCAAATTATTAGAGCTCAGTTATTTTAATAGCCGGGTTCAAATTGAGACCTATGCTATTGCCTCCCTGCCTGATCAAGCGGTTGTTGAACGCAAAGTTCAAGACCCTGTGCAGGTCGGCGAAACCATTCGCCTTATGATTGAACATATACAACCGAGTACTCGCAATACTATTACGGCTGTCTCTGGGGCATCCGTTATTACTCGAAAAATCCAAATGAACGCCAGTCTCTCACCTTCAGAGATGGAAGCTCAGATCATCGTCGAAGCCGACCAATTTATAACCATTCCCATCAATGAAGTCGCCATCGACTTTGAGGTTATAAGCCCTTCAACAGAGCCCGTCAAACCTGTAGCGGATAATCCCAAAAAACAAGACGTTTTACTCGTTGCCTGTCGGCTTGAAACCGTTGAGCATTTACAGAGCGCCTTGGAGCATGGAGGGCTATCACCGAAGATAATCGACGTGGAGAACTACGCCATTGAGAGAGCCGTATCATTACTTCGTCCTCATTTAAACCTTGAGGCAGCAGACCCTTTAATCGCAGTGGTCGATATCGGCGCAGCCCTGACAAACTTAAGCGTGTTACACAGAGATGAGACGATCTACTCTAGGGATCAAATCTTTGGCGGAAAACAGCTCACCGACGGAATAATGCAGCACTTTAATATTTCCTATGCTGCCGCTGAAACCGCAAAGAAAAAAGGAGGGTTGCCACGGGAGGTCCTTCAACCATTTCAACAGACAGCGCAGCAGCAAATTAATCGTGCACTGCAGCTATTTTATTCATCAACAGCCTACCGTCTTTACTCATCACCCCGCCATCGCCACATCGACTATATACTACTAACAGGGGGCAGCTCATCAACGGAGGGGCTCGCATCAACATTACAAACGCACCTAAAAACCCCAACCTCAGTGGCCAACCCTTTTGTTATCGCGTCAATTAATGATCGAATCAATAGAGCCGCACTAGACCATGACGCTCCAGCTCTGATGACTGCCTTTGGCTTAGCCATGAGAGGGTTCAACAATGCCACGGATTAACTTGCTCCCTTGGCGAGAGGAACATCGCCAACAATGCCAAAAAGAGTTTCTGCAGCGGGTTCTCTTGTCGGTGCTCACAGGCATCATACTGCTGATTATTTCAGGGCAGTTTATTCACCATCAACAAAGCCTACAAAGCGCTCGCAATACTCTCATTAAAAACCATATAGCTCAGCTCGATGGTGAAATCCAAGATGTTCGTGCATTGCAAAAAAAGCGAGAGCAGTTACTCGACTGGATCAACACCCTTGATACCCTACAGGCTGACCGAGGTTATATCGTACAGATTTTCAATAAGATTCCTCAGATAATACCCTCTAGTATCTACCTAAAAAAAATACAACAACAAGGCCGAGTACTATTTGTTGAAGGAGAAGCTCAAAGCAACCAGCAGATATCAGAACTGATGCGCAAACTCGCTCATATAGAAGGCTTGCACGATCCAACATTAACCGATGTCAGCGCCAGCCCAAGCCATCAAAACTTTAATCATTTTATTCTTCAGCTTCAGCAAATAGCTTCATCTCAAAAAGAGCAGGGGGCGCTATGAATAAATCGTCTACCAACCCGACAAAGCCATCAAAAGGGCTATCGCGGCTATCAATGCGCTTACAGGCAAGTTCAAGCAAAATAGACTTAGGGAAAATAAGTCTAAGTGAAATAAAGCTAAGAAAAATAGACCTGAGCGAAATAGATATAAAAGATGCTGGCTCTTGGCCACCACTAGGTAGAGTTGCTATCTATGGTTTCACATTACTCATCACCTTAATTAGCGGTTATTTTTTCTACCTACAGCCAGAGCTAACAAGCCTTAATTCAATCCAGCAGCAAGAGCCAGACCTAATCCAGGTCTATGAGAAAAAAGCCTTTCAAGGGGCGAACCTACCGGCTTATCGACAGCAACTACTCACTCTTCAGCAGGAAATCTCTAGACTTACCCCTCAGCTTCCCGTCAATAAATCCATTCCAGAGCTTATCGAGCACATCGGAGAAAAAGCCCAACAGCATCATGTGCTACTCCATAGCCTAAAGCTTAAACCTGAACAAACACTGGAAAAATATAGCACCCAGCCTTTCACATTAACCATTAGCGGTCACTATCATAACCTAGGGCTCTTCCTTGCTGCCCTCAATCAATTTGAGCGCATCGTTACCCTGGGCGACTTCACCCTAGAACCCAGTGATCAGCAACTAAGACTGATTGTTGAAGCAACCACGTACCATCGGCATCTCAACGGCCCTTCCCTCGAAACAGATCCAAACCACAAACCCGAGGGCCAATAATAATGATTAGACAACAACTCTCCGTGATAACATCCACGATAGCTTATTATGCATCTATCAGCCTCCTCTTGTTGTTGAGCGGCTGTAACAGTGATAATCATGATATAAGCAGTAGCGATATAAATAATGGGGGTATCGGGAAAAGCGATACGCCAAACGCATCGCTAGAAAAAAGACTGGCCGACATACGTCTTCGCCCATCAGGCCAAATAGAATCGCTACCGGAAAGGCTGCGTCAAGATAGGCAAACCTATACAAGCAAGCATCTGCGAGACCCCTTCAGCTTTGACCCGGAGGTATTAGCACCTCCCTCCATCGCCAAACATCCAGAGCCGACCAAGCCATCAATATCCCACGAAAAACCTGCATCGAACAAACATCCTAGACAACACAAGCAATCTGATAATAGCCGTGAAAAAACATCACTAGAAAATCAACCGTTAGAAACACTGATATTAGTGGGCACGCTACAGTATTTTGACGAAGCGTCCCCTACCGCGCTCATTGACAGCGGGCAAGGTGATATCAAGACAGTCATTGTAGGCCAATATCTAGGGCAGAACTTTGGTAGAGTAACGAAGATACAAAGCGATACAGTCTTTATCGAAGAGAGCGTTCAGGATGAACAAGGCGTTTGGATTAAGCGCCCAAAACAGCTTAAATTAATGGTGATCAAGGATGAAATCACAGATAAATAATACACAGGGCTACCCTGCGCCCCTCTATCAGCAGTCGCCGATCTTTAGCCTTTTTTTCGCAGCTATCCTCACGGTGCTATCTTTCTCTTCCCAGACTCTGGCTCAGACCGCTTCTGAGGGTCAATCTAGCTTAGAACACGTAGAAATACAGAGCACGGAAGACCATCAAACAAAAATCACTCTTCAATTAAGCCATCCAGCATCAAACGTTCAGAGCTATCAAACAGGTCATCCCGCACGCATCATCGTTGACCTGTTTAATACAAAAAGTCATTTGCCTAAAAATAGAGTCCCGTACAATCACCCTCAAATACAAGGTATTATCGGAGTGCAAGCTGGAAACCGCACCCGTTTGGTTATCACGCTGAAAAATCCAGTTTCTTTTCAAACTCACGTAACAGGCTCAACCGTAAATATTATTATCGCAGCAAGCCCATCACTGGCGACTCAAACACCACAAGGAGTAGACTCTCCGCCTCTTCCACCTCTATCGCTGTCTCCGTCGTCTACTCCTTCTTCATCACCCTATCCTTATACGGGTAAAAAACTCTCCCTGAATTTTCAAAATATTGATACTCGTACCGTGCTCCAAATTATTGCAGACACCGCTGGACTCAACCTTGTGGCAAGTGACAGCGTTACAGGTACGATAACACTACGATTAAAGCATGTACCTTGGGATCAAGCCTTACATCTGGTGATAGAAAGCAAAGGACTTGCAAGCCGCCAGCTGGATAGTGTTTTAATGGTGGCTCCAGTCGATGAGCTAGCAGAGCGTGAACGAAAAATGCTTATGGCTGAGCAGGAACGCCGTGACCTTGCCAGCCTTAACTCCGTATTTATTCAAGTTAAATACGCCAAAGCCCATGATATTGCCGCCATCATTAATGGTAGAGAAGGCCATCACAGCTTACTGTCTAAGCGAGGCCGTGCCCTCGTTGATGAGCGAACCAATACGCTTTTATTGCAAGATGTGCCAAGCTCCTTACAGGCCATAAAGGCATTGATCGATAAGCTCGATATTCCTATGCAGCAGGTACTCATTGAAGCCCGTATTGTGATTGCAAGAAGCAATTTAAGCCGTGAGCTTGGGGTTCGCTGGACAGGTAGTAGCAATGCGTCTCTTAGCGCCGGTACGGCTGCAATTGGAAGCAACGGTTTAGCCGTAGATTTGACAGCAGGCTCTGGAGCCTATACCAATATAAATCCTGGTACAGGTACCTTTGCACTTGGCTATGCTGACGCCAGTATTTTAGTTGATCTAGAGTTAGCGGCCTTAGCCAGTGAAGGAAAAGGAGAGATTATCTCTCAACCGAAAGTAATTACGGCTAATAAACGCAAAGCCCTGATAAAATCAGGTAAGCAGATTCCATATCGAGAGGAGTCATCATCTGGCGGAACAAAAATTGCGTTTAAAGATGCTCTTTTAGCGCTTGAAGTAACGCCACAGATCACTCCAGATGAACACATCATCATGGATCTCAAAATTACACAGGATGCCTTGGGCAATCAAGAGTATGATGGCGCACCGGCTATTGATACCAACGCCATCGAAACTCAGGTTTTAGTCAACAATGGAGAAACCATTGTTTTAGGTGGCATTTACACCTCTGAAACCTTTGATCAGAATTTTAAGGTACCTGTGCTTGGGGATATACCACTTTTAGGGGCTCTATTCCGTCGTTCCGAAAAGTCACAGGAAAAAGTAGAATTACTGATCTTTATTACGCCCAGGCTGATCGAGAATAACATCAGCCTGAACTGACTCGATTCATTCAGCACATAACGCGATGCACTATAACCATAACCATTATAACCATAACATTGTATTGGTCGGCCCAATGGGCGCCGGTAAAAGCACCATTGGCCGACTGCTTGCGGCAGAGCTTGGCCTGCCATTTTTCGACTCCGACCGAGAGATTGAAGATCGCAGCGGTGCCAACATCCCGTGGATATTTGATGTTGAGGGTGAAGAAGGCTTTCGTCGACGTGAAACACACACCATTATAGAGCTTCTACAAGAGCAAGGCCCTATGGTATTAGCAACGGGCGGCGGCGCCATTATGCGCGCTAAAAACCGACTAACCATTAGCCAAGCCAGTACTGTTATTTACTTGCATACCACGATAGAACAGCAGTTGCAGCGAACGGCAAAAGATAAAAACCGCCCTTTACTGCAAAATGATAACCCTAAAGCGGTCTTAACCAACCTGTTCTCAATACGTGACCCTCTGTATCGTGAAGCGGCGGATATCATCATCAAAACCGACAGGCAATCGCCTAAGAGTGTTGTCCGCCTAATCATTAAAAAGCTAAAAGATTTGTGAGTGTTAAATCATGAAAACCTTGAATGTTGACCTAGGCAACCGCAGCTATCCCATCCATATTGGTAGCCAGCTAATTCAAAAATTAGATATTATCGCACCTCATATTCATGGTCATCAGGTGATGATCGTTAGTAATACAACGGTCGCCCCGCTTTATTTAGAGGCATTAAAAAACACCCTTGCCGATGATTTTCAAGTCGCCGAGGTCATCCTTCCCGATGGCGAGGCTTATAAAACTCTTGATCACGTTAATACCATTTTTGATGCCCTTTTAGAGCAACGTTTTAACCGCACTTGTACGCTTATCGCTCTAGGTGGCGGTGTTATTGGTGATATGACAGGGTTTGCGGCGGCCAGTTATCAGCGAGGTGTTAATTTTATTCAAGTTCCCACCACGCTATTATCCCAAGTTGATTCCTCTGTCGGCGGAAAAACAGGCGTCAATCACCCTCTGGGTAAAAATATGATTGGCGCGTTCTGGCAGCCACAATTGGTTTTAGCGGATACCGATACACTACAAACCCTACCAGACCGTGAGCTAGCTGCAGGTATTGCAGAAGTTATCAAATACGGTTTAATCCGTGACCCTGAGTTTTTCAGCTGGCTAGAAAGTAATGTCACGCCTTTAAAACAAAAAGAAGCCAGCGCACTCAAGGAAGCCATTTATCGTTCATGCCAAAATAAAGCCGATGTGGTCGCTCAAGATGAGCTAGAAGGTGGCATTAGAGCCACACTAAATCTTGGTCATACCTTTGGTCACGCCATTGAAACAGAGCAAGGCTATGGTAACTGGCTTCACGGTGAAGCTGTCGCTACAGGCTTATTGATGGCCACCGATTTATCTTATAGAGAAGGCTGGATTAGCGCCGAAGACAATCAGCGCACAAAGCAGCTTTTACAGGCCTTTGATCTTCCCGTTGTTCCTCCTGAGAATATGTCCGCTAAAACTTTTATTAGCCACATGCTAGTGGATAAAAAAGTGCTTGATGGTAATTTGCGCCTTGTATTACTCAATTCTTTAGGGTCAGCCTGTGTTACAAGCTCATTTTCCAAGGAAAATTTGCAACAAACCCTAACAGCAGGAAAAAAACTTGGTATTTTTTAATATTTTAGGCTTCCAGTCCCATTTATAACCGCCTATTATCAAGGGTTCAGGGTTAGCTAAGCAATTCTATTTGATACCTTTTAGTCGAACCTTTGAATGAGAAAAGTGGGATTAAAAACCTATGTTTGGAAAAAACAGAAACGATAAGGATTCCGGTATGCCTGGGGATAATTTCTCCTTTACAAATATCACCCCTTCAGTCACCGATGGTGTGGTAGAGGAGTCTCTGTTTTTTCCCTCTCAGCAACACGCTCAGGTTATTGAACTCATTGGTCACTTGAGCCGTTATAGTAGCCTTTTGCTCACAATCACTGGCCCACAAGGTTCAGGTAAGAGTCTTATCAAGCGTAAGGTGCTTGAGGGCATGGATGCAGGGGTTCAGATCAGTGAACTCAACACCGAACAGGTCATTCAGCCCCAACCCTTTATGCAGGCGCTCAACCAAAGCTTAGACTTGGGCCTTGATAGCAATAGCGATCTGAACCAATATTTATTACGCCTCAAGCAGCACTTCGGCCAACTGCATCGTGAAGGCAATAGCAGCCTAATCATTGTTGATGACGCTCACTTACTAAGCCCTGAAACCCTTGAGTTAATGGTCATCCTTCTATCCGATGACGATGATCAAAAGCGTCCCCATATTTTATTGCTCGGCGAAACCTCCCTCATAGAGGTACTGCAAGGCTCTCGCCTTAAAGAGCGCTTTAATGCTATTGGCCACCATCTCGCCCTTCAACCGCTAACAACGGAAGAGTCATGGTCTTATCTTGAATACCGCTTAAGTGCAGCGGGATTACTGGATCAAATTAGTGAGCACCAAAAAGCGGATATTATTCGTGCTGGCGGTGGTGTACCGGGGCAAATCAACGCCATGGCGAATCTTGCTCTAAGCGATCCTGCGGGTTTAAAGAAAGTCGCCAGCATTTCGCCTAAGGCATCAGCTCAGCCTAAAGCCGATAAAAAACCATCACCAAGAGCACAGAGAAAAGCGGCAGCTAATGCGGCGGATAAGCCTGCAAAAGCTAAACGGGCTTCGATTCCTCTCTGGCATGTTGCTGCGTTATCCATTGTCGCAGCGTTACTCGGTGCGGCTTATCTTTACCAAGATGAACTAATGAGTATGCAATCAGAGCCTGAGATTGCAGAGAACACGCCACTGACGGATCTCAATCGCCTATCTCGCCCAACAGAAGAAACACTGGCCGAGGCAGAAGAGGCCGCAGCTAAGATAGCGGAATCAGAAGAAGAACAGGCGATCACCATCATCAAGCCGGTCTATCCAGACGACGAACCTGTTAGCGATGATCAGAGCAAACGTGACGCTGATGCAGCACTTCTTGGCATGGATACAGCTCCAGCTAAAACGGTTGCAGTGCCTGAAACGACGCAAGCCCCAGATAAGCCCGAATCAGCGGAAAAAACCACGACACCTAAAGCGGAACCTACAAAAGAAACCGCTGCCGCCTCAACACCTGAAAAACCTACTGAGAAGCCTGCTGTCAAAGAGAAACCTCCGGTTAAAGAAACACCGATAGCAAAAGAAAAAACAGCGCCTGCAAAACCTAGCAGCCCCTACAAGCAAGAAAATGAACTTCTCGCCCTAAAAAGCAATTTATATACCCTTCAACTACTCGGCAGTCATATTGAAGCCAATGCCATTCGTTTTATTGATGGATTAAGTAGTAAAAAAGATGTGCATTACTTTGAAACCATTTATCAGAACAAGCCTTGGTTTGTGGTTATCTATGGCAAATTTGATAATCGAGACGCCGCTATTGCAAGTATTCCAGCGCTAGCCAAACCGCTTAAAGACCGCAAACCATGGGCTAGAAGCATGGCAAGCGTTCAATCCGATATTCGGAAAAAGTAAGGTCGCTTTAAACGTAAATCAGCAGAACAAAAGATCGCTTTAAATGTACTTTCAAAGGTGCCTAAAGCGGTCTTTTATTTTAGACTTTAGACGCATATTCCCCGCCTTTTCACCGCAATTCAGCACCATATCTCACCCCTAAACCTGTCTTATATTTGAGATTATCCCTTTAGCTGTGTAGAATCCCTATCCCTTTGCCTCTAAGAAACCCTGTCTAACGGAAGATGCTTACTCAATAAATTAAAAGACAAAACTAGAAGTTTCAGAGGCGGACAACAACGATTTTTTGTACTAGCGAGAGTTAGCTTTATGAGAACTGGTCTGTATCATCCTGATGAATTTAGGGATAACTGTGGTTTTGGCTTAATCGCGCACATGAATGGCGACGCAAGCCATGACTTATTGCAGACAGCGATCGAAGCACTAACCTGTATGACTCACCGTGGTGGTATCGCGGCTGATGGTAAAACAGGTGATGGCTGTGGTTTGCTGCTGAAAAAACCCGATGCCTTCTTACGTACCATTGCAAAAGAGCAGTTTTCAGCTGATCTTTCTGAACACTTTGGCGTGGGTATGGTCTTTCTATCTCAGAACGAAGCGAAGGCTGACAATGCCCGCATCGCTCTGAATAACGAAATCAAGGCTCAAGGCCTCAGCGTCATTGGGTGGCGTCAAGTTCCTATTGATACCTCGGTCTGCGGCCCAATGGCCTTAGATTGCCTTCCGCAGTTTGAACAAGTTTTTATTGATGCTCCGGGACTCAACCCCCAGCAACTGGCTGTTAAGTTATTTATCGCACGCCGTAAAGCTGAAATGGCTCTGAAAGATGACAGCGAATTCTATGTTGCCAGTCTTTCCTCGCAAGTAATTTCCTATAAAGGCTTGGTTATGCCAGCCGATCTGCCTAAGTTCTACAAGGACTTAGACGATGAACGCTTAGAAACCGCTATTTGTGTTTTCCACCAGCGCTTTTCTACCAATACCGCTCCGAAATGGCCTCTGGCTCAGCCGTTCCGCTACCTTGCTCACAATGGTGAAATCAACACGATTGAAGCCAACCGTAGCTGGGCTAATGCTCGTAAAAGCAACTTCAACAGTGAAACCCTAAATCTTGATGAGATCGACCAAGTGGTTAACACCACAGGTTCGGACTCATCCAGTATGGATAACATGTTAGAAGTATTGCTCACAGGCGGCATGGATCTATTCAAAGCTGTTCGTCTGATGATTCCGCCCGCATGGCAGAACAACGACACCATGGATGCAGATTTACGCGCATTCTACGAGTACAGTTCCATGCACATGGAACCTTGGGATGGCCCAGCCGGTCTTGTACTTACCGATGGTCGCCATGCGGTATGTATGCTTGACCGTAATGGTTTACGTCCTGCTCGCTGGGTTATCACCAAAAACGGTTACATCACTCTGGCATCTGAAATTGGTGTTTATGACTACCAGCCAGAAGATGTTGTCGCCAAAGGCCGTGTTGCACCGGGCCATATGTTGGTTGTTGATACCCAAACCGGCGAAGTAATGCACCGTGATGATATCGATAATCGTCTAAAATCAGCCCATCCTTACAAACAGTGGATGCGTGAGAAAGCAACCTTCTTAGAATCAACCTTAGGTGAGATTCAAGGCCCTAACTTTGAGCCGATGTCTCAAGAAAGCCTTCAAGCTCACATGAAGATGTATCAGGTTAGCTTTGAAGAACGCGATCAAGTGCTACGCCCTCTTGCAGAACAAGGACAAGAAGCGGTTGGCTCCATGGGTGATGATACCCCTATGGCCGTATTATCCCGTAAAAACCGCTTAACAACCGATTACTTCCGCCAGAAGTTTGCTCAGGTAACCAACCCGCCTATCGACCCTCTTCGTGAAGCGATCGTCATGTCCTTGGAAACCTGTCTAGGCACCGAGCTAAATGTTTTTGAAGACAGCATTGATCACGCTAACCGTATTGTATTAACAACACCCGTTCTGTCTCCACGCAAATTCAAAACCCTGCAACACTTGGATGAGAAAGGCTTTCCATCTCACTTCCTTAGCTTGCAGTACAACCCTGAAGACACCGGCTTAAAGCAAGCCATCATCACTATTTGTGAGCAAGCTGAAGAAGCGGTTCGTTCTGGTAAAGTGATTTTGGTGCTATCTGACCGTGAGATCGAAAAAGGCAAGCTGCCAATCGATTCGTTGATGGCAACAGGTGCCGTACACCAGCACTTGGGATCTAAAGGCTTACGTTGTAACTCTAACTTAATCGTTGAAACCGGTCTGGCTCGCGACTCTCACCAGATGGCTGTTCTGTTTGGCTTTGGTGCAACTGCTGTTTATCCATACCTAAGCTACAACGTAATGGCAGATCTACAGCGTACCGGCGAATTACAAGGCGATCCTGTTGATATCCGTGAGAACTACCGTCGCGGCATTCAAAAGGGCCTGCTTAAGATTCTATCCAAAATGGGCATTTCAACGATTGCATCTTATCGTGGTGCGCAGCTCTTTGAAGCCGTTGGCCTATCCGATGAAGTCTGCGACCTTTGCTTTAAGGGCGTAGCATCACGTATTCAGGGCGCGGGCTTTGCTCACTTCCAGATGCAACAAGAGATGCTATCAACTCTTGCATGGAACCCACGTAAGAAAATTGGTCAAGGCGGTTTGCTAAAGTATGTTCACGGCGGTGAATATCATGCCTACAACCCAGATGTGGTGAAGGCGGTACAGGAAGCGGTTCAAACCGGCAGCTATGATGCTTTTAAACGTTTTTCCAAACTGGTGAATGAACGTCCAGCAGCAACCATACGTGACCTGTTAAGCATCAACAAAATTTCAAATCCTATCGACTTAAGCCAAGTTGAACCTGCAGAGTCAATTTTACGTCGCTTTGACTCTGCGGCTATGTCTCTAGGCGCCTTATCACCGGAAGCTCATGAAGCGCTAGCTCAGGCAATGAATGAACTGGGTGGTCGCTCAAACTCCGGTGAAGGCGGTGAAGATGCCGTTCGCTTTGGCACCCTGAAGAACTCTAAGATCAAACAGATCGCATCTGGCCGATTTGGTGTGACACCACACTATCTGGTAAATGCGGAAGTCTTGCAGATTAAAGTCGCTCAAGGGGCTAAACCCGGTGAAGGTGGTCAGCTACCAGGTGGTAAGGTCAATGCTCTTATTGCACGCCTGCGTCACTCCGTACCGGGTGTCACTCTGATCTCTCCGCCGCCACACCATGATATCTATTCTATTGAAGATTTAGCCCAGCTAATCTTCGATTTGAAGCAAGTTAACCCTGACGCCTTGATCTCGGTAAAACTGGTATCTGAGCCGGGTATTGGCACTATCGCCACAGGCGTAGCCAAAGCCTATGCGGATCTCATCACGGTATCAGGTTACGATGGAGGCACAGCGGCCAGCCCATTAACGTCAATCAAACACGCGGGGTCTCCGTGGGAATTGGGCTTACCTGAGGTTCATCAGGCGCTACGAATCAACAATCTGCGCGATAAAGTTCGCCTTCAGACTGATGGCGGCCTAAAAACAGGTTTGGATGTGATCAAGGGCGCTATTCTTGGCGCAGAAAGCTTTGGCTTCGGCACCATCCCAATGGTCGCACTGGGTTGTAAGTACCTGCGTATTTGCCACCTGAATAACTGTGCCACCGGTGTTGCCACTCAGAACGAACAGTTGCGTGAAGAATATTTCATCGGTACCGTCGAAATGGTTAAAAACTACTTCCGATTTGTGGCTGAAGAAGTACGTGAAATCATGGCAGAAATGGGCATTCGTAAATTCGAAGATCTCATTGGTCGCACCGACTTACTGACCGCTATCAGCGATGAAGAGGCACCGGCTAAGATTCAAAATCTGAATCTTAGCAATTTGTTACACAACGATTTTGTACCTGAAGGTGCGCCGCAAACATGTCAAGTTGCCCGTAATGAACCGTTTGATAAAGGCTCTTTGGCTGAGCGTATGGTTTCTGAAACCCTGAGCTGCATAGAAAGCGGTAAAGGCGGTGAGTTCTCCTTTAAAGTCACTAACTGTGACCGCTCAATCGGTGCCCGCCTATCCGGTGAAATTGCCAAACGCTGGGGTGATAAAGGTCTAGCGAGCCACCCTCTTACCTTGAAACTGTCTGGTGTAGCAGGTCAAAGTTTCGGTGTGTGGAATGCAAAAGGCTTAAACCTTTATATCGAAGGCGATGCCAACGATTACGTTGGTAAAGGCATGAACGGTGGCAAGATTATTCTAACGCCACCAAAAGGCAGCCCATTCGAATCAAACAAGACCTCAATTATCGGCAACACCTGCCTCTATGGCGCAACCGGCGGCAAGCTTTTTGCAGCGGGTCAGGCTGGTGAACGCTTTGCCGTACGTAACTCAGGTGCTCATGCGGTTATTGAAGGCGCGGGCGACCATTGCTGTGAATACATGACAGGCGGTCTGGTTACGGTTTTAGGCGAGACAGGCTATAACTTCGGTGCAGGTATGACCGGTGGTTTTGCCTATGTTCTTGATATGGATCGAACCTTTGTTGATAAATATAACCATGAGTTGGTCGACATTCACCGTATCAACTCCGAACCGATGGAAGCCTACCGTAACCATCTGCGCAGCGTAATCGCTGAGTTTGTTGAAGAAACCGGCAGTAAGTGGGGTCAAGAGATGTTAACGAACTTCTCTGACTACTACCGTCATATCTGGCTGGTTAAACCTAAAGCAGCTAGCCTAGGTAGCCTACTCGATAGCACTCGCCAGCGCCCTGAGTAATCAGGGTTCTAACGATTCAGTGCACCAAGGTTTCAACAACGCAGATTTTGTGAATTTAGGCTTTGAATGAGGTGAGGCTGCTATGGCTGAACAACTGAACAACGATTTCCAGTTTATCGACGTGGGTCGTAAAGACCCGAAAAAAACCGCCGCAGGCGTGCGCAAAAATCAGTTTAAAGAGATCTATGCTCCCTTTAAGCCGATAGATGCATCAACCCAAGCGCATCGCTGCTTAGAATGTGGCAACCCGTACTGTGAATGGAAGTGCCCTGTGCATAACTTCATTCCAAACTGGTTAAAACTAGCCACCGAAGGCAACATCATGGAAGCGGTGGAACTGTGTCACAGCACTAACTCGCTACCAGAAGTTTGTGGCCGTGTTTGCCCTCAGGATCGCCTGTGCGAAGGCTCCTGTACGCTTGGAGAAGGTGGCTTTGGAGCCGTCACTATCGGCTCGGTTGAGAAGTATATTACCGACACAGCATTTGCTATGGGTTGGCGTCCAGATATGTCCAAAGTTGTTTGGACAGATAAAAAAGTGGCGATTATTGGTGCAGGCCCTGCTGGCCTTGCCTGTGCAGATATTCTTGTACGCAACGGCGTTAAGCCTGTGGTATTCGATAAGAACCCTGAAATTGGCGGCCTGCTGACATTCGGTATCCCTGAGTTCAAACTAGAAAAACACGTTATGGTTCGCCGTCGTGAAGTTTTCACCGATATGGGTGTTCAGTTCAAACTCAATACCAATGTCGGTACCGATATTACCATCGAAAAATTGATGTCAGACTATGATGCTGTATTTATGGGTATGGGTACCTACACCTACATGAACGGCGGTTTACCAGGTGAAGAACTTCCTGGTGTTCATGCTGCTCTGGACTTCCTGATCTCTAATGTGAATCACTGCCTAGGTTATGAAAAATCCCCTGAAGACTATGTCAGCATGGAAGGCAAACGTGTCATCATTCTAGGCGGCGGTGATACAGCAATGGACTGTAACCGCACATCAATTCGTCAGAAAGCCAAATCAGTGACCTGTGCTTACCGTCGAGATGAAGCCAACATGCCCGGCTCTAAACGAGAAGTTAAAAATGCCAAGGAAGAAGGTGTTAAGTTCTTATTTAACAGCCAACCAGTTGCTATCGTTGGGGAAGATAAAGTTGAAGGCATCAAAATGGTCAGCACCCGTATGGGTGAACCCGATGCTAATGGCCGCCGTAGTGCAGAAATTATTCCTGGGTCGGAAGAGATCATACCTGCTGATGTTATTCTTATCGCATTTGGCTTCCGTCCAAGTCCTGCCGATTGGTTCGAGAAGAGTAACATTGAAATAGATAGCAGTGGTCGTGTTATAGCAAAGGCTGAAGCTCGCTTCCCTTACCAAACATCTAACCCAAAGGTTTTTGCCGGTGGTGATATGGTTCGAGGATCGGATCTTGTTGTTACTGCTATCGATGAAGGCCGTAAAGCAGCTGAAGGTATCTTAGACTTCTTGGATGTTTAACCTTAATCAATAATGAAGGCCGTTTTAGGAACTTCATTTGAAAACCGTACTCGAACAGTTTGACTAACTGCTTTGGGTGCGGTTTTTTTATGCTTTCTTTCTATATCTCATTATTCCATACCAACAATAATGCCTATAATTAACCCCTTGATTGATTGGTCGATTAAATCAATCAAATTGTTCGATAATAACGGATTTTACCCCCTTTGCATTTTAGTCCAAATACTCTACTCTAGTTTTTAATCAACTGATTAAAAGATACTTACTCATGAATGCAGAATTCAAGCCCGTAAAACCTAAGAAACGTGGACGACCGACCAGTAAGAGTGCACGTAATGTGCGTGAAAACCTAATTTCAGCGGCCCGCTCATGCTTTATTGAAAAAAATTATCAACAAGTAACCACCCGTGAGATTGCATCACGAGCTCAGTCGACAATGGCGATGATTCACTATTACTTTGGTAATAAAGAAGGGTTATTTCAGGCAATGTTTATTGAAACATTTGAACCCCTTCATCAGCTAGTCATAAAGGGTGTTGAAAACCCTCCTGAGAGCTTCTCAGATTTTTTCCAGCAATATTACTCTCTAATGTCGGAGTACCCAGGCTTTATTATTGTGATTCTAAAGTGTCTACTCTTTGAAGATGGCCCGTTGGAGGATGATTTTATCCAGCAGCGCTTTCGAGAAAAGTGCCGCCCGATGGAGGCTATGTTGAGAAAGATGCAGGAGAATGGCGTCTTGAATCCAGAGTTAGACCCTAAAATGCTGCATATCAGCCTTTTAAGCTTAATGAATCAGCCTTTCTTAATGGCACCAAATTTAGAAGTAACGATGGGGATTAAGCCTGACAAAGAGTTCTGGATGACTTTAGCTGAACATCAGTGCAAATTATTAGAAAATGGGTGCCTTGTTAAAAACCGATAACATAAGCCTTCCCTTTCTATCTTCCTATGCTATAGCCTGATTCTAGTATTGAACTGGTATCAGGTTTTTATCTTACTATCCCTTCAAATAATCCCAGGCATAAAAAAAGCCCGTCTCGAAGAGACGGGCTTTTAGAATAAGCGCTTGACGATGTCCTACTCTCACATGGGGAGACCCCACACTACCATCGGCGCTGAGCAGTTTCACTTCTGAGTTCGGAAAGGAGTCAGGTGGTTCCTACACGCTATTGTCGTCAAGCAAAAAAGTTGTAGATCGATGCCAATCGAGATCTTAATTCTGTATTGCGTCTTTATTGATTCAGTCTTTGTAATCGAGCGTATCCGATTATCGTTCGTTCTTTCAGCAAGTCAGACCATTTTGGT
>NZ_AUGW01000027.1 GCF_000422865.1 Oceanospirillum maris DSM 6286 | reverse complement strand
TATGGAGAAAAGTGATAGAAAACAAAGTGTTAACCGTTGCCGAGAGACTTGCTCTGTGACAACGAGGGCAAATTATACCCACAAACTAAGAGAGTGCAAGGCTTTATTTCGAATTAAGCCCATTTACTTTTATCCATATCGATCAAGGTGCCCTGATTAACAATTCTTCATCTTAAGAAACTTGCTTTCCACCACCGACCTTTTAATCTAGGCTTTCAGTTGACAGTGAGGTTGTCGTGATCCGTATTCTCTTCAAATTAAAAGAGTCAGCCCTGATACCGCTGCTTTTGCTTATTATCACTATCCCGATCGCCCACTTCGGCTATCAAGCACTTTCCCCTACGGTAAGGGACCTTTTTTCGTTAGCGCCTTATATCGTTTTTACTGCCGCAATTACATTGAGCCTAATTTATGGGCGTCTGCGGATTCTTATGACACTACTGATCTTAGCGACTGCGTATTGGAGTTACACGACATTATTAAGCAGTGTAGGCCAGTCATGGAGTAAGTTCACCATTGAGATGGTTTTTAATGCCGTCACTATTCTGGGGCCTCTGAATATTGTGCTCTTTGCTTTTTGGCAGGAAAAAGGATCTCTGGTTACAGACCTACCCACAAAGTTAATGACCCTGGGTGCACAAATTTTTGCTATCTGGTTAATTTGTGAATACCAACACCAACCAACACTCTATTTTTTAACTCAAATGGTATGGCCTGCACTTCATCCTGATTGGGTTAACATGTCACCTATTGGTTTTTACTCGTTTTTCTTTTCAATGCTGGCGATGCTTGGCCTATTATTCTGGCAACCATCTACTATTAATGTGACTCTTTTTTCCGCCCTGATTATTCTCTTTATTGTCAGCCAACAGATTTTAATTCCCGGTTATCTTTCTGTTTTTATGTTTTTAGCAGGAGCTTTACTCGTTGGAGCCATTGTCCATGAAACCTTCAACATGGCTTTCAAAGATGATCTTACAGGCTTACCTGGCCGCCGCGCCCTAAACGAACAACTGGCCAAACTTGGTAGAAATTACACTATCGCTATGATGGACGTGGATCACTTCAAGAAATTCAATGACACCTATGGTCACGATATAGGAGACCAAGTTCTTAAAATGGTTGCTGCTAAAATTCGCAGGGTGACAGGTGGTGGCAAAGCCTACCGCTACGGCGGCGAAGAGTTTACGGTTCTATTTTCCAATCGTGATGTGCAATATACACTGCCTCATTTAGAAATAGTCCGAGAAGAAATTGCTAATTACGCCATGAAAATACGTGACGACAATCGACCAGAAGATGATAAAAGTGGAAAGGGTCGACGTGGAACGAAAAAAACAGACCCGTCCACTGTCTCTGTAACGATTAGTATTGGAGTCGCACAAAAAGAAGGGGCTAACAAAACCCCAGAGCAAGTCGTTAAAGCTGCTGATGATGCCCTATATAGAGCCAAACACGGCGGACGTAACAAGGTAAGTACTTAATGACAGGTCGATTGATAGTCACACCCTTTAATACGGATACACTTCTGAATGAACCATTACAGATTCGAGAGCCTTTAATTACTTGCTTCAACTTACCCCCTCGCGGGTTTGTTAGCATTATCAAACAAGGTATTGTCGATATTGAGCTGTGTAACGGTTATTGGGGTTATAGCCCTCAATGGCTCAAGATTCTTGAAAACAGCCCTTATTCCGCAAGAGTCGAATCTCTGGACGAAAAGCCCATGTTTCGAGACGCCTTACAGCAACGCTGCCTTATTCCTGTATCAGGCTATTATGAATGGCAGCAATATACCCGTCATAAGCGACCATTTGCGGTGCGCCGCCCTGAGAATAGAACCTTTCTTTTAGCGGGTATCTTAACGCGTTATGCAACATCTGACGTAACCGGCTACGACACCTTCGCCATTCTGACACTGCCAAGCAATCAAATGATTGGGAATATATCCGAGCGTATGCCTGTCATCATTCCAAGGGAGGAAGCAACTAACTGGCTAAGTCCTAATGCAGATTTACAATCCTATCTAACGGCTGTTGAAAATGACTATCTTGATTACTACCCTATTGCTCCCTTGGTAAATAATCCCGCTAATCGCTCCCGTGCTGTAGCCGAACCTAGCGGCCATCGATTTAGATTCTCAACCAGTACGCCTGACTCAAATTAGAGCTAACTAAATCACGCATAAACATAGAGTCGTCGATAAAAAGCTTTCAGAACGAGCAACTTAACGAACCCTCAAGCTATGCCAAGGTCTTAAGCTATACCAAGATCAGTAGCATAAGAATATTGATCGTCTACGGCGGATCTTCCGTTTGAACAAAAGCGAGCACTCCATGCCACCAATAATGACCAAACGATTAAAAATGCCAAAGAATATCTGGCTATCCTGTACGCTTATCTCATCACTCATGCTTACGGCTTGTAATGCTATGCCTACAAAAAATGCTACAACATCCTCCGCTCAGTCAGAGCAGCCGCCAATTATCGCGAGCCTGAATGATGAGCGTCGTTACCGCACATTAATGCTAGATAACAAACTATCGGTTGTTCTCGTATCAGACCCTAAGGCAGATAAAGCAGCCGCGGCAATGAATGTCGCAATCGGTAGCGGACAAGACCCTAAAGAGTTTGCAGGCCTTGCGCACTTTCTCGAACACATGCTTTTTTTAGGTACCGAGAAATATCCTGAAGCAGGTGAATACCAAAGCTTTATTAGCAAACATGGCGGCAGTCATAACGCCTTTACGTCTTATCGAGATACGAACTACTTTTTTGAAGTTGACAGCAATCACTTAGAACCCAGCCTTGATCGCTTCGCCCAGTTCTTTATTGCACCACTTTTTACTGAAGCCTACGTGAAGCGGGAAAAGAATGCCGTTCACTCAGAGTATCAATCCAAGCTCCGAGACGATGGCCGCAAACAGTTTGATATTTTAAAACAAGCGCTGAATCCAGAGCATCCGTACAGTAGCTTTAGTACTGGTAGCCTTGAAACGCTCAAGGATAAAGAACAATCTGCACGGGATGCCATGCTAGCGTTCTACCAAAAACATTACTCTGCCAACCGTATGTCCCTAGTGATTCTGGGTAATAATTCATTAGATGAGCTGGAGCAGATGGCTCGCAGTAAATTTAAAAACATCGAAAATCGCCAAGCAGATAGTTTTACAGTCTCGCAGCCGCTATTCATAAAAGACAGCCTGCCGCTACAACTGGATATTAAGCCACTACAAGCTCGCCATGCCCTGAAGCTACAGTTTCCGATGCCAGATACTTTAGCCGTCTATGAGAAGAAACCTGCCAGCTATCTTGCCAGCCTAATCGGCCATGAAGGCAAAGGCAGTCTGCTGTCTTATTTAAAATCACAGGGGTGGGCAACAGGCCTTTCCGCTGGAGGCGGCTTAAGCACAGGAGAAGAATCTCTTTTCTCAATCACGGTCAATCTAACCCAAGCGGGTTTTGACAATAACAAAACGGTTCTTAACGCAGTCTTTGGTTATATCAACCTGCTTCAGCAACAGGGCGTTGAGGCTTGGCGCTACGAAGAACAAAAAACACTTTCAGAGCAAGCATTCGCCTATATGGAACAAAGCGCACCCATTCACTTTGTCAGCTCTGTTGCCTACAACATGCCCCGTTATCCTATTGAGCAAGTGATCCATGCACCTTATGCCATGGAAGCGTTCGACGCACCCTTGATCAAAAAGTATCTGAGCTATTTAACGCCACAGAACCTTTTATTAACACGCATCAGCCAAGATCTAGACACCGACCAAGTGTCACCTTGGTTCAAAGGTGATTACCATCTTGCGAAGTTTGACCCTAAGCAGATAGAACCACTAACAAGCAATCTCTTTCAACTACCAGTCAAAAACCCTTTTATTGCCGCCAATCAGCAAATAAAAACCGAGCTGCCTGAAATGGCCATACCCATTAATCTAAGCCGCACACCATCGGCAACACTTTGGTATAAAGCCGACACGGAATTCAACACCCCAAAAGCACAGCAGTATTTTAGCCTACAGTCACCGGTTAGCACAGAATCAGCAAGGTCTGCCGTACTCACACAGATGCTGGCAAGCTGGCTCAATGAGTCCAGCAACGAGTTTGCTTATCCCGCCAGCCTTGCAGGGCTTGATTACACGGTTTACAAACATGTTCGCGGCATTACCTTTCAAGTGGGCGGCTATGATGCCAAACAGAATGTCTTGATTAAACGCTTACTCAATTCTCTGACCCAGACCGCCATTGATCATGAGCAATTTGCCCTCGTCAAACAGAGTCTAATCAAACGCTGGAAGAATGCTGATAAAGCGCCGCTTTATCGACAAGTAATAGGGGAAGTATCCTCTGTGTTGATGCAACCTAACTGGTCTGAAAAATCACTACTTGCTGAGATTGAGTCGTTGGAACCTGCGGATCTGGAAGCCTTCCGCTCACGCTTCTTAGCTAAGCTCCATATCCAGAGCATGATTGTTGGCAATATTACTCAGCAAGAAGCAGAAGCCACCTTGGCAGAGGTTTTTTCTGCCCTAGATCCTTCATTAACAGAAAGCCAGGTTCCACGAGTAAAAGCCTTAAGCCTTAAAGGACAAAAGCTGACCCACAAGCCTGCTTTGGAACATAACGATAATGCATGGTTGTCGTATTATCAGGCAGAGTTACGTCACGGGGACAGCCCTGAGCAGGATGCTCTTAACCAGAACCAGCAAAACGACCAACCACAAAGCTATCAACAGCAAGCAAGCTGGATGCTACTGGCCCATATTCTACAAAGCCCTTACTACCATGAGATGCGAACACAGCAACAGTTAGGCTACGTGGTATTTGCCAGCTACTATCCTACGTTAAAAACACCAGGCTTAAGCCTTCTCATACAGTCTCCTAGCCATAAACCTGAGGATATTGCTGAACGCAGCGATATTTTTCTCAAAGCATTTGCTGAAGAATTCGCCCAGATGAACGAACAGGAATTCACGGAGCAGCAAGCAGGGTTACTGGCAAAAATTCTTGATAGTGATGATCGCCTTCAAGCCCGAGCCCAACGTTTGTGGCGTGAAATGGCACAGGATGAAACCCACTTTGAACGTCGCACACGTCTTGCCAACGCGGTGAAAGGTCTAAAACAGTCGGATATTGCCGTACTCTTATCCAAGATAGCCAACGGCAAGACTGGGCGACTAACCATTGAGTATCAACCCGGCACGTCAGTATTCACTCAGGCGAACCGACTGAAAGCTAAGCTGCCTGTTATAGAAAACTAGCGTCGCCGTTAAAGGCAGAAATTAACCGATAGAAGATAAAAAAAGCGATAACACCCTGTGTTATCGCTTTTTTATTAACGGAGAGAAAGAAGTAACCGCAAGAAATTAGAGCTAGAAAAGGTGTGATGGCACCAATGATTCAACATAAAGTACCACATCCTCCAGAATATTCTGATCCCGTGACGACAACTCCGTTTGACTCAGCTCGATCAATCGTTGATTAAACTGCTCAGGTGTCAAATTACTAACGGCAGGATCATTAATCCGCTGCCAGCGATAGCTATCCCATTGTTCTTGCTCTTCGCCGGTTAACCCGCTTTTAAAGTTACGAGCCTTGTAGCGGAAAAACATTTCATCCAAACGCGGGTCTTGGAAGTTGGGTATAAGCTCTGGTAAATGATCCTCTGAGGTTTCTCGTATAATGTCCATCTGGTCTTTATCATGGCGGCCAAAGAAGCCACCCCCATACAACATCAAATCAGGGTCATCAGAGCCGAAACCGCCCTCAGGCTCCATGCCAAACACCGCCTGCAACTTAACCGAAAGGTCACCTAGGCCAGCTAAAGTTTGCCAATGGGCCTCACAGGTTTGACGGCTTAGGCCAGTCTTAGCCTCAACTGAATCATCAACCATGCTAACCGGAAGTACCACAGGGCAACGGTTGATATGAATAACTTTTAGAGGGATACGCGGGACATCTAAATCCGCCTGCGCGGTAAATACGCGCCGCTGAATCTCTTCAGCCGATAAGCGCCCTAACTCACTAGGATCGGCCATCAAATCGTAGCAGATAACCCCATTTTTATTAGTCGGATGTAGCGCTAGCGGAACAACAATAGCGGCATTACCTCGAGCAGCACCAAACATACCAGAGATATGTAACACCGGCTTACGGCGTGTTAGGTCAAGCTGATCGGAGACTTTATGCTTGCTACGCAGTTCAAAAAGGTGCTGATACAGCTTGGGCTGTTTATCTCGGATCAGACGCGCCAGCGCAATGGTTGCTCGCACATCAGACACCGCATCATGCGCGCCCTCGTGGACAATGCCATTGGCTGCAGTAAGATGCTCCAGTTTAAAGCTGGGTAAGCCTTGGTCATTTAACGGCCACTCAATACCCTCTGGACGAAGCGCATAAGCTGTACGCGCGACATCAATAATATCCCAGCGAGAATTACCATTTTGCCACTCACGTCCATAAGCATCATAAAAATTGCGATATAGCGTATGACGGGTCATCTCATCATCAAAGCGAAGGGAGTTATAACCCAAGGCACAGGTATTGGGTTGGCTTAGCTCATGATGAATATGAGCAATAAACGCCGCTTCCGGCAAACCATCCCGCTGAGCTTGCTGAGGTGTAATCCCTGTAATCAAACAGGCATCAGGATGAGGTAGAAAATCATCCGCAGGCTGGCAGAACCATTCAACAGGCTCTGCTACCTCATTAAGCTCTAAATCGGTACGAATCCCCGCAAACTGCGCAGGGCGATCCCGTCGAGGATCGGCACCAAAGCTCTCATAATCATGCCAAAATAATGTAGGCTGTGAACTCAAAACTCAGGTCCTTCTTTTTACCAGGGCCTGAAGCCCGCATTTGTATCCTAAATAAATACTGTACCCCGATGGGCATGTACCTAACTAGGCACTAAGAACGCGTTGCAGGCCAGGAAACATTTAACTCAATTTGGGTTCGCTGGGGTAAATTGTGATAGCTAATCTGAATATCCCCCTGATCGGACTGTGTATAACGCCGGATAACCTCTATTAGCTCACTTTGTAAGCGTGGTAGAAACTCAGGTTGATTCCGCTGCATACGATCTTGATTGATCATTATTTTTAATCGCTCGCAGGCCACATCTGCCGACGGGCATGCTTCTTTCTGAAAAAAACTACGTAAACGCTTCACCGTCGACCTCCAAACATCCGGCTGAACAACCCTTTTCGCTCAAAATCTATAAAACGCATAGGTCTGTCTTCGCCTAAAAATCGAGCGGCCATATCCATATATGCTTGCCCTGCATCACTCTCAGAGTCATGCACGACCGGTATTCCTTGGTTTGACGCTCTCAAAACAGCCTGAGATTCTGGAATAACACCTGAAAGAGGTATAGCCAGTATCTCCTCGATATCCTGTACCGACATCATATCGGCATGCTCAACACGCTCAGGATCGTAGCGAGTCACCAGTAAACAGGTGCGCACCGACTCACCTTGCTCTGCACGGCGCGTTTTTGAATCTAATAAACCAATAATACGATCTGAGTCTCTCACAGAAGAAACTTCAGGATTTGTCACAACAATAGCTTCATCAGCAAAATACATCGCCATCACCGCGCCACGCTCAATACCCGCAGGTGAGTCACAAAGAATAAAATCAAATTCTTGTTTAAGCTCATTGATAACGAGCTCAATTCCTTCAAACGTTAAGGCATCTTTATCCCGCGTCTGAGAAGCCGGCAGCATATACAGATTATCAACGCGCTTATCTCTAATTAATGCCTGACTTAACTTCGCTTCGCCGGTTGTTATATTAATCAAATCGTAAACAACACGCCGCTCGCAACCCATAACAAGATCAAGGTTACGCAACCCCACATCAAAGTCGATCAATACTGTACGATGCCCTTGCATCGCCAACGCAGTACCTATTGAGGCACAGCTTGTTGTTTTACCAACGCCGCCTTTGCCTGATGTTATAACGACTACCTTAGCCAAACGGCTTCTCCCCTTTATATAACCATCGAGTATTATAGCATTTTTGTTAAATAGCACCTTATTATCTGGCGCTATCTACTCGATAACGAGCCTACCATTACTTAAACGCACTTCAACAGGTCGTTCACTATCGTCCGGCCAAGCAAAAGCATCAAATGTTTGGAATGTACCTGCGATGGAAACCAACTCAGCTCGAATCTGCCGACAAAGCACCCCAACGGTACAGTCTCCTTGGGCGCCCGCGATGGCTCGCCCGCGCAAAGAACCCCAGATCTGAATATTGCCATCGGCAATAACTTCAGCACCTTCATTCACAGATCCAAGAATGACCAGATCTGCATGTTCTGCATAAACTTGCTGCCCAGAACGTACCGTCGAACGCACTATTTTTGTTGGCTTGCGAATCTCGCAATCCGTCTCTTTTTTTACTTCACTTAATCGACGGTCAGCCTGTAGAGGAAACCAACCCAACCCCAAAGCCCAAGCTGATCGCTTGATGGCATCTTGCGAACAGCGTACCGCAATAGGTATCAAACCATTTCGCTTACAAGTGTCTACGATCAACTCCAGAGCAACGGTTTCTTGTTTAAGCCGATCAAAAGCCAAAACAACAGGGGTTTGGCTGAAAAAAGCAGGAGCACGACGCGTTTGCTGTTGCAACTCCTGCTCTATGGCGGCGCAGTTTGCAGTCATTAACTCAAGGGTGGTCACCGTTAGGTTTCCCCCTTTAAACTGAAAGCTTGACGGTTGTTCTTTACTGTTTAATCGCACAACGCTCGCCCGTGTATTCGCTAAAAGATGAAAATTCATATGATATTGATCAATTATACAAGATGATCATCGTCTAGGCGTAAAAAAAGCCGGTCAATGCCGGCTTTTTTATCAAAACAAGGACAAATACCTAACTCATATGCTGGCCACCGTTAATAGCCAAGTTAGATCCAGTGATAAAACCCGCATCCTCTGCCACTAAAAAAGATACCGTGCGAGCAATCTCTTCTGGTTTGCCGAAGCGCCCAACAGGAATACCTTCCATAATTTGATTACGAATCGGTTCATCAATCTTCATAATCATATCCGTTGCAATAGTTCGTTTGCCCCATCTGTCCCTTCTGACCGTTAATAGAAGAAATATTAACAATACGGCCAAACTTCATCTCTAGCATATTATCAAGACAAGCTTTGCTCATATTGAAAACACTATCAAGGTTGGTTTGCAGGACTTGATGCCACTGGTCCCAACTCATTTTTTTCATAAAACCGTCACGAGTAATACCGGCATTATTAACCAGAATCGCAATCGGCCCCATGGTCTCTGCAATATGCTTGCACCCTTCTTGGCAGGAGTCAAAATCACCTACATCGATTTTCACTGTTACAAAGTCATAACCAGCGGCTTTTTCTGATTCCTTCCAAGCCTGTGCTTTTTCCTGGTTAGTCGATGCAGCAACAACACTATAACCATCATCAGACAAACGACGACAAATAGCAGTCCCTATACCACCTGTACCACCGGTCACTACGGCGATTTTCTTACTCATCTTTACATTCCCTCTGCTTGTAGATGTCTTTCTTGTACTCTCACATAACCTGTTTTACGGATTCACGGTGACAAAACCATGACTAAAACAGGGTTTCTGTCAGATACCTATATCTCTCGACGCAACCGCCAACCCTTATAGGCCTGACAAAACCACTTACAAGACGACCTATAACGCCCTATGTAATCTTTATTTAACAATTGTCGAAAAAACTTTTGACATTCAATCGTTTAAGTCTATAATGCAATGCATCTGATGCGGGGTGGAGCAGCCTGGTAGCTCGTCGGGCTCATAACCCGAAGGTCGTCGGTTCAAATCCGGCCCCCGCTACCAACTTCAGAGAAAGCCAGATTCTTCGGAATCTGGCTTTTTTTATGCCTGAGCACTTCATAACTAACCTTCCATAGCCACATAACAATCCCTGCCCACTACTTACCTGTTACCTGCCCACTACTTACCTGTTACCTGCCCACTACCTATTTCTTATCCTTGCCTGTTTATCTCTGTTGAACCTTACCCAACATCAAATAACACGCTTCTCTGATATACTTAAAGCTACCAAAATTAAGCTGTCCTCACAATCAAAATGACTTATTAGTCACAAAAAACCACATAAAAAAACGTTATTATCGGATAAGTATTTCTTCTATATAAATAGTCACTTATGTATATCTTGTCACGATACAAAACCCTACCCAACTAGAAGGTATCAACCCTACCCTTTCGGAGTCATTTTTATGGACACATCACTCCCTAGCACATCATCACAACTGGCAAAACTCTTACAACAATCTGTTGCGATTGCGAAAGAAGCTGGCCGACTGATTCAGGATCTTCGAGACAACCAAGCGTTCACCGAGGATTACAAACAAAACCAAGAATTAGTCACCAGTGCAGACTTAAAATCTGACCAGATGATCCGCGCACTATTGCAGCTATCCTTCCCTAAGCACGGTATTTTATCGGAAGAATCATCCCCTGATTATTCCGACACCGACACGCTGTACCAGCCGCTATGGATTATCGACCCCATCGACGGCACCGTAAATTACGCCCACGGCCTGCCCCATGTTGCTATTTCCATTGCCTATGCTGAACAGGGTGAAGTGAAAGTTGGCGTTGTGTATAACCCTTTTTTAGACGAGTTATTCACCGCAATCAAAGGAGAGGCCGCCAAGCTAAACGGTAAAGACATTCAAGTCAGCCAAACCACCGAACTCCATAAAGCCTTAGTTGCCACCGGCTTTCCCTACGATAAAACGTTAATTCCGACACTAATGCCTCGACTTCATCGTGTATTAAATAACTGTCAGGATATTCGCCGTATTGGCTCAGCAGCACTTGATCTTTGCTATGTCGCCAGCGGTCGTATTGATGGCTACTATGAAACCGTATCCCCTTGGGACTTTGCCGCCGCCCGCTTAATAGCGCTACAAGCTGGAGCCTTAGCCGGTCATTTAGATGGCTGCCCGAAGGACTACCCTGAAAGCCTTTATGGCCAGCAAATGCTCGTCGCCAACGCTACGATATACCCGCAGCTTGAACAGCTATTAGCCTCCACCGATGACTAAATCCAAGCATCTAACCTTCGCTAGAGACTGAAATGGAAAAAAATATAGAAAAAAACAGTGCAGAGCAAAATCTTGACTATAGTTACGAGTGTAAAGCGAAGTCTTGATCAAATTAAAAGCCCTTAACAACCCCACAAAATCATCAGCACCAGAGCAAAAAAGCCAAAACAAAAAAAGGAGGTTCAAAAAAATCAATCAACACAAAATAAAGCCATGAAAAAAATGCCATACAGAAAACCTCAAACGAACCATCATCAGAACGAGATGAAGATAGCCATAAGCAAAGTGAATAAGTAAAAGTCATCGGAGGGAGCCTTTATGTTAGAGGCGATGCTCACCGAAGTTTTCGGGCAATGCCCTTATTGCGGCTCCGCACTGGAAACAGCGGTAGATACAACAGGAGGAGATCAGGATTATTACGAAGACTGCCAAACCTGCTGTGCACCGATACATATACAGGTACGTGTTAGCATAACAGGTGAGTTATTAGGGGTTGAATTTAAACGGGAGGATGACGCATAACCCATCACGCTAAGAATCATATTTAGACATAGCACCGACACACTAGGTAAACACAAACAGAAAATAGAAGGAGTTCCATTTTTTGACCCATTACAGATCAGGTATTTTACATTGAAAAAAGTGCAGCCTTTCAAGTCTGTACAGACGTTAAGCCATAAAGAAGATCAATTGAATTTATACCCTCATTAAAGTCCCGTACGGCTCATGCTTACGGGACTTTCCTATTATTAAGCCGTTGCATTTATCGGTTTTATCTATCTTTACCATTCGTCCATTCCATTAGCGCACCCCATCTCTTACCAATAAAATCCCTGCTATAAGATCACGCAAATTTTCAGACTCTGTTAAAATCCCGTCATCATCATAAAAATAGAACATATTAAAGCCAGAACATATTGAAGCAGAGCTTACAAGAGCAAAGCACAGAGCGGCATAGCTGGTAATTAGGCCCGCCGCCCCCATATAGATCTGCAACGAACAAGATCATCACTTGATTATTGACGTATTAACCAGAGCCACACACGGCTCGCCGGGAGAGCACCATGAGCGAAAACCGTCACGAGAAACTGATTATTCTGGGTTCCGGCCCTGCAGGTTACACCGCAGCCGTCTACGCCGCCCGCGCCAACCTGAAGCCTGTCATCATCTCAGGTATGCAGATGGGCGGTCAGCTGACCACCACGACCGACGTGGATAACTGGCCCGGTGCATTTGACGGTATTCAGGGCCCTCAGCTGGTTGAAGACATGCGTAAACACGCCGAGCGCTTCGACACCGAAATCGTCTTCGACCACATCAACGAAGTGGAACTGACCCAGCGCCCCTTCACCCTGAAAGGCGACAGCGGCACCTACACCTGTGACGCGCTGATTATCGCCACCGGCGCAAGCGCACAGTATCTGGGCCTGCCAAGCGAAGAAGCTTTCATGGGCAAAGGTGTTTCTGCCTGTGCCACCTGTGATGGTTTCTTCTACCGTAATCAGGAAGTAGCGGTTGTCGGTGGTGGTAACACCGCTGTTGAAGAAGCCCTGTACCTGTCTAACATCGCCAAAAAAGTCACCCTGATCCACCGTCGTGACAGCCTGCGCTCTGAGAAGATCCTGCAGGACAAACTGATGGAGAAAGTTGCCAACGGCAATATCGAAGTGATCTGGAATCACACACTGGACGAAGTTCTGGGTGATGACATGGGCGTTACCGGCCTGCGCCTGAAAGCCACCGAAGGCGATGCCACCCAGGAGATCAGTGTGATGGGCGTATTTATCGCCATCGGCCACAAGCCAAACACCGGCATCTTTGAAGGTCAGCTGGAGATGAACGGCGGCTACCTGAAAGTACAATCCGGTCTGGAAGGCAACGCCACCCAAACCAGCATCGAAGGTGTTTATGCCGCAGGTGACGTTATGGATCACGTCTACCGTCAGGCGATCACCTCAGCCGGCACCGGCTGCATGGCAGCACTGGACGCAGAACGCTTCCTGGACAGCCAGGGCTAATCAGCGTCTTCTGCTGAACGCCAGAAAAAAATCCCCGCTCAATAGCGGGGATTTTTAACAATTCATATTTTGAAACTTTCTACCTGAAGAACTGTAAATAAGATACTGGCCTTCAAAACCTAAGAGCTTTAACAAATATTCAGCAACTATGTCTTTAATACTCGCATAGAGTTCAAACATTTCTTCCAGCTCCAAGCCACAAAGACCTGTATGGATTATGTCATTCCTCAATTTTACAATTTTAGCTAAGTCCGGCTCCATACCTTGCTCTTGAAACATCTCTTCAAGAATTTCTCGAAAGCTTGCTCGATTTTTCTTATTTGTGACTCTGTAGAAAAAGCCATTCTTAAAGAAGAAATTGCTGCTCATTGAGGCAAAAGAATGTTTCAGATTCTCCAGAAGGATAAACAAATTCGCAAGCTTTACCTCCATCGGAAGATCGACGCAATCGGCCAGGACATAATACTCAAAGACCTGCGGTAAAAAACGCTCCTCTCGATACTTCTCGAATTGAGGAAAACAGCATTCAATAAAATGTTTAACCTCATCTCCTAACAAGACATTAACGACAGGCCTGTGTGCACCAACAACACCCATCGTAAACCACTCTTCGCCTCTAGATACAGGGCTTAACTTCCATCTATAAAATCTAACTTGAGAATCAGTGCCAAAACTCATCAAATTCGCCAGTGAGTACCCAACACTCTTAAGAACATCTATATCTTTCTCAGAAATATCATGCACAATAAATTTAGTACTTGGGAACAACTGACCGGCGACTTTCGAGCGGTGTTGCGGGAAAGCGCTATCAGACTGATACAACTCTAAGTCATAACCCGCCAACTTTAGCCTAATCAATGATCGAACCCTATAATTTGATCTCAGTTCGACCATCTCTTGACCATTGATTAAACAGTTAGCTAAATAACCGATGAAGTCCATTTCCTAACCCTCTATGCTACTTAATATTTTGCTACAACTAACGATTCAAACGCGCTTCCACTTCATCCCGTAAGCCACGGGACTCTGCGTAGCGGCGGTTAAAGGCGGCGAAGTAGTTTTCCACGGTGTCTGCCGCTTCACTTTCCCCGGCCTGTTTTAACAACTCGATGCCAACTTCCACGGTACACAGGTGCTGATCACTGGCGGGTTTACGCAGGGCGTAACGGGTCAGGCGGTCGGTTTTTAACGGCAGTACCGGCAGGTTATCCAGATACGGGCTCTTGCGGAAAATCCGCCGCGCCTGTCGCCAGGTGCCATCCAGAATAATAAATACCGGAATCTTCTCCGGTAACTTTTCCCGCTCCGGTTCAAAAGACACTACCCGATGGGCGTAATCCTCCATATCATCTGGGAAGATAATAAAAGGCTGGTACTGCTCGTCTGCTAACAACGCCAGCAGTTTAAGATCTGGACTGGTGCGGTACCAGTAAAACACCTGAGTCTGTGGCAGGCAGTCCGCCAGCAAACGACCGGTGTTGGTCGGTTTGTAGATCTCCTCCGGGTGCATGATCAGCCAGACCTGAGCACGGCAACGGACGTTTTCTGGCCGTAGATCACAAATACAGTAATTCTTCGCCATCAAACAACCCGTACAACGCGTCACTCGGGAACCTCGGGCGGCGAACGGTTTACGGGGTGTATCAGGGGCCGGTGGCATAGGCAGAGAAAACGGCTTGGACATTCAGTAAGTTTCCGGGGATGAGTGTTAGAGAATCGGTGTTCAGGGTTATGCATTCCCACGCGGAGCATGGGAACGAGTTATGCAAAAAGACGCTGTTAACGGGTATCAAGCGTGCTGCAAACCAGGAATACCGGACAGATCGTCAATGCCGTTTGCCAGAAGATAATCCACCAGTACCGGCATAGCACTACCGGCAGGCTCGCGCAGATAAAACGCTGGGGTATCCGCAGAGGCTTTAGGATCGACAACAATACGTGCAACATGACTGGGCGCGGCACTCGCAAGAAAAGAAGCCGGTTGTACCTGCAACGAAGTACCCACCACAATCACCAAATCCGCCATTTGTGTCACTTCATGTGCGATAGGATACATGGGCACATCTTCGCCAAACCAAACAATATGCGGACGTAATTGGCTCCCTTTATCACACATATCACCAGGGTGAATATCACTCTGCCCTAGGTTATGAATCAGGCGGTCATCCAGTGTACTACGAGCTTTGAAGATTTCGCCATGCAGGTGTAAAACCTCTGTTGATCCGCCACGCTCGTGCAGGTCATCGATATTCTGGGTAATAACGGTCACTTTAAAACCGTCTTCTAGATGGGCAATCGCTTTATGGGCAGCATTAGGCTCTGCCTTGCGGATCTGTTCGCGGCGTTCGTTATAAAAGCGTAGCACCAGCTCTGGATCACGCTGCCAAGCTTCTGGCGTGGCAACATCCTGTACATTATGTTTTTCCCACAACCCATCGCCATCGCGGAAGGTTTGAATACCGCTTTCTGCACTAACACCAGCACCGCTTAACACCACAATATGCTTTTGCTTGTTCTCGCTCATCATCTGCCCTTATTCTATTTGATCCGCTTCATCGTCCCTAGAGGCTTGCTGCGCATTTTGCTCACTAAACACCCACTGATAAACCTGCTGCCCACTGCCGAGATACTTACGTTCAAAGGGCGTTAATACAGGTTCAGGTTCAATAGCCACTACTTGTTCTGACAGTTTATCCAAAAAATCCTGACTGATATGGTTTAAATCATCAGCCAAGGTATCGCAGGTAGGCAAACGTAGCAGACTAACCGCCTGAGCCATTTCCTGCACATAAATTTTCCAGTTACTACGGCACTCAAAGCGACCTCCTAACGCTGCGATATAGGGCAACATAGGGCCACCTTGCCAACGCAGTTTGAACTGGCTTTTCTTCGGATAAGGATTTGGATACAACAAATAATGCCGCTCTGGCTGCCAACCGGCCTCTACCGCTAACCGCCAAAAATCCAATAAATTGGCACGAATTAACAGGGCATTATTCGGCAACTCGCCTAACTTCCGGCTCAGGCGATCTTCCGACTGATCAACTCCGATCACCGCATGATCGGGAAACATCCCTGCCAATTGGCGGGTGCTTTCACCAACGCCACAACAGCTATCCAGAATCAGCGGCTTGTTTTGCCCCCGTAGCCAGTTATTAGCTTTCTTGAAGGCATCAATATTGTGCTGCTGATAAGGCTTTTTAAACGGCTGGCGGCAGTGTTTAAAAACACGCTCGGCCAAGCCTTCATGGGGGCCATCTTGGGTAGTATGAATCTCCCGAGAATTACCAAAGCTTTTATTACCGTGTGGCCGGTGCTTCATCGTGTTAGCCCTATAACCGTTAGTCTCGGGTTTACAACCCTTAGTGCTAGACTCACAATCTTTACTACGAACCTCGTATCAACCTTTAATACAAAACTCATGCTGGGGTTTCTCCTTGCTCAAAACGACGCAACATCTGGATCTCATCCGCCCAGATCTCAGGCTCTATGGTTTCCAGAACCAAGGGAATGCCATCAAAACGATGATCCTGCATCATCCAGCAAAACCCTTCCAACCCGATCTCGCCTTTACCTAGGCTGTGATGACGATCCAAACGACTATTTAGGCCGCCTTTGGAATCGTTCAGATGCATACCGTATAAATAGTCAAAACCCACGGTATCTGAAAAATCAGCAAAGGTTTTATCACAAACCTCAGCGGTACGAATATCATAGCCCGCAGCAAACATATGACAGGTATCCAAACAAACACCCACTCGCTTTTTATCTTCCACCTGATCAATAATCGCCGCCAGATGGTCAAAGTGCCAGCCGAGGTTACTCCCCTGACCGGCAGTACATTCAATCACGGCGATCACATCTTCCGTCTGCGCCAGCGCCCAGTCTATCGACTCTGCAATACGGCTTAAACAATCGGCTTGGTCGATTTTTCGTAAATGGCTACCAGGGTGAAAGTTTAGATAGGTTAAACCCAGCTGTTCGCAACGCTGTAGTTCATCCAGAAAAGCATCCCGAGATTTCTGTAATGGCTCAGCTTCTGGGTGCCCTAAGTTAATCAGATAACTGTCATGGGGCAGGATCTGCTCTGGCTTAAAGCCATGTTTTTCACAGTTATGCTTAAACTTACGAATAGAAAGGTCATCCAGCGGCTTAGCCTGCCAACGGCGCTGATTTTTAGTAAACAATGCAAAGGCATTGGCACCGATCTCTTTCGCATTCAAAGGGGCATTAAACACACCGCCACTGGCGCTTACGTGGGCACCGATATATTTCATTATGCTCTCCTAATCCTCTTCTAGCCTTTCATCTAATCCCTAGTTAGCGACACTAACTCCCATAGAGACGGCAGAAAAAAGCGGCCATTGTACTCGAAGCACCCGCCTATCCCTAAAAACTTCTCCCCTTAAGCAGGCGACAGTCGATGTAGACAGTAGTCGCGTTCATCCCATAGCGGTATGCTAGAGCAAAGAACCTCACAGGGAGACTTGGTTATGCCTTCAACTGCACACCCTTTAATTAATGCCCAACAGCTTTGCCAACAATTACAATCTTCCGATGCCCCTATCGTGCTGGACTGTCGCTTTTATTTGCAAGACCCCGCCGCCGGCCAAGAAGCCTATATGGCCCAGCATATTCCTAAGGCTCAATATGCCGATCTTGACCAGCACCTATCCGCGCCCGTGGAAGCCGGTGTAACAGGCCGACATCCCTTGCCGGATAAAGCAGCGTTCGCCCAACAGCTACAGCAGTGGGGCATTACCGTAGAGCGTCCTGTTGTGGTTTACGATCAAAATAATGGAGCCATGGCGGCAGCTCGCGCGTGGTGGTTGCTGCGTTATGCAGGTATAGAACAGGTACAGGTACTTGATGGCGGTTTAGATGCGTGGTTAGCGGAAGGCTTAACCACAGAGACCAGTGGGCAGCAACAGAGCAACTCGCAATCGTCTACGCCTAACACACTGTCAGAGCTAAGTTGGCAGGATGAAAAACTGATTAGTGCCCAACAGCTGCTACTGAAAAAGCCTGTATTATTAGATGCCCGAGGGTTAGAGCGCTTCGCAGGAGAAGTAGAACCGATTGACCCTGTGGCAGGCCATATTCCAAGTGCCCAGTGCGTGCCTTTTACCACACTGGTTAATGAGCAAGGAATGTTCCTACCCGCCGAGCAACTGAAAGAAACTCTTAGTGCCTTGGATACAGATCAAGCGACAGCGGTTTATTGTGGTTCTGGTGTCACCGCGTGTCATCTGGTGCTGGGCGCGGTCATTGCAGAGCTACCAGAACCGCGCCTGTATGCCGGTTCATGGAGCGAATGGATTACCGATAGTATCCGCCCGATTGAGACTGGCCGAGAGAATGAGGTTAGCGGAGAGTAAAGCGGTAGTATTCCCACGCAGAACGTGGGAACAAGCCAGATAAGGGAATGCCCTGGCTCTCACGTCTGCGTGAGAGCCCGTCATCACACCAAAACTACCACGGCCCCACCACGTAACCCAGTTTCTCTGGCAGCCAAAGCGCAATACCTGGCACCAGCATTACCAACAGCAAGCTACAGGCCATCGCAACGATAAAGATCAGCGCCCAGCCGATGGTGTGCTCTAATCGAATACCGGCTATTCGAGTCGTCACCATCAGGTTAACAGCAACCGGTGGTGTGAACTGCCCGATGGCAATATTCATCGCGAGTAGAATACCGAACCAAACCGGATTCCAGTCAAAGTGCTGCATCAGCGGTAAGACAATGGGGATCAAGATCAGATAGATAGAAACCGCATCCAAAAGCATACCAGCCAAGAGCACCAGCAGCATCACCAACAGCAACAGCACCCAACCGCTTTCCGATAACGAAAGTAACGCCTCGGCCAGATGCTGGAAAGTGCCCAGCGTAGTCCCCGCCCAAGCAAAAATACCCGCCAGTGCGATAATCAACATCACCACGCCAGAAGTCACCGCCGCATCCGTTGTCAGATCAAAAAGATCTTTAAAACCGATATTCCGGTAGATCAAACTCCCCACAATAACACCGTAAGTCACCGCAACAACCGCCGCTTCCGTTGGCGTAAAGAGACCGGAACGCAAACCACCCAGAATAATGATCGGGGCAAATAATGCCGGAATAGCCGCTTTAAAACTCTCCCATATTGGTGGGCGTTCTGAAGCTTCTGGATCTTCCCAGCCATGTTTACGTGACAACCATAATGCCGGTACCAATAGTGACAAACCTGCCAAAATACCCGGAAACAAACCCGCAGCGAACAGTGCTCGCAGATCCACACCCGGCACCACAATGGAGTAGAGAATCAACGCAATAGAAGGAGGAATCAAAATAGCGGTGGACGAAGATGCCGCAATTAACGTAGCCGAGAAGGGTTGTGGATAACCTGCTTTGCGCATACTTGGCAGCATCACCATCGCCACAGCAGCGGCATCCGCAGGGCCAGAGCCACTCATACCACCCATAATCAAGCAGACCAGCACCGCAACCACCGCCAAACCACCATGACGGGGGCCGATAATCGCCTGAGCAAACCGCACAAGACTTGCAGCCACCCCAGCACGCTCAAAAATAAGTCCGGTGAGGATAAAGAGCGGAATCGCAATCAGCGGGTACTTAGCAACACTGTTATAGGTATTGGTGCCCATTGTTGCCAGCATATCTGGCGACAAGCCGGTGACAATACCAACGACACCGCCTAATCCCAGAGCGATCGCCACAGGAACACCTAGCAGTAATGCCAGTAAGAAGCTGGCAATCATTAATAGATCAGGACTCATGCACAACCTCCTCGTCAAGCTTGCCACGCTGTCGATCCACTAGGTTTTGAGTCATCCGTATCATGATCGCCACTGCCATTAACGGTAACCAGATAACATAGATCCAACTAGGTAACCCCAACCCTGGTGACAAGGATTCCCATTGGTACTCTTCAAGCGCAAAAATAGCGCCGTACCAAGCAGTGATACCCAGCACGACCATACCGGCCAGCCATTGCAGTACATAAACCACACGAAGTAGAGGCTTGGGCAGATGATGCTCAATTAACTCAATACGAATATGCTGGTTGTGACGAGCAGCCACCGCAGCACCAGCAAAGGTCAGTAACACCAGAAAAAATACCGAGAATTCTTCGGTGAAGGCAAAAGAAGCATCCGTTGCATAGCGAACAATAACATTACCAAGGCTGATCAAGCAGATCGCGATCAATGCCAAACTGGCAAGCCAGGCCTCAGGCCTGAATTTAGGACGGCGAGTTGACATTTCAGTCTCCATCAAAGCAACAACGCCCGCACAATGGGCGGGCGTTTAAGCAAACACACAGAATTACTTGCGATTAGCAACCGCTTCTTGAGCCTGCTTTACCAGTTCTTCACCAATGCGCGGTGTCCACTTTTGATAAACAGACTGAGTTGCCTTAACAAAGGCAGCATGTTGCTCTGCGGTCAGATCCGTTACGGTTATGCCGCGCTCTTTAATTCTCGCCAGCGTTGCCTCTAGTTCGCTACGGGATTTTTCTTTTTCCCATTTACCTGCGTCAATAGCCGCTTGTTTTAGCAGTTTTTGGTCTTCTGGTGAGAACTGACGCCACACCCGAGTACTAACACCAAACACCAAAGGATCCGCCATATAACCCCAGCGCGTTAGGTGAGCCTGACCAACCTGATCAATACGCGCCACATCAAAAACAGAGATAGGGTTTTCCTGTCCATCAACGGCACCTGTGGTTAATGCAGGTTTTGCATCCGCCCAGCTCATCTGAGTAGGGTTAGCACCCAAAGCGGTAAACGTATCTTGGAATAGAGGCGAACCTACGACACGGATTTTCAAACCTTTAAGATCTTCAGGCTTATCAATTTTCTGTTTAGAATTAGACAGCTGACGGAAACCATTTTCACCCCAAGCCAGTGGCGTAACGCCACGTTTCTCGATGCCCTTAAAGACAGCCTTACCGGCTTCCCCTCCAGTAATCGCATCAATAGCCGCATGATCAGGCATTAAGAAAGGTAGGGAGAATAGGTTTAGTTCTGGCACCTGTGGCGACCAGTTAATCGTAGAACCCACAGCCATATCAATCAGGCCAGAGCGCATCGCCGAAAACTCTTTCGTTTGGTCACCAGAGACCAACTGAGAGTTACTGTAGATCTTCATATTAATACGGCCTTCTGAGCGTTCTTTAACCAGCTCGACCCATTTATCAGCAGCCTGTCCCCAAGGGAAGGCAGAAGGCAGTACAGTAGAAACGGTGTATTCCGTTTTGTATTCAGCGCTAGCGATCGGGCTTATCAGCAAGCAAGCAGCAATGGCGGTCATAAAAGTACGACGTTTAAACATATGTCATGTCCTAATTGTTATGGTGTAGCAGGCAGGGATTGCATTATAAAGCGACCGATTTGAGTTATAGGGTAGTTGGTCACTATGGGAATGATTATAAAGGGGAAGGGAAAGCTCGCGCAAAACGAAATACCTTATTTCTGCAATATGTTTGGCAAAGATAACGTTTAGAGAGGGAGCTGCCAGAAAAACATCGACTAAAGTCCAAACACCTTCAACCCACGCATCACTATTTTTTAAAACGCTCGTTTACAAATGAGGTCTTTCGCTTAGAAAGCGGCGCAAGGTCGACGCAAACTTTCTAGACCAGCAAACCCATGATTTAGATTGCATTTTGCTGTCTAGAAATCATCAGAGAAGACCTCGAACTTCGAAATATAAACATTATTCTTTTGATAACGCCTCAAACAGCGCTATAAATTGCCCAGTCAACTTATGCTTAGGCACATAGTGAATCAGCGGTTTATTCTGCTGATGGGACTCGCGCATTTTAACCGATGACATTAAATGCACCGACAGTACCGGATGACCTTCTGCTAACAATTCACGCACCAACTGTTGCGGTAATTTAGCCTGTGGCTGCATCTGGTTAACAATAATGCCCTCAACCGTTAAATCAGGATTATGATCGGTACGCATCTCATCAATATTACCCAAAAGCTGCCCTAAAGCATGCCGAGAAAAAGCATCACAATCAAAAGGTATTAAGCAGCGCTCGGCACCAATCAGTGCCGAGCGGGAGAAGAAATTAAGCGCAGGGGGTGTATCGATAAAAATTTGATCATAAATTTTAGCCTGCTCTTGTAACATCTCTTTTAGCTTGTAGATTTTGTAGCGGGATTCTAATTTCCCCTCTAAGCTTTCCAGATCACGATGGGCCGGTAGTACATGCAAGTTATCCCACGGTGTCGGTTGAATAAGCTGTTCCATGGTTTTACGTTGGGACGAAATAGCCAAGCACTGTTCAAAGAAATCAAACAGTGTATGGTCTATATCTTGAACCGCTTTGCCAATGAGATAATGGCTCGAATTACCTTGGGGATCTAAGTCGACCACAAGGGTTTTTAGCCCTTTGCTGGCGCTAATAGCAGCCAAATTACAGGTGATACTTGATTTACCCACACCGCCTTTCTGGTTGAAAACTACCCTGATCATAACGTCTCCCTCTTTGCAGTTGTGCAAGCGTTTATTCGGCACTGCAGCATAATATTGAGTGTATTCATTTTACGGCTCAGGGTCGAGTCTATAAGCGCACTAAAAAATACGCTAAAAAGAGAGACAGATCCCCTTATTAATTTCCCCCAAAAGACACAAATACAGGGATAAAATCCGCGCTTGGCGGGCATTCAGCCATAGCCGCGCCCTTTTCTAAGTGATAACATTCTCGGCCTAATTTTTTAAGGCGGCGTTTCATTTTAACGTCGCCAACTACCACAGAGTTTGGCTTCAAGGTTGTGTAATACCTATCAGCCATCCCCAACGAACGAAGCCAATAGATGACACCCTAGTCATCTTAGCGATCTATTATCGTTGCGACTCCGATCGTTGCGACACCGTCATGAGGAGTGGGGCTTGTCACAGTTACCGGTAATTATTGGTTTTGGCGGCGTTAATGCTGCAGGCCGTAGCTCAGGTTTTCAGAGCTTCCGTCGCACCGTTTTAAACAATCTTAGCACCACACAGCAGGCGCAAACTATTGTCAGCTTAGCGTGCATGATGGGACTATTGTCAGAAAAAGAGGGTCAGTGGATCACTCTGGAAGGCGATATATTAGCCCTAGATGCTGCCGCTGATCTTTTGCGTGATCAAGTGTTAGACAACACGCTCATTCGTAAAACCCATCCTGATCTATTTGATGTTGATGCCATGCCCGCCAATGCGAGGCTCACCATCAACCCTGACCAAGAATATCTAAGCTTTACGCTTCGCCCTCGCCAAATGCCTGAAACCACACCTGACAACTGGCAGGTCGAAACGCTAGAAAATGGCCACTTTAAAATTATTCTAACGGGTAGTTTTGAAGCCTTGATTCCCGATGGCCGAGAAGCGGGTGTTAAAGCCTCCGCCCAGATACCTACGGGCTTTAATCCGGGCGAATATTACCGCTCTGTCCACCACCCTCGCGGTTTGCAGATGGCTCTTTTTGCGGCCTCTGACATGCTAGGTAATACCGGCTTGGATTGGGATACGGTAAAAGACACCCTGCGCCCAGATCAAATGGCGGTTTATGCCGGTAACTCCATTGGCCAGATGGATCATTACGGCTGGGGCGGCTTAATGCAGAGCTTTGTCAACGGCAAGCGTGCTACGTCTAAACAGATGCCACTAGGCTACGGCCAAATGCCCGCAGACTTTATCAACGCCTATGTGTTGGGAAGTGTGGGAGCAACCGCCGGTCATCTTGGTGCTTGCGCCAGTTTTCTGTACAACCTGCAGGCGGCGGTAACTGATATCCGTTTGGGTCGTCGTCGGTTAGCGGTTGTCGGCACCAGTGATGCACCAGTCACACCGGAGATTATCGAAGGCTTCCGCGTAATGGGTGCCTTGGCCGATGATGCTAGCCTAATGGCATTGGATGCCTTAGAAAAACTGACCGATGCTGATTACCAGAAAGCTTGCCGTCCTTTTGCTGAGAATTGCGGCTTTACCATGGCCGAGGGTGCGCAATACTTGATGCTAACCGATGACACTCTAGCCCTAGAGCTGGGTGCTCAAATTTTCGGTTCAGTGCCAGAAGTATTTGTGAATGCTGACGGCTATAAAAAGTCGATCAGTGCGCCTGGGATTGGTAACTACGTCACCTTGGCAAAATCTGCCGCCCTTGTGCGCTCTATTCTGGGTGAAGAATCACTGCGCCAACGCAGCTATGTTCACGCCCACGGTACAAGCACCCCTAAAAATCGGGTGACAGAATCCCATGTGCTAAACCAAGTCGCCAAAGCCTTTGACATCAAAAGCTGGCCTATTGCCGCGATTAAATGCTACGTCGGCCACTCCCAAGGTACCGCCGCCGGAGACCAAACGATTAGTGCATTAGGTACATGGGCTCACCAGATGATCCCAGGTATCGCCACGACAGACAAAATTGCCGATGATGTTCACCAGAGCAATCTGGAGTTCTCTCAGCAAGCCATTGATCTGTCTAACCGCCCAATGGATACCGCCTTTATCAACGCGAAGGGCTTTGGTGGCAATAACGCCACCGGTATTATCTTTTCGCCAGAAGTCACTCTGGAAATGCTCACTAAAAAGCATAGCCAAGCGGCGATTGATTCATGGCAAGAGAAGGTACAGCTGCAGCAAGCTCGTGCGGCAGAGTATCAAGCAGAAGTGGATGCCGGTCGATTTAGAGTGATCTATCACTTTGGTGACCGTGAGGTATTAGAAGGCCCAGAACTGCAAATCACGGATAAAACCGTGCATATCCCAGGCTACGCACAGGATGTCAATTTAGAGCTGGATAACCCTTTCTCAGATATGAGCTAACGCGTTTATAGGCTCCCGTTTATAAACTCTCGCGCAGTCGATATAAAGCCCTAGGCCATTACGTTGAAAAACGTATATGACCTAGGGCTTTTTATTTTCAAGCTAACGATTAGATCAGCTTACTCAACGACAAACAGCGCATCAATAACTTCACCAGCTAGAATACTACCCAGCCGTCTAACCGCTAGGTGCTTAGCCCTATCTTCTAAACCGGAAACCCCTTTAGCTTCACGGTCAAAGGCACCAATGATGCGGTTGTCGCTGTCACGGATCTGTACCGCAGAACGAGCAAAGACATAGTGGGTACGGTTCACATCTTTACGATTAATGCCTAATGTGTAAGTTAAACGTAAATCAGCATCGGCATCACCGGCTGTGCTTAAACGTAACCCCAGCTTTGTCATCTCTTCTGCTATCGTTGCATCTAAAGCCTTTGCCGCAGCATTACTCGGGGAAAGCGTGATTTTTAGCGCACCGACTAAAGCGTTTAACTTTTTCCGTAGATCCACCAGATCAGAGTCGAGGGCGAAGCGGGAAAAACCAGACTCTGCAACAAACTGCAGTTGGCGCACAATTTTGTCACGTTTAGCGAACATCGCTAAAACAGGCACAGCCTCCCGCACTTGATCAATACGACTGACCGGCGTGCCATCAGCCATTTTAGTGGCCGGTAGCTGTTGATCTAATAGCTCAAGATCAAGACTGCTAAGCTGCTCCGCTAACTTGGCCTCTGCGGCCCGACGGTTTAACTCCGCTAGGGCATAATGGGTACGGGTCTCAGGGTTGACCCAGCTATCAGTCCAACGCAGATCCGGTAGTTCAACATCAGGAATTTGACTGCGTACCTTGTCGTTAACCTGCTCAACAAAGCGACTCGTAACACCACCTATCATCTGTAGCTGAGTTTCGCTGGTAAAGTCACTGCTGATCATAACCTCCATCTGGCGAATCAAATCAGCCCGTGCGCGCTCTTTAGCATTCTCTTTCGCGTCAGACTCACTGCCGGTATTGTCCGCACTACCAACGCCATAAACGTACCCAGCCTGTTGTGGAAGCTGATCAACCCATGTCGGTGCTTCACCCGCTTGCCGTGTAGGCGCAGAAGAACAGCCGGTTAATACCGCAGCAGCTAACAGCCATGACATCACGCTGCTTTTTTTTCTGACATTTTGAGTTGTAAAGGCCAAACTCACTCTCCTGTTTATTGACTTCTGGCGCATCTCTTACATCTAATACCGTGTTTATTTCTACCCAAGAGGCTAGCGACTCAGCTTTTTCTTGATCTTCTTCTGACCATTCCAGACCTCACGGCTGGTTGTCATATCGATCAACTTCATATCAACCTGATAGCTGGTAACGCGTACATCATCTAACTGATCCACAAAGCTGTTGATACTGCCTGACAGCGCAAAATTAGCTCCGGTTTCCTGCCCCATTTGAGCTTGAGTTTCCGATGAGGCATTAAGTTCTTGGTCTCGGCGTTCATCTCGAATATCGTCGCGCTCGTCACCACTAACCACAAAATCAACATCGCCAGAACGCAGAAGTTCACGTTTGATATCGTTTACAAAGGTTTCTGATGGAATATGTTCGCTGGTTTTATTACGGATCGTATGGATAACAACGGTTGGTCGTCGAGCATCATCGGTACTCATTTTATAACGGCTTAGCCACGGAAAAGTCAGCATATCCTGCATCATTTCCTTGGAGACAAGGCGTGAATCTTCATCGTTCCAACGATCCGTTAAGGCGATCTCTTTATTGGCATCAACCCGTTCGACCTGTGGTCCACCACAACCTGCAACCAGTACCGCGCTACCCATAATTAAAATAGCACCCAGTTTCGCCATCATACCCATTGGTTTTCTCCTTGAGATTGGATCTATCTATTCTCTATTCGATTGAATGTATAAACATACAGCATTAAGTTATTGAGTAACCTTGCTTGCAGAAAGATTATTTGCTGAAGCATCGGTTGGAACGAAAGTGCGCAGGGCTAAAATTTCTAACTCCCCAGCTTTAAGGTCAACATCATAATCTTGTTTAATCGTCTGCCCTTTTGTAGAGCGACTGGTTAGGGTTATTTTGTGCTGTCCTGGTTCTAACTGTAAACGCTGTACCCGAATATGATGCGGTAACAGCAACCAATTACGGGTATCCGCATTGGTGGTACTTGCGGTCAGCAATTTACCACCAAGCATACCCAAAGCGCCCATATCTTTGACGGCTTCCTGAGTTACCATATTGCGTAATGCTTCTCGGGCCATAGCGCTATTAAGATCGCCTTGGGCCGCAATCACTTGCTGTAGCAAACCTAGCATGGCAACAGAATCCGCTTTGATCATAACCTTCTTACGCTCTACCACTCCCTTGTCACCATCTACAGCGCCCTTAACACTAACATTTGCAGATATTAAGGGCGCGTAGGGGATCGGGTAATAGGGCACAGCGATTCGCACGCCGCCATTGCCTAAAATAACATCGAGTCCGGTATCCCTTACTAAAGACCAAACCGGTTGCAACGTGGTCGCTCGACTATTAAAAAGCACCCCTTCGCTATTGAGAATGGAGCCATCAGAAAAGTCTCGCACGATGTTATAAAGACCTTTATCCGCGTAAAGTATATAAAACCAAGCCATCTGCTCTCGCTGCTCTTGCCGAGTACCAATAGGCACAGGGCGTATCACCAATTGACGGCTGTCGCTGTTAATCATCAATTGCATATTGAGCACCTTACGCTGAGGTGACAAATCAACATGCTGCAAAATCAGTAGTTCTGCTTTTTCTGGCTGATAGAGATAGCGCTTTTTATCTGCAATGCTATTTTTTGATGTCCCAGTGCTATCTAGCCCTTTCGTTTTTACCAGTTGCTGCCAACGACCATTATAACCACCGGCTTTTTGCATCACGCGGATGGTATCACTCCATGCTTGCTTAACCATGTCATGATCAAGATTGTACTGCTTGGCATAACCGTCCTCGTACAACGTGGCAGAACGCTGATAGCTTACGCGGGCATTATCTAGCTCTCCGTATTGCTCATACAAGGCACCCATGACGTAATGGGAGAAAGCTTGATCACGAAACTTAAGCTTTTCTACATCCACGGGATCACCATTTAAGCGACGAAATACCTGGGAGATCTTACTGAAGAGTTTTTCTTCTTTTGTTTTCGCTTGCTCGTAATCCCCAGTTTTAAAGACATTTTCATCCAATAAAATCTGAATACGACGGTTTTCAACCCGAGCACTATCCAAAAGCTGCTCCTGTCGCTGCCCTCTAACCTGCTGCTGCGCCAGCAGCAAATAGTTCAGCATCTTGGTGTAATGCAGATAGATACGCTCATAGAGCTGCCCCTTATAGGAGGCATTACCGGGGTGGGTCATCGCGGAGGCAAGCCAATCTGTCGCACTGGTGCGGTATAGCGATTCGGAGATAAGATAGGCTTGCTCCAGCAGAGCATTGCTGTCCTGATAACGATGATCAAGATGGGCGATCATGCCCCGTTCTAAGAAGTAGAGTAAGCGGTCACGGCCAATCGGCGATAGGCTATCATCAGCAACCTTATCAGCACGGGCATAATCCTGCGCCCGAACATCATCCAATACGGCCTGAACACTATCGCCATAGGTGCTACAGCCAGACAAAACACTTAGCAGTAAACCAATAGAGATCCATGTTGCCAAAGCTTGGTATTTAAATGTTATCGCAAACCATCTGAACAAGGCTAAGATCCCTTTGTTAGCACACCTGTGCCCACCGCCATTTCTAAGAGCCGTAGTCTAGCCTGCTTCCAGCACAAGAAAAACTATTTATCTGTTTTGATTCGGTAAAACGCCAACGGGCTATTTCACTTCAAACAGCCTACGTTAAATAACGCCTTAGCGCGGCCATCCATTGCTCTCTAATATCGGCCCGCTCGTTCACCAGATGATGACGGGCAATCGGATAGCGATGTATTTCGGCATCAGGAAACTTCTCCTGAAGAATATCCAAATTAATCGGCCAATCAACGGTACGATCTTCTTCACCTTGAATAATAAGGCAGTCTGCGACAACAGGGTCTGCAGCTTCTATCGCAGGTATCCAACGGGACAATGCCCGCACCCAATCCACGGCCAAATACCTTGGTTGCAGAGGGTCATCCTGCAGAAAACGCAAAAAGTTATCATTATGGCTATTGCGTGAATAACGGCGCTTCAGCCGTCGGGTAAACGGCGACAATAAATAGAAACTGAGCAACCCTTGTGTCCAGTTCCAAGGTTTCACCAAGGGGGCTAACAGTACCGCTTTATCAATAGCAAACTCCGTCTTAAACGGACTGCGTAACAGCCAGTCAATAACCACAGCACCGCCTGTACTTTGACCGATTAAGTTTAATGGCTTGGCCCGCTGCTGCGCGGTTAACTGCATCACCTGCCAAAGTGCTCGACTGTACTCATCAAAGGAGATAATCGAAGCCCTTGGACCTGATGATAAACCATGTCCTGGCAGATCAATCGCCACCACTTCATAGCCTTCACTCAACAGAAAGTGGATCAGGTGAGCGTACAGTCCCACATGATCGTAATAGCCGTGCAGCAGGTAAAAACACCCTCCCGCGGCTTTGTCATTATTAATATCATCCTTGTGACCAAGGCGGGGGATGAATGTTTGGTAAACCACTTCGTAGTCATCAGAGCGCACACATCCCCAGCGATGCTCATCAAATGGCAACCAGCTCAGGTTATAAAAATCACGATACGTTTGCTTAATGCGATCAATCGCCACGGCATCCATTGGCCGTTTTGCCAACAGGGTTTCACGAAGTTGCCGAGCGTTAAAAGGATCAATCATATTCGTCATAATAAGAGGTCAATCCTATTGAGTTTTGCCGCTATTAATTTGCCGCTATTAAATAGGAGTACCATTCAAATAAAGGGATACCCTGCCAAAAAACGGTGCAGGCATCCTACCTCAGAAAACCATTTTTGCTAAATTTGTGACCTAGCCGTCGCGTTGGCATTATTCATTAGGCGTACATCTAGGGACAAATTGACTTCATTTCAGGTATCTTTACAAACACCCGTATGATCTTGGATCATACAGCGGCACTCTGGCTGGACGACGGCACATCAGAAAGCAGAGGCAAAACTTAACAGGTAATGAGAAAACGCCTGATAAAAAAACAGGGTCAGGGCGCTTAAAACCACGGCACATGGGATTAAGTATCGCTCTAAGCTAATGACAACAATCTATTAGCACCCTATTAAAGGCACAACTTAAAAGCACAACATTAGAGGCACTCTCCATGACTGAACGCGTTCAGATCGGCAATCTAAATATTGCAAAAACCCTTTACGATTTTATCAATAACGATGCCATTCCCGGTACAAATATCGATGCCGCACAGTTTTGGGCACAGTTCGATGCTATCGTCCATGATCTAGCGCCCCGTAACCGTGAACTGCTGGCAAAACGTGAACAGATTCAAGCACAGATCGATCAATGGCACCGTGACCGTAAAGGCCAAGCCTTCGACCTAAACGCCTACAAAGACTTCCTCAGTGAGATCGGCTACCTGCTGCCTGAAGGCGATGATTTTACAATCAACACCGCCAATGTAGATCCAGAGATGGCAACCATGGCCGGGCCTCAGCTGGTGGTTCCGGTTATGAATGCACGTTTTGCATTGAACGCAGCCAATGCCCGCTGGGGCAGCCTGTACGATGCGTTGTACGGCACCGATGCCATTTCTGAAGAGAACGGCGCAGAAAAAGGCAGCAGCTATAACCCTGTTCGTGGCGCAAAAGTGATCGAATTTGCCCGTAACTTCCTGAATGAAGCAGCCCCGCTGGCCTCTTCAGATCACACCGAAGCGACCCTGTACGCGGTTAAAGATGGCGCACTGGTTGTGACCCTGAAAGACGGTTCTGAAACCGGTCTGGCTAACGCGGAGCAGTTTGTTGGCTTCAATGGCGACGCTAATGCTCCTGAGTCTGTACTGCTGGTCAACAACGGCCTGCACTTTGAGATCCAGGTCGACCGCACCCATCTGATCGGCAAAGATGATGCTGCAGGTGTTAAAGATGTGGTGATGGAGTCTGCTCTGACCACCATTATGGATTGTGAAGACTCCGTAGCCGCTGTAGATGCCGATGATAAAGTGGTCATCTACCGCAACTGGCTGGGTCTGATGAAAGGCGACCTGACCGAAGAAGTGACCAAAGGCGGCAAAACCTTTACCCGTCGTATCAACAGTGACCGCGAGTACACCGGTAAAGATGGTTCACCGATGGCACTGAAAGGCCGCAGCTTAATGTTTGTGCGTAACGTCGGTCACCTGATGACCAACAACGCCATCCTGGACAAAGACGGCAACGAAGTACCGGAAGGTATTCTCGACGGTGTTTGCACCTCCCTGATTTCCCTGCACGACCTGAAAGGTGACGGCCAGTTCAGCAACACCACTACCGGCTCCATGTATATCGTGAAGCCTAAGATGCACGGCCCGGAAGAAGTGGCCTTTGCTAACGAACTGTTTGGCCGCATCGAAGACGCACTGGGTCTGGAGCGCTTCACTCTGAAAATGGGCATCATGGATGAAGAGCGTCGCACCACGGTAAACCTGAAAGAGTGTATCCGCGCTGCAAAAGACCGTACCGTATTTATCAACACCGGCTTCCTCGACCGTACCGGCGATGAGATCCACACCTCTATGGAAGCAGGCCCAATGATCCGCAAAGGTGAAATGAAAGCCGCCCCTTGGATCGGTGCCTATGAGAACTGGAACGTGGATGTTGGTCTGGAATGTGGCCTAAGTGGTAAAGCTCAGATCGGTAAAGGCATGTGGGCCATGCCGGATCTAATGGCTGGTATGTTAGAAGCCAAAATCGGCCACCCTATGTCCGGCGCTAACACCGCATGGGTTCCGTCGCCTACAGCCGCCACCCTGCACGCCCTGCACTACCACAAGGTTGATGTTTTTGCCCGCCAGCAAGAGATCAAAGTCCGTGGCCGCGCTAATCTGGATGACATTCTGACCATTCCGGTGGAAGCTAACCCGAACTGGTCAGCAGAAGAGATTCAACAAGAGCTAGACAACAACGCACAGGGTATTCTCGGCTACGTAGTACGCTGGGTTGATCAAGGCGTAGGCTGCTCTAAAGTACCGGATATCAACGATGTTGGTCTGATGGAAGACCGCGCAACCCTGCGTATCTCCAGCCAACATATCGCCAACTGGCTGCATCACGGTATCTGCTCTGAAGAGCAGGTGATGGAAACCATGAAGCGCATGGCCGGTGTTGTCGATCGTCAGAACGCCAACGACCCAACCTACACGCCAATGGCACCCAACTTCGACGGCATCGCCTTCGAAGCCGCCTGCAAACTGGTGTTTGAAGGCACCAAGCAGCCAAGTGGTTACACCGAACCCCTGCTGCATGAATGCCGCCTGAAGCTAAAAGCACAACAGGCTTAAACGCCGGTTAAACGCTTAAAGCAAACAAAGCCTCGATCCTGAAAAGGTCGGGGCTTTTTGGTTTATAGGCTTCCGGAATCAAAAACGTCAGAACACAACAAGTAGGCCGGATAAGCGCTATACACAACATCTGAAATCACACGGATATTGATTAGCGCGTCATCCGGCATCTCCCACGATAACGAAGCCTAAGGTGAAAAATATTGGTAGTTATTCCGGCCTCTTTCTTTGGCGCGGTACATGGCGATATCTGCGTGCTTAACCAGATCATCGGTATTGTCGCCATCATCCGGGTAAAGGCTGATACCAACAGAAACGCCGATTTTTATTTTGTGCCCTTCCAAGATGAAAGGCTCTGTTAGGGATTGTATTATTTTATCCGCCACCCGAGCCGCTGACTCGCGGCTGACTGAGTGCTCTAATAGGACTAAAAACTCATCACCACCCAAGCGCCCCAGAGTGTCTACTTCCCGTAGCCGTTCTCCCACCCGTTTTGCAACGGCTTGCAAGAGTAAATCGCCAACAGGGTGCCCAAGAGTGTCGTTCACTTCTTTAAAGTGATCTAAATCCATAAACAAAATAGCCAATGAGTGCTTATGACGAGTTACCTTTTTTAAGGCCAAACTTAGGCGTTGATTTAACAGCGCACGATTAGGCAGATCTGTCAGTTGATCATAATGCGCCAAGTGATGAATCTGTTTTTCTATCGCTTTGTGCTCAGAAATATCATTAAAAATATGAATAAAACTTTGTGGTTCACCTTGCTCATCTAACACTGGGCTAATGCTCTGTAAAACGGGCAAAGGTTCGCCAACCTTACGCTGATAACGGATCTCTCCCTGCCAGCCACCACAGCGCTGTAACGGCTCCCAGATACGCTCTTGTAATTCATCTTGTGATTCATCGGGATAAAAAAAGTCGATTAGCTTTTTCCCTAGCGTATCTTCCACATCAAAGCCGGTAATATTACAGAAGGCTTTGTTTATTTTGATCAGTTGATGGCTGTCATCGGTAACGGCAATGGCTTCATGGGTTCCTTCGAAAACACTAGCGGCTAGTTGCAGCTCTGCCGCAACCTCTTCAAGTGCTTCGGCTTGGTCTGTTAGCCTGTTAATGAGTGGCTGCAATGCTCGGCCTAGCACAAATATAGCCAGTAACATCATGGTTAAAATACCCGCTAACGGCCATAAAAGCTGTTGCCAAACAGGAAAGTAAAAAACCTGAGCAGGAATAGCGGCAACCAACCCCCAACCAGAAGTATGCACGGGAGCATAAAACAGCACATCATCCTCCCAAGCGTGTGCGGAAGAAGCCACGCCACCGCCTGTTTTTTGCAGTAATTGCAAAGACTCTGCGAGTTGATCATCCAATTTTTTAATCGATATGTGTCCCGTTACTTTATCTACCTCGACCATCAGTCGGTACTCAAGATGAGTCAGAATAACGTGAAACTGGCTCTCCATGCGTAGAGGGTCCGCAAGAATATTGGTGAGAGTATCGGTGCTGAAGAAGATAACATCACGCCCAATTTTTATGCCATTTTTAGACAATAATGGAGCACTAACCTGTATAACCAATGCGCCATCTAACGGGACGAACTGACAACGAATACCATTGCAGCGGTTTAGATCCGTCTTTAAATCCTGAATAGGAGGTGTTTTTCCGAGTTGAGCGACTACTTCACCTTTCGGGCCAAGGCGAACCATACCCAGAATTTCGCTAGAGAAAGATGCCGCATCTGCCAGACGGGGCTGGGTAAAAGCGACGAGATCATCAAGCGACATCTCTCCAGCAGCATAGATTTCTAAGCGCTTGCGAATTTCAGTTCGACTAGTAAATTGACGTGCTAAATCTTGATACTTATCCAACAAATTTTCGACAATACTCGCCTGTGCCTGAGTACTGAGAAATGCTGTTTTTTCTAAGCTAGTACGAGTAGAAATATAAAATGGAATAGCGGTGCTGAGGCCAGCGACAACACTGGTAATAAGAACGCCGAGTACCGTAATTAACAGAATACGGCGGCGCAGTAATAAAACCTGATGAGTTTTTTGTTCAATATTCATTACGCCCCCATACCTTTGCCGCTATATCTTTAGCAGAACAGCGCAAAGTAAATTAGAAAGAGGACTATTTTAACCCAATACAATAAGGGTTGGCACTGGCCGCACGAAGGTAGCAGATGCTGTCCTTATCACCCTCTCGGTAATTAATGGCTTTTGGGGGCCTTAAACTTCATTTTCCATTCAAATAATGAATACTTTTTAGTTTGTGTCCCATCTGTTACCTCCTACGGCCTAAGCTTCCACCATTTTGGTCAGGGAGCAAGAGTCAATCCACCGACTATTTATTGCGATTCGAAGGAAAGCTCACGTGTTTTCACCGCCCTGATATTAGAACTATGTAAAATATTGAGGAATAGTCATACCATGAACAGATGCGGACTCCAGACTTATAATCCCCCTTTCCTATCTTTTATAATTGGGGTCGGTGTGCTTGGAGTATCCACTCTTACTCTAGCCACCCCACAGCCTGATTCAGGTCAAGTGCTCGACGAAATAAGGCAGCCAAGCCAACCCACTTTGCATACCCCTCCCCTGCAAATTAAAAAACAGACTTTAGAGCCAACGGTTAAGCCTGGCGGACCAACAGTCATCGTTGAAAGTGTTCATTTCTCAGGCAATAGTGTGCTCTCAGATCAAGCCCTACAGGCCGTCATTCAGGATGCTATCGGCAAAGCTCATGATCTGTCGTCTTTACAACATCTCGCACAGCGTATCACTCAGTTCTACCATGATCAGGACTATCCGTTTGGTCTGGCGTATCTTCCGCCGCAATCCATTGCAACTGGAGATTTGGAAATTGCCATTGTGGAAGGCAAGTTTGGTGAAATCCGCTTTATAGGCCCAGACAAGCTGACCCAGAGCATACCCTCGCGCATCCCTAATATTGCTACCGGTGAGGTCATTAAGGGGCAAGACCTAGAGCGAGTCATTGGCCTAGCGGGGGATCTGCCAGGAATCGACATCAACCCTGTTCTAATGCCGGGCAAAACAGTAGGTGCCGGTGATCTGGAGATTGATATCCATGAAACTGAGAAATATACAGCGTCTATTGGCATCGATAATCATGGTGGCCGTTATACCGGAACCTGGCGTACCCATGTCAATGCATCTGTTAATCGACTGGCAACACTAGGGGATAAGCTGGACTTGGCCATGATGCTTACTAAAGAGCTATGGTATGGCAACATCGGCTACAGCCTGCCAATATCTAATACCGGGGCCAAGGCTTATGTTCGCTATACTCAAACCTACTATCAGCTTGGTGAGGAGTTTGAAGAGCTGGGCGCTAAAGGTAAAGCCCGTATTGGCTCGCTGGGCGTTGACTATCCCCTGATTCGCTCGCAGAACACCAACTTGTATGCAGACCTTACCTTTAACCATAAGCGTCTGGAAGATCGACCATCTAAATTATACGCCACTAATCAAAAATCCAGTGACAGCCTTACCGCCAGCCTGCGTTTCGACCATCGTGACAGACTCTTCGGTGGCGGCCTGACCTGGTCTAACATCAGTCTTACCCCTGGTAAACTGAATCTTGACCAAACGCTATCCTCAATTGACCGTACTACAGCTAAAACTGAAGGCCGTTTCAGCAAATTTAACTTAGAGCTGGCTCGCCTGCAGCACTTGAATCGCCACTGGAGCTTATATGGCCACATCAGTGGTCAATGGAGTGATGTCAATCTCGATTCTTCAGAAGGCATGAGCCTGGGCGGCCCCAACGGAGTGCGTGCTTACCCCTCGGGCGAAGCTTTTGGCGACAGAGGCTGGCTTAGCCAGCTGGAACTGCGCTACCAGCACAAGCAGCTGCAACCCTATCTGTTTTATGATGCTGGCAGCATGGAATCTAACGCACAACCGTGGGAGCCTGGAGACAACCACCGCACACTCGCAGGTGCAGGACTTGGTTTAAGAGCCAGCCTGAATAACTGGCAACTTAATATGGTATCCGCCTGGCGAACAAAAGGTGGTACCCCTGAGTCAGACACTAAAGGCGGAGAACCGCGTATATGGGCAAGTGCTCAATACCATTTTTAATCTGGCTTTTTTAACCTTGGTGTGTCCGTTCTGTTACCTACCAAGCCCTATACTCCAGCCATTATGCCAGCACTAACGGGCTTTTATCACAGATTCAACGGAGCTGATTATGAACCATTCACTCAATCACATCTTTCGACTGGTTTGGAATCACAGCCTTGGGGCGTGGTGTGTGGCACCTGAGATTGCTCGCGGTAAAGGTAAAAGCCGCACGCAAGGCCAAACATCGGCAACCTGTCGATTATTACCCCTGGCACTACCTCTAGCACTACTACTGGGCAGCACGACAGCTTGGGCCGACCTGCCCCAGGGCGGGAACATCTCCGCAGGCCAAGGTCAGTTGACCTATCAGGGCGATAACCTGCAGGTACAACAACATTCCGACAAGCTGGCCGTAGACTGGCAGAGTTTCTCCATCGGTAAAGACAACAAGGTGGTATTCAACCAACCTGATGCCCAATCTGTCGCTCTGAATCGCGTACTGGGGGCAGATGTCTCGCGCATTCAAGGGGCGATTGAAGCCAACGGTCAGGTGTTTTTGCTGAATCCCAATGGTGTATTGTTCAGCCCCAGCGCCCAGGTGAATACCGGCGGGTTAGTAGCCTCTACGCTGGAACTGAGTAACGACGATTTTATGGCCGGACACTTTCAGTTTGCAGGTGACAGCTCCGCAGCAGTGACCAACCAAGGGGCTATCAAGGCAAGCGAAGGCGGCACTATTGCCCTGATTGCCGCGACCATTGTTAACGAAGGTTCGTTAGACGCGACAGCTGGTAATGTGCTACTGGGCGCTGGCCGCAAGGTGACGTTGGATATGGGCGGGCCAGTGAAGTTACGGGTGGATGAAGGCGCACTCAATACCTTAATCGAGCAAGGTGGTGCCATCCGGGCCGACGGCGGCAAGGTCTTATTGACCGCCCGCGCCGCTGGCGAGCTCGCCACCAGTGTTATCAACCATAGTGGTATCACACAGGCTCAAACCCTGACTACCGGTGAAAAAGGTGAGATTGTGCTACTGGGCGATATGCAGCAAGGGCAACTGCAAGTGGCGGGTACGTTAGATGCGTCTGCCCCAGTAGTTGAGGGTCAAGGGGGCGACGGCGGCTTTATTGAAACCAGCGCCGCCAAGGTACAGATAAACGATTCAGTGCAAGTCACCACTCTGGCCGAAAACGGCAACACCGGCGAATGGCTGATCGACCCCACTGATTTTTATATTACAGCCGACAGTGCCACAAAAACTGACAGTGGTATCGGTGCCAGCACGCTGAGCGCTCAATTGGCTGGAAGCGATATCACGATAGCAACCGTCGATACTGGCAGTGAAGCGGGTGATATTTACGTGGATGCTCCCGTGAGCTGGAGTGCCGATACCACCCTCAGCCTAAACGCAGATAACAACATTTATATCAACCAAGCCATCACCGCCACCGGCACTAACGCTGGACTAGTGCTGAACACGGGGGCAGGTAAAGACTATGCCATTGCCTCTGGCGCTGCCATTACCCTATCGGGCAGTAACGCAGCCCTTAATATCAACGGCACCGATTATACCCTAATCCATGATATGGCGGCGCTGGACGCTATCGACACCACCGGGCTTAGCGGTGCCTATGCTTTAGCCAAAGACCTAGATGCTTCAGGCACCACCTACGACCACGCCCTGGTGGGAGTAGATGATACTAACGCCTTCACCGGCACCTTTGCAGGGCTAGGCCATACCATAAGCGACCTAACCATTGAGAATACGGCTGCACCCACGGATAACTGGGGGCTGTTTGGGGTCAACAATGGAACCATCCGAGACATAGGGCTTGTGGGGGGCAGTGTTACGGTAGAAGGCGATAGAGCAGTACTCACTGCCGGCTATCTAACAGGGGCCAACGCGGGCACTATTACCAATGCCTATGCCACCGGAAACGTCTCAATGAAGCAGAAGCTAACCGGAAGCCAAGACATATACGCGGGCGGCCTCGTAGGGAGCAATAACAGAGGCACCATCACTCACGCCTATGCAACCGGAGATGTCTCAGCGACGAGCGCAACAGGCGACGTTCGCACAGGCGGCCTCGTAGGGAACAGCTACAGAGGCAACATTACCAATGCTTATGCAACGGGGGCGGCAACGGCCAACACCGAGTTTAACCATGCATCTGCAGGCGGCCTCATAGGGAGCAGCAACAGAGACAACATCACTAATGCTTATGCCACCGGCGTGGTAACAGCCAGCGGAATTATCCATATTCGCGCGGGGGGACTCGCGGGATTCGCTTACGGCCTTGGAACCGTCACCAACGCCTACGCAACCGGAAACGTCTCAGCAACGGCAGTCAACGCTTTGATCATCTACTCTTACGTATACGCGGGTGGACTCGTGGGGCAAAACGACATTCCAATAACCAACACCTATGCAACCGGGTCGGTAACAGGAAATGCTACCGAAATTAAAGTCGGCGGCCTTGTAGGGGTTAATCCTGGCAGCCCACGGATTACCGCATCCTATTGGGATACGACCACTTCGGGTATAACAACTGGTGTTGGTAGCGGAAATTCATCCGGGGTGACAGGGCTAACCACCACCCAACTACAAGATACAAACAGCTTTATGACAAATGCATCCGGCTGGAATTTCGATACCACCTGGGCACCTCCCTCCAGCGGGTATTATCCCCAGCTTTATGCACTGACGCCTGTTCTCTACGTTAAAGCCCCAAATATCGCACTAACCTACGGCGATAGCCTAGGGAGCCCAAACACCGCTGCCGTGTCTGGTGGAGGGCCAAGCCGCTATGCCTTCGGACCGAATGGCGACACCCTTTACGCACACTCCGATGTGGGCTCCTACAGCATTCCAGCAACCGTCACTAGTGCCAAGGGGATAAACTACCGTGTAATAGGCCCACGGGACACCCTGACAATAGTCCCCCGCGCTATCACGGTGACCGCCAACGACCAGTCCAAAACCTACGGTGCCGCCAACCCAACCCTAACCTACGGGGTCACCTCCGGGTATCTGGTCAACGGCGATAGTCTGTCCGGAACGCTTGCCTCCACCGCCTCCACTGCAAGCGATGTGGGCAGCTACGACATCACACAAGGGAGCCTCGCAGCGTCCAGCAACTACAGCCTAACCTATACACCAGGTATCTTAACCGTTACCCCACGGACAATTACCGTGTCCGCCGCCGATCAATCCCGGACGTACGGTGATGCCAACCCAACTCTGAGTTACGAAATCACCTCCGGTTCTCTGATCAACGGCGATAGCCTATCCGGAGCTCTAGCCACCACTGCCACCACCACAAGTGATATAGGTATCTACGACATCACCCAGGGTTCACTAGCTAACAGCAACTACAGCCTAACTTATGCACCGGGATCCCTGACCGTTGATCCCCGAGCGATCACTGTCTCAGCAGACAATCAGTCTCGGACTTACGGTGCCGCCAACCCCACCCTGACCTATAGCCTGACCTCCGGTTCATTGGTCAACACCGACAGCCTGTCCGGAACCCTAGCCACCACAGCCAACACTGCAAGCCATGTGGGCAGCTACGACATCACTCAAGGTTCATTAGATAACAGTAATTACGCGATTACTTATCAAGCGGGTCAGTTGGCTATAGACAAAGCGGCATTGGTGGTAACAGCCAACAATGCATCTAAAACCTACGATGGAAACGGCTATGCTGGCGGGAATGGCGTCACCTATGACGGTTTTGTCAATGGGGAAAATAGCTCGGTGCTAAGCGGAGCACTGACATATAGCGGTAGCGCTCAGGGTGCCATTAATACGGGTGGCTATACCCTGACAGTAGCAGGCTTAAGCGCAGATAATTACAACATCAATTATGTTGATGGCACGCTCAACATTGACAAGGCTGCCCTGACAGTAACGGCTCAAGATGCCAGTAAAACCTATGATGGCCAAGCTTGGACGGGCGGCAATGGCGTGAACTACGACGGCTTTGCGACCGGTGAAGATGCCAGTGTGCTTAGCGGAACACTCACCTATGGCGGTAACGCTCAGGGAGCTATTAATGCTGGTGACTATACCCTCTCTGTATCGGGCTTAAGTTCAACAAACTACGATATTAGTTATGAGGATGGCACGCTGACCATCGGCAAAGGGGTGGTTGATCTGATGATCAGAGCCCAAGATGCCTTTAAGGTGTATGACGGTGAAGCCTGGTTTGGCGGTAATGGCGTCGATATTGAAGGTTTGGCGGCAGGTGAAACCTTGGCCGATTTAGACGGTTCCTTAGTATGGGGCGGCAGCGCCCAAGGCGCGGTGAATGCCGGAGACTATACGATAACGGCTTCGGGGCTCAGTTCACCTAACTATGAGATACGCTTTAACAACGGCACGCTAACCATCGGCAAGGCAAACCTGACGGTGACCGCGAAAGATGCCAGTAAAACCTATGATGGCCAAGCTTGGACGGGCGGTAATGACGTAAGCTATAACGGCTTGGTTAATGGTGAAACAGCGAGTGTACTTGGTGGCACACTCAGCTGGGGCGGCACGGCCGAAGGCGCAGTGAATGCCGGTGACTATACCTTGGCGGCATCGGGCTTAAGCTCAACAAACTACAACATTAACTATGTAGAGGGCGCACTGACTATCGACAAGACGAATCTGACGGTGGCCGCACAACATGCCAGCAAAACTTATGATGGCCAAGCTTGGACGGGCGGTAATGACGTGAGCTACGATGGATTGGTTAATGGTGAAACGGCGAGTGTACTTGGTGGCACACTCAGCTGGGGTGGCAGCGCCCAAGGTGCCGTCAATGCCGGTGACTATACCTTGGCGGCATCGGGCTTAAGCGCCAATAATTACAATATTAACTTTGTTGATGGCACATTAAGTATCGACCAAGCCCCCCTGATAGTAACGGCAAAGAATGCCAGCAAAACCTATGACGGGCTAGCTTGGACGGGTAACAATGATGTCACCTATAATGGTTTTGTGGCCGGTGAAGATGCCAGTGTGCTTGGCGGCACACTCAGCTGGGGCGGCACTGCCCAAGGCGCCGTTAATGCAGGGCGGTATACGATAACTGCTTCTGGTCTTAGCTCCCCAAACTACGACATACGTTTTAATAACGGTGTGCTAACCATCGATAAGGCGAACCTGACGGTGGCGGCACAGGATGCCCTTTGGGTGCAGGATGGCTCAAGCTGGTCGGGCGGTAATGGGGTGAACTACAGTGGTTTTGTGGCAAATGAAGACGCATCAGTGCTAGAGGGTGAACTGTTGTGGCACGGCAGTGCCGAAGGCGCCAATATGCCGGGCCAATACCGCTTGTCTGCCTCAGGGTTAGCCGCTGATAACTATCAACTGACCTTTATTGATGGGCAGTTGCATATCATCTCACCGATGGAGGCTGCGGGACCTCGCTACAGTCAGGCCGTGCAACAAGCTCAGTTGGCGTACCACTCAACCAACAATACGGAACTCACGAGTCAAAACACACAACTGAGAGTGGTAGGTACCGGTATTCTCTTGCCCTGAACGCCCCTTTTTCTACCCACTTCAAAGCGCGGTCTCTGATCGCGCTTTTTTTGTTCTTAAGCGTTTCTGTGTCCGTTCTGTTACCTACCAAGCCCTATACTCCAGCCATTATGCCAGCACTAACGGGCTTTTATCACAGATTCAACGGAGCTGATTATGAACCATTCACTCAATCACATCTTTCGACTGGTTTGGAATCACAGCCTTGGGGCGTGGTGTGTGGCACCAGAGATTGCTCGCGGTAAAGGTAAAAGCCGCACGCAAGGCCAAACACCTACTGCTCGCTGTGTACCACTGCTACTGCTACTGGGCAGTGCCAGCGCTTGGGCCGACCTGCCCCAGGGAGGGCACATCTCTGCTGGCCAAGGTCAGTTGAGCTATCAGGGCGATAACCTGCACGTACAGCAGCATTCTGACAAGCTGGCCGTAGACTGGCAGAGTTTCTCCATCGGTAAAGACAACAAGGTGGTATTCAACCAACCTGATGCCCAATCTGTCGCTCTGAATCGCGTACTGGGGGCAGATGTCTCGCGCATTCAAGGGGCGATTGAAGCCAACGGTCAGGTGTTTTTGCTGAATCCCAATGGTGTATTGTTCAGCCCCAGCGCCCAGGTGAATACCGGCGGATTAGTAGCCTCTACGCTGGAACTGAGCAACGACGACTTTATGGCCGGACACTTTCAGTTTGCAGGTGACAGCACAGCAGCAGTGACCAACCAAGGGGCTATCAAGGCAAGCGAAGGCGGCACTATTGCACTCATATCTGGCACAGCTGGTAATGTGCTACTGGGCGCTGGCCGCAAGGTGACGTTGGATATGGGCGGGCCAGTGAAGTTACGGGTAGATGAAGGCGCACTCAATACCTTAATCGAGCAAGGCGGAGCCATTCGTGCCGATGGTGGTCGCGTGTATTTAACTGCCGGCGCGGCCGGTAAGCTCGCCACCAGTGTGATTAATCACACAGGCATTACCCGTGCGCAAACCCTTGCCACCGGTGAAAAAGGCGAAATTGTGTTGCTGGGCGATATGCAGCAAGGGCAACTGCAAGTGGCCGGTACGTTAGATGCCTCAGCACCTGCCGCTGATGGCACAAATGGCGACGGCGGTTTTATTGAAACCAGCGCCGCCAAGGTACAGATTAACGACTCCGTGCAAGTCACCACCTTGGCCGAAAACGGCAACACCGGCGAATGGCTGATCGACCCCACTGATTTTTATATTACAGCCGGCAGTGCCACAAAAACTGACAGCGGCATTGGTGCCAGCACGCTGAACGCTCAATTGGCTGGAAGCAATATCACGATAGAAACCGTCGATGCTGGCAGTGAAGCGGGTGATATTTACGTAAATGCTCCCGTGAGCTGGAATGCCGATACCACCCTGGGCCTAAACGCGGATAACAACATCTATATCAACAAGACCATCACCGCCACCGGCACTAACGCAGGGTTGATACTGAACACAGGGACGGACAAAGACTATTCAATTGCCTCAGACGCTTCAGTTACCCTATCGGGCAGTCACGCAGCACTTAATATTAACGGCACTGACTATACGCTGATCCATGATATGGCGGCGCTGGACGCTATCGACACCACCGGGCTTGGCGGCGCTTATGCTCTGGCCAAAGACCTAGACGCTTCGGGCACGACCTACGACCACGTTCTAGTGGGTGAGACATACTCCAGTCCCTTCACGGGAACCTTCACAGGGCTAGGCCATACCATCAGCGACCTGACTATCGAAAATACGGCTGCAACCACAAGTATCTGGGGGCTATTTGGTATCAGTGAGGGAGATATACGTGATATAGGGCTCGTGGGAGGGAGTGTTACTGTCACGAAAAATACCGGCGATACCCCTTATGCAGGTTTCCTCGTGGGTCACAACTTTGGCACTGTCACCAATGCTTATGCTACTGGAGACGTCTCGCTGACGAATAACGGTGACACTCAGCTCAGCACATCTTATGCTGGCGGCCTTATAGGAGTACACCACGCCAATCACGGAGTTGAATTCGTAAGAAATACTTATGCAACCGGTAATGTCTCGTCAACCAACACTGTAGGCGCTACCTTCGCGGGTGGACTAATCGGCTTACTCAATTTCGGGCTGCTCAGTAACAGCTACGCCACAGGAAATGTTACGACTACGGCAAACCACCACAGTGGAGCAGGGGGTCTTGTAGGAGAGGGCAGATCTACCAACATCAACAACGCCTATTCAAGCGGAAACGTCCAAGCGGTCAATACAGGAAGCGCCAACTCTTACGCTGGAGGCTTGGTAGGATTCAGCAGGTCTAGTATCACCAACGCCTATTCTACCGGAAGCGCCCAAGCGACAACTGAAGGAACCAAGGCAGCTTACGCCGGAGGCTTGGTAGGATATAACTATGGCTCCATCGCCAACGCCTATGCAACAGGCACGGCGACAGCGTCCGGAGGCAGCTCAGCTTACGCCGCCGGCTTTGTGGGATATAACGAAGGCCATATTATTGCCTCCTACTGGGATACTACAACTTCGGGTATGACAGCTGGCGTAGGTGATGGAAGCTCATCAAGCATCTCAGATGTTACAGGCCTGACGACAGCCCAGCTACAGGATACAAACGGCTTTATGACGAACGCAACAGACTGGGACTTCGATACCACTTGGGCACCATCGTCCAGTGGTTATCACCCTCAGCTGTTTGCTCTCTCCCCTGTCCTCTATGTCAAAGTTCCAAACATTACCATGACCTACGGCGATAACCTGGCCAGCCAAAGTCTTACCCCAATATCGGGTGGCCCAGACCGCTACGTCTTTGGGCCCAAAGGCGACACTGTCTACACACGCTCTAATGCAGGTTCCTATACTATTCCAGCAACGACAACCAGTGATGGCGGGGTGAGCTACCGTGTGGTTGGTTCAGGTGGAACACTGACCGTTAACCCCAGAGCGATCAGTATTGCCGGAGACAACTATTCCCGAATCTACGGTGAGGCCAATCCGGCACTGACCTATAAATTCACCTCCGGCTCACTGATCAATGGCGATAGTCTGTCAGGAAGCCTTGCCACCACCGCAAGCGCTACCAGTGATGTAGGCACTTACGGCATTACACAAGGAAGCCTTGCAGCCTCTAGCAACTACAGTCTAGCCTATACTCCCGGTACCTTAACCATTGACCCTAGGGCTATAACCGTTACCGGCGACAATAAGCTACAAATCTACGGTGGCATCATTCCCACGCTGACCCACAAAGTCACTTCAGGCTCACTGGTCAATGGCGATAGCCTGTCAGGAAACCTTACCACATCCGCAACGGCGGCCAGCGATGTGGGCACCTACGGCATTACACAGGGCAGCCTTGCAGCATCAGGTAACTACAGCCTGACCTATACCCCAGGCACCTTTACCATTGACCCTCGGGCTATAACGGTTACCGGTGATAATCACTACCGCCTCTACGGCAGTGCTAATCCGGCACTGACCTACAAGGTCACTACCGGAGCCCTGATCAATGGAGACAGTCTGTCCGGCGCTCTCATCACGACCGCCGCACCGACCAGCGATGCCGGAGCCTATGACATCACTCAAGGTTCATTAGCTAATGGCAACTACAACATTACTTATAAGCCGGGCAAGTTAACCGTCTATCGAGCAACCCTGACAGTAACAGCCAAAGATGTGACCAAGACTTACGATGGTAACGCTTACTCGGGCAGCAATGGCGCCACTTACAGCGGTTTTGTTAACGGCGAAAACGAGTCGGTACTGAACGGGACACTCATCTATGGCGGTAGCGCCCAAGGCGCCGTCGATGCTGGGGAATACAATCTTGCGATATCCGGTTTAAGCTCAGATAATTATATTATATTCCATGAGGATGGTGCGCTTAGCATCGACAAAGCCAATCTGAAGGTGACGGCGCAGGATGCCAGCAAAATCTATGACGGAGTGGCGTATACCGGTGGTAACGACGTTAGCTACGACGGCTTTGTGACCGGTGAAGATGCCAGTGTGCTTAGCGGAACACTCACCTATGGCGGTAACGCTCAGGGAGCTATTAATGCTGGCGACTATGTCCTCTCTGTTTCTGGATTGACCTCCAACAACTACGCCATCAATTATGTGGACGGTACGCTAACCATCGGAAAAGGCGTGGTTGATCTGATGATCAGTGCCAAGAATGCCTTTAAGGTGTACGACGGTGAAGCCTGGTTTGGCGGTAATGGCGTCGATGTTGATGGCCTCGCGGCGGGGGAAACCTTAGCCGATTTAGACGGAACTCTGGTTTGGGGCGGCAGTGCCCAAGGGGCGGTGAATGCCGGAGACTATACCATTGCTGCTTCGGGGCTTAGTTCACCTAACTATGAGATACGCTTTAATGACGGCACGCTGACCATTGGCCAAGCGCCCTTAACCATCGCTGCACAAAATGCCAGCAAAACCTATGACGGTCAGGCGTGGTCTGGCAATAATGGCGTGAGCTATAACGGCTTTGTCAATGGCGAAGATGTTTCTGTGCTGAACGATTCTCTCAGCTGGGGCGGGACAGCCCAAGGTGCCGTCAATGCCGGTAACTATACCCTGCTCCCATCCGGCTTAAGCTCTGATAACTACAACATTAACTTTGTGGATGGCGCATTAAGCATCGGTAAGGCGAATCTCACAGTGGCCGCACAGGATGTCAGCAAAACCTATGACGGTCTGGCGTGGTCTGGCAATAATGGCGTGAGCTATAACGGTTTTGTTAATGGCGAAGATGTTTCTGTGCTGAACGGTTCTCTCAGCTGGGGCGGGACAGCCCAAGGTGCC
>NZ_AUGW01000026.1 GCF_000422865.1 Oceanospirillum maris DSM 6286 | reverse complement strand
TGTTAAGCAGATCTCCCCAGATAAGGACATGAACTTTCCCTGCGCAACTGCATCATTTACGGTGGCCGTTAGATCACATGGCTTCGTCGTCTTGTGCCAACTCGCCTCCAGCCTACGCCTCCTATGATGTTCTTGTTCATCAGCTCGCAGTTTTGCTAGCGGCTTCCTTCGGACCCAACTTCGCGGTTAAGCCCTTGCCATTCGCTAGTAGTTAACATCTAATAGTGATATTAAAATCACTAAGGATGGTGACCTTCCTACAGAGGACTTTCACCTCATTAGTTCATGCCCATGCTGGGCGTACACAAGTAAATCCATGTGACGCCTTCGGCGCATCTGATTTAGGCGTTCAGGCTGTAGAAAAACTTCCCGAACTATGGTCTGATCGGGTTTTTAAACACAGGAGGCGGTGATGGCTCGATTTAAGCATTATGACTATAATCAAACGTCGATGGTGGTCATTAATTACCTGGATCAGTTACAACCGGCGTTTTACAGCAACCTCCCGCACTAACTGAAAACGCCGTTGTCCTATATTACAATGCTGATGGTGCACTAGACCTTTGCAGAAAGGCTGCCCTGATAATGCTGCATCATCGACAATGCCTGCTGCCAGAATTCAGCCGTTTTATTCTCGCTGAGAGACTCGGCATAATTGATACGCTCCTGCGCAAAAGAGATAAAGTTTACTTTTTCCTTGCTATCCTGTTGCGAGATCTGCTCCGTTGTTAGCGTTCTCTCGACATGACCGCTTTCCGTTAGTTTCAAGCCTGAAATATTCAGTCCCATAGACCAAATCGCATCAACCCCTTCAGGAGATAGATTACCGGCAGATTGCTGGGACTTACCCCATTCTAACAATTCACGGCGGGTCATATGGGTAAAGTCTGCACCTGTGATAGAAGATGACTCTTCTATGCCAATGGAATTAGACTTAGCCATGATATCTGGAAACCGACTGTCTATGCCGTCAACTTGAGATTTATTTTGAATAGCCTGTCCCATAGCTGTTTGATTGATTGATTCAACCTTCATCAATATCACTCCTTTAAAATACTTTATTAAAGACATAAAAAATCATGACAACTTATTTTAACTTTAAAAACCTTACTGTAAACAAATAAAAATGCAAATCATTTTAAATATTAAAGAACAAAAAAATATGGTTGACACAAAATTTAATTTTATTAATATCTCATTGCCTGCGCAGGATTCGCATTGAAAATTTCAAAGGAAATGAGTTATGAGAGTTATGAAACACCTTTTAATAAAAAGTATTATACTACTGACAACAACTGTCACCAGCTTAAGTGCATTATCTCAGGATATTCAATTAAGAAACAAACAACTACCACCGTCTGTACCTTCTGTTACTGTTTTTCAGAAACTGGATCTTAGCCAGTTCAAAGTTAAAGTTTCTGATACTCCACTACAACAATTGGAATCAGCTGGAATGGCCACTAGAGGCTCTGCTCCTGCACTGACTCAAGTTCAAGTGTTTGCTGTGGGATCATCAAACTGTGGATGGGAAGCTATATCAGCGAATACCTTCGCAACGAGCTGTGATCACGGTGGTTCAGTTTTAAGATCAGTTATTCTGGAAGTAGGGTACAGCAACGCTTCCTTACGCACGGCATGGATGAGTGGAGCGTTCAGGCTGTAGAAAAACCTCCCGAACTATGATCTGATCGGGTTTTGAAACGCAGGAGGCGGTGATGGCTCGATTTAAGCACTACGACTATAATCAAACGTCGATGGTGGTGATCAATTATCAGGATCAGTTACAACACGGTACTTTTGAGCACGCCTTGCACTACCTCGTTTCTGAAAAGCTGGATCTGTCCGCGTTTCGCCAGCCTTATAAGAATGATAGTGAAGGCCGTCCGGCCTACGATCCGGCCATTTTGCTAAAAATCATCCTGTTTGCTTACTCTAAAGGCATCACCTCCAGCCGTGAGATTCAATGGCAACTTTATTGCCTGGTGCACAATGTAGAAAAACTGGCAAAATACGGCCATCTCAGCCAGTAAAACAAAACAAATACAGCCTTAGAACAGGCACTGAAAGCGGTACGAATCGAGCTTACAGACAACCAAAGCCTAAAAAGGCTGGAAACACAGAATTAAGCAAGGGTTGCTGATAAAAACCAGCCATCGAAAATAAACCACAGAAGACGAGTGGTTGGTGGGAAAAGCGGGTTAGAAATAGGTTTTCTACAGGCTCGTTATGGTGCCGGAGCGAACTCGATTCTAATAAAGAAGGGGAGTATGCTTCTGTTAGCATACTCGTTAATAGATTTTTTTGAGGTCACGGTAGACGTTTTCGTGAGAACCAAGAGCCATCAGTTCTAAGGTCACAGTTCCATCTTCATAGCTGTAACCAAGTAAAGTTAGCTGCTTGACCATCTTGAATTTATGTACTCGCAAAAACGCTAGGTCGCCTTTTTTCTGTTCGCCAATATACGGATCTTTCATCAGATCTCGAATAGCGTTATCTAAGTCCATTTTTTGGTTTTTGTGTAGCTTCTTAACTGCTTTCTTGAAGGTCGGCGTTTGCAGAATATTGGTAATGTTAGTCAAAGGTGTAAGCCTCTAATTTACCAGCTTCTTTCTCTGCTTTTGAGATAATAGCTTGTTTTACAAATTCATAGGGTAAATCAGGGTTGTCTTCCATCATTTCCCCAATTTTCGCCCAATGCTCAATTTGTTTTGGTGTCGTACGATTTAATGCTTTAGCCATAATCGTGGCTTTATCAAAAAGATCTTGGTCAATTCGCACACTTGCCGTAGCCATGATATATCTCCTAATATGGTTTTAGTAACAATATGATCGTAGCATATTGCTACATATGTTGCGAATTGCACCATGATCGGGTGGCCGGAGGTATCTAGCCTCCAGCCTACGTCTCATATGATGTTCTTGCTCATCAGCTCGCTCAATTTTCTAGCAAGAGTGCTAGCGGCTTCCTTCAGACCAAACCTCGTGGTCTTGCCCTTGCCATTCGCTAGTCGTTAACATCTAATAACGACATAAATCGCTAAGGATGGTGACCTTCCTACAGAGGACTTTCACCTCATTAGTTCATGCCCATGCTGGGCGTACACAAAAACAGCCAAGGCGACGCCAAAAAAACGGCGCGCTTGCTGTTGGCGTTATATGCCTTTAGCGTTTTGTGAATGTTTAGAGTAGTGAGTAAATAATGAGAGAAGAGTTAAGAGCTAAAATTATTGAGGTTTGTGATAAAAAAATCTTAAGTAAAGGTGATAATGTTGGTTTGTCATTCTATGCGTTTTTCGCAAATAAAAATGATAATCCGGTTTTACTTATGGAAGCCGCCACTTGGTGGATTCAAACTCACAAATTAGATCATTTTGTGAAAGCTCATAAAGTTAAAGAAATGATTCAAGCTGGGTTGTAGCGGCATATAACAAGCCATTAAACAGGGGCAAAATACAGTTGGCTTTTGCTCCTTCGTCGCTAATTTTAGCCAACAATATTTAGCCCATTATTAGGGCGCTCAGGCGGTACAAAAACCTCCCAAACTATGGCCTGATTGGGTTTTGAAACGCAGGAGGCGGTGATGGCTCGATTCAAGCACTACGACTACAACCAAACATCGATGGTGGTCATTAATTACCTGGATCAGTTGCAGCCCGGGTCATTTGAGCATGCTCTGCATTATCACTGTTTTTTACCTGCCAAAAAATAAACAATAGAAAACGAGTAAACAGAGGGAAAGTCTGCTTAGCAATAGCTCCTTCTTCAAGTTAGTCGCATCAATCATAGGAAATCATTGATGAATAAAAAGGATAAAGTTGGAACTACTGCTGGGGTTATTGGAAGCTCTGAAAATTATGCGGACAATGTTATTTTGGGTGCAAGCAGAGGTCATGGTTTTGCCGCTGAAAAAGCAAACCACATGAAAGATGTGATGTTTGGCAAAGATGCAAAAATTGTGGGTGGTGATAACGCTAAAAATGGTGCGGATAGATTCGTTAATGGCGTAAATATACAAACTAAATACTGTAATTCAGGCTCGAAATGTATAAGTGAATGTTTTGATAAGGGAAGTTTTCGGTATTGGAATAGTGACGGTAGTCCTATGCAGATCGAAGTTCCTTCTGATCAATATGATTCTGCAGTACAGGCTATGGAAAACAGAATCCAAAAAGGTCAAGTGGCAGGGGTGACCGACTCCCGTTTGGCTAAGGATATTGTCAGAAAAGGTGCTTTTACCTATGAGCAAGTGAGAAATATTGCGAAATTTGGAACGATTGAAGGTCTCACTTACGATGCTGTAAATGGAATAAAATTAGCAGGTACTGCAATGGGAGTTTCTGCTGCCGTATCTTTTGCTGTCAGTCTATGGGGCGGAGAAGGCTTTGAAAAGGCTCTGGAATCTTCTTGCTATGTTGGATTAAAGGTAGGAGGGGTTGCTTGGGCCAGCAGTATTATTACAGCTCAACTTGGGCGAACAGGAGTCGAGCAAAGTTTGCGAGGAACTACTGATTGGGTTGTTAAGCAAATGGGCCCCAAAGCAGCTGCGTGGATCGCTAAGGGTTTACGATCCGGTAACTCTATATATGGTGCTGCTGCTATGAATCACGTCAGTAAGCTCCTACGTGGAAATATTGTCACGGGTGTTGTTACTACTTTGGTTATCTCGTCTACTGATTTTGTTCATATGTTCCAAGGACGATGCTCGGGTGCTCAATTATTTAAGAACATTGCCTCGACGGCTTCTGGTGTTGCAGGAGGAACAGGGGGCTGGATGGCTGGCGCAGCAGGTGGCGCTGCATTAGGGTCAGCAATTCCGATTATAGGAACTGCCGCTGGTGGAATTATTGGTGGTCTATTCGGCGCTTTTGCTGGAGGATCTGCAGCAAATGCAGCAGCGAGTACGGTACTTGATGGGCTTATTGAAGATGATGCAAAGGAAATGCTAGCAATAGTGGAGAAGGTATTCGGTAAGCTTGCTACTGACTATATGTTGAATGAGAAGGAGGCTGAAGCCGCTATTGATGAGTTCAAATCTATAGATGTTCCTGATTTTCTTCGTGATATGTACGCAGCAAGTGGTCGTAAATCTTTTGCTAAAGCGAAGCTTAAGCCCATAATCGAAAATATTATTGAAAAAAGAAAAGTAATTACTCTTCCAACAGTTGAGCAGCTGACACAAAAAACAGGCCAAGTTATAGAGAAGCTTGCAATTGCGGCTTAATGGAATAAGAACATAAAAAACTAATCGGGCTTTCACAATAGGCGGTAATAGCTCGATTTTGAAAGAACTTCAAGGGAAAAATGTCGTAGTTGCGCTTGGTACAACCAACTTTAGCAATGTCGTTAAAGGAGACGTATTGGATGTGTCAGATGGTTGGCTAAAAATACAAACCAAGAAAACACTAGAGTTTATTAGAGTTGACGCAATAATAAAAATTTCAGTACCTTAGCTAAAAACTTCAAAAATCACCAAAAATATTACCCAGAACTATCGAGGTTGAAGATGACGGATTCAGCTATTCAAATTGTTTGCCAAAGTTGCAGCACAAAAAATCGCTTACCTAAAACCAAGCTGGGCGATAAGCCGCTCTGTGGGAAGTGTGGGAAGCCTGTTCTTTCAACAAGTCCTATTGTGGGTAACGACCAAAACTTTAGACGTTATATTACGGATAATGGCTTGCCTGTGGTGGTTGATTTCTGGGCGTCATGGTGTGGGCCGTGTAAACAATTTGCGCCGACTTTTGAGCAAGTCGCCGGTGAAATGTCGACTCAAGCATGTTTTGTAAAGCTGGATACGGAGCAGAATCAAAGCACGGCGGGTGGCTACAATATTCGTTCTATCCCGACTTTAATGATCTTTCATCACGGTAAAGAAGTGGCCCGTTTGTCCGGTGCGTTACCGAAGCCACAATTTAAACAGTGGCTTGCGCAAAATTTACCGCAGGTCTAACCCATTTAGCTCAATAAAAGACATGGGCTTTAATATCTGCAGAGGCTTAGTTTAAAGAGAAATATGGCCTGTACTGTGCTCAAGCTCTGTTAGTAGTTTAAGGGCTTGTTCACGGTTTTCACCACAAACATAGTCTGCGGGCTGGAAATCACCACAAACTTTAGGGCGCTCGGGCTGACCAAATAACTCGCAACGCAGATCATCCATTAGATGGGCGCAAGGCGTACCTGCGGGCTTGCCTTGCGGCATTTTGGGTAAAGGGCTGGTGATGCTGGGGGCAATACAGCAAGCGGCACAGCCGAGGCGGCAGGGTTTCGCCATTAAGGTTCCTAGAGAAGAGAATTGAACAGAAAGGCACTAGGATATAAGGGAACTAGATGCACTTTCTGAGTTCTTAAGCTCTTGATAAGCTCTATGTGATTCAATATAGGCACGCAATATAAGTTGATTTGTAGTATTTGTCAGGTAATTTTGCTGCTAAGCCCATCCACAGTGATAATAAATGAGCCCCAATGAGGTTCTATATCCATTAAAGGAGACGGATCATGCCCGTTGCAACCGCGCGTCATATTTTAGTAGCTGATGAACCCCAGTGTTTAGAGCTAAAACAGAAAATTGAGTCTGGTGATGACTTTGCTGTCGTCGCCCGTGAACACTCTCTTTGCCCATCCGGTGCAGAAGGCGGCGATCTAGGGAGCTTTCGCCCCGGTGAGATGGTGCCAGAGTTCGATACAGCCGTATTCTCTGGTGATTTGAATACGGTTCTAGGTCCGGTGAAAACCCAGTTTGGGTATCACCTGCTGGAAGTAACAAGCCGGAGTTAAGCGTTTGGCTTAGAATTGAGGTACTCTCCCCAGTATCGGTTTATCGCCATTAATGGTTATTCCGGCTACTGGGGAAATGCTTTAAATTAGACCAAAATCAGCCCAAGGTTTATTTCCGTGTGAGTGCTGTGCCTTCAAAGTGAATCCCATCCCACCCCTGCGCGATAAAATTTCGAATATTACCGTGATCGTCACCGTCAGGCGTGTTTAGTACATCCTGATAAAAGCGACCAAAACAACGCAATGTTGCTTCCTGGTTAAGGCCTTGATCTTTAGCGAAGGCAAATATTTTGCAACTCCCTTCATTTTGACCGGCTTCATTGTTCACACTGCCGTTGCTAAATGCGCTTGGTGTGTAGTCATAAAGATTGGCAATGATTGTTTGGGTTTCTTCAAACTCAGGGCCTTGATCCGAGCTCAGCTTTTCTAAGAATTCATTAAGAGTCATATTGCTGTCGCCTTATCTATTAGCCAAAATTAAAGTAAAAGCTATCGAGAATTGTAATTCTACAAAAAGAGGCAGCAATAACCTAGCAGGTTTTCTGAGCCGATGATCAAGATTTAAAGCTGGTGAACAGAATGTCATGACGTTTATGTGACAGAATAATGGTATCAGTTTATTTTTGTAAAAAATTCGAGCCTAGCCAAAATTATTTTTGACGTCACAAGGAAGCGAAAAACCCCTTTTTTCATCATGTTATGTGCCAAATCATTCGGTGTTAGATGATATCTTGATGTGTATCATTTTATTACCCTAATAGTCGTCCTTAAAGCACCTCTTCTTTTCTGTCTCCAGTAGTGTTAAATTCCGCCGCCCTATTTAAGTATTAACTTAATTTATGCTGGTTGATACTTGTGCATTTTGCTGCTTTTTAAATGGTCAAATTGGAGTGTCGAGTTGGAGTGTTCAGCAATAAATACCGATCTATTGTCCCCTTTGGTTGGTGTCGCTCAGGGCATGGATCTTATTGATATGGCTTTTGCCCACATCAAACTGGATGAAGATTTGACGGTAATTACCGCCAATGAACATCTTGACCAACTTGCTAACCTGTACCACTTACCTGCAAAAAAATTGAGTTCTTGGCTCAAAAGTGGGCTGTATCCAACTCAAGATGACCTGCTTGGAGCCTTGATAAAAGATCAGGCTTTAAAAGCGGAAAGCCAAGGTCACTCCTTAGATGGACAAACGTTTAATTTTCAATGGTCATTAAAGTTACTGCCGGATTCAACCGCGTTGTGTTTTTTGCGGGATATCCGTTGGCGACAAAAATATCAAGATCAATGGACGCTGTTTGAGCGTATCTATAACTCAAGTAGAGCATCCGTTGTGATCACCGATGCAAGCAATCGCATTGTGCTGGCCAATAAGCGTTTTGAAGATATTTCAGGGTATACCGCCAGTGAAGTTTTAGGTTTTGACCCCGGCTATTTTAGCTCTGGGCGTCAGGATAAAGCCTTTTATCGACAGCTATGGCAAAGCTTGATGGTTGATGGTTATTGGTCGGGTATTATTTGGAACCGCCGTAAAGATGGGCGGGAATACCCAGAGCAAAAAACAATCTATTCCGTCAGTAATGATGCTGGGCAGGTTACGCACTATTTCTCATCCGGTGAGCCTGTTTTACATAACGATGCGCCAACTCTGGTTAGCTCTATTACCTCTGGCCAAAGCAATAGCATTATGGGGCAACAGGGATTAATTGAGCGCCTTAATGCTAAGCGACATACCCATCAACAGGGTATTACCGTGTTCTATATTGGTGTTGATAATATGGGACGGCTTAATCGACATGGTGGTATGGCCCTTGGCGATCATGTGGTTCGGGTGTTACTTCAACGCTTAACCGAAACCTTTACCCCTGGTGGTATGGTGGCGCGTTCTATTGGCGATGAATTTATTATTGCAGCCCCTCATATTTCTACGCCGGATCAAGCTGAGTCCGTAGCCCAAGGTTTGCTTAAAACGCTGCAAAGCAGTATTGAGCATCAGTCTATTGAATGGCGCTTATCGGTCAGTATTGGCATAACGCTGTTGCAGCCTTCGCAGCGTCCCTCGGAGGCGATCGAAAAAGCCCATCTTGCGATGCATCATGCCAAGGAACAGGGAGGAAACTCGGCCCATTTCTTTGATAGTGGTGTGCAGCAGGAAGCTAAAGAGGGTGTTCTACTGGAACAAGCTTTGCACTCCGCTTTAGATAAGGGGGAGTTCTCGCTGCATTATCAGCCTATCATTAATACTGAAAGCGGAGCGGTGGTTTCTGCAGAAGCGCTGCTGCGCTGGAATTCTGCTCAACTGGGTGTTGTCCCCCCTGATCGTTTTATCCCGATAGCGGAGCATTCAGGGCTTATTCACAGTATTGGCCGCTGGGTGGTTGAAGAGGTTTGTCGGCAGCTAAATCAATGGGGTGAAGATTTCACCGGTAGTGTTGCTGTTAATTTATCGGTTCTTCAGCTGCAGTATGCAGGGCTTGCTGAGCAGTTGCTTTCTATTTTAGCGAAATATGATATACCTGTAGCAAGAATCGCCCTTGAGATTACAGAAACGGCGATGATTCACGATGCCCATTCCGCTATATCGGTTGTGACCGACCTTAAAGAAGCGGGCTTCTTGTTATCTATTGATGATTTTGGCACGGGTTACTCCAGTCTTAGTTATTTAACGCGCTTTCAGCTGGATAAGTTGAAGGTTGATCGTTGCTTTGTGCAGAAAATGACCGAGCAGCCCCAAGAGCGTTTGGTAACAAAAGCAATTGTTCAGCTCGCTAAAAGTTTGGGTATGACCATTGTCGCCGAAGGGGTTGAGACCGTTGAGCAACGTCAAGCTTTAGCCCTATTGCAGTGTGATTACTTGCAGGGTTATCTCATCAGTAAGCCGTTACCGGCGCAGGCGTTTCTATCATTTATTACCCCAGCTATGACAACAACAAGCACTCCAGCTATTACAACAACCACAACAAACATCCCAACTATGACAACAACAAGGATATAGATTTAAACCATGACTCTAGTGAGCGCAACCCAGCATCGAATTAAAGTAGACCCTAAGCGTTGTATTATCTCAACAACCGATAAGAAAGGGGTTATTCAGGGGTGTAATGACTATTTTGCTACTTTGTCTGGACATCAGAAAGAGCAGCTCATTGGTGCGCCTCATAGCATTATTCGCCATCCTGATATGCCTTCAGAGGCTTTTAAAGACCTTTGGACTACGGTATCAAAGGGTGGTAACTGGATGGGGCTGGTTAAGAACAGTACTAAAAACGGTGATCATTACTGGGTTGATGCTTATGTAACGCCTATTTATCAAGACAATGATATTGTAGGTTATCAATCGGTACGACACTGTCCCGATGAACCTGATGTTGAGCGTGCAGATGCGCTCTATCAATCCGTTAAACTTAAAACGACACCGCTAAGCCATTATTTTAAAAGTAAGAGTCGCTCGTTAATTACAATTTTTCATGGTTTGATCACCGTGCTTCCATTATTAGCCTTGGTGCTTTGGGCGGTTGATGTGCCATTAAAAAGCAGTCTTGAGATTCTAGGGGTGGGAGCTTTAGGTGTTTGTTTTGCGGGTATTCGGCAGTCGGCTCAATACCGGCGTCTTGCGGCTAAGAGTCGTAAAATCTATAGCAATACGTTATCACAGAAAGTCTATAGTAATGCCCATGATGAGGTCGGCGAGGTTGACCTTGCTCTGCATTATCTGGACCGAACGATGAAGACCGTTGTTAATCGGTTGGATAATGCCTCAAATCATTTCCATCATCATATTGAAGCGGTTTCTGATCAGGTTACCGAAGTCAGCGAGCAAGCCCAGCATCAGCTGGATGAGCTAACCCAAGCTGCCGCAGTAATGGAACAGGTTTCTGTTGCCACAGAAGAAGTGGCTAGAAATTGTGATACGGCGGCGGAGGCGGCTAAAAATGCGGATCGTATCAGCCTGCTAGGTCAAGAAAGCGTAGAGCGTAGCGAGCAGACGATTCAGGAGCTGTGCGATTCTGTAAGAAGCTCTACGGTTCAACTCGAACTGCTAAAAAAGCAAAGTGAAAATATAGATCAGATTCTGGATGAGATCAGCAGTATTGCTGCACAAACGAATCTGCTGGCGCTTAATGCTGCCATTGAAGCATCCCGTGCGGGGGAAGCAGGTCGTGGCTTTGCCGTTGTTGCCGATGAAGTACGCAATCTTGCCCATCGCTCCCAGCAATCAACCGTTGATATTCAGGGTATTTTGTCCCAATTCAGAAGCCAAACCCAAAAAGTAGTTGAGACGATGCAGGCCTCTGAAACCCAGGCGATTGAAACCGTTGATGAGATCAAACAGTCGGAATCTGTCCTAGCGGAGCTGCAGGGTATTATTTCTCAGGTAGGGCAGATGAATATTCAGATCGCCTCCGCCACAGAGGAGCAATCTGCAGCGGCTAACGAGATGAAAGAAAGAATATCGGCTATTCAGCAATCCGCAGAACAGACATCAAGCACCAGCAAATCAACACGGCAGTCTAGTTTACATCTTATTGACGAGGCCAATGATCTGGCGAGTCTTATTCAACGTTTTGGTCAGAATACTTAAACGGCGTTTATTATTTCGGCAAATTTTTGTTGTATAGGTTATTGTTTAACGGTAGGGCTTGGCTTATATGGAACTTTGAATCTTAATTGTAAGGGTTTTAAGTTTTACCGTTAATCAATATAGATGCCCTTCGCGGATACCGTCTCGCGGATATAAGGAGTTATCTTATGTGGCCATTAAACATTCCGTTTAGTCGAATCGTCTTGTTATCCATGCTTGTTGTCTTATCAGGTTGCTATAATGATAAGCCGCCTGCGCTGAGTGCAACGGGCCAGCAGATGTATCTGGATTATTGTGCTGGCTGCCATAAAGCGAGTGGTGTGGGTAAGATCTTTATGGGGGTTCCCCCTGCATTCGCCCATGAGCTATCACGGGCGGAAGTGGTTAAGCTGATTAGAGAGGGTGATCCTCGTTATTCTCGAATGCCGACCTTTCCTCAAATATCATTTAGCCAGGGACATAAAATAGTGTCTTATCTTCGGGAACTAAAAGAGAAGCAACGATACAAATAGGCCCCCTCTGCGATTACCTTAAAGAAACTGTTACAATAAACGGAATATAAACCGGTAACAGTTTCTTTAAAGGCCTCCTATTTTAATGAGCTATATAGCGCTACAAGATTATTCAAAACAGTGGATTTTTCGCCATAAAGATCTCCCCCTAGCATCAGAAGACCTTTCTGCCATTAAACCGATGACACCTGAGCGTTCATTGCAGCTTTGGCAAGCTCAAGTCAGCCCCCAGAGCCTTGACTATAGTTTCTTTCAGCCAGATGACTGGGCGGGTAATAGTAAAAGCTGGCTAGAAACTGGCCCCTGGCAGTCCGCTTGGGACAGTAACGATAATGATCTACCCGAACTGATGCGGGAGCATTTTGACTGGGAACAAAATACCGTAGTGTATGTGTGCTATGACAGCGAGAACGTTATAGAAACCACTTGGGGTGTTTTTCAGCGCGCTTGGAAGAACTTTCTTTTTATGGATGATGGCACCTTAATCATTGGCCGCAAGCGCAAACAAGTGGCTCAATTCTTTGATAACGGCCAAATGCGCATAGGTTTAAAACCTTAAGTTAGGTCGGTGTTCCTCCTTTTTAGCTCACGTTTTTAGTTTGCGAATTGACTATGAAAATACTGCACACCTCAGACTGGCATCTGGGCCAGTTGTTTTATGGAAAAAGCCGAGAGCGGGAGCAGTCTGCTTTTCTCCATTGGTTAGTTGAACAGGTCGCGCAACAGGATATTGATGTTGTTTTGGTGGCAGGGGATCTTTTTGATACCGGTACACCGCCTAGTTATGCCCGTTCGTTGTATAACCATTTTATTGTTCAATTGCAGCAAACCTGCCCAAACTGCCAGTTAATACTTCTTGCAGGTAATCATGATTCCGTTGCCGTCTTGAACGAATCAAAGGGCTTGCTAAAAGCGTTAAATACACGGGTTATTGCCGGTGCTAACCCTGAGCGACTGGCAGAGTGGATCGCTGAAAACGCTCCTAAAAACAGCGATGAAAAGAGCCCTAGAATAATAGATGCCCCTTCAGAGGCCTCTTTTTTGTTAGAACCGCTCGAAGCGGTTATTCCGTTAAATAATAAGGCCGGTGATGTTGAGGCAGTGCTTTGCGCGGTTCCTTTTCTTCGATCGAGTGATTTAATGCGCAGCCGAGCCGAGTTATCAGCGGATGATCGTCAACGGCAGTTACAGCAGCAAATTAGTGAGTATTACCAGAACCTCTACCAAGCGGCTCAAATACTGTATCCAAATAAACCGGTGGTGATGACCGGCCATCTAACAACCGTTGGGGCTTCTAGCTCTGAATCCGTCAGAGATATTTATATCGGTACGCTTGAAGCCTTTCCAGCCGCTGCATTTCCCCCAGCGGACTATATTGCGTTGGGCCATATTCATCGGCCACAAAAGGTAGCAAAAACAGAACATATTCGTTACTGCGGTTCTCCCTATCCTCTGAGTTTTGATGAAATTAGCCGAGAGAAACAGGTGCTAGTGGTAACCTTGGATGCAGATCGCTTTATTCAGGCGGAGCCTTTGTCTGTGCCGATATTCCAGCCGTTAGCGAGGATTAATGGTGATTTAGATGAAATCAAACGGCAGCTTGATCAGCTTGTACTGATAGATCAACAAAAAATGGGTAAAGAACAGACCGTCTGGGTGGAGATGAGTATAACGACTCAAGACTATCTCTCCGATCTGCAGCGGCGAATAGACGATATGATTGCCGATCGCCCTATTGAGGTGCTTCGCCTTCGTCGACAGAAAACGCAGCGTCAAACCTTAGCGGATCAAGTTCCTAAAGTGCAACTGGATGAGCTAAGCCCTGAGGAAGTTTTTCAGCGGCGTTTAAGTCTAGAAACACTGACGCCTGAGCGCGCCGAGGCTTTAACCGCTTGTTTTAATCAGGTGCTATCGAGTCAAGAGCTTGAGCAGAACCCGTTAACATCGACAATAACGCCAGAGGCTAAATCGTGAAAATATTATCGGTTCGGCTTAAAAATCTTAATGCGCTTAAAGGCGAGTGGAAGATAGATTTCACCCAAGCCCCTTTTAATGAAAGCGGTCTATTCGCCATTATTGGTGCGACAGGTGCCGGTAAAACGACATTATTGGATGCGATCTGTTTAGCGCTGTATCACGAAACCCCACGGTTACAGCTATCTGCCAGTGATAACCAACTCATGACCCACCATACACAGGATTGTCTGGCTGAAGTTGAGTTTGCCGTTAACGATACCTGTTATCGTGCCTTTTGGTCGCAAAAACGAGCGGCTAAAACACAGCGCTTGCAGGGAATCAAAGTCGAGTTATCGGATAGTGAAGGGAATATTCTGGCGGATAAAGTACGGGATAAATTAAGGCTAACGGAAGAGCTGACCGGGCTTGATTTCAATCGATTCACTAAATCAATGCTGCTTTCCCAGGGGCAATTTGCCGCATTTTTAAATGCCAAAGAAAGCGAGCGGGCAGAGCTGCTGGAGAAATTAACCGGGACAGAGATCTACGGCACGTTATCTCAAAAGGTTTTCCAGCGCAGTAAAGATGAACAGGATGCTGTCAAAAAGCTGCAATATAAGCTTGATGGTGTGGAGTTGCTTAGCCGTGACACCTTGAACGACTACGAGCAAAGGCAGCAAACACTTGATCAGGCCATGACCAAGCTTAGCGCAGATCAAGAGCAGCTGGCTCAACAGATCAATGCACTCGACCAGCTTGAGACACTTGCGGGCAGAACCCAGAAAACTAAACTACAGCGGCTACAGGCCGAAGAGGCGATTAAAGCAAACGGCGAGAGCTTAAAGGCGCTTGAAAAAGCGTTGCCTGCGGGAAAAATATTACCTAATTTTCAACGGCTTAATGAGATAACGGAACAGATAGCCCAAGCAGACGATCAGCTGGAAGCCTTACAGTCGCAAGTGGCAACCGAGCAGGATTTACTGCAAAAAACACAGCACCGATTTAACAACGCTGAAACCGCCCTAAACGCCGATCGTAAACACCGCGAGCAGGAAGAGGCCCGTTTAGAAAAAGAGCTGGCCCCCTTAGATGAGAACATTCGCCACCGTGCTGAACAGGTTAAACAGCAACGCTTGGCCCTCAAGCCTGATCAAGAGCAGCTTCAAACGTTAGAGCAGCAGCATAAAGAGCAGCTTGAGCAACTCAATCAGCAGCGGCAACAAGCTAGGGAGTTGGCTCTTTGGTTAAATCAGCAAGATCAGATACCAAAAATTGCCGATCAAATCGCCCATTGGCAAGGTCATTTCAGTCGTCGTAAAGAACTGGGGGATGAACTGCATAACCACCGGCAGCAAGGGCGAGCCTTACAGAAAAATATTACGGCATTAAAACTAGAGCTGGCGCCGTTAGAACAAGCGGTCTCTCAGTTTAGTGCTGGGCAGCAGGCCTATCAGCATCAACTTGACTCGTTACAGCAACAGATTGACCAACACCCGCTACAGGATGACGCCGGTGCTAGGGCGTTACTTGAAGCCCTGACGCAGCTTCTGGAGCAAGGGAAAAACCTCAGCTTTAGCCAACAACAGATTCAACAAACCCATGCCAAATGCCAACGTTATGAGCAAGAGCTTACGCAGCACCGAGAGCAGCGTGCCCCACTTCTGAATCAGCGGGATCACTTAAGGGAGCAGTATAAAACCCAGCAGCGACACCTACAGGATATTGAGCAGCTTCTCGTTCAAGAGCGGCAGATTACCGCCTTAAAAGATGCCCGAGATCGCTTGCAAGCTGAACAGCCCTGTCCGTTATGTGGGTCGACAGAGCATCCCGCCATCGAACAATACGCTGGAATAGAGGTTTCTGCCACAGAGCAGCGATTTCAAACGATGGTGCAGCAGCAAGAAGAGCTGAAGCGTGATGGTGAGCAGTTAAACCGTCAGATACAGCACCACGATGCCCGTATTGAATCCCTCGGCAAAGATCATATTGAGCAGCAAAAGCAACTAACAGAGCAAACCCAGCAGTGGCGGCAGCACTTGGCCGTGGTTATGCAAAAGATCGAAGCTCTGCCGATGAATGTTTTGCCTGCGGAGTTTCTAATATCCGAGTTTGTTAGCTCAGAACTTGCTAACTCAGAACTTACTAGCTTAGAGACTGTTAACGCAGAGCTTGCTCACGCGCTGGCAGCGTTAAACACCAAATTAGAAACCGAGATAACGACGCTTCAGCAAGGGCTTGCCGTTAAGGACGCGCTGAAAAACAAGATTTTAACCTTACATCATCAGCGACAAGAAAAGCACGGGCAGCATCAAAGGGCTTTAGAGCAACAGCAGCAGAAGACAGCGCAGATCGGTATTGAGCAGAATAATCTGGCGCAAAACCAAAGCCGCGAACAACAGCTTAAAGACGCTCTTTGTACACTGGAGCAACTGCTTACGGATGAGATGGGGCACGCTGGGTTAGTACTGCCTAAACTTGAAGAGCAAGATCAGGTTTTACAAGGGTTGATTGAACAGGTCAGCCAATGGCAGCAAACCCGTGAGCAACATCAAAGCATAGAGCAAAAGTTAGAACAGCTGCAGCACCACAGCCAACTATTATGGTCGCAAATTGAAGATCAGCGGAAGCGTTGCCAGACACTAGAATCCGCCTTAAAAACAACGGAATCACAATGGCTAGCGCTTAAAGAGGAGCGCCATCTAACCTTTGGCAGCACAACTATCGCAGAAGAACGTTTACGGCTTAAAGAGCAGATTCAGCACTCCGAAGCGGCTCTTGATCGGGCGCGCAGTGCTTTGGCGACCTGTCGGGAGCAGCTCGAAGGCACAAAAGCCCGTATCGCCCAGCAGTCAGAACATCGCAGTAATATCCTAGAGCAACAGCTTACGGCTAACCACGCTTGGCAAACGGCTTTAGCTGGAAGCCCTTTTAAGGATGAGCAAGCCTTTGAACGTGCGCTACCGGATGCGGGATGCCTTGAGCAATGGCAACGCCTGAAAACAGAGCTGGATGAACAGCTCCATAGCGCCCAGGTTGGTGAGGATATCGCCCATCAAGAGTTGCTTGAGTTTGTGCAGCAGCACGTTTTTATACAGGATCTTATCGGTTTAACTCACTTAGGTTTAACAACAGAAACCCTTGAGGTTAAATCGCTAACGGAAAAAAGAATTCAGCGTTGTCTGGGTAAACGTACCAAAATAAAACAGGATTTTGCAACACAGCAAGGGCATTTAGACGAACTGAAAACAGAACAAACAGAGTTAAAACAGCTGATTCGTCAAGACAGCACCCGTCGGGCTGGGTTGGTCGAATTGAGCCAGCAAATTGATACCCAACAGGAGAAAGCCGATCTTTGGGCGCAGCTTAAACAGCTGATTGGCTCAGCGGATGGCGCTAACTTCAGGCGTTTTGCCCAAGGGCTAACACTTGAATACCTAACGGAGCTGGCGAATCGGCAGTTATTACAACTGCACGACCGTTACCAGCTACAGCGCAAGAGCAATGCCGAACTTGAACTGGAAGTGCTTGATACTTGGCAGGCCGATGCGGTGCGAGATACCCGAACCCTTTCCGGTGGGGAAAGCTTTTTAGTGAGTTTGGCGCTGGCTTTGGCGTTGTCTGACCTGGTCAGTCATAAGGTGCGTATAGACTCGCTGTTTCTGGATGAAGGCTTTGGCACCCTTGATGCCGAAACCTTAGATATGGCACTTAACGCGCTTGATAATCTGAATGCGAGCGGAAAAATGATCGGTGTTATTAGCCATGTTTCCGCAATGAAAGAACGTATTCCGGTACAAATTAAGGTCACGAAGAAATCAGGGCTTGGGGTTAGCGAGCTGGAACCCTGTTACCGATTGGCGTAACTGGCGATAGGTTAAGGTGGATCAGTTTAATACGGCACTCAGGAATGCAGACTCAAGGATAGAGTGCCGTATTAGTGCCTTTTTAGTGGTGTTTTGGCGTTATTTTATGGTGTTTTTCTTGGAAAAAGAGAAAAGTTAATCAACCGTTTTAATATGATGAATAATTAGATTTTTAATGTTTACGTTTTTGCTCTAATATTCTCCGCTTGATATTGTTCTATCATCATGTCTTTTAAATGACCCTATTCAAACGTGAATATTGTATCTCTGATATTAGGTGATTGACTCTCTGATATTGGGTATGAGTTCGTGTGAAAAAGGTTGCATAAAAACTGAACGATTTGCTCCTAAACTTGAGGAATTCAACCGATGTTTGCCCCATCACGTTCACTTGTGATCGCCAGTGCTCTAACATCCTGTTTGCTACTTAGCGGGTGCCAGAAAGAAGAAGATACTCAAGTAACCGCTGACGTTATTCGACCTGTTAAGCTCGCCAAAATTGGAGACCAAAGTGTGTCCATTCGGTATTTTCCTGCGGCGTTTGTGGCCAGTCAGGAAACCGATCTGGCTTTTCGTGTGTCAGGCGAGCTTTTCAAGCTGCCGATAGTCGAAGGCGAGATGGTCAAAAAAGGTCAGTTGCTTGCTTCCTTGGATGATCAAGATTTTCTACTTAACGTTGAGCAGCGCCAAACGGCTTACGACTTGAGCAAATTACAGTATCAGCGAATCCGTACCATGGTTGATCAACGAGCGGCCACACAGTCGCAACTTGATGAAGTTAAAACAACCATGCGCCAAGCTGAAACCGCTTTGCAACAGGCTAAAAATCAGCTTGCCTATAGTTCGATCAGTGCGCCCTACGATGGTGTCATTGCTAAGGTCTACGCGGATAACTATGAGTTTGTAGGGGCTACCGTTCCTGTTTTAAAGCTGGAAAATGCCGAGACTATTGATGTGCGTTTTCAGGTGCCGGAAGATCTTATTTCACGCATCCGTAAAGATAATACGAAATATCTGCCACAGGTCACGGTTGAAAGTGCTCCAGGCAAGGTTTTCGAAGCGCGTTATAAGGAGCACAGCACCAACCCTGACCCTAGCACAAAAGGCTATGATGTGATCTTGACGATGCCGCGACCTGACCCAGCAAGCCTTACCTTGCTACCGGGAATGACCGCAGAGGTTAAGGTTAATATTAATGAGATGCTAGGTGACCCCGCCTTTTGGTTGGTGCCCGTTGAAGCGGTTTTTGTAGATGAAAGTAAATCCCTTGATAACCCTGATCGCTCTGTATGGGTTTATAACCCAGAGAACCATCGCTTAAGTAAGCGAGCGGTAACGATGGGCGAGCTGCAAGGTAATAATGTTCAGATTACTTCCGGTTTAAAAGCAGAAGAACAGATTGTCGTTGCCGGTGTTTATGCTATTAAAGATGGTATGGAAGTGCGCCCTTGGGTTAAAGAGCGAGGGCTATAAACGATGAGTATTGCCAAGTATTTTATTGAGAAGAAAGTTTCTAGCTGGATGATCACTCTTATTTTACTTATTGGAGGCATTGTCTCCTTTGGTAAATTAGGCCAGTTAGAAGACCCTGCTTTTACCATTAAAGATGCTCTCGTTATTACCTATTACCCCGGAGCTTCCCCCGAACAGGTTGAAGAGGAAGTCACCTACCCCATCGAGCAGGCGATTCAGAACCTGCCCTACGTTGATAAGCTTGTCTCAACCAGTAAAGCGGGTTATTCAAAGGTTCAGTTGACAGTTAAAGACACTTATCGTGGCAAAGACCTGAACCAGATTTGGGATGAGTTGCGTAAGAAAATGCGTGATTTAGGCCCTTCACTACCAAAAGGCTCTTCTGCGCCTTATGTGGTTGATGATTTTGGTGATGTTTATGGGGTTCTTCTGGCCGTAACCGGTGATGGCTATCGCTATAACGATCTTAAATCCTATGTCGACTTCCTTCGTCGAGAAATGGTATTGGTTGATGGTGTGAGTAAAGTCACTATTGCTGGGGAACAAGAAGAGCAAATCTTTATTGAGATATCTCGGGCGCGCCTTGCCGCTTTAGGTATCACAACCGGTCAGCTTGATCAGTTACTCAGCAGCCAAAACGCGGTGTCTAATGCTGGTCGTGTTAAGGTAGGCAGTGAATATATCCGTATCAGCCCCACGGGTGAATTTCAAGATATTACCGCCCTTGAAAGCCTAATGTTGCCCGCACCTAATGGCGAAATTGTTTATCTACGTGATGTGGCAGAAGTTCGCCGTGGCTATAAAGAGCCGTCTAGCCAAAAAGTAGACTTTAATGGTGAACGTTCTCTGTTGGTGGGTGTTTCCTTTGCATCTGGTGTCAACGTTGTTGATATTGGTAAGCAACTTGAAGCCCGTTTGGAGGATCTTAAATATCAGCAGCCCCTCGGTATTCAACTCAACACGATCTATTTCCAATCCCATGAAGTCGATAATTCTGTCAGCTCTTTCCTGCTCAATCTGTTTGAAGCGGTTGGTATTGTTATTATCGTTCTCCTGTTGTTTATGGGGGTACGTTCGGGGATTTTAATCGGCCTGATTCTACTGCTAACGATCTTGGGTACCTTTATCGTTATGGAATATATGCATATCAACTTACAGCGTATCTCGTTAGGGGGCTTGATTATCGCCCTCGGGATGCTTGTTGATAATGCGATTGTGGTTACAGAAGGGATACTTATTGGCCTTAAGCGGGGCTATAGTAAGTTAGAAGCCGCAGAAGATATTGTTAAGCAAACTAAGTGGCCCTTACTTGGGGCAACGATTATTGCTATTGCCGCTTTTGCACCTATTGGCCTATCTCCCGATTCGGTGGGTGAGTTTGTTGGCTCGTTATTCCAAGTACTTTTAATCTCTCTGTTTTTAAGCTGGATCACGGCGATTACATTAACACCCTTTTTCTGTGATCTTTTCTTTAAAGAAGAAATTAAAGCGAAGCATGAGCTAGAAGATCCTTACAAAGGTATTCTTTTTACGGCTTATAAATGGCTATTGGCTAGAGCGCTGCATTACCGTAAGTCTACGGTATTCATTTTGGTTATAGCGCTTGTTGTCGCAGGTTGGGCTTTCCAGTTTGTTAAGCAAGCTTTTTTCCCACCATCACCGACACCTTTATTCTTTGTTACGGTGGAGATGCCCGAGGGAAGTCATCTTGATGAAACCTATAAGCGCATTCAGGATATACAGGCCTACGCCTTAGAAGATGAACGGGTGCTCTATGCGTCATCAACAACAGGCAAAGGTATGCCACGGTTTATGCTGACCTATAATGCGGCTCAGGCGAATAATAGCTACGGGCAAATAGTGGTCAGAGCTAAGAACGGTGAAGATATTCCCGATTTAATTGGGCGTCTACACGGTTACTTACAGGAAAATCATGGTGATTTAGACGTTAAACTTGAGCGATTAATGTTAGGCCCTGCCTCAGGATCTAAGATTGAAGCGCGCTTTATTGGCCCTGACCCAGAAGTACTGCGTCGACTGTCAGCACAAACTAAGCATATCTTTGAGCAAGATGGTGGCATAGAAGGGATTAAGGATAACTGGCGTCAGCGGGTAAAAGTGCTGCGACCTGTGTTTGATGAATCCCATGCCCGTCGTCTAGGGATTACCAAGAAAGAGATTAACCGCGTACTCTTAATGAATTTCTCCGGTGCGCAGGTGGGCGTTTATCGGGAAGGAACTAAGCAGATACCGATTATCATGCAGCCACCGGCACAGGAGCGCTTGTCCGTTGAGCAGATGCGTGACCTTCAGGTCTTTAGTCAGGCAACGAATAGCTATGTGCCTTTAAGTAGTTTGGTATCAGACTTTGAGGTGGTTTGGGAAGATCCTATTATCGAGCGCCGTAACCGAAAACGTTCGCTTACCGTAATGGGTGATCCGCTGATTATGGGGAATGAAACAACGGATACGGTCTTTAAGCGTATTCAGCCTTTGGTAGAAGCGATTGAGCTGCCCCGTGGCTATGATCTTGAATGGGGTGGTGAGTACGAGAACTCCCGTGATGCACAGCAAAATATCTTTAGCTCTTTACCTTTGGGCTATCTGTTTATGTTTATTATCACGGTATTGCTCTTTAATTCATTCAAAGCTTCGATTGTTATCTGGCTCTGTGTACCGCTGGCGCTGATTGGGGTCTCCCAAGGGTTGCTGATTATGGACGCCGCCTTTAGCTTTATGGCACTGCTAGGCTTCTTAAGCTTATCAGGTATGATTGTTAAAAATGGCATCGTCTTAATTGATCAGGTCAACTATGAGCTATCGAAGGGTGTTGAACCTTTTGAAGCGGTGTTTCATTCTGCCGTTAGTCGTGTGCGACCTGTGTGTATGGCCGCCATTACTACAATTTTAGGCATGGTACCTTTATTGTTTGATACCTTCTTCCAAGGTATGGCGGTGGTTATTGCCTTTGGCTTAGGCTTTGCAACCATATTAACCTTGATTGCAGTGCCCGTGTTTTATGCGATGTTCTTTAGAATCCCGTACAAACCACACCCTAAAATGAATATGGTTTAACAATGCTCAAAAAAACGCTATAGATCACTGTGAAGTGGCGCTATAGCGTTTTTTTTAACGGTTAAAAAGACAATAAGACTAAGAGCGAGGGCCTGTCCGCTTGATAAAGAGAGCCTTACAGCTACCGTTCACAATGGAATACATGGTGTAGTAGCGTTCACCTGTTTTAATATAGCTTGCCACTTCTTTTTGATGGCTTGGGTGATGTCTTTTCAGCACGACAGCAGCTTGGAATACCTCGCTGTTCTTTCCAAGAAACGCTTTTGATAACTCATCCGCTGCCATTTTTGCCTGATAATCTGGGCACTCCGCTATGGCTGTGGTACTCAATAGAATTGAAGCGAGTGTAGATACTATTGCCAAGGACTTTTTAAAGCTGATCATGATGTAAACCTAATATTGACGATATAGCCTAGGTTACTGACTTGACGCCAGAGTCTCAAGTTACTAAATGTCCAGCCTTGTCACTAAAAGTGATTGCATCGCAAAATCCTAGCGGAATGTCGACTATAGAGATGTTAAGAGCAGAGATGTTAAGAAGCGAGACGTTCAGAAGCGAGGATCAAAGCATGGAGGGTTTATCGTGAAATTTCTTATTGCCCCAGATTCATTCAAAGAGAGTATGACCGCCTCAGTCGCCGCTCACACCATCGCTAGAGGTATTAAAGCCTGCTTACCAGAAGCGATTACCCTTGAGCTTCCCCTTGCGGATGGCGGTGAAGGCACGATGGATGTTCTAGTTAATGCCTTAGAGGGCTGTAAGCAGCAATATCAAGTGACAGGGCCGTTGTTTGAACCTGTTAAAGCAAGCGTCGGCCTTATTCAAGACAATACCGCCATTATTGAAATTGCCGAAGCGGCAGGCTTACATCTTGTGCCTGTTTCGCAGCGTAACCCAGAGCAAACGACGACTTTCGGGGTCGGCGAGTTAATACAACGTATGTTGGATCAAAACATTCGTCGCTTTTTGGTAGCTTTAGGGGGCAGTGCCACCAACGATGGTGGTCTTGGTCTGCTGGTAGCGTTAGGGGCGAAAATATACGATAAATCAGGTCAGGCACTTTCTCCTATAGGTCAGTCCCTTGGGTTGGTGGCAAACTTAGATCTCAGTGCTTTAGATCCGCGCCTGAAGCAATGTTCTTTTATGGTGGCCTGTGATGTAACTAATCCATTAATAGGTTCTGACGGTGCTAGCGCGGTTTTTGGGCCGCAAAAAGGCGCGACACCAGAGCAAGTAATTCTTCTAGATCAAGGTATGTCCCATTGGGCTAAACAGCTTAATCGATTCTATGGTTCTTCTGGGAACAGCATTGAAACCTTACCCCGTGGCGGTGCTGCCGGTGGTTTGGGTGCTGTATTTCATACTGTTTTTAAGGCGAGTTTAAAGCCGGGAATTGATCAGGTACTTAAAAGCGTTCATTTTGATCGCCTTTGCCAAGATGCCGACTGGGTTATAACCGGAGAAGGTGCGATTGATGGCCAGTCTCTTGCGGGAAAAACGCCAGTGGGGGTTGCAAGGCGAGCAAAGCACTTTGGGGTTCCCGTGGTTGCATTGGCCGGTAAGTTAGGAAAAGGCTATCAAGGTGTTTATAATGAAGGTGTTGATACTATTTTGTGCATCACTCCAGAAGGCCAGCCGCTGGAACAGGCTTTAGAGCAGGCTGAACAGCATCTGTATGACTCAACGATACAGGTTGTACGCCAGCTCATGGTTTGATGGCTATCGTTCTATGCAATTTAGGATATGTAATGCAATTGAGTCTGCCATATAAAACCATCGTTTTTCTTGTTTTAAGCATTTCGTACTCACTTTCTTTTGCGGACATATCCATATCCGTCACTCAGGAAAACAGACCAAAAGAGCAGAACTCTGCCTTTCCTGAACAGGAACGTATTAATATCGCTTTTTTTGAGTACCCTCCGTTGGGGCATTTAGCACGATCAGGGCGTATCTCCGGTACTGCGGTTGAAACGGTTCGTGAGATTTGCTTTCAGGCGGGGCTTAACTGTCACTTTCGATTATTACCCGTTGCCCGTGTTTACCGTAGTGTTATTAGCGGCGATGCCCAGGTCATTATGACCGGTAGTCACCCCAGTTTTGATGCCTGTTGTCGTTTAGCTCAATGGCAATACCCTTGGTCCGCCGGTATTTATTCCCGAGCACCGGAATCAATGATTGCAGAAACTGAAGATGAGCTAAAATACCATAAGATGATTATTATACGGGGGTGGCGCTCTAATTTTCGTTACTTCCCTAATCTTCAGCGTTTGTCTGACAATGGACTGGTTAAACTGTCGGTGGCACAAGATAGCCTAGGGGCTATTCGGATGCTACAGCGAGATCGAGCGGAGTATATGTGGGGTGGCGACAGCTTCCATTGGTATCTTCAAAAGCTTGGGCTGGAAGATGAGTTTAACTTTAAGCCGCTTATCTCAATACCGCTAGGGTTGTGGGTCGATAAAGACCGTCCTGATATTCTTCAGGCTCTGAATAGAGGGTTTAAGAAGATGAAGGATAAAGGTCTATTGAATGCAAGCCATCAAACACTAAATGACGAACTAATGTCTCAGCGCTTAGAAGAGGCTGTAAGGTATTAGCCTGCTGATTTAAGAGTTGATTTTCTAATGCCAAATAATAAAAATAACCAAAAAGATCAATTAAAACAACGATTTGAAGCCCAGAAAGTAGCATTTCTTGCAGAGCCGTACCCCTCAGCAGACAAGCGTATCGCCCAGCTTACTCTGCTTGAAAGTGCTCTTAAAGCCAACACTCCTGCATTAAAAACAGCTTTGGATTTGGATTTTACCAACCGTAGTCATTGGGAAACCGAGTTGGCAGAAATTATGCCAACCCTACAGGCTATTGGTTATAGCAAGAAGCGTATTAAAGACTGGATGAAACCTTCTAAACGACATGTTGGTTTGTTGTTTAAGCCTGCCAAAGCTTGGGTTCATTATCAGCCGTTAGGGGTGGTAGGTATTGTTGTGCCGTGGAACTATCCGATCTTTTTGGCGCTTGGCCCGTTAGTGACCGCTTTGGCATCGGGCAACCGAGGGATGATCAAGTTATCGGAATACACTCCGGCGACAAATCAGGTTATTAAGCAGCTAGTGGAATCGGTATTTTCTTCTGATGAGGTTGCTGTTATCGAAGGCGACGTTGAGCTTAGTGCTGCATTTTCAGCACTACCGTTTGATCACCTGATTTTTACTGGCTCTACGGCTATTGGGCGACATGTGATGTCCAGTGCCGCTAAAAATCTAACCCCTGTGACTCTTGAGCTGGGCGGCAAATCACCCGCAATTCTTACACCGGAATACCCTATAGAGACGGCTGTTGAACGCATTCTTTTTGGTAAAACCCTGAATGCTGGACAAACGTGCATTGCACCGGATTATCTCTTTTGCCATGAGAATCAATTAGCGACTCTTGTTGAAATATTTAAAAAAACTTACCAGAAAATGTACCCGAATTTTTACAGTAATCCTGATGTGACAGGTATTATTACCGAAAATCATAGGGTACGTTTGATGACGTTGAAAGCAGACGCAGAACATGGTGGTGGCACAGTTTTTTCTATGGTTTCTGACTCTAGCTCTATGGTTTCTGATTCAGCTCATACTGAAGGTCAGGCCAACCATAGAAGAATGCCGCTGCATTTGGTGCTAAACCCTGATCTTGAATCAAGTATTATGCAGGAGGAGATCTTTGGGCCGCTTCTGCCAATATTAACGTATACGCATTTGGACCAGGTGGTTGAACATATTAATCAAAAGCCGCGACCTTTAGCATTGTACTTATTTAGTGATGACCCGAAGATTCAAGAGCGCTTTTTACTCAGGACTCATAGCGGCGGTGTTTGTATTAATGATACGCTGCTGCATGTGGCTCAAGATGACCTACCTTTTGGCGGTATAGGTGATTCCGGTATCGGTCATTATCATGGACATGAAGGTTTTCTGCGTCTATCGCACAGTCGATCTGTTTTTAAGAAAGGACGTATTAATTCAACTAAGTTGAGCTACCCACCTTACCGTTATTGGCCATTGCGTCTGTTGCAGCGGTTTTTTGGTTCAGGCCGTTAGATTTTTGATTACAAACTAGGCCATGACTACAGGCGTAGGTCGAATGCGCTCACGTAGATATTATCTTCAAAGACGTTAATGAATCCAAGCCTGTTCGAATTATGGCTGCGAGCCTGATTGAGTGGAGGAAGGATGCCAATTGGCCAGAAATACAGAGGTCTTTATCAAAAGATCTTATTTTATATCAAAATAATCCATTGAAAAATTGAGGCTTTATATGTCTATTGAAATCGGTGAAAAACTACCTAATGTAGAACTAAAAGTAATGGGCGATAAAGGCCCTGAATCTGTACAAACGGATGATCTTTTCACCGGCAAAAAAGTTGTTCTATTTGCTGTTCCTGGTGCTTTTACTCCTGGCTGCTCCCTAACTCACCTGCCGGGTTTTGTTGTTCAGGCTGATGTCATTAAAGCGAAAGGCGTAGATTCTATTATCTGTACCTCCGTCAACGATGCTTTTGTGATGGATGCATGGGGCAAAAACCAAAATGCAGACGAGATCATCATGCTAGCGGATGGCGTAGGCATCTTAGCTGAAGCCGTCGGCCTTGAAAAAGACCTTACCGAAGTACAATTTGGTGTTCGCTCACAACGTTACGCTATGATTTTAGACGACGGCGTAGTGACCTATCTTGGGGTGGATGACAAAGGCGTTGAAAAAAGTAGCGCAGAGACCATTCTCGCCCAACTTTAAGCAGGTTTTGGGGTGAAATATAAGGTTGTAAAATAGAGGGACTAAAAGGATGCGCAATTTTTTTCAAAAAGTGCTTGCGTAACAGAACCTTATCCTTATAATACGCCCCATCAAAGACGTGTAGCTCAGTTGGTTAGAGCACTACCTTGACATGGTAGGGGTCGCTGGTTCGAGTCCAGTCATGTCTACCAAAACGCTATAAAAAACAGTCACTTACGGGCACAGCTCGGGTGGCTGTTTTTTTTTGGCAAAAAATTGGCAAAGTTTTGGCAAAACTTAATTACGTTTTAAGCTGAAATCAGCTCTGCACTCAGTCCAGTCTTCATGCCTGTCAGTGTAGTGTGCGGTCATTTTTCCGGTGCTGTGACCCATCAGGGTTTGTACGTATTCTGGATCAAAACCAGCCTGTAAATACAAATGCCCACCCAACGCGCGGATCTCATGAAAAGTGGGGCGCTCTTCAGCGGGAAGGGCTGCAATAGTCGAAACCTTGTCTCGGTATTTCGCGAACTCTTTTGATAGGAGTTCGTCCCTTACCTGTGCCCAGTGCTCTAAAATATTGCTGCGTTTAATTCTGTAAGGTCTTCTGTGAATGACAAAAGGACAGGCGATACCATCAGCGCGGCTTCTATGAATGATATCAGCCAAGGTATCGGTCATTTTGATGCGCAGCCTTGCCCGCAGGCCGTGTTTTTCTGTTTTCTGCTGAATGATATAAAGGCAGTCCTCTCGAATATCCTCATAGCGCATTTTGCAGAGGTCGCCACGGCGCTGCAGTGTCACCAGAGCAAGATCCATTGCTATCTGTAGCCATTCTGGGCTTTGGCGATAGATAAGGTCAAAGTCGCGCTGGGTCATTGCTCTTCGTTTTTTGGCATCTGGAGTCTTCTTGAGCGTATGTTCTGCTGGGTTTTCGTTTACCAATCCCTTGGTTCTGCCGTATCGGAATACATCGATCATTAGAATACGCATTTTGATATAGGCGTTGTTTTTAAAGCCTTCATCAAGGTAGTTGGAAATAAAGTGGACGGTCATCCCGTCCAGTGGGCTAGTTGAAAGATCTTGATCAAGGCGGTTCAGTTGGTAGTTAACGATTTGAAGGGTCTTTTGTTTCAGGTTTTTGGTGGGCAGATAATCATTCTTGTACCGATCGATCAGCTTGCCAAACGTATCTGCACTTGAGTTAGCTAGGATGCGTTTGGCCAGATCAGTATTGGCGGTCAGAATGGCATTGAGCTTACGGGCGGCCACGTTTGCCTTCGTCTTATCTGTACCCATACCGTGAAACTTTCCAGTGATGGGGTGACGATAGCGGTAGTAGTCGCCATTTTTATACAGATTGGGCTCAAGCCCTTGGTTTCTTCTGCCTTGTTTGCGGGTATTCATCTTCCTGCTCTCAATACCGAATCAACCAATTCATCCCCTGTGGTGAGCTGTTCCTCAATAATATCGACGAACCAGCTGCCACCAATCTTTTTGGCTCCTGGAATATCACCCCTATTGGCCCATTTCCGAACAGTAGACTTACCCGGTGGGTGAGTGAATCGCTCTGTTCTCCACTTCTCAAGAGGCATGAGTTTAGGCATGTGTTCCATGAGCATTCTCCTTAGAGTTTGGTTGATTCTGGGGTAGCCGTTCATTCATCAGTTGTGCAATAAACGTCAGGCCTTCATTAGTGACTTTGGTGGTTTGGGTGTACACCTTCTTGCGGCCCTGTTCGTACACGCCGTCTTTCACAATGAAAAACGGCTGTAAGTGGCAGAGGTTGTAAGGTGGCACGGTTCCCTGAAAGCCGGCGTGTTGACGCAAAAACTTGTACAGGGCGTTGCGCCCTCCTGGGAAGTTCAGCTTCTTAGCGGCTTCTTCAACGGTTAAGAGACTCATGATAGGCTCCTGAGGTCATCAACTTGCTGGCTTGCATGGCTTCTTTACGGGCGGTGCGTTTGCAGGTGGTGGTTTCGCAGCCGGTTAGAAACCAAAATACGCGGTTGTTTTGGTCGCGCTGGGCGGCCATTTCAAAGTAGCCGATACGAATGTCATGCTGTCGTAGCTGCTGTTCGGTGTAGGCGTAGTAGTTGCCGTCTGCCTTAACAGCGTCTGAGCGTTTAGAGGGCAGAGTTTTGGTGAGTGCGTTCATGCAGTGTCTCCTGACATAAAAAAAGCCCCTGATGGGCAGGGGCTTGGTTGGTATTGCTTGGGTGTTGACGGTTTAGGTGTTGAAGGGTAAGGGTGGAACCGCTGTCGAGCTTTCGCTTCACTCTGTTCAATAAGAAGGGTGATTGCGCCATGAAGCGCTTCTTTGTAACTTTGCCCTTCGCAGAGCATTAACCGGCCTTTAACGCGAAATTCCGCCAACCAATAAACGGGTTTTTGATCATCATGCTGTGCGGTGATTTTCATGTTTTTGCTCCTTGCGGGGTTTTTTCAGCATCTTGAGTAGTGTGCTTCTATACTGACCTATTGTTTGATGCTCCATCGCTTTTGTGTCGCTTTTGATAAATTCGGAAATCTGCGCGACTGCTTTTTGCGATTGGTGTTTTTTACGCAGGTGATTAAACAGATAGATCGGGGTATAAAGAGGCCGATCCTCGCCTAAAACGAAGTAAAGGCCGTCTAGCCTGCCGGTGAGTTCGTAGTGTGATTCGTGGCAGCCATCGTGTGTTTTTGGGTAGAGGGTATCAGCGGATTTTGTCTCTAAGGTGTGAATTTTTTGGCGAATCTCAGACGCTGAGCGCACGAAATCGGCACCAGCCTGAGAGGGCGGTGTTTGTGTGGTCATGGGAGGATTCCTTTCAGTGAATTGCGGCTATTCAGGCAGGCCGTATTCAGTCTCTTCAATGCTCTTCTCCTTGCGGATTCAGTTTTTAAGAAAGGTTTGCTGTTGGTTTCTGAATTATGTCGGGTGCATTTCCGGTGGCCTCAGTCTTTTCCAGAACGCCTTACGTGCCTTTTCTTTTGAGGCTGTATATAAATCCAGTGATTTTTTAAAGACGGATTTTGAGGCACTTTTGGGAGTTTTTGCAGCCACCGGTAACGGGTTTTCTGCCAGTGCCATGACTGAAACGGTTAAGGCCAGCTCAATCAGCACGGCTACAAGAAGGTAGGCGGCGGTCATGGTTTGATCTGGGGTTAGGCCAAGCGGCTGGCTGATGCGGTCAAACAGCGCCATAGCGGCGGTGGTATTGGTTGGCGGTAAGGTATCCAGTTGCAGGCGTAGGTCGGCAATGTTCGCCTGAATGGCCGGTAGCTTATCCAGCGTGGTCATTGCTCGGGCGCGGTAGCCGTTTTCGGTATCCAGCTGAGCGGTGGTTTGTACGGCCTTTGCTTGGGACTGCAGTTGCTCAATCTGGCTGATCAACAGTTGATAAGCGGTGCTGTTGGTCTTAGCGAATTGCTGTTGCTGCTGGGTATCACCGATCAGCGCACCGGCGCTGGCCGCGATACTCAGCGCCGTAAGCAGTGCCCATGTTGCAAAGTAGAGCAAGGCCGATGCCCGAAACCCCAGCGCCCAACGGCGCAGGCCAAAGGGCATAGCCGCGTATTGCACCAACGCCAAAGCAACCGCCACCGCACTGTAAACCCAGCCGGTAGCGGCATCGTCTGCCAGTTGCAGCAGCAAACGCACACTAAAAAAACTACTGGCCAGAAAAAGAATGGCCGTCGTCAGCATCCAGATTGGGCGCATAGGTGGCTCCTGATGATGTTTTTTTGATAGAGTATTGCGACGAATCAGCTAAGGAATAAGCGATGAAGCCAAGGACACCGGCGAAACATAAGCCCCACGTAAAGTCATTCTGCCGTCAGTTGGTGCTCGGTCAGGCACCGCTGTATGTCAGCCACCAGCCCCTGATTGATCAGCCATTTCTGGAATGTTTCTCGATTGTTGAACAGCATGTGCTCGCCAATGGTGGCAAACAGCACGTCGGCTGGCTGATTACCGAGTTTCGGAAGGTCTGGCTCGAAGCAGAGTTCCATACCATTTGGGAGCGGGAAGACGGCGTACTGATTGATCTTACGCCCCGATCCCGAGCGCCGGACAAGGTGCTCTTTCTGCCCGACCCGAAACGCCAATACCAAGGCCGAAGGGTCAACAGTGTGTTCAAGCCCCTGTCGGGCCATAGCGCCGTAAAGCGCTTTATCGCCTGCGCGGATGAGCACTTCCGCATCCTTGAGGAAAGCGACCTGCCCAATAAAGAGACCGTCGCGTTTCAGATAGAGCAGGAGATGAACCAGTTGATGGAGCGGATTGTTCAGGATCACTTTTAACGCCTCGTCAGACCAGCTGACAGGCAAAGAGGGGCGAAGGTGAATCATGGGAATGTCCTTATAATGGGATACGGTTTTAACTTTTAAAGGAATTGGACGATGCGATCTAAAGAACATTATGAAATTATTCATAAACTCCATAAGAACCAAGGTGGCCTGAGGTATTCTTTAGAGCTGTTTGCCGATCATCTTGGGGATCGTGAAGGCTATAAGGGCTTGGAGGGCATGGATAACATCTACTATTACCTGTGCCAAAAGCATAATTATCTGCCTGCTCAAGTGCGGGATATGCCTTATGAAGATTTAAGCTTGCTTTTGAGCCAAGAAACGAAGGATTGGGTAATCCCTAAAGAATTTCGGTTTGATTGATCCTTGGCAGCGCGGATTAAATCACGGGCTTTAAGCTCGCATAGCTTGGCTTTGGCTAGCAGTAGTTCTCGCTCAAGCTCTTTATCGGGATGCCCTTCTTTGAGGTGTTTTGCCCGTAAACGGTAGCTTTCTGCGAAGGCTTTCTGTTGCTTTATCAGGCTATTTTGTTTCATGTGGCCGTCCTTGTTGGTGTGTCTCGGATCTTGTCCCGGTCTCCAGCTCGTAAGCCGTTGCAACTAGGTCTGACTGGATGCTTTGCAGTAATGAAGGCAATGCAGCACTCATTGCCTGAGCAACCTCAGGTAATGCTGTCAGACGAACATCTTGACGGCTATTACAGAGTGTTACAGGAGCATGCGCGTCTTCAGCTAGAGTGCGAACGGCTTCAAGGGGCGCTTCAAAAGCAAGGGTTACTGTAATGCCATCTATTGAGAGCTGCTGAGTGGTTTTCATGGCTTAGCATCCTCTTTAGTGGGTTTGGGTTGCCGATTGGATTCAGGCTCCTCCCGAAACAGCCGCGTCATACGCTGGCTGATATGGATGGACAGAATGCTTGATGTGCGCTCATGCAGATCGATCAGCGCCTTGTTAAGGGTTTGCGTGATACCTGGGAAAGCCTCCTCCCGAATATCACCGTATTGTTCGTAGAACCGCTTAAGGCTGATCTCGTTAATCACCAGAGATTGCAACGCCTCGGGAGAGGCTTCAACCGAAAGGGTCAGCGTGACACCGTTAAGGGTCAGGTCTTGAGTGGTTTGCATTGGCATGCGCCTTTTTTGCTATGGCTGTATAAAAGTAATCCTTGATATGATGGTTTTCCCCACAAGGACATTTGCTTTAAGAACGGAGGCTGTATGAAGAAGCAACAATCAAAAATGACCGTCTGCGGGTTTAGTCGGACGGCTTTTCAAGATGAGAAAGGCAACGTGGTGGTTGAAAACCACGATTGATCGCTGACAGGTAAACAGAAGCTACCCCGGCATCAACCAGAGGGTAGCTTTCAAGCACCTGATCAGGCTTCAGTGTTGGTTTTGACTTTAAACGGGTCAGGCGCGTTGCATCGCCTTCAACTTCAACAAGCCAGATAGAGGGCTGACTGTGATCCTCTAAATCGCGGGCTTTAAGTTTGCAAAGCTCGGCTTTAGCTAACAGCAGCTCTCGCTCAAGTTCTTTATGTGAGTGGGCTTTCTGATTTGGTTTCATGGGGCTGTCCTTGTTGGGGGGATTTTGATTGAGCTTTGCTCACGTTAAGCTGGGCTGTGAGTTGGGCACCAATGTTAACCAGCTCTTTGGCAATCTTTCGTTTGTTAATGACAGCACTAAGAGTCGATAGGGCGATATGTGACGGAACGGGTGGGAAACTGTTAAGAATTTGGCAGGTGTCAGTTTGGGGTTTGCCTTTCATTTGGTGCATGGTTAGGGTTCCATTCTGGTCGCGGATTACCCAGTAAGTTTCGTTAGGTTGTTTGGTCATATTTGGCCTTTGTTTATTGATTGGGAATTGAGAAACATACATAAGGAAAGCCTATGGGTCTTAAAATGCACAAGTGGCTTGTATATACCGTAATTGTTGGTCTTATTCCGATGATTGGCAGGCTATTTATCTATTCGATATCTGAAGGTGGAGGGGTGGAGTTTATTTCATCCTCGGATATTATTGCGTTTGGTTTGATCCTTCATATATCCAACATTAATGAGCTTGAACACATCGATGACCAGTCGGCTTGGAAGACATGGGCGAATGGACTCGCGATCGCATTTTTGGCGATTTACAGTGTGTCCTTTACTGCGGTGGTCTCGATTGAGGGCGGTGTAGCCAATTTCAATGCTCAGGTCGTTAGAAGCTATCTGATGGTAATTGCTGGGGTCTCATTTACGCTGTGTGCGGTTTTTAGCTACAGGGCTTCAAAGTATCAGGCCGTTAGTCAGCAGGTGAAAACCGAGAGAGCAGGAGATTAGCTATGGAAACTGCAATGATGTTAATAACCTTGCTGGCTGTACTTCTCGGAGGAGGTTTTTCTATCTATACCGTAATAGATACGAGAAAAAAATTCTCAGATGAGTACCTGGCTGAGCGAGAAGAGCGGCGTAAGAGATACGAAGAAATAAAAAAATAAATGTGAACATGAAAGTATAAGGATGCACTGTGATTAAGAGCTTTATTTACTTAGATAATGACAAAATGTTCTCTCTTTCATCTCAGATTTTTGAGGGTGTTACGGAGTATGTGCTTAACGAAGAATCTATTGGCCGAGATGACAGCGGTACGAACACAAAGAAAGAGCTTGGTGGTAGCAGTAAAGTTATTGCTGATGTTATGAGAGAGTCAAAAGTAAGTTCAGAGAAAAAGTATCTGCATGATTACTCAATGACATTATTTGAAAAAGAAATGCATGAGTCAGGTAAAGTATTAACGATTGATTCTGAAACTGATATGGAAGAGGCTTCAGAGATTTTAAGTGATTATTCTTTTGTAAAAATAAAATCTAAAGCTAAGTTTATTGATTTTGCTGAGCTTTATGAGCTTATGAAAAATTATCGTAATTTGGCAGTTGATATAGCAAATGCTAGTCACCGTGAATTAATTGCAGAGAAAAAAATAGAATTTGAAAAGCTGAAAAATAAGCCTAAGAAAAACAGTGATGACAAAAAGCTTATTTCAAGGATTGAGAAACAAGGTGTTGCAGCTATAGTTCATGAAAGCCTCCACGGTGAGCGGCTCTCAGAGGATTTTCTAAATGGGCTTTCTGGGATGATTGAGTTCGGTTTTGATAAACAGCTTATGTTAACTCAAGAAATTTCAGGGGTTAAATTTTCGACTGTATTAAATAGAGATTGTTTACGTGAAACGTACAAAAGCGTTCTTAGCAAGTACGCCAGAAAAACAGGTAAAGATGTTGTTGTTTTTGGGATGGTTTCTCAAGGACTTGGAGAGTCTCAAAAGATTAAAAAACTAGATAAGCCGGATCTTTCTAACTTAAGAGCTGCTGTCGATAACTTCTCTGAGCATATGTTCAACATAGACTGCTCAATATCCGGTAAGGCCGAATCGGAAGTTGTTATAGACCCCATCGCTATATATTTTGAGCTGTAGATCAAATAAGGTGTATTTTAATAAGGATTTATCATGGCAGATGATTTACTTTACCACTACACCAGCATTGGTGGTCTTAAAGGGATGCTTGACAGCCAGTCTCTTTGGATGACAGATATTAATTATCTGAATGACTCTGAAGAAGGGAAGGATTTTATAGCCCATATAAACAATTTCTTATGCCAAAGTGATTTTGAACAAATAGTAGAGAAAAGCAAGCTATGGTCATTAATAAAGGATCTAGATTTTATTAGGTCTGCAATCATTGAGTTCGCATCTCCAGATTTTTTTGATGAAGCAAAACTAGACAGTTACTCAATTTCTTTTTCAGCCAAACCTGATTTGTTAAGTCAGTGGAGAGGTTATTGCCCTCCCGAAGGTGGTTTATGCTTAGGTTTTTCTGGCCTTGAATCAATATCAAGTATTAGTGGTTATGAAGGTGATGATAATTCTGATGAATATTATATCTATCATTCCAGTTGTCTTTATGGTGAGCATGAAAAAAACGCTGCAACAATAAATTTCATTAATAGTTATTTAGATCTTATATATAATATTTATTTGAGAGGTGTTAATGATAGAAAATACAAGCCAAATATTGATGAAATGTTTGAGATTTTCACTTTTTATTTCAATAATTTAACCATTTTTAAGAATAAGCACTTTATGGAAGAAAGTGAATTTCGGATAATAGCAAATTGCAAAAGAGAAATTGTAAACCCTAATTTTAGAGAAAAAATGAATATACTGATTCCATATATAAAGCTTAATTTCAATACGGAAAATTTAAAGAGGATCATTATTGGTCCCTGCGCAGATCAAGCTTTAGCGGAACAAAGCCTGCAAAGATTTTTAGGCTCCTTCGGAAGTGACTTTGAGCATGTAAAAATCGAATGTAGCGACATCCCCTACCGCCAGCTCTAATCTATCTCAAAACCCCGCCTCACCCGAGGCGGGGTTTTTTATTGCCTAAAGAACTCAATGGCGGTTTGCGATCACCGCCGGTAGCCAGTCGATCCTTGTTAGGGGCTGGGAAATCTTTGACCTGATTCCGAGGCTGCCGGTCAAAGCTCTAAACTCATCCGGCTTGTTAGCTCGGAATAGAGTTTAGCCAAGTAAACTATAAGGGGTCAACAAAAAGTTTAGATATTTAAACTTTCTGTTTTTTTATTGAGTTTGGTCGGTAGAATTAAAAAGCTCGACCAGCAAAGACAACAACGCCAACGATGGTGCAATTGCCGTTAATTGGGATGATTTGCTCAGGCCAATTAGAGTTTAAGGGTTTCAGGTACTTATGGCCGCCTTCAATGATTAACTGTTTGAAGGTTGCTTCATCTTCATCATCAAGACGGGCCACTACATAAGATCCGTTGCGCCACTCTGATTCAGGGTCAACGAAAATCAGATCTCCATTTCTGAATTGTGGCTCCATGCTGACACCTTGTACTTCCAATACAAATGAGCGATCGCTACAGGCAACCGGACAAGGGTAGTGAAGAGCTTGGCTTGGGTGCTTCTCCACGATACTTGACCAAGAGCCAGCCTGAACCCAGCTAATAAGAGGCAGTTTCTTTTTAAACTCAGGGCCAGGGGTTGTGTCTTGGATCAGCTGGGATTCAGGCTCGCCTTTTCCTGAGATCAACCACTCCTGAGAACACTTAAGTAGTCCGCTAAGTCGGAATAGGTTTTCGCCGCTGGGCTTGGCTGCGCCATTAAGCCACTGGGAGACAGCGCCTTTCGATACTTTCAAGGTCTTTGAAATATCAACGGCCCTGATATTCAGCTCTGTCATTCTTTGTTTGATTCGTTCTGATATATGCATGGTTAAGAATGCTAAACCTTTTATGGTTCGCTTTTGTAGACTTTGAAAGTTTAGCAGGATAAACTCTTGGTTCTTTGTAAGTTGTTTGAGGCGTATATGAATAAACAAACTGCCATTGACTTTTTTGGTAGCGCTTCAGCGTTGGCAAAGGCGCTGGGCGTTTCCAAGTCTGCTGTTTCTCAGTGGGGTGAGCAGGTTCCTATGCGCCGTCAGTTTGAAATTGAACACGTTAGCGGTGGTGTGCTGCGTGCGGGTTATTGCGGTGAGTTGGTGCTGACCGATGATAGTTTGCCCGCTGCGGCCTCGCGATAAAACGTGCATTAAAGGAGAAGAACAACATGGGACGCGGAGCAGGACTTAAACACGATGGCGGCACGGTGTCGCTGTCTTTGGCGTGTTATCACGCGGTTTACGATTACCCCGGTGGCCCGCAGGCGGTGTCTGCGGTTTTCGGTTGGAATCCACGCACGCTGGGTAACAAGCTGAATCCCACCATTAAAAGCCACCTGCTGAATGCGGATGAGGTGACGGCCATTTTAGAGCTGACCAAAGACCCGCGCATTTTACAGGCGTTGGGTGAGCCGGTGGGCGCAACTTGGACGTGGTTGGATGATGTGCGGGATGAGCTGACGGATCTGGATGTACTGGGTTCTGGTGCGGCGGTGATGGATGGTGCTAATCGTGCGATTCAGGAGGTGATTAAGGCGCTGGATGACGGTGCGGTGGATCGGGTGGAGTCGGGCAAGATTAATGCGGCGATTCATGAGGCGCAACGTCAGTTGACGGTGCTTAAGAAGCTAGCGGAACAGTTTGAGGAGTAGGTGATATGAGTGATGAAAATAAAAAAAATGAGTTTCCGGCTATTAAGGCTGATCAGTTGAAAACGGTTGTGGGGTATGGCGGGGTTAACCAGAAGATTCGACAAGCTAAAGAAAGTGTTCTGAAGGCGATGGTTGATATTCGTGGCGGGTATTTTGGTTCGAGCAATGTAGCAAGGCCAGAGCTTGAAGAGACTGTGGTTTATAAACGATTGCTGGTTATATCCGAAGCTCTGTCCGAACTGGACGATCTGACAGAGCCCAATATCACGACGCGGCTTTAGTTCTCTCTTGCAGCTCTTATTCTGGCGATCCGTGTGATCTGGCCTATTTGGTTTTTCATCTTGCTGTAAAGCAGTTCGCCGTTGTGCCCTTTGTTCTTGTTGTTGGGCAGTTGATAGTAGCTTCCAGCGCATTGAGACATCTCCCGGGCTTTTTCTGCAGCGGTGCTGTCTAGGGCGCTGAGCTGGTTCGCGAGAAATCTAATGCGCTGCTCTGCGAGTTCGTTAGGGGTGGCGACACAATGTTTGCTGAGGACTTCATCAAGTTCGTTAGCGATATCCTGAATTTTTTGTGAGGTTTTCATGACTGAAAAATCCTTTTCTGATGTTGGGTATGACGATTCTTTCGACACTGCGGTGACGTCAACCGTTGGCTTAGCTCGTCTAATGTCGCTGGTTAAGGTGACAGAAATCTTTGGGCGGGGGAAGGGTAAACCCACGCATCGTTATGTGACGCGTTACTGCTGCCCTAAAACAGGGGATACCCTTGCGGCTTTTGATTCAATGCACAAAGACCCTATGGCACCGCTTTATCCTGGTTATGTATGGCCTGAGCCGGTCGAAACCTGTGAGCCAACTTTTGAGATGCGTTGTTCGTCCTGTTTAGGGGCAAAGTTGGTGTCTCTTATTGAGGTGTTTGATGTCTTTGGTGATGGATCGGAAGGCTGTCCACGACGTGTGATCCACCGTTATTACGACCCCGATACTGGTGAGCTGGTTGCGGTGCATGACACTGATGATGGGCACCCTAATTTGCCTCTCAGTTCTTATTTTGAGCCACGGTAGGCTTCTGGTTATGAGCTTCTATTCCGGCCCTTAGCGGCTACCTGTTTTTTTCTTCTGACATTTTTCTGATTTTTTCACTGTGCCGTTCGGGCTACAGGGGTTTTCTACGCCCGAAAGGAGGGTTTTTTATGAGTGTTGAACTGATTACTACGCTGCTACAGCAGACGATTGCTTATCATCCGGTGTTCCGTGATGTGGCGGGTTCTACGGTGGGTGGGGTGTTTCTGAGTCAGGCGTATTACTGGTCTACCGGTGGCCGGATTGCGGCTGAGCGTGGCGGTTGGTTCTACAAGACCGGTACACAGTGGGAGGCTGAGACGCGGTTAAGCCGGTCTGAGCAGGAGCGTGCGCGGCGTGATCTGAAGGCGGTAGGGTTGCTGGAAGAGAAGCGCCAAGGGCGTCCGGCTAAGATGTTTTTCCGGCTGAATGTGAAGCGGTTATATGCGCTGATTGAGGCGCTGGCAGGGGATAAACCGGCCGCTAAAAAACCTAAGAAAAACCGTAGTTTGCAGGATTCTGCACTCAAGGCAGAAGAACCAGAAAAAGCCAATAAAAACAACAGTATGCAGGATTCTGCAAACTTGCCGGAGCCGGAGGCACCCAAACCACCGGATAAGCCGGAAAAACCTAATGAAATCAGCAGTATGCAGGATTCAACACTTAGATTGCAGGATTCTGCATCCCAGTTTGCAGAATCCTGCAAACTATATACAGAGACTACAACAGAGATTACTACAGAGACTACAGCTGACGGCGACGGCGCGCGTGACATAAATTCAGCGGTGGTGTCTGGGAATGACCGTGAGCCGTTCTCGATGACCTTGGACTGGCAGCCGAGTGAGCGGTTTGTGGCGTTGTGTCGAACGCAGGGGGTGGATCTGTCTCGGTTTGATCAGGTGGGGTTTGTGGATCAGTTGGGAGATTTTCGAAGTTACTGGCATACGGCGACGGATCGGGCGCTGTCCCAAGGCCAGTGGGAGCATAAGTTTGCCCAGCAGTTGAAGCGGGCGGTTAGAAATTTCAAGGAGTCACGTCATGCAACAGGTCAATCCTCAGGTTCTGCAAAATCTCGCTCAGGGGCGGCCATCCTCGCTGAGGGCTGTGCTGGGGCATTCCGTTGAGTCTCAGCCTAGCGAGGCTTTGGCGGTGGCGGGTAGCCGGTATTCAGGTCGTGTTATCGATCGGTTTTTTGTGCGTATGACCAGCAACTACGGGCACTTGTGGTCTAGCCGGTTTCCCTCTGGTGACATGCTGAGTGCGGCTAAGGCGGAGTGGGCGCAGGCGTTGGATGGCTTCACGCTGGATGAGCTTAAACACGGGATTGATCGGTGTTTTGAGCAGTACGGTAAGCCGCCATCGATGACGGAGTTTGTGCGCTGCTGCAAACCGGCCTATGAGGATTTTGGCCTGCCGGATTTCGAGGCGGCTTACGGTGAGGCGTGTGCTAAGTCCCATGAGCCGAATAGCCCTGATATGCGGTGGAGTCATCCGGCGGTGTATCACGCTGGGCGCAAGGTGGGTTGGCATGGTCTGCATTGTGGTTTGCGGGGGGTTAAGACTCGGTTTGAAACGGTTTATCAGGTTTTTTGTCAGCGGGTAATGGCGGGTGAGCGTTTGAGTGGGCCGGTGTTGAGTGCCGCTGCGTTGGAGCACAAGGCGGGCACTAAGACACGAACTGAGCAGGAAAAACAAATGGCTCAGCAATGGCTGGGCAAGATGAAGTCGAGTTTGAACAGGGCTGGTAATGCGGGAGGTGTCAATGGGAATGCATGAGGTGTTAGCTGGGCAGGGTCGGTCTGTTCAGGATGCGGTGAAGCGTCTGGGGCCTAAGCGGGGCGGGTTGATCCCGTCGGTGGATCGTAAGCTAAAGGCGTGGGGTGAGTGGACGTTGCGCAATGAGAATTCAGGCGGTGGTGAGGTGGCGGGTGTATCCATGCTGGGTAAGCTGATCGAGGGGCGAGGTATGTTGGTTCGTTCTACTGATCCTTCTGTGGGGTCGATGCCGGATGAGGTGTTTGATGTGGGTCGGGCGGTGGAGCGTTTGCCGGTGAAACTGCAGCAGGTGGTTGAGGCGCAGTATCTGGATCTGGCAGCGACTCATCAGCAGCGGGCGGAAGCCTGCGGATGTGCCTATAAGACGTTTTATCGACGTCTGGCAGAGGCGCATCAGCGTATTTTATTTTCAATGCAGGCCGCATTCTAGAGGGGCTTGGCGGCCTTGCCAGATGGGTTTGATGCGGTGTGTATGAAATTTCTATTTGACACAGATGACAATCAACCGTTAGAGTTCAGGCATTGTCGTCTTAGTGCGACCCGAGAAAGCCCAAGGTTAATGCCTTGGGCTTTTTTGTGTCTGACATTTGGCGATGAATGGATAAGCTCGGCCCTTTACGGGGTTGGGCTTTTTTTGTGTCTGGGATTTGGCTGCCTGATCACGGGCAGGGGGTGACTATGAAAACGCTGCTGAGCTGGCTGGTTCGCTTTGGTCTGCGTGTTCTGATGGATAAGGCGCTGCGCAGTGCTGTCTATCAGGCTGTGGAGGTTGCAGAGGCAACCGGCCTGAAAGGTGAAGAGAAGATGCAGCAGGCGCTGGAGTACGTTAAGAGCGTTGGCGGGCAGGCGGTATTGCGGGAAACGGAATCAACACTGCGGACGAAGATTGAGCAGGCGATTGATGATCTGAAGCTGTCTTCAAAGGGGGCACTGTGAGTCAGTCGGTAAAGGATGTTTTGCTGCCTCAGTTGAAGGCACATGAGGGCTTGCGGCTTAAGCCTTATCGCTGCACTGAAGGGAAGTTGACCATTGGTGTCGGGCGTAACCTTGAGGACCGGGGCATCACAGAAGATGAGGCGCTCTATCTGCTGGCTAATGATGTGGATGATGTGCTGAAGCGTCTGCAAGAGGTGTCGGTATTCAATCAGTTGGATACGGCCCGTCAGGCGGTTCTGGCTAATATGGCGTTTCAACTGGGTTTTAGTGGTTTGTCGAAGTTTCGCCGGATGTGGGCGGCTCTTGAAACTGAGCACTATGATCAGGCTGCTATGGAAATGATGAATAGCCGCTGGGCTGTACAGACGCCTAATCGAGCCTATCAGCTATCCGTGATGATGCGGGAGGGTAATGATGCCAAGCAATCCGAATAACTGGCTGCAGATGTTGGCACTGGGGATGTTTGCGGTGGTGGCGGGTGCGTTGGACTTTCTGCATGGAGTTCATACGGGACGGCGTAAGTGGCACGTTCTAGCGTTCATCCTGCATCTTTGTCTGGCACTGCTGACGGGGTCACTGGCAGTGATGATCGTCACGGAGCTGGGCTACTCCATTTATGCGGCGGGTGCAGCCGCTGGTGGTGCGGGCTTTATGAATGTGCGGCTGTTTGAGTTGTTCGAGCATAAGGCTCGGCATTGGAAAAGCGGCTGATCCTGTTGCCTCTTTCTCTGCTCTGCACTATTGCCTGTGCTTGGGCAGGCACCGGATGGCTTAGCTGTCCGGTGTCTCTTTTGTTCTCGGGCTTCTCCCAGAAAACAGCGGGTCCTTTTCTCGGATTTACAGTGTACGGGGCAGAAGACCGCAGGCTTTGTGGAGATGGGTAAATTTTGGAGGGGGTTATAATAATAACTCTCTGAATGATAAGGAGTTTCTTATGGCAGGCTTTGAATGTCTAGAGGCTGAAGCCACTCAGTCTGGCTTTGCTGGTCTGGTTGGTATCTCTCAGCCGTCAGTTTCTAAACGGGTTAAATCAGGGTTGTTAACCCCTGGTGATTCTTATTGGCACTGGCTTCTTGATTACGTTGAAGAGTTAAGGCGGCAGGCGGCAGGGCGAAATGATCAGGAAGGATTTCAGGAAGCCCGCACCGAAGATATGAAAGCGACTGCCGCCATGAAGCGACTATCTCTGCATGAGAAAGCAGGCAACCTGATTGTTAAAGCAGAGGCCCATGCGTTGCTGTCGAATTGGGCCAGCTTTGCCGTACGGGAATATTCCGCTGCGGTCAGCCGAATGGTTGCGGATATAGAGAGTCAGTGCGGTGTAACAGTACCGCCAGAGGTTATAGAAAAACATGCTGCCACTGCGATCAGAAGAGTTGGAGATTATGGGCGAAGCCCTGGAATTTCTGGCGTCGGAGGTGGCGGAGATCTTCCAGCCGAAAGCGAAGCAGGCAACGGTTGATTGGCTGCAGGAGCACTACGAGCTGCCTGATTTTGGCCTCTACGACTTTTACTACACACCTTACTTCTTGGGTGTCGCCAATGCGATAGACGATCCTAAAGTTAAAGAGATCGTCCTCATGAAAGCCGCTCAGATCGGCTGGACTTATTTGTTGCTTGGGCTGATCTTCAAAAAGATCACCGAGGCGGGTGTATCGCCTATCGCCATCATGGCGCTGTTTGCAAAAACAGCCGATGGCAAAAACTTTCACGATGAAAAGTTAAAGCCAGCCGTTCAGGCCAGTGAGCTACTGGCTGCCCTGCTGGATGTATCTCAGCGTTCTGGTAATCGCTGGGATAACAAATCATTCCCCGGCGGATTCCTGAAAATTGTGGGGTCGAACTCACCTGGTAACGTCAAATCGACCTCCAAAGTAGGTTTGGCCATTGTAGAGGAACCGGACGACACCACCGACAACGTAGCCGGTCAGGGTGATGCAATTACTCTGCTGGAAGAGCGCCTAAAGCGGTTTGTCGGATCACTAATGATGATTGGCGGTACACCCGCCATCAAGGGGCTGTCCAAAACAGCGGAGCGCCTAAAGAAGTCCGATAAGCGTCAACTGCCGATTATCTGCCACAACTGCGAAGCCAGCCATGTGCTGGACTGGTCGAATGTTCATTGGGATCACGATGAGAACCAACAGCATGAGATTTACGGCACAGCGCTGCCGAACACCGCTATCTATCGCTGCCCACACTGCGGCTTTGAATGGGATGACAACCAGCGGAAAAACAACATCCGCAATACCTGCTACGGCGCTTTAAAGTCCGGTGATAAAAATGCGGGCTGGGTCGCAACCAAAGAATTTGATGGTGTTGTTGGGTTTCAGGATCTGTCTGAGCTTTACGTCTGCATGGACGGAACCAGCCTCGCTGATGTAGTGAAAAGTTATCTGGAAGCAGAAGCTAAAGCCGCTAAGGGGGATGAAAACTCCCGCCGAACCTTTATCAACCAGAAACTGGGTAAAGAGTACGAATTTAAAGGTGATCACGCCACCGCAGAACAGTTGCGTGAGCTGTGCCAACGCTATGAAGAGATGGTGGTTCCCCGTGATTGCCTGATGCTAACCGCCGGTATCGATGTTCAGCGGAACCCTGCCCGTGTCGCCGTGGTGATTAGAGCTTGGGGCCGTAATGACCTGTCCCGCTTGGTTTATTGGGGAGAGCTATCGGCTCATAAATCCACCGTTGATCCGAAAGATGCGGTTTGGGATGACCTGGAAGCCTTTCTCTTCCAAGAGTTCAAAACCGAAGCAGGCTACCCGATGTTTCTGTCTGCTGTATCCATCGACTCTTCAGACGGTTTTACCTCTGACGCGGTGTACAACTGGGTGCGAACCCGCAGCAAGCAATATCCCAAGACCCTCGTGATGGCCATTAAAGGCTCATCCGCCAAAACTGATCCTGAAATTTTCGTAACGCCCAAAGCAAAATCTGTTGATCACCGAAAGCCGGAGAAAGCGACCAAGGCCGATAAGAAAGGGGTCAAGGTCTACATCGTCGGAACCAACAAAGCGAAAGACTGGATCGCAGGCAAGCTCAAGCTGCTGACAGAAGGCATCAAACGCTTTCTGTATTACGAAGGTGTCCGAGATGACTACTTTGATCAGATTCTAGGGGAAGTAAAAGCCCCAGACAAAAGCGGTCGTATGGTCTGGCAGGCAAAGTCTGGCCAGCCCCATGAAGTGTTGGATTGCGAGGTTTACGCCCTGCATGCCGCCAGAGCACGACGGGTACATCTAATGAAGCCAGAGCAGTGGGACGCCCTTGAACGGGAGCTGAGTCAGGTAGATTTGTTCACCCTGCCGCAGGTACAGCCCCAGCAGGATGAACAGGAACAACAACACGACCCAGAGCCAGTGGATGACTGGATGGGCGACTACTCAGATGGAGACTCATGGTTATGACCGAATTACAGCAGGCCAGAGATATGCTGCAGTTTTATATCGATGCTGAAAAAGCAGTGCTGAAAGGGCAGTCCATGACCAAAGATGGCCGCACCTGGGAGCGGGCGAATCTGGCAGAGATCCGCACCGGTCGTAAAGAATGGCAAAGAGCCGTGAATCGTCTTTCTGTTTCGTCAAATCGTCAGAGTCCTGCACTGGCACGTTTTGAATAGGTCTTGTTATGAACCTTTTAGATAAAACAATTGCAGCGGTCTCACCAAAGTGGGCGCTGTCCCGACAGCGGATGCGCTCCGGCTTGGCGGCGTATCAGGCTGCAGTGCCCTCACGGACGCATAAAGTCGAGCGATCACGGGGAGATGCCAACGCCAGCATCTCCCGTGGAGCGGAATCCATTCGGGATCAGGCGCGACACCTAGAAGAAAACAGCGATTTGGCAGACGGCCTGCTGACTACGCTGGTCAATAATGTCGTGGGTAAAGATGGTATCGGCGTAGAGCCCATGCCGTTGGATCATACCGGGCAAGTACATGATGACTTTGCCAAAGAGCTGGCAGAAGGCTTTGCAGAGTGGTCTCTTAAGATGGAAACCACCGGCCAATGGTCACGCTCAGAAGTAGAACGGCTGGTTTGTCGTACCTGGCTGCGGGATGGTGAATGTCTGGGTGAACAGCTAATTGGCCGTATCTCCGGCTTTAATCACCCCAATACACAGGTGCCCTTTACCCTGCAGGTGATGGAACCGGACTTTTTGCCAATGGGCAAAACAGAGCCGGGCAACGGCATCTATCAGGGTATTCAGGTGAACCAGTGGCAGCAACCCACGGCGTTTCATCTGTACCTGAATCATCCCGGCGGCATGTTCGCCACCAGTCTGAAAACACGGGCGGTACCAGCAGACTTCATGCTGCACCTTAAACAGGTGAAGCGCCTGCATAGTCGCCGTGGAGTAAGTATTTTTGCCTCATCCCTGCAGCGGTTTGGTGGCCTGCAGAACTATGAAGAGTCCGAACAGGTCGCCGCCCGAATCAGTGCTGCCATGGCCTTTTATATCCGCAAAGGCGATACCACGGATTACGACGACCCAGGCGATAAAGCAGAGAAACGCCGTACACTACCGATCTCACCGGGTACCATCTTTGATGACCTACGCCCCGGTGAAGATGTAGGCACCATTGAATCGAATCGGCCTAGCCCCATGCTGCAGTCGTTTCGGGACACCATGATGCGGGCAATTTGCGCTGCTGCAGGAGGTGTTAACTTTTCCACCGTCTCCAAAAAATACGAAGGCAGCTACAGCGCCCAACGGCAAGAATTGGTGGATAGCTTTATCAGTTATGGCGTGTTGTCGAACGCCTTTATTAACCAGTGGGTACGGCCTATTTTTCGTCGTTATGTGCAGATCTCAATTCTGTGTGGCAGGCACGTACCACCGGCAGATCTGGATATACGCACCGTGCTGATGGCCTATTACCAGCCGCCCACCATGCCGTGGATCGACCCGGCCAAAGAGGCCAACGGCAACCGGGAGCTGGTACGCGGTGGCTTTGGCACCGAATCCGAAGTGATTCGCGGGCAGGGTAAAAACCCGCAGGCGGTTAAACGTCAGCGGGCGCGGGAGATCGAAGAGAACAGAGCGCTAGGGTTGGTGTTTAACTCGGATTCTTACCATGAGTATTACGGGAGTCGAGAGCCGGAACCCGTAAAACCGGAGGCATCCAATAGTGAATAGTCCTGAACACTTGTATTGACAAATTAGTTATTAAGACTAGGATAAGTGACAAATGAGGCGCGTAGGTGAGCGCCTCAAGTTAACCGTTTAGCATGAAAAATCAAGGGAGGTTGTCATGTTAAAAACAGCATTAAAAAACATGGTTGATCGCACCCGTTACCCTGAACTTGACCACATCTTGTGGGATTTTCACGCTAAGCTGATTGACCCTGATTTTGCCTTTGATATTTATGAGCGTCGTTGGAAATATGTTGATCCAAATGCGCTTGAAGCTGAAGAACAACAGCTGATTGAAAGGCTGACTCAGGAATACGGCAAAGGGCGCTTCATGCCTGCTATGTAGGTTACTATGCAATACGATGTAGCACATCACAGAATAATCGGATCAGCATTAAAGCAATTTAATGCTGATTTTTTTTGCGCCAATGACATCGTTTTTGGTGGCGGAACCCGGATCGCGCTTGAAATCGACGAATTCAGAGAGTCAGTTGATATTGATTTTCTGTGCCCAACCCAAGCGTCTTACCGTGCTGTCAGGCAACAGGTAACCAACGTTAGTTTGGGGCAACTGGTTAAAAGTGACTTTGAATACCCACGGGAAATTCGGGCGGATCGTGATGCAGTCCGAACCCTTATTGATTATGAGGGCTGCACCATCAAACTGGAGTTCGTTAACTTTAAACAGTGTGATATCCACTGGGAGGTAGCACCTGATGTATTTCCCGTGCCCTGCCTGGATCATACATCATGTTTTGCAACCAAGCTGATGGCCAATGCCGATAGGTGGGGTAACCCGCCCTATAAAGATATCTTCGATATTTTAGCCATGTATCGGCAATGGGGTGAGATTCCCGCTGTGGCAATTGCAGCCGCAGAGGCTGAATATGGCGAACGTGTCATCCTTCCGGCACTCAAGTCTGCATTACAGGATGTATTGGCAAATCCTGAAAAGTATCAGGAAGCCGCTGCAAACGTCCTGATGAAACCGGACTGGGCTGACGACCTGATTAAAGTTCAAGCGGAACAGCTTTTAGGCACCATGACTTAGATACGAAAAATGACGACACAAAACCGCCCACTCGGCGGTTTTTTTTCGTCCGGACAAAACAGACCTGTGTACCCATGTTCGGTACGCAGCTGACACACCAAACCCAAACCGCCACTCAGGCGGTTTTTTTATGCCTGTTCGTTTTGTATGCAGCCTAGGGTAGCTCCCGAAAGGCCGGTGCTCGGTGTTTTCCACCGGCGCGGCTGCATCCTTTATTCAGAAAACACGAGGAACGTCACAATGGAAAAAATGACCTTTGATAACACCCAAATTGAGTTTATCCGCCATGAAAATCAGATCTGGATGCGTGGTACCCAGATCGGTGCAGCCTTGGGCTATAAAAAGGGCGGTGATCGTGTCAGTGAGATCTATCAGCGCAACAAGGATGAATTTACAGCCACAATGTCAACGCTGATTAGTCTTCCTGACCTGCACCCGCAAATTGCGGGTGCAGGTCAGATGCGTGAAGTCCGTGTCTTCTCCCTTCGTGGTGCCCACCTTATCGCCATGTTTGCCCGTACCGAAAAAGCCAAAGGCTTCCGCCGCTGGGTACTGGATCTGATTGATGACTTTCACAACGGCACAGAGAAAGCCCGCGAAGCTTATCAACGGGCAGCCGAGCGGCTGGAAGAGGGACGCAACCGGGCAAGCAGCTGCGGAGCAGGTCTGAACAGCTGGAAACGGGCAAAGCCCGTGCTGGAAGGTGATCTGGAACAGAAACAGCTGCAGTTTGAGCTTTTGTTGGAGATGAGATATTAAATTAGGATGTTAGGTTTGATCTGTGTTTGTTAGTCTTGAAAAGCATTTGTCATCTCTAATAAACAAAGGATAGCTGGCTATGGAGCTGGAAAAAATCTTCAAAGATTTTCTAGAAAAAATGACACAACTGACATTGTTGCAAAGGTCAGCAGATAACGTTTTTATGAAAGAGATTAAGGCTCTAGAATTATATAAGAATGAGAGAGAAAAGCAGCCGGATATAGATAGTAAATATGTTGATCTTCATAATATGTTTTTCAGAATTGCTGGTACGGGAGAACATTATTTCTATAGCCATGTTGACCGAAGCATTGAAGAAAAAGAACTCTCAACATACGTTCACAAAAACCGTCAGTATCAATGGATATTAGCGGAGGCGTATGAGGAATTTGAAGATTTCCTAGAAGGTATCTACGCATGTGCTGCCTATCATAATCACAATTTATGGCCTTTAGGGGACTTCGGGAATATAAGGTTCCAAGAAATAGAAGGGAAAAATTTCAAATGGTTTTTGGAACAGGCTAAAAGAAAAAAAGGTGGTCCAAAAGCAATAATTAAAGATTTAAAGAAAGTTCTTCCAATTATTAATGATGCTGAGAGTAATAATAGTCTTAATATTGATCTTGGATTCGCCATTGCTATGATTGAAATGTTTAGGCATATCATTGTCCATAATGGCGGTCGGGTCAAAAATAAGGATGATTTCTCAAATAAAATATTTGAGAAATGCGGATTATCAAAAAAGGGTCAGATAGCAGATGAATATAGGAATTATATTTTGTATTTTTTTGGTAGAGACTACTTTGAAGATAAGATACTGCTTCTGGAAAGACCTATCGACTCTGGGCTACCTGGACATCATAAAAACATTGTAGATGAGCTTAACCGTTACCTTATGGCTTATGCCCATATGGTCTATATAGCTTTAGACAAATATATAAAAAATTGAAAAACAATATGTAGATCAATTCTTGCCACTCCTCAAGAGGGTGTTCATAGTTCTGTGTCACCCATTGCTTACAGATCTACGTAACCGTCGATCCGTCCTTCGAAGTGGATGCTCAGCTGCGATAGCGTCAGATTCCAGTTTTGCACCGGATGCGTCCACTTTTCTGATGCTTTTAACATACCGGCGTACAGCAGTTTGAGCAACGCGTTTTCATTGGCGAAGCCTCCCTTGGTCTTGGTCAGTTTGCGGAACTGGCGGTGTACTGCCTCAACCGCATTGGTCGTGTAAATCGCTTTGCGCACCTGCTCTGGGTACTTGAAGTAAACGGCCA
>NZ_AUGW01000025.1 GCF_000422865.1 Oceanospirillum maris DSM 6286 | reverse complement strand
GTAACTGTCCCAGATTTTGAAGTATTGCCGGTTATGATAGATGCCGCCATTTTTGAAACCGATACAGTCTTTCCGTAGAGGTATCCAGCCTAAAGAGCGGCGCACACCGCCAGACTTACGCCAGTTCAGGCGGGGTTTTTTGAACTGTTTTCTTCGGGTGACGTATTCATGACCGATCATTTGAACCGTAGCAGAATTAAGCCCCAGTTCTTTAGCTGAACCTTTGGTGTAATCCTGCAGGTCGTAGCCGGACAGCCAGGTCTGGCGTTCCTTGATACTGCGATGGCTCAGCTCATTGCAATAATTCCATACCTGATTCACAGAAAAAGCCCAAGTCCTTAGCACTTTGGCGTGCTTATCACGAACTCTAACCTTCAATGTTTTTGTATGGCAGGTATTTCTCATAAGTGATAATTTAGCAAAAAATATTATTGGTGTAAATCCAATGAAGTCACACTATCACTGCGTTTATGATATGAAATACCATTTGGTATTAGTCTCAAAATATAGAAGAAAATGCTTCACGGATGAAATGCTTAAGCGATTGGAAGCTATCTCTAATGAGCTTTGCGCTAAATGGGACATTGAGTTGCTTGAGTTTGGCGGTGAATCCGACCATATCCATCTTTTACTTGCGCTAAACCCAACGATTCAGCCATCTAAGCTGGTCAACAGCCTAAAGACGGTCACAAGCCGAAGGATTAGGAAGGAGTTTTCGGAGCACCTAAAAGAGTATTATTGGAAGCCAGTGCTCTGGAGTCGAGCTTACTGCCTGCTGACTGCAGGCGGAGCGCCAGTTGAAGTGCTTAGAGAGTATATTGAGAATCAAGATAGGCCAACTTGACGTTGGCCGCGCTATCCATCTCCCACCAAAATATCTCGCCTAGGCTCGTTAGTTTTGGAAGGAGAATTACGCGCTATCCGTTAAATAATTAAGTCTTTGTACAATTAATTCCTTGTACGATTAAGTCTTTGTACAACGCGGTACTCGGTTTAAGCGCTAAACGGTGCCAGACTCAAGTTCGTCATCATAACGCCTTGGAAAACGCCATGCAGATTCGCTTTATCAACCAGATCAGCCAGATCTCTGAGCAACAGTTTCAGCAACTGAGCAACCGTGATAACAACCCCTTTATCCGGCAGTCATTTTTGCGAGCTTTGGAGTGTTCCGGTGTCGCCAGTGAGAAAGGTGGTTGGCAGCCCCATCATCTGGTTATCAACGATGATGGTTCATTGATCGCCTTTATGCCGCTGTATATTAAAAGCCACTCCTATGGCGAATATGTCTTTGATTGGTCTTGGGCTGAAGCCTACCAGCGCTACGGTTTAACCTATTATCCGAAATTGGTGACAGCGATCCCTTACACCCCCAGTCAGGGGGAGCGCCTACTGGTAAAAGCTGGTTATCAAAAAGCAGATCTAATGCCTTTAATCGTTACCGCAATAAAGACCGAAGCCAAACGATTGGGTGCATCTAGCTGGCATCTACTTTTTCCGCAGAATGATGAGCTATCCCTGGTTGAGCAACAGCAACTTCATACCCGGCTGACGTGTCAATTTCATTGGTTTAATACCGAACATTGGCAAACATTCGATGATTTTCTGGGTAGTTTCAGCGCTAAAAAGCGTAAAAATGTAAAACAGGAGCGGCGTAAGGTCGCTCAACAAGGCCTAACCCTAAGACGCATAGAGGGCGGTGATATTACCCCCGAGCAGTTGGAACATTTCTATCACTGTTACCACCTTACTTACTTGCAGCGAGGGCGGCAGGGCTATCTTAATCGAGCCTTTTTTCAGCAGCTGATTCAAGAGATGTCAGAACAGCTAATGTTGGTTATCGCCTATGAAGAGATGTCCAATACGCCGGTGGCAGCAGCTTTGTTCTTGCATGATAAAACCAGCTTATATGGCCGTTACTGGGGCAGTAAGGTAGACGCTAACAGCCTGCATTTTGAAGCCTGTTACTACCAAGGTATTGAATATTGCTTAGAAAAAGGTCTTCGTCATTTTGACCCCGGCACCCAGGGCGAGCATAAAATCAGCCGCGGTTTTCACCCTATACTCACGGGGTCAACCCACTGGCTAGTGGAATCGGGCTTTGATGATGCGATACGGGATTTTGTGGAGGAAGAAGCAAGGCATGTTCAGCAGTATGCAGAGCAGGCCCGTGAAATGCTACCCTTTAAAGAATAGAAATAGAAAGAGCAGGTTAAAGAATAGAGCGCGGTAAAAAAACAGCGAGCCAATATAATCCACCTTGCAAATCAGATAAATCGATCATTCAGCTGCTTTACGCATAAATATAAATAAGAAATTCGCGCAGATACTTCTTTAGGCAGATGAAATACTTGGTTATTCGTTTATACTAAATTAGTTTTAAAGAACAATGACTTGAAGCGACACGGTTATTTTTCGAAGAAAAGCAATACAACCGGAGCCTTTCAGCCTCTCAGGGAATGCTTTCAGCCTTTCAGGGAATAGGAGTGGTTAGCGTTTTTCTCTATTAAGCGACATATAATACCACCGTACATACGATGGCAGACTGCCGACAGACCAACGCGCCTCCCCTAATAATGAAACATCCAGACTAAGAACCGTCATCCGCTGACAAATATTCAACAGGGAGAAAAACGTGAAACGAGCAATAACGGGCGTGATTTTAATACTGGTCGCCGCCGGTGGCTGGGTGCTATGGCAATCCTTTCAAGAACCCGCACTACCGGTCAGTATCGCCTCAGGTAATGGGCGAATTGAAGCGGTGCAAATCGATGTTTCAACAAAAATAGCTGGGCGTGTCGCCTCTGTTTTGGTGAAAGAAGGTGATCTTGTTAAGCCAGGTCAGGTCGTTGCTACGATTGATACCACCCAATTGATGGCGGAACAATTAAGAGCTGAAGCTGAGATTGCCGGTGCAGAAAGTCAAGTTGCTGCCGCAGAAGCCTCTATTGCACAGGCTAAGGCTAAGCTTATTTTGGCACAGCAAGAGTTGCGCCGTGTTCAGGAGCTACTCAAAAAAGGCCATGCCAGCAAAGAAACCTACGATATACGCACCAGTGAAGTTGCTGTTGCTAAAGCCAATCTTAAGGCCTCTGAGGCAATGCTGGTTGCTCGTCAGCGTAGTGTTGATGCGGCTCAAGCCGTTGCACAGGGTATTCAATCCCAGATCGACGATGCCACCTTAGTTGCCCCAAGCCTTGGCCGTGTCTTGTATCGTCTGTCGGAGTCTGGAGAGGTTCTCGGCAATGGCGGTAAAGTATTAACCCTGGTTAATCTCACCGATATTTATATGGAAACCTTTCTGCCTTCCTCTCAAGCCCACCGTGTTGCTATCGGTGCCGAGGCTCGGGTTAAGTTGGATATTTTGGATATAGCCATTCCCGCTACCGTTAGTTTTGTGTCCCCTGAATCCCAATTTACCCCGAAAGAGGTTGAAACGGCCAGCGAGCGTGAAAAACTGATGTTCCGCGTTAAAGTGCGTGTACCAGAAGAACTGGTGATGGCCTACATTGATCGCGTTAAAACAGGGATACGAGGTATGGCCTATATTCGCTTATCACCCTTGTCCGGTGAAGCGCCTGAACCATGGCCAGATTTTTTGCAGAAACTACCTTCAACCGTTCATTCAGCTAACACTCATTAACAGCCCATAGATACCGTCATTGATAACGAAACGGCCTATGGCTGGGGATTCAACTATTCATGGTAGGGCATAACTATCCATGGTTTAGGTTTTAGGGCATAACGACTTGTGGTTTAGGGATAACGATGGCTGAACAAAACCGACTGATCGCACGTATTCAGGGTGTGACTCATACCTATAAGAAGATACATGCGGTTGATGATATAACGCTGGATATTCCTTCAGGTTTGATGGTTGGCTTACTCGGGCCTGATGGTGTTGGTAAATCAACACTGATGGGGCTTATTTCAGGGGCTCGCAAACTGCAACAAGGTCATCTTGAGGTGCTGGGTGGCGATATGGCCTCTGCGGCGCACCGTAACATGATCGGCCCGAGTATCGCCTATATGCCTCAGGGACTTGGCAAAAACCTTTACGCAGAACTCAGTGTTGAAGAAAATCTGGACTTTTTTGGCAAGCTATTTGGCCAAAGCTCTGCCGAGCGCCGTGCCCGCATCAATCGACTAACAAAAGCGACAGGACTGCATGGCTTTCTGTCGCGACCAGCCGGTAAATTATCCGGCGGTATGAAACAGAAGCTAGGGCTTTGCTGCTCTCTTATTCATGATCCCGATCTGCTGATCCTGGATGAGCCAACCACTGGCGTTGACCCGCTTTCACGGCGTCAGTTTTGGCAGTTAATCGCTACGATCCGCCAGGAACGCCCCAGCATGAGCGTTTTGGTCTCCACCGCCTATATGGATGAGGCGGAGGGCTTTGATTGGCTGGTTGCTATGGATGCCGGGCGTGTGCTGGATACAGGCACCCCTGAAGCCCTTAAGGCCCGAACCGGTGCTGAAGATCTGGAAACCGCCTTTGTGCGTCTGTTACCGAAAGAGAAACGCGGTGATATCACCGAGCTGGTGATCCCACCTTTAGAACAGAGTGAGGCAACCCCTGCTATTGTCGCTAAAGGGCTGACCCGGCGTTTTGGCAGTTTCACCGCCGTCGATAATGTGAGTTTTGAGATTCAGGCGGGAGAGATCTTTGGCTTTCTTGGCTCAAACGGCTGCGGAAAAACCACCACCATGAAGATGCTCACCGGCCTATTACCCGTCTCTGAAGGTGAGGCATTTTTGTTCGGTAAGCCCGTGGATGCCGGTGATTTAGAAACCCGTAAACGGGTGGGCTTTATGACCCAAGCCTTCTCCCTTTACGGCGAACTAACCGTAGCACAAAACCTAAAGCTACACGCCCGCTTATTCCATTTAACACCGGAGAAAACCCTAGAGCGCATCAATACCTTGGTTGAGCGTTTTAGCTTGGCAGAGCATTTGGATGCTCTGGCCTCATCTCTACCCTTAGGGATGCGCCAGCGCCTTTCTTTAGCGGTAGCTGTGATCCATGAGCCGGAGATGTTGATCCTTGATGAACCCACTTCAGGTGTTGACCCCGTTGCTCGGGATGGATTCTGGCAGTTATTGGTGGAGCTGTCCCGTCAGGACAAAGTGACCATTTTTATCTCTACCCACTTTATGAATGAGGCCCTGCGCTGTGATCGTATTTCACTGATGCATGCCGGTCAGGTACTGGTCTATGATAAACCTCAGCATCTGGTTGCAGCGAAAGGCGCAGATTCTTTAGAAGAGGCTTTTATTGGCTATCTGGAAGATGCCATCAGTGAGCAAGAGCAGAAACAAGACGTTCATAAAAAAGAGAAAGAGAAGCAAGGCGCACAAAAACAAGAGAAACAGCAACAAGCTCCCCTTGATCAAAGCGCTCTTTCAGCTGTTGCGGAAACCACGGAAGAACCCAAAAAGGCTAAGCTGCACCGTTTCAGCGTGAGTCGACTGCTGGCCTATAGTTATCGTGAAATCATGGAGGTGATCCGTGACCCTGTGCGTATGGGCTTTGCTTTTCTCGGTAGTGCACTGCTGCTGATTGTTATCGCCTACGGAATATCACTGGATGTTGAGAACCTCAACTATGCAGCCCTTGACCATGATCAAACCCCTGCAAGCCGCGACTATCTCAGCAATTTTGAAGGCTCCCGATATTTTAACAAACAGCCGGATCTGCACAGCAAAGAGGCACTCGATCAGGGGCTGAAATCAGGCGATATTACTCTGGCAGTAGAGATTCCGCCGGGTTTTGGCAGAAGCCTGAAAAAAGGGGAAACACCGGAAATCTCAGCGTGGATTGATGGTGCGAACACCACTCGGGCGAATACTATTTCCGGCTATGTCAGTGGTGCCCATATTAACTATCTGTCGGAACTGGCCGCCAATGCCGGTGTGGATGCTAGCGCCGTATCCAAAGTAACCTTAGAGCCGCGCTACCGCTATAATCCAACCTTTGAGACTATTTACTCCATTGGACCAAAAGCCCCTGCCGTACTGTTGTTGCTGTTTCCGGCCATTCTGATGGCGGTCAGTATGGCTCGGGAAAAAGAGATCGGTACTATTACCAATTTTTATGTTACCCCAACCAGGCGACTGGAATTTCTTATCGGCAAACAGCTGCCCTATATCGGCATCGGTATGGTTAACTTTGTTACCTTAACCTTGCTGGTGGTCTTTCTGCTCGATGTTCCTTTAAAGGGCAGCTTTTGGGGGTTGGCATTAGGAGCCCTGCTCTATGTTTTCACATCCACCAGTTTTGGCCTGCTGGTCTCTACGTTAACCAAATCACAGGTCGCGGCGGTATTTGCCACCGCTATTTTGCTGATTATGCCGACGATCAATTTTTCGGGTCTCGTACAGCCAACCTCAACCATGGAAGGGGGCGGTCATATTATCGGCCTGTTATGGCCTGCAAGCTACTATATGCACCTCAGTGTTGCCGCTTTTACTAAAGGGCTTGGGTTTACAGATCTGATCGGAGATATCCTTGTACTCTCATTATTCGGGCCTATTTTAATCGCCATAACCGCCGCATTTCTGAAAAAGCAGGAGGCTTAAGCAATGAAAGCTTGGATTAATATTTTCTGGCTTGGCACTAAGGAGTTGCGCAGCGTTTTCAGTGATATTGTGATGGTCGTGCTGATTCTCTATTCATTCAGCCTCGCCATATACTCCCAGGCAACAGCGACCAGCGAGTCGGTTAATAATGCCTCCGTTGCTATTGTGGATGAAGATCACTCTACGTTATCACGGGCCATAGCCAACGCGCTGTATCCGCCCTATTTTAAAGCGCCAGAACTAATTGCGCCTAATCAGGTTGATCAAAGTATGGATCTGGATCACTTTATGTTTGTGATCGAAATCCCGCCGCAATTTGAAGAGGATGTACGTAAAGGCCGTCAACCCAGCGTAAAGATTAATATTGATGCCACCGCAGTCACCCAAGCGGCTCTTGGTAATCAGTATATTCAGAATATCATCGTGGATGAGGTTAACCACTTTATCAATCGTTCAGATAAAACAACGCCCTATCCCGTGACACAGGTACAGCGGCGAGCGTTTAATCCCAATGGTACCGGCATGTGGTTTGGGGCGATGAACGCCCTGATCAACCAGATCTCACTGATTACGATTATCCTGACCGGGGCAGCACTGCTGCGGGAGCGGGAGCACGGCACTATCGAGCATTTGCTTGTGATGCCACTTAATTCATTTCAGATTGTGATGTCTAAGGTTTGGGCTAATGGCTTAATTATTTTGGTGGCCTTCACCCTATCCATGCAGCTTGTGGTGGAAACTATCCTGGATGTGCCCATTAGTGGCTCTCGGGTGTTATTGTTGAGCGGTACAACGCTCTATCTGCTGGCCGCCGCCGCTATCGGGATCTTTTTGGGTACGATCGCCCGCACCATGGCACAATTTGCTCTATTGATGATTATGGTGATTGTCCCCATCACCATGCTTTCCGGCGGCTTAACACCCGTAGAAAGCCAACCTGAAATCATACAGCCGATGACATGGCTATTGCCTTCACGTCACTATATGTCCTTTGCCCAAGCGGTTGTTTTCCGTGGTGCAGACCTGAGTATTATCTGGCCGCAACTGCTCATTATTACCGGTTTAGGGGGAATATTTTTCAGCGCCAGTCTGGCGCTGTTCCGCCGTTCAATCGCTACCAGCCATTAAGGGAACAGCCAGATCTTAGAATCTGGCTTTATTGACTGTCTATTTAGCGATATTAGATTAGCCCTAATACTATGCCGTTAAAAAAGCCTCAATATCCCGATACCTGAGCAACTCGCAGCTACCAAAGCCGTTAATCTGGCGAGCTTTGATTTTGGTAAAGATGGGTTGAGTCAGCCCGGCTAAAAAACGAGCACTGAGGGTGTATTTCTCTTCTTCGGTTAATTCCAGAGGGCTATCTGCGTTTAATTTCTGCAAAAATGCCTGCACATTGGCTTTAAGCTGCGCTTGATCCGGCCAATGGGGTTCCTTTACATAGCTCAGCTGGGCAACCTGCCCTCGACAAACAGAGCAATGGCCGCAGGCGTTGGGGCTGGAATTTTCATCAAAATAACGGGATAGGTTGTGAGTCAGGCAGCGATCCAGCTGGAAGAAGCGAAGCAGAGTTGCAATCCGCTCGATCTCTTTTTGCTCTTTCTCGGTCACATAAGCGTAGAGTTTGGCAACAGGGTCATCATTTTTTAGGCGGTGGGTATCCACTCGAAACACTTCGGTCATCCTGGAGGCGGACAGTTCGATCAAGCCCTGTTCATGGAGGTAGTCCAGCGCCGCTATGACTCTATGGCGCTCTGCCCCTGAATTATAAGTCTGGTAAAGAGAATCAAAATTCGGCACACCCCAGATTTTTTTAAATGCCGTGTTTGCAAATATGGCCTGCAGAAAAGACGCACGCTCACCAGAAAACTTTGCCAGTATCGCCTCTTTATCAGCCACAAACTTGTATTTGTACTCGGCAAAGTAACTACGCAGCGGTTCCAGAATGCCCATCAGTTCCAGCTGCACCAACAGGGTTTTCAGCGGCAGTTGGCGAATGTTGGTTTGGTTGGAAAGACTATACAGCTGCACTTCCCAGTGGGAGGCTGAGCTTCCGGCAACAAAGCTCTCCTCCTCTATGGCCTGAATCAGTCGCTGAATATCGGAATGCAGCGGCGTATCGCCATAGACAAAGTTTTCCAGCACCGGCACACCATCAAGACTGGCCAGGGTGATGCAATTAGACGGCTGACCATCCCGCCCTGCCCGACCGATTTCCTGACTGTAGTTCTCGATGGATTTCGGCAGATCATAGTGCACCACAAAGCGGATATCAGACTTATCAATACCCATACCAAAGGCGATGGTGGCCACAACGACACGGATGCTACCGGCCATAAAATCGGATTGAATCTGCTGGCGCTGATCGTTGGGCAATCCCGCATGATAGGCAGTGGCCTGAATACCTTGCTGGCTTAAATAGCTGGCAACCTCTTCAGCAGTATGTTGTAGGGTGACGTAAACGATACCTGCACCTTCTTGCTGATCAATAACTTCTTTTAGCGCCGCTTTCGGCTGCTTGTCGGATCGCAACGGCAGCACGCTAAGGTCAAGATTAGGGCGATAAAAGCCGGTCTGTACAATATGTTCCGGCGCGATACCAAACTTCAGTGCCATATCCTTTTTCACCCGACGGGTGGCGGTGGCGGTCAACAGCAGCACCAGTGGAATATTTAATTGAGCGCAGTATTCCGGCAGTTTCAGGTAATCAGGCCGAAAATTATGGCCCCATTCGGAGATGCAGTGAGCCTCATCGACTACCAGCATAGAAATCGGCACGGATTCGATAAACTGACGGAAGCGCTCATTCTTAAAACGCTCCACCGATACCATCAGGATTTTCAGCCGACCGGAACGGGCATCCTGCACCACCTGCTGATGCTCTTCGTTAGTCAGGGTGGAATCAATACTGGCCGCCGCGATGCCTTTACTGTGCAGAAATTCCAGCTGATCTTTCATCAGCGCCAGCAGCGGCGACACCACCAAGGTCAGATGTGGCAATTGCAGCGCCGTAAACTGATAACAGAGGGATTTACCGGAACCGGTGGGGAAGATCGCCAGCGAAGAGTGCCCCGCTAACAGCTGCTCAACAGTTTGTTGCTGACCACCCCGAAAAGCGGGGAAGCCAAAGGTTTGCTGGAGTTTGCTGTTTAGTTCCTGCACAGAAACGGACGACGGTTGTTGCTCAGACATAAACGCTCCTTGTTATTAATATGAATGGAGAGCCAGTAGAAATGGAAAATCAAGAAGATTCAGGGCCGCTCATCCCTCGGCGCACTCTGATCGCATTTCTTACACTCAAGTTGTGAGCCTAACATACTCGCTCGCCCTTCTGGTGTTATCACCCAAGGCCGTTCCTGCCAGGGTGGATTGTGCCGCACATGCTGGTTATGGCCGCAGGCCAGTTGGGCCACCCAATGGCCTTCTTCGTCGGTATGGTAGCCGGAAATCGGTTGTTGCATATTCAATCTCGCCAAAGTTACTGGCAATAATATCTCTGTTTCGAGCTTCTCGGTTTATCGGGAATTTCCAGATACAGCCAACCCGCATCCAGTAGCGGTTTCAGAACACTTTTGCGGAAGTTTTCCCTGTCTTTTAAACCACAAAACGCCTGCAACTCCTGCCTTGAACGTGGCTTAAGGCAGTAACTTTCAAGGCCGGAATAACGCCCCAGAATATCAAGCACTACTTGCGGGGTAACTTGCGGGGTAACTTGCGGGGTAACTTGCGGGTTCAGCTGCTCTTTCAAAGTTTCATCGATCACCTGCAGCATAAACTCAATAAACGGAGCGCAATCCGTAGCCTGAGTGCTTGACCCAATCGCCTGATAGTATTCAGCCTGATGCTGATGCACGAGGCTTTCAATTGGCAGGTTAGCAAACAGCGCATTCCAGCGGGCCAGAATAAGACTTTGCCACAAGCGCCCCATTCGCCCGTTACCATCTGCAAAGGGGTGAATAAACTCAAACTCGTAGTGAAATACAGCACTGGCGATCAAGGGGTGATGATCGGTTCGACCCAACCAAGCAAAAAGATCCGACATCAATCTTGGCACCTGATTAGCCGGAGGTGCCATGTGTATTACCTCTGAGCCACTCATCACGCCAACACCGCCACTGCGGTAATTCCCCTCGCCATCGACTAACCCCATCATCAGAATACGATGGGCTTCCAGCATGTCCGCTTCCCGACCGGGTAACCAGTGCTCAAACCGTTCATAGACCGCCAAGGCATTCTTAACTTCCTGCACTTCTTTCTGAGGCGCGATAACCGGCTTACCTTCTAACACCGCTGTTATCTGTTCAACCGTAAGGGTGTTGCCTTCAATCGCTAATGAACCCTGAATTGTGCGGATCTGATTTGCCCGGCGTAAACGCAACGCCTGTGCCTGTTCAGTCAAAGCAGACAAGCGTCCCAGCTGCTCACTGATTGAAGCGATCAGATTGAGCGTGGTTGCGGAGATCGAAAAAGGTGGTTCGTAGGCCATCTGTTTTACTCAAAACGGTACTAAAACGGGGTCGTATAAACAGTTTACTCAGAGGAATAACCTGCGTCACTTCCTGCCGGAATACCGGCAGGAGGCAACTCGTCTGCTCTAAATCACGAATTCAGAATCTTCAGCGGCAGTGCCAATAGGTCATCTCCAGTTCCCGCCAGATAAAGAATAACGGCACAGAAACCGGCGACGGTTATCACATACCAAACCGCAGAGAAAATTTGGCCGTAACGATCCAAGGGCAAAAGATGACTTTGATGGCGTTGCTTCCATTCAAAGAAGATCTCTGCGGTGCCGATCAGTAGCAGAAAACCAAGTAACGCTAGGCCAAAGCTGTAGCTGATCAGTACGCCCAAGCCTGCTCCGGCACCGCACAGCAACAGACCTGCGATGGAGTTCATGGAGAAACTGACACTTTTCAGCACATGGCCCCCATCCAACGGTAAAATGGGTAAGAGGTTGAACAGGTTCAGTAAGCTATTAAATGCGGCGATACCGGCAAAGAAAATATTGCCGGTGATCCAGTAGGCGAGTAAAGCCAGCAGCGACATACCCAGACCAAAAAACGGCCCCATTAGAGAGATCACCACGTCTTGCCAGCGGGTGTTGATTTTGGCATCACCCAAGGCCAAGCCACCCATAAATGGAATGAGGTAGATGCCTTTGGTTTTCATGCCGAAGTGCTGCATAGCGCGTATATGGCCGTACTCGTGTACGACGAGGCAGGCGATTAAGCTTAATGCAAAGGGCAGAGAAAACAGCCAAGAATAAGCCGCAAGACTGGCTCCGGCCAAGACAACTTTAATCACCTTGGCGCTTTTTAATAGCTTAAAGCCTAAAGAGAGCAAACCTATGGTGCTCGGTTTACGTGTCACTTTTGGTGCTACTTCTGGGGTTTGGCGCTCAATATCTTTAACGTCTCGCTCGCCATTGGCCAAGGTTTGCTCAGCAACGGTTAGCTGATACTCAAAGCTGAAGGGTTGCCAATGGAGCTTAAAGGCCAGTTCACAGGGGATCACTTGTCCGCTGTTCTGATCCTTAAGTTCAAAATGCAGGTTAAAATCGCCCTCTGCATTACCGTCGGCATTTTTACCGGCGACGGGCTGCCCACCCCAGTAAAGTATCTGCCAACCCGCCATAGAAGCTTCTAGCCGTAGCGATTGGCCCAAACAATCAATATTTAGCAGTTCCAAGGTCATCCCCGTTACAAATCAAACGCTTAAAATGACTCGCTATTATGCCTGAAGTCGGCTTAATTCACAGGCTGATTAACCTTGCCTTGGTCAGGATATTTGCGGTGTCATTATTTCGAGCGTGATGATCTTTTCTGCTATGGCAGCCATTACTGGGCACTAAAACTTAGATTGCCATAAAAAGCTTCGGCACTACTTTTAGAATTGTCGGTATCGGTCATTACCGCAACGGCTTTAACCGTGGTGATATCTTTGCCGAATAGTTGTTTTAGGTCGGCCTTTAAATTGCGATTCTCGGTATACCAAGTATCACCGGCCGCTTGCTGGCGCACGGATACCATCATGGCGCTTTTACCGGTAAAAGGGTTTGGCCACTGTTGGCCTTCGGGAATCTTTGCTGACCAAACGTAGCTGATCGCTTGAGTTGAAAGAAAAGTCCAGCCATCGTTCACCACGATATAAATACGGGCGGCAAAGTCATCGCCATTTTTCTTTAATTCATTGTCAAGCATGGGTAGCTGGGTAATCTTCCAGCGCCAGCTTAAGTAGGGCGTTTTATTCAAGTCGATCTCGGTTTCATAGAAAAGACCTGAAGCAGTTCCTTGGCTGTTTGCCCTTAGCACTTGTTCTCCGTCCTCTAAAACAAGCCGATACTGTGTTGTTCCTTCAAATATTTTTGCATCCCAGTTAAATATCTCGCCGGGGGTAAAGTGTGTATCAGGGGGTGGTGTTTTTTCTGGGGTATCAGCAGCAAAGGCCGCCCCGCTAGCCAATCCCCCGCTAACCAATACCCCGCTAAAAAAGAGGGAAGCCCAGCGGTTCAGCCTAGAAAAAATGCGGCTGTCAGATGAAAGAACATGGCCTATCAATAGCATAGAATTACTCCAAATCGCGGTTATTCATTTCTAAATACTTGTCGATATACGCAGCAAACACTATTCTGTATTCATTTTTGTCTACGACTTTTATCGTAAGACCTTTATCGTAATATCTTTGTCATAAAGCTGAATATTTCGATAGCGGTGCTTGCGCTAAAGGAGCGAGACGTAACAAGCCAATGTGTAAGGATAAATCAGAAAATGGCAGAACATATCACGGTAATTAAAGGTAGCAAGGCTCAGCAATATCAAAGTCTACTACCTCAGATTGAAGCATTAGTTAGCACAGAAGCAGATGTTATTGCTAATTTGGCTAATATTTGTGCGGCATTAAAAGAGAGTATGGGGTTTTTCTGGGTGGGATTTTATCGTGCAGAAACACCGGATATGCTCGTTTTAGGACCATTTCAAGGGCCGGTTGCTTGCACACGTATTCCTAGAGGTAAAGGGGTTTGCGGCGTGGTATTAGAGCAGCGGAAAACTTTGATTGTGCCGAATGTGGATGAATTTCCAGGACATATCGCCTGTTCTAGCGCCTCAAAGTCTGAGATTGTGTTGCCTATTTTTAGCAAAGGCAAGGTTGCCTGGGTCTTGGATGTTGACAGTGACCGTCTCAATGATTTTGACGAGACTGATCAACATTGGCTGGAAAAAATTACCGTAATGGTTGGTCTTATGCTCTAGTCAGTGAAAACTTAGGCAGAGAGTCGCGCGTAAACTCGCGTAAAAAGTCTCGTGTAAAATATTGACAGCGCCCGTGAGAGCGGGCGCTTATTTTAGTCGTTAGTAGTCATATTTAACTTGTATCTTTTTTCGATAACGCCAACTCTGGTCGCTTTAAAATCCAACGCCCCAAGAGCCAAGCCGTGCCGTAACAGATATAACCGGCAAAGATAATATCACTGAGGAAGTGCCCACCCTGTATCACTCTAACTCCACCGACAAACAGACCTAAGCCTAAACCAATAACCAACCATAAACGGCTTTGTAGCACCCAAGCTAAAGCGATAAAAGCAAACCCCATCGCCGCATGACCACTGGTAAATGAGCAGTTTTTATCACACTGATCACTAACAACCAATGGGGGGGTGAACTGATGATTGCCGCCAAATTCAACCACGTTTCTTGGTCGTGCCCGATCCCAGTTATCTTTAAACCCTGTGTGGACAATTAAGCCTGGACCTAATAATAGAAATATCAGCATAAACGCATAGTTCAGCCGGTTTTTTCGACAGGTTCTGGGGCATTTTTTTAATAGACTTATACCGCATAAGCCCAATAATAACGGCACAATAACCGTTGGCATAACTTTAAAAAGCCAGTACACAAACTTGACAACAAGGTTGTCATTGGCGGGGAAACGCCCTGTTTCAGGATCAAAAAATAATCGTGAAACCTGTATGTCCAGCTCAGGCCAGAGGCTAAATAACAGGACAAAAAATAAAAAACTACCGAACATCCAGTTACCAAGCATCCAGCTTGTATTAAAAAATCGTAATTTCATTTTAAAACCTGTGTTCAGTTAATGTTATTAGGAAGGCCCATCTCGGCTGCTCCGTACTGTAGCAAATAATCTGACGCGCCTTGGTAAAAACTAATAGCACGATTAATCATTACTTGAATCTCTGGTTGAGATTGATCGACAACAGTACCGCTTTCAGCTTCAACAACCCTTACTTGTTGTTTAGGTCGTAACTCTACTATCAAACCAGACTCCATATAACCTAAGGTCAGATAATTGGCCATAAATGCCCTAGGTTTGTAGTGAGGCGTATTCTGTAGGTTCTGCCCAAACAAGCAAGAATCATGCTCAATTCCCATTAAACTCAATAGCGTTGGCGCAACATCAATCTGAGAGGCCATACGCTCATCTCGCTCAGGTAGAATAAAGTTAGGGCTATCAATAATCAAAGGAATACGGTAATTTTCCGGCGGTATATCGGTGCGCCCCTATGTGGGATGAAATTGAAACCCAATGTTTAGAGTAAGCGTAAGAACGGTGGTTTGAGGTTGTCATCACATGGGCAAATAATTTCCGACTGGCTTCCGCTTTTTGATCCAGCTCTTTGCCTCTACCTTGCCTCTGCTTTCTTAACGAATACTTAACGCTTTATTTTTGACCTCTTTTGTTTCTTTTTAGCCGTCAAAAGGTCAATCTGCCTAGGGTAGGTTATAATCCAAAAACATCCTTCATCTCGGAAATAATTAAGATGTCAAAAGAGACTCGTGGTCGATTAACGACCCGTACCATTGCAATGCCTGCGGATACGAACCCTTCTGGTGATATTTTTGGAGGCTGGGTTTTATCTCAAATGGATATCGCCGCTGGAATATGTGCAAGCCAACGGGCGCAGGAGCGGGTTGTAACCGCTTCATTAGAAGGTATGAGCTTTATTAAACCGGTAAAAGTTGGTGATATATTGGGGGTGTACACCGAGGTTGTAGAGGTGGGTCGTACATCAATGAAAGTCCATGTTGAAGCTTGGGTTCGGCGTGGAAAAATTGGCCTTAGGGAAAAAGTGACCGAGGCTATATTTAAATTTGTCGCCCTTGATGCCGATGGCAACCCAACCCCTGTACCTGACGAAAGCCAACTGCCGGATTATGCCACCGGTGATTTCTTGCTGTAGCGGGTCAAATTAACTAACGGTCAAACTTAGCCGAGCGACAAGGAAGTCAACGGCTGCTTTAATTTTGGGTACTTGATAACGATTTTGAGGGTATAGCAGATAAATACCTAACGTATCGTTACGAGAAACCGCCACCGGTGACGGCAGCGTAACTTCTAACAGTAACCCTTGATCGAGCGCTTTCTGCAATGCCCAGCGAGGTAACATAATCAATCCCTGACCCTTGATCGCTTTGTCTATCAGCCAAGACCCCGCATTACTCACCGCAAGTGCCTGTGGTGATACATCTTGCCACTTACCTTCGATGAAGCTTAACCAGGGTAAAATACCCTGTGGTGCTCGGTACAGCAGGCCGTTATGTTGTTTTAGTGCTAATGCATCAGCGGGCATCCCCTGTTGATCCAAGTAATGGGGCGAAGCCGCAAGAATAAAACGATTGTCTTTTAATTTTACGGCCACGACTCGTTCATCCGGTATATAGCCTCCCCGAATGGCAATATCCACGTCATCCCTACCCAAGGCAGAAAGTGCATCACTTAACTCAATATCCAGCACCACATCAGGGTAACGTTGACTAAATTCATCCATCAGGGGCAGTAGCAAGCTTTCGCCAAAACCGACCGTTGCACTAATTTTTAACTGTCCCATGGGCTTACTTTGGTAGCTGCCCACAAGCTCATCCGTTGCGGATAAGCGCGCCAGAATATCCCGCACCTGTTGCTGATAAACACGACCAATCTCGGTGAGGCGCACCACGCGAGTTGATCGTTTAAGCAGTACCGCCCCAAGATGGTTTTCTAGATCCGCCACCCGTCGGGATAAGGATGATGCCGGCACATCAAAATGTTGAGCGGCCTTCGTAAAACTGCCGGTTTCGGCAACCTTGACAAAATAACGCATCGCTTTGAGTTGATCCATGGGCACTTCCGTTAATTAAAAAATGCTAACGCTATTATTATTGTCATTAAGACAAAGATGATTCTTATTTTAGTACCTATATCTCTTGAATTCAGCCGTTAAAATAGCCTCATTAGCAACAATCATGATTCAATAAGGTTTACTCAAATGTCTTCTATAACACAAAATACGCAAATTAAACTGATTGCTCGTCCACAGGGCGCGCCAACGGCTGAACTGTTTAAAGTAGAAACCCAGCCAGTACCCAAGATTGAGACAGGTCAGTTTCTTGTTAAGCAAAGCCATATGTCCCTTGACCCTGCGATGCTCGGTTGGATGTCTGCTGACCGTGACAGCTATATTCCGCCGGTTGAGTTAAATGATGTGATGCGCTCCAGTGGCTATGCTGAAGTGATTGAAAGCCAGCACCCTGATTTTGCCGTTGGTGACTCTGTGACCGGCATGTTTGGCTGGCAAGAATATGCGGTCAGTAATGGTCAGGGGATCAATAAGGTTGATCCGTCTCTTCCTGCGGATATGGTGCTTTCGGTTTTAGCACTACCTGGCTTAACCGCCACCCAAGGGCTGTTACGAATGGCTCAGCCTAAGTCAGGGGATACACTCGTTGTGACAGGTGCGGCAGGTTCCGTGGGATCTATTGTTGGTCAGCTTGCAAAAGCAAAAGGTCTGCGTGTTATTGGTGTGGTTGGCAGCGATGATAAAGCCGACTGGATCGTTAACATCCTGGGTTTTGACGGTGCAATTAACTATAAAACGGATAACCTGAACGAGAAACTGACCGAGCTAACCCCCGACGGTATTGATCTATTCTTTGAGAATACCGGTGGCCCGATTCAATCGTTGATTTTCCAGCGTATGAACGCCCACGGACAGATCATTGTTTGCGGTATGATCGCGGATTACACCGTCGCAGAACCCGCACCAGGGCCAAACTGGATCAATATCATTAAGAAGCGGCTAACCATTCAAGGTTTCACCATGCCGGACCACTTCCATGAAGTACCTCAGATACTGGAGCTGTTGGTACCCTTTGTACAAAAAGGCCAGATTCAGTACCGCAGCCATACCTTAAAAGGGCTAACCTCGGCTATCGGCGGACTGAATTTGCTCTTTACCGGTGGTAATCAAGGTAAGTTGATCGTAGAGCTCTAGCCTTATTCTTGGCGCTGTTTTAAAACAGCGCCTTGATGTTTTTATCTATGTATTTCCTTTATTTTCTAGTCTAATCAACTAGATATAGCGTAAAAAGACAAAATACTGGCCTAAAAAAATGCTTTTGGGTAGTATCCCCGCCTATTCAAACTCTTATATCACTTCACGTCATAATGACGACAATACTGGGGGCAACAGGTGGCATCCACTCGCTTTTTAGGTAGTACACTTCTCGTAGCAGGGACGGCATTAGGCGCAGGTATGCTTGCTATTCCAATGGTTTTAGCGCCTCTTGGGTTAGCCATGGGTTTAGGCTTGCTGTTTTTTGTTTGGGCATTTACAACCCTTGCTGCTTTGCTTCTACTGGAAGTGAATGTCAACCATCATCCCGGTGAAAACATGCACGCGATGTCCGGCCACTGGTTAGGGCGGGTTGGGCAGCTAATCACCAATATCAGCATGATTTTTCTGCTGGTTTTTCTATTGATGGCCTATATCTTGGGGGCTAGTGAGTTGCTACAGGCGGCTCTTAGCTATATTGGGGTTGAAGTGAGTCTTGGTTTTAGCCGAATACTATTTACTCTGCTTGCGGGTATTACTATCGTACTCGGCACTGGGGCGGTAGATCGCTTAAATCGCTTCTTTTTCGTGGTCATGCTGATGACTATGGCATTTGCCCTTTACTCCTTAGCGACACTGGATGCGGAGCATTCTGTTCACTTAGCACTAGCCCGTGTTCAGACCGGAGATACGGCGTCTCAGATAATGATGGCGCTGCCTGTATTGTTTACCTCATTTGGCTTTATGGTGGTGATTCCACCGTTGGTGCGTTACACCGGTGATGCAGAAGGTAAGCATTTTAGTCATGTGGTGATTATCGGTAGTCTGATTCCCCTCATCTGCTATATCGCTTGGTTTTGGGCCTGCATGAGCGCGGTTGATCCGGCTAAACTCGCCCAGCTTAGCGGCGTTGAACAGCTCGTTAGCACTGTTGGTGAAAGCGAAGCAGGCTTAGGTTCTATACTGAAGTGGTTTGCGGCGATGGCGCTGTTAACCTCTTTTCTTGGGGTCGCCTTGGCTCTGTTCGGCTTTATTCGTGAGATGTGCGATCAAAAACCGATGGTTAACGGTAAATTACCAGCGATCATATTAACGCTGGTTCCTTCTTTGATCATGGCCTCTAGTGCGCCAGGGGAATTTATTAAGGCCTTGAGCTATGCCGGTTTAGCCTTAACGATCTTAGCTATTTTTATTCCTGTAGCGATGGTCTGGCGTAGCCGCCAACAAGGTGAAATGGCCTATATAACCCCCGGCGGTCAGCTAACACTTATCAGTACATTGTTATTTGGGTTCTTACTGGTCGGTGCTCAGTTCTATTAGCACGCTGGTCTATTAGCACGCTGGGCAAAACGCCGCTATAAAAAACCCTGCCATTTGGCAGGGCTATGTTGATTATGTTGATGGTATTAGTGATATAGCCGCGTTATTTAGGCTCTGGCACATCCAATGTTTGTTTCGCCCCATCACGTTCTGGCTGATAGAGGATCTCTTCGATCATCATCTGTACCTCTCCGCCAGCAGGCTTTGGCCAACTAATATTTTGACCAACGGATAAACCCAAAAGAGCGCTTCCCACAGGAGCAAGCACTGAAATCGTGCCTTCTTGCCCCGCATTTTTAGGGTAAACCAATGTCATGATAAAGCTCTTTTCAGAAGTGGTATCTTTAAAACGCACTTTAGAGTTCATGGTCACAACATTAGCCGGAATTTTTGCAGAAGGCACGATTGAGGCGCGATCTAGCTCTTTTTCCAGATTAGCTTTACCGGGAAAATCTTTCAGAGAGACCTTAGCCAAAAGCTCATCTAGCATCTCTGCATCATGTTCAGAAACGACAATATCCGGCTGTGTATTTTGCATCTTCTTTTTCCTTAACAACACTTCAGGCGATTTGCCTGAAAACAGTTTCGAATGCATCAATAAATGGTATTAAAAAGAAACTTAAAAAAATAAAACCGAGCCAATAAAAAACACCTGAGGCCAAAAAGGCATCAGGTGTTTGGTTCGTTGAGGCTTAGACAAGTACTATAAAAACAAAGTTCCCTCTGAGCAATATTTTTTATTTGTCTCTTTAATGATGATTTTTTTATGAAGTTGTAGCGCTGTTTCAATTATATTTTTCTAAGTAGATACCTTTCTAAGTCTAAGTAAATACCAACGGCCAACAATCACAAGGAAGATACCGCCTAGAATCATCAGTGATGCGATGATTAATGTCATGGTGATCGGTTCAGAAACAAATGCTACGCCTCCCAGGCTGGCGATAACCGGCACTAGTAACTGTAAAACAGCGGCTTGGGTTGAGGTATAAAAAGGCAAGGTTGCGTACCAGATAACGTAACCCAGACCAGATGTGATCGCACCGGACAACAGCGCCAATAAAACACCGTCTTGGCTCCAATCGATGCCTTGTACAAATAACCACACTAGTAAAAGCAGGAGCCAAGGCCATGTCAGCAAAAAGTTTTTAGCGGTGTCCAATGCTGGGGTTTTAGAGCCACGCCCCATGAGGGTGTAAAAGCCCCAGGCAATACCCGATACGGTCATTAGAATAAAGCCGGAGAAACTTGGAGTACTAAACCCTGGTAGCACTAAATAGACAAAACCTGCGAAGGCAAGTCCCACGCCTAACCATTCAATAGGATAAAGTTTATGTCCTTGCAACCAACCGGCAAGAATCATGGTGAGCTGAACCGCTCCAAAGAGAATTAGCGCCCCAGCCCCTGTTTCTAAATCAAGGTAAGCCACCGAGAATGAGAACGCATACAAAAACAACATAAAGGCGGCTTTGTAGCTTCCCCCAGACTGAGCTTTGGTCGTTTGTGTTTTCGCATTTTTAAAACGCAAAGCCATCACTAACAACCACAACATAACAATGCCGGCACCAAGGCGTAATAAGGTAAAGCTAACGGGGTCAATACCGGTTGAACCCCCAGTCTCAGTTGACCCTATATTCGTTGTCCCCGTTAACGCTAAGCGGCACAGAACAGAGTTTGCCGATAGTGCCATTAGCGATAATAGGGTTAAGAGTAACGTTCTTAACATGGCAAACCTCAAATATTTAGTAAACAATCATTATCATGATGGCCGGCTCTTAAGACGGTTTAGAGCCATGAGAGAAGTTTTAGGATCATGGTACACTCAACCTACGATTAACAGGCTTAGTTTTTGCAGCGCATAACGGCTGCAACTCATTAACATAGCACATATCAGTACTTAAACAGGACCCATTAAGGTGATGACCAGTAGCTCGAAATCTTTAAATTCCTCGAACGCTTTGAACCCATCTAAGCTTCAGCAGGTGCTTGACCTGATAGATCAGGCCAATAATGAAGACCCGAATCAGGAGTCCTGGAACAATCAAAACGTTGCCAAAGAATGGCTTTACGGCCAACGTATGAGTCAAACGCTGAATCAATTTGCACCGGAGGCATCAGAGTTGTTACAGATTGCGGCACGGGGCCAACATATTCAGCGTTGGAGTATCCCTCGCTCAGATTACCCAGAAGGCCGTGTGGGTTATAAACACTGGCGTACCCAGTTAGGCAAGTTTCACGGTGAAAAAACCGCCGAACTAATGCTACAAGCGGGTTACAGTCCAGAAAATGCAGAACGGGTACAGATCCTGCTACAGAAAAAACAGCTTAAACAAGATCCTGAGGTACAAGCATTAGAAGATGTTATTTGCTTAGTGTTTCTTGAATTTTATCTAACACCTTTTATGGCTAAACATACGGAACCGAGGCTGATTGATATTATTCAAAAAACTTGGGGGAAAATGTCTGAGGCAGGCCATCAAGCCGCGCTGCAACTTCCACTGACAGAAGAGCAGTTGGCTCTTGTTAAAAAGGCATTGAGTTAATTTAAAAAGACATTGAGTTAATTTTCGCAAAAGGATCTCGCGTGATCTCCCTTAATTGGATGTATTTTGCTAGACGATTATTTGGTCTTACAACACTTCTACTGTCCGTTATTATGGCCGGTTGTAGCTCCAACCCCTTAGGTATTGACGATGATCATTGGGACATAATGAGCAGCGCTCAAAAACTGGAAGCCCACAAGGCACAGGCTGAGGTTGAAAAAGAACAGCAGCGAGCTGCCACCGCCCGCTATCAAGCGGAACTAGAGGCCAAAACCGAGCGCCAGAAGCTCCGTGAGTCGATTCGACGTAATGCCCTGTACGGTGATCTTATTCAGTGCGTGCTTGATCCTATCTATACTTATTCCAGTAAAAAGTGGAAACCACTGAAAGGGGTTTCTTTTGAGCTTGTTCGCGGAGAAAGCCAAGCGCTAACATTGGAGCGGGTTGATATTAACAGCGATGAAACCGTCTATACCCTTGCAGATATATCCGGTCAACAAGTTCAGATATGTCAGAATTATTCTGAAGCATACGGCGTGTCAACATGCTTTGGTCTACACGCTACAACCCGAGAAATGGCCTACGGTGTCAACCGTTATTTTGAACTTAAAAAAGAACTAAAAGGGCAGCTTCGATGCGACCTTAAGCCTGTTGGCGATCAGGGTTATACCAGAAGCCCAAGAATAAAAAACAAACCTGATCCTTCATGGTCAAAACCTTCTCGCCGAGTTCCTCAGGGTTGATAGCCTTGAAAGCTCAACCCGATATGACTAAACGAGTGCGTTATTTTGCCAACAAAGGCAGCGCACCAAAACCTAACACGCAGGACCCTGCAATAATCTAAAGTGGTGCACACAATGCAAGAAACTATCCGAAAAGAGATGCATGTTTTACCTGAAATTGATCCGCCTTTTGAGATTCGCCGTCGCACCGACTTTATTAAACAGACATTAAAAGCTGCCCATTGTAAGACCCTTGTGCTGGGTATTAGCGGCGGTGTTGATTCCACGACCTGTGGCCGTCTTGCTCAGCAGGCCGTGGATGAGTTAAATGCAGAAAATAGCAATGACTATCAGTTTATTGCGGTTCGGCTTCCCTTTGGCGCGCAAAAAGATGAAGAAGAGGCTCAGCTAGCACTGCGCTTTATTCAGCCGTCGCATTCTGTCAGTGTCAATATTCGAACGGGGGTAGACGGCCTTCACAGCAGTACTCTTGATGCCCTTGCAGGTACAGGATTAATCCCAGAATCCCCAGCAACCATCGACTTTGTTAAAGGCAATGTCAAAGCCCGCGCGCGTATGATCGCCCAATATGAAATTGCGGGTATGACCGGAGGCTTAGTATTAGGCACCGATCATTCCGCAGAAAATATCACCGGTTTTTACACTAAATATGGCGATGGTGCCTGTGATCTGGCTCCGCTATTTGGCTTGAATAAACGTCAAGTTCGCCAACTTGCAGCGGAGCTTGGCGCTCCCGAGCTGTTGGTTCACAAAACCCCTACCGCAGATCTTGAAGAATTAGCACCACAAAAAGCGGATGAAGATGCACTGGCTCTAAGCTACGACCAAATTGATGATTTTCTGGAAGGTAAGCCAGTACCAGAAGAGGTTGTCGAACGGCTGGTTAAAATCTACCAGACGACGCAACATAAACGTCAACCAATACCGACTATTTACGATTAATCCCGTAGTTTATTTTCCATAGATTCCCCACCGTAGTCTGTCTACAGTCTACCGTTGATCTCTGAATTGGCAGCACGGATAACGTCTATTATCTATCTGTGCTGCTTTTTTCTTTATAGCTTCTTTTTTATTTGTAGCTTCTTCATAAGTTATGCTTTTACCGCTTTGTCATCCAAGTGGAACCATTTGTTCCAAAGGGCGTTAACGACCAAGGATAGAATAATAATACCACCGCCAATTGCCAGGCGAAGCCAGTCAACGTCACGGTTCCAAATGGTGAAATTGACAATCAAGCCTGTCGGCACTAAGGCGTTATTCATAATGCCAAGGGTCCCCGCATCAACAAGGCAAGCGCCTTTATTCCAAAGATAAAAACCTAAGCCTGATGCCACTAGCCCTAGCCAAGATAGAACGCCCCACTGTAATGCCGTTGAAGGCAGTTTGTCGGCGTTCCCAAAAACTAAGAACGCCGGTAGCACCACTAACAATGCGCCTAAGAAGAAGTAGCCAAAGAAGCGCCAAGCAGGCAGATCCACAGGGTAACGTTTGATCAGATTAGCGTAACCTACTTGCCCCAAAGCAAAGGCGATATTCGCCACTTGAAGCAATAAAAAACCCGTTACAAAATCATCGCTTAAATCTTTATAACGAATCACACCGGCACCAATCACGGCAATGGCCGTTGCTACCAGAGGCGCTAAAGTAAACCGACGATTCATAAGGTCATCAATTAAGGTGACATACAGTGGCGTAAAGATCGTAAACAGCAAGACCTCTGGCACACTCAAATACAGAAAGGATTGATATAAGCAGACATAGGTAATACCAAACTGCAAACTGCCCACCAGTGTAATGCCGCCTTTCAGGCGATTAGGTAAACCATTCCAGCGGGTGAAAGGTAAAAACAGCAGCCCTGCCAGCACAATACGTGTTAATACGGCAAAATAGCCATCCACTTGCCCTGCTAAATAAACCCCAATAAGGCTAAAGGACACGGCCCAAAGCACTGTCACAAAAGAAAGATAAATCACAAGGTAGCATCCTGTTATTTAGAGAACCAGATGGTTATTAGAGTACCAGATCATCTGGCTATTACGGCGGCATTCTATAGCAGTTCTTTTTGCTACGCACCTGCAATGGCTTTATCCTACCGTAAGTTAATGATAATTGATCTCGTTTGTTGACAGGCAAAACGTTAACCCTTGATAATCATAGGATTACGGAATAGCAATGTCTCTTGATACCATATCAACGATCAACTTATTTAAGGCTGCGGATAATGTCTGAGAAAACCTCTAATATTGATAACAGTACTCTTTACGACATCATGAACAATCGTCGATTTGGAGCGGAATATCAGCCTATCGTTGAGTTAGCGTCAGGCCATATTATGGGTTGGGAGTGCCTTGCACGGTTTTACAATCACTTAGGTAAAAGTGTGCGCCCAGATTGGGTTTTTGACGCACTGCATGAAGATAAACTCAGCTTATTTAATATTGAATACCAAATGAAGCAGCTTCAGTTAGAGGCGGCACCAAAGGATACAAAACTTTTCCTCAATATAGACCCTCATGCATTTGTCGTCTTCGGCGATAACTCAGAAAATCCCTTGCTGAACCTAATCGCCGGTAAACGTAATCTGGTTGTCGAAATTATTGAAAACAGCAGTGCCAGTGATGCACTTTATAGCAGTCAAATGGGAGCCGCATTTCAGGAAAACGGCGTGCAGATTGCGTTAGATGATATTGGTGCGCCTAACAGTATGCTCTCGTTTGAGGTGCTTTTAAGTGTCGATTTTTTAAAACTTGATCGGTCGTGGCTTAAAAATCAGAACGTACCTCACCATAAAGAACTGCTGCACTCTCTTTGTGATTTTGCCCGCGCTACAGGCAAAAAGCTGATACTTGAAGGTGTCGAGACAGAAAACGATCTTGAATTCGCTCACCTGTTGGGTGTTGATTACATTCAAGGTTTTATCTACAGAGAGCTTTTTCAGTCAGCACGATTTTGACCGCCTGCTTTGATCGCGCGCGCGCTTTTTAAGCAAAGATAATGCAGATTTTTCAGTGTCACGACATTATTCTTACTTTGCGCTTTAAGCGTACTTTACCCTTTAAGCACACTGTGTTCTTATTGCTTCGGTTTATATCAACAGTTTGGCTGCTTGCGCATTTATTTATTAGTACCGTTTATCGTTTTAGTAATGCCTAATAATATGCGTCGTAGTGGCCAAGAAACAGACGCGATAATCTGTAATTTAAGGTCGACCAATGCCTCAAGATACGCAAGTTCAGCCCGATAACCTTGGAATGGAACTGATCAGCCAAGCAAGCCAAACGCTTCACGCAGAAACATGGGTCATTCAAATTTTTGCGGTTTTGCTCGCCACAGGTATTTTAAACCTGTTGCAGGTTCGAGTGATCAAAAAGCTTCATGATGTTGCCAATAAAACCCAAACCCCTTGGGATGATGCCGTTATTTATGCAATTCAGCGCCCGTTAACCTATGCGCTCTGGGTTTTAGGTATCGCGTTTAGCTGTAAAATTATCGGACAAGAAACCGACGCAACAATCTTTGAGGCGGTTCCTGCGATACGGGATGTGTTAATCATCGTCCTTATTTCTATGGCGTTAACACGGCTGATTAAGCGCGCTGAACATAATTTAATTGAAGCGAAAACCATTGCCGGTAAACCTTTTGACCGAACCACGCTGGATGCGATTACTAAGCTATTGCGTCTTTCTGTGTTTATTACCTCGGCTTTAGTGGCACTACAAACCTTAGGTTTTAGCGTTTCAGGTGTGCTCGCCTTTGGTGGTATCGGTGGGATGGCTATCGGTTTTGCGGCTAAAGATATGCTGGCAAACTTCTTTGGTGGGTTAACGATTTATCTGGACCGCCCTTTTACCGAAGGAGACTGGATTCGTTCGCCAGATCGTAATATTGAAGGGGTTGTTGAACGTATTGGCTGGCGGCAAACGGTTATTCGCACTTTTGATAAGCGCCCGCTATATGTGCCCAATGCTAGCTTTTCATCCATTGCCGTTGAAAACCCATCACGGATGAACAATCGACGCATCTACGAAACCCTAGGTATCCGCTACGATGATGCCAGTAAAATGCGTGAAATAACCGAAGAGGTGCGTCTGATGATAAAAAATCATCCAGAGATAGACACCAACCAAACATTGATTGTTAATTTCAATCAGTTCTCCAGCTCGTCTCTCGATTTCTTTATCTATTGCTTCACCAAAACAACCGATTGGGTTCGTTATCATCATATTAAAGAAGATGTACTGCTAAAGGTGATGGATATTATTATAGAGAAAGGTGCTGAATGTGCCTTCCCGACATCAACCATACATTTTGCTCAAAATCAGGATACGCCACCAGAGAGCCTTTCATTACACGGCGATCCTCAAGATTTTGTTCGCACAGGGCAGGAGCCGTCGATGGCGAGCACTTTTAAGGATGGCCGCTAGGACTTAAGCCTTGAACTTAGAACTTAAAGTCTTAAGCCGCCTAACGCAGGGTGGCTTAGCCTAGTCTCCCTGTGAAGACTAATTTAAGGTAAGATCATTTATCTTTTAGAACATCTCTTCCAAGGATATCTGCTGTATGTCTCGTGCCTTAACGTCGTTATGTAGCATCGCTTTGATACTCTGTGCCTTAGCTTCGCCTGTTCAGGCCAATACTAAAGTGATTTTGCAGTTACCTTGGACGCATCAGTTTGAGTTTGCTGGTTTTTACGCCGCTAAGGAAAAAGGTTTTTTTGACCGCGAAGGCTTAGACGTAGAGATACGAACAGGCCGGGCCAATCAAGCCCCTATTAGCGAAGTGCTTAGTGGCAATGCCGATTTTGGCGTGTCTGCGTCAGAACTGCTGTTAGCACGTACCAGCGGGCAGCCGGTTGTGGCTTTGGGGGTTATTTTTCAGCACTCCGCATCAGGCCTGATGGCTTTAGCCGAAAATAATATTTATACCCCGCAAGACTTTATCGCAGGCAGCCTTGAAATGGGTGCGCTTTCCAATGATGCAGAAAGCCATGCGATGCTACAGGCAGAGGGCATTACGCCTCGTCAATATGAGCGCATTCCATCAACCTTTTCGATGGAAAAGCTCATTAACAAAGAAGTTAATGCCACATCTATTTTTATCACTAATCAGCCATTTTATTTAGAGCAGCAGAATATCCCCTATCGACTGATTCTCCCACGTTCCTATGGTATTGACTTTTATGGGGATACTCTTTTTACCCGTGAAAAATTGATAGAAGAACATCCTGAGGTTGTTAAAGGGTTTCATCACGCGGCTATGAGAGGCTGGCGTTATGCCTTCGAGCGCCCCGATGAGATCATCGATGTTATTCTGGAAAAATACAGTGATTATCCGTTCGCCCACAGCCGCGAGCACCTTAAGTTTGAATACAATAAGATGAAAGAGCTTATTCTGCCCGATCTGATCGAGGTTGGTTATATGGATATTAACCGCTGGCGACACATGGCGAACACTTTCGTGTCGCTGGGGTTGCTTCAGCCTGATTATGAGCTAGACGGTTTTCTTTGGTCTCTGAACCAAAATAACAGTCATTTTTTTAGCAAAAATCACCAAATTGTTATAACCCTTATTTTTTGCACGTTACTGATGGTGATCTTGCTGTTGATATTTAATCGTCGATTGCAGGAACAGCTACAAGAGAACAAGCGGCTTCTAGCTGACAGTGAATGCAATAAGCAAAAGTATGAACTAGCACTATGGGGGGGCGATCTAGGCTATTGGCGCTGGGATCGAACTGAGAACGCCCTATTTCTTGATGAAAAAGGTGCTTTTTTTCTGGGGGGGCAACATGAATCTTGTCTTTTCACCTTACAAGAAGTGAAGGCGGATGATTCTCTGTTGTCGGTTCAAAATTTCTTTAAGCATTTCAGCGATGATATTCGTAAACAAGACGCTGCTTTTAAGCTTGAGGCGGAGCTGATTAATGATGAAAGCCACAATCGCTGGATACTGTGTCATGGTCAGGTTCTATCAAGTATGAGTGATGGCAGTATTGAAATAGCCCACGGTGTGCTTCTGGATGTTACCGATGCCCGTAAAACCCGTCGACAAGTTGAGCAGTTAACCATTACCGATGGTATGACCGGGGTGCTCAACCGTCGTTACTTTATGAGTCGATTGAGCGCCTTTATGCAACGGGTAAAATTTGGCGAGGGCCATTTTTCCATTGCGCTTATTGATATCGACTGTATGGAAGTCATTAACACCAAATACGGCCAGCCCACGGGGGATTACACCATTGAAACGCTGGCGGATGTGATTCAGCAGCAAGTTCGCCCTATGGATTTAATCGCCCGCTATGCGGGTCAGAATTTTGCTATTTTATTGCCCAATACGGATTCAGAAGAAGCCTTTACTGCTTGCGACAGAATCCGAAACTATATCGCTCATCATCGATTTGATACTGGCAGTGATAGCTTTTTTGTCTCTGTTACCATCGGCATTGTGGATACGAAAGAGTTTTCTAATACCGAACTCAATAGCAAACAATTGCTCCATATAGCAGAAGAGCGGGTTAAACGAGGCAAAATTAAAGGACGGGATGTTCTTATCTCTAAAGTGAATCAAGGCCTAACGAATATCTAGGTTAAAAAGCATACCAAATGAAACTCAAATGATTTATATGGCGTATAACGTAAAAACCAAGGCATAAATCACCTGAGCTATTAAGATACATTGACCGTCACGCGCAATTTATTTGGAACTTACCATGTTAAAAAACACATCAATTCCTAGAGCGCTACAGCTGGTATTTGGCGCAACCATTGTAGCCATTGTTGCGCTAAGTATTTATCTGTTATTAGCCCTAAATAATATTCAAAATCAATTTGTTACCGTAGTAGATCGAAATGTTAGCCTTTTATCTACCGTATCAAATTTACGCTACTACACGGTTACTTACCGTCGCTTTGCATTGGATTACGGCTTAACCGATAGCGATAGTCAGCACCGGAATATCATCGAAACCATTCGTTTTAACGATGAAAAAGTTGCGATAGCGATGACCAATATGCAGCGTTTAGCGGATACGCCAGAGATTAAGCAAGATATTGTCGATTACCAGAAACGTATTGCTGATTACCGTGATATGCAGGAAAACTATATCCGCTTAATCGACAATGGTCGCATAGATGTTGCCCGTAAAGAGATGCTTGGCCCTATGCTGGCGCCTTTTAATGCCATTGTTGAGCTGCTTAGCCGCTTGCAGATGGATTTAGAGAAAGAGGCTATCGCGATAAAAACCGCCGAGGCGGAGAAAATTGATGGCTTAATTCAGCAGACCATTGTGATCTTGATCCTGATTACCGGGTTTATGCTCTCCATGGGTATCATCATGGCTCGTAAAGTAACGCTACCATTGGGCTTGTTAATCAAACAGATGAAGGCGGTTGGTCAGGGCGATCTTAGCGTACGCTTAGATATGAACCACTTTGCCAAAGATGAGCTAGGTACGGCTGCGGACTACTTTGATCAGATGCAAGTCAGTCTTGCTCGCCTTGCCACTGATATTAACGAAAGCGTTCTTAGTCTAGAAAATACCAGCCAGAATCTGCGTCTGCATGTTAGTGAAACCACCATCAACCTAGATACTCAGCGCCATGGCATATCACAAATTGCCGCCGCGACGGATCAGATGCAAGCCGGCTTTGCAGAAGTTGTTCAGCGTACCTTGGAAGCATCGGATCATAGTGATCAAGCAAAAACAGAAGCACAACAAAGTCAGAGCAATATTCAACGCTCGGTCAGTCAAAGCGAATCTCTTGCGGCAGCTTTAAGCCAAACCGCAGAGGTAGTGCTTAAGTTACAAAAAGATAGTCACAGTATTAGCGTTATCTCTGAGGTTATCGGTAATGTGACCGATCAAACGAACTTACTGGCGTTAAACGCGGCGATTGAAGCTGCAAGAGCCGGTGAAGCCGGTAGAGGTTTTGCGGTGGTTGCTGATGAGGTACGCCAGCTGGCGCAAAAAACGCAATCATCTCTTGGTGAAATTGCCCAGATTATTGAATCTCTGCAACATCATGCAGGGCAAGCGGCCTCAATGATGACCAATAGCCAAGAAGAGATGCGGGTGGGGCTGGAGCACGTTAGAGATGCAGGGGACTCTTTTGGTCATATTTTGAAGGCCTCAGAGCAAATCGCCGCCATGAGCAGTCAGATAGCTACCGCCACAGAAGAACAAACCGCCGTGGCTAGAAACTTAAGCGAAAGCGTAAGCGCTATTCACTTAGCATCAGATCAAATTGCAGAGGGCGCAACAGATACCCAAGCCGCCTGCGATATGCTCAGCCAAGAGAGTGAAAACCTAAATGCTCTAGCAAGCCGGTTTAAGCTCTAGCATTGCAGAATATGGTTGTAGAAGATAACACTGTAATGCTTTCTTCTTTGCTATCGGTATAATTTACGTTAGAGTGCCCTGCCAGCTGGCAGTGCCAGCCCATTAACCCAAGATTGAATCAGGAGTGCTATGAGCATTCAGGAAATTGCTGTTTCAAACAGCCAAAAGAAGAAGATCCAGAAAGCGATTAAAGATGATAGCGTTTTAATCGTTGATGATAACGGTGATCTTGCTGTTCAAGTGATCACGTATGACCTTTACAAGCAAAAGTCTCGCTCAACGCCATTAGAAGATATTCTAGGTGAAGATGCTCTAAGTCCCGATGCAGAGTATTACGTTTTTAGCTGCTAGATTTTTAACGGCTAGGTTGCAGCACCTAGAACCTACGTTTTGATTCAAAGAAAATGGCGCACTTGTGTAGCGAATAGCTTAACTGACGCGCCATTTCTTATTAGCTGCACGCATCATGCTTACGTTAATCAATAGAAAAATTCGGCTGCATCTCTTCAATCATCCAGTCTTTAAACACCTTCATCGCATGTGATAAAGGTCTGTGTTTTTGGTAAACCAGATAAAAGGACTTATGGGTGTCCAGCTTAATATCAAAAGGCATGATTAAACGGCCTTGCTCAATTTCTCGAGATGTTAAGGTGCTATCCGCTAAGGCAACACCTAAACCCTCTTGGGCGGCCCCTGTGGCAAGCTGACTGCTAGAAAGCTGTAATCCTCGACTGAACCCCGTGTATTCAACCCCTGCCAATTGTAGCCATTCAGGCCACTCGTGCTGACGTTTCCCCACATGAATCAGCGTATGACGCTTAAGGTCTTCTGGATGATCAAGCCGTTTTTTCCCCTTCAATAGACCGGGGCTGCATACCGGAACTAAAAGAACATGTCTTAAAAAGTGCGCTTCAATATCATGCCACTCACCGTTGCCGTAATAGACAGCCATATCCGTGTTTTGTTTACTAAAATCGATCAAACCCGATGATGCGCTAATCTGTAATTCCACATCCGGGAACAATGCTTGAAAACGATTCATCCTTGGCATTAACCATCGGATCAAAAAGTTAGGTGCCACGCTAATTGTCACCGTATCTCGCTCGGGATTAGAGGTTAGCCGATAAGTCGCTGCTTCAATCTCATCTAAAGCCGCCCGAATCGACTGTAGATACTGTGTGCCCGCCGCCGATAGCTCTACCTTGCGCTTATTACGACGAAATAAGCTTAACCCCAGATAACTTTCTAAGCTCTTAATCTGGTGGCTTACCGCAGAAGCGGTAATAAATAATTCTTCTGCCGCTTGGGCAAAACTCTCATTACGGGCCGCAGCTTCAAAGACACGCAGCGCGTTCATGGGGGGTAAGCGTCTGATAGAAAACTCCAAAGTATCAGGATCAGTGATAAACCATTATTGATTAGTTTTTCTCATCAATGAAGTTAAAAAAGGTCGTTTGTCGATCATAAGATAAAGGCTTAATATACCCCTACTTTAGTTTAACACCGAAAGTTACTCGCTCTCCGGCATTGCTAAAGCCTTTATCCCATAATTTATGTAGGAATACTTATGAATAACAATTTTAAAACTGACGCACAAGGCAATATCGATATCGAATTTTACATCGCACAAGCAAAAGCTGAGCGTGATATCGCTATCGCTGCATTTTTCACTAACCTAAAAGCTTCTATCGTTCGTAGCCTTAGCTTCAAACTGCCAAAAATTAGCCTAAACTTTGGCCGTCACGCTCACTAAGCGTATCTTGAGAAGCGTTCTATTAATTAGTCATTGAGCGGTTGAGCGATATTAAGCTCAATATCTCTCTTTAGCTAACATCTAAGACAGACATTCCTAAGCTTTTCCCCTAACGGGGGCCACGGCTAGGAAACCAACCAACCCGCAAAATAAACTACTGCCAAATAACGCAGGGTTTTTCCTATAGCCACCAGCACTAAAAAGGGTAATAAACGCACTTTCATTATTCCCGCGATTAATGTCAAAACATCTCCGACTATCGGCAACCATGCCAGTAGCAAACTCCAAACCCCATAACGCTGAAAGACTGCTTGCATACGTTCAATCTGTTGCGGCTTAAAATAAAACCAGCGTTTGTGCTGATACGTTAATAAGTATTTACCCAAATACCAGTTCACCACTGCCCCAAGGGTGTTACCCAGTGATGCGATGGCTATTAACAACGCTGCATTGTGCCCCTGCTGAAGCAAAACAACCAACCAAGCCTCAGAGTAAAATGGGAAAATAGTGGCTGCCATAAAAGCAGAAAAAAACAGCACCGCCATTTCTACTAAAAATGACGCCTCCATCAAGATTGCCTCTGATAACTGGGTTGTTGTTTATGGACTTGTTGTTTATGGGGGCGTTGCTTATGGGCTTTGCGGTAATTTTCTTGATAGTAGAGATGTCCAGAGCGATCTAACCGATAGACTTCGAAATCATCCGCTAGAAACATCTTACCGGTGAAATACAGCTTTGCCTCTTCCCGTAATTGCTCAATGCTGCGCTCACGGGGTTTACGGGCTCTATGCAGATAACGCGGGCTAAAGTGGGTGAGCAACAAATGACGTAACCCTACTTTTTGCGCAAATACCGCCACCATTTTCGCAGATGAATGCTGAGGCTCCGGCCCTACGTGTTCTAGTACATCCTGGGTGTACGTTGATTCATGCACGAGAACATGCGCGCCGTTGCAAGCTTCTGACAGTAGGTCAGGGCAATCGTTATCACCGGCAACAACAGCCACTCGCTTCTGCCATGAGGGAAAGGTTAGCTCGCCACTGCACAGCTTCTGACCATCCACTAGGGTCATATCCTCTCCCTTTTGTAAGCGGCCAAGGTGCTCACCTGTTGGGATATTGAGGGCGGCTAGGCGTTCCATATCCAGCTTAAGTGGAATACCTACTTCTTCAAACCGATAAGCCCAACTGGGTACGCGATGGCTTAACATATGGGCCGTAATGCGAAAGCCCGATACGGTAAGATCCAGAGCCTTCGACACTGGTATAAATTCAAGGGGAAAGGTGATGTGTAGATCCGTTAGCTGAATCATCGCTTGCAGGTACTGCCAAACCTCTTCAGGGGCTACCAGTACCAAGGGTTCCGTTCGACCGTTCAGTTGGCAAGAGGCCAAAAGCCCCGGTAAGCCATAGCAATGGTCGCCGTGGCGATGGGTAATTAACACCGCGGCTAGTTTTTGTGGTGATAAGGGCACATAAAGTAGCTGATGCTGGGTTGCCTCACCGCAATCAACCAGTACCCAAGATTTACTCTTCTCTGGCTGAATGGCCGTTGCACTGACATTGCGATATCGGGAGGGGGCACCAGATGAGGTACCTAAAAAAGTAATTTGCACAAATAGCTCAATATAAACAAAGGGTTGTTAGCAGTTCGCTAGATTAGCCCAGACGCCCATCTTTGGGAACAGATAAACCGTTAAAAACCACGTTAAGTGCTTACCCAAACGGCTGCTATTTTGCTATAGTCCCTCTCTTGATAGCCGCATAATTTTGAACCATTGCCAACATAGTCGCCGGTATCAATCAGGCCACTGCCAGACCCTCTTTTTTTATTTGAAAGCTGCTTGCCAACTACTTACTAACACCGAGATTCCCGATGCCATTTTCTAAACTAGGATTAAGCGATTCACTTGTTCAAGCGATTACTGAACAGGGCTACCAGAAACCGACACCTATTCAGCAACAAGCGATTCCTGAGGTGTTGGCAGGTAAAGATCTGATCGCAGCCGCACAGACGGGAACCGGTAAAACCGCCAGCTTTGTGCTACCGATTCTGCAACAACTAGACCCTGATGTAAGCGTTCGAGCGAAGCGGGTTCAGGCTCTAATTTTGGTACCCACCCGAGAGCTTGCGATTCAGGTTGAGAATAATATTCAGCTGTACGGCAAGCATCTAAACTTTACCTCTATGGCGATGTTTGGTGGCAGTAAAATTGATGACCAAAAGCAGCGCCTTATTGAAGGGGTTGACCTACTGGTTGCCACCCCTGGCCGCTTGATTGATATGCTCTATCAACGAGCGCTGCAGTTGGATGAGTTGAAATACTTTGTTTTAGATGAAGCGGATCGCATGTTGGATATGGGCTTTATCGCCGATATCAACAGAATTATTGAGCGCTTGCCAGCAGTGCGTCAAAACCTACTGTTTTCTGCCACCTTATCAGAAGATGTTCGTCTGCTGGCTCGCACCGCGTTGCATCACGCGGTTGAGATTAAAATCTCCGAAAGTCCTGATGCTCAACCTAAAATTGACCAGTGGATTATCACGGTAGATAAAGATGCCAAGTCAGCGTTATTAAGCCACCTGATTACTGATAATGACTGGGATCAGGCATTGATCTTTATTCGTACCAAGCATGGCGCGGCTAAGCTGGCCACTCAGCTTGAAAAGCGAGGCATTGCTGCAGACACCATCCACAGCGGTCGCAGTCAAGCAGAACGTACCCGTGTGTTAGCGGAGTTTAAGTCCGGCAAAATACGTTACTTAGTTGCAACCGATGTTGCGGCCCGTGGTATTGATATTGACCAACTGAGTCGTGTAGTCAATTATGACCTTCCGCAAGAATCTCAAGATTATATTCACCGCATTGGCCGTACAGGCCGTGCCGGTGCCTCTGGTGAGGCGATCTCGTTAACATCGAAAGATGATTTTAAAAACCTATGCGCCATTGAAAGCCGCCTAAATCATCTGTTAGAGCGTCGTACGGTTGAAGGTTTTACACCTAAAAAAGAAGTGCCGGTGTCTATTCTTAACTACGTGCCTAAAAATGGCCGCGTGCTAGGCAGTGCTGATGAAGCTGAGCGCCCACGCCATAAGCGTAAGGCTCCTGATGCCAGTGAGAAAAAAGGTGAACGCCGTAGTAAACCCGCTGCAGGCCGAGGCAATACACAAAAACGGGGACAGGCTCCTCAACGACGTTCTGAGCCGAGTAACCGTAGCGAATCTGGCAATAAACCCGTTGATCCTTGGGCTAAATTTAGAAAATAATTCACTGCCAATAAACATAAATGCTAGCTGAGGCTAGTCAAGCAGCCAAATCTTAAATCACAAGGAGCATAACATGGGCCTGTTTTCCTCGTTAAAAGCACTATTCGCCGGTGGTGAATCGACACCAAAAGAACCTGACGTTATGCCTTCAGAAACCTACAATGATTATATTATTACCCCTGCCCCAGTTCATGAAGAACACAGCTATAGAATTAACGGTACGATCACCAAAGGTGAGCAGACGCATCTCTTTATTCGTGCGGATGCTCTGCCGACACAGGAGCAATGTGCCCAAGAGATGATTCGAAAAGCCAAACAGATGATTGACCAGCAAGGCGATCGGATTTTTAACTAACGGATTCTTTAATAAGCGCCTGTCAGAAGAGATATAGCTAGTAATAACCATGCCATGATCCCCCTTGAATAAGCAGACGCAGTAACAGAAGCAACACTTGCAGCATATTGTTAAATCTTTGATCTGCTAGAAGCTTAGTGTTATAACCTGCGAACTGCAGTTTTAGCCACATATTTAGTGGGAAACATTCATATAATAGGAATAATCCAATAAATCTTCAGTGAATTCTGAGGGCATGATTATTTATTAAGAGACCTAAGAGGCGTGACATGTTAAAGAAGATTATTGGTTTGACTGCAATGATGGCAGCTCTAACAGCCTGTGGTGGAAGCAGTAGCAGTTCATCTTCGACGGGAGATGTTAGTGATGGTGCCGGTGATAGCTCTGGTTCTGGCGATGGCACTAGTTCTGGCAGTACTACTGTTTTAGAAGGTGTCTGGACAAAACCCTGCGGGATTGCGGATAAGCTAGACCCTGATTCCCACTACGATATCGTCACAGCGACATTTTCTGGTAACCTTTACGCGTCCAATATTGAGAACTATATTGATCCAGCTTGTTCCGTGCCTCTTAGCTATGCACCGAATCCTACGGCTGATGGTACATTCAGCGTCGGCAACGAAATAACAACATCAAGTGGCACAGCGGCCCGAGAGTTAGACGCCCATGTTACCCGCTATAACGGTGCTGAATTTGATATTCATGACTATACAACGTTCGTCATTACAGGGAATACGCTTTACTTTGGTGATCAGAGCGGTGTAAACGATGGTACAACGCAGGCACAGCGCTCAACAACACTCGACTTTGAGCGCGCTTTTTTTAAGCAATAGGTGCGAAATGCCACGGTGAGAAACGAATAACACAGCGTTATCAGCCAACCAATCAATATCAAACTCTTCCGGCAATAAAATGGGCAGCCTTACATCACGCTATACATCACACGATGCCAAGGCCAGGGCTGCCCAATAGATTATCGAAGATTTGTCTTATTTAATCTGAACTTCAGCGGTCTGATTTTTCTTGAGTGCGTGGCTTAAATACAGCGCAATAATCAACGACATGCCGACATGGGACACAAAAGAAGACTGAGTATAAGCGCCAAAGCCCATCATAAATTCTCGGCCCATGGCCGGAGCCAGTACGCCCTGAGCGATAAACCACAACATTAGACCTGAAATAAAGCCCGACAAAATCGCTCGGCCCCGAAAAGCCTTATAGAACAACAATGTAAATATTCCAAAGCCTAGGGTACCAATAAGCGCATGAAGGCTAAAGGCCACTGAGTATGAAGGCGTTACTCCTACATATTGTTCAAACAAGCCTATAACAAGAAAGGCTGGCTGCAGCTTTGGGCCAAACACAAGGGGAGAAATAAGCCATGCGTAGGCCTCAAAGGCAATTTGTGCGATCAAGCCACCAATAATGGCGACTTTTATTTCACTTATCTTCAATTTCATCTATAGCGTTCTCATTATGGGAAAGGGTTCACTTTAGTGAACATCATTGAGCTGCCTGAGCTGCCGGAAAAAATCTTAATGTGTAAGACTGATCCTTTCTTTACGCTAGAGGTTACGCTAAAGATTCAATTTTTATGGATATTTTAAGTGGACCCTACAGAAGTGGGATAAAACAAGACCCCGTCACTCTAATGCTTTAAGAAAAATCAAGAAGTCTTCTTCTATAAACGCCATGCTATCTCTTAGTTGGTGGTCATCTGCTACCAAGTGGATTTTACAGCCTAGCTTTTGGCTCAAGTCATTAGAGTTCATCCAAGGGATTATTCGATCAAACAGGCCGTGTATCAGATAAATAGAATCAGCCCGAATCTCAGGCCATTTTACAGGGTAATTATCCAGTCCCAAGGCGGGAGCCAATAAAAACAATCCTACGGCTTTGTAATATTGGCTGGCGCGGGCGGCAACATAACCACCCATACTGGAGCCGACGAGTACGAGCTCTTCTGGAGGGATACGGTTTTCTGCCAGATAACTCTTAAGCATTTTAACGCGAGACTCTGGGTCATCGGGGTTCTCTGCCGTTAAATAATTGAGCGCGCTGTATTCGTGGCCATGCTCATGGGCGAGACGAGAAAACAGTTGCCCCTTATTGCCCCAAGGTCCGCTTTCTTTCCCGTGAATAAAACAGATATGTAACGGCATTCTGGCTCCTTAAACAGAGGCTACTGGTTGCTAGTGATAAAAATAAGAATTATGGCGTAAGCCCTGTGGCCTGTTCACGAAAGCCAATCGGTTTGTCCCGTCGATCACCGATCACTCGGGCTGGATTACCTGCCACAATAGCAAAATCGGGCACATTTTGGGTCACCATGGCATTCATAGCCACGACCGCATGATCGCCAATGGTAACGCCATCGCGAACACCGACTCCAGCTCCAATCCAAGCATCGCAACCAATGACAATGCCCTTGGAGGTATTTGGTTGCTGATAGATTGGGCTATCGTAGGCCATGCCGTGATCAAAAGCATACAGTTTACACTGGTTGGCAATGCGGGTTTGATCACCGATGCGAATACCTGCCTTACCGCCGTCAAAGGAGCAGCCGTGATTGATCGCGACTTCTCGGCCAAGGGTTAGCGGCCCATGGAGAAAACAGTTTGCGGCGACAAAGCTTTCTTCCCCAATGGTTATATTTCGTCCTTGTTCTGCAAATAGTGCTGCTTCGGGGGCTATAAAAACCCGTTCTGCCAGTGTTATGGTTTCCAGCTGCATTAAGGCGTGTTGAATATCATCTTGCCACGGCTTAGCCCAAGATAGATGTTTTGGCTTTAAGCGGAAATATAACCACGGCATCCAGCTTAAACGTTTTTTATGCTGTTCACGGTAAAATTCAGAGGCTGTATCAGAAGCCATAGAAGCAGACATAAAGTGCCTATTTGGTATGGTGAAAGGTTGAAGGATATTTAAGCTTGAAATACTGATTGTGCCAGATCGCATAGAATCGGCAAGGGGAAGCATGAGATCGCTGGCTCAATGATATAAAGAACCCTAAAATAGCCGAATGATTTAATGGTAACCGATACTTTGAGAGCCTTGTTTTGAAGCCTACTGATACAGAGATTGATCCATGGGCTTGCCCACTTTGCGGTAATAGTAATGATTGTGGTAATAACGATTGCGGTAATGCAGCCGGAAGTAACGATAATAACGCCTGCTGGTGCCGTGACCCTGCCATTAAATTTCCTGAAACACTATTGTCACAAGTCCCTATACCGGCCAGAAAAAAAGCCTGTATCTGTCGTGCCTGTGTGTTGGCATTTCAGGCCACGGAAGTGAAATCAAGCGGCTATTGATTCGGCTATTGACTCAAAGGCCAAGACTCAGCGCTGAAAAAATGGATAATAGCGGGCAGTGAGCGCCTGTGCGCTAAATCTGTTTTTACTGAGTAGCCTGTTTCATGCAAATTAACGTCAATTTTCTCGATAATCTTCGCCTAGAAGCCAAGTTTGATGATTTTACGGTGGTCGCTGATCAGCCTATCCGGTATAAGGGGGATGGTTCTGCTCCGGGGCCGTTTGATTATTTTCTGGCGTCGTCTGCCATGTGTGCGGCTTACTTTGTTAAGGTTTACTGCCTTGCCCGTGATATACCAACGGACAATATCCGCCTTTCCCAAAACAATATTGTTGATCCGCAAAACCGCTATAATCAGATCTTCAAAATTCAGGTTGAACTACCGGAAGATATTTCCGAAAAAGATCGCCAAGGTATTCTGCGATCTATTGAACGTTGCACCGTGAAAAAAGTAGTACAAACCGGCCCTGAGTTTGTTATTGAAGTAGTCGATAATCTGGATGATGATTCACAGGCCTTGCTAATGGCTGAGGTTTCCAGTGAAGCGAGTACTTACATTGCCGGTAAAGATCTGCCGCTGGAACAAACCATCGCCAAGATGACCCAGTTACTGGCGGATATGGGGATGAAGATTGAAATTACCTCATGGCGCAATATTGTCCCTAATGCTTGGTCCTTAAATATTCGGGATGCGGCGTCGCAAATGTGTTTCACCAACGGTAAAGGTGCCACAAAAGAAGCGGCGTTAGCGTCGGCATTAGGTGAGTTTCTGGAGCGGTTAAATTTTAACTTCTTCTATAACGATCAATTCTTTGGTGATGAGATCGCCAATAGTGATTTTGTTCATTATCCCGATGAGCAGTGGTTTCAGCCTGGGCCTGAGGACGCGCTACCGGACGGTATCTTGGATGATTACTGCCTTGCTATTTATAACCCAGAAGGGGAGCTATTGGGTTCCCATCTGTACGATACTAACTCCGGTAATATCGAGCGTGGTATCTGTTCTTTGCCTTTTGTACGTCAATCTGATGGTGAGACGGTTTATTTCCCCTCTAACTTGATCGAAAACCTCTATTTAAGCAACGGCATGAGTGCCGGTAATACCCTAGCGGAAGCACAGGTACAGTGCCTGTCGGAGATCTTTGAGCGAGCGGTTAAGCGAGAAATTCTAGAGCAAGAGCTGGCGCTGCCGGATGTGCCTGATGCTGTAATAGCGAAGTTTCCTCGTATCCTTGAAGGTATTCAAGGCTTAGAAGAGCAGGGCTTTCCGATTTTTGTAAAAGATGCCTCTTTAGGCGGTCAGTTCCCAGTGATGTGTATTACCTTGATGAATCCGCGAACGGGTGGCGTATTAACCTCGTTTGGTGCGCATCCAAGTCTTGAAATAGCGCTGGAACGCTGTATCACGGAATTGATGCAAGGCCGTAGCTTTGAAGGCTTGAACGATATGGCGCAGCCTACGTTTGAAAGCCATGCGGTGACTGAGCCAAATAACTTTGTTGAGCACTTTATAGACTCAACCGGCGTCGTGTCTTGGCGTTTCTTTAGCGATAAAGCAGACTATGAGTTCTGTGAGTGGGATTTTACCGCCAATGATAATAGCCTAACCTCAGAACAAGCCAACCAGCAGGAAGCAGAAACCCTATTCGGTATTTTACGCGAGCTGGATAAAGAGGTTTATGTGACGGTTCGTGATGATCTAGGGGTACCAACGTGCCGCATTCTTGTACCTGACTATTCTGAAATCTACCCAGTGGAAGATCTGGTGTGGGATAATACGAATAAAGCCCTCTTTTTCCGAGAAGATATACTTAATCTGCACCGCCTTGATGATGATCAGCTAGAAGACCTAGTGCAGCGACTGGAAGAGAGTGAGCTGGATGACTACACCGATATTATCACCCTGATTGGCATCGAATTTGATGAAAATACCGTTTGGGGTCAGCTGACAATTTTAGAGTTAAAGCTGATGATCTATCTCGCTCTAGGGGCCCTGGAAGACGCGAAAGAGGGGATAGAAGCTTTCCTTCAATATAATGATAACTCGGCAGAGCGAGGGTTGTTTTATCAGGGAATGAACGCAGCATTGGAAGTGGTTCTCGATGATGAGATGGCCTTGGCCGATTACCTAACCAGTTTCCGCCGTATGTTTGGTGAAGCCCGTATGGACGACATCGTTGGTGTTATCGAAGGCCGTGTTCGTTTCCACGGTCTTACCGAAACCAATATGCAGTTAGAGGGCATTGATAAACACCTGCGCCTGATTGATAGTTATAAAAAACTGCACAGCGCCCGAGGGGCAAAAGTAAAAGCATAAAGTGAAGGGTGGTTTTGCGGAAGATTGGTTGGCTTTCAATAAGCGATCTTCCGCTTTGAATCATCACGTGACCAGTGTCCTACCATTGAGAAGGTAAAGCTATCTTTGCAATAAATTTTTCTGCTCTGTGAGTAGTGTTGCACCATGAAACGCCTTGTGATCCCTTATATCTGAAAATCCTTGCCCAAGTTTAAATTTGTTAAAGCGAGGCTCTTTTATCATCTAAGTTGTTTTGGTTTAGGTGATTTTTTCCCATAATGGACATCGCAAATGGCTTTGCGATTTTAGCGACAATGTCATATGGATGGTTCATATGAATGGTATTGCACGTTTCATTGAAGTTTACAGCGTAAAACATCGGCTGTAACAAGGGGGAAGTATGACCGATATGGAGATAAAGCGGCGTCTAGGTGAGCCTCATAGTATTGCAAACTGGCTTTCAAATTGCTGCTCTCATGGCAATGGGGCCAGAGATCATCAACAGCGTAACGCCCAGAATACTTGGCTTGTTTTTAAAGATGATACGGCACCTTTGACCCTACAGACACCGCTTTACTCGGTGCTAGAGGAAGAAGAGCTGCTTTCGAGCAGAAGCTTTGAGGACTTTGAAGCCTCCATGATCAACTCCGGCTACAGCTATTTTATTGATACCCGTATGCTAGGGCGCGTGATTGACACTCTCACCGTACAGAAAACAGACTATACGGATCAAGAGCTGTTTGATGCCGTGCTTTTTTACTTTGAACAAGATGTTCTTGTTGGGCTGTAATCCTCTATTCTGAGATATAAAAGCCCTTAAAGGGTTTACCTTGAAGCCTCTTCGCGTTTTTACGTCTATGACGGCCGCGATCATGGCTTCCGTGGACTAAACCATAAGTTGAGAAAAACTCAGGCTTTTTCCACTCTTTGAGTGTGCTCTTTTTGAAATTGAGCTTACTATAGGTCATCAATGTTTACCGAAATGTTGTCTTCAGATTGACACTCTTTTGTCATAGTCAGTAGCTCAAGATCTTCGAGTCTATCGATTACTCTTTCGTATGCTTCAGCGGGCACACAATAGAATACGGGTTCATTTGCCATTTTGAGTTTATTTTTTCGGTTAAGCCCTCGTAAGAATGTCAAAAAACTATTCCTTAGGATTTTTCGGGTAGAAGTGATCTGGCTGACACTCCAAGTGGCTAAAGCTACGGGTGTTCTTGTAGGGTAGTTTCATAAAGCCAGAGATCCCCTGCCCATCAATCAATGGGATATGTTGCAGAATGATCTGTAATGCCTCTCTAAACTCATCCTCTTTACGATCATCCAGTAAGACATAATAGCTGTGTAGTTTAAGATGGTGAGGCAGGCTCTCGAAAATAATACAGCCGGTATGGCGAATACTGTTCAGGCGCTCAATTTGCTTTCGGATGGGGTCTGGAAGTACAAGCAGTTCTTCTGGATCTTCACCATCTTCAAAGTAGGAATGCAGGCGGCTTGGCTCATCAACCAAGGGCGCTGGCGTGATTTCAAAGGGGATTGAAACGCCTTTTGGGGCAATAAAGGGCTGAGACGGGTCGTCACGCTCCATGTGGAGCGTAACCCGAGCGTTAAACATACAGCATTTAAAAACACCGACTCGGCGAATAGATCTTGCAAGATGCACCATATTGTTGACGGCGGCGGTAAAGGCCGCTTGTAGTTCCGGCTGATGCTTTTCCTGTGAGACGGCATCTAACAGGGAGCGTTCCGGTTGGTAGAGATTAAGGCTGGAATCAATATGTACGCCTTTTTCATTCCAATGAATGCCCAGACCGCCCACTAACGGATATTTGCCTAATCGGCTGATACTGGCAAGAAAAGCTCGTTCGGTTTTGCCCATGCCATGCATAAAGTTTTTGTAGTATTTTTCCAGCTCCACGTCGTTAACCTCCGCCAGATAGTGATCCATCTGCTCTTCACGCAGAAAGGTTTTCCGAGAGTTGTAAACGACCGTGTCGATGGCGCTGGTGTGCTGGTGGCTCCAAATCGGAATTAAGGGTTTGGGTTGCGGCCATTGATCTTTTGCAAACACCAAATGCTGCATCTTAGGCATTTCACGAATAAAGTAGTCCCCTGCTTGCTGGCGCTTTTTAACATCATCATCCAGTAATGTTTGCAGGGTGCGCGCAAACTCTATCGGTAAGCCTAGGGACGTTGCAGGAATAGCTTGATGGCCGTAACGGCAGGATTGTCCTGAAGCGATGGCGTAGAGGGTTCCTGCAACACCTTGTTCATCAAAACGAGGCGAAGAAAGCGCGCCATTTAGTTGCTCTTCACCAATAAAGTAGACGTCACCCAGTTTGGCATTGGTATGTTGATGGTCGGCGCTCATCATGCTGATACCGTTATCGCTAACGGGTTGACCTTGGCTGTCCAGTTGAGCAAAAACGCTGGAACCCCAATCGATTAGCTTAATGGTTTCTGTTTCAGGGTCGATCACAACGTTAGAAGGTTTGATATCACCGTGAACAATGGGCTTAAGGCTTGGGGTGGCGGTATAGGCGGATGTTTCTTTAAAGTTTCTCAACTGCCAGAGAATATCCCGTAATTGGGCGGCAATACTCACTACTAATCTGGGTGGCAGAGGGCCGTTTTTTAAGCTGAATTGTTCTAAATCCATGCCTTTTGCCCGTTCCATAATCAATACGGACTGTTTTTTAATACGGGTGTATTCAATCACGGCTGGAATATTATTGTGCTGCAGTTGGTTCTGCATCCACGCTTCTTCTTCTAGTCGATCTTGCACATGTTGGGGCAGATTTATGCGGGAGAATTTAAAAACGTAGGGTTTACCTGTGGGGGATAAACCGCCAAATACAAAGCCGTAAGCGCCTTTGCCAATAAACTCAATCTCAGAAAAGCCATGTTGTTTCAGTTGGCTCTCGCACAGAACCACCCAATCTTTGATCTTTTGGGCATCCTGATGGCTCATCAGGTAGATGGATTGCTCTTCGTTGATGTAAAAGTGCTGAAGATGAGAGTCGTATTCTGTTTTCTTTTCTACCTTGCCTTTCTCAGACATAAACCACCCCAATGGCTGGAACATTTAAAAAGGTTGATGCCAAAATCAAAACAGGCACCCAGAGGTCTTCTGGATGCCTGTTAAGGTATCGGCTATTAGCGGATAACATGGCTGAAATAGGATGATCTACTTCTGCCGCCTTTGCCGTCTAAAAACCATTGTCAGTGCAGGTCGACCAGCATGGTGGTGGGATCTTCCAGATATTCTTTCCATAAATTACAGAAGCGAGCGATAGTGCCACCATCAATAATTCGATGGTCACCGGACCAGCTAACTTGCATGATATTCCGTGCAACAACGCCGCCGTTATCATCAAAGCGTGGTAGAGATTGTGTCCTACCTAGGGCCACAATGGCAGCTTCTGGTTTGTTGATAATCGGTGTGGCGATAGTGCCACCTAATGCACCAATGTTAGAGATACTGATAGTGCCGCCTTTTAGGTCATCTTGGCTGACACGGCCTGCACGGGCGGACTCGGTTAAACGGCTGACCTCCTGTGCGATCTCTTTAATGCTCAAATTTTGCACATTTTTCACATTGGGCACTAAAAGACCAATAGGCGTATCAACGGCCATGCCGATATTGACACTGTCCAAATAGGTCAGTTCGGTGCAGTCATCATTTACGCGGCTATTGAGTACGGGGTACTGCTCAATCGCCATCGCCATCGCTTTCATAAAGAAAGGCATTAGCGTTAGTTTGACGCCCTTCGCTTCCATGCTTGCTTTTAGTTTTTTACGCAGGGTAATCAGATCGGTAATATCCATCTCTTCCGCATAGGTAAAATGAGGAATCGTGGAAACCGAGCGGATCATCTGTTTTGCCATCGCCGCTTTGATACCACGGATAGGCTCTACGCGATTCTCTGCTGTTTTTTCCGTTGCCTTAGCATTGGATGGTGATGTTTCAGATGGTGTTTGAATTCCCAGTTGAGCGCTAGGGGCTGATGAGCAAGCGTTTTTACCATCAAGGGTTCCGTCTACGAAGGCCTGAATATCGCTTTTTAGTACACGGCCATCTTTGCCGCTGCCCTTTACCTGGCTAATATCAACATCATGCTCACGGGCAATACGGCGTACGGCAGGGCTAGCTAACGCCTTACCCATTGCCACAACACCCATTGTCACAACCGTAGCGTTTTCTTGGCTTGAGCTTTGAGCCGCTTGAGCCTGCTGTTGTGGTTGCTGTTGTGGCTGACATGAATCTACAGATGCTGGCTCCGGTTGAGCGTCATCTGCAATCTCAATTTCAAACAAAGGCCCATGTACTTTGGCAATTTCACCTTGTTTATAATAGAGCTTGCTGATACGGCCTTGATCCATACAGGGAATCTGTACGAGGGCTTTGTCGGTCATAACGTCAGCTACAGGTTGATCTTCTTCAACCCAGTCACCTTCTTTAACCAGCCATTCAACCAGTTCACACTCAACAATACCTTCGCCAATATCCGGTAGGATAAAGTCCTTGCGGCGAGTACCGCTGCTAGTTGTCGCCGCCGTCGCCTTTGATGGATCAGAAAGGGTTTCGGTGGTGGTATCTGAAGCCGCGGCGGTGTCTTGAGGTTCAACGTCCATTGCGAATAATGGCGCATGTACTTTAGCAATTTCGCCTTGCTTGTAGTGTAGCTTAACCACTTTACCGTGATGCATGGCAGGGATCTGAACCAGTGCCTTGTCGGTCATGACATCGGCTACCGGCTGATCTTCGGCAATAATATCACCTTCCTTCACCAGCCATTCAACCAGCTCGCACTCAACGATACCTTCACCGATATCCGGCAGAATAAATTCCTGAATCATAGTTTTCTCCTGCGATTATCAGAACGATACGCTGCGTTTAATGGCTTCGTAGTTTTTAAGGTGATCTGGCATATATTCTTTATCATGGGCCAGAGGGAATGGCGTATCCAAACCCGTAACACGAGCAATGGGAGCTTCTAGATAAAGGAAGCTCGTATCCTGAATCGTTGCGGCTATCTCACCTGCAAAGCCACCGGATAGCGGTGCTTCGTGGCTAATCAGTAGGCGGCCTGTTTTCTGTACCGACCGACTCACTGTCTCAACATCCCACGGCATTAGCGTGCGAAGATCGATTAGCTCACAGGAGATACCGTCTGCGGCGGCCATTTCAACCGCTTTTTCGAGCACTTCCATCTGAGCACCCCAGCCAAGAACGGTAATATCACTACCTTCTTGCATAATGTCAGCTTTACCGATCGGTAGTTCATAGTCTTCTTCTGGTACTTCACCGGTTGAGGCTCGATAAAGACGTTTTGGCTCAAAGAAAATGACTGGGTTGTCATCGCGAATCGAGGCTAAAAGCAGGCCTTTCGCTTGGTAGGGGTTGCGGGGAATAACAACTTTTAGCCCCGGAGTACCGGTGAAATAAGCTTCCGGTGATTGAGAATGATACAGACCACCATGAATACCGCCGCCATAAGGCGAACGAATCGTTAGCCCACCAACGTTAAACTCATTACCCGAGCGGTAGCGGAATTTAGCGGCTTCGTTCACGATTTGATCAAAAGCAGGGAAGATATAATCGGCAAATTGAATCTCTGCAATGGCTTTATGGCCACCAGAGGCCAAACCGTTGGCAAAACCAATAATGCCTTGCTCGGTAAGTGGCGTGTTAAAGCAGCGGTTTTTACCGTATTTTTCTTGAAGGCGACTGGTTGCGCGGAAAACACCACCAAAGTGACCCACATCTTCACCAAAACAAACGACTTTTGAGTCTTTGTCCATGGCAATATCCAAGGCGTTATTAACCGCTTGGAGCAGATTCATATTACTCATTGTCTAATCTCCCTGCCGTTTTTGGATAAGCGTCTGGGTATTGTCGGATATGCGCTTTCAACGCGGCTAACTGATCCTGCAGGTGCTTTGGAGGGGTGTCATAGACATCGGTAATAAGGTCGTCAAGGTGCGGCGCTGCTACTTTTTCTGCTTCTTTCATTGCGGCCATAACGGCTTTACGTTTCGCGTCAGAAACGTCTTGATCCTGTTCTTCAGTCCACCAGCCCTGTTGAATCAGCCAGTTTTTAAAGCGAAGTACAGGGTCTTTTTCTCGCCACTTCTCTTCTTCTTTTTTACTACGGTAACCGGATGGGTCATCGGAGGTGGAGTGCGCGCCTAAGCGATAGGTCATCGCCTCAATCAAAACGGGCTGATTATGTTCAACGGCCAGCTTGCGAGCTTCTTGTGTTGCCTTTAGAACGGCTAGTACATCATTACCATCAACACGAATGGCTTTTAAACCGTAGGCGATTGCTCTAGGGGCAATACCATCACCGGCAAACTGCTGGCTGGATGGGGTTGAAATGGCGTAGCCATTGTTTCGGCAGAAGAAAATAGCCGGTACTTTAAAAACACCAGCCATATTAATAGCGGCGTGGAAATCGCCTTCAGACGCTGCGCCTTCGCCAAAATAGCAGATTACACAGTTATCTTTCTCTTCTAATTTATAACCGTAGGCGTAACCGACCGCCTGAGGGAGTTGAGTCCCCAGAGGCGAAGAGATCGTCATATAGTTTAATTCACGGCAGCCATAGTGAATGGGCATTTGGCGACCTTTGCCCAGATCTTTCTCATTGCTGAACATCTGGTTCATAAACTGCTGTAAAGGAAAACCACGAAACGCCAGTGCGCCTTGTTCACGGTATTGCGCCATGATCATATCGTCATGGGCTAAAGCAGCGGTGCTACCTATGTCGGCAGCTTCTTCCCCAACCTCTGTCATATAAAAGCTGATACGTCCCTGACGCTGGGCTGCGACCATACGTTCGTCAAGGGCGCGAATAAACAGAAAAGTGTCATAGATTTTTAAGGCCAGTGTTTGATCAATATCTGGCAGTTCTGCTCCTTCGTAAAGAGAGCCATCTTGACGAAGTATTTTGAGAGTAGGGGTTGTTAAGTCACTGCCATCGATAAAGACAGGACGGTGAACCACCGGAGCCTCGGACTGCTTTGAGGTGCTCATAAGCTTTCCTTTATTGTTTTTGTCGTTGCTATCTGATTGTGTCAGAAGTACAGGCGATACCGATTTTGTCGGTGACTGCTTAATCGGGTGAAAAAGCCGCTTGCCTGTGGCCTGATTACTCTGTACCTGATAAGGCACACACAATAGACATCTCATTTCTATTTAATATAGCGCGTTTTTTTACTTTGCTAACGCTAGAGATATCTTGTTTGTACGGTTGAATATAAGAGACGTTGACGTAAAAGTAAACTTTGATGGTTTATCAAACTGGCTTAAAATGATAAAACAGGAAAATCATCTGTCTTTACTGGTGCGTGGCCTATGAAAAAAGGTATCGGCGGGTGAATCTGTTCAGGAGGAGTGATAAGATAGAATTTTAATAAAATCAAAGGGTAAGCCTTAAAATGAGCGAACTGAACACAGTTGAAGCAAAAGTAGGTTACGGCATTGGTCGTCAAATGGGCGAACAGCTTGCTAGCAGCGGAATTGAAGGCTTAGGACTTGATCAAGTCGTTCTAGGCTTGCGTGACGCTTATGAAGGCAAAGAAAGTAGTCTAACGGATATGGAGCTTCATGAAGCGTTTGAAGTGATCCAGCAGCGTCTTGCTGAAAAACAAAAAGAAGCCCATAAAGAAACCGTTGATGCCGGTGCTCACTATTTGGCTGATAATGCTAAGAAAGAAGGCGTTACAGTGACAGCGTCAGGTCTTCAGTATGAAGTACTGGCAATTGGTGAGGGTGAAAAACCTTCAGCGACAGATAAAGTTCGTGTTCATTATCACGGCGAGCTAATTAATGGTGAAGTATTTGACAGCTCTGTTGTTCGCAATGAGCCTGCCGAATTCCCTGTTAACGGTGTTATTTCGGGTTGGGTTGAAGCTTTGCAGTTAATGCCAGCAGGATCGAAATGGCGCCTAACTATTCCTTCAGAGTTAGCATATGGTGAGCGTGGCGCAGGTGCTATTCCTCCATACTCTGTGCTTGTGTTTGAAGTTGAACTACTGGCTATTCTTTAGTAAGTAGTCAGCCTTGTTTTAAATAGATCTCGTTTTTCAATGGGTCTATGTTTTAGCAAGGTTTTAGCGAGCCACCCTATCGCAGCGACAGTTTTTAGTGGTGGCTCTGCTAATAGATTGTAAGACGGGTCGTGTGCATGACCGGCTTAGCTTTTATCATTCTCAATAATAAATTCTCTAAAGCTTTGAACGGATATTTTAAACACTCTGAAGAATTCAGTGACATGCTCCACTGACAATCCTCCGTTAGCGAGCAAATCAGATTCCAGTACGGGGTCTTCGTCGGAGTCTAAATAAGCACGAGAAAGGCGTCTGGTTTTATTCCATTCGTTAATATCTTTGTAAGATACCTTTACGCCGCCGATGCCATAGTAAGCTTGAAGATCACCATCGTCCTTGTTGATTAAGATGTATGATTTTCCCTCAACTTTGATCCTTATTACTCCGTCTCTCAGTTTCTTTACGCCGCTATAGCCTTCATCTTTAATAATTTGAACCAGTTCAGAGTCGGTATATTTATCGGTGAGCCTAACTTCTGCGAAGGCGTGTATGGGTAACAGTAGGTAAATAGCGGTTAGAATTGCAATTATACGTATTTTCATTTTTTCTCCATTGGTTGGTCTGGTTGAAACAGTCAATGTTGTTATTTTTTTACCTCTTAGGTTTTCTTCTGGCAAGCAGTAGCCCTTGTTTTATAAAAGGTAAACCCTCTCATGTCATTTAATTTGCTGTTTTTTTGATTTCTTAGAAAAGAGAGACAATGCTGCTTCGCTTTTTACAATGATTTTCTCAGACTTGAAATAAAACCTTGCACTTCCTTATTTTGTGGGTATAATTCGCCCTCGTTGTCACAGAGCAAGTCTCTCGGCAACGGTTAACACTTTGTTTTCTATCACTTTTCTCCATAAGCAACGTTGAAAAGAGTTTTGAAAGTTTTGATTTAAGTGTTGACACCGAGGATTGCCTCTGTATAATACGCAGCCTCAGTTAAGCAAGTCGATTCGCTTCGAGCGCTTCTTGTCTAACAGCTCTTTAAAAATTCAGTCAGATAATTCGTGTGGGCGCTTGCCGAGACGATCTTGGAAAAGTCACAAGATCATCAAGGTAAGCTTTCAAATCTCGAATCAATTCATTGATGTATTGTTTGTT
>NZ_AUGW01000024.1 GCF_000422865.1 Oceanospirillum maris DSM 6286 | reverse complement strand
CGAGCCATTACGGTCACGGGGTGTGTCCAGCTCAAACGAGCCAGAGGCTGTTTTAACTGTTTTACGGGAGGTACCGTTTTTACGGTTGGGCTGGTCATCCTGAGCCATATGCTCATCGAGTTCTGCGCCCAAGGCCGCTTCGGTAATCTGTTTAATCAGTGGTGTCAGAAGGCCATCTTTACCATTAAGTCCCTGACCGGACTGAAGAGCCTTAGCGAAGGCCTGAATGTCGATTTCGTATTTATCGGACATAATGTGTCACTCCCTGTAGAGGGTTAACTATAGGGGTGACACAGACTTTTGAACACTACCTACTACCACCAGAATTGCGTGCAATTAATGACTGTAAAACTCGCTTAGTTACTGACTACATCTCAGGCATGATGGATTTATATGCAGCTCAGGAGTATGAAAAGTACTTTGGTAAGGGTAGCGCAGATAAATTCTACTTTACTTATAATCGGGTAGCCGGAGGTATCTAGCCTCCAGCCCCCACAACACCCTGCATGCGGCTCCGCACAGGGCGTTTCATCAAGAATAGTGAAACCATCGCGTAATTCGTACCGCGACACCTATAATTTATCCGTGAAACGGTCAGGCCGTTGAGACTGTAAGCTGCATCGCAAACTTTGGAGTACGCACAAGGAGGTGTGTATAATGTGTATCGATGAACAGTAAGGAGATAATCAAGCGTCTCAAGGCCGAGGGCTGGGTGCTTCACCATGTAAAAGGTGATCATCACCAGTTTAAGCATCCGGAACGTGCAACCAAGGTGACTGTTCCTCATCCCAAAAAAGACTTACCCATCGGCACTGTTCGCAGTATCTACCGTCAGGCGGGCTGGGAGTGGAGATAATATGAGATACCCCATCGTTATTCACAAAGACAGCGACTCGGATTTTGGCGTGACCGTGCCGGATGTGGAGGGTTGTTTCTCTGCCGGTGAAACCCTTGAAGAAGCCATCGATATGGCACGGGAAGCGATTGAATGTCATCTGGAAGGAATGCTGATGGATGGCGAAGCGATTCCTGTTCCTGCCGCTATGGAAGCTCACCAGAAAAACAAAGATTACGCCAATGGTATCTGGGCGTTGGTGGATATCGATCTATCCAAATTGTCGGTGAAGTCCAAACGGGTGAATATCACCATTCCTGAGCGTCTGCTAAATGCTGTAGACCAGTACGCGAAAAAACATGGTGAGACTCGTTCCGGCTTGCTGGCGCATGCGGTAACTGAATATATGGCTTCTCATCAGTAGGTTGAAATATTGATGTAACCACGCGGAGCGTGGGTACAAGTTTCACATCATGCAATTTGCGGTAGTGTCGGATGGCGCGCCAATAGCGTCCCGTGCAGTTTTTGAGTGCGGATTCTGGCGTTTATGCCGACCTACATTTTCAATAAATACGGGACACCCATCCATCATTTTCCCTATATTGAGACCACTCAATTTATCCGTACGATTTCCGTACATTGCTGCTATTCCCAGTCTGCTCTATACTTGCTTAAAAGTACGGAAACTTTCCGTACGAGGAGGCAGTATGGCGACAACACGTTTAGATATCCGTCTGGATGAAGAAATCAAAGTAAGAGCAGAAAAAGCCTCGGCACTTTTGGGGTTGAAAAGTCTGACCGAGTATGTGGTGCGTTTGATGGATGAGGATGCCACTCAGGTCATCGAGCAGCACGAAAGCATTACCGTTAAAGACAGCCTGTTTGATGAGTTTATGGTGGCTTGTGAACAGGCTGAAGCACCGAATCAGGCGCTGCGGAGTGCGGCTAAGTTTGCTGAAGAGAGTGGTATCCGGTGAGCTGGACGGACACTTTTGTCGAGCTTAATAAGACCGAGCATGATCGGGAATCCTTTGATTGTGGCGAGCCTGAGCTTAATACATTTATCAGAACTCAGGCCGCCAAACATATGCAGGCAGGTATCAGCCGGACAATGGTGCTACCAAGCGCTGAACCGCTGTTAAACCAGAAGTATGGCATTTGTGCTTTTTACAGTGTGGCACCCAGTTCAATCAGTCGGGAAACGCTACCGGTAACATTAGCCAAGAAACTCCCTAAATATCCTGTTCCTATTTTCCTGCTAGCACAGTTGGCCGTTCATCAGGAATTTCATGGTTCCGGCCTTGGTAAAATCAGCCTGATATGTGCGTTGAAATACCTTTGGCAGGTTAATCAGCATATGCGGGCTTACGCCATTGTTGTGGACTGTTTAACCGATTCGGCGCAGGCTTTTTATGCAAAATACGGTTTTGAGGTTTTATGTGTACACAATGGCCGTATCCGACTGTTTTTGCCGATGAAAACAGTCGGTGAGTTGTTCGGAAGCTGAGTGCCCGAAGCTCAATTGTCCGTTTGAAATACAGGTCACCCGCAACCCACGCGGAGCGGAAACGGAACAGATGTTCCTTATACAAAGGCGCTACGGTAAGAACCACGATATTCAGCGGTTCTTCTGCTGGTTTAGTCGCTGATGCAGCCATGCTAACACCAGTAAGACTAAACCTAATCCCATAAAAGAGGTTACACGCCACAGGCCGGTAAGATCAGACATATCAACTAAAAATAGCTTAGCGACCACAACCAATAACAAGCCCATACCTGCTTTATAGACGGATGCGCGCTTTAGCCCTCTATCGACCTGTAGCCCCCTATCGACCTGTAGCCCACCACCTATCTGTAATCCACTGCCTAGCAGGAGCGCCGCCGAGGCCATAAGCAACCAAACCGCCGAATAAGTGTATAGCTCGCCATTGGATGTAGGTAAGCTTAGAGTCATCTGACCGCCTTGCCATAGATGGCGAATCTCTAGGGATACAAACAGCAACAGGTTAGCCCCTGCGGCCATCGCTGCAAAGCGAGCAAATCTAGCCGGTAATAAGCGCCATAACGCCAACGCGATAAGAATAGGTGCGCCATAGCTGAGTAGTAACAGATTCCAGATTGGTGTTGACGCGATCGAAGGTGAGTCTCCCAACGACGAATCACTCCAAAGAGGATTACCATACAACAGAACAAAGACCACATAGTTGATGGTTGCTGCCCCCAAGTGAACAGCGGTTAGAATCTGATAGAAACGCACCAAATGTTGGCTAAGGCGGGAGCGATAGAGATAAATCACCGCAGCGCCACCCCAAATAAAGGTATTTAAACTAGCCTCAAGAAAGCTGTACTGGGTTGCAAAAATATCACCATCATAGAGCCAATAGCGCAGCTCTGCCGCAATGGTCAAGATTAACAGATGAGCCGTAGCCCCCTGCAACCAAGCCCGCATTTTCATATCCGAGTGCATTAACCAAGCGGCAATCCCCGTACACACTGTTGCCCCGCCGTAAGTCCAGAGAGACCAGTGACTGGTGCTATCGCTATCGGCCCCGTAGGTTAATAGCCACGGATTTAACGTTAGCCGAACCACAACAAGGGTCAGCACCCCGCGGATAACCCACGGCATAAACGCTAGCGTATAACGACGTTGCAGCCATGACAAACTAACCAACTGAGCGGCCAACGCTACCGTAAGAGATGCCTCTGCTAACCAGATTACGGCAACAAGAGCCATACTAAGGTGTGTGCTGGCGATGATCACCACCTTAAAAGCATCACTAAAATAGCGCGTACCAGCGTATTCTGAAGACTTATATTCTAAAGCTTTGTCATACATTAAAAACAGATAGCCAAGGCTCATCGCCACGGCAATTGAACCCCAAGTCCACTCTAAAGCAAAACTATTGAGCGTATAGTAAGCGGTGGTTAACAGGCCAATAGGGGTCAGTGCCGCCAAGGCCGCCCAAAAGGCGGGTAGCGGGTAACGCTGATAAATCAGCCAGATACCCGTACCAGAGAAAAGCAGCGCCAGCAGGATAAAGCGAACAATCAAACCGTACTGAACCGACTCTACCGCTGCCCCAAGCAACACCTGATGATCCTGTTCCTGCAGTAACGGTACAATGGCAGCGACAACCGACAGCAGTAAGGCTATCACCGGCAACAGAAGCAACACAGGTCTTCGGCTGGCAACCAAAATCAGCAGCGCAGGCAGCAATAATAAAGTGATAGGGCTTGCATCGGCGACGCCTTCAAGCAACAGACTATAGCTGTGAGCCATAATAACAAGCAGCAGTAATATCCCCTGGAACCAACCCGCACTTTGTCTAAGCTGCTTAACCTGATCATGGCGAAGGGAGGCATTTTTTAAGTTCTTAAACCAGCCCACCAAATCTTTTAGGTTATGCTGATGCTTCTCACCAACCCGCCAGTCGATCTGCTGCAGTGCCCAGTCAAAGCGAGGTATCGCCAAAAACAGATAGGCAATAATCAACAAATAGAAGGCGCGTGCACCATCCATAGGATCCGCCAAAAGAGATGCCAGCCACCAAAAAAGACTGCCGGCAATAACGCCAATCCAGAGCCAGCGCCGCTCAATATAGGAAATTAACCATAGGCTAAACAGCGTCAGTATTGCGCTATATACCAATACCAACTCAACATCACCAGAGCCGGTATGAACCAATATAGGGACAACATAACCGCCCAAAATACCAAGGGCCGCTAATATTGGACCTTGGCGCAGGGCCAGCACCATCGTCCCAAAGGAAACCAGTGCCATGGCGATAAAGATTATCAAAGGAGAAATACTGGGGAACAGCTTAAAACTGGCAAACAGCGCCGCGTAAAGAATAATACTGGCACCACCGGCTAGAGCGGCAAAGACACTGCTCTGGCCCTTTGTGCGCTGTAAGCGCTCCGCAAGACCGTGTAAACCAAGACCTGCCAGCAACGATAAAACCACTCGGGCTTCAGGGCCTAGCAACCCTTGCTCGATGGAATACGCCACCATAAAAACACCCGCTAAACCGACACAGGTACCGCCTAACCAAACCATCCAGTTATGACGGATATTGTCTTTTAAGCGAGAGAATCTATTAGATATACGGACTTCGCTGGACGGCTTGTTATCGCTATCGGTAGAAGGATTATTACTATGGTTATAAGGTTCGTTATGGCTTTGAATATCAGAAGAAGCCTTAGCGGTTTGAGCGGCAACTTCTTCTGACACCGGAGCGATGCCCACCACACCCTTAAACTGGGCATCAAGTTGATCGAGTTGAACGCGGTGTTCTTTTAACGCTTCTCGCAGATGATAAATTTCATCTTGCTGTGAACGGGTTCGTATAAAGGCAGCTAACCCCAGCGCTGACATAATAAGCACGGCCAGCGGGGCTAAAATCAATAGGGCAAACAGTAGCTCGTCATCCATAATGAGGGTGCTCCATTAATAAGGCTAAGGGTTGTTAAGGGCTGTCTGTTTTTTGATTTTCAGTCTTCAGACTTAAGCTTAGCCGTTGACCAGATACTACTCCCCTGTCTCCCTTCATAGGCTTTACTGCGTTCAGCGGCTTCCCTTAGTTTATCTTTTTTACTTTTGCGCTTTCCTTTAATCGGTTGCGGGCCTTTTGTTGGCTGAAGAGCTTCTGGCGGAGGTGTGCTGTTGCGTTCAAAACCTGGGATCTGTTCGCGATCAATTGTGAGCTGATTACGTTTTACAATCAGTTCAAAATGGGCATCGCTGCTATGATCAATAAAAGAAAAAGCGGTTCCTGCTTCACCAGCCCGAGCCGTACGGCCAATACGGTGGATATAATCTGCCGGTGAACGAGGTAGGTCATAGTTCACCACAAAAGGTAGCAGAGGAATATCAATACCACGGGCGGCCAGATCGGTGGCGATTAATACTTGGGTTTGCCCCGCCTTAAAGCTTTGCAACGCGCCATTACGGTCGATTTGGCTCATATCCCCGTGGAGGGTATCCGCATTAAAGCCTGCTTTATTAAGCTTAATCGCCACATTATTGGCCGCACGCTTACTGGCAACAAAGACTAAGAACTGATCGCCAGAATGTTGAGAAAGCAGATAACGTAGCAAAGAGGTGCGCTGCTCGGTATCAACCTCAATGGCCCGCTGGGTGAGTGATTCTGGCAGCTTGTTTTTGCGCTCAATCTCGATAGTAACCGGATTAAACAACAGCTTATCAATCAGGGCATCCACTTCTTCAGGAAAGGTCGCCGAAAACAGTAGGTTTTGCCGCTGGGGTGGTAACAGGCTGAGTACCTTTTGCAGCTCTTCTGCGAAGCCCAGATCCAGCATACGGTCGGCTTCATCCAAAATTAGATGCCGTACTTGATTCAGCTTAACCGCGTTCTTCTCCACCAAATCCAGTAAGCGCCCCGGAGTCGCAATCACCAGATCACAGCCACCCCGTAAGGCCTGCATCTGAGTATTAATCGACACACCACCATAGACCGCCAAAGACGTTACACGGCGCGGCATATAACGACTGTAACTTTTAATCGAGGTTTCTACCTGAAGCGCTAGCTCGCGAGTAGGCACTAACACCAACACCGCCGCACAGTTACTGGCTGGGGCATCCTGTGATTGTAAAATCTCTAATAAAGGCAGCACGTAAGCCGCCGTTTTACCAGAGCCTGTCTCCGCTGCTGCCAAAAGATCACGGCCAGAAATAACCGCTGGAATTGCCTGTGCTTGAATCGCTGTAGGGGCTTCATAACCCTGCTCATCTAACGCACGCTGGAAAAAGCCCGACAGGCCAAGGGAAATAAAAGACATAAATTGCTGGATACCGAGTGAAAATAAAGACGGGGATTTTAACAGGTTTTAGTGCCGAAGGCTTATTGCTTTAATAACTTTACGGCTCTACAGAGCGAGAATAGAACAGGACGAGAATAGGACGAGGGCGCATTATTTGTAAGGCTAGCGATATCGTTCTAGTAAGACTGAAAATTATTGGCCTAGCAGACCTATATATACAAGATTATTTTATATATCTTTTATAATCAGCAAACAACTACCATCCAATAAAAAAACAATAGAGTAAATATAAATCTAAACAGCCATACAAACCATATAAAACGACCCAAGATGGTCGATAGAAAATAAACACCAATAACAAACTGATATAAATCAACCAATACTATCTACCCTATTGATTTTAACAGCCATTATTGTTTGTATTCCTTTTTTTTAAACTTAAAGGATTATGGCATTGAAAAAAATAATGATACTGGCCTTACTATTCATAGGCTCTCCGCTATCAATGGCCGCGAGTTTAGTCAATGATATGCAGCCCTGCCAAGCATGGATCGATTTTGTTGATGGTAAACTTACCTCCTCGCCATCTCAATATGACAAAGGCGATATAGAAAAGATACGTCAAGGACTTCAAGTCTATAACCAGTTTATTCAACAAGAGATTATCACCCCTGAACTCTTGAAAGCGTCTGGCGGTAATGAAAGCCAAGCAGGGGATTATCAAAAACAAGTTAACGCTTATAAGCATAGCTTAGTTAACGCGCTTGAAAACCGTTACCCGCAAAAACGACTGTTTACGGATTATGCTGCGGCAATAGATGCCTGCGCTCAAAAAGCAGCGCCTTCTGATCAAGAGCTAGAGCAACTAAAAATAGCAGCGAACCTGATGCTTAAACTAGCGACATTAGATTGAAATCATCCAGGGATGAAAGCAAGATCCTTTTGACCCATTTTTGCGTATTGATTAGCCTACTTTTTGAATATATAGGTGAATAATCATGGGATTATCAAGCGGTGAAGAATCAAGGATTGTGGAGATGGCCTGGGAAGACAGAACCCCTTTTGAAGCTATCAAGCTTCAATTCGGATTAAATGAGTCTCTAGTGATCAAAATAATGCGCAGTCGCTTGAAGCAAAAAAGCTTTAAGTCATGGCGTAAAAGAGTGAGTGGACGCGCGACAAAACATCTTAAATTACGTAGCCCTGAGGTGAGTCGTGGATACTGTCCTACACAGTATAAGCCCCACTAATTTGAATTAAAATGATATAAAAAAATAAAAAGCGGTGCCGGATTAAAGATCCTTCACCGCTTTTTATTATATTTTTATATAAGGTTTAATATCTGACTCTTTACTAGAGGCGTCGCCATTCAAAAATATGCCATGTAAAATACTACGACTTTTAAAACACTGTCTGCACTCAAGGAAAAACCGCTGTTTCATTGCCATTGGTTATTTTTTCATTAATTTTTGCTAGTTCGCGGTCATCCAGCGTACTTGCAATCTTAATATGAGCCATTTCAGGGGCCAGTAAATCAATCTCGTTGATATGACCATCATCAACCTGCAAATTCTTGTTCAGAATGCGTATAACAGGGCGCGTTCGGTTTTCTGGGTTGATCATAATCACAATCGCCACCTGCCCACCCTCTAACTTAACCATGCTACCTGGCGGATAAACACCAAGGGCTTTAATAAACTGATTAACCAGCTTTGCATCAAACAGTTTAGAGCGCCAACTGTACATTTTAGACAGCGCTTGAGTTGGGCTAGAAGCATCGCTATAGAAGCGTTCCCGCGTCATCGCTTCATAAGTACTGGTAATCCCTAAAATCCTAGCAAGGTAAGGTATTTTGTCGCCTTTTAGCCCCTTGGGATAACCTGAACCATCGTAGCGTTCATGGTGGCTGCCGATAATATCCCTTAGCTCTCTAATGCTAGATAACTCATTGTGCAGGCCAACAAAGCTAATACCGTCGATAACATGGTACTCAATAGCTTGCTTCTGAGCTTTATTCATAGCCCCTGTATAGCTAAGCAAATATTCAGGCACTTTCAGCATACCAATATCATGCAACAGCGCTCCCAAGCCGAGTACATGCATATTATGCTTGTCTAACTCTAGGTATTGGGCAAAAGCGATGGTGAGAATACAAACATTGACCGATTTTTCTGCCAATGATTGTTCTTTCTCTTTTAAACGAGAAAGCAACAAAAGAGATGCCGCATCATTTAAAGCATCATCGGTTAGTCGCGATACCGCATCCGTCAGTTTTTGGCAGTTAACACGATTACCTTCGCTAACACGGGTAAATAGATCTTTGACTTCGTCAACACAAATCCCGATATGGCTTTCAATCTTTTGTAGCTCTTTTCGACTGAGCAACTCCGGTGCCGCAATTAAGCCTTTCCGGTCTTTAAGAGGAATATCCTTTGGTTCTTTGGCTTCTGCTATTGCCTTCGAATTTTCTTTCAGTTGAGCAGGCCGCTGCCTTTTCAGGTGGGCTAATGATTCGGGGGTTGAAGCCTCTACATCAATCGTTATCTTGTTGACACAGTTTTTTAATTTTTGCAGTTCATTCTGATTTTTTATTGTAAATCCACGCCGCCAGAACGGGGAGTCCAGCCAACGGATATCCAATTCAACAATTCGCATGCCAATGCGAGCCTGTTCCACTGATATTTGTTTTTGCATAAGAAAATTAGCCGCAGCCTTCCCTGATATGTCTGTTTGATTAACTATTTGGTACGTGATGACTACTTCAGATTCTGCTTAATTTTTTTATTATGGATTTTAGGTAACAGTTTGTTGATAACGAGGAAAAAAGAAGAAGGGGGTTTATATGGCGGTGCAGTCTTTGCCAGTCCTTTGATTCTTTCCCACAGTTCCATTGTTCCACTGAATCCATTGAGTTTATTACAGTGTTTATGGTGATTTATGCATCGTTGCTATGATATGGATTTTTTATTTCTATAGCCTAAATTACACATATTTTTTTTATTTACAAGAAATTTTAGTTGGATTATTACTGTCTAATTTGATTTGGCTACCTATTAAATGGTTTTTATTTTCTTATTTTCATGCAATTTTTCACAAAAAAAAGAGGAGCACTAGGCTCCTCTTTTTAATCAAATAACACCTGAAACGGAATTATTTCTTTGGTTTTTCTTTTTCATCGAGCGGCTCGTCAATCAGCTGATCTTTAACCTCTTCATACCAAAGATCATGGTGCTGTTTGGCCCAGGTTTCATCCACATAGCCGGTTTTCATACCCTCTAAAGCACCCTCAGCGCCTACGGTGCCGATATAAATATGCCCCAGTGAGATTGCAAACAGAAGCAAAGACGTTCCGCCATGAATCAGATTAGCCCATTGCATGGTGTCACGCACTTGACCAAATATTGGGAAGTCGAGCACAAAGCCACTACCAACAACCGTTAATCCGATAAAGACCAATGCCCAATACCAGCCTTTTTCACCGCCATTCATAAAGCCTGCGCTAGGGTGCTTATTGCCAATTAGGCCACCGCCTTGCAGAAACCAGATAATATCGGTTTTAGTGAAAAAGTTGTTTTTCAGCCACCGAAGTAACATCACAATCAAACCGACAGAGAAAATAGGGCCGATATAGTTATGCACCAGTTTGCAGAGGGCGATCGTTCCTTTCCAGAAGCTATAACCGAATAGGTCGGGAATAAAGTGCTTACCGTACATAATGAGAATGCCACTAAACGCCAACGCCAAAAAGGTAAGGGCAACAAACCAATGCAGCGCGCGATCGGTCGGGTTCCAGCGCTCAATTTTTCTACCGGTACGAGGCTTATCTAAACGCATAGGCCCCAGCAAAAGATAGGCCAGAGCAAGTACAGAAAAACTACCGCCAATAGCCATTAAGCCCCCAGGACTAACCCAGCGGTTACGCCATTGTCGCCATGTTTCGCCGCTAACATTGATTAGCTGGCCATGCTCACGCCCTTTTGACGTAGTATAGCCTTCAGTACCACCAGAAACTTCTCGCCAGTAGTCCGCCCCTGCAAAATTACCCTGCACTTTTTCTGCCGCGGAGTCAGCCCAAAGCGGGCTGCTCAAGGTTAGGCATAAAAGCGTGAGCAAACTGGCGACAACCACTTTAAGGTACTGCACAGAGCTATTGCCCGTGATATTAGCGCCTGTGTGTGTCGAATGTGTTTTCATAGGTTTTACTCTAAAACAGGTTTTCACTCTGAAACAACAAACCGACCGGACAAGCCGGTCGGCTGGGTTGACGCAATAAACGATTAAGCTTTAGCGATAACCGGGCTGCTGGCATCCGTAGCGAATGCTTCCGCTCTTACCGCCATCTCTTCTTCGCTCATTTCACCCGGAGTGACCGCTGACCACGCGCCATCTTTGTGTCCCCGATACACCACGCGTTCGCGGAAAATATCAGAAACAACCTGAGCGTCACCCGCTAACAAGGCTTTGGTGGAACACATTTCAGCACACAGCGGTAGCTTGCCTTCAGCGATACGGTTAGCGCCGTATAGCTCTTTTTGACGAACAGGATCTTCTTCAGGGCCACCGGCACAGAAGGTACATTTGTCCATCTTGCCACGTTCACCAAAAGCCTCTTCTTGAGGGAACTGAGGTGCGCCAAACGGGCAAGCAAATAAGCAATAACCACAACCGATACACAAATCCTTATCGTGCAGCACAATGCCATCATCGGTTTGATAGAAACAATCTGTTGGACAAACCGCCATACAAGGCGCATCCGTACAGTGCATACAGGCCACGGAGATGGAGGTTTCATTGGGTTCGCCATCATCAATGGTGACAACACGACGACGTTGAATACCCCATTCGGTTTCATTTGCGTTTTTACAGGCGGTAACACAACCGTTGCACTCAATGCAGCGTTCGGAGTCACATAGGAATTTCATTCTAGCCATGATCTTTTTCCTTACAGAGGTCGAGCCTCTCAGGTGGTTCCAGCAGAGCACCTCTGTTCGCGATAATTGCAAACAATCAACACTCGCTCTGCTGTACTGCTAACAGGTACAGTGATTAACCCTTTACACGGGCTAATCTACGTTATTTAAGCCGGTGTCACTTTGCACAGGGTTACTTTCGTTTCCTGCATCTGTGTCACGCTGTCATAACCGTAAGTGGTGGCGGTATTAGCCGCTTCACCCACTACGTATGGCGCAGACCCCTGAGGATATTTATCGGTTAGGTCTTTACCCTGGAATTTGCCGCCGAAGTGGAACGGTATAAATACAACACCGCGATCAACACGGCGCGTCACCATCGCTTTCACCTTGATACGTCCACCCTCTGCACCTTCAACCCAAATATCAGCCTCATCACGTACGTTTAGGTTGTTGGCATCGTAAGGATTAATTTCAGCAAACATCTCTTGCTGAAGCTCTGCCAACCAAGGGTTCGAGCGGGTTTCTTCACCACCACCCTCATACTCCACCAAACGGCCTGAGGTCAGAATAATCGGATACTCTTTGGAGAAATCCTGTTTCTGGATCGATTCATAAAGGGTCGGCAAACGGTACATGGATTCGGAGTCTTTCCATGTGGCGTATTTGTCGAGCAAGTCACGGCGTGGCGTGTACAGAGGCTCTCGGTGCCGTGGCACTTTATCAGGGAATGTCCAAACAATAGCGCGGGCTTTAGCATTACCAAAGGGCGCACAACCATGTTTGATCGCAACACGCTGGATACCGCCGGAAAGATCCGTTTTCCAGTTTTTGCCTTCAGCGGAGGTTTTCTCTGCCGGTGTTAGGTCATTCCACCAGCCCAGCTGTTTAAGCAGCTTATCGCTAAATTCTGGGTGGCCATCCTGAATCTCAGCTCCAACAGGGAACGAGTCTTCCGACAGCAAGCTAACACCGTCACGCTCGACACCAAAGCGAGCACGAAAGTTCAAGCCCCCTTCAGCAACAGGTTTACTGGTATCGTATAACAGAGGTGTACCGGGGTGCTTCATTTCAGGCGTGCCCCAACACGGCCACGGCATGCCGTAGAAGTCACCGTCCGCTGCACCACCTTCCGCTTTCAAGGTTTCAAAATCGAAGGTGTGCCAGTTTTTCTGATGCTCTTTCAGGCGTTCAGGACTTTGAGCGGTATAACCAATCGTCCACATGCCTCGGTTAAATTCACGAGTGATATCTTCAATCACAGGCTCATTATTAACCACTTTAATATTTTTCAGCAGTTGATCGGCAAAGCCCAACTTCTTAGCGAAACGGTACATGATCTCGTGATCAGTTTTCGATTCAAATAACGGTTCAATAACCTTGTCTCGCCATTGAATAGAGCGGTTAGACGCCGTTACCGAGCCATAGGATTCAAACTGAGTACAGGCTGGGAGCAGATAAACCCCATCGGTACGGTCATGCATAACCGCGGCGTGGGTTGGATACGGGTCAACAATGACCATCATCTCCAGTTTTTCCATCGCCTTTTTCATCTCAACACCACGGGTTTGCGAGTTCACAGCGTGCCCCCAGTAAACCATGGCGCGGAGATTATCTTTTTGTTCAATACGGTCTTTATTTTCCAGTACACCGTCAACCCAACGGGATACCGGAATACCGTTATTGTTCATGGGTTGCTTGCCCCGATATTTACCTTGATCAAAACGTCCTTTGATCCACTCATAGTCTAGATCCCAAACGCTAGCCCAGTGCTTCCAAGCACCGGCAGACAGACCGTAGTAGCCCGGCAGAGTATGAGACAGTACGCCAAGGTCTGTTGCACCTTGCACGTTATCGTGACCACGGAAAATATTAGCACCACCGCCGCTAACGCCCATGTTGCCAAGGGCCAGCATTAGAATGCAGTAAGCGCGGGTATTGTTACTACCGGTGGTATGCTGAGTCCCTCCCATACACCAAACAATAGAACCGGGGCGATTAGTAGCCAGCATTTTAGCCACTTTGCGCATCTGTGCTTCGCCAACACCGGTAACGTTTTCGACTTCAGACGGCACCCATTTAGCGACTTCGGTACGCACTTCATCCATACCGTAAACCCGCTGACGGATAAACTCTTTGTCTTCCCAACCGTTTTCAAAGATATGCCATAGTAGCCCCCAAACGTAGGCAACATCGGTGCCCGGGCGAATACGTACATACTCGTTCGCTTTAGCGGCGGTACGGGTAAAACGCGGATCAACAACAATGATCTTGGCTTTGTTGCGCTCTTTAGCCAGCAAAATATGCTGCATGGCAACAGGGTGAGCCTCTGAAGGGTTAGAGCCAATCAAGATCACCGATTTACAGTTATGCATATCGTTGAACGAGTTGGTCATCGCACCGTAACCCCAAGTATTAGCCACACCGGATACCGTGGTGGAGTGACAGATACGAGCTTGGTGGTCGACGTTGTTAGTACCCCACAGTGAGGCGAACTTGCGGAATAGATAAGCCTGTTCGTTACTGTGTTTTGCGGAACCTAACCAGTAAACCGAATCTGGCCCAGATTCTTGGCGAATCTGCTGCATTTTATCGCCGATCTCATCGATGGCCGTTTCCCAGCTAACCTTTTGCCATTTGCCATTAACCAGTTTCATCGGGTATTTCAGGCGGCGTTCACCGTGGCCGTGCTCACGTAAAGAAGCACCCTTGGCGCAATGGGCACCACGGTTAAACGGATGGTCAAAGGCTGGCTCTTGATGCGTCCATACGCCATTTTGCACTTCGGCGTAAACACCACAGCCCACAGAGCAGTGGGAGCAGATAGTACGTTTTACTTCTTTCGGCACGTCCGGCGACAGGGCTGTCTTTGCCTCCGCCTGACGAATCATGCTATTGCCCATAAAGCCTGCAGCGGCTAGACCACCGGTGGTAATACCCGTGTTCTTCAGAAAGGAACGACGGCTTAGGCCTAAGCCCTTGCTGTCAGCCTTGCCGGAGCTTGCATATTTTTTCTTAGTGAGTTTCATCAGCTATTTCTCCGGTCTGATTAACGCAGGGTGTCGTAAAAGGTGCGGATATGATCGGTTTCGCGGTAGCCGCTTTTTTCTTCCGGTTGCGGATTGCTCGCCGGTTCTGGACTCGCAGCTATTGCTTGAGAAGCCGTTACAGCAGCGATACCCGCTAGGGCACCCCCTGCCGTTAGCTTTTTAAGAAAAGCACGGCGACCTGCATGTTCTAAACCTCTATCCTTTTCACTTAGCTCAGGGCTAGGTGACGAAACCTTATTATTATTGTCACTCATCGTGCTCTCCTCGTTGCCTTGTTACAGAGTCCACCGACCCTTCCTTTTTTTGCCGGATAGGTCTTAGCTATAGGCGGCTCTGCGCACCCCTATAGGGGTATCTTGTAAGCGTCTATTTTTTACTGTTGTCGTACTTCTGTTTTACTGTTTCAGTACTTCTGTTTATCGTCTTGGCTAAAGCCTTGGCGTTTTAACGCCGTGGTTTTAACGTAAGGCTTTAGCGTAAGGGTCTTAAGATAGATGCAGCGCCTGTTCTTTTATGGCTGCCATCGCATCGGTTTCAAAATCGGTAAAGGCTCGACCCAGTGTGGCAACACTGCTGTAAAACACCGCAGAATCTGCCTGCTGTAGATCTCGGAAAAACCGACCAATCCATTGTGCTAAATGACGTTCATAAAATGCTTTTTGAACCGTCGCGCCAGCACCGCTCATAATGAGATAAGCGATCACCTCAAATAATGCTGCCGCATGATCCTCTGGCTCTTTAACCTGTTCTTGCCTCTCAAAACCCAGTCGTTTCAGATCTTGGCGCAAAATAGCCAGCGGCGTTTCCATTAATGAACCAGTGAGATACCAAGAGCCGTAGGGCACTAACTCACCTCGGCCTAAGCCGATAAAAAGTTGTTGGTACTCGTCAGAAAGCTGCTCTTGCCGAACGTGGCGAGCGGCTAGCTGTAAGCCACTCCAAGCTTTACCCATATCGGAGCCGTCATGTTCATTCGTATCAAGCTGCGTTAGCCAGTGCATTAACGCTTCTGATGGTGTATCCCGAAGTAAAGCAGCCAGTAAGCTGTAAATATCGGCTCTTAGGCTGTCCTGCTCACTGATTTCAGGTTGAGCAGGAGCGGATGATGGGGAGGCTGTATGCTGATGAACGGTCATGTTTTACCTCCTATTAAATATCGAGCTGAGCTTGAGGGTTAGCGGCTAGACCACGGTAAATATCCTTCACGCGACAGTCTTCACACAGCTCCAAGCGGCGTAGGGCGCTACCGGCAAACATCGCGTGATCTTTTAGCTTCTCTTTCATCTTGTTCACTGTGCTGGTCGGGGCAAATGGCTTACTGCAATCGAGACAGCAGAAGGCTTCGTCTTCATAGAGCGTACGGGGGTTATCCCGTACTTCAGCATTGAAAATAAACCGTTGCTCACGGGTGATCGCATTTTCAGGGCAGGCGCTTTCGCAAAGGCCACACTGAACGCAATCCATCTCGGTGAATAATATCGCAGGGGTTTCTTTCCCTGTTTGAAGTGCTGCAGTGGGACAAATATTGGCGCAGGAGAAGCACAGCGTGCAGGCCTCGTCCTTAATAAGAACTTGACCAAAAGGGGCGCTGGCACTAAGGGTAATCTGTTCCGGTATAACCGTATTATCGGGAGCGTTCTCAGCTAAATGGTTGATATTAGCAATCAACCGCTGGCGCTTGCCGGGAGCCTCCTGAAAACGCCCTTCGTTATTGGCCTTCTGTGATAAAGGTACAAAAGGTATAGATGACGGTGTAAAAACAATACCCTCGGCTTCAAGCGACGCAAGATCACGGCACAGACTTAATACAGTGGTGGAATAGCCCATTGCCGACAGAATCTGATGACCCAGTTTGATTTCGCGCTCCAGTAGCTGAATCAAGCTCGCTGGAGTATCGGCGTTACTTAGGAAAATCAGGCCGGATGCACCTTCATTAAGTGCGTGCAGCCATAGTTCCATGCCGATACTGGCGATCTCTTCTAAGGCAACAGGAATCAGGTTGGCGGCCAGTTGTTCTGGAACAACGCTTTGCTCATCGGCATGAAAAACCAGTACAGGGTTCAATCCGCCCAGCTGACGATATTTATCTAAAAGACGGCTGAGATAATCAGCCATCATCTCAGCTTTAGGCATGCCGTAGCTAATAGCTCCGGTGGGACAGGCGGTAGAGCAGCTACCGGCACCGTGGCAAAGGTAGCCATCAATGTCGATCTGCTTGTTCATATTACTAATATTAATACTGCTAATCGCATCCGCAGGGCAAACATCTAAGCAGCGGGTACAGCCCGTTTTACCACGACCCGCATGGGCGCAAATATCATTGTTAATACGGAAGTAAAGCGGCTTCTCAAACTCGCCTTCTAGATCTGGCAGCTGTGATAGCACCGTTGCGAGCGATAACACTGGATCATTTTGACCCGCTGTATTGATTATATCTTGGCCAACCGCAAAATAACCCGGTGGTGATAGCTCCTGCGGTAAAGCAGGTTCTCGGCCTAGATCTAATACCAGATCAAAATGGGTGCGTTGAATCAACGCCGAGGCTAGATCCACCGACTCAAAAGAATCATCGGCTCTATTGTTATCCATCGTACTATCTGTCGTACTACCCGTCGTAGTCGGTTTAATAATCGCTTGATACTCGCCCAAAAAGCCGCTTAGCGTGCTGAGTTCCCCGTAAGCGATGGGCAGTTGGTCGGTTGTGATTAACGCTTGTTCCAGCGCAGGATTCGACGGGTTTTGTACCGCATCGGTAATCAATAGGCTGATTGATTTCACCCCTGAGTCAGCCTTAATTTGCGCTAAATCATCCTTTAAACCACCCTCCACCTGAGACATAAGCTCACAGGCCGCGAGACGGGTTAAGTCATCAGCACCAATAATCAGTAGGTGGCCACCCGCTTGATAACTGATAGAGGGTGCAGCAAGATTTTGCGGACGCGACAAAGCCTCCAGCGCACTAAGTCGTGCTTGGTAATTGGTGTTCTGTTGTTCTCGCTGCAGTTCAATGAACGGAGCTGTCATGGTGTTTCCTCATCTGCTGTATTTTCTACAGAACAGAGCAAAGCGAAGACACGGTCAGGCTGTTGCTATTATTTTTTATTGTTCTTGATTGACGAGTATTGCAATCAGCGTCAGGTTTTGTGCTATCTCTTATTTCAGCAAGTGCTAGGCCGGTGTTGCCGAAAACAAAAAGTGTCTGGTTCTGCTTTGCTCTGTTTGGCTGTTAGTTTTTTGTGATCGCCGGGACATTTTGTCCAATTAATTCAGGTTTTTTTGGACACCGTCCCATTTTGACCCTTTTTATTGTCGGGCTTTCTGCTGGTTGTTTATTATTGCTTGCTATGGACCGCCGCTTCTTGACGTACACGTTATCATTCTATTTTTGAAGCGCTCTATGCCTTGCTTTCTATCCTTCTCTTATTTCTCTCTTTCTATTCTTTATCGCTTATAACCTTCTTTTTACATCCTGCTTTTAGGTTTAATTAGGCAACCTTACGCCAACGTAAAGCTGACAGCCTTGAGAGAAAGCCTCAACCCTCCTTAAGCACGGAATTTAAATCTGCTACTGTCGCCTTATCTGACGCTAGGTTCATTTGAATTTGATCTAGCTCACTTTTGTCGGGATCGGCCTGATCCGTATTTCCTACTTCAGGAGGATGATCTGCGTCTAAGGTCTCTGGTTCAATCAGTTCTGGTTCAATCGGCTCTGACTCCGATAGCTCTGATTCAATGGCCTCTTGCTCTAAAGGCTCTTGCTTTGACTCAACAGCCTCAAGCAAGTCAGCCTTAGGCGCGCTGGACTCAAGAAGCTCTGGATCAATCGGCTCTTTTTCTTTAAACCATTGACGCAGGCCTGAGGCGACTTCGGATGACAGGGTTTTTACCTTGGTATAATCCATATCGTAATCATCCATGCCATCTCTTAAATTAAATTCTGGCTTGATAAACATCGCCTTTAAGGCTTGTTTTCGTAGCTGCTCGCTCACACCTTCGCTAAAAAAAGCACTGATATCGCTGTTGCCGTCAATACTGGCAATATCGGGCATATCTTCATCGGTGAGCCTGTGCTCCGGCTCATAAACGGTATCGGCTTGGGTATTGGGGCTATCTGTAGAGCTGTCGATGTTTAGAGATTCGTCTAAGCCTAGAGATTGATCTATTGGGTTCTGTAGATGGTCTAGCGGATCAGATAGATTATCCGGTACATCAACAGCCGGTATATCTTGCAGATCCATATTTTGATTTTGCTGTTTACGCTGGGACCAGCGTGAAAGAAAACCCCCTTCGGTCATAATAGGTCTCCTTTTTGTCTTACTTTTCCTTTTCCTTCACCGGCATAACGCTTTTTACGCTTGCCTTCGATCAGCTCACCATGCTCGGTAATAAAGGCTTCCATCCAGCATTGAAGCGCTTCCGGCATAGGGTATTCGAGTACCTTTTGTTCACCATCAAGCCAAGAGGCCGCAAGGTCTTGGCAGGCGGTCATTTGAATCGGCAGCCATACATTTTCATCAGAGTCATCACAAAGGACGAACAGATGAGGTACGACAGAATCAAGATTAAAGCGATAGGCGCTTCTCTCATCTTTATAAAGCTCAAGCGGCAGCCAAGTAATCGGGTTCTCTTGAGATGCCGCGTCCGGTGAGCTGCTTTCTGGCCAAAGTTGTTGTATCTGCCACTCCTGTAGCACCCAACGCCCAGACCGAAGCTCTAGCGGCGTCAGCTCAATACCCAGAAAGCGAGTATCTTTGGTGTTTGTCTGTTGATTTGAGAGTTGCTCAGTCATAGAAATATCCCTTTCGGTTACTGTATGAACGTCATTATTAAGCCTGCACAATCTATAGTCATACTGATGAAGCACGGCTCGTGCTGTTCAAATATGATTTACTATGGGTCAAGTGATTCACTACTGCTCAAGTGTGCCCCGCTACTACTCAGGGTAGATCGTCTAGAATGATAATGGCGAGTAAAAAAGGCTCGAAAATAGATAACGCAAGGAGTGAGCCAGCACCAGTAGGTAACAAAAGGGAAAAGAAGGAGGAAAAACACCAGTGACAATCGATAAACAAAAAGTGATAACCGATAAACAAAAAAAAGCAGCACTCCGCCAAACAGAAAGGCAAAGAGTACTGCTACTCCAGAAAAAGCCTGGATATACCGTCCATTAAAGCCTTAAGTAAGACTCCATAGTACGATGTGTGTAAAAAAGCGTAAAACGATTGGGCTTGGCAGTTGCGGCTAGTGGCTAGCAGTTTTTGGGCAACACACTAGTCTAGAAAAAGCGCCGTATCGGAATTCCGAAATAGCCTTCACATTAAAAATATGAAGACTCGGCGCAGAACAACCCCAAAATTATTCGGCACATGGCAGTTAACGAAACTGGCTTACACCAGTGCAGGGTGATTCCGTTAAGGCCGAATAATCTATCTTTTATTCTGCAATGAAAATGCCAACCTTAATACGAACATAAGACAGCCTGATTCCTTAAATCACTTAGTAAAAGTATGTGTTTTAAGGGGTTAGGGTCAACTTGGGGCACTGAGTTTGTCCTAGTGACGCGTTTAGAACCAAGAACCGATGTTTGTATTCAGAGCAAGGGTTGAACTTATTACAGATTGAATAAATAACTAAAAACAGCATAATCAGATAAACATATTCAAAAAATATTTGATAATCATGCAAACTGAAGATTTACAGATCATTCTTAAAGTAGCCGAGTTCCGCAGTATTACTGCCGCAGCAACCAGTTTAGATATACGTGTCGCTACCGCCAGTGCTGCGGTAAAAAGGGTAGAAAAGGCCTTAGGCTCAGAGCTTTTTGTACGTACAACGCGACAGTTACGCTTATCCAGTGCCGGCGAGCGTTACCTACCCCAGTGCGAGCAAGCCCTAGAGATGCTAGAGCAAGCTCGTCAAAATATCCGACATGACAGTGAGCAGCTTGATGGCGAGATACGATTATCCGTCTCCTCAGACCTAGGACGGAACCTTGTCATGCCCTGGCTTGATGACTTTATCCAAGACCACCCTCAAGTTAGACTCAGAATTAATATCGGAGACAATAATATCGACTTCTACCGGGATGAGGTTGATATGGCGCTACGCTATGGCTCTCCGACAGAAATCAACCTTTATGGCTTTAAAATCTGTAATGTACCGGGAGTATTATGCGCAACAGAACCCTATTTACAGATCTACGGCGAACCCAAACACCCTCAGGATCTATCGGCCCATAACGGCTTGTTTTATCAACTGCATAATATTCTGCATAACGTTTGGACGTTTACCCAAGACAATCAAACCTATCGTATAAAAATGACAGGTAACCGCGCGTCTAATGATGGTGACCTGGTACGACGGTGGTGTGTTTCGGGGCAAGGTATTGCGGTTAAATCCTGTCTTGATATGTCCCGTGATCTTCTGGAGCATCGGGTGCGCGCTGTTATGACAGAATTCCAACCCCGTGTTTCAGAGCTTTGGCTGGTGTGTCCTAGCCGCCATTCAATCACCCCCGCCATGCGGCTTTTACGTGATCACTTTCAAGAAAAAACCCGAGAGGTTTTACAGGCACTGGTCAAACAAGGAACCCTCCCAAGCACTGTCTTGCAGTAACCTTCTATTCTGCCCAAAGGTCTATCTTTTCCACGTGCCTATCTTTTACGTGCGCCCATCTTATCCACGTACACCTATCTTTCTATATCTCCATCTTTTCAGCTTCTAGCATTTGGGCATCATTGGCGGGGTGCTTAAAGAATCCTGGTGGGTGTCCTGTGATTTTTCGAAACGCGCGCCGAAAGGCGGTTTCACTTTGGTAGCCTAGTTCATCCGCTAGAGTGGCGATACTGGTTTGCCCTCTTCTGATTTTTTTGCAGGCAAGGCTCATGCGCCATTGAGCCAGGTAATCAGCGGGAGTGAAGCCTACGGTCGCTCTAAACTGTTGACTAAAAGAGGTACGGGACATACCAGCGGTTTGCGCTAGCTGTTCCAGATTCCAAGACTGCCCAGGGTTGTCATGAATGCCGGTTAGCGCCTTAGCCAGTCGAATATCACTTAATCCACCTAGTATGCCGGTATCGACTTTTCTTTCAGCCATTAAGTAACGTAACAATGTCACCAAGAGCACCTCGGCCAGCCGGTTAACAACAGTCGTATGGCCACAACGCTGCTGTCCGGCCTCTTGGCACATTAATTGAACTAGAGGCTTTAAGCTGGCGGCTTGGCTATCTTCGGTTGGCAGGTTTAGCAGACCAGGAAGGGTGTTTTGCAGAAGATTAAGCTCTTGGTTTAAAAAGTGAATCACGATACGGGTGACGACACATTCTTTTTCTAGGTCATCTGTTTCTAGGTCATCGCTTCCTAAGCCATCAGCTGCTAGATGATGAGCGCTTCCCCGTGGCAGCCAAAGCAGATCACCGGATTGGTGCCGCTGGTGAATGGCTAGGGAATCACTGGTCAATATCAGAGCCCCTGATTGAATCAGGTATAAGCAACCTTGTCCTGTATCGGGATAGGAAAGAGGAGTTTGCTCTGTCAAACACATTTGACTCACACTTTGCGTCTCAGGCTGAAAGAGATTCAGTAGTGCACTAAGCCGATCCATATTATTACTCCGATGTCTGGCGGTTATCTGTGTTGTATTATTCTGTGCTGTATTATATCGCACATTGTACGAACTGCTAGCAAATATAGCTATTTTGCGTATCAATCGTACACCGCTTACCGCTAGACTGGCTTCATATTCTGATCAACACCCTAATTGATAATTAAAGGTACCTACCTATGAATGCTCTTATTCCTCGTCAAGCGGTTCCTGCTCTTGAAGTTTCAACCACCTCAGGTACGCCTTGGTCGCTAGCCGATCAAGCACCAGAAAACTTCACCATGGTTGTTTTCTATCGCGGCTTGCATTGCCCTATCTGCAAAACATACTTGTCAGAACTTAATCGGTTGGCTGCGGATTTTGCTGAAAAAGGAGTTTCGATTCTGGCTCTGTCTAGCGATAGTGAAGAACGCGCGCAAAGTGCAAAAATGGATTGGGAACTGTACAACGTAACCTTGGGTTATGGTTTAACTGCACAGCAGGCTAAAGATTGGGGTTTGTACCGCTCTGCGGGTAAGGGCGTAACTTCTATCGGTATTGAAGAACCTGCAGAATTCAGTGAGCCTGCGGTTTATCTGGTTCGTCCTGATGGCACGCTGTACTGGGGTAATGTGAGTACCATGCCTTTTGCTCGCCCTCACTTCAAAGAGATGATGGGTGCGTTGGATTTTGTGATTAAGAATAATTATCCAGCCCGTGGCGAACTTGTTTAACCGTTTGTTTTAAGTTTCTTTTTTGATCACTTTTTACTCAATGCCTTGTAGCTATTTAATTGTGTAGCATTTTATCTTGTACCTATCTTGCACCTATATTTACAAGACCCTGGGGCTCTTGCCTCAGGGATTTTTTAGGGCAAACGCGGTCTACTACAATCCATTATTGAGCTATTTTGTCCTGTATGGGTATTTTTGTCCGCCCTATTTAGACCCACCCTGTCTTTTGTAGCGTTATTTTTGCTCCTCCTCTACCCCTTAACTTCCTTTTATTATCTCTTTACTGCCTCTTTACTATCCCAAAAGCCTCCAGTTTACTCTTGTATTCTTCCAACAGATTAGTGTTTTGGCCTTTGTTCACTTTAAGGGCATGATAAGGAACGATACTTGCTGCTCTGGTTATCATTTTGTAGTCATTTATAGCGATCACGCTTCAGAGAAAGCAGGGGAATATTGATGTCGACGATCCATCAAAATAAGACGCAGCGTTCAAGTAATCAGCCATCTCAAGACATTCTTTCCACTCAACAAGCCCCCGTTATTAGCCAAGCCCATGCGGCATTAACACAACCTGCGTCGGTATTTGATGAGTATGGCGCGGCGCGCGAAGTCGCCATTGCAGGTGAGCGCCCGCTAACGCTTTATCTCAACAAACGTGAGATTGTCACCCTAATGACATTAGGGGCAGAACCTGAAGCCTTGGTATTAGGGTATTTGCGCAATCAAGGAATGCTGAGTTCATTGGCGCAGATTCAAGCCATACAGGTTGATTGGGATGTCTCTGCGGCGGTGGTGGTCGCGGATAATATTGGCGATGAGCTAGAAGAAAAGCTGGCCCACAAAACCGTAACGACAGGCTGCGGTCAAGGCACTCAGTATGGTGCGCTGATGGATGACATCGAATCGATTCAGCTACCGGCTTTTTCCGTGAAGCAGAGCGATATTTACCAGCTGTTGCAAGCCTTAAACGATTATAACGATACTTATCGCTCCGCCGGAGCCGTACATGGCTGTGCGCTGTGCGCTGTTAATCCTGTTGAAACGCAGAGCGCCCGGGCTGAAGTGCTCGCTTTTTCCGAAGATGTTGGTCGGCATAATGCCGTGGATACCCTAGCCGGTAAACAATGGCTGGCCTCCCTTGATCCATCATCAGAGACGAATACCATGCACCGAGAGCAGATGGTGTTTTACACCACTGGACGCTTAACCTCGGAAATGGTCATTAAAGTCGCAAGAATGGGGATCTCTGTACTCTTATCACGCTCTGGCGTAACCGCTATGGGCTTAGCATTAGCGAAACAACTGGGGATTATGCTAATCGCCAGGGCCAAGGGGCAGCATTTCTTGCTTTATCAAGGTGCGGAGCGTTTTGACTGGGATGCCCCGCCACCTGCGCGGCCTCAATCGAGCCAGAAAAAGCGATAAGTTCTTACAAAAACACCTGAATAGATGAAAAAGACCCCATTGATCACGGGTCAACGATTGATCATAAGAGTGAGAAAACCATGAGTGAAATGATTGCCGACATCCTGTTTATGAATGTTAAACAGGTAGCGGAATATCTACACCTTAACGAAAAAAAGGTGTACGCCCTTGCCAGCGAAGGCCAAATTCCTGCAACCAAGGTGACAGGAAAGTGGTTATTTCCAAAGAAGTTGGTTGACCGCTGGCTGTTAGAGTCTTGTCACAGCGGCTTAATGGCAGATCGCCTATTACTTACCGGCAGTGATGACCCTTTTTTACAGGCCATGATGTTACGGCTACCCAGTGTGGTGGGGAATAAAGCACTGTACAGCTACAGCGTCACAGGGACACGCATGGGGCTAAGTTTACTGTCTCAGGGTCATGCGGATGTTGCGGCGATTCATTGGGGGCGAGCGGAAGAGAGCCATCTGCGCCATCCAGGCCTAGTGCGACAATTCTCCCATTATCGCCAGTGGGTTTTGGTTCATGCCTTTAATCGCACGCAGGGATTGATTGTCAGTCCAGAATTTGCGGTCAATGACCCTGCGGCCTTACCAATGCATCGTCTTCGTTGGGCTATTCGTCAAGAAGGCGCTGGGTCTCAGCGTTTTCTACAGGAATGGCTGTCCAGCCAGCAGATATTGGAGTCTGAGCTAAATATCTCTGCCCAAGCCTTTAGTGAACGGGAAATGGCTTCGATGATCTGTCGAGGTGATGCGGATATTGGCCCCGGCAGCATGAGTGCGGCGCAAGAATATGGCCTGAAATTTATTCCGGTCTGCGAGGAAGCCTTTGATCTGGTCGTGCCCCGTAGTGTTTATTTCCGTGGCCTGTTTCAGCAACTGTTTACCTATATGCAAAGCCAAGAAGGCCGAGATTTGGCAAAAAGCCTTGGAGGATATGACCTGAGTGATTGCGGAAAAATGGTTTGGAATGGCGCAGAAAGCTAACCACAGCTTGATTCGCCTGCTCTTCTCTATTTTTGGCCATATTTTACAGTAGAAAAGCTATTATCTTATTCTTTAACGATATTAATAACAGGTTGATATATAACTTTTTTGAATTAGAATTCACTGCTTTATATAGCGACCTTTCCCGGCGCTTCTTTGTTTATACAGTCGGAATCAATCTCCCATGAATGTTAAAGAAAATCTGAGTGGTTTTGCACTGCTTGGCGCAGCCGTTATTCTTGGCAGCTTTGCCCTTGAACCTGCTATCTTCTTCCGTTTGCTTATTGGTTTAGGCTTAGGTTACGCCCTAACCCGTTCATCTCTTGGTTTTGCCGGTAGTGTTAATCGCGCTTATCGTGCAGGTTCCACCCGTCTTATGCGAGCGCTGATGTTAATGTTTGTGGCGACCGCCATTGCATCGGTTGCCTTTTTATATAATAACAACCCCTTGGAATTGGGACTTTGGATCAACCCAATTAATGCGGGGCTTTTACTCGGCGGGTTGATGTTTGGCTTTGGTATGTCGTTTGCTAGCTGCTGTGCCTCTGGCGTTTTAACTTACTTTTCTAGCAGCTTAACTCGACCCGCTATTATCTTATTTAGTTTTGGCTTGGGCGTGTTTTTAGGTTTCCCTCTACAGGCGGAAGAAAGCTGGATTCGTGACAGCTGGTTCTCAACCACAACCTATGAGGGTAAAGGTGTTTATCTGCCAGACCTGTTTGCTGGCGGCCCTATGGACGGCTACTTTGGCGCGATCCTGTTAACGGTTCTATTTGCGGCCATCGTGATCTGGTTAGCACATCGTTATGAGCACAGCCGTCGTCAAAAGGATACGTTTATTGGTGTTGCCGCAGAAAAAGAGCAACTAGAAAGCAAGCCTAGTAACTTGGGTGAGCATCCGTTCTTTAGCGCCGAAACTTACGAAGCACTGTTTATTAAACGCTGGTCGATGACCACAGGCGTTGCGGTCATCGTTGTGCTCTTTACGCTACTAATGGGCGTGACGGGTTCAGGGTGGGGCGCATCAACCCCCTTTGGTTTATGGTTTGGTCGTTTGCTTATTGCCGTAGGCGTAGAGCCTGCAGCTATTGCGGCATTTACACTGCGCCCAGAGGCCGCCTTTACCATGCCGTTTTTTAGTCATTCGGTAAGCGTGCAAAATGTAGGGATTATTCTAGGCTCTGTGGTATCACTGCTGCTAGCAGGACGCTTCTTTAACGGCATAAGTCGTATGCGCCTCGGTGGTAGCGAAGCCGCTATGCTGGTTGTCGCCGGTCTAGCCATGGGCTTTGGTACTCGCCTAGCTAACGGCTGTAATGTCGGTGCGCTTTTCACACCCATTGCTAACTTCTCCCTATCTGGCTGGGTTTTCCTAGTGGTTATGGTGCTTGGTGGTATCCTTGGCAACTGGCTTAGTAAGCAGATGAAAAATGCCTGATTGATGTTTGAACCGCCTTGCTAAACGCCCCGCCGCTGAAAAGCGCCGGGGCGTTTTTGGCTGTCGGTGAATAAACGGCCATAACTTAACACTGTTCCATATCCGAGCGGGATAGGAGCACTCTCTGTTTCGCTGAAAAAGGTCGATGTCTGTGACTGAGTTAAAAACGATTGGCTTATTTCTCGTTACCGCTTTAGCCGAGATTGTGGGTTGTTATTTGCCCTATCTTTGGCTTCGGGAAGGGAAAACAATCTGGCTACTGGTGCCCGCAGCGCTGAGTCTTGCCGCCTTTGCATGGTTGCTAACCCTGCACCCAACCGCATCGGGCAGGGTGTATGCCGCCTATGGGGGCGTTTATATTTTTATGGCGATAATCTGGCTCTGGGCCGTAGATGGCATCCGCCCAACGATCTGGGATCTGGTTGGCACCGCCGTAGCTCTGCTAGGCATGGCGATTATCATGTTTGCCCCCCGCAGCTCGTAAACGGCTCACTCAAAAAACGCTTATCTGATTGCCATGCTCCGCGTGGCAATGCCTTCCATGCTGAACGTCACTCCGCCAACTCGTTCCAACGCTCCGCGTTGTAATGAATACCCCAACCAGCATGCGGTATATCGCTTCAGTTTGAGATGCCAGACAACATAGTTAGTTTTAGTAATGCTAAAGTGGGAAAAATCAGTGGCGTTTGACTTAGTTACAACCATCAGGGTCATAAGAAGTTATTTGTGAATTGCGAACCCATAGATTGATGCAGTATGGTAGTGTTGCGCATGGTGTTGTTCTAGTATTTTTCTAGCAAATTGATTAGATCAAACAGCACTATGCGTGTCTACATATTGATTGTATGAGAAATTATCTGGGGATTCCCTAGAGTTAAGTGTTAACTGTAAAGTAATTATTTTTTTTAAGCTTTTGCTGGCGAACTTTAGCTCTTGCCTCAAATCAATAATAACAGGGACGTTTAAATGAATGTAGGTGGTTTCATTGTTAATGAAGATTTGTGGCAAAGTCTGAGACACTGCCAGCAAGAAAGTATTAAAACGGCGTTAAGTTACTTAAAAAAGCCGTTAAATGAAAACGCGAACTCTTGCCTGATCAGTTTGCCAACAGGTGCAGGTAAGTCCGGTGTAATAAGTATTGTATGCCAAAAAGCAACTCAAAAGCGGGTGCTGGTTTTATGTCATCGACGTGCTGTGTGTGATCAACTTTTTAAAGAAATAGATGGAAAGTTCTTCAGTGATCGTGTTGAAGGTAAGGTTATCAAGCGCAAGGCTGTTTATAGTGATGTGAGCGATACCTCTAAAAATGGCGTTTATGTTTCAACCTTCCAGAAACTACAAACTTTCAATAGTGCTCAGCTTGAGCAGTTAAAGAAAGATATTGATCTTATTATTATTGATGAGGGGCACGCCGAACCTTCTCCAGTATGGAGTACCTTGGTACGTGGTATTGATGCTCATAAAGTCGTTATAACTGCTACTCCATACAGGAATGACTTGTACCAATTCGACGTTACCGAAGACGCTAGTTATATTTATACCTTTGAAAGAGCACTTGCAGATGGTGTTTTAAAAGAACCAACTTTTGAGTCAATTGCTTTAGCTGAATTAAGCGGGAAAATCACCGAATTATTAGAGGCCAATGATGACACAAAGTGCATTATCAAATGTGAAAAGTTCGAAGATATTAATCGCTTTTACGATTTGTTAAACGATGATTTTTCGGTATTAGCAATACATGAACAATTTACCAAAGATGAACGAGGTAATGTAAAAGTTTCCGTGCCATCGAACCTTAAAGGTTCTGATTATCAAGTCATAATTCACCAGCGGAAACTGGATGAAGGGGTCGATATTCCCGAGGCGAAGTTTTTGGTTTTGGCCTATGCAGTTAATAGTGGTCGGGAACTAGTTCAAACCATCGGAAGAGTAGTTCGTCTGTACGGTGATATTGAACCTAAAATTTTGGAGATTGAAAGCGATGCAAATAGCCAAATGTGGCAAAACTACAGAAAATTTGATCGTTCACTAGATAGTGCAGATTCAGTTAAAAAATTCATAGCATCATTAGACAGTAATAAGTTGATTGACCGTTACCTAGAAGCATTTCCTGATGTGAGTTATTACGGAAACCGCTTTGTAAGTAAGTTTGACTTTAATACCTTCGAGCCGGAAAGTTCTCTTAATATCCCAACAGCATCAATTTGTTTTTTGAACCAATCGCAGGGATTCAGCGTTCAGCTTTTATCTGATCATCTATATTGGCGATGTAATAATGCTGGTGAACTCGCGAGAATATTTGCTACAGAAACTGGTATTCATGGTGTTATATCAATCGCATTCAATAAGTCTCGGTTTTTAACAGACCAGTTTTTCTTTGAGCCTTCATTTGAAATAACATTGTATAAACAGCTCTCGAACAACGTTGTTGCAATTTATGATAGCCGAGGTCGCAGATTTAATGGTGAGAAAGATTTAAAACTCGGCTCTGCGGTATCTCTAGATAAACTGCTTAAGGTAATGTCATTAGGTGAATCAGCCTCAACGAAAGAAGCGAGTAGTAAATCGATTAGCTCTGCTAGAAAACGTCCCGAAAGCATCGCGGTAAAAGGAAAAGATTTAGAGCAAATGGCTGACATGCAAGCCAATGCTTCATATCGGTTAGCCACAATGCGTTGTGATACCTATGACCAATTCAATAAAAAGAAAGGTAGCTATTATGTAGGCGCAGATTCTGGGAGAATCTCAGATCAAAAAGAGTCATCGTTTACTTTGGGTGATCTTAATGATTGGCTTACAGATATTGATAGCGTCATATCTGCAAATATTAATATAAAGAACGCCTTAATACATTCATATGCAAAGCCAATATCTGTTGATGAAAACTTTGAAGCTCACAGTTTGATTTTTGATTTAACAGAGTATGAGTCTCCGATTAGTATTTTTATAGCTGAGGAACAATATAAATTCGATAATTCGTTTTTGTATTTAATTTATGATAACGGTGCTTTACTTGTTGATGGTGTTGAGGAAAGTAAAATTTTAGTCAACTTTAATAAAGAAGAACCTTATCTAGAAATTACACCAGAAGTGGAAATACTATATTCACTTGAAGGTGGGGAACAACAAGACATAACTGACTTTCTCAACGAGCACTTACATAAAGCTCTTTTGGCTAACGGGATAAGCTTTTCAAACGGTAAGTTCTATCAATTAACACTTCCTCTGGCTGATAGTTTCGTACTAGGTGCTTCAAATCTTGCCAATGTTGTTATTGGGCTTAAACCACTTATTGGTGAAGATTTAGATGAGAAGGGATGGCAAAAAGAGAAAAAGGATAAAAAGGGTTTTCATCAAATAGTGGATGATGGCTTTAGTCCGCATTCTGTTTTTTATTTAGTGGATCAATTAAAAGCTAACGGGTTAGATAACCCAACTAAAAACGAATTAGGTCCATTTGCTCCTTATATACCCGAAGCTGATTTGTTAATTAACACGGATATGGGAACTGAGCCTGCTGACTTCATAGTTTCGTCAAAAAATAAATTGGCTTTTGTTCACGTTAAATGTGGCAAAGCTACAAAAATGCCAAAATCGTCGGCTGGTGCACTAGCAGAGGTTGGCTCCCAAGCCATAAAAAACATTGACATGCTTATTAGTGGAAATATTGAACTGAAGCCTTTTAATTGGAATAGGCTTCATACAGCTTGGCCAGATTCTGATGCCGCACAAAATATTGTTGAAAGAATTAGAGTTTTTCAAGGTGAAAAGTTTAGTGCTCAAAATGAGCAGGAAAGAAAAGAAAAACTAAATGAGCTATGGGATACAGTTGCAACAAGACGGCGTTCTACTGCTGTTAAAAAAGAGATTTGGATTGCTGCTGCCAATAGCTTTTCTGCCAAACATTTTGAGCAGCAATTAAAGTTAGGATCAGAGGCAAATGGCGAAACCTTGCAAGCTTTTCAATTATTAAATAGCTGGTTAGCAACAGCTCATGATAATGATGTTGAGTTGAAAGTTTTTGTTTCACCATAATTTGAGGCTAGAGCTAAGGAATAGATGATGAGAGGTGGTCAAATTGCCTAGAGATTTTACAAAATATAAATTTAATGGACAGATTCTAGGTAAGGGGCGTTTGGTTTTAGCTGTAGTAAAAGAATGAAATTGCACCCAAAGATAATCCACTTCACTCCCTGATTTGCACCGAGGACTGATCCGCATTTGGCTTTGATATACGAGAAGTTATCTGAAACCTAGTAAAACCAGGACACCCATAAATTAACCATCAACTGATACCTGTTAATAAACAGCAGCTGGCCTTTTCTATCTGATGCGCAACAAGCTGTCGGATGACGCGCCAATCGGGCTTCAGGTTGTTTGTTGGTGGGGTGTTGGGCGCTTATCCAACCTACGACGAGAGGGGCTTTGTGCGGGAATATGCGCCATCTGTCGCTTCAAATCCCTGATCATTATTCGTGACTAAGGCTCCACGCGGAGCGCGGGAGCCAGATAAAAATTGTAGCGCTTGGTCGGTCTTAACTCATGCCCATCTGCACCAGCGCCATATAAGCCCCAGTTCCCCCTAGAATACTTACCAGCGGATGCTTAAACAGCAGATGCAGTGCTGCGGTCAGCGCTAAACACCCCAGCTCTGGCAGAAAACCGGTACTGGCCAGATCTTCGTTCTTGAAGGTGTAGACCACCAGCAAGACCATCATAACCGGCGGTAGATAACGGCCTAGAAACACTAAAACATGATGATCGGCTACTTTATAGAGCAGTACAAAAGGCAGTACACGGGTTAAAAAAGTAGCGGCGGTCATTACTGCGATGACGGTGAAGAGGTAGCCTGCGTATTCCATCGTTTACCTGCGTGTATCATTAACAGAACGCTCATACTGAGCAAAATTGAGATTAAAAGCATTTGGTCACGGCTGATAAAGAGCAGTGTCGCAATCCCGATCAAAAGTGCCAGAATAAAAGGCGCTGGTTTTTGCAGGCTTTTATACTGCTCTATCGCTAGCACCATAAAGAGTGCCGGTAGAACAAACTCAATACCTGCGGTAGAAAAGCTAATCTGCCCTCCCAGCCAAGCCCCTAAAGTACAGCCGATCACCCAGTAAACCTGATTAAATAACGTGACTTTAAATTGAAACTCCGCAGGAGAGATCCAGTCCGGTAATCGAGAGGAGGTGAGCAGCGAATAGGTTTCATCCGTTAAACCAAAAATCTGATACAAACGGCGTGCGCCTTTATTGGGGATTTTGCCCACCAATGAGATACCGTAAAACATATGCCGAGAGTTAAGCAAAAAGATGGTGATAAACATCTCCATTAAACCGGCACTGTTTGCCAGCAAACCTACCGCCAAAAACTGCGCAGCCCCTGCAAAGATAAATATCCCCATTAAGGTGGCATAAATCCAGTGATAACCCAGATCGCTAAAAAGAACGCCGAAGGCCATTCCCAACGGAATATAGCCAAACATAACCGGCAGCGATGCCTGGAAGACAAAGCGGTTGGTAGAGTGCTCTAAAGACATAGTGAATTTTCTGATTGATGAAGAGGTTTTAGTGTGATCGGCTATATTAGAAGTCTTTTTTGGAAAAACCAAACGTTTAATCGTTAATTTTTTAGACCATCATACTAAAGCAGTATGACAAAGAATTAATAAAGCGCCGATCACCATTTACGCTGTGCTTCAGAAAGGGTTGCCAGTAGTTGTTCAGCGGTGGCTTGATCATTGTCGTTATAGCGGGCTTGTTGCAACAGATAGACACTAAAAATACTGCCCTGCCCCTGCTCCGATTGCACCTGAATATCACCGCCATAGCGGCGAATAATGCCATAGCTAACCGACAAACCTAAACCCGTGCCATTATCTCGGGTGGTAAAAAACGGGTCAAAAATATGGGGTAAAATACCCTCTGCAATACCGCGTCCGTAATCTTCAACGTCGACGACGACCCCTTTTAGTTCATGGTTGTCATACCAGTCATGGCTGCGGATTAAAATATCACCCGCGCCCTGTGTCGCATTGGCGGCGTTAATCACAAGATTAACAAACACCTGTTGCAACTGCTGTACATTACCTTCTGCGGAACACGTGGCCTGTAGGTTAAGTTTGACTTGAAGGCTCTGCTTTTCCAAAGTGTGACGCACCAACAGCAAGGTATCATCAAGCACCTGATTGATATTCAGCGGGGAAAGAGACTGGCTGTATTCACCGGGTCGGCTGTATTGCAGCAGATTATTAACCAAGGCTCTAATTCGGTAGACCTGCTGAATAATAATCTCTATTTCTTCTTCTACTTCGGCGGCATTGTCGCCTAACGTGTCTTGTAGTAGATCCATATTGCCCAGAATAACCGCCGCAGGGTTATTAATCTCATGGGCGATACCCGCCGTTAGCTCACCCAGTGCTGCTAGCTTTTCTTTAGTGACTAATTGAGCGCGGGTGGCCTGTAGTAAACGAATATGCTCTTCAAGCTCTCGGGTTTTATCCTGTAGCGACTGCGTGCGAGACTGAACCTTGTGCTCCAATACATCCGCTGCTTGCTGAATTTGGCGATTACGATCTTCTAAAAGATCCAGCATGGTGTCGAACTGTTCCGCCAATTCACTAAACTCATCGTTAGTATCCATCATACCGATTCTCTGTCGCCGACCTACTTTTACCGCCTGTACTACATTATGGATTCGCCGAATGGGATGGGTTATCAGCCCTGTGCTTCGCAGAATTAACAGAATGGAGATAATCGCGACAATGGCAAAAGCGCAAAGAAGTTCGATCAAGGTTTTTCGGTGTATATCCCTATAAGGCTGCTCTAAAAAGCCCGTGTAGAGCATACCAATACGTTTACCCGCCAGATCTTCAATCGGGTTATAGGCGGAGATATACCAATCGTTGACGACAAAGGCACGATCAACCCAGCTTTCGCCACTTTGCAAAACGCGTTTATTCACATCCTGGGATACACGGGTTCCCAATGCGCGATGGGTATCGTTTAAGTCAGCATTTGGCTGGCGGTTGGGCACATTGGTGCTAATACGAACATCATCAAGAAACAGTGTGACGGTGCCAATGCCGCCGTCTGGCAGGGTTCCAGGTCGGTAAACAAGATCTCGGATACTATCGACAAATTGATTATTACGGTTGAGTAAGCGCCCGCTATCGAGGAGAGCAATCATAACCCCTTCGTCGTTAGTCACTGGGTGAAGGGCGCGAATAAACATCCCTCGACGCTCGGTATCACGGCTGGTCGGCAATGCGCGAGGCGTGGAGTGCAAGGTGATAGACACTCGGTCGATAAGCTCAGGGTCGATCACCCCAAGCTCCTCTGGTGAAATCAGTTGTAGTCCTGCGCTGGCATTCGCCGCCAACACGCGAGACGCTATTTGGCCCAGGCTTGGTTCCTGAAGAACCCGATGACTGAGGTTGTTAGCCGGAATCAAACGAACAAAATCTAAGCGGTGCAGTGCTTTAAAGCTATAGAGTTGCTGGCTAATGCTGGAGGGCTGTTGGCGTTCAACACTTTCTCGCAACTGCTGGTTTAAGCTCAGTTGTTTGAGATTGCTAAGATCCTGTTGCTCTAAGATTTTAAGAAACCCCTCCGCCACAGAAAGATCAGCACGAACTTTACGGTCGAGCTGATCGGCAGAATACGTACTGGCCCAGTAGCTTGTCATCCCAAGAAGGGTAACTAAGGTTAAAATCAAAGGGGTGATACTTAACCCCAAAATCTTTAAACGAATAGAGGATCGCATGAACCAACGCCGCTTTAGCTGTTGCCGGTGAGGTGACATTAGGGCGTATTACCCTGACTTTCATCCCAGGCCTGCAATTTTCGATCCAGTGTTTTTCGAGAAATGCCCAACTGTCGTGCCGCTGCTGATTTATTGCCTTTAAATTCGCTCAACACTTGCAGGATATGGTGTTTCTCAACAACATCCATCGGCCAATCACAAGGATAGCCTCGGCTTTCGGTGCGGGTTCCCGTGGCACTTTGGGACAGACTGTCCCCCTTGCTAAAGCTTTCAAGGGGTAAGCGTCCCAAAAGGATACAGCGCTCGACGAAGTTTTTTAGCTCACGTACATTGCCCGGCCAACTGTAGCGTGTAATCGCGGCCATATCTTCATGGGCAAGAGGTACCGGCGGTAAACCCAGCTCCTGGGATAATCGGCGGGAAAAACTGTGTACCAAGGTCGGTATATCTTCAGGGCGATCCCGAAGCGGAGGTAAGGTTAACGTGAGTACGTTAAGACGGTAGTAAAGGTCTTCGCGGAAACGACCTTCTTTAACTTCCTTTTCTAAATTGCGATTGGTCGCAGCAACAATACGAACATCAATACTGATCTCTTGCTCTCCTCCGACAGGGCGTACCGCTTTTAACTCTAAGACTCGCAGCATTTTTGCCTGCATCGCAAGCGGCATTTCGCCTATCTCATCAAGGAATAAGGTGCCACCGCTGGCGAAGGTGAACAGGCCTTCTCGGGCTTTTTGTGCGCCGGTAAAAGCGCCTTTGGTATGACCAAATAACTCACTTTCTAAAATATCTGCAGCGATCGCTCCGCAGTTAACTGGGACAAAGGCACCGCTACGGCCACTGTTTTCATGTAGCGCACGGGCGGCAAGCTCTTTACCAGTACCGGACTCGCCTTCAATTAATACGGCGGATGGCGTGGGCGCTACTCGCCGGATAATACTATCTACATCTTTGATCACTTGGCTTTCACCCAGCATGGCACTGCTAGAGCTAAAGACCGTATTGAGTTCACGCTTAAGGACAAAGTTTTCTCGGGCCAGCAGGCGGCGTTCAATACAGCGGTCAATGGCCGCCATCATCTGCTCTAGCCGGAAAGGCTTAAGAATAAAGTCGCTAGCGCCAGCTCGAAGGGCTTCAATGGCCGTTTCCAAATCAGCGTAGGCGGTCATAAAAATGATGTCGCTACGACGGGTCTCGTCGGTAATCGCCTCGTGCCATTCGATCCCTGAACGCCCAGGTAACTTTATATCGCAAACAATAAGATCGAAATGGCAGCGCTTGCGAATCTCTTCGGCGGTTTCTATGCTGTCTGCTGACTCGACCAAAGCAAAACGCTTACTTAAAGCCTTAATCAGAAAATTGCGCATACCGGGTTCATCATCGACAATAAGAACCGATATGGCAGGCGTTAACGGGTTGTTTAAATCCATTCGTGTGCGTGTACTTTTTTCGATAGAGGTCATCGTATTCTTTCTTATGCTCGGGTAGCAGAAAATCTTATGATTGTTTTTTTATGCAATTTTGAAGAAAAGTTTATGCAAGTTTGAAGAAAAATTAGGCCATAGCGGTGAACAAGGTTAAGTCTATTACAAAACACCTGTATCAAATCGACCCTGCCATAGCTTGCCTGCGACATTATGACCCTATTTTTTTGTCATTATCGTTTTTATTGTGACCCCGTTCGACCCTGCATGACTTAAAAGTCAGGGCTGAGGCGGCCTTGCCTAGACTGGCATTCATCTTGCTCTAATGGGACTTTGATCATAACAAATATTGCCCGATGAGGCATTTAAAGGACGACCATGAGAATACTAAATACCTTTATCCGCTCTGCTGTGCTGGCCGTTGTAGCGGCCACTGCTTCGGTGCAGGCCTACGCGGAAGATCTTGGCATTATCCGTTTGGCAACAACGACCAGTACCTATAATTCAGGTCTGTTAGATTACTTACTACCAGAATTTGAAAAAGCCAATGGCGCAACGATCCAAGTGATTGCCGTTGGTACAGGTAAAGCACTGCGCATGGGCCGTGATGGCGATGTTGATGTGGTTATGACCCACGCACCACAAGCTGAAGCTAAATTTGTTAGCGAAGGCCACGGCATTCAGCCACGGGCGATTATGTACAACGACTTTGTTCTTGTCGGCCCCAAAAATGATCCAGCCGGTGTTAAATCCGCCGATAGCATTGAAGCAGCACTGACTAAAATTGCCAGTCATTCTGCCCTGTTTATCTCCCGTGGCGATGATTCCGGTACTCATAAGAAAGAGCTAGGCCTATGGAAATCCGCTCACACTAAACTGCCGTTTGAAGGCTACCGTGAAGTGGGCCAAGGCATGGGTAAAGTGCTGCAAATCAGCTCTGAACTACAGGCTTACACCCTAACAGATCGTGGTACATGGTTAGCTTATAAATCTAAAGTTGATCTGGCTATCGCATCTGAAGGTGACAAGCGTCTATTTAACCCATACCAAGTAATTCTAGTTAACCCTACTAAATATGACGGTTTGAACACCACCGGCGCTCAAGCATTTAGTGATTGGTTGGTTTCTGATGCAACGCAAAAACGTATCAACGATTTCCGTTTACACGGCGAGCGTCTGTTTATTGCGAACGCGGCCAAGTAATCTGCGTTAAGGTCATTTAGATGGCCTAATCAAGACCAAAGCCTGCAAGTCTCTTTACCGGCTTGTGGGCTTTGTTTTGCACAAAATGTCTTAAGTACGTAATTAACAATACCCCCTAGACAATAACAATAAGGCACAGGCATCTATGGCGTCTTTAACTGAGACTTTTGTTGCAGCGGTGGAGTTATTGGTTTCCGGTGATAAAGCCCTGTGGACCATTATTGCCGTTTCATTTAATGTCTCATTTACAGCATTGATACTGGCGATCGTTCCGGCAACACTTATTGGATTTGCTTTAGCTTATTGGCGTTTCCCTGGGCGCTGGCTGCTACTCTCTTTGACTCACACTTTAATGGCGGTGCCTACCGTGGTGGTTGGGTTAATCCTATTTATGTTACTGTCACGGGCCGGGCCTTTAGGGGACTGGCGATTATTGTTCACCCAAAATGCGATGGTTGTTGGTCAGTTTTTATTATGCCTGCCGTTACTGGTTTCCATGACCCATAGCGCCTTTCAAGGGGCGGACAAACGCGCTTGGGAAACGGCTAAAATGTTAGGTGCCAGCCCTATTCGCTGTTTATGGGTACTGATGATAGAAGTGCGCTACGCACTATATTCCAGCTTTATTGCCGCCTTTGCTCGTATTATCGCAGAAGTTGGCTGCGCCATGATGGTTGGTGGCAATATCCTTAATTATACCCGCAGTATTACAACCGCTATCGCCCTTGAAACACTAAAAGGTGAGTATGCTCAGGGAGTTGCGTTAGGCTTGGTCTTATTCCTATTAGCCATGTTGTTAAATGTGGGCATGGGGCTGCTAAGAGGCAAAGGACAACTGGCCAGTCGTTAAGCGTCCTTGATAAGCCTCTCTTTTTATTAAAATCAAACAGATGCTAGAAGCCTATAGCTCATATTGAAACTAGCCCATGTTGGAACAAGAGTTGAAAGCCTTGAAACAAGAGCCGAACCCCAGATTAGAACAAAGGTTAAAACAAGCGCCCGCTTGTGCCTTATTAACCCTTGATCATTTGGAGCACCGTTGGCTGGAGCATTCCCAGTCATTATTTGATATCGAACAGATGCATTGGCAATCTGGCGAGCATATCTGGCTACAGGGAGCTAATGGCTCTGGGAAGACAACCTTGATGCGCTTGCTGTCTCACTTGGAACCTGTGCAAAAAGGCTCTATTCGCTCGGCCCATGGGCGTATCTGCTATCTTCATCAAACGCCTTATCTTTTTGCGGGCAGTGTTGAGCGAAATCTGATGTTTGTTATCCGCTCTTTAAAAGGCGATGAACGCCTTGGCGCTAAAGAGGCGTTAGATCACGGGCTTGAGCTGGCAAAATTGACAGCCCTGAGACAGCAAAGTGCGGTAACCTTGTCAGGCGGAGAGCGCCAGCGCCTTGCCCTGTTAAGAGCATGGCTACTACAGCCTGACTTGCTGCTGTTAGACGAACCAGCCGCGAATCTTGATGATGATTCTATCGAACTCATGTATCGCCTAGTCACCGATCTGATCGCAAAAGGCTGCGTTATTATGGTCAGTTCTCACCAAACCAATCAGCTAACGGATCTTTGCAATACCTGCTGGACGATTCATGGCGGCTCATTAACCAGATCAGAAATCACTCAGCATCAAGATCATTGCGCTAGCCAGAACAACAGCCCTAGCCAGAAGAGAGATACGGTATGAGCGAACAAGAGTCTCACGTGCAACAAGCCGTTACCGCGGTGGTATTAGCCGGCGGCCAAGGCCAGAGAATGGGTGGGGTGGATAAAGGATGGGTTTATTTTGATGGCCGTCCAATGATTCACCATGTTTTGGAACATATCGCACCACAGGTAGACACGGTTTTAATCAATGCCAACCGAAGTATCGACGCGTATCAAGCGTTGGGCTATAGCGTGATTGAAGACCTAGAGCAGGGTTTTCATGGGCCGTTAATGGGCATGCTAACAGGGTTAACCCATGCAAAAACCGACTGGGTGCTATTTACCCCCTGCGACACCCCTTTATTGCCAAAGGATATGGTAGAGAAACTGTATGCGGCAACTCAAGCCGAAGGCGCTGTTATCGCGGTGGCCCATGATGGCGAACGCTTACAGCCGGTAATCTCAATGGTTAAACGCAGCCTGCTACCGAGCTTGCAAACATGGCTGAGTGACGGTAAACGCAAAATTGACCGCTGGTACATGCAACATGCCATGGTAGTGGTAACGTTTGATACCTTGTCAGAAGTGTTCGTCAATTTGAACACTCAGGAAGACATCCAAAACCTTGAACGCCTACGACCCAAAAAACCTTAAGCCTGTGGTCAAAAGAATTCGAGCGTGTACGGCCCTTAAATACGCCCTAATCGAATAGCATCGGGCAATAAAACAATAAAACAACAATAAAACAGTGCTTCGGTGCTGTTTTTTTATGCCTGCCTCAGAAGGTATGCCAATGGTCATGGGATATCTCAAATGGAACATTTTGGAGCATTCTTGACCGTATTCCGCTGAACGGTGGAATGCTACTTGCTGGTTATCTTTCACTGATAGAATAAATTAGGACGCGCCATGTTAAAGTTTCCTCTGCCCGTTTTAGGTTTTGCTGCATTTAGTGGCTCGGGTAAAACCACCTTGCTGAAAAAGCTGTTGCCGGTTTTGGTTGAACGAGGACTGCGCGTGGCCGTGGTAAAACATGCTCATCACGCGTTTGAAGTTGATCATCCCGGTAAAGATAGCTACGAGCTGCGTAAAGCTGGGGCGGCACCGATGTTAATTGCCTCAGCAAATCGTATGGCGATGATGTTAGATTTTCCTCAAGAGCCTAGTTTTCCTAAAGAGCCTGATTTGGCCGAAATGATCGACTTTTTACCGCAACACCGTTTAGATGCGGTTTTAGTCGAAGGATTTAAGGCGGAACACTTTCCCAAAATAGAGGTTTATCGTCCCGCGACGGGTAAGCCTCTGATGGCTCAAAGCGACGCGAATATTATTGCCATTGCCACGGACGAGCCTACCGTTGTGACTAACAAAATGGCTGATGTTGCAGAGGCAATGGCAGATACAAATATTGCGGATGCTAATAGCCAGATCCCACAAGATTCTGCGCTAAAAATCCTCGACCTTAATCATTGTGAAACCGTGGCTGATTTTGTAATTGAGCAGATCCGCTTACAGACCCAAAAGCTGAAAAAGTAGCAGTCAAAATAGCGGACAAAGACAAAATAGAAGGGATAACGGATGTCATACACATTGAAATCGACAGCCAGTAATACAGGTCATACCGACGTCAGCTGTTTTGATCAACCGGGGCAATTAAGTGTTGAGCAAGGCCGACAAGCTCTGCTGGATGCGATGTCCACGGCAAACAGCCCCAAAGTCATCGCCTGTGAGCTAAGCCAACTGGTCGGGCATGTGCTAGCAGAAGATGTTATTTCGCCAATCAATGTACCGGCGCAAACCAATGCCGCGATGGACGGCTTTGCTTTAGCCTTGCCAGAGGATCATCACCAGTCTCCTGAGGCCAACTATGAGGCCCATTATATTTTAGTGGGCCACTCTTTGGCGGGCCACGGCTTTGACGGAACCCTTCGCACCGGCGAAGCGGTCACCATTACCACCGGAGCTCCTGTTCCTGCCGGTGCAAATACCGTTGTGATGCGTGAGATCTGTCAATTAGATACCGATAATACCGACACGGTTATCATCCAAAAACCAGAAAGCCTACGGCTAAACGACAATATTCGACAGGCCGGAGAAGATCTTCAGCAAGGCCAAATCGCCTTGTCCGCAGGCACACGCCTAGGTGCGGCCCACCAAGGTCTTATCGCCTCCCTAGGCCTAACCCAAGTGGCGGTTTTTAAACCCCTTGTGGTGGCGGTATTTTCTACCGGAGATGAAGTGGTTGCCCAAGGCCAGCCTTTACCTCCCCATAGTATTTACGATACCAATCGCTATACCCTGATCGGTTTGTTAAAAAAACTGCATTGCCAAGTGATCGATCTAGGTATTTTACCGGATCAAGAAACGGTGCTTGCATCAACACTGGCTTCAGCGGCGGCTCAAGCCGATGTCGTGATCTCCTCTGGCGGGGTATCTGTTGGGGTCGCGGATTATATTAAAACAGCCCTTACTCAAGTGGGGGAGATCGGCTTTTGGCGGATCAACATTCGTCCCGGTAGACCGCTTGCCTTTGGTCGTATCGGGCCGATTAATGGGGAGCAAATTGATAACGCGCCGACGGAACCAGAAAAATCGGAAAAAAGCGCTTGGTTCTTTGGTTTACCCGGAAACCCCGTTGCAGTGATGGTGACCTTTATGCAACTGGCCCAACCCGCGTTAAGAGCGTTACAGGGCGAACCGCTACGGTCAGACAAGCACGGGCTAGAAGGTAGTACAGGGGGAGCATTAACCGCGTTTCCCGCACAGGCCAGCGAGGCGATGCGTAGCCGAGAAGGTCGTACCGATTTCCATCGTGGTATTTACAGCTTATCGCCCCAAGGGCAATTGCAGGTGCGAACAACCGGTACTCAAGGTTCAGGGATTTTGCGTTCAATGACCGAAGCTAACTGCTTGATAGAGATACCGGATGCCCAAGCCCGCGTGACCGAGGGTGAGATGGTACGTATCTATCCCTTTGCAGATTTACTTTAAGCGTCAAAAGCTAAGCGTTATAAAGAGAGAATAAATAATAATGAATCAGCCAACGTCTGCTACAGATACCTCAAATTTGCACCCTGAAGGCTTTACCCATATCGACGCTAAGGGTGAGGCGAGCATGGTGGATGTCACCGAAAAAGCCGTCACCGCCCGCGAAGCCGTGGCGGAAGCCTACGTTGAGATGCAGCCTGAAACATTACGCATGATCATCTCCGGTGAGCATAAAAAAGGCGATGTACTGGCCGTAGCTCGTATTGCCGGAATTCAAGCGGCCAAAAAAACCAGTGATTTGATCCCCCTGTGTCATCCGTTAATGCTGACCAAGGTGAAAGTTGAGCTAATCCCAGAACCAAGCCAAAACCGTATTCGTATTGAGACACTGTGTAAGCTGGCAGGGCAAACCGGCGTTGAGATGGAGGCACTAACAGCGGCCTCTGTTGCGGCACTAACCCTGTACGATATGTGTAAAGCAGTAGATAAAACTATGGTGGTCTCAGGCATTAAAGTGCTTGAGAAAAAAGGCGGAAAATCTGGTCACTGGCAACTACCCAGTGATTCCCATCAGGATGCGGAGTCAAGCACTCATTCTGACGCTCCAAGCACTCAGAAAAAGGACGGTTATCTGTCTCTTCGCTTTTTTGCGGGGCTACGGGAATCCCTTAACTGCGAGCACATGGAGCTTGCGTTAATCGCGCTGGATACAAGTCTTGGTGAGGATACAAGCCTTGGTGAAGTAAAAGCACACTTGATTAGCATCCACCCTGAATGGGAAAGCGCCCTATCGGCCAGTAACGTGCTGATGTCGGTTAATCAGCAGATGGCGAAAGCGACCACCACCGTGCAAGCCGGTGATGAGGTTGCTTTCTTTCCACCGGTGACGGGGGGCTAAGATGATGAGCTGTCGCATTTATATCAAAGTACAAGAAGCCCCCTTTGATCTGGCGGTAGTCAACCGTGGGATGACGGAAGGCCGCACGGATATTGGTGCTGTTGTCACCTTTTCTGGTTTGGTTCGTGATTTTAATGAGAAACCAGACGTACAGGGGCTAACCCTAGAACACTATCCCGGTATGACAGAGCAAGCGTTACAGCAGATCGCCGAAGAAGCATCGGAACGCTGGTCGCTGCAGGCTGTATCGGTGATTCATCGTGTTGGGCACTTAACCCCTGGTGACCCTATTGTATTGGTGGCGGTGGCCTCGGCCCATCGACAAGCGGCCTTTGATAGCTGCGCCTTTATTATGGATTTTTTAAAAACCCGTGCCCCATTTTGGAAAAAAGAAAATACCCGTGAAGGAGATTACTGGGTATCCGCTCGCACATCAGACGAGGATGCCGCCCAGCGTTGGCATAAAGGTTGATCACGATGATAGCGCCGACTAATCGCGTTGAGAAAGAACAGTTAATCGATGGTTTTGGCCGTCAGGTCACTTACGTTCGGCTATCGGTAACGGATCGCTGTGATTTTCGTTGTGTGTACTGCATGGCCGAGGAGATGACCTTTCTGCCCCGGGAAAAGGTGCTGTCTTTAGAAGAGATCGGACTATTAGCCGAAGCCTTTGCCCAGCTAGGGGTTAACAAAATCCGTTTAACCGGCGGTGAGCCTTTAGTACGCCAGAATGTGATGCAATTGATCCAACATATTGGCGGCTTACCTGAGATTACGGACTTTGCGATGACCTCAAACGGTTCTCAACTGACGCGTATGGCATCTGATCTTAAGGCCGCTGGGCTTAAGCGGTTAAATATCTCCTTGGATTCTTTAGACCCTGATCGTTTCCGGCAGCTGACCCGTAAAGGTGATCTACAGCAGGTTATTAACGGTATTGATGCCGCCGTTGCCGAGGGTTTTACCGGTATTAAGCTAAACGCAGTGATCTTAAAAGGGCGAAATGATGATGAGATATTACCCCTATTAGAGTTTGCTATTGATCGCCAAATCGATATTAGCTTTATCGAAGAGATGCCCCTTGGGGAAATATCAGAGCACGACCGAGAGGCAACCTACTGCTCCAGCGATGAGGTTAGAGAGATTATCCGCCAGGGTTATCCCCTGCTAACGTCCAGCACGGACAAAACGGATGGCCCATCTCGCTATTTTAGAATCCCTGGGGTGAAGACCAAAATAGGCTTTATCTCGCCCCACAGTCATAACTTCTGCGGCAGCTGTAACCGAGTAAGAGTCACCGCAGAGGGGCGCTTGCTACTGTGTTTGGGTAACGAGCACTCCGTTGATTTACGGGCGGTTATACGGGCAAACCCCGGATCACTAGAGCCGGTAAAACAAGCCATTCGGGACAGCATGGCCATTAAGCCAGAACGGCATCATTTTAGTCTTGGTGGTTTTAATGAATCCAGTACCAGCGAGTTCGGCACGGATGAATTGAATGCTAACGGCGATGTACAGATTTTACGCTTTATGAATATGACCGGGGGCTAGTAACTCAATCTATAACAGGCTTCAGGCATGACCCTAAGCCATAAATCGTCGTGCGGCGATTAAGGCTTTATACCAATCCCTTTTAGGGGCAACGACCACTGGCGGGCGTAAGTTCAGATAGCTGACTTTTCGTTCACGGGGCTTGGCAAACTGGTTCAACATATTTAAGCGTGTTTCACGGGCGTGGTAGTTATCACGCAGAAAGGTGATCGCATCATCGCCTAACTCTACCTGATAGTGCTTAACCAAGGCTAAAGCCAACCGTTCTGCGGCAACGGACAAATCATGGCGCTTCTCCTTCGCCATGGCGCTACCCATTGAGGCCTTGGTTGCGGCGCTCATACCCGGTTCGATATCGTTCATATAAATAGCATTGGTGCTGTAAATCGCCCGCTGAATTTCTGGGCGACTTAAAAAGATATGAGGCTCAAGGGCTAGGGCTATTTCGATGGCGAACTGTTTAGCAATCTCCGGCGTGATATGGTCTTCTGGCAGCAAGTTACGCTCCACACGACCCCGCAATGCTTTATTTCGAGCTAAGTTTTGATCTTCCGGTGTTAGCTTGTGCTTAGTAAGAAAATCAAAAAGACGAGTACAAACTTCACTAATCGCCTCTTCATCAAGATAGACAGATTTTTCAGTGACGGTTAAACCACGGTGTCCGCTACCGATTTGGAGTTTAGAGTCACTAACGGAAAAGGTATCAACAAATTTCTCCCAGCGGTCAGAAGCCTTTAGTAACTGTACATGCATACGACCAATTCGCTCGTAGGCACGTCGAATCTCTTTCCACAGATTAAGGGCATCCGCCAGCTGTTTGGCCTGTTCGCGAATCCAGTCTTTATCAGCTTTATCGCGCTTGCGACGGGTTCTAAGGCAATACTCCGATAGGCTAGCCGCACACTCATCCATATAAGCTTCAGCACTTTCTACCAGAGAATCCGCCGATTGGTTGATCTGGAGGTGTTCAGCATCTTCCTCTTCATCGGTACGCTGTAAAATATTTTGCTGATTGATAAAGCTTGCCAAGGCTCGAATACGACTCAAACCGGTGGCTTGGGCGATGCGGTATTCACTACGGTTACGCTCCATTCGGTCAAGGGCTGTTGCCAGCTCCCAGCGGCCTTTGTAGGTGAAGGTTAGCATCGGGATTTTTCGGCCACAGATTAGCTCAAAGGCCAGAACGATCATCTCTTCAACGTCTTCGTCGGACATTAAAAGGTCATTCTCTTCCTCTATCGCCGCAAAAATACGTTCAATAAAGTTTTCTTGGCGAGGCATTCCCACTTTTTGATCGGGGCTATCCCCCTGTAAACGGGTACGAATAATGGGCAGGGCATCAGGCTCGACATTTTCAAGCTGAATAAGAACATGGCGGATAAGAAAGCGCTGGTTTTCAACCAAGTCATTAATACGGCGATCCATGCCAACTTGTCGATAGATCTCAATCTGGCTAATCAGGCGCGCAAAGGTTTTATTATGAGTCAGGTCAAATATCGCCTGCTTTAATGACTCGGGGTCAAGGTCCGCTTTTTGTAGCAACAGCTTTGCCACATAACGTTGGCGCTGTTCGGGGTCATGGTGGTGTGTGTGCAGATCTAGCACTTGCCAACGTAACTCTGGTAATTGCTCTAAAACAAGGGATACACGGCGTTGCTGCTCTTCAATTTTAGGTACGCGGGTTAGGCGATAAACCACCTGTGCGACAATACCGGCAACACCTGTGATAACGGTATAGATAATAAAGAACATCAGGTTTTCTTGGGTCGGTGCTTTGTTGTAACCCAAAATATAGCTTAGCTGGGCGGCAATCAGTGTAACCGGGCCTGCGGTCCATGCCAGAGACAGTAAAGATAACCCCCAAGGCATCGTGGTGACCGCTTCGCTAATCTGGCGGATATGGGTAAAACCTTCCCGCTGAATAGAGACTCTGGTTGTTGCGCTATCTGTACTGTTACGACTGAACAAACCCATGATTTCTATTCCGTTTTTACCGCAAAAACCACAGTCTAAGGGGCATAATCATGGAACGCAAACCCTAGGGTTCATCTGCAATCCCTTTGGTGTATTCAAGGGAAAATCAGGGTAAGTTTGGTGATTCAAACCGATAATGAGTTTGATTAGGGGCTTTAGAGAAACTTTTAAACATCAGCTCAGAAAAACGGAAATCACGCTGTAGCTGTTGATCTCTATCTTTAAGTTCACCTAAACCGGAAAAAAGAGGAATATGCAGTGTTCGATAGCGTGGTGTTACACCTTCCATCACATCTTTAAGGTAAACCAAAGCCCAAGAGGCTGCCAAATAATGCCCGCCGTAGCTATTAAATAGCTCACCTTGTTTTATGCCAGCTTGCGCCTTGGGCGTTAGGTCAAAGCCGATAATCAAAATATCTTTACCGGGTTCTAAACCAATGGATTTGGCCGCCTCAATGGCAGCCAGGGCCATATCATCATTAGCAGCCCAAATAAGGCGTAATTCAGGATAGCGCTGTTTGGCGATTAATAAAGCATTGTACGCATGCTTGGGATTGTAGCGGGTATTAAAAATCTGCTTAAGATCGACTCGCCCCGATTGATCAACTAATGCATCAAACATCCCCAGTAACCGTTGAGCATTAGTTTGAGAGATAGCATCACCATCCAGCGCGATCATGGAAATAGGCTGCTGATCAGGATACAGATCTAAGGCTTTTTCGATTAACTCATAGGTAAGGCGCTGGCTAGCATTATAATTATTCACGGTAATCTGGCCGAGCCAATAATTATATCGCTCCCCCGGCTGTCCAATACCCTCTTTAGGTGAAAAACCGTTGTCATAAATGATGCTATGGATATGGTGTTTTTCCAAAAGATCAAGAACCGCTTTCCCCGTATTCTTCATATTTGAAAAAAGAACCGCATCAGGTTTTTGACTCGAATTTACTAAGGCAGATAGGGCTCGAATAGGATAGAGCGGGTTATTGTTAAGCTCAATAACGTTTAACACAATGTTCAGTTCTTTTGCCGCTTGCTGCGCCGCCTGTTTAGACAGTCGCCAAAAGTCATTGAGTGGCTCATTAATCATCAGTACAACATGCAGCGGTCGATTAATACCATTGAGTTCAAGGGGTGGGGTTGTGGCCACCATTAAAGACCGCTCATCACCTAGTGCTGGCGGTGCGCTCAATCCATAGGAGACAAAAAGCAGCGCACCCACAAAAAAGCGCAGGAAAACAGCTAGCCTTAAGGGCGGCCTTATCTGCAAAATAACAGAGGGAAATGTACGAAGCATGTTGTTAACGCTGCTGTTGTGATAGATGAAGGCGAACCAATTCAGCCAATGAGTTAACCTGAGTTTTACGCATAATATTGCTGCGGTGGTACTCAACGGTTTTCACGGTGATATTAAGCTCTCGGCCAATATCTTTATTAGGCAAACCTGTGACCAAGAGCTCTAGAATCTGGCATTCTCGTTTAGTTAAGGATTCTAAGGCTTGATGGCTCTGCTGTTCAATTTCTAGGGCACTCTTAGTTTTACGGTACTGTTTAAGTGCCGCCTCTACTTTAAACACCAGTTGATGGTGGTCGATCGGTTTCTCAAGAAAATCAAAAGCACCCAGTTGAATCGCACGCACAGCCATCGGCACGGTTGCATGGCCGGTAATAAAAATAACAGGGGCGATAACTTTCAAAGAACTCAGCTGTTGAAACAGCTCGATACCACTCATACCTTGCATACGAACATCTAGGAGAATACAGCTAGGCTCCGAGTCTCTATTATGCATCGCCTCAATAAAGTCTTCCCCCGATGAATGAGATGTTGTGCTGTAGCCGTGCGATTCTAAAAGCATTTTTAGTGAGGCGGCCACCGACTCGGTATCATCAATGATATGAATTTTTTGTGGAAAATTTGGCAATGTTTTTCTCCCTACATAAATCGTTCTCTATTGAGTCACATTGTCTATCAATATTGATATCGCTATTCATCATTCATCTGGATTTTTACGGCGCTTGATGGGTTCTGCTATCAGTTGGTTTTGGTCGAGCGACGGGTCTTGCTGGTCTTGGTCGAGCGGCTGGCCTTGATCAATATTACTAGGCAGCCGGACGATAAACTCTGCCCCACCATTATCTAAATTACGGGCGAGGATCGTGCCGTGGTGCATCTCAATAATACTTCGACAAATAGCAAGCCCCATACCTAAGCCATTTTCTTTGGTGCTGTAATGGGTGGTAAAAACCTGAGGAATATTCTCAATACCTAAACCGTTATCCCGCACGCTAATCTCAAAGTAATGACTTTTTTCACTGATATAAATATCGATTCTTCCACGGTGGTCGGTCAGCTCTGACAACTCTTCTATGGCGTTAGATATCAAGTTGATCATTAATTGCTTGATCTGAACTTCATTGGCAATAACGGGCGCTTTAGGCAGCTCATAATCAAAATTCAGGCTAATATCGCTCTTTTGAGCCCGTAGCTGACTAAGATCTAGGCTCTTTTGTACTGCTTCAACAAGGTCGAGTTTTTGTTGGGGATAATCATTACGTCCCAGCTGCCCCCTAGCTTGCTGCACAATATCAGAGGCGATATCGGCTTGAAGTATCAGTTTCTCTAAGCTTTCGTGCAGCTTCTTGCCATTGAAATCATCAGCTTGGCTAAAATTAATGGCTGAGAAAGCATAGTTTTGAATCGCGGCTAAGGGCTGGTTGACCTCATGGGCGATGGTGGTTGCCATTTCTGCAATAGCCATTTGGTTTTGACGAAAATTCATTAATTCACTGGCTTCAATTTCTAATTTCTCAGCTCGAATTTTATCACTCACATCCCGTAGGGTAACGTAATACAACCCCTGCTTCTCATAAAGCATCATATTAAAATGCAACTCTATTTGAATATTTGACTGCTGCAAGCTACGCGGCAGTGATGCCTTATCTAACGGGTAGTAACCATGCTCTAAAGGTTTAGCACCAAACATAACTTCAAAGTCTTGTTTGATCAGCTGCTCTAAAGGTTGAGCCAAAATATCAATAGCCGCCTGATTCGCATCAATAATGCGGTAACGCTCTTCATCTTCCAGACGAAAACTTTCCACAATTAAAAGCGCATCCACATTTCGGTGGAACAAGGCCCGATAGCGCTTCTGGCTATTTTGCAACATGCTGGTTAACTGGCGAGCAGACTCTCGGCCTTCTGCTACCTCTTGCGTGCGCTCTATCAACTTAGAGTGAGCTTCCTGCTGACGCGTAAGGTAGCGGTGGTTATTCTCTTGTAATTGATTGTACGCATTGATTAATTCTTGAATCTCCTTGGGGTCATTCTTCTTCTGGCACACAGGAGACAGTCCATCAGGGCGAGAGCGGGATATTTCGGCAATCAAGAAATTTAAGCGTTGTTGTACTTTGCGATTAAGAAAGAAAATAAGTGCAAACAAAGGCAACATAAATTTCAAAATGCCTAAGGCAATAACAATCAGCCCTGTATGAGCTAAGCTGGTTAAAAAACCTTGGTGATTAAAGCGAATATTAAGATTACCCAACAGCAGGCGCTGGCCGCGATTATTGGTGTAACTCAAAGGCTTGCTAATAACGATAGGGTCAAGTCGTATACCATTATTGTTATCTCGACTGCGCAGGTAGATCCGGGAGAATTGGTCAGAGACCATCATGTAATTAACATTACTGTCTTGGAAAAGGCTATCACCAATCAGGTTGATGGTTTCTAAATCCGCATCGTACATAGCCTTAGATAATAGCGGAAGTATCTGGTCAATTCGATGGTCCAGTTGTTGACGCGATGACGCTAAGCTTGACTGGTAAAACAGATAGATTTGAATCGATGAAAGTAAGACAACAGCAACAAGCAGAGGCAGGATAACAAGGCGAATCAATTGATTTGAAAGAGAAAATAATTTTTTTGAAGCCATTAGAGGTATCCCGTCTGCAGATTCAATTTAGTATACCTGTCAGCGAAAGATAATACCCTAGGGAAAACCCTGAAACAAAACAGTAGTGAACCGAGTATTGCTCCGATTATTTTTAGTTCAAACTATCCTTTATCGAGACATCGTATCAAAAGGGATCCCCAAGACTCCAAAGGCAAGAAATCTACGGATGGGACGTATGATCCAGTGATGCGACCGCCATAATGGATACCGCTAATACAGCCGCTTTTTGTTACTGAAGAGATAAGCTATCAAGGTTCCAATCAAATTCATCGCGTTTGCTCGAATTCTCCAGCAAAGCCAAAAGTCTCTTAACGAGTACTTTATAGCGATAACGGTGTGAATGCAGGCCGAAAGGCTGTTGCTCTTAGGGGAAAGCGGATGTCCCCATTTTTATCTTTTACTTCCGAATCCATATTCCTCTCTCTATATTCCGAACATCTTCTTCATCGCATTTAACGTAATTGTCACTTCGCACCCGCAGCATAGAGCCTAGAGATTTTGTACGACTTGCCTAAATCTTCTATAAGGACAATTGCGATGATAACCAAGCAGTGGGATGCTGATGAAGATATGCGTATCAGCCCAGAAAAACAGCCCGACCTTAGCCAGTTAATACCCCTATGTTCAGCAGAAACAACGGCCTTAAACGCAGAACTTGTTACCGCTAAGAAAAAAAAGCCCAAGAAAAAAGCCGATGATACGCAGGACTTCTCTTTCTCAAGCTTACCCTATGGTGTGGATAGCACCCACCACGTAGCAGAAGGTTATCGTGCGGATATTCTGATTCGTTGGGGTGATCCTGTTACCGGCGATGCGCCAGAATTTGATCCAATGGGACAAACACCTCAGGCCCAAGCGCGCCAGTTTGGCTACAACAATGATTTTGTCGGTTTTTTCCCTCTGCCCCGTGGCTCTTATAACCCCGACCGTGGTTTGCTGGCCGTTAATCATGAATACACCACTCGCAAACTGATGTTTCCTGAGCAGCCAAAAGAAGCGGGGGCTAAAAATGATACAGATGCTAAAAAACTGGGGAAGTCTGCAAAGAATAAACAAGAACACGAGCGCCAACTGTGCGAAATTGAGATGGCCGCCCACGGTTTAAGTGTTATCGAAATTGAAAAAGATCGCAAAGGACGTTGGCAGTGTGTCCGTTTTAGCCCTTACAACCGAAGAATTAGTCCCCTCAAAGATGTACTGGATCTTTCCGGCCCCGCAGCAGGACATGAGCGACTAAAAACAGAGTATGACCCCAAGGGTCGCCATGTCATTGGCACACTCAATAACTGTGCAGGCGGCATGACCCCCTGGGGAACCCTGTTAACCGCAGAAGAGAATTTTAACGGTTACTTTTGCGGTAAAAAGAAACATCATCCCGAAAAAGAGAAGCTGAAGCGCTACGGCATACCCGGCAAATGGTTTGACTGGGGTAAACATCACGCCCGTTTTGATATTGAGCAAGAACCCAACGAAATCAATCGCTTTGGCTGGATTGTAGAGCTTGACCCCTACGACCCCCACGCCCGCCCCATTAAGCGTACCGCCCTAGGGCGCTTTAAGCATGAAGGTGCCGCCGTTGTCGTCAATGATGATGGCCGCGTGGTGGTTTATTCCGCAGATGATCAGGCAGGCGAGTATCTGTATAAGTTTGTCACCCACGGACGTTACGACCCCCACAGCCGTCGAGCGAACTTTGACTTACTGGATGAAGGCACCCTTTATGTGGCTCGTTTTGAAGAGGGCAGCACACTTAACTGGCTACCTTTACGTTACGGTTACGGCCCTTTAACCAAGAACAATGGCTTTGATAGCCAAGCAGACGTTGTGATTGATGCCAGACTAGCCGCTGATACTCTTGGGGCGACCCCCCTTAACCGGCCAGAAGATGTAACCGTTAACCCTAAAACCAATACCGTCTATCTGATGCTGCTAGGCGACAGCCCTGATAGCGATAAAACACCTCAAGAGGGACAGATATTACAGCTTACCCCACCGTTGGGCGATCATGCCTCAGAGCATTACAGCTGGGACATCATGCTACATGCCAGCACGCCTAAAGAGGGTAAAGCCGATGATAATTGGTTTATCGCCCCAGATAACTTTGCGGTAGATGGACGGGGGCGGTTATGGGTAACAACCGATCAAGGGGACGATTGGGGTAAAACCGGCTCTACGGATGGTATCTGGGCGGTGGAAACGCACGGTAAAAAACGCGGCGCGGCGCGTATGTTTTTCCGCGTGCCCGTGGGTGCGGAGATGGCCAGCCCTGCTTTCACCCCCGATGATAAAACCCTATTTGTCTCAGTACAGCACCCAGGCTCCGATGGCGCAAAAGATTACCCGCCCTTTGCAAGGGAATCAACCTTTAGCGACCCCGTTACCCGCTGGCCTGATTTCAAACCGGATATGCCCCCAAGACCGTCACTCATGGTGATTACGAAAAAAGACGGCGGCATAGTGGGCAGCTAGGCTTATATTTTCAACGCCATAAAAACCATTGAGCCTCAACACTGAGGCTCATTTCAGTTCAAACGGATAGATTATTTGGGACATCCATAAATTTAGCGTTCGCCTTTCACTTCAAAATCATCTGCAGCTAACAGTGCACTGCCGTCTGCTTGAATACGCCATTGTTCATGATGAACGACGCCGAAGGCTTTGTTCATTGTCCATTTAGCAGTTAATACACAGCTATCATCGGTTAATACACAGCTATCATCGTTCATTGTTACCCATTCAATATCGGTGTAATCGACATCGCTAAAACCTTGATCAATGATACCTTGCCAAAATGTTTGGATCGCTTCACGACCAATGAATGTGCCAAATGGACGGGCGTGCATGACGCTATCTTCTTCATATTGCGCTGCGCAACCGGCTGCATCTTGATTGTTAAAGGCCGCCTGCCATGCTGCGATACCGGCTTTACAGGCTAATAGAGTTTGTTCTTGTGTCATTGTCTTTCTCCGATAAGTGTCTGGCTAATTTATAACGCTGTGACGGCTGTCTAGGTGTATGGCTGCACTTTAGCGCCATCACTAACAAACAAAAACAGACCAATCAGAAAACACTGTTAAGATAAACAGAACAATAGTCATAACCGACGACCAGCAGCAATCTACGCGAGACGATACCAGGTAAGCATAAATAATGAGTAAACTTAAACAAATGACGGTATTTATGTACGTCGTTAAACTCGGTTCGATAACCCGTGCAGCGGAAAAACTCGACGTCTCGAAGTCGGTTATCAGTCAGCATCTTAAGCAACTGGAAACAGAGCTTGCGGTCACTTTGCTTAAACGCACCACACGTAAACAAAGCCTGACACCTGCAGGTGAACATTTCTATCAACAGTGTTGCACCCTGCATGAACTCGCAGAACAAGCTTGGCAAGACGCCCAGCAATTACAACTTACGCCTAAAGGGCTAATCAAGATAACCGCTCCGCATGCATTAATGGAGCACCTGGTATTACCCGCTCTGCACGATGTGTTTTATGCCTATCCCGAGGTCGAATTAGAGCTGATTAGTCATGATGGGCAATTAGACTTGATGCAAGAAGGTATTGATATTGCGATACGGGTTGGCGAATCAAAAATAAGTAATCTGAAACAAAAGCGTATTGGTGATTTTAGAGATGTGCTTTGTGGCTCACTGCAAACAGCTAAAGCCTGCCAGAGTGATATTGAAGCATTAAAAGTAGGTAATACCAGATACGTCGCTAATCACTGGCAAGAAAAGTCGATTCATCACAGCTTTAGCCGTAAAGACAGTCACAGTGATAAAAATGGCACGCCAGCCTTTGAGCTTAATTTTAAAAACCATCATAAGGCTAATACCCTATCCACCTGTTTGAGTATGTTAGAGCAAGGGTTTGGTGTTGGTATAATTCCAGACTTTATCTTTGCCAAGCATAGCCAGACGTTAGCGGAGCTATTTCCTGATCATCAACTCGATAAGGTCAATGTCTATGCATTGCACTCTTATCAAGCTGCGGTACCTATTGGCGTAAAAATGGCGATAGAGGCTATAGCTAAGCGGCTTAGTTGACATCCTCCCTCCACTAAATCAGATAAGCTGACTCTAGTGGGAGGTTCCTACGACTAGGCGGCCATGCCCGACGGCATTAGTCGCCCTAGCCAAAACGGGCGGCTAACTGATTCGTTTTTCCCGTCTTACGGTTAGGATTGCTTACAACGCGTAGCCATAAGCTCAGACAAGAAACGGAGGATATAATGTGTCTATTGTGTGTGGTTTTCATACTCCAAACAGTCTAATGACTCAAGCAATCTTGAAGCCCAATAAGAATAGGATAAGAAAACTTGCTTTGTAAGTTGCGCTATCCATCGCCCGCCAAAACATCTCGCTTAGACTCGATGATTTTGGAAGGGTTAAATTATGGGTGTCCCAGCTTTCCTTTGGACTTGAACGCCACCCATCAGTCCAAGTTCAAGTGTCCGCCTTATCTTGGATCAGCTAACAGCTCGCATCCTAAAATTAGCCACACACAAAGTAGGCTAAAATATAAAGATCAAAAAAGAGGGAATTTATATGGCAAATGTAGAAATAGTAAGAACAAAAAAGCAGCTCGAAAGAGCTCTTGATAATGAAGCAGACTATATAGTGATTAAAAATCAGGAGCTTGCTGATCATGTACAAACCGTTAATACAGCATCAAAAGCAGCGCTAACAGCTGTTCTCGGGGGATCGGCGCTTGCTTTGACAAATAGCTGGAACCCACTGGGCTGGGGAGCCGCTGCTATTACAGCTCTTACAGGAGGAAGTCTCGCTCTAGCAATTATCGCCTTAGGCCTTGGTGTTGTATTGATCTGGGCGATATATAAAAACTACCGCATAAAGGCAAAAGGTAAAGTGACCTTGCCAGATGGCACAGAAGTCGAGGGCGAACTCGTTCTTGAAAGAACCTAATTACGTATCGGGAACACCCATTAATTATTTCGGTGAACAATCCCATGAGATGAGACAAGCCAGTTTTGGTTTGGCTAAATTATGGGTGTCCCGCATTTCATTACCAGCCCATGCGAAGTAACTTGAGAATAACAAACAACCCTCTCAAAAAGGTTCGATCAGTGACTCAATTTCCTTATCGGTCAGCGACAAACCACAAGCACGTAAATCATCAAAGGTGAGATCATTAACCATTGGCTGAACACTTCTTATCTTCTTCACCGCGTCACGATCCTTTTTGAGAAGAGACGAAACTTGAAGAAAAGCAAAATAGTATCGTGGATAGAACGACTGAAGACTTTGTAGAGCAACTTCTGCTGCGTCCTCCCCATGGTATAAGTTAACTGCAATAACCGAAAAGTACGTGGAAATACCCTCGTTAACGACATTTGCCTTTGGTTCTACCGGATGATCCAACGCTACTGATGGATAAAGAAGGTGGCAGACTTCATGAGCTAGCTGGAAATCACGCTGAAACTCATCATCAAGGGCTCGAAGACTTAGCCAGATTTGTACTGTTCCCGTGTCTGGCGAGTAATTTAGGTGCGGCTGATGGTCGTAGAATGCAACACCATCGTACGTCCACTCCGAGGACATTGGACCAAACAAATCTTGAGCAAGTGCAATCAGTTCAACTGCCCTCTCATTCACCGCTTCAAGTTTAGCTTCCACCTTATCTCCCGAATAATGCTTGTGCCTAACGAGGCTGTAGAAAAACCTCAGACTCAAAAATTGATCATTTTTTGTACTAAAAATGACGCTTCTACGTGAATTCTAGGGCAGTTTTCATCGCCAAATAATCTTAAATCAACGTAGGCGCGTGATAAATTCTCAACAACCAGAACCTGTTAGGTTTTTCTACAGCCTGAAGCCGCACTAATCGGACTAAAACAGCGGGTTAAAATGTGTAGCGAAGCGTAACAGCCAACAAGTTTTTTGTCCGCGTTGACGACTTTGTTAGCTTTCTAGGATACACAGATATTAAGAACAGCTTTCATTTTTGAAAAATCACAATGGACACCTAATATATTTGCCTCAATCCAATCGTCAACACTTACAGCATCGAAAGATATTTCAAATCCAGCATTAATAACTAAGTGCTCAAAAAAAATACGCTGAGCACGACCATTACCTTCCCTAAAAGGGTGAATCATATTTAGATCACAATAATATTCTGATAGCTTTGTAATAAACTCGCTGTATTCTAGACCCACCAAATAGTTATCTTGTGACAACTTATTTAATAACTTATAAGCTTCATTTTCGATAAATGAAACATTACAAAATCTAGTATGCCCTTTCGTAATATCAACTTCTCTGAGTTTTCCTGACCACTCGTATAAATCTGA
>NZ_AUGW01000023.1 GCF_000422865.1 Oceanospirillum maris DSM 6286 | reverse complement strand
GGGCGACGGTTTCCAGTGAGGGTGTTCATCGTTCTGTGTCACCCATAAACGGCTTGTTTCATCTCGCGGGATATAGCTAATAGTTGACCTTGATGGTCTATCCAGTAGGGAAAGACGCCACTCCCACAGAAACACGGGAATGGCGATAGAGGGCAACTATCTTGAAAACTACTGGGACTTATGATGATGGGCGACGGTTTCCAGTCTTTCAGCCAGCCAGATTTTAATAATCGACTGACGGGTAACACCGACCCGGCTGGCTTCTTTATCCAGTGACTCCAGCATCCAAGCCGGGAAATCAACATTCACCCGTTTTTGCTTCTGCATAGGGCGCTTGGCCTGCGACAGATCCAGGTCACCCAGAATGTCGTCGTCACTTTCAAATTTGGCATCAAATTCATGTGCTTTCATAGAGGTGTACCTCCGCTTTTCGGGAACGCCTGACCGGATGCGGATGTGATCACCCCGATAGGTAATAACGCCAGACCAGTGTTTGCCGTTAAGCATTGCTATCACTAGAAATCTTGGCTTGTCACTGGTATTGGCTGGAATTTCGAGCAAATCTGAGTCGTTCCGTAAACCCTGCGCGGTATGGATATCAATCCCGTGTTTTTCGAGATTGGACTGGCTTTTGTTCTCGTCAAACTCAAATATCACCATGAGTAAAATTTATACCCTTTTTACTCATCCGGCAATGAGAGTTTTGCCGTGATCTGCTTATAGATCATCTTCGTTATCTCTTATCTCCGTTAGGACACCCATAATTTAGCTAACCTAAAACGAGCTTGTTTCTAAAAAGGCCGGAAATATAGAATAAACAAACGATGGCTGATAAAAACCGGCAATCGAAAATAAACAACAGAAAACGAGCTGTGGGCGGGAAAAGCGGGTTAGAAGCAGGTTTTTCTACAGGATCGTTAGTTGTAAAAATATAATATTGCTGTTCCGTACGTTTAGACGTACGATATTGCTTTCTGTTCAGGAGAATAAAAATGAATATTCTTACGGCAAGTGAAGCTAGGGCAAATTTGTATAGGCTTTTAGATCAAACTTCAGAGACTCACCAACCAATAACTATTTCAGGCAAAAGAAATAGTGCTGTATTAGTCTCCAGTGAAGACTGGGAATCGATTCAAGAAACCCTTTATCTTCTAGCTGTTCCGGGTATGAGAGAAAGCATTAAACAAGGAATGGCAGAGCCTATTGAAAATTGTTCTAAGGAGCTTGATTGGTGAGTTGGGAACTCGTATATACCAAGCAAGCTCAAAAAGATGCAAAGAAACTTGCTTCCTCAGGTCTCAAGAGTAAAGCAAAGTATTTGCTGCAAGTTCTCGAAGAGAATCCGCTTCAAACCCCACCACCATTTGAAAGATTGGTTGGTGATTTATCTGGTGCAATTTCACGACGTATTAATATCCAGCATCGGATTGTTTACCAAGTTTATGAAGAGCAAAAAGTCATAAAAGTTCTGCGTATGTGGACGCATTATGAGTAATAGCAAAATTTGTTCAGCTAATCGGGTAGTCGAGGATTTCTAGCCTTTCACGGAAATATGGGACACCCGGAAAAAAACCGGGACACCCATATTTTAATAAATCACCAATCTCCAATAAAATCAGCCGCCTGATCTGTACGGTTTACCTATTTGCGCTGACCGTGAAGCGTCCGACTAGTTGCTGCAGGGTCTGGGTAGAGTGTTTCACCTGATGGGCGCTGTCTTGTAATTCGTCCATAACCTGACTCATTTCGCTGGATGCGACTTCGACTTGTCTGATGGATGAGCCGTAAAAGTGACTGCGTTCATGCAGTTGCGTAATGATGCTAAACATTTGGCTAACGGCCTGGTGAAGTTCTGTATTTTCAGAGCTGGCAGACTCAGCATCTTTAAGGCGCTGATCCACTTCTTTTACACCTTCTTCCATAAAGTTTACCGCAGCACGGGTTTCATCCTGCAGGCTGGATACAGTAGCCTGAATTTCTGATGCGGCTTCAGCGGTGCGGCTGGCCAGTGAGCGGACTTCATCTGCAACCACGGCAAATCCACGGCCTGCTTCTCCGGCACGGGCGGCTTCAATCGCTGCATTTAGTGCTAGCAAGTTGGTCTGGCTGGTGATATCGGTGATCATGGAAACAATATCGCCGATTTCTTTCATCCGGCTATCAAGCTTCTGTACCCGTGCCGCCGTGGTATCAACGACCTTACGAATGCTTAGCGTGCCTGTACGTGCTGTCTCAAACTGTTCGCGGGCATTATCAACCACATCATCCATCGCTTGTTTCATGGTTTGTGCAGTTTGTGAGGCTTGGTTGATCTCACCCAGCTGGTCTTCAACCAGGGTCAGCATTTTACCGACAACCTCATTCACTTCTCGACTGGTTTGACTGGCCTCATGGGTACGGGTCAGCATCGTTTCGTTATTGCTTTTCACTGCACCTGTCGTATGAATCACTTGCCCCATAATGCCATCCAGACTGTCCATAAAACTGTTAATCCAGCGTCCCATGCTGCCACTTTCATCTTGTGCCATGTTTTCAGTATTCAGGCGTTGTTTCAGATTACCCTCGCCTTCTGCAATGGTGCGGATGATCTGAGTGGTTTTGCGTAAACGTTCTGCGACACGTTTAGGGCCTGTATTGGCAAAAATCCAGGCAGAAACAGCCAGCATTAATCCATTCAACATTAAAGTTGGCAGTAAACCAAAAGGTGAAAAGTGCTGTAACAGGGTGGTGGTTACCATTAGCGTGATGACCGTCAACAGATAGGTCTTCATCAGGCTGACACTGATTGAGCGGCGGCGATACACTTCTTCTAAGTCACCTTCACACATCATGCCCCAGCGATCCGGTGAACCAGGCAATTGAAAAGTGACACCTTTGCCAATAACCGGAATATGGCGGTAATCGGAATAACCTGGGTAAGTAATGAAGAGGTTGCTGCCATTCTTAATGGTTTCCCGTACCCCAGGGTGCAACTCACCTGTTGCGGGATCAGTAAATCTTAGCTCCAGCTCGGTATGATTCTTAACACTCACTGTACCCCACTCGGTGTGAATGCCCTGTTTTAGGTTTTCACCATGAGAAAAGGTGCTGTCTTCAAAGCGAGAGCGGGATAAAGCCGTACCCGACTGTACATTGGTATCAAATCCGGCCTTAACCATAAAAACATAATTATCACCAGATTCAGGATAAACGTGACCGGCCTCCCGCTGAATCAAATCACCAATCACATCGTTGGGAACCCGGCCAGCAATACAGCCCACCACTTTGCCCTTCTGCATTAAAGGCTGATAAAACATCAGGGTGACGGCATCATGAAAACTGGATGTAGAAGCACCCAGCTCCAGAGTTACTGGGTCGGCATAAGGGCCATGAAGAAAAGGCTTTTTTAAACCTTCTTGTAACGCCTTGGTTAACAATTTACCGCTATGCATCTGGCCTTTACGCGCGGTATGAGTGGAGGTTAAAAGCTGGCCTTCACAATCAACGATAAAAAGCTCAGAAAAATCACTAACCTGATCTTTTCGTCTGAGCAGTAAATCTGACCATTGAGAGGAGTCCGCCTCCGCACACTGAGCAGCGAGCTCATCTAAATGCTGCCAGTGGCTAGTGGCCCATTGCTGCAAGATTTCTACACGAGTAGAAGCGATGCCTTCAAAAATCTGCTCAATCACTGGATAAAGCTGACGATTCAAGAAGCAAGACCAGCCTAATTGCAATTTACCATTACTGCCAAAAACTGGCAGCCAGCGTTTTTCTGCTGCAGATAGGTTCATTTTATGGCTGACTAGTTGTTTCATCGGCAATCTCCATCGGGTGTGGATCAAAGAACTTGGAAGTCTTGAATGATATTATTATTTGATTTGAATCAATTCATTAAGGTTTATGCAAGAAACGCACTATAAAAAGATAATGCTTTTTAAAACAGTGCATTACCTATGTTTTAGCAAAAGAAACAGCCGAATTTGCACTAATATAGTGCTTGCGGTGTATCGTTCGGGCACCGTAATAGTGCGCAAGGTCTTTGCATGAAGGTTTCAGCAAAATGCGGTAAGTATGCCGGCAGCGTAAAGGTTGCCGCTAGGTACAGGGCGTAGCGGTTGCGTTGCCTTAAGCGTTATTTATAGCGTGTCGAAAAGTTTAGTATTTTTTGACGCGCTTTTCTCACAAAAATCGGGCAGAGGTTTGCGTTTGTCTGGGGATTCTCCTACGACGATGTATCAGAATGAGGCACTACGCTGTTGTGCGCTAGGACAGCTTCAGAAAGCTGTAGGCTATTTTCAGGTAGAGCCGGCGGAGTGGGTTAACGGGTTAATATACCTGGAGAAAATTATGGGTGTCCCGAATTAGTTCCGGTTTACCTAATTAAGAGAATCGGATAGGCTGTGAAGTTAGTGCATTATGGAAATCGTGCCTGCTCTTATTTTTAAGAGCGCAGGTGTTTTTAAGAGCACAGGCGCACGGCTGCTCTTGAGATAAAGGGCGGGATAACACATATGCGCGTTTAGCAAGGAAGCAACTAGGTCAGAAAATGGATTTTTCCTTTCTTATCAAACGCTTTCCTTAATTTTTGTCGGACTATTGGAGTCGGCGAAACATTCATGCCTATATTGGCATGGGAATATTTTAGGTAATAGTTTTTCTATAACCTCGTTAGTCCACTGGAATCACGCCAAAAAAGGGAAATTTTTAATGAAAGCTTTTAGTAAGTCACTTTTTATATTATTAGCCATAGCTCTTGCTGGGTGTAATGATTCAGATACTTCAAACGAACTAGACGTTAAATTTGAACTTCGTGATAGTTTTTCTCAAGTATCTGATACTTTTACTCAAGGAGAAAATATTGAATTTTATGTGGTAATGAAAAATAATTCTGACTCTGTGTTTGAAATTACTACCCCGACCGGTCAGGAATTTGATTTTATTGTTATGTCTGAAGAAAGAAACGAAGAGTGGCGACAATCTGAAGGTCTTGCTTTTACACAGGCTGTGTCAACTTATGAAATTCCAGCCGGAGAAGAAAAATCAAATAGTTATTTTTGGGATCAATCTAAATCTGATGGCAATGGTTTATCTGTTGGCAATTATACTGCAATTGCTTCAATTAAAGGTGTTGAAGACGTTGAATATAATTTTACAGTGCAATAAAAGATGTCTAATAGGGTAGCCGAGGGTTTCTAGCCCTCAGCCCCGCAACACCCTGCATGCAGCTCCGCACAGGGTGTTTCATCAGCTCGCAGTTTTGCATCCGTCTTCCTCCAGACAAAACCTCGCAGTCTTACCCTAGTCATTTCGTTAAGTGTGGTGATCTTCCTGCAGAAGACTTTCACCTCATTAGTTCATGCCTATGCTGGGCGTATACAAGGCCATTAAATCCACCCTTTCATGCTTCCCGTCTAGAACATCGCTAAAATAAATATCTTATAAAAATCAATAGATTAAGTGAACTTTTACCCTCCGTTACTGTTAAAAATACCAAGTCTATTATAACCTTCCGCCAATGGATGCTTTATAGGCTCTTTGCTGCGGCTTTTATTGCTTTAATCAGGAACAATGATCAACCCACTGACACGGCTGAAAAGTCAGGAACGAGTGTTAATGTTACGACAATCCATCCTGGTCTCGACCATGATTTTTACCGGAAACCTTCAGGCAGAAGACTCCAAACCCGTTATTCCGCAATGGAGTGGTGCCGCAGAACTGGGTTTTATTAATACGGCAGGTAATACGGATACTTCGAGTATTAATGCCAAGCTCAATGTGCAGCGCAAGGCCGCCGTATGGGATTACGGGCTGCGTTTGACCGCTCTGACCAGTGAAGAAGACGATGTTACCTCTAAGGAGCGTTACAAAGGAACGCTGGATCTTGATCGGAACTTCACGCCCCATCAATACCTCGCGACGACGTTCTCCTATGAATCTGACCGCTTCAGTGGCTACGATTATCAGGTTCTGCTGTCTGTTGGTTACGGTTATAGGCTGATCAATGAAGGTTATCGCTATTTTGACGTAGAGATAGGCCCAGGTTATCGCTACGATAAATTGGATGACGGCAGTGGCGTTGAAGAGGAAACCGTACTGCGTATCATGGGGAAGTATTTCTGGAAAATTCGGGATGGTGTGGGACTGCATCAACGATTATCCGTTAACACAGACTCGCATAAAACGACTTGGAGTTCAGACACCGGCCTGAAAAGCCAAATTAATGGCAGCTTAGCGATGAAAATCAATTACAGCTGGGATTACACCAATGATGTTCCTGTTAATACGGAACGAACCAATACCGAGTTTGCGATTACCTTGGTTTACGGATTCTGAAAAATAATTACTGGCTACTACGACACCGCACTTTATTTCTCTGAGAGGTGATGACCATGCGTAAAACGGATAAGAAAACCGATAACCGGATTCGTCTCTTGCTGACGGATATCTGCGAAGATTTTATGAAAGAATTTAACGGTTTTCAGTGGCTGACCCACGAGGCTGATTACCGGCGCTTTCCGGAGACGCTGAAGATTACATTGGTATTTGATCGTGGGGATAGTTTGGATGACTTTCTGCAATCTGATGCCCGAGGTCAGCTGATGTTTATGATTCAGCAGGAGTTGAGTCGTATTCCGGTCAAGCTACCGTGTGTTGAGGATCATATCGCATATGCTACGGAGCAGAAGGGGTAGCTAAAATATCATTCCCACGGAGGTGTGGGAATGATGTTGAGGCCCAACGTTTAGTTATATGCTAAACCTGCTTTAAGGCTGCTGACGTGTTGCGGTGATCACCAGATCACGGATGTTAACCCCCTGTGGCTGGGTATACATAAATACGGCAGTTCGGGCGATATCATCTGGTACTAGAACACCGCCCATCGATGTTTTCCAGGCTTCATAACCGTCGATAATCTCCTGGGATGTTGTGTGTTCCAGTAGCTCTGTTTCTACCGCACCTGGGCAGATCGCCATCACCCGTACACCTAAATCCGCCACTTCTTCGCGTACATTTTCGGTGATTGCGGATACGGCAAATTTAGTGCCGCAGTACGCGGCATGATTGGCAAAGGATTTTTTACCCGCAACCGAGCTGATATTAATGATGGTGCCGGAGTGACGGGCTTTCATATTCTCCAGTACGGCTTGCATGCCATTCATCAGGGCGAGGACGTTAACATCAAACATTTTTCGCCACTCGTCAGGGTCCTGTGACTCGATCTGTCCCAGTAACATCACACCGGCATTATTGATCAGGCAATCCACGGGGCCGTACTGTGCTTCCGCGTCTTTGATCGCTGCGTCAAAGGCGGCTCGATCGGTCACATCAACTTTCCGGCACAGAGTATCAGGAAGGTTAAGGGCTTCAATGTTGTTAAGGCGGCGGGCGACCAATAGCAGCGGATGTCCCTCTTCTGAGAAGCGTTTTGCTAGGGCGGCACCAATGCCTGAGCTGGCACCTGTGATAACTACTAGGGATTTTTTCATGTTCACTGCTCCAGTATTGAGAGTCCGAGCGGAATTGCCGGTATCGTTATAACTCTGGACGTATTGTGAACAAGACGATTATGATGATATATACAACTAATATGAAAACATTGTTTGGTATTTATGAACGATATTTATTGGCGCGGTATTATTGCGTTTAATCATGTGGCGGAGTTTGGCTCCTTTACCGCAGCGGCAGAGGCGGCGGGCTATTCAAAAGCCAATTTAAGCCAGCAGGTTACTGAGCTGGAGTCCCGACTCGGCGTACAACTCTTTTACCGCACCACCCGACAGTTACGACTTACGGAGATCGGTGAGGTGTATTACCGTAAAACTCGCCGCGCTCTGCAGGAGGTTGCACTGGCATCTTCCTGGGCCAGTCAGTCAACGGATGAATTAAAAGGCGTTATCCGAATGAACGCTGTGGGAGGTTTACTGGGTGAGCAGCTTATTGCGCCATTGGTGATTGAGTTTCAGAAACAGCATCCAAATATCGAAGTTCATCTGGATTTCTCCAGCGTACAGGTTGATCTGATTGATCAACACTATGACCTTGTGGTGCGGCTGGGGCAGATGCCCGATTCCACCCTGGTTGTCCGTAAGCTTGGTACGATCAGGACACGCTATGTGGCAAGTCCCGAATTTCTGCAAGCCAATAAGGAGATAAAGCACCCCGACGATTTAGTTGGTTTACCTTTGGTCTATGGCAGTGTTGATCAGTGGGTATTTTCTAATGGCGATGATAAACAAACTATTCGTGCAGAAGGTGGCATAAAAGTGATCAGTGGCCGCGTCATGCGCCATGCCGCTATAGCGGGCTTAGGGGTGACTCGTTTGGCGGATGTTTATGTGCAGGCGGATCTTGATCATGGACGACTTGTGGAGGTTTTGCCTGCGTGGGCAGCATCAACACCGGTGTATTTAGTATGTCCGCCGCTGCGCTATAAGCTTAACCGGGTCAGTGCGTTAATGGATTGGCTGAAAAAAGGGTTTGCAGGGCGTTATAAACAGATACTGAAAGAGGGGTGATGGCTAATCTCCCCTATGTGGTTGTGCCAGGAACTCATTTACAACGCGATTGAACCTGTGGCTGCAGATCGAGCTGTCATCCGTGACCTGTGCGCTTTTGATCTCTTCGGGACTGAATTTGTTTGTCCGCTGCTTTAGCAAGGCGTTGAAAAACAGGCCACTGAACTCTGGGTGTCCCTGTACGGTGAGAACCTGGTCTTTATATCGGGTGATGTAGTTGGGGCAGAAACGGTTGCCGGCAACTACCTCAAAGCCTTGACCGGGTTTGACCACCTGGTCCTGGTGAACCGCAATAAGCTGCAGGTTATGGCCTGCTTTCAGAGCGCCTATATCCTGCTGAAGCTGTACACCATAAACCCCCAGTCCCCAGCCTTTTTCAGATCGCTTTACGGCACCACCCAAAGCATGATTGATGACTTGGTGGCCGAAGCAGATGCCAAATAATTTCTTCCTGCCGTAAAAGGCGTTGCGAATAAATTGAGACAGGCGATATACCCAGTCAAGACCATCATGGACGCCTGACGGGCTGCCGCCCACGATATAAGCATCACATTGGTTGATATCATTCGGCAATTCACCGGCCTGATAAAGATCCCAGACCGATACGGAGTCGCACTCATCCAGCCTGAGCTGTGTTTTCAGGCACTCGGTATAGTTACCAAAGGTGTCAACGAGTTCTGCAGGTACATCCCCGCACAGCAAAATACCAATCTTCATTTTCTTCAACCGTCTCAGCAGGTAGGTAAGTCGGCGGCTATAATATTAATAAAAGCATAATTGCGCAAGTGAGATTTTGTTGTCTTGAGTAGATCTTTCTAGGCAAGCTTTATCAGCTTGAAATAGCAAGTGAAGGTATGCTTGTAAAGCACCTTATCTACGAGTAACCTGATATTTTGGATTGGGATAAGGCTGCATTAAATGTTGGCAAATTTTCTTCATACAAATAATTTATCCCAAAAAATGATGCGCGTGGTTTTTTCCATCTACCTAGTTGTAACGTGTCTGATCACAAGTCTTCAACTTTTGACGGAGTACTTAAAAACGCAGGATGCCATCTCAAAAGAGCTAAAGCAGCTAGAAGAAACCGTTCGTGATCCCGTTGCGAGCAGTCTTTGGCAATATGATCATAGTCAGGTGGATGTTCTTGCTGCGGGGTTGCTTAAAATTCCCATTATCGAGGGTGTTGATATTATCAATACTCACGGTGAAATCTTAATATCTAAACGCGCCTATCTATCCTCTTCTGCGCCTTTGGCCATGTTTGATACACAGTCTGATTTATCTTGGATGCTTAACGAGCAAAAAATATACCTTGGTTCGTTGACACTTTACTCATCTTCTCAAGTGGTTTTAGATCGGGTTTTGTTTGGTTTTGCTCTGATCGCCATTACTGCCATCATAAAGCTGACGATTTTTTTTGGTTTGTTTATCTGGGCGTTTGATCGTTATTTGGCGGTTCCCTTAAAAGAACTGATGATTCAGGTGGATGAGGTGCAATGGGGGCAAAATGTCGGTAAACGTATTCAGCTTTCTAATGTTGAAAATAATGAGCTTAGTGAACTGCAAACGCACATCAATAAGATGTTGTCCGTTCTTGAAAAGGATCGAAAGCTGCTATTAGATGATGAGCAGGCTAAACGTCACTGGTTAGAGGATGCCGTTGCACAGCGCACTGAAGCACTGCAGATATCCAATGAAAAACTCCGGAATTTGGCAAGAAAAGATTCATTAACCGACATATTAAATCGCGGTAGCTTTTTCAGTGAGGCGCAACATCTACTGGATTGCGCCTTAAGGCAAAATTCACCTGCCACTTTTATTCTGATGGATTTAGATTATTTTAAAGTGATTAACGATACTTATGGTCATTCTGTTGGTGATCAGGTGTTGATTCATTTTACTCAGACGGTTCAGTCATTCCTGAGAAAGACAGATCTCTTCGGTCGAATAGGCGGAGAAGAGTTTGGGATATTCCTGCCAGATACAGGGCTGGATGATGCTTTTTCCTTGGCCAATAAAATATGCAGTGAAATCAGTCGATCTTCTCTGACGATTGAGGGAAAAACGGTTTCCTATACCGTAAGCCTTGGTGTTGAGTTATCTTGCAGGGACGATTATTCCATGGCTGATATATTTAAGCGTACTGATGTGAAACTATACGGTGCCAAAAATAAAGGCCGGGATCGTGTCGAAAAATAAAATAGCCAGAAAATTGCTAAGGCCTCAGCCGCTGGGGCTCTTGATCGTGCTTATGCTGACAGGTGTTAGCATCACCGGTGCAGGCCAAGCTAATAGGTTAAATAGCCAGTCTGGTCTTTTAAGAGTCTGCTACGACCAATGGCCACCCATGACGATTTTCCCCACAGAGCAGTCAACGGGCCGTGGTGTCGTTATTGATATGATAGAGCAAATATACACAGCGCAGGGTTACAGGCTGGAATACTACGAAGTCCCTTTGGCAAGAGGGCTGGATCTGGTGGCCGAAGGCGTGTGTGATATGTTGCCGGAATACCTATTCTCGCATAATGCGGAAAAAGGCTTTGTTTATGCCGCCGAACCCTCTTTTGAATACACGTCAGCCTTTGTAGTTAGGCGAGACGATCCATGGCGATATCAAGGGATTGAGTCGATCAAAGGCAAGCGCATCGCAACCGGTTTAGGTTGGGATTACAGTTCAATGAGTCTGGATTATCAGGGCTATATTGACGATGTAAAAAACGCGAATTTCATTGAGACGATTGCCGGTTACGATGATGTGGTTGACCGAGCCTTTCATATGATTAAAGAGCATAGGGTTGATCTCTATGCTGACAGCGACCTAGTGCTTCAACATGCTTTAAACCGACTACACTTGAGCGATTCATTAAAAGTAGTGCGTCCAGGCTTAGAAAAACGATTAGTTGAAATGCCTATCTTCTCAGTAAAAATTCCGACGGAAAAAAGAGAGCAGTTGATCAGAATTTGGAATGAGGGACGAGTATCAATGAAAGGAAAAAAAGAACAGAAGCTACTGAAAAAATATAATGTAATGCTTGAGGCTGATTCTTCATAACTATCTGATAATAAAAGGATTGTTGTGCTTTGTGCTATTTGTGATAAATGATTGTAGAATGCGCCAGAAAATAAATTGCTGGATAGCAAAAGATTACTACGATGGTAAAACGTACAGAGCGACTAAGATAAAATAAGGATGTGATATGAAAAAATTAATATTTGTAACAATGGTTTTTACACTTTTAGGGTGTACTCAGGTTAATTCCCAAGTTGTTTCAAATAGTATGACAGGTTATAAGGGAACAGGGGTTGTTACTCAAGGGGCTGCAACGGTTGCTAATCCTAGTTTATTTACCTGTCATGGGGGAAGGTCAAGGGTTGCAGCTGTAGGTCTGCAGGTTGATGCACATTCAAATAAATGGACGGTTCCCTCGGCTAATCAGTTTTTGTCTGCAAATCATGCACCGGATCTTTTTAACGAATGTTCAGGCGTTACGCCTAGCGATTTATCACAGATTGATATCGACGCTATTCCTGCTATAGAGATTGATGCTGACGGTGAAGTTGTTATAGGTTATCTGTTTGCTGATAACTATTTTGAGCTGTATATCAATGGCAAACTTGTAGGTGTTGATGCGGTTCCATTCACGCCTTTTAATTCTAGTCTTGTAAAATTTAAAGTGAAGAAGCCATATAATATTGCGGTTAAACTTGTTGATTGGGAAGAAAACCTAGGTCTTGGATCTGAGAATAATCGCGGTAAAAAGTATCATGCGGGAGACGGTGGGTTTATCGCAAGCTTTAGTGATGGCACGGTTACAAATAGTGAATGGCTTGCTCAAACGTTTTATACCTCGCCGATTTATGATTTAAGCTGTTTAAAAGAGCAGGATCAGATTAGAGATTCATCGACTTGTTTTGCGGGTGGTACCGATGATGGCGCAAGCGCTTATGCGGTTCATTGGCCTTTGCCTGAAAATTGGGAAAAAAAGCTATTTGACTATAGTCATTGGCCTCAAGCGATAACATATACTGAAGATGATATTGGCGTTGAAAATAAAAAGGCCTATATGAACTTCAGAGAAAAATTTGCAGGTGCTGGAGCAGAATTTATCTGGTCAAGCAATGTGGTGCTCGACAATCAAGTTTTGCTACGGTATCAGGTTGATTGACACTTTCTTTGCCCTATTTTGTTAAAAGGCTGTATAGATATTCAGTTTTGTACGGCCTTTCTCTCCGATTTTTGCTACCATCCGTTTCTCATTCTTCACCCGATATTACGCCCGCTATGACCATGCCTTTCACCCTGCGCCCATATCAGCAGGAAGCCGTTGATGCGACGTTAAAACACTTCCGAAAATCCGATGATTCTGCGGTTATTGTGCTACCCACCGGTGCCGGTAAAAGCTTGGTAATTGCGGAGCTGGCGCGTCTTGCGCGGCGTAAGATTTTGGTGCTAACCCACGTTAAAGAGCTGGTGGAGCAAAACCATGCTAAATACCAGAGCTATGGCTTAACGGGTGGTATCTTTTCCGCAGGATTAAAGCGGAAGGAGTATCAACATCAGGTGACCTTTGCCAGTGTGCAGTCGGTGTCTGCCAATCTGGATCAGTTTCAGCACGAATACTCTCTGGTCATCATCGATGAGTGTCATCGGGTCAGCGGTGAGGACACCAGCCAGTATCAGCGAATTATTGAGCAGCTACGACAGCAGAACGATAATCTTAAGGTTCTGGGACTGACGGCCACGCCCTATCGGCTGGGGATGGGGTGGATCTACCGTTATCACCATCATGGTTTTGTCCGAGGCTCTAGCGAGGAGAAGGACAAGCCTTTTCAGCATTGCATCTATGAGCTACCCCTGAGCTATATGATCAATCGAGGCTTTCTCACCAAGCCGGATCTGGTGGATGCTGCCGTGGCGCAGTACGACTTTTCTGTGCTAGCACAGAATAATTTTGGCGAGTACGCAGAGAAAGAGGTCAACCAGCTGCTTAATAAGCATCAGCGGGTGACTCGCGCCATTATCGAACAGGTGACAGAACTGGCGATAACGCGTAAAGCGGTGATGATTTTTGCCGCCACGGTGGATCATGCGAAAGAGATCACCAGCTACCTTCCTCAATCTCAAACGGCGCTGATTACTGGAGCGACGGAGCTTAAAACGCGAGACTCTCTGATTCAGCGCTTTAAACAGTGCGAGCTGAAATATCTGGTCAATGTCTCAGTGTTGACCACGGGCTTTGATGCGCCTCACGTGGATTTTATCGCTATTTTACGCCCTACCCAGTCGGTGAGTTTGTATCAACAAATTGTGGGTCGAGGCCTACGATTGGATGAAGGTAAAACCGATTGTTTAGTGATCGATTATGCCGGTAATAACGTCAATCTGTATCACCCTGAAGTGGGTGAAACGAAACCCAATCCAGATAGCGAGCCGGTGCAGGTATTTTGTCCGGGTTGCGGTTTTGCCAATATTTTTTGGGGCAAAAAAGATAGCCAAGGTCAGATTGTTGAACACTTCGGCCGTCGCTGTCAGGGGCTTTTAGATGAGGATACGCTAGATTTCGATAAAGACTTGAACAGCAGTGACTCCACTAAAAAGCAGCGTCCGGTACAGTGTGATTATCGCTTTCGTTTTAAAGAGTGTCCCCATTGTGGCGCGGAAAATGATATTGCCGCCCGTAACTGCCATCAATGCCGGGCTGCGATTATCGATCCAGATGATAAGCTAAAAGACGCCCTGAAACTAAAAGATGCCATGGTGATTCGCTGTGCTGGAATGACCTTAAGCATTCACACAGACAAACCTGCTCACCCAGAAAAAACAGGCCATAAACTGAAAATTACCTACCACGGTGAAGATGGCGAAGAGCTGAAAGAGTCCTTTGACTTTGCAAAACCCACCCAGCGGGCGGTATTTAATCGCCTCTTTGGTCGGCGTTTAGGGAAAGGGCAGACACCAGAAACCTTTAGCAAGATAGACGAGGTGATGCAGAAACAAAGTCTGCTGAGTGCACCGGATTTTGTTATCGCCCGCAAACAAAAATACTATTGGCAGGTGCAGGATCGAATCTTTGATTATCAAGGACGCTATCGCAAAGCGAATGAGGTTTAGAGCTTAGAGGTAAAAGAACCAAGGGTAAAAGAAAAAGAGTAGCCCATCCATTTTTATTTGATGGGCTTTGATAGGATTTTTTATTCAAAATAAACGCTAAGAAATAGCGGCAAGCTAGATCCCTAGATCACTCATTAAATCATCATGCTCGGTATTTGGTTTTATGCCACCGGCGCTGTCATCACGGCGTGTTTTGGGGGTGTTGGTGTTGTTATCAAAAATATCATCTGGATTTTCCAGCGCGGTTTCATCAAAGTCGTGCAACTTGATAAATTCGGTTTTATCCATCGATAGCTCAAGATAGAAAATATTATTATCTTCGGTGTTAAAAGTAACTCGGCGAGACTGAGGTTGATCCAGCGTGGTGTTGACCGATATTTGTACTTGCTTATTCATCGCCATCATTTTTGGCTGACTTTGGGTGATGGATGTTTTTAGCTGATGACGAACCTTGTTGGTAAAATCACCCACAATCTGGTTCATAATTTCGCCCATGACATTGCTTACTTCATCTGCGGTATGGAACTGCGCTAGCTCATTCTCAGGCATTCCCATACTTAATAGATATTTACGGTAAATTTCCATCGCAGAGTCTGCGGTGAAATTGATGATGACTAAGCCGGAAAAACCACCATCAAAGAGTACAAAACAACCGATGTCTGGTCGCAAACAGGTTTTATTGATCTTCTGTACCATTGGCGAGTAGTTGACTTGATCATTCCCCGTATTGCCTAATACTTCAGTCACAGAATGGCAAAGAATCAATAGCACTTCTTCGGTGGTGATCGTGCGGGAGCGTCTGGCAGTGGCAATTTTGGACACGGTAAACCTCTTCTTTGAATCGATCTTAAATAATCATGACAAATGAATCTTACTCATTTTCTTTCAGAATTCACATAGGTCTTCGATTAAATTCAAATAGCATCGCCTTAACGGGGCATTACAGCAATAAGGTAGGGCTGTGGAGCTTATTCTGCTAAAATTAGCTCCCTCCAGCAATCGCGTGGATTGTTCTGGGTTTACCTAAGACTAGGATCTATTTTGACCAATAATGATGTTTTGCGCCGTTTACGCTACACCTTCGATTTAAAAGACAGTACCGTGGTTGAAATCTTTGCTTTGGCAGATGCCATCGTAACCGACGCACAGGTGATCGCTTGGTTGAAAAAAGATGAAGATAAAAATTTCATCACACTGAAGGATGCCGATCTTGCCTTGTTTCTGAACGGCTTTATTAATCTCAAGCGTGGTAAGCGTGACGGTGAACCAGCGGCACCAGAAAAAAGCCTGAACAATAATATGGTCTTTCAGAAATTGCGTATTGCGCTTAACTTAAAAGCGGAAGATATTGTTGATATCCTACAGCGCGTAGATTTCACTTTAAGTAAACATGAATTAAGCTCATTTTTCCGTAAGCCAGACAACAAGCATTACCGTGAGTGTAAAGATCAAATCCTCCGTAATTTCTTGCTAGGGCTTCAATCACAGTTTAGACCTAATGATGGCAACACTGAGGCATAGGCGAGTATAAATAGCCTCGACAATATCGGGGCTTTTTATTGGTAGATAAACAAATAAAGACATGATTATTTTTAAGCGCCAGATTTTCATCTGACCCACATGAAACTGCGTTAGAATACCCGCTCAATTTTCCATGAGCACGTTTATGTCCTCCCAAGTATCTTTGTCATCTTCTTTAGCAAAACAACTTTTCTCTACAACATGGCCGATGCTATTTGGTGTGTTGTCTTTGATGAGCTTCCAGCTGGTCGATAGTGCTTTTATTGGTCAGTTAGGTATTTTGCCATTGGCGGTACAGGGCTTTACCATGCCGATTCAGATGATCATTATCGGTTTGCAGGTGGGGTTGGGTATTGCGACAACTGCGATTATTTCCCGAGCGTTAGGGGCTAATAATATTCGCTATGGGAAGCAGTTAGGCGGCTTAATCTTAATGATGGGCTGTCTGGGTATCGCTTTCTTTGGTGGGCTTATTTGGCTGTTACGAGGTTCTATTTTAGGTTTGCTGGGCGCTCCGGATAGTGTTTATCCTATTATTGATACCTACTGGCCCTATTGGCTGCTTAGTGCTTGGACTGGGGCGCTCATCTATTTTTACTTCAGCATCTGTCGTGCTAATGGGAATACCTTGTTACCCGGTATTATGATGATTTTTACCAGTCTTTTAAATTTGTTATTAGACCCTCTTTTTATCTTCACCTTTGAATTGGGTTTGAATGGCGCTGCTTTGGCAACAACGGTGTCATTTAGTTTAGGCCTTTTAATCGTTGCGCCAAAAGTGGCGCGCAAGCACTGGGTCACGATTGACTGGCAAGATTTAAAGGTTGGTAAAAGTCTGGCAGATATTGGTCATATTATGGGGCCAGCGATGGTCAGCCAATTGCTACCACCAGTATCATCGATGTTAGCGACTAAGCTAATTGCGGGCTTTGGCACCGCGGCGGTGGCATCGTGGGCGTTGGGGTCTCGGTTTGAATTTTTTTCGATTGTGGCTGTATTGGCGCTTACCATGTCGATGCCTCCCATGATTGGGCGCTTATTAGGGGCGAAAAGAATAGACGATATTCGTTCCTTGGTTTCGATCGCTTGCCGTTTTATTCTAAGCTTTCAGTTACTGGTCGCTGTGGTCACATTCTTTGCTTCAACCCCGCTTTCCCATTTAATGACCAGCGAGCCAGCGGTTTCTGAGATTTTAAATTGGCATCTTATGCTGGTGCCGATCAGTCTTGGCTCGTTAGGTATTTGTATGTTGATGGTGTCCGTGTCTAATGCTTTGGGAAAATCCTATACCGCGCTCACTATTTCCGCTTTGCGATTGTTTGCTTTCTTTTTACCTTGCCTTTGGATTGGGTCAGAACTGGCCGGATTAAAGGGGATTTTTATCGGTGTCTTAATCGGTAACCTACTGGCAGGATGGTCTGCTTGGATAATGTACCGTCGTGCGCTGACGAAGGTGATATTGACCGTCTAAGTTGTTAACTTATTTGTTTAAGATCAGCGGATTGCACTTCCGATTCTTTTTCTGTCTTAAACTTTGGTAGAATGCCAAAATATTTCAGTTCATCATTTGGAGAGCTCAGTGTGCAGCGCACTTATATCACTTTTTTACTGTCAATTTTGGCAGGGTTAGGGATTTTTTACGGCACGGATTTAGATCTTCAACTACGTATAGGTCTTGCTATTTTGACCTCGGTGGCGCTGTTATGGATGACAGAGACGTTTCATATTACGGTTACCGCTCTTTTGGTGCCGATTTTGGCGGTGGTGCTTGGTGTATTCTCTGTTGCTGAGGCGATGAAGAATTTTGCCAATCCGATTATCTTCCTATTCTTGGGTGGTTTCGCACTGGCATCGGCACTGCATAAGCAAAGATTAGATGAACGAATCGCAGGCATTGTGATTCGGGCCGCCCGGGGAAAAATGCTTGTGGCGAGTATTTTACTCTTTGTCACGGCAGCTTTTGTCTCTATGTGGATCTCTAATACTGCGACGACGGCTATGATGTTGCCGCTGGCCTTAGGGATGCTTAGCCGTTTGCCCTATGAGCAGAACCGTAATACTTACTGGTTTGTGCTGTTAGGGGTGGCTTACTCCGCCAATATCGGTGGTATTGGTACTTTGGTGGGTAGCCCACCAAATGCCATTGCCGCTGCAGCGGTTGGTATCAGTTTTGTCTAGTGGATGAAGATTGGTATTCCTGCGGTTTTGGTGATGTTCCCTGTTATGCTGATGTTGCTCTGGATCGCTTTTCGCCCAGACCTTTCCCGTCAGTTTGATATGGAGACGACTCACAGGCCTATGGGTAAAACTCAATGGATGACTCTTGGCGTGTTTGTGCTAACGGTTTCTCTATGGCTGTTCAGTAAGCCGGTGTCTCAGTTTGTGGGGATTAATAAAGGCTTTGATGCCATGGTGGCATTACTTGCTATTGTGCTGCTTTGTGCCTTAAAACTGGTGAACTGGAAGGATATTGAACAGTCCGCAGACTGGGGGGTGCTACTGCTGTTTGGTGGTGGGTTAACATTATCTGCAGTTCTTAAAACAACCGGTAGTAGTGTCTTTCTAGCGGAGTCTATTAGCTCCTTTTTAGATGGCTCGCCTTTAATTATCTTTATGCTGGTGATTACGGCCTTTGTGGTGATGTTGACAGAAATTGCCAGTAACACCGCCAGTAGTGCGCTTCTGGTGCCGATCTTTGTCTCGATCGCTCAAGCCATGGGGTTGTCGCCAGTGGTGTTGGCCGCGGTGATTGCTATTTCTGCATCTTGCGCCTTTATGCTGCCGGTTGCTACACCGCCAAATGCCATTGTGTTTGGCTCGGGCTATGTACCGCAAAGGCAGATGATGAAAGCTGGTGCGCTATTAAATGTGATGATGATTTTACTGATTGGCTTTGCCAGTTGGGTCATGCTGTAACCCTTGATTACAAACGGATGTGTTTGGTCTGCGAGTAATGACTAAATTGATATAAAAAAACGGAGTCTCATGAGAGGCTCCGTTTTTTTATGGGGATGAGCGTGTGGTGCTATAGTTTTTCGAAATGCTATAGCTCTTCGATTTGACGGCGAATATCGATGATTTTACGCTGTACCACTTTTTCTAGATGGTCAATTTCTTCCAACAGTAGCGCTTTTTTATCCACGGTATTTTTCTCCGTCGCTACCAATTTCTCAAGCTCTTCAACGGCATTTAGATAGATCGCTGATGGCTCTGTGGTTGGACGGTATGTCACTAAACCTTCGTTAACACGACGGTCTTTGTGAACGCGAGGAAATTTGAATTTTTTGCTTTTAGCAAACCAATCACCGTGGTGGCGCTGGAAATAGATTTTCAGAATGTCATGCTCGCCTTCGGTGCGAGAGGTAAATTTTTCAATATCATGAACATTCTCGATACCCATCTTACTTAGGGTTTCGAAGTTGTTTTCCATACTCATGGCAACTTCCTTTAGTGCGTAGGGAAAAGACTGGATTAAACTTTAGTTTAATTGGCGGCATTCTAACGCAGTGGATAAGAATTGCTAATGGCAAGGCGACATTTTCTTGCAAAAAAATGACATTTGGTTGTTTGTCCTGAACACCGCATATTTAGGGCGCTTAACAGCTTGATTTGACGTGCGGAGTAGAGCAAAAAACTAGATCGTAAATGGTCTATTATGCCGAGATATAATCGTTTGATTTGATGCTTTTTAAGTGTAGCTTAAGTGCTGTAATAATCGCTCTATTCTGTTATTGCGCTATCACGCTATTGTTCTGTCGTGACGGGTTAGCTCGTTGGCGGGCTAATCATTTGCCCCTGTTGCAGTAGATTGCCCGCAGCATCAATATAACGTGAGTCCACATCGCAGCAGAGTACACATGTCGTATTGTTTTGATTGAATGCCATAGAAAAAGTCACATCAATACTGGCATCAGGCAAGGCAAGGTAAGGTCGTGAAATATACACACGATTAGGAGATTCCATGGCCCGCTGAAAATACTTTCTACGAGCCCAATTAGCCCCTTGAGCCTTTTTAAGTGGGTGATAGCGGGTATCGACCTCGGTATGAGATGGGGCAATAGTACGACTGATCTGATAGCCGTCTTCATTCAGTAAAAATATGCGACGACAGCCCGGTTGTTCTAATAGCATCTTGCTACTTTCTTCAAAGCTATGGTCGAGTCGGATAAGGTCGGCGCAGGCGGTCATCATGCTCTCAAAAGTCACCAATTGAGAATGGAATGCCCGGCGGCCTTTACGTTGAGTTTGAGTGTATTCGGTATGCAATTTATTGATATAAACGGGAAGATCTGCACGCTCGCTACCGTTAAGTGATGGGCGGGCAAAAAAGAACCCTTGCACCATATCAGCTTCGGTATCCATTGTGATTAAGGCTTCATCAAGGTTTTCAACCCCTTCAATCAAAACAAGGGATTCGGTCTCCCTAAGAAGGCTGACAAGGCGAGGAAAGATACGACGTGCTCTAGGTTGTTGGTAAGCATTGCGAATCATCGAACGGTCTAACTTCACAATATTAGGGTTGATCTTCCAAATACGGTCAAAGTTGGATTGGCCGGTGCCAAAGTCATCAATGGCAACTAAAAAACCTGCATTACGAAACTCTTGAACAAATTCGGCTAAAAGCATTTCATCATGAACAGCATCTTCTAAAATCTCTAGTACGATCTGCTCTGGTGCAAAGCCGAAATCTGCCAAGGTTTTTCGTATGCTAGAGGCATCCATATTGCTTTGACGAATCTCTTCACCACGAATATTAAGAAATAACCAGCCTTGTTTACTCTCGATTAAACGAAAGTTCATTAGATGCAGTGCGCGACTAATACGGTCTAGATGACTAATTTGCGCGCTGCTTCTGCATCGCCCAAAAAGTGCCAAGGGTGATTCTGCTTCACCGTTAAGATAGGGGCGCATTAGGGCTTCGTAACCCACGGTTCGCTGATGGGTCAGTGAGATAATAGGCTGGTAATGGCTGGCTAATGTATAGCCAGAAAACTGCCCCACAAAACGTCCGTCTTGTTTTTGGATGCGGTTAGGGTGAACACCTAGGTTTCTAATATGCTCTGGTGCCACCAAGTCAGCTGTGTGGTCTCTCTTTTGTCTATCCATGATGCTCTATCGTAAGGGGTATGTTACTTAATAATGCATAAATTAGGCCATTCTCAAGATTTATCATTTCGATTAAATGCCTTATTTATCAATCAAGTAGAATCTTAAAGCTGTTTCTGTTGCCGCGTCTATAACTGTGTTTGCACCAATATGGAGCGATTTGCGGTGGAGGTGTCGTTATTTTGCACCAAAAAAACACTCAGATAATCAGTGCTTGTTTCTCTATTATCCTATTATCGCGCGGGTTTTGCCGTTATTAAAACCTTTATTGCGACTAATTACTTTGCTCTAGGACGTTTTCGACTGTTTTTCTGGTCTTATCTGTATGAGCCATGGGGCGTGAAACCTAGGCCAGAAAGCGTAATGACAAAGGTTGAGCTCGGTGACTTAAGTGCATATTTAAGGGAAAGGTGTAGAATACGTCGCTCTGAATTTTACGATGTTAAAGCCATTTGGCCTTGAACTGAAAAGCGATAAACGCGTCAGTAAGCGTTATCATTTGAGCATGCTTTAGAATCTGAAGAAAGGGTTGATTTGCAAATATGGAACGGACATATACATTGGTCATTTCCTGCCCGGATCGGGTAGGTATTGTCGCAAAAGTGAGTAACTTCTTAGCGATGTACGGTGGCTGGATCACAGAAGCAAGCCATCACTCTGATCGGATGGCTAACTGGTTTTTTATGCGTCATGAGATTCGAGCAAGTACGCTGCCTTTTGCTCTAGAAGAGTTCCGTACCGCATTTGCACCTATCGCCCGCGAGTTTGAGATGGACTGGTTTATTTCTGACTCAGATCAGAATAAACGCGTTGTCTTAATGGCGAGTAAAGAATCCCATTGCTTGGTTGATCTGCTGCATCGCTGGCAAAGCGGCGAGTTGAAATGCGATATTCCCTGTGTGATCTCCAACCATGAAGATTTTCGTGATTTAGTGGAGTGGCACGGTATTCCTTATCACTATGTGCCCGTGGACAAAAATAATAAGCAGCCATCGTTTGATAAAGTAGAACAGCTAGTAGAAGAGGCCAATGCGGATTGTGTGGTATTGGCCCGTTATATGCAGATTTTACCGCCTAATCTTTGTGAAAAATATGCAGGCCGTGTGATTAATATCCATCATAGCTTCCTGCCTTCCTTCGCTGGAGCTAAACCTTACCATCAAGCCTATGAACGTGGTGTTAAGCTGATTGGCGCAACCTGTCACTATGTTACGGCAGAGCTGGATGCAGGCCCGATTATCGACCAAGATATTCAGCGGGTTAGTCATCGGCATTCAACCGAAGATATGGTGCGTTTAGGCAAAGATGTTGAAAAAGCGGTGCTCGCCCGTGGTTTACGCTGGCATATTGAAGACCGTGTGCTTGTTCATGAAAATAAAACCGTTGTTTTTAACTAATAACCGCATTGGCTTTGTAGTTGGCTTTTTTAATGAGTTTTAGTTTTAACGGGCCGCTAACGGATTTTTGGCAGATAGCGAATCTCTGGCGGTTTACCTAAATAGTCTCAAGTATTGTAGGATATGTCTTACGCAGCTTGGGGAGTATCGCGTCTGTTGCGGCCCAGAGACTTAATTTAGAATGAAGTCTCTCGGGGAAATGTAGAAAAGCGCAATGGAAGCGAGTCCACGGAAAGGACTGTTATCATATATAGAGGGCCTCCAAGGATTGGAGGCTTTTTTTTGCCTGAACTCTTTTTCTTTCTGAACTCTTATTACCTCCTGAGCTGTTACCTAAAGAAGACGCCTAAACTTGATGGCATCGATAATATCTATCTGAATACTCTTACTCTACTCTATCCATATCGCTATGATCTCCGTCGCACTTGATAGAACGTTGTCGTTCTGGATGGAACTTTACCGGTCGGTACTTATCTATATTCTTCTCGTCTAATATCGGTTGTTGTAATCGTTGTTTTTAATCGTTCTTATTTTTTGAGGAATATGCTTTGAAACGCTTTTTACGGCCTCTGCTTTGGGTCTTGTTGGTTGTTGTGCTGGTGTTAGGGGTGATGGCGGCTTTGGTTGCTTTAATGGAGCAGCAATCCGGTGCGCGCCCCGATGTAGCGTTAAAGACGCTTGCCGGTGAAACCGTGACGCTAGATCAAATAGCTGAAGGAAAGCCTATGGTGGTGAATATCTGGGCGACGTGGTGTCCGCCCTGTATTCGCGAGATGCCTTTGCTGGCGAAAGCGCAGAAGGCATATCCTGATATTCGCTTTGTCTTTGTTAATCAGGGGGAGCACAGTGAAACCGTCACGGATTTTCTAAAAAATGGCGATCTAACACTGGAAAATGTCTTACTGGATAGCGGCGGGCAGGTGGCTAAAGTCACTGCGAGTATGGCTCTGCCTACGACGCTGTTTTATAATGCCGCCGGTGAGCAGGTAGATTTGCAGCGAGGCGAATTGAATGCCGATATTCTAGAGGCTTTGCTTTCACGTATTCAGTCTGATTAAGCCAGAATCTGTACCTGCAGCAAATGCACACATGATTCTTTAGGAAGTGAGGACGACCTCACCGCTCTATCTTTAAAGTGGGCGACCCCATATATAAGGTCGAAGAAATGGGGGGTGATTATCCTCACAATAACAGGGATAATATCCGTCTAATTGGACTTGGTTTCAAAGCATAAGTGCAACCCAATCAGCCGGTGTGCCGGTGTAAAGAGTGTGAAGATTTATGAGTAAATCCCTACAGGATCAGTTGCTAAGAGCAGGCTTAACCAACAGTAAAAAAGTGAAGCAAGCTGAGAATCATAAAAAGAAGCAAGCGAAGGTAAAGCGTCAAACAGGTCAAGAAGATGAAGTAAAACTTCGGGCTGAGCAGCAGCGCAAAGAAAAGGCTGAACGTGACAAGGCGTTAAACCTTAAGCGTAAAGCAGAGGAAGAGAAAAAAGCGATTCGTGCACAGGTAAAACAATTGATCGAAATGAACCGTTTGACAGGTATAACCGGTGAAGTGGCTCATAACTTTGTGATGGATAAGAAAGTTAAAAAGATCAATGTTACCGATAAGATTTCTGACCAGCTAGCTAAAGGCCGACTTGCTATTGCAGAGCTTGAAAATCGCTTTGAGCTGATTCCACCAAAAGTAGCGGAAAAAATTCTGCAACGGGAACCTGAATGGCCGATCGTGCTGAATGAGAAAGCACCGGATACAGGTGATGAGGAAGAAGATGATCCGTATGCAGACTTCCAAATCCCAGACGATTTAATGTGGTAGGCAACTGTTTAAGCGAGCGGTTAACTTGCCGTTAATTCGTCGCTCAGATAAATATAAAATATAACCCGTTGATGTATTGGCGGGTTTTTTTGTGCCCAATTATTTCTTTGAATATAGATCAATAGTCTTTACAAGGTCTTATGTTAAGTTATATGTAGATTGATATTGGAGTGACCTAAGATGACACGGTATAACTTTTCACCAGATGAGATAGAAGAAGCGCTGAATATTTTGAAACAAGCGGATCAAGCTCATCGTGCTTGGCACCATAGTCTTCTTGAAGGGCTTTTGTGTGATCAGCCATTTAGTAAGAGTATTACTGATCCTGTGTCTCATACTAAATGTGGATTTGGTTGTTGGTATTACACCAGTGTTAGTGATGCTATTCGAGTGGCGCCAGAATTTACTGCTTTAGAAAAGACCCATAAAGAGATGCATGATAAGGCGCGGACGATCGTTGAGCGTTTTCTAAAAACAGGTAAAGTTAAGCTAGATGACTATCGGTTTTTATCGGGAAAAAAAGACGAGTTAACCCTTTTATTAAGTAACTTAAGAGATAGTATCGTCAATCAGCAGCACTCATTTGATGCTCTAACAGGGCTGATTAACCGTAAATCGATTGGTCTTATCTTGGAAAAAAATCATGCCCAAGCCATTCGGCATAATGCGCCTTACACACTGGCGATGATAGATATTGATTACTTTAAGTCGATTAATGATACCTATGGGCACTTGGCCGGTGATGAAGCACTTAAAGTGTTATCACACTACTTTTCAACGTCGCTGCGAGATTCTGATAGCGTGGGGCGCTACGGTGGTGAAGAGTTTTTGATTTTACTACCGATGACGCCACTTGATATCTCCGCCAAAATCTTGGAGCGAATCAGAGAGCAGGTCAGCCAACTGGTTACTCGATACGAAGGCGTGGATATTCAGCTAACGATCTCTATTGGTTTTTCTAGTTTCGAGATGGGAAAAGCCGTTTGGGAAGTGGTTAAAGAGGCCGATCAAGCTTTGTACCAAGCGAAAAAAAGTGGGCGTAATCGTATTGAGGTTTATAAAGATACGCTAGCAGTTCGGCATGATAGCTTGGCAGAAGCAGGGTAACAGTCTTTGTACTGTTTTAATGGCCACTAGTGTTTATCGATCATTACGCCAGTGGCTATCAATTATTTCGGCAGCGGTTAATTAACTATTAAGGTAACGGTTATTAATCGTTGCGATAAATAGTCTCGATAAGATGAAAGCCAAACTTGGTTTTTATTGGCCCATGTACTTTTAATACTGGCTTTGTAAATACGACCGTATCAAACGGTTTTACCATGGCACCACGGCGAAACTCACCTAAATCACCGCCTTTCTTACCGGATGGACATAAGGAGTTCTGTTTCGCGAGTTTGGAAAAATCACCGCCTACGGCCAGCTTCTTTTTTATCACTTCCGCTTGTTCGCGGGTTTTTACTAAAATATGACGTGCGCAAGCAGTGGCCATTAAGCTCTCCTAAAATAAATGCCCTAGCAATAAAAGCAGGGTGTATCTCTAAAATGTGGGCCATTATAGCCATTTTTTCCGTCGGAGTAGTAATGTGAAAACAACGGCAGAGCCAAACAGTCCACCGATAACCCACCAAAAAGCATTCGGATTCTCAGCCCCTGGCATTCCTCCTACATTGATCCCCAAAAGGCCGGTCAAAAAGCCAAGCGGTAGAAATACAGCGGTGATCATTGATAGCAGGTAAACCCTTTGGTTGCCCAGCTCAGACAATTGGCCGAATAACTCCTCCTGAATGACCACCGCTCGTTCACGCATGGCATCAAGGTCTTCTAAATAGCGGATCAGACGATCAGTGGTCTCGCGCACCTGTAGACGCTCGCTATCTGATAAACCGCTAAATTTTTCGGTATGTAATCGAGCCAAGGCATCTCGTTGAGGTGCAAGATAACGGCGTAAGGTAATGATTTGTCGACGCAAAGCAGAAAGATCCGTTTTAATGCCGTCGTGTTCACCGTTTAGTACCCGTTCTTCTAGGTCAGCAAGGGTCTCTTCGTAACCTTCCATCGTTTCACGCATGCGCCATGTCAAATTGTCGGTAAGATCCGCAATAAATTCACCTGCAGTAGAGGGAGCTTGGTGATTATTGATTTGACCGAGTAGGTCTTGAATGGATTGCAGTTGACGCTTTCGAGTGCTAATAATCCGGTGCTTTTCAACCCAAAGACGAATAGACACCATATCATCTGGGTCAGCATTCGGGTTTAGGTTAATACCTCGTAATAACAGCAGTAAGCCGTTATTAAAAGGGGTACAGCGCGGGCGGGTTTCGGTCGCGGTTAAGGCGTCTGCTACTACGGATTCAATACCCGCCTCATGGCTTAGCCAGTGCTGAACCTCTTCATTGGTATAATCTAGATGTAGCCAAAGCAAGCCTTGTTCCGGCTGCCAGCCGGCAATTTCGGCCTCGGTAAGCGCATGGCCTTTTTGATCGTTAAACAGATAAGCGTGAACTAAGCCAGATGAGAATGGCATATTTTGCCTCCTAAGCCCATAACGATAATAGCCTGAAAATAGCTATGTCTAAGACTGTGGAGTTTACGGCTAAACCGTGGCGAAAGGGAAAGAAAAAAGGAAAGCAAGAAAGGTAAAGAATAAAAAGCATTGCAGGAGAGAAGCCAACAATGCTTTTTATTTGGTTTATAACGTAGCGTTAGACACTGGCAAGATCATTGATCGTTGCATTGGCCTCATTAATAGCAGCTTCTCCACGGGCAACGCCAGCGGCTTGAATCAAATGAATATCTTGCAAACCGATAAAGTTTAGTACCACTTTTAAATAAGTATCTTGGTGGTTCAAAAAAGCGATTGGAGTATCCGCGCGGTAATCACCGCCACTCGCAGTGATCACATAAACAGGGCGATCTTTTAGTAAGCCTTGAGGGCCATTTTCAGTGTATTGAAAGGTTTCGCCAACACGCGCTACTTGATCAATCCATGTTTTCAAACCTGACGTAATACTGAAATTGTGCATTGGCGATGCAATCACAATATCATCTGCACGGCGTAATTCTGCAATTAATTCATCGGAGAGTTGAAGCGCCTTTTTCTGAGCATCAGAACGTTGTTCTTCTGGCGTGTAGAAGGCTCCAATGGTCTCTTCTGTTAAGTGCGCAGGAGGATTAAGGCCTACATCACGGTTCAGTACTTGGCCTTCAGGGTTCTTTGTTTGCCACTGACTCACAAAGCGAGCCGTTAAATCACGGGTTACCGACTGGCTGCTTTTAGGGCTCGATTGGATAACTAATAATGTTTTCATGGGCGTATCTCTTAATAGCGATTTAAATAAAGATAATAACGACTTGAGTAAAGGCTTGGTTTACTTCGATAGATCTTACTTTATACCGATTATTGAGAAATAAAATTGCATTAAATAGCGTTTTACATTCTAATAAATAGAACTTTATCGAGTTGTTTATCATAAAATCGAATGATTTTAAGTTGTTGTAAGGAGGCGGTATGGCAGGGCATAAAACAACGCTGGAGCAGTGGCGTATTTTGCAAGCGGTGGTTGATCATGGCGGATATGCCCATGCGGCAGTAGCGCTGCATCGTAGTCAATCGTCATTAAACCATGCGGTTAAAAAGTTAGAGCACCAGTTAGGTGTTGAGATGCTAGAGGTTAAAGGACGTAAGGCATTTCTAACCGAGGCCGGTGAAGCGCTATTGCGACGCTCTCGTATTCTGACTGAAACCGCTGAAGGCTTAGAGAAACTCGCTGAGAATATTGATATGGGCTGGGAACCGTTGCTGACGATTAGTGTTGAGGCGATCTACCCAAGAGAGCTGCTTTTTAGGGCTTTATCTCGATTTTACCCAGATAGCCGGGGAACGCGCATTCGGATTATTGATACCGTGCTTACCGGCAGTATTGAGCAAATTGTTAACAATCGAGTTGATTTAGCCATTACAGGTCATGTACCAAAGGGCTATACCTGTGAGGAGCTGTGCCGTGTTGAATTTATACTGGTTACCCACCGTGATCATGAATTAGCGGCCTTTGGTCATAATATCACTCAGCAAGAGCTGGTAAAGCAGATGCAAGTTGTGATTAAAGATACTGCGCAGAAACCTTTAGAGTCTCAAGGCTGGTTGAAATCGGATCAACGCTGGACCGTCGATAGCTTTGAACGTGCCAAGCAGGTTTTAAAGCACGGCTTAGGCTTCTGCTGGCTGCCACGACATGAAGTTTTGCAAGAGTTAGCTAGCGGTGAGTTTGTGGCGTTAGAAGTGGATTTTTCTTCGATGCGAACAGGCACCGTTAGCTTGGTTGTACCAGAACCTGACGTGTTAGGGCCGGGCGGAAAACGACTTTACGATATTCTGATGGCAGAAGGCTGTACTGCTAATTGCAAAAAGCATTTGCAGAGTATTGGCGTGAATATTCAGACCTAAAAAGCCTTGAGATTCAATAAGACGTCCTTAGACGCATAGGCATAGACAAAGCCCTAAGCTATACTTGTGCCAATTATGAATCTATATTGCGTTAGTTATGAATCTGTTAATTATGAATCAATAGGGAGTTAGCAATGGTTCTGCAGCGGGTAGGGACTTTTATACGGTATACGGGCCAAGGCATTATATTAAGTTTGGCACTGATGACCAATGTCTTCGCAATGGATAACGCGCTATTAAAAGCAACCATAGAGATGGATCGCCAGTATATTCCTGCCTTGATTTATACCCAAATGGGGGATCAAGATGCTGCACAAGAGGCGATGATGAGCTTCTCAACGGAATGGACATACTTTGCGACAACTTTTGCTGTAAACAGTGATGACCCTGAATGGCAGTACTTTGTTGATATCGCCTCCGGCATGGTAAGTAGTGCTTTTGTTGATGTGCTAGAAGGTAATCTTGATAGCGGTTATCAGAATCTTAAAGCGGTCAGTACCACCATGCATGGTCTGCGTGAGCGCAACGGTATTAATTATTACGTTGATGCGTTAAACGCCTATAAACCTTTTATGGATGCTTTAATCACAACCGCAGACAATAAAGGCGGTAAGCTTTTTACTAAAGCGCAAATTAAAATCCTACAGAAGAATTGGGCGCAGGTTTGGCCGCGCTGGGAAGCGATTCGGCATCATGTCAGTCAGGCTAAGTTTGATCAAGAGCTATTCGGCTTTAATGATGGACAGTTCGTCGAGCTAAAAAAAGCCGTGGCTCAAGAACAGTTGGCTTTGAATAAGCTGCGCCGAGCTTTGCGCGTTGGCTCCCATAATGAGATGGCTCGTGCTGCCATTGGTTTAGAAGCAGGCTTTATGCGGACCTATCGTGCCTTTGGTGATATGCCTCACGAATAAAGCCCTAAAGGCCGGCAACAGGTAAACAACGGCTATTACGGGTTAGAAATTGATCAATAGCCTGTACCGCTGGCATTTGATCATCCCTCAGGCTGCTTAAATGCGCGAGGGTTGATCGAACCACACGTTCTCTTCTTAGTTTAAGACTAGGGCACTGTTGCGCAACTAAATCATAGATACCCAAGATATAACTGCTACATTGACCCGATTGAAAAGCTGTCATCAGAGATTGGCTCCCTTCCATAAGAGGCTGGCATTGCTGCTTTAAGTCTTTGGTGCTTAATAGATCTGCTTGAATTGTGGTCGCTATCGCAAAGCCAAATAAAAGCAGCGAAGCCTTGCCGTAAAACACCTTGCCGTAAAACAGTGTGCAGCGACGATTTTCTGAGTAAGCCATGGTTATTCCTCATTCAGTATTGTCTCGCACCAGCTAAGACAGAGATTACTGTAGATAGAACAGGTATTGCTGCAGGTGCGAATAGGTCAGATTCCCACCCTAACGCTTATTTTTGACGGAACAAGGGCAAAGGGATTTCAGTTTGCTGAATGATTAACGGCAAAGGTATGACAAAGAGTTTTGCAAGAGGTCTGCTTTTGTTGGTGATTTGTTGCACAATTTAATAGCACAGGGCTGTAAGTGGCATCATTAGGATGCAAAATAACTCTATTCAGCAATTATTCACAGTATTGTGCACTGAAACTGTGGACAACTTTTTAGCTGGCGCATGGGCTGAGTGATTCTTGCGCGCCATTTGACACCTTAATAGCATCCTTAGCACACTCGTGTAAAATCAGACCCCACACTTACTATGACGTTAACAGCTGCTATGGCGCTAACAGCGCAGAGCACAAGTGATGGCAGTGCTAATAAACATAACAAAAGGCTAGGTCATGTATAACTTTAGTTTTCAGAACCCAACTAAACTGATTTTTGGTGAAGGCCAAATTGCAAAAATTGCCACTTCTATCCCAAAAGATGAGAAAGTACTGGTGATTTATGGTGGTGGTAGCATCAAGAAAAACGGCGTGTACGAGCAAGTATCAGCAGCTTTGGCTGAGCATTCATGGAGTGAGTTCGGCGGGATCGAGCCTAATCCAGGTTTTCATACCTGTTTAAATGCCCTGGAACATATTAAAGCCAATGGTAGTACGTTTTTGTTAGCCGTTGGCGGTGGTTCTGTTGCGGATGCGACTAAATTTATTGCTGGAGCCGCCTGTTTTGATGGTGATCCGCTAACGATCTTAACGGAAGGTGCAAGAGTACATCAGGCACTACCTTTAGGGGTCGTGTTAACACTACCTGCGACCGGCTCTGAGAGCAACCCGAACGGTGTGGTGACTCGTTATGAAACCCAAGACAAAATGCCCTTCTACAGTCGCGCTCTTTACCCACAGTTTGCAATACTTGACCCAACAGTGACCTACTCTCTGCCGAATAAACAAGTGGCTAACGGCATTGTTGATGCTTTTGTTCATACCGTCGAGCAGTACCTAACATTCCCTGTGGGCGCTGATTTACAGGATCGTTTTGCCGAGGGAATTTTACGTACCCTGATTGATCATGGCCCTAAGGCGCTGTCCGAGCCTAAAAATTATAATGTGCGCGCTAATGTTATGTGGTCAGCGACAATGGCGCTTAATGGGCTAATTGGCCTTGGCGTCCCACAGGATTGGTCAACACACTTTATTGGCCATGAACTGACCGCATTGCACGGTATGGATCATGCCCAGACTCTAGCGGTTATATTGCCGGCAATGATGGCGGAACAGCGTGAACAAAAACGTGAAAAACTGCTGCAGTATGGCCGTGAGGTCTGGAACCTTGAGCACGGTACAGAAGATGAGCGTATTGAACGTGCCATTGATGAAACTCGAGCTTTCTTTGAAGCCCTAGGGGTTAGCACTTGCTTAGAAGATTATGGCGTAACAGAGACGCATATTCCTGAGATTATCGCAGCCCTGAAAAAGCACAACCTGACCGCTCTAGGCGAGCATAAAGATATTACACCTGAGGTTAGCGAAGCAGTTTTGAGACGCTGTCTGTAAGTCAAAGTAATAGACGAAAAAAAGCCCGGTTTGCAGCGAGAGAGGCAGCCGGGCTAACAACTTTCCGAGGGATAAAACTAACGTTTTGCATATTTAATGATGGCCGTTGCACGACGGTATCAAAAAAAACCCGGTAAATACGGATTACCGGGCCAAAAGTTATCCGGTCAGCAGGGTGTCGAAGTGACCGGTGTTGACCACCTGAGTATTCATAGCAAGCAAGCATGAATCAGAGAGGGAAATCTCAGGCGCCATCCACGGTTTAAATAATAAATAAGCTGGCTTTGATTAAAAACATTACCAAATCAATATAAAGTTTTAAATGGAACAAACTTTGCTGTTTTTCTCAAAAACGTAGCGTACGTTCTAGAAACGAGAGTATCTAGAAGCTTCCTTTGGTAAACTAGCCCCTGTTCGGCAAACAGGCTCTAACCCCACGCTATTTAATTCCACTCTATTTTTCAGGCAGTTGCGTTTATGAGTGCAAAAAACTACTCGCTCGGTCAAGTTGGTGATTACGAGATAAAACAGCTTAAAGTATTCAAAACGGTTGCTGATTGCGGCGGTTTCTCAGCTGCAGAAACCGCACTGAACATTGGACGTTCAACGATAAGTTTACATATTTCAAACCTTGAATCTCGTTTGAATCTTGTGCTGTGTAAGCGCGGGCGTTCAGGTTTTTCTTTGACGGAAGAAGGCGAAGTTATCTATAAAATGACAGAGAATCTACTGGATTCTCTTGATGCATTTCGTATGACCGTTAACAATTTAAATTCAAGTTTAACGGGGCGATTAAAAATCGTACTGTCCGATACGGCCAGCCTTGACCCACGCACTGCCTTTCCAGAGCTAATTGGCACGTTTGCCTCCCAGGCGCCGGGTGTGCATTTAGCTAACGATGTTGCCTCTATGGCTGAGATTGAACGCTTAGTGCTTAATGATCGAGCGGATGTGGGCTTTATTCCATGCCACCGTAAACTGGAAGGTTTGGACTATATCGATCTGTACAGCGATACCTGTCGCCTGTATATCAGCAGCCAGCATTCGGTTGCAGCCTTGTCAGAAGATGAGCTTACCGACGAGCTGATTAACAGCTTGCCATTGGTGCATGCGGGCCTGAAGCCCCACGAATCAGTTGACGAGTTAATGACAGGCTTGAACCGAGCAGCAGAAGCTTATTTCTACGAAGGACGTCTAGCGATGATTCTTTCCGGTAAGTTTATTGGCTTCTTACCTGAGATGTATGCGCAATCTTATGTCGATGACGGCTTAATCCAAGCGTTAACGCCTCAAGAGCGATTTTATGATCTACCAATGACGGTTATTTGGAAGAAAACAGCTCAGCCCAGCAAACCCCGCGAATTGTTCCTCAAGATACTGCGTGAACGGTTTAATACTGGTAAGAGTGAAGGCTAAGCACTTGCTCTTATTGGCTTGTTTCCACTAATGATGGAAACATAAAAAGCCCGAGGTATTAAAGACAACACGACCATCCTTGAGAGCACTGGCGTTTCTGAACATTGCGTGAATGCTCCTGCATCAGATTAGTGAAAATTTCCACAGCCTCTCTGCGTGGGGAGGGGCATATCTTGTAACCATCCAGCTCTTATCTTTCCCCGTCAGATAAGCGTCAAAAACGGAACAATAAAATTGCAAAAAACGTCATTGGCACGTCATCCTACACTGCGATGATTCTGGTTGTCTCGCAACATCCCATGTGTATTGATGGTCAGTCATTTCATTCGGTTATCCTTTTGCCAAAAAAATACCCCGGCCTTGGCCGGGGTATTGGTATCACTCAAGCTAGCTTAATGATTAAGCGTGCTCAGCGATTAGCTTAGCTAGAATATCCAGACCTTCGTTCAGAATTTCATCTTCGATGGTCAGTGCTGGCAAGAAGCGGATAACATTGCTGCGGATGCCGCAAGATAGCAGAATCAGACCATGCTTAGGTGCTGCTGCAACCAGTGCTTTAGTCAGGTCAGCGTTTGGCTTGTTGATATCGCCGTCTTTGATCAGCTCCATCGCTACCATTGCGCCTAGGTTGCGAACGTTACCGATCAGCTGAGGGTATTCAGCTTGCATGGCGCTCAAGCGTTGGTTCATTTGATCACCGATTGATACTGCGCGTTCAACCAGTTTTTCTTCTTCAATCACTTCTAGAACCGCTAGAGCTGCAGCACAAGCGATTGGAGAACCCGCATAAGTACCACCTAGGCCACCAGCAGGTGCAGAATCCATTACTTCCGCTTTACCAACTACGGCTGCCAATGGGAAACCACCCGCAATACCTTTAGCCATTGTCATTAGATCTGGCTCGATACCTGCGTATTCAGTTGCAAACATCTTACCGGTACGGCCAAAGCCATTCTGGATTTCGTCCGCGATCAGCATAATGCCTTTCTCGTCACAAATCTTACGCAGCTCTTGCAGGAATACAGGAGGTGCTTGGTAGAAACCACCTTCACCTTGAACAGGCTCAATGATAATCGCAGCAACTTGAGCCGCTTCGATATCACAAGTGAACAGCATGTTCAGTGCTTTCAGAGAATCTTCGATGCTTACGCCGTGTACTTCGTTCGGGTATGGCAGGTGGTAAATGCCAGCAGGGAACGGGCCGAAAGCCGCTTTGTAAGGAACAACTTTACCGGTTAATGCCATTGTCATGTTAGTACGACCATGGAATGCACCGTTGAACGCAATAACGCCAGAACGACCTGTGTGAGCACGAGCGATCTTAACGCAGTTTTCTACCGCTTCTGCACCTGTGGTGACAAACATTGCTTTCTTAGGTGAGTTACCTGGTGCGATTTCAACCAGTTTCTCAGCTAGAGCAACAGCAGGCTCGTAAGGTGTTACTGTTACACAGGTGTGCGTCAGTTTTTCCGTTTGAGCTTGAGCCGCTTTGATAACTTTAGGGTGGCAGTGGCCGGTGTTTAGTACGGCAATGCCAGCAGCAAAATCGATATAACGATTGCCTTCAACGTCCCACATTTCAGCATTTTTGCCACGCTCAATAAATGCTGTTGCTAAGTTACCTTGGCCGGTAGCGAAAACTTTGTTTTTACGTTCTTGTAAAGATGCATTAGTTGACATGAAACTACTCCACGGAAAGAATGGCCCACCGTAATGGGCCTAATGTAAAAAGGTTAAAACAAATGTAAGGCTAATCGTAGCGAATAGCCGGTCAGCGCAGGTCTTAGCGAATGCCACCCAGTAGCATGTATTTTATTTCTAGGTATTCTTCTAGGCCGTACTTAGAGCCTTCGCGGCCAGTGCCGGATTCTTTAACGCCACCGAACGGTGCTACTTCGGTAGAGAGGATGCCGTCGTTGACAGCAACCATGCCGTACTCTAAGCCTTCAGACACGCGCCAGATACGGCTCATGGTTTCAGAGTAGAAGTAAGCGGCTAGACCGAACGGTGTATTGTTCGCAATTTCGATCGCTTCTGCTTCCGTTTCAAAGCGGATGATCGGTGCCACAGGGCCAAAGATTTCCTGAGTAAAGACAGGCATCTGCTGAGTCACATTAGACAGAATAGTTGGTGTGTAGAAAAGCTCACCGTGGGCATGACGCTCACCACCGATAAGTACTTTTGCACCCTGCTCAATAGAGGCTTTAACCAGCGCATCTACTTTGTCGATAGCGGCCTTGTTGATTAGCGGGCCAACTTCAACACCGGGTGTGGTGCCGTTACCAATCTGCATCTCTTGTACGCGTTTAGCCAGTTTCTCAGCAAACTCATCATGTACACCAGACTGAACGAGTAAACGGTTAGCACAAACACAGGTCTGACCGGCGTTGCGGTATTTAGACGCGATAGCGCCTTCTACGGCGGCATCAATGTCGGCATCATCAAAAACGATGAAAGGTGCGTTGCCGCCCAGTTCCATTGATGTTTTCTTCACGGTGTCTGCACACTGCTTCATCAGCAATTTGCCAACGGGAGTAGAGCCGGTGAAGCTTAGCTTGCGCACGATAGGGCTAGAGGTTAGTTCACCACCAATAGCTGCAGCGCTTGTGCCGGTGACAACGTTTAGTACGCCCGCTGGAATACCCGCACGGTGTGCCAGTTCAGCCATTGCCAGTGCACAAAAAGGTGTTTCTTCAGAAGGCTTGATCACAATAGTACAGCCCGCTGCTAGTGCAGGTGCTGCTTTACGAGTGATCATGGCTACAGGGAAGTTCCACGGTGTAATCGCAGCAACAACACCAATCGGTTGTTTTATGGTCAAAACGCGTTTGTCGGCGGCATGAGTCGGGATAACATCACCGTAAGCACGACGACCTTCTTCAGCAAACCATTCAATGAAAGAAGCGCCGTACATCACTTCACCCATGGCTTCTTTTAGCGGTTTGCCTTGTTCTACCGTCATTAGAAGACCTAGGTCTTCTTTGGCTTCAACCATTAGGTCGAACCATTTTTTCAGGATAACAGCACGCTCTTTAGCGGTTTTTGCTTTCCAGGAAGCCATCGCTTTGTCAGCAGCTTCAATTGCTTGGCGAGTTTCTTCTGCACCTAAGTCTGCAACATCTTCGATATGTAAACCGGTAGCAGGGTTGGTTACTGCAAAGGTTTTGCCGCTTTGCGCGCTAACCCATTCACCGTTGATATAAGCTTGTGTCTTAAGTAGCTGTGAATCTTTTAATTTTAATAACATGGTTTGCTCCAACTTCCTGGCACAAAAAGCAGTAATTCGCCGGCAGAGGCTTGGTCGTCGGAAAAATAATCCTAAGACAAGTGCTGCCAAAGTACGTTTATACTAATTAAGTGTCCGGTTTTAAAAAATGAGTAACAATCAACGCATAGTTTGATTTGGGCTGAACTAAGCTTGATGGGCTTAAAATAGCACCTAGCACATCACATTTTTAGCAAAAGATGTGCTTTATTCGTCTGGGTTGCTAAACGGTAAATGCTTCCGTTAAGTTCTCAAGCTGTTCTGCTTTTTCATAGGTTGAGCGTGTATTGTCTGAGATCTTGCGATTGGCTTGATTGTTGTTCTTAATCTCATGGGCAATACTGTCCATGTTGCGAGCCATATCGCCCGTGGTTAAGGCAACTTCACGAATGGCTTGTTCAATGGTGCAGGCTTGTTCTGCTGCTTCAGAGGTCTGTTGCTCGATATGGCGGATCGCCATTTCCGCTTTTTCGCTTAAAGCACGACCTGTTTCAACTTGGCTGCGGCTTTGGTTGATGGCCTCGACCACTAAGTGAGTGCCGTTCTGTATGCGCTCAATTTTGTCGGTGATGCTGGCGGTTGCTTTAACGGTTTGCTCGGCCAAGGTACGAACCTCATCGGCAACGACGGCAAAGCCTCGGCCAGCCTCTCCTGCGCGAGCGGCTTCAATGGCGGCATTAAGCGCTAACAGATTGGTTTGTTCCGCAACCCCTTGAATTAACTCGATAACCGTATCAATCTCTTTTGACTGCTCGCCTAACTCTGCCACTGATTGACTGGTGCTTTCAAAGGCTTCAGCGACAAAACGCAAGGACTCCAGTGCTTGAGAAATCACATTCGCGCCATCTATGGCAGAATCATGGGCGCTTTGAGTGGCGGAGCTAACTTGTGAACCGCTTTGTGCGATCTGCTCGGTGGTGACGCTAATCTCTTCTGTTGCGGCAACAAGGGATGAGCTGCGTTGGCTCATTTCTTCGCTGCTGTTCTGAATGCTTCGCTGAGAGTGGTCGGTTTCATCTGAGATCTGTTTCAGACTGTGGGTATTAGACTTAATATGGCTGACCAAGTTGTGAATCTGTTGGCTCATACTGTTGGTTGCATCGGCGAGTTGATGGAACTCATCGCTGGGGTTTGAACCTGTTTCCATACGAGTGGTTAAATCGCCAGAAGCAATGCTGTTTAATGCGATGACAGCTCGGCGCATATTTCTAGAAATTGAGCCTGCAACAGAGCCGATAATGGCGGTGGCAATGGCCACTAGAATTAAGCTGCCAACGATCAGTGAGCGGTGGGCGGAATCACTGGTTTGTTGCACATTTTTTTGAGCATCAACGGCCAGTACATCTAAAAGACGATAGGTAGCTTCTTGAATACGTTGGTTAAGGTTTGAACGCAATTTGTCCAGCTTTAACTCATAGGCTGCGTGTTGCAGCTTAACATCCGCCATCGCAAGGTAGGCTTGCTCGTATATGTTGACGTCACCGGCAAACATATCATCAAAATTGAACGCCTTAAGATCACTGCGAAGCTTTTCTACGTGCTTAAGAACCGCTGCTTTATGAGGTGCATCAGGATTGATCAGGAAATCTTTTTCCGTATTGCGAATCTCTCTTAAGGTGGCCGAAAAGGTATCAAGAATGCCTAATTTGCCAATAATATCTTTGGTGATGATATCCAGTTTTTGGATTAAACCTTGCTCACCTTCAAGCTGTAGTGATAAATCGATACTGTTATTCAACGTATCAAGATACCCAGGTAGTATGCTAACAATCGTATTAAGCTGGTTGCGAGCTGAATCATCTTGCAAGTTGCTCACTGCGGCCTGAAGACCTGATTCATAGCTATTGCTCAGCGCTTTAAGGTTTTGTTGTGCCTGCCTTAAGGCATCCGTTCCTGTTTGTTCTTTTAGCTTTTCCAGAATTAATAACCGAGACTGCAGCTGGCTGATCTGCGTAGTCGCTTGATTGATATGGTTTTGCTGGGTTGAGGCATCGTTCATCGTGTTAAGCACGGAGATGCTGTAAACACCCATGATTCCAAAGCCGGCAATAATGACGGCTACTATAAGAATCAGCTTCTGCCTAAGTGAGAAGTTGATATGCATCGAGTCTTACTCCTGGTTTTTTGAACTCTTGGCTATAGGCGTGAGTTTCTTATGTCTTCGGGGGGGTGTTTTATTAGTATTTGGCTTTTTTGAATGCAGCTTATTGAATGCTGTCTTTTTTGGGCTTGATCAGCCTTAGGTAAAACGCCTATTGATAAGCATTGAGCGCTGGAATTACCAATCTTCGACTTTAGGGTTAACTGTTTTGCCTAACAACTGATGTAGATCAATGTTTAGTTTGGTGCTGGTAAAACAATACCTCTAATTAGGTAGTTCGATTAGGTAGTTCGATTAGGTAGTTCGATTAGGTAGTTCGATTAGGTAGCTCGATTAGGTAGTTCGATTAGGTAGCTCGATTCGATTTAGTAAGAGAGCTTAATAAGGTGGAGTGTCGCTGGAGTTGTTAAAGAATTGATGTATGGTCTCAATAAATAGGGTTTTTGCCCTATTGGGTTTTTTAGCTTGTTTATAAACAACGGCTGCACCTAGGGTAAAATGCTTGTGCTGCTTTGCGATCACCTTAAGCCGTCCCTCTTCAACATAGGGCTTGGCAATTTCCTCGGGCAAAAAGCAGATAAACTCACCGCTTAGGGCTAGTGCAATACGGGACTCATAGTGATAGGAGCTACTTGCTAGGTTCATTTGGCTTAGCTGTTGGTAGATCTCCTCATGGGGTTGCAGGCCGGCATGTACCAGCTTTGCACTACAGATCATCTCGTTGGTAATGTCGTCTTCGCGGTATGCGTAAAAGGGGTGATCTTTCGCGCAGTAAAGGTAATTGTTATCACTAAATAGATGGATATAGTGCAAACCCTGTAATTTACGATGATAGGGTACAAAGGCGATATCCAGATCACCGTTAAGTACTTGGCGCTCCATATCCCGCATATGCTCAACCTCAAGACTGAACGTAACTTTGGGCGCTACTTTACAGAAGGCCCGCATGACCTCTGGGATTCGACAGCGTATGTCGGTGCTGTAGGTGTCACTTAAGGCGATATTTAATTGACCCGTAGGGCTTTCTCCTAAATTGTTAAGCGTGCTTCTGAACTGCTCAAGCTGAATAAGAAGCAGCTTACTCTCCTCGTAAACCACAGCCCCTTCATCTGTTAAATTGAATCCTCCACGGCCCCGCTTGCATAGTGGCATACCTAAGCGCGCCTCTAAACTGGCGATATGGTTGCTGACCGTAGGACGACTGATATTGAGTTCCGCGGCGGCAGCGGTAAAGCCTCCGCACTCAGCGACGGTTTTGAAGAGTTTGAGCTGTTTGATCTCGTAGTCACTAATTTGGCCGATAGAGAGTTTTTTCATAGCTGGTTTGGGTGCTTTTTTTAGAGGCTGTTTGGACGGTTACACCATAGACATACTGTTTTGGTTTGCATGCAAGGGAATGTCAATGCAAGGCGCTGGTGTCATATAGATGCTCGTTTAAGTGTAGTGAACTGTCAACCTTAGTGGGTTTAATTTCTATCTAGCGTAAAAAAATGCAAACCTTTGGGTGGAAAACAGTTGGTTTAACGCCTTTGTTTCATTTGTGATTATGCGGCTACACAAGTTAGCCGAGAGGCTTGTCTTGATAAAACCAACTATAAAATCAGGTGAGACGACAATGTTTCGGACTTTAGATCGCTATAAGAAAAAAATTACCGCAACAGCTTTAGCATTAACCCTAGGTATGGCTGGCGCAACCCAAGCGTCAGCTGCAGAACATAACTGGCGCTTTAGCAATCTTTATAGCCGTGGTACGGCTTTTGGCGAAGTTTACGAGAGTTTAGCCAAAAATATTGAACAGCTTTCCGATGGCCGCATCAAGGTTCAGGTGTTGTATTCTGGCGAAGGTGTGGGTACAAGCGGTTTGTTGGGGGCGGTTAAATCAGGCCTGATTACAATGGGTGCTCCTTTTCAGTCCATGCATGCGGGGGAATTGCCCGCTGGTGTTGTTGAGATCGGTTTGCCAGGTGGTACTGATGACCCGAAAGAGCTTAAAGCTCTTTTCCATGAAAAAGGTTTTGGTGATGTTCTAACCCGTGCCTACGGTTCACAGGGTATGGTTTGGTTGGAACCTTACATTCAGCCGCCGGTTTATATCCTTACGAAAAAGCCGATTAACTCTGTTGCCGATTTTGAAGGATTAAAAATTCGTGCGCCGGGTGCATACGGTAAGTTTCTTCGTAACCTAGGGGCTTCTCCGGTATCTCTGGCGTGGAGCGAAATCTATACCTCTCTTGCAACGGGTGTTATCGACGGTTCTATCGGTAGTAACATGATTGATCACCGGGATGGTAACCATGTCGAAGTTGCACAATATATGTACCGCTTGCCTCTAGCGGGCGCACAGGTTTTACCGATTGTTGTAAATCGAAATGCCTGGAAGAAACTGCCAGATGATTTGAAAACAGTGGTTCGTAAAGCCACTGAAATTCATGCGGCAGATCAACTGCGCCTGTCTCGTCAGTGGGAGTCTGAAGCTGTAACAGAAATGGAATCTAAAGGCCTGAAATGGAGCCCTGAAGCCAGCGCCGCCGATAAGAAAGCATGGGCAGAAGCCGGTGCGGGCTTATGGGATGAGTATGCTGCTAAGGACAAGTTCAGCAAAGAATTGATCGATATTTTGCGTAAAGAGCAGAAGTAATTACAGTTTTAATTCTGGGGCGTCCTCGGGCGCTCCATGCTGTTTCGATCGACATGCTTCTCTTATCGGTATGCTCCCCTGTTTATTTTAGGTAACAACACATGACTGCAATTCTCAGAAGCCTGTGCCACATCGTTGATAGCGTGGTGAGGGTGTGTGGCAAGGGTGCAGCTCTTCTGATGCCCGTTTTGGCCTTTATTGTGGCGTTCGAGGTTTTCTCACGCTACGTGCTCAACAGTCCGACTATTTGGGCCTTTGACCTTTCTTTGTTTTTGTTTGGCTACATCGCAGCATTAGGCGGTGCTTATGCTCAACAGCAGCGAGCACATATCAATGTTGATATTTTGTACTATCGCGTTTCTAAAAGATCACGTGCGGTATTTAATCTTATCTCTTGGGCGTTGGGTATTTTCTTCCTCATTCTCGTGGTGAAGATGAGTTTTGGTAAATTTGAAGAAGCGATTGAATACGACTATCGCCGCCAAAGCGAGTGGTCGCCACCGATGTTCCATTTCTGGATTATGATGATGGTTGCTGCAGGTTTGTTTATCGCGCAGCTCGCTAGAGACATGTTGGCAGAAGTGTATTACTTGATGAGTGGCCAGCCACTGATCGCACATAATGAAGAAAATGAGGCTGGCGAGTAATGAATCTCAGTATTGAAGCATTAACCGGCGTTTTGCTGTTATGTATTTTCCTGTTTTTCGCTCTGGGTGCTCAGGTAGGTCTGGCCTTGGCAGGTATCGCTATGGGTATCGGCTATATGGTTTGGGGTGATGGCTTATTTAATATCATTCCCTCAACCATAGAGTCGACCTATTTTAGCTTTATTCTGTTGGCGATTCCTTTGTACATCTACATGGGGCAGCTGCTAACAAAGTCGGGCATTGGTGATGCGATGTTCAATTTTAGTCAGCTTATTGTGGGTCGCGTAAGAGGCTCTTTAGCCTTAAGCGTTATCGGCGTTTGCTCTATGATTGGCGCGATGGTCGGTATTATTGGCGCGGGTATTATGACCTCCGGCAGTATTGCGTTAAAGCCCATGCTGGATCGTGGGTATGATCGTAAGCTGGCGCTAGGGGTTATTATGGCCGGTGGTGGCTTGGGTATTTTGATTCCACCTAGCATCCCTATGATTATGTTCGCGGCGTCTACCCAAAATTCCGTAGGGCGTATGTTTTTAGGTGCGATGATGCCTGCATTATTGACGGTAACCTGCTTGATGGCTTACGTGGTGATCAGCTGCTGGTTAAAGCCAGAACGTGCCCCGATTGATTCCCAGCAAGAGGATTTCGTCCCACACACGCCAAGCCAGCGCTTCCGTATCGTACGGGATGGTCTGTTCTCTATTCTACTTATTGTGGCTGTTTTGGGCAGTATTATTACCGGTATCGCAACACCGACGGAGTCCGGTGCTATCGGTGTGATGGGGGCGATTGTCTTAGCGATTCTATTTAAGCGCTTTAAATGGGATATGTTCCAAGCGGCTGGCCTGCAAACCGGTATTTTGGTGAGCGTGGCGATGTGGATCATCTTTGGCGCATCAATATTCAGTAACTTCCATTTATTGATGGGGGTGCAGAATATGGTGGCAGACTTTACCAATAGCTTGGATATGCCGCCAATTATGATCATCATTATGTTCCAGCTGATTATGCTGTTGCTGGGTTTTATCATTGATGAGTTTATTATTGTCTTGATGTGCGCGCCTCTATTTACCCCGATTGCCGTGTCTTTGGGTTACGACCCGATTTGGTTTGGTGTTTTGATGATTTTGAACATCTTAATCGCAGTTCAGACGCCCCCTTATGGATTTGCGCTCTTCTATCTTAAAGGGATCGCCCCTGCGGGCATCGGTATGGGCGAAATCTATCGCTCGGTGACGCCTTTTGTAATGTTGAATACGTTTGTTTTGATTCTTTGCATGGTGTTTCCTGAGATCGTACTTTGGCTACCTAACCTTGTGATGAATTAGCGCGGAGCTTTTATAAATGCCTATAGACTTATAAAGCAGTGCTTCTAAAAAAATAGGCGGCCTTTTAGGCAGCCTATTTTTATTTGAAGTGCATTTCATTTTAAGTACGTTTTATTTTGGGCGGATGGGTTTCATCCAAGATAGAGAAGGGTCATAATACGCGCCTTTCACGCCTGCTGCCTTGTTGCATCTTTGTTATGCACTTTTTGGCGTCAACCATTAGGTTGAACCATTTGATAAGCGCAGCTTAGTAAAATCTTTATCAATTCAGGTTATTACATTGCTTACTACTGCCAATATCACCATACAATTCGGCGCAAAGCCGCTATTTGAAAATGTTTCTGTTAAATTTGGTAACGGAAATCGCTACGGTCTGATCGGAGCTAACGGCTGCGGTAAGTCGACCTTTATGAAAATTCTGGGTGGTGATTTAGAGCCAACGGCTGGCAATGTATCGAAAGACCCGAATGAACGGATTGGTAAACTGAAGCAGGATCAGTTTGCTTACGAAGAATACAGCGTGATCGATACCGTGATCATGGGTCACGAGGAACTGTGGAAGATCAAAGAAGAGCGTGATGCGATCTACGCGAATCCTGATATGACAGAAGAAGACGGTATCCGTGCCGGTGAACTAGAAGGTGAGTTTGCTGAAATGGACGGCTATACCGCAGAATCCCGTGCAGGTGAGCTATTGCTAGGCGTGGGTATTCCTGTTGAACAACACTTTGGTTTGATGAGTGGCGTTGCTCCAGGCTGGAAGCTACGGGTGCTTTTGGCGCAGGTGTTATTTTCCGACCCTGATATTATGCTGTTAGACGAACCAACCAACAACTTGGATATTAACACGATTCGTTGGCTGGAAAGCGTTCTGAACGAGCGTAACTGCACCATGATTATTATCTCTCACGATCGCCACTTTCTAAACTCTGTTTGTACCCATATGGCTGATTTGGATTACGGTGAACTACGTCTGTATCCGGGTACTTACGATGAATATATGACGGCAGCGACTCAAGTACGTGAGCGTCAGTTGTCGGATAACGCTAAGAAGAAAGCTCAAATTGCAGATCTGAAAGCCTTTGTCAGCCGCTTCTCGGCCAATGCGTCTAAGTCAAAACAGGCAACGTCCCGTGCCAAGCAGATTGATAAAATTCAGCTGGACGATATTAAACCTTCAAGCCGTCAAAACCCGTTTATTCGTTTTGAACAAGAGAAAAAGCTACACCGTCTTGCTCTTGAGGTGGAAGGTTTAGCAAAAAGCTTTGATGAAGAGTTGTTCTCAGGACTTAACTTGATGGTTGAAGTAGGCGAACGCATCGCCATTATTGGCCCGAATGGTATTGGTAAAACAACATTGCTGAGATGCTTGGTGGGTGATTTAGAAGCAACATCTGGCTCGGTGAAATGGTCAGAAAATCACAAGTTGGGTTATTACGCACAGGATCACGCCTCTGATTTTGAAGCTGGTGAAACATTGCTAGACTGGATGTCTCAATGGGGGCAGGAAGGCGATGACGAACAGGTGATCCGAGGTACGTTAGGTCGACTGCTGTTCTCGCAAAAAGATATCGATAAGTCTGTTAAGGTGATCTCTGGTGGTGAGCAGGGCCGTATGATCTTCGGCAGAATAATGCTGCAACGTCCTAATATTTTGCTGATGGATGAGCCAACCAACCACTTGGATATGGAATCGATCGAGTCCTTGAACCTTGCGTTGGAAAACTATGAAGGCACGTTAATGTTTGTCAGCCACGACCGTGAGTTTGTATCATCACTGGCAACGCGCATTATCGAGTTAACCCCAACGGGTATCGTTGATTTCCACGGCTCCTATGAAGATTACTTGAAGAGCCAAGGCGTAAACTAAGCGTCTCGGAACATCATTTCAAATGCCGGTCTTGTACCGGCATTTTTGTATCTGTCGCTTTGTCGGTTATCACTATTGAATCTTGCTGAATGCGTCCTATGAGCTTATCAAAAAAATCCCGTTTAGATCGCTTTATCAGTCAGTGGTACTTCACGAAAAACCCTTCGCAACCGCTTAATAAAAAAGCAGTGCGCCTGCTTGTGGCCCAAAAGCGAATCTTAGTTGATGGTCAACCTGCCGATAGCTTTAGTCAGCCCATTGATTATTTTACTCGTATTGAATTGGACGGCGAGCTACTACAGGGCAACCAACGGCTATACCTAATGTTACATAAGCCCGTCGGCGTAGTAACTGCGGTGGTCGATGAGCAGCACCAAACAGTCATTGACTTGATTGATCACCCAGATAAAGATCAGCTACATTATGCCGGACGGCTTGATTTGAACACGTCAGGGCTTCTGTTATTAACCAATGATGGTCACTGGTCAAAAGGATTAACCGACCCGGATAAAAAAGTAGCAAAGTGCTATGAGGTGACGTTGGAGAAGCCTGTAGATGAGCGCTATCAGCAGGCTTTTAAGCAGGGTATCTATTTTAGCTATGAAGGGATTACTACTCGACCAGCAGAGCTTGAGATAATCGACCCTTACCATACACGTTTATGGTTAACCGAAGGTCGTTATCATCAGGTGAAGCGAATGTTTGGTTATTTCCGTAATGCGGTTGTGGGTTTGCATCGTAGCCAGATTGGCGAGCTAACCCTTGATCCAGCATTAAAGCCAGGGCAATGGAGGCCGCTTTCTCTTGAAGAGTTGAACCTATTGAACAACCGATCCTTTTGAATAGCAAAAATCCTAAAACTACTGGCTATATCTGCTCTTGTTATTAAATAACGCCTGCCGATTTACTCAAGTGCTAGCTCATTTTAAGTGTTAGCTCATCAAAATGCTGAATCACAATATCCGCCTGACTGGCATAATCGGGTTGTTCATCCGGTGCATATAAGCATGACATCATGCTGGCTCGGTTGGCGGCTTCAATATCGTAACGATAATCACCGATATACATAATCTGCTCTGGTGTTAAATGCCATTCTTTTGCAACCATTAAAAGTGCTGTCGGGTCTGGTTTGGCTGGTGCGTCTTCTCGGGTGATCACGCGGGTGATTGGCATCGCATTGTTACGGAGCTTGATTTGGGCCGCTTCAGAAAAGTTACGTGTCACGATGGCTAAAGGATAGTTATGCTGATAAAGATGATCTACTAACCGCTTTGCCCCTGGCAGCCAGCTTGCGGCCTGAGCATCATCTAGTTCGTGCTGCTCGATAATAGCATGAGCTCTTTGCTGTAGCTTTGGGTCTGACAGATTGGCGGTAAACGTTAATATGTCTTCATTCTCGGGGCAGGAGATCTGTTGGCGCAGCCAATTAAAGTCAAGCCGAGATGAGACCAGTGTCCCGTCAAGATCGAAAATAACAGCCTTAATTTTTTTTATCATTATCTGTCTCTTTGTTAATGAGGTCGCAGCAAATTAATCTAGTAGAGGCCTAAGATATTGCCATAAAAGTCTAACAATTCAACGTGTTATAGCAAAGATTAAGGATGTCCTTTTATGATTAAAATAATCTTAGACAGAAGGTTTTATCTGTGTATAATGGGGGTCGTCTGAAAGTAAGTCTGTATTTATGCACCGTTTCGATGTCTTCACTTTAGTAAGTACCTCGTCCTGTTCCACATAAGTAATAGCAAGACTTCCAGCAAAACCGCTTCATATCTGAAGCAAAAAAATTACTCTTGAATGACAGGAATATAATCATGTCTAAAGTTACTGGCACTGTAAAATGGTTCAACGAATCTAAAGGTTTTGGTTTTATTGAGCAAGAAAGCGGCCCTGACGTTTTCGCTCATTTCTCAGCTATCGTTGGTAATGGCTTCAAAACTCTTCTGGAAGGTCAGAAGGTTGAGTTTAAAGTAACTCAAGGCCAAAAAGGTCCACAGGCTGAAGAGATCAGCGTTCTTTAATTAGAGCCTTATGATGTCAAGCCTGGCCTGATAAGCTTATCGCTTATCTGCCAAAAAAAGCGAAGCTTCGGCTTCGCTTTTTGCGTTTAACGACTAGGATAAACAATGTCGATTGCAAAAAATAAAGTTGTTCAGTTCTTTTATACATTAAAAGATGAGGCCGGTGTTGAGCTGGAATCTAATGTAGGGGCTGATCCTGTTGCTTATTTGCATGGCCATAACAATATGATGCGTGGCGTGGAAAAAGCTTTGGAAGGTCATAATATCGGTGATAAATTTAACGTAACACTACCGCCGGAAGAAACCTATGGCCTTCGTCGTGAAGACAGTGAACAGCGTGTTCCTGTAAAGCACCTGCTCGGTGCTAAAAAATGGAAGCCGGGTATGATGGCTGTGATACAAACGGATCAAGGCCAGCGCCAAGTTACCGTGGTTAAAGTCGGCAAATTTATGGTAACCGTTGATAATAATCATCCTATGGCTGGCCGTACCCTTGATTTTGAACTGATTGTTACCGATATTCGTGATGCAACGCCTGAAGAAGTTACCCATGGTCATGCCCACGGTATTGGCGGCCATCACCACTAGTACGTTGAACCACATGCTTTAAGACGCTCTAAGACATTCAGGGGTGTTTGCCGTTGTCGTATTATAAGTGGCTGTCGCGCCATTTAGAGGGTGAACACCCTGTCCAGCGCTTAAATGCACGGCAGAAGGCCGCCGTTTCAGAAAATCCCACCCGCTCGCTAACTTCGTTAACGGAAAGGTGTTCAGATCCGAGCATCTTAATCGCAAAGTCCCGTCGCAAATTCTCTTTTAGCTCCCTTAGGGAGGCACCTTCATCTGTTAGTCTTCGCCTTAAGGTTCTTGGGGCTAAGTGCAGTTGCTGACTAATCGCTTCTAGATCTGGCAATTGGTCAAAATCATATTGCTGTAATAACGTTCTAACGCGGGTTTTCAGACGTTCATCTTGATCTGGTCGGTGCAAAATGAGCGCAGGTGACTGGCGTAGAAAATCCTTTAATTCCTCTTCGCTACGTACGATGGGCAGTTGCAGGTAGCGAGGGTTTAGATAAAAGCCACAATAGTCTACGCCATAGATTAAGTTGCCTGGGTACATAGCTCGATATTCTTTGGCATGATCTGGAGCGGTATAGCTAAAGCAGGTCGCGCTGAAGGGTATTTGTTGCCCCACCAACCAACTGGCAAACCGTTGCCACATTAATAGCAAGAATTCCTGCAATAGATGGTTTGGATCTTGACCTTGATCTTCTAGCTGCAATCGGTAAAAGACTTGAGACTGCCTTGCATCGCTTAGACTTTCCTCTTCCAGTGCGGCTTCAATATAAGGATAGACCGTGCTGTAAAAGCGAGCACTCTGCTTTAGCATCCCACCGAGAGTCTTGGCCTGCTGAGCGGACTCTGCCATAAGGGCAAAAACGCCCTTTTTGCAGATCAGCGGAGCCAGCCCCATAAATTCATCATGGGTTACGCGCCAAACCGCTTTAATCAACTCACTGAGTTGTTGTTCTGTAATCAGATGCTCTGGGTTTTGATACCAATGAACAGGGATGTTAGCAGCTTCCATCAGTGTCTGTTCTGAAAACCCTTGAGCTTTAGCGCCGGTCATGCACGCATGGATATAGTGGTTGGCAATATGGTTTTTCTTTCGCGGGCTGAGGGCTTGATTTATTGCTGGGGTCATCTTCGATTAAGAACTCTTATCATTATTATTTATTCAGAAACTTTATTTGTTCAGAAGCTATAGCATTGGCTTGATAACGTCCAGACAAGATATAAGGATGGGCAACATCTTTGGCCGTTATGGTCAATTAAAACGTCCCAAAAAGTCATTCACCCTCTTCCTATAAAGCGCTTTAATGGCCTTCATAGTCAATTATCGAATAATAAAAATAACGGTGGATGTAATAAAATGAAGGCTTCAGTATCAGCGATAAATCAACCCTCAACAGCTATTTATGGCGAAGATGCGCCGTTGTTTCTTGATATGGTGCAGCGCTTTTTACAGCAGGAAGTGGCACCTTGCTTTGATGCATGGGAAGCCGACCATCAAGTACCCAGAACACTTTGGAACACCTTTGGCCATGCGGGGCTTTTAGGGGTTGATCTACCGGAAGCCTATGGCGGTTCTGGGGCTGACTTTCAAATCAGTCAATTGATCTGTGAAGAGATCTCCCGCCAAGGTTTTGGCGGTATCGGTAGCGGTTATAACATTCATGCCAATATTGTGATGCCTTATATTTTGCATATTGGTACAGAAGAGCAGAAACAAAACTGGCTACCAAAGATGGCTTCAGGTGATGTACTTGGCGCGATTGCGATGACAGAACCCGGTGCAGGGAGTGATCTTGCGGCCCTTAGAACCCGTGCGGAGAAGGTTGACGGCGGCTGGAAAATTAATGGCTCTAAAATCTTTATTACTAATGGCCTGCTAGCAGAGCTGGTTATTGTTTGTGCGAAAACCGATCCAGAAGCTGGCGCTAAAGGCGTTTCTCTCTTTTTGGTCGATAGCCGTTTACCAGGGTTCTCCCGAGGTAAGGGGATTCATAAAATCGGCCAGCACTCCAGCGATACCGCCGAACTCTTCTTTGATGATCTTATTGTACCGGATGATGCTTTGCTGGGGGATTTAAATAAAGGTTTTGCTTATTTAATGCAAGAGCTACCACGGGAACGACTGGGGGTGGCATCTCAGGCTCTAGGGGCGATGGAAGGTGCGCTTCAGTTAACCTTAGATTATATACAAGAGCGCAAAGCCTTTGGTCAGCGTATTGCAGATTTTCAGAACAGCCGCTTCAAGCTAGCAGAAGTGAAGGCTCAGATTGAGCTAGGCCGTGCTTACTTTAACCAGTGTATGCAGCGCTATACAGAGGGCCAGATGAGTCCAGCGGATGCCGCTATTTTAAAGCTCCAGCTTAGCGAAATGCAGTGCAAAACGATTGATGAATGTCTGCAGCTGTTTGGGGGTTATGGTTATACCACGGAATACCCTATTTCCCGCTTCTATGTTGATGCCCGTATTCAGACGATTTATGCCGGAACTTCAGAGATTATGAAAGAGGTGATCGCCCGAACGATGCTGGGCAAATAAGCCTGTATTTCGGCGGTATCAATCACACAATACACAATAAAAAAAGGCTTTATCTATGTCTATGACAACGCTTGATCAGGTGGTTATTGTCTCCGGTGCTCGTACTGCTATAGGTACATTTGGCGGTTCTCTTAGCGGGTTTACCCCCGCAGAATTAGGCACCTTTGCGGCCAATGCCGCGATTGAACGCTCAGGCATTCCCCCTGAAGGTTTCGATCATTCGGTATTTGGTCATATTATTACGACGTCACCGCAGGATGTTTATCTGGCTCGTCATATCGGGCTTAATGCCGGTTTACCGACTCACTCCGCAGCGCTAAATGTGAACCGGCTGTGTGGTTCCTCCGTTCAGTCGTTAGTCTCTGCCGCTCAAATGATCGCTAATGGCGATAGTCTTATAGCCTTGGCCGGTGGCGCTGAATGTATGAGTCAAGGGGCGTATCTATTACCCAATATGCGTTTTGGACAGCGGATGGGGGATGGCAAAACCCTTGATATGACACTGGATATTCTGAGTGATCCTTTTGGTAGCGGTCATATGGGACTTACCGCAGAGAAGATTGCCGGTCTTTATGGTTACAGCCGTGAGCAGTTGGATGCCTTTGCTTTCTCCAGTCATCAGAAAGCTGCGGCAGCGATTAAGGCCGGTATTTTTGAATCACAGATTACCTCTGTCCCGATTAAGAAAAAGCGGGAAACCTTGCCATTTAGTACCGATGAACACGTCCGTACGGATATAACTGCCGAGGGCTTAGCGATGCTGAAACCGGCCTTCAAAAAAGAAGGTTTGGTGACCGCGGGGAATGCTTCCGGTATCAATGATGGCGCAGCAGCTTTGGTTTTAACCCGTGCGGATGAAGCAGAAAAACGTGGCCTTAAACCTCGTGGGCGGTTTGTAAGTTACGCCTTTGCCGGTGTTGATCCTGATGTGATGGGGTTAGGCCCTATTCCTGCGGTGAAAACAGCGTTAGAAAAAGCAGGGCTGAGTGTCGCGGATTTGGATGTGATTGAATCGAATGAAGCTTTTGCTGCTCAAGCAATGGCGGTCAGTGAGTCACTGGGTTTTGACCCTGCCAAAGTAAACCCCAATGGTGGCGCTGTAGCCCATGGACACCCGGTGGGAGCAACCGGCTCTATTCTTACCTTAAAAACCCTCTATGAACTGGAGCGTACCGGTGGTCGTTATGGCTTGATTACGATGTGTATCGGTGGTGGTCAAGGTATTGCTCTGGTCGTTGAAAACCTGCTGAGAGATTAAGCTATGACGACTCAGAAAAATGCGGCAATAAACTTTTCTCAGATTCGTCGGGTTGCGGTCATTGGTGCCGGTGTCATGGGGGCGGGCATCGCGGCTCAAGCGGCGAATGGTGGGGCAGAGGTTCTGTTGCTGGATCGAAATCAGATCGCCTATAACGCTTTGGAACGAATGAAAAAAAACGGCTCCAAGGGTGGCTTGATGTCACCGGAGGTTGCGAATCGGATTCGAGTCGGCAATACCGAAGATGATTTTGCTTTGCTTGCGGAGCAAGACTGGATTGTGGAGGCGGTGGTTGAGCGCCTAGAGATAAAGCAGGCTCTGTACCAGCGTATTGATCAGATACGAGCACCCCATTGCATCGTGTCTTCCAATACCTCAACGTTACCGTTAAATCATCTGTTGGAAGGGATGAGTGATGGGTTTCGTCAGCATTTTGTCGTCACTCACTTTTTTAACCCACCCCGTTATATGCAGCTGGTGGAGTTTGTTTCTACCGCTGAAACGTCGCCGGAATCATTGGTGCAATTACAGCACTTTAACGATCAAGTGCTGGGTAAAACCGTTATCCACTGTGCGGATCGACCGGGATTTATCGCTAACCGTCTGGGTGTTTACTGGATGCAGGTGGCGCTGCAAGAAGCCCTCGCACTAGAGCTTAATGTGGTACAGGCTGATCGTATTATGCAACTCTGCGGCTTTCCGAAAACAGGGGTTTTTGGCCTTTGGGATCTGTGCGGTATTGATTTGATGCCAGAGGTGACAGGAAGCCTCAGTCATCTATTGGATGAAACTGATGCTTTTCAATGGTACGCAAAAACCCCCGCATTAATTGAAACCATGGTTGCAAAGGGGTGGCATGGTCGAAAAGGTACTCTGCGACAGGGTTTCTATAGGCAGTTGAAAGATGACGCAGGCCATAAGCAACACCAGCAGCTCAATTTAAATACGATGGAATATGAATTGGCGACAGATCTATCAAGCTGGCCGAGCTTGAAACTGAAAAATGGAGCGTTGGCGGAGCTGGTTGCACAGAAGGATAAAGGCGGAGAGTTTGCGCGACGGGTACTGACTCGGGTGATCCATTATGCTTCGCTTCTGGTGCCCGATGTGGCCAAGGAGATCGCCTCCGTCGATACCGCGATGATGCTCGGCTATAACTGGCGCTTTGGGCCGTTTCAGCTAAGAGACCAGATCGGCGCTGTGTTATTTGATCATGTTCTTAATGAGCAGATTGATGCTCAGCCAGAGGCTTTTCCCTGTGCAAGCCCGTGGTTGGCTGTCGCGTCTAAGCCGGAGATTCGGCCTTCTTACCAGCATAACCAGCAGCTGGATATTAAGGGGTCATATCACTCCGTGTCTATGGCGAAAGGTATTGTTCGTTGGCAGGACATTATTCAGCAGCCAAATGAACCTGTGATAAACGGCTTATTGAGCCGCCTTTGGTCAGTGGATGAGCGTGTGCTCTGTTTTGAGCTATCGGCACGAATCAATGCGCTTAACAGCACGTTGTTAGATGAACTAGAAGCCGCTCTTCACTTTGCTGTTAACGCAGAGAAGGCGCTATTGATCTACAGTTCAGGTGTGGTGTTTGCTGCTGGGGCAGATCTAAAAGAGTTTCTACAGCTTCAGGAAACCGGAGGCCTTCAGAGTTATATCCTTCGGGGCCAAAAGCTGTTTCAACAGCTGGAAGATGCGCCTATTCCTGTGGTTGCTGCGGTCTCTGGTAAGGCTCTAGCCGGTGGCGTCGAATTGTTGATGCACTGCGATCATGTACAGTTGGCGGCAGAATCTCAGCTTGGCTTGGTGGAGACGCAGGTGGGTATTTTACCCGGCTGGGGTGGCTGCAAGAAACTCCTGTTAAATACGGCCAATCGGTTTGGTGCAGATCAAGCCATTGCGAAAACCTTCGATACTATCGCCCATGCCCGTGTGAGCGGCTCTGGGTTGGAAGCACTTCATTGGGGGCTGCTAGGGGATAATACCGACATTAGCATGAACCCAGACCGTTTACTGGCAGATGGGATTCAAGCCGCCTATAAGTTGCTCAGTTTAGACGATGGTAAGGACAGGAAGAATAATAACCCGCAGGTTACGCCCTTAAAAGCCTTGACACTAGACGACCTCTACGACAAAGGAACGCCAGGGCCAGAAGGCTATCAGCAGATGCTAGAGACGGCATTGCTTGAGCTGTTAAATCTTGCAACAGACGATCATTGGTACGACGCTTTTGGAGACTTTGAGTGTGCGACCAACCTGCAGTTGGTGAAAAATACCGCAAGCGAGCAGCGAATGGTGCACCTACTAGAGTTTGGAGTACCCTTAAAAAACTAAAGGATATATTGATCAAAATGGCCTTTTTGATCAAAAAGAATGGCCTCTAAGGTCATTGAGATATACCGGCAGGCGTTATTAACTATCTTTCGTTATTAACCTTACGTTACTAACGATCTTTGCTGATCACTTTTTGTCTTTACCGATCACTTGAGCGCCTGTTCTTAAAACAAAAACAACAAGATTAAAAAGAGAGGTGTCGTATGACGACAACAGATATGGCTCAAATTATTGCTCGTGCTACTCGAAATACTATCGGTGATGGTTTGGTGCGCTCTGCATTGCGTAACGGCAATAAAATAGCCTTGCAGTACGAAGGTCGTCAGTGGAGCTTTACTGCGATCAATAAAGCGGTGAACCGTGTTGCCAATCACCTGATCGCCTCTGGTTTGGAAAAAGGTGATCGTGTCGCCGCCTATGGCAAAAACTCAGATGCTTATCTGCTGTTATTCTTGGCCTGTGCGAAAGCTGGGCTTATCCATGTGCCGGTTAACTTTGCCCTAGTAAAAGATGAGCTGCTTTATATTCTGAACCAATCTGGGGCGAAGGCTCTTTTCTCTGATCCTAGCTTGAAAGCCCATATTGATGAAATTTATCATCAGGCAGATCTTTCCATTCACGGTAGCCTGCACACTCTGGATACGGACTCTAAAGAAAACTGGGATATTCTGTCGGTTGCTCTCGGTGATGGTGTGCCTAATGATGCCGGTAGCCATGAGCCTGTGTGTGAATTATCAGACGGTGATATTGCTCAGATTCTTTATACCTCAGGTACAACCTCTGACCCTAAGGGTGCAATGCATACGCACCGTTCATTGATGACAGAATATGCCAGCTGTATTAATCAGCTGGATATCAAGCCTGAGGATCGCGGTTTGGCTGCTTTGCCGCTGTACCATTCTGCTCAGATGCACGTTTTTAGCTTGCCAGCGCTCTTAAGTGGTGGTTTTTCCTACCTGATCGATACACCTACACCAGACCTGATTCTTAAGCTGCTGAAAACCGAAAAGCTTAACAGTTTCTTTGCTCCGCCAACGGTTTGGATCGCTTTGTTGCGTCACGATGCTTTTGTTGATGCAGAGCTACAGCATCTGCAAAAACTCTATTACGGCGCTTCGATTATGCCGGAGCCGATTGTACATGAGTTGGAGCGGCGCTTGCCTGAATCAGGGCTTTATAACTGTTACGGACAGAGTGAAATTGCACCTTTAGCCACAGTGCTAACGCCTGAAGAACATAAATCCCGTCCTAGCTCCTGTGGCCGTCCGGTCTCTTCGGTTTGTACTCGGATTGTTGATCCTGTTACCGGTGAAGACTGCCCCCCAGGACAGCAGGGTGAATTGGTACACCAATCTCCGCACTTGATGGTGGGCTATTGGAATAAACCAAAGGAAACTGAAGAAGCTTTTAAAGATGGCTGGTTCCATTCAGGCGATTTGGGTATTCAGGATGAAGAAGGCTTTATCTATATTGTTGATCGCATTAAAGATGTGGTTAATACCGGCGGCGTTTTAGTGGCCAGTCGAGATGTGGAAGAAGCGCTTTATAGCCACCCTGCTGTTGCCGAAGTTGCTGTGATTGGTGTGCCGGATGATAAATGGATTGAGGCGATTGCTGCGATTGTGGTGCTAAAGCCTGAACAGCAAGTTGATGGTTCAACCCTGATCGCCTATGCCAAAGAACATCTGGCTGCTTTTAAAGTCCCAAAACAGATCTATTTTGTCGATCAACTCCCTAAAAATACGGCAGGTAAGCTGCTAAAACGCAATTTAAGAGTGCAATTTTCCGAGCCAGCTTAAGATATAACCCGAGATTTAGGTTTTACCCCCCCTGCTTGTCAGGGGCACTACGATGATGCAAAAAAACAAAAATAAAAAGGAAAACCCTATGCGATTAAAACTGAAACGACTGTCAGCGGGTATTATATCTGCCCTAGCGCTTTCTGGAGCGGTACAGGCTGCCGGTATTTCTGATAACGAGATTCGCATCGGCTATATCGCCGATATGTCAGGTACTTATAGTACGTTAGCAGGCCCCAATGGTTTGATTGCGGCTAAAATGGCGATTGCTGATTTTGGCGGTAAAATCGATGGTAAGAAAATTACGATTGTTGCTGCTGATGATCAAAATAAACCGGATATTGGAGCCAACAAAGTACGACAGTGGATCGATACCGATAACATCGATTTAGTGGCTGGCATGGTATCATCCGCTGTGACTATTGCCGTGAATAAGGTTGTAGAGTCCAAAGATAAGCTGTCTATTGTTTCGGGTTCTGCATCGTCATCAATTACAAACCAATACTGCACACCAAACTCTGTACATTATGTTTACGATACCTATGCCATGGCTCACGGTACTGGTGAGGCGGTGGTAAAAGAGGGTGGCGATAGCTGGTTCTTTTTAACCGCAGATTATGCCTTTGGTCATGCGATGGAAGGGGATGTTGCTTCGGTTGTAAAAGCCAGCGGTGGTAAAGTGATGGGTACCGTACGGCATCCTTTAGCAACGACGGATTTCTCATCCTTTATCCTACAAGCTCAGTCTTCAGGGGCTAAAATTATTGGCTTGGCTAATGCTGGCGCAGACACGATTAATGCCTTGAAAACAGCCAAAGAGTTTGGCGTTGTGGCATCGGGTCAGAAACTGGCGGGACTTTTGGTTTTCTTGCATGATGTGAAAAGCTTAGGACTGGAAACGACCCAGGGATTACAGCTGACAACAGGCTTCTACTGGGATCGTACCCCAGAAACGAGAGCTTGGTCTAAGCGTTTCTATGATGAAACAGGATCAATGCCAACCATGGTTCATGCGGGAACTTACTCCTCTACCATGCATTATCTAAGCGCTGTTAAAGCCGCTGGTACAGATGATGCAAAAACCGTAATGGCACAGATGAAGAAAACACCTATTAATGATTTCTTCGCAACCAATGGTCGTATCCGTGATGATGGCCGTATGATTCATGATATGTATTTGGCGGAGGTTAAGAAACCTTCGGAATCTAGCGGTGAGTGGGATCTGTTTAAAATTCTACGCACGATTCCTGCTGATCAGGCATTCCGTCCGCTATCAGAATCTAAATGCCATTTGGTTGCCGGTCGCTAAGGCGGTATTGCTGAAAAGGTACGAATGAATACTTTTAGTTCACTCTAGTCCACCTCTTGTTATCATAGGAACTCCCTTCCTGATTGATAAAGCCCAGCTTTGCTGGGCTTCTTTCGTTCTTCGTTCTGTTCTTTTTTTAACGGATAGCGCGTAATTCTCCTTCCAAAACTAACGAGCCCAGGCGAGATATTTTGGTGGGAGATGGATAGCGCGGCCAACGTCAAGTTGGCCTATCTTGGTTCTCAATATACTCTCTAAGCACTTCAACTGGCGCTCCGCCTGCAGTCAGCTCGACTCCAGAGCACTGGCTTCCAATAATACTCTTTTAGGTGCTCCGAAAACGCCTTCCTAATCCTTCGGCTTGTGACCGTCAGGGCGGGGAGCAGTCACCGCAAAGCTCATTAGAGATAGCTTCCAATCGCTTAAGCATTTCATCCGTGAAGCATTTTCTTCTATATTTTGAGACTAATACCAAATGGTATTTCATATCATAAACGCAGTGATAGTGTGACTTCATTGGATTTACACCAATAATATTTTTTGCTAAATTATCACTTATGAGAAATACCTGCCATACAAAAACATTGAAGGTTAGAGTTCGTGATAAGCACGCCAAAGTGCTAAGGACTTGGGCTTTTTCTGTGAATCAGGTATGGAATTATTGCAATGAGCTGAGCCATCGCAGTATCAAGGAACGCCAGACCTGGCTGTCCGGCTACGACTTGCAGGATTACACCAAAGGTTCAGCTAAAGAACTGGGGCTTAATTCTGCTACGGTTCAAATGATCGGTCATGAATACGTCACCCGAAGAAAACAGTTCAAAAAACCCCGCCTGAACTGGCGTAAGTCTGGCGGTGTGCGCCGCTCTTTAGGCTGGATACCTCTACGGAAAGACTGTATCGGTTTCAAAAATGGCGGCATCTATCATAACCGGCAATACTTCAAAATCTGGGACAGTTAC
>NZ_AUGW01000022.1 GCF_000422865.1 Oceanospirillum maris DSM 6286 | reverse complement strand
CTAAGTTAACCCAATCTCCGGTGCTATCCTGTTTCCAGTAGCCGTTAACAGAGGCTTCACTGCTGACCAACAAGTTGAAATTTTGAATATCACCAGGGTTGGATACATCGGCTTTAAAACTGATTAACCCTAAGGGCATCGTTAAATCATCTGGTTTATCCACAGGGGCATCCTGCTGCTTAACATCGCGAATACTGGCCGATGATGAGCTAGAGGAGCCATTATCACCGGCGGCTACCGCTGTTGCCGCTAGAGTGATAAAGACCTTCGAAGCATTTGGCTCAACGGATACCTTACTGGTATTACGAAAAGGTACCGAAGATACATCGGATTGCTCGCTATCAGCGATACCGTCACCGTTACCGTCACCTAGTGTCTGTCCGTCAGTGGAAGGAACAAAATCTTCCACGCTTTCCGGTACACCATCACCATCGTTATCGGATAAATTATTCCACTCTTCTTCTGACGGCGGGGTTGGTTTAACCATTGAGGTGGCAGAGCTTATTACTGTTTCAGTTGTGCCTTGTTGGTCAATATAAACAGCTTTAACGATGATTTTTTTGCTAACTTCATTTTGAGTTAGTCGATATGTTGGTCCAGCCGAACCGCTAATTACTGCTCCATCGGCGTACCATTGGTAGCTTAAAATACCAAGACCATCCACATCAGCAAGATTGTTGCTGATCGTGAGAATCTCGCCTTGTTCGGTGATGCCATTGATTGTAATACTGCCGGTGGGGAGAGTATTTAGGTTGATAATCGTTGTCGTGGGAAGGCTTGTTACTGTTTCAGAGGTGCCCTGTTGATCGGTATAGCTAGCTTTTACCGTGATGGTTTTACCCACGTCTGCCTTGGACAAGGTGTAAGTTGTACCTGTCGCGCCATCAATGATTACACCACCAGCGAACCATTCGTAACTTAAAGTGCCAAGGCCCTCTGCATCGGCAAGGTTGTTGCTGACAGTGAGCGTCTCGCCTTGTTTGGCGGTACCATTGATTGTAATGCCTCCAGTGGGGAGAGTATTTAGATTGGTAACCGTTGTGGTAGCGGTACTTGTTACTGTTTCAGGGGTGCCTTGTTGATCGGTATAGCTAACTTTTACCGTGATGGTTTTACCCACTTCTGCTTTGGACAATAGATAAGTTGTACCTGTCGCACCGTCAATGGTTACACCATCAGCGAACCATTCGTAGCTTAAAGTGCCCAAACCCTCTACATCGGCAAGATTGTTGCTGACAGTGAGAGTCTCACCTTGTTTGGCAGTGCCTTTTATTGTGACAGTGCCAGTCGGTGCTTTATTGGCTCCTTGTATTGTAATCTCAATATCTTGGTTAGCAGTGCCCCCTTTACCATCATCAGCCGTGAGCGTATAGCTCAATATTAACTTCTCGCCTTTATTAAGATAATTGAAGCCGATATCACCAGAGTTAAAATCCCAAGTCAGCTCTGCTTGGTAAAGAGCTCCATCGGAAATAGGAGCTAGGCTAACACTGAACATTGATAACAGTGCTGCGTTTTCAGGTTGCTCTGCATCAGAGCTTTGATCGCTTCCATCACTGTTTTTTTCTTGTGCCGTTACGCTCGTTACAGTGACACCTACGTCATCAGATATATTCTTATCGGTGACCAAAAGTGAATTAGATGCGGTAAGGCCGATGGCAGCTGTTAACGCTGTGCCAGATGAGAGCTTGGCCGAATACTCCATAGCGCTGGGGATTATCTCAGTAACCCAAGCATTATCTTTCGAACTACCGTCACTAACATCCGTGGTATATTGCGTGTGATCAATAAAGCCGGTACCAGCGATACCTGAGCTGTAATAGTCATACCCCATAAAAATAACGGTACCAGCATCGTAGGTCATAGTGGCGACAGTAGCATTATCCTCCGTTCCATAGATGGGATTAAAGCTAGCCACAGTTCCCTTGCCAATGGAATCAGTTGCACTGGGGTTGCTTAGGCTGCTAGCGCCATCTGCAAAAGGCGTTCCAGCAGCGTTAGCGCTGTTTAAATCCCAAGATGAACCGTTCTCAGTGGTCAGATCCCAGTCGAAAATACTGTTAAGAAACTGGGTGTCTTTGTCCCCGCCTGTACCTGTCATCATCATAACGCCACCAGCACTAACCCAGTCGCGAAGGATCGTTTGAGCAGACTCTGGAAAAAATGCCGGATCGGTAGGTGATTTATTTTCCATATCTGTCATGAAAAAGAAGCCACTACTGTTTAGCTGAGTCGCAAAATTATCTGCCGCAAAACTCGTTATACTCGTATCAAGGGTGTATTTTCCACCATTATTGATTACGTTCTGAACAATACTGGCTAGGTTAGCATTTTCATTACTGCTTCCAGGGGAGGAATCGCTACCATTCAAGTTAGGATAAGAAAAAACTGATACCTGAGTTGATACATTGGCCGCACCAAACACTGGGGCATTATTTATATTCAGGTTCACCGTAGGGTTGCTAGTCAAGTCAAGGATGCCATCTGAGGCGCTAATCGTAATAGTGGCCCCAGCATCTCCGGTTGCGCTGGTATACTTGATATTAGAAGCGGTATCGAGGTAAGTGTTAATATCCGCAGCGGACCCCACCAAAGTTATCTTAGTATCACTGTCCTTGCTTTCAGTGACACCAGAGCCAACACTTGCACCATCCGCCGGTGTGGAAAAAGTACCGGCGGAAACCGTTAAAGTCACAGTGAGTGAGTCGTCATCGGTATCTGCAAAAGAAACCGCAGAGAGGTCAATGTTAGAGGCGGTGTCTTCGGTAACAGTTAGATCAGACGGTGTGCCTGTGATAGAAGGTGATGCATTAGAAACTACTGGGCTGAACCCTGAAGGAATCAAGGTGCTTTCATATAGAGATAAATTCATAGCAGTTTGTACATCGCCTGTCGTCTGCTCCAATACCCAATTCCCACCTTTGCCTTCAGCCCCTGTTAAATCATCCGATGCTGCTACATCGGCACCAGTGGCTTGGGCAAGTTTGCCAATAAAATCCACACCGGTTTTCTCGGCGGCTACGTTACAGCCATACAGTAAAATATCGCCGTTCTCAGTAAGAGAGGAGCCAATTTGGCTAAGTTGTGTTTGGTATTGATTTAGTGTGTCAGAAGAGAGAGTCGTACTACCCAGTTGCTGAGCACCGGTCGAGCCATGACCTAGAATATGAATCGCGCTATAGCCAGTGTGGCTCTTGGCCCAGTCAGCCATGACTTGAATACCGTCTTGATCAGGGGCGACTAAAACCACTTTCATACCTTCGATAAGGCCGTCAATCAAGGTTTGGTAGTCCGGCAGGCCTGTATCGATAAAGGTAACCTGTCGCAAGAGTAATGATCCGGTAATAGAGCCTTTTAGCGTATCCATAATATATCCTGTAAACGTAAACGTAAGCGTCATTGGCCGGCTATTCGTCTAATCAGAGAATGGACGGCACCTAAATCAAGCACAGACTATTAATTAATTTCTTGATAGTAACAGTTTGTTACGCATTAGATTCTGACAAAACCTGACATCCTAATGTATCTAAAGATAACCTCTTGTTTTAGAGATAAAAAAAGCCGCAACGGGCAACCGTTGCGGCTTTTTCTGTATCACCAAGCAAGCTTAATTTAGCCTGCTGGAAGAAACATTGGCTTACTTGTTCTTAGAGCGCTTACGTTCGTTTTCACTCAATAGTTTCTTACGAACCCGAACCGAGACAGGCGTTACTTCTACTAGCTCGTCGTTTTCGATGAACTCTAGTGCTTGCTCAAGCGTTTGCTTGATTGGCGGAGATAACGTCAACGCTTCATCTGTACCAGAAGCACGTACGTTAGTCAGCTGTTTGGCTTTAGTTGGGTTAACAACTAAGTCATTGCTGCGAGAGTGAATGCCGATGACCTGGCCTTCATATACTTCTGCACCGTGACCCAAGAATAAGCGACCGCGATCCTGTAGGTTAAACAGGCCGTAAGACAATGTCTTACCTTTCACCATGGAAACCAGTACGCCGTTTTGACGTTTGGCTACTTCACCATCTTTTACCGTATCGTAACGGTCAAAGATGCTGGTCATGATGCCGGAACCTGAGGTTATTGTCAGGAAGTGACCACGGAAGCCGATTAGGCCACGGGAAGGAACGGTGAACTCAAGTTTCACACGGCCTTTACCGTCTGGTTCCATGTTGGTTAGTTCAGCTTTACGCAGACCCATCTCTTCCATAACAGAACCCTGATGCTGATCTTCAACATCAATCACTACATTTTCATAGGGTTCCATCATTACGCCGTCAATTTCTTTGCGGATAACTTCAGGACGGGATACACCCATCTCGAAGCCTTCACGGCGCATTGTTTCAATCAGTACAGACAGGTGAAGCTCACCACGGCCTGATACTTTAAATTTATCAGGCGTATCGCCCTGTTCTACACGCAATGCTACGTTATGAATCAGCTCTTGATCCAAACGCTCTTTGATATTGCGAGAGGTTACAAACTTACCTTCTTTACCCGCAAACGGGGAATCGTTTACTAGGAACGTCATGCTTACGGTAGGCTCATCAACGGTCAAAGGCGGTAGCGATTCTACACACTCAGGATCACACAGGGTGTCAGAGATACTTAGACCATCAATACCATTGATACATACGATGTCACCAGCACCAGCCAGATCCGTATCAACACGCTCAAGGCCCATGTAGCCTTTTACGTTTAGAACTTTGCCTTTACGTTCTTTGCCAGCAATATCTTTGATGATCACCTGTTGGCCTGGTTTCAGCGTACCACGGGTGATACGGCCAATACCGATAACGCCTACGTAGCTGTCGTAATCCAGTGCAGAAACCTGCATTTGGAACGTGCCTTCTGGATCAACGTCAGGTACAGGAACACGGCTTACAATCATCTCTAGCAGAGGCTTCATGTCGTCTGCCATCTCTTCAGGATCATTACCGGCAATACCGTTTAATGCTGAAGCGTAGATTACAGGGAAATCAAGCTGCTCGTCTGTTGCGCCTAGGCTATCAAACAGATCAAATACTTGATCCATTACCCAGTCAGGGCGTGCGCCTGGACGGTCAATTTTGTTGATAACAACGATAGGCTTAAGACCGCGCTCAAATGCTTTTGATGTTACAAAGCGTGTTTGAGGCATCGGGCCATCTACAGCATCAACCAGAAGAAGAACCGAATCAACCATGGATAGTACACGCTCTACTTCACCACCGAAGTCGGCGTGTCCTGGAGTATCAACGATATTAATACGGTAATCGTTCCAGTTGATGGCGGTGTTTTTCGCCAAAATGGTAATACCGCGTTCACGTTCTTGGTCGTTAGAGTCCATGACGCGTTCTGAACCCGCATCTTTACGATCCAGCGTACCGGAGAACTGAAGTAGCTTATCAACCAGAGTAGTTTTACCGTGGTCAACGTGCGCAATAATTGCAATATTGCGTAACTTATTGATATCTGAAGACATTCGGAGTTTTTCGCCTGCTTTAAATACGAGATACAGAGCCGTAATTTGCCCTTATCTCTGGAAATGCTTGCCGCCAAGAAGGCAGCAAAGGAAAAATAAAAAGGTGTGAAATTGTACACGCTTTGCTTTTACGGTTATATGAATTTCTTCTTCAATGGCGTGGATCAACCAGCATTGAGGGGAACTATTAAGTAAAAACAAGCGGTTACGTCTTAGTAATTATTATTACAGCCTTACGGGCAATAAAAAGTCACGTTTTAACTTTCTATCTGGCCACGATCCGGTAAAATCCTGCGTTTTTTGTCGCTTTAAATGGGTGGGACATGACCAAACAACGCAAAGCCGTATCTCTGATTTCCGGCGGACTGGACTCCATGCTGGCTACCAAAGTTATTCAGGATCAAGGTGTTCATGTAGAGGGTATTAACTTCTACACCGGCTTTTGTGTCGAAGGGCACACTCATGCCATTCGTAAAAAAGACAAGGACAAACAGAAGAAAAACAGTTCTCTTTGGGTGGCAGAGCAACTGGGTATCAAGCTGCATATTATTGATATTTCAGAAGAGTACAAAGATATCGTACTTAATCCAAAACACGGCTATGGCCAAAATCTAAATCCGTGTCTTGATTGTAAAATTGATATGGTAGGCCGTGCTTGGCAGTGGTGTCAGGATAATGATTTTGACTTTGTGATTACGGGTGAAGTCGTTGGTCAGCGTCCTAAATCTCAGCGTAAATCAACCATGCCGATTATTGCCCGAGAATCACAGGTGCAGGATCGTCTTGTCCGCCCGTTATGCGCCCACCATCTGCCGGAAACGCACCCTGAGCGAGAAGGCTGGATCAAGCGGGAAAACCTGTATGATTTTCATGGCCGTAACCGTAAACCACAAATTGCATTGGCACGTAGCCTAGGTATTGATGAGTGGTCACAACCTGCGGGTGGCTGCTGCTTCCTGACCGATGAAAGTTATAGTAACAAGTTGCAGGATCTCTGGAATGCCCGTGGTGAGCGTGACTATGAAATTGATGACATTATGCTCTTGAAAGTGGGGCGGCATATTCGTCCTGCTAATAATTTTAAGCTGATTGTTAGCCGAGAAGAGGGTGAAAATAACTTTATGCGGGGCTATCGTCCGCAGTTCACTTATCTTTATCCAACCAGTCATGGTGGCCCGCTGACATTGGTTGACGGTACTCCAACTGAGGCTGATTTAGAGCTTGCCGCTCGTATGGTTGCCCGTTTCAGTCAAGGCCGTAACGAAGATAACGTTACGGTTGAACTTGTGCGACAGCACAACGAGCCTGCCCAAGCGTTACAGGTAAAACCTATGCCGATAGATGAGATTCCTGATAGTTGGTACGTCAACTAGGGCATAAAAATAAACCTGTAAAAGTAATATAAAACGCATTCGATAACTCTGGTGCGTTTTTTTTCGCCTTCAGCCTAAAATTAACGCCCAGTGCACAAATAAAGCGCGCTTGCCCCCTGTCATACTGCAATCATGACTGACTATCTAAGAGAAGAGAAATCTATGGCTCAACATGAATTAAACGCTCGCAACTTACTTTGCCCGCTTCCGGTGATTCGTGCTCAGAATAAAATTAGCGAGCTATCCGTAGGTGACCAACTGACTGTTTATTGCACAGATCCAGGCACTTTACATGATATTCCTGCTTGGTGTCGTGTACACGGTCATACTTTAGTCTCAACGGAGGAGAATTCCGATGAGATTGTCATTACTATTGAAGTCAACGATACCTAGTCTTAATCGGTTATCGGGCGGATATTGATGAGCGGCATTGCTTGCGCACAACAAAAGTGCGAAGCCATTGCTCTATGCACCAAAAAAGAGCATTGCTAGAAGTTAATGTATAGGTTTAATACCCTTGCCATCACTCTTTCTCTTTATAACACATTGGAATTACTCGCTTTTTACCAAATGGCATTCAAATTGCTTTGAAGATAGTAAAATGAAAAGCCTAGCTTTAGGGTATTAAAGGTATAGGCTGTTGCATCACCCGAGAGAAAGACTTTAGACCATCTATTTTGATAATGAATCGATTTTGACAACTGATCGATTTTGACAACTTATAGCGAAAGCTCCATTGGAGGACAAGCAATGTCAGAGAACACTCTGCAGCTGATCAAAGAGCATGATGTTAAGTGGGTTGATCTGCGTTTTACCGATACTAAAGGTAAAGAACAACACGTTACTATTCCTGCTCGTTACGTTGATGAAGAATTCTTCGAAAACGGCCAAATGTTTGATGGTTCTTCAATCTCTGGTTGGAAGGGCATTAACGAATCCGACATGATTCTTTTGCCGGATGACGACGCTAGCTTCATCGATCCATTCTTTGAAGATAAAACGCTGGTTCTACGTTGTGACATTATTGAACCTGCGACAATGCAAGGTTATGAGCGTGACCCACGTTCTGTTGCGCGTCGTGCAGAAGAATACCTAAAATCTACCGGTCTTGGTGATACGGCATTCTTTGGCCCTGAGCCAGAATTTTTCATCTTTGACGACGTTCGCTGGGACTGCAACATGTCCGGCAGCTTCGTTAAAATCGATTCTGATGAAGCCGCTTGGAACTCAGGCAAAGGCATGGAAGGTGGCAACATGGGTCACCGTCCACGGGTTAAAGGCGGTTATTTCCCAGTGCCTCCTGTTGATTCCGTACACGACATTCGCGCGACAATGTGCAACGTGATGGAAGAGATTGGCCTAGATATTGAAGTACATCACCACGAAGTGGCGACGGCTTGTCAGAATGAAATCGGCGTAGCATTCAATACGCTGGTTAAGAAAGCTGATGAAGTTCAAATGCTGAAATACGTTGTTCATAACGTTGCTCATGCTTATGGCAAAACAGCAACCTTTATGCCTAAGCCTGTTGTTGGTGATAACGGTTCTGGTATGCACATTCACTTGTCTTACTGGAAAGATGGCGTAAACCAGTTTGCTGGTGATCAGTATGCGGGTCTGTCTGAAGATGCCTTATTCGCTATTGGCGGTATCATCAAGCACGCTAAAGCGCTAAATGCATTCTGTAACCCAGGTACTAACTCTTACAAGCGTTTGGTTCCAGGTTTTGAAGCACCGGTAATGCTGGCTTACTCTGCCCGTAACCGTTCTGCATCACTGCGTATTCCTTACACGTCTAGCCCGAAAGCTAAGCGCGTTGAAGCCCGTTTCCCTGATCCAATTGCTAACCCATACCTAGCGTTCTCTGCGCTATTGATGGCAGCACTGGACGGCGTTCAGAACAAGATTCACCCTGGCGATCCAGCAGATAAAGATCTTTATGATCTGCCTGCTGAAGAAGCTGCGGCTATTCCAACGGTTGCCTCTTCTCTAGAAGAAGCTCTGGCATGCTTGGATGCAGACCGTGAGTTCCTGACTAAAGGCGGCGTATTCACCGACGATAGCATTGATGCTTACATCGCTCTGATTAACGAAGATGTTGCACGTGTAAACATGACAACTCACCCCATTGAGTTTGATCTGTACTATAGTGTTTAAATAGCCGCAGCGTGTAAACATAACGGTAGTGTATAAAGCTTCCGCTCTTCATTTGAAGAGACTTAACCTCTGCCCTTAATAAGGGTGGGGGTTTTTTTATGAGTTTAGGTTATTTCTTATGGATATCACACGGCTTGTTAGCCTTGTTTCGGGTCTGCTTTTTGGCTTATCTTTATATTTAGGCTCTAGCGCGTTAAACGCTGGTACGTTTTATCATTGGATTGATCATCAAGGCCACTCTGTTTATTCGGATCAACCTCGTCATAAAGTTGGGCGCGGGGGCATCATGAAGGCTAACAGTCTTCAGCCGAGTCGATACCGTGTGCAACTGTCAAGCTTGCAAACTAATGACCCAAAACAGCGCATTATTAAACTGACTATCTCTCCGCCGCTTGCCCCTGCGGACAAAGCTGCTTTGTACTTAAACGGTAAGCGTTACCAAAGCCCAATACATAGCGATCATTTCTTGCTGCACCAGATGCCCAATGGTGTACATTCTCTTAGCGCCCGTATTTATAGGGGGAATACTCGCCTTCCGATTGAGACGAGATATTTAAAGCTACTTATCCCTATTGCCCATTAATCATGCGTCTTATTCCAACATGGGGCGTTTTTGTGCACTATGGTGGTGCGTCAACATCCTGAGCGGTGCGGTGTCTTCCTACAAAAATGGATAAGAGGCTGACCAAGTAACGCTAATACCTTGAGTGATCATCGTAAGACCTTAATACGGTCATCTATCATGGGCTAAGCTCTTTATTTTGCTTAAAGCTTCTCTTTATGGTGCGTTTCTTGCTTTTAGTACTTTAACTCGTTGAGTCCCAAGGAGGGACAGGTGTGAGCATGACTGATAACTATAAGCTACTACTTGATAATCTCAGTACGGCTATTATTCAGGTGGATCATAATCTCTGTTTAAGCTATTTAAATCCTGCCGCTGAGATGCTATTTGCCTGTGGGGCCAGTCGTGCTATTGGAATACCCGTTGATCAGTTGTTTATCGAAAGCGACGGTACACCAGAGGCGTGGGAGCAAGCGACGGTTGCCGGTCATCCTTTCACTAAAAGAGAAAGCCTAATCGTGCTACCTAATGGTGTACAGCATATCGTCGATTACACCGTAAGCCCTGTGCTGGTATCTAAAGGTTATTGTTTAGTTGTTGAGCTACAACCCCGTGATCGTTTGCTTAAGATTAGCAAAGAAGAAGACCTCTTTGCTCAGCAGGAAACGCTGCGCACACTGGTGCGGGGAATGGCCCATGAGATTAAAAATCCATTAGGTGGAATTCGTGGTGCGGCTCAGCTATTGGAGCGTGCGCTTCCTGATGAAAGCCTTAAAGATTACACCGAAGTGATTATTTGCGAGGCTGACCGTCTGCGTAATTTAGTGGATCGTATGCTTGGGCCGCGCAAAATGCCTGACTTTACTGAAGTTAATATCCATAAAGTGTTAGAGCATGTTTATGCCCTGATTAGAGCAGAAGCAGATGACAGTCTAATACTGGTTCGAGACTACGATCCAAGTTTGCCAGATATACAGGGTGATCAAGAACAACTGATTCAAGCGATTCTTAATATTGTTCGCAATGCCATGCAAGCGCTTGAAGAACACCCGCCTGAAGGCAAGAAAAGTATTACTTTCCGAACCCGCGCAAAGCGGCAGTTTACCCTAGGGGCCGAATGTCACCGCTTGCTATGCCAAGTAGAGATTATTGATAACGGCCCTGGTATTCCGTCAGAGCTACTAGAAACGCTTTTTTATCCCTTAGTAACAGGACGTGCTGAAGGTACTGGATTAGGGTTGTCGATTGCCCAAACGATTTTGCATCAGCATCACGGACTGATTGAGTGCGAATCAACCCCTGGCGAAACGTTTTTTAGACTTTTGATTCCACTGGAGCAAAAAAATGAGCAAACCTTATAACGTTTGGATTGTCGATGACGATCGCTCTATCCGCTGGGTGTTAGAGCGTTCGATGGAACAAGAAGGCATGACGGTAAAGGTATTTGAGCGTGCCGAAGGTGTATTAAAAGCACTACAGACCGACCGACCAGATGCCATGATCACCGATATTCGTATGCCCGGTATGGATGGCTTAGAACTTCTTGCTCAGATTCAAAATACACATACCACCCTGCCTGTTATCGTAATGACCGCTCACTCCGATCTAGAAAGCGCGGTAGCCTCCTATCAAGGTGGTGCCTTTGAGTATCTGCCTAAGCCCTTTGATGTTGATGAAGCTGTTGCCCTTGTAAAGCGAGCGATTAGCCATTCAAGAGAGCAAGAACATCCGGCAGGGGATGTAAAAGCTCTGCCCAGTACAGAAATCATTGGTGAAGCACCGGCCATGCAGGAAGTGTTTCGTGCCATTGGTCGACTATCACACTCCAATATTACGGTATTGATTAATGGTGAATCGGGCACCGGTAAAGAGTTGGTAGCCCATGCATTACATCAGCACAGCCCCCGGGTGCAAAACCCTTTTATTCCTCTCAATATGGCCGCTATTCCAAAAGATTTGATTGAGTCTGAGCTGTTCGGCCATGAAAAAGGCGCGTTTACAGGGGCAAATACCCAGCGTAGAGGACGTTTTGAACAGGCCGATGGCGGCACACTGTTTTTGGATGAAATCGGTGATATGCCCGCCGATACTCAAACGCGCCTACTGCGAGTATTGGCGGATGGTGAATTCTATCGTGTTGGCGGTCATACATCGGTTCAGGTTGATGTACGTATTATTGCCGCGACCCATCAGGATCTGGAAACCTTGGTGCAAGAAGGGCGTTTTCGGGAGGATCTATTCCATCGTTTGAACGTTATCCGCGTCCATCTACCAAAATTGAGTGAGCGAAGAGAAGATATTCCACGCTTATCAGAATTCTTTCTTTCTAAGGCAGGTAAAGAGCTTGGAGTAGAGCCAAAGCTGCTTTTACCTGAAACCATCGAGTATATGCAGCAACTTAGCTGGCCCGGTAATGTTCGTCAGCTGGAGAATACCTGCCGCTGGATTACTGTGATGGCCTCGGGGCGAGAGGTTCATCAAGACGACTTGCCGCCAGAGTTGATGGAACAAAAGCAATCTGCGCTTAATGGCAACAGCCGTTGGCAAAGTGCCTTGCATCTATGGGCCGATAATGCCCTTTCTCAAGGACAAAAAGGGATTTTAGACACTGCTGTGCCAGAGTTTGAGAAAGTGATGATCGAAGTGGCTCTGAAGCATACTGCTGGTAGGCGACGAGATGCCGCAGAGCTATTGGGCTGGGGTCGCAACACCCTAACCCGTAAGATCAAAGAGCTGAATCTTGAAACTAATGGTGACGACGAAGAGTCATAATACTTCTGTTATCGCTAAACCTCGCATATAACCTTCCATGCATACCCTAGAATATAAGGCTATTTTGGAAGGTTTTTTACAAAAAACCTGAATTTAGATTGCCCCTTTAAAACTCATCTGCCGCCAAGCCTCGTATGTGATTACAGATACGGCATTAGACAAGTTTAAGCTTCGGCTTGTCTTCATCATGGGGATACGCAGCCATTGGCTTTGATCAAACAAACTTAAAACCTCATTAGGTAAACCACGGGTTTCTGGGCCAAATAACAGCACATCACCGGCCTTAAACTGCATATCAGAAGGGTATCCCTTGGCCTTGGTGGTGCAGGGAAATACTCGCTTACCTTCCATTGCTTTAGCAAAGGTTTCAAAGTCTGAGTAGCGCGTTACCCGAGCTAAATCGTGATAATCGAGACCCGCACGACGTAGCTTTTTCTCTTCCAGATCAAAGCCTAATGGTTCAATCAGATGTAAGCGACATCCTGTATTGGCACATAATCGAATAATATTCCCTGTATTCGGGGCGATCTCAGGCTCATAAAGCGCTAATTCAAACATCTATTTCTCTCCAATACGGGTTCAGCCTTACTCAATAAAGCACTGAACGAACGGTTTAAACAGTGATTACTTAATCACTACTCATCTATTGCTATTATGAACTAGCTCTTAGAAACAAAAGCACATAAAATAAATACATATTGTTACATATAGAAAAATCAAGCAGCATCCGCTAAATTAGGGCAAAAGGCATTGCAAGCCCAAATTACCCGAGGAATCTGATTATGCTAAGCCAATTATCTGTAGGCAGGAAGCTGGCATTAATGCTTGCCATCCCTATTGTGGGGTTGCTGGCACTGTTTCTTATGGCAAGAAACGAACTGGATCACTTCGATGAGGGCGTTGATACTATCTATGAAGATAGGGTTGTCCCCCTTAAGCATCTCTATGAGATCAGTGTCGATTATGCTGTGTTTATTATTGATGCCGTAAACAAAGCCAATGCTGGCCTGATGACAGCACAGGAAGCTATTGCCGGGATCGATAGCGCCACCAAAGATATTGAAGAAAATTGGAAGCTTTACACTTCAACTCAGTTAACCAGCGAAGAGGCCCAACTCGTTAAAGAAGCAGAACAACTTTTTAAACCTGCCGATCAGTCAATTGTTAAGCTACGCAGCTACCTGAGCAGCCTCAGCGGAACAGTCCCAAACCAACTGAACGGTTTTGACGGTGAGCTTTACGAGACGGTTGACCCTATCGTCGATAAAGTTACTGAACTGATCAACCTACAGCTACGTATTGCCGGTGAACAGAGACAGATATTAAAAGAAAGCTACCATACCAATATTATCATGGTAGCTATCGGGCTATTTATTATTGTTTTGGCTGTTGTAGGACTCGGCATGCTGGTGGCTCGTGCGATTACAGGTCCGCTAACGGCTATGCGCGATACAATCAATAATATTGAAAAAAACCACGATCTTTCTTTACGGGTCAACACTAATGGCAGTGATGAGGTCGCTCAGATTGGTCAAGCTGTTAATGCGATGATGTCTCAGTTTCAACAGTTGGTTCAGCAGGTATTCCAGTCTGTAAATCAGGTATCGCAGGAAGCGGGTAATCTGGCTCAGGCCAGCCAGCATACTAGTGATGGCATGATTCGTCAGCAAGCTGAAACCGACCATGTTGCTACCGCTATGAATGAGATGGTTGCGACGATACAAGAGATAGCTCGCCACGCAGCAGAAGCCGAAACTGCAGCCCAAACAACACGTTCAGAATCAGAGAATGGCGATCAGATTCTGCAGGAAAATAATCGTATCATTCAATCGCTTGCTGAAGAGGTCGAAAATGCAGCGGCGGTCGTCGCATCTCTTGAGGCTGAAGCGCAGAACATTGCTGTTGTTATTGATGTTATCAAGGGTATTGCCGAGCAGACTAACCTTCTGGCACTTAATGCCGCCATTGAGGCTGCACGAGCGGGCGAACAAGGGCGAGGTTTTGCTGTTGTTGCTGATGAGGTCCGCAGCCTAGCACAGAAAACCCAAGCGTCGACTCAAGAGATTGAAGAGGTCATTGTTCGGGTGCAAGAAGGTAGCCGAGATGCAACAATCGTTATGGGTCGCAGCCAAGAACGAGCCAAGGCGGGTTTGGCACAAACAGCTAAAACCAGTGCAGCATTGGCACAAGTCACGCATCATGTCACTCTGATCAGCGATATGAACAGTCAAATTGCTACCGCTGTTGAAGAGCAAAGTGCTACAGCAGATGAAATGAACCAAAGCGTGGTCAATATTGCGGAAGTGGGTCGGGATTCTACTGCTGCATCTCACCAGACTGCAGCTGCCAGCGAAGAGTTATCACTACTCTCTGCGGAACTGCATTCAATGGTATCCCGCTTTAAAGTTTAGCGGACCTTCTCCACAGATAAGAGAAAACCTGCTTTTTCCGCGAAGCACTTACTTCTATAATGGTTTAAATTACTGTGATACGTTACATCATGAAAGCGCATTGTGGATAAATGCTTCTCCACACCAAGTACTAGGAGTGTTAAATATGAGTCTGGATCTGCTAAACGAATTAGAAAAACGTGTTCAATCAGCAGTAGGCACTATTGAGAGCCTTAAAGCAGAAATTGAGCAGCTCAAGGAAGAAAACGCTGAATTATCAGCAGAGAAAGATGCATGGGGAGGTCGTTTGTCTGAGCTGTTAGGCAAATTTGACCTTATTGGTAGTGCTGAGGATGCAGATTCGCCGTTAGACGATGAAGCGAGCCTAGAATTAGATGATAACTTAGAGCTAAATGACAATTTAGAGTCTCTAGAAGATAACGGAGCAGAACTTGAAGGTGCTAGCCATAGCCTTGAAGATGATCTTGATGACTTAGGTTTTGCAGAAGATGACGCTGAACTAAGTTTTGAAGATGATGATGCGGAAGGCGGCGCGGAAGAAACATTAGCGAACCAAGCATTTGAACAAGATTTTGCTGAAATGACCGATGATACTGAAGATGGCGCGCTTAAGAATTCGGGTAGCTACTAACGAGTTCTTAAAGGTTGCTCACTTAGTTGCTTTTTTATAAGTAACTGAATAAAAACACCGGTACTTTAATTTCAAAAAAGCCGGTGTTTTTTGCAAAGAATTCCGGTTTGACCGATATTTATTGATGCTTATGATGGCAAGCTTAAACGATTCAGGTCGCAGGACATCAGTACAGCATCTTCTCGTTCCTGACCGGGAACGGTGTAATACCCTTTACGCACACCATCTTCGGTAAAGCCTAGCTGACGGTAAAGGTGTCGAGCTGGCGCATTACTTTCGCGCACTTCTAACAAAATGAGCGCTAGGTTCTGCTGTTTTGCCTCTTCAATAACCGCCTCCAAAAGAAATCGCCCAATGCCCTGCCCTTGCAAGGTATCCTGCACCGCAATGTTGTGCAGATGCCATTCATCGGCTATCTTCTGCAGCATGGCATAACCCACTAAACGTTCTTGGATATAAACGCCTAATAACGTATCGCTTCTTTGCAGCCCTAATTCGAACATTAGCCGAGTCCACGGCGTTAAATGGGCAGCCCTTTCGATTAGCATTACTTTGTCCAGTTCGAGAATGCCAACTTCACGGATCTTTTTCATTCTGGTTGAGCCTTATTCTTTAATGCTAACAATTGGTAGAGTACGGCTTGCTTTTCTTTGCCGCTGGTCATCACTCCGGTTAGGCTGCAAGGGTGGTGCAGTGTGATATTTAGCAGGTTCTCACTTTCAGCGATTAGCTCGGGCAGATCGCCGAACCACCAGCATTCTTGGTTGGCCTGGCAGCCTAATCGAGCCCCGCCAAGTAGTGCGCGAAAAACCTGAACAAACTCCTGTTCTCGACAGACCGGTGACCTACCTGCTAACGGCCAAACAAAGGGCAAGCTTACTAGTGGTTCACTAAACCCCATAAACTGCAGCATGGACTGGCTTAAGGGTAAGAATGAATACTCTGAGTCACCGCGATCACCAAAATGACTGACAATTAAAGGACGGTTTCCCTGTTGGCGAATAAAGGCCAGTTGTAGATGCTCGGGTACACGATTCACACGGTCTTGGACGGCTAATGCATCCATCGCTGCCTCAGTCGCATCTGACTTTGTGCTCGTTTTTATATTGGGAGGGTTCGACGCTCTGGATAAAACACTGGCAGGCTCGGTAACCGCTGCAACGCTTTCTGCTGTATTGCTAGATACGGTTTTTTTGGGCGCGGTACCTTCAGTTTCCCCATCTGTTCTAGGGCGTAATAGGGATAAAGGGGATGCTTTTTTAGGTGCCTCATGGTAGAAAATTTCAGACGGCTTTGCGCCCGACAGGGGCTGCCGAGGCATCCAGCTGACAACGCCGAGCTGGTTGAGGTAATCGAGCCGTTGGTTTTCATTGATCACAAGACTAAAAATCCCTTTGATATGGAACATGTAATGTTAGGTGGCTGCAAAAAAAGCGATGGGCATTATACCTGTCTGCCCCATATATAAGCCATCCGCTCTGGAATGTATCTTTGTTCTTATTTAGACTGCTTTTTTTCCAATAACTTTTTATTCTTTTGGTAACGTTTAACCAGCCAAATAGCCAGTGCGGACAGCAGCATCAGTATTAAAACGACACCTTGCCAAACGGCATCAATCTCGTACGTTCGCATAAGAAAAATAATGATAAAGCCGATTAACTGGCTGGCGATGGCCGCAAGCCTTAAACTTTCATTCATTCAAACCTCCATCCATAATTGTTTATTCAAGGGGAACCCTAGGGACAGACTGCGTTCTGATTCAGGATCAATTACAATGCACATCATTATTGCTCGACACTCACAATAAATAATTGTTTCACATTCACACAATATGGCTGCGACATGTACAGAACAACATTTTTTGCTATAGCGTTTACTTTGGCTATGATTGAAGTACCCATCGCCCAAGCCAATATCAATGCTGCGGATACCTCTTCGGAGACTCAAGTAGCTAATTCTACCTCTGATTCCAACGTGTTGCCTGCAGGTTCCGATAATGCAGCTCTGAATAATGTGGGCAATGAAAGTATGCTTGAATTGCCGTTGCCTATTACCCGTGCTATCGCTCAAGGCATGGCGCTGGAAAGCCGGTTTAAAGCGGAATCTGAGCTAACCGGTTGGGTCTTGTCATTAGACGATCAGTTTACCTTGGTGTACACCACTCCTGACCATCGCACTCTTATTTCTGGTGCCTTAATTAATGAAGCTGGCACCAATCTTTCTGAGCTGTATGCTCAGCAATATTTCCCGAAACCTGATTTTTCTTTGCTAGAAGATACTACTTTTATCAGTATTGGCATGCCGGAAGAGCAGAGCCTTCCTGATTCAGCATCAAGCACGGGAAGCGATGCTAGTGGCGAATCTAATGGTGACGAAACTAGCGATAAATTAGACAATAGTGGCCAAACTGTTGATAACTCAGACAGTGATGAAGCTGAACTTGCCGCACCGGCAGAGCAGCAGAAACCTCATCGTGTAGTCTATGCCTTCTTCGACCCAAGCTGCCCTTTTTGTCATCTCGCATGGCAAGCATTTCAGCCTTATATGGATAAAGGGATTGAGGTTCGCTGGGTTCCGGTGGCTTTCTTAAGCCCTGAAAGTCGCGATAAAGCCGCTGCAATTTTGCAGGACAGCAGCCCAGAAAATGCGCTGGCAGAAAGTATGCGCTTGTTCAATACCGAAGAGCAGCTCCAGACCTCGGTTAAAGAAAGCGCTCGTCGTCAATTGCAGAATAATATGAAGCTGATGCAGCGCTTTGGTATTCAAGGCACGCCAGGCTTAGTTTGGCAGGATGATAACGGCGAGCTTAATATTCGCAGCGGCATGCCGAAATTGGATGACTTTTCTCATATCACCGGCCTGCCAGAGCAACCGCAGACAGACCCTAGATTGTTCCGTTTTCGCTAAGAAAAAGTCAAAAAATAGAAGAATAGTATAAAGAAAGAGTCGTAAAAAAAGAGTATAAACCAAAGAACAGAAGGGAGTTAAAACTGCATGGATGCTATCGCTCTCGGTCCCGGTCCCTTTATGTTATCTGCCAAGGTGATCTACTTGATCACCTCTGTTCTGCTTTTTTTTGCAGGAGCTGAACTGGCGCAATGGCAATTAAAAAAGCGAGGAGCATCCTTAGAACTATCCCGTTGGGCTCAGCAGTGTCTTTGGTTTGGGCTTATCGGTGGGCGTCTCGTCTATGTGCTGATGCACTTTGATAGCTATCGGCATGATCTATTGTCCGTGCTCTATTTTTGGCAACCGGGCTATTCAATTATCGGTGCATTATTGAGCTCGGCTGCCGTAAGTGGCTATTTATTGTTTCAGCATAAAAAAGCACTTTTATTCGCTCTTGGCTGGCTAACGGGCTGTACCCTATTTTGGCTTGTTCTTAGTATAAATGCCCCGCTAAGCCCAAATACCCCTCAGCAGATCCCCGACTTAACGCTATTAACGCTTAATCCATCAAGTGAAACCCCTAAAACAGTGGTGCTGAATAAGCAAAAAGGCGCTGTTATCTTAAATATTTGGGCTAGCTGGTGCGGGCCTTGCCGACGGGAGATGCCAAGTCTTGTCCGTTTTGCGAATGAGCATCCAGATGTGCAGGTGTGGCTTGTTAATCAAGGAGAGTCTAGCTTACAAATTACGCGCTTTATTGAAACGAATGACGACCCCATTCCTGAAAGCCTGATTTTGCTAGACCCAAAACAGAGCCTGATTCAAGCCGTACAAGGCCCAGGTTTACCTATTACGCTTGCCTATAAAGAGGGGCTGCTTATCGACAGTCATATCGGAGAGCTAAACCACGCCCGCTTACGGGAGATGGCTCAAGCCATAGCGCCCAATTGATTCTAAGCTTTAAACCGCTAGGGATTGCCGAGTAAATCCGTTACCATAATGCCCTTTTTTTGCCACCTATTACGACCCATTATCACTCAAAAGATCACTTAAAAAGAGGTATGCATGCTGCCCTACATTCCCGGACAACGATGGATCAGTGACGCAGAGAGCGACTTAGGATTAGGGACAATTCTGACCTGTGAGATGCGAAGCGTAACCGTACTGTTTCCTGCGTCGGGGGAGACCCGTGTGTATGCGACGCGCTCTGCGCCCTTAACACGTGTTTCTTTTTCATCCGGTGACCAGATTGAAAGTCATGACAACCAGCGATTTATCGTCGCAACTGCGATAGAAAATGACGGCTTGCTGATCTATATCTGTGTTGATGTTGAGGGTAACGAGAAAGAGTTGCCAGAAACGCATCTGAGCAACCATCTAAGTCTGCAAAAAGCGAAAGACCGGCTTTTAACGGGCCAGATCGATCGCAATGACTGGTTCAACTTGCGTTATCGTACGTTGGTACAAAGCGATCATCAGAACCGTGCGGCTATTCAAGGCTTGTCTGGTGCCCGTATGGCACTGATCCCGCATCAGCTATATATCGCCCATAGTGTTGCTCGTCGTTATGCGCCACGGGTTTTGCTAGCGGATGAAGTGGGACTGGGTAAAACCGTAGAAGCGGGCTTGATTCTACACCGCCAATGGTTAACCGGTAATGCGAACCGTATCTTGATTGTGGTGCCAGAATCACTTCAGAATCAGTGGTTGGTTGAGATGCTGCGTCGTTTCAACTTGCAGTTTAGCCTGTTCGATTACGAACGCTGCGCCCAGTACCCTGGTCAGAATGCCTTTGAACAAGCCCAATTGGTAATCTGTAGTCTAGAGCTACTGACTGATCACCCAGAGCTGCACGAACAAGCTGTAGCGGCCCAGTGGGATATGCTGGTGGTCGATGAAGCGCACCATCTTGAATGGCATCCAGAAGCGCCAAGTCAGGCCTATCAGTGCATTGAAAAACTCGCAGAAGATACTACCGGCCTTTTACTACTGACGGCGACCCCAGAACAGCTGGGTAAAGCCAGTCACTTTGCTCGCCTGCGCTTACTTGATCCAGAGCGCTATAACGATTTTGAGCAGTTTGAACAGGAAGAAGGCCAATATCAGCCGATTGCTGAAGCGGTAGAGGCCCTAGAAATGATTGCCGATGGCGAGCCAGCCAGCGACGAAGTTATCAATCAGCTACGCGGTCTGCTGCCAGAATCTGATGCTCAAGCTCTAATTGAGTTATTGGAACAAGATGAAGCGGATCTTGAACAGCAAATATCAGCTTGCCTACAGCTACAAGGTCAGCTACTGGATCGCCATGGTACGGGACGTGTATTGTTTCGTAATACTCGGGATACGGTTTCTGGCTTTAAAAAACGTCAATTGCAGCGTCATCCGCAGGAATTGCCAGAAGCTTACGAAGCCCAAATGTCAGAGCCAGAACTACAGGCGCATTTAAGCCCTGAACAGTTTATTGATGATGCACTTATCACCGACAACTGGACCGGAATTGATAGCCGATTTGAATGGTTGTTGAGCCATCTTGACGCCCATAAAGATGAGAAAACTTTACTTATCTGCCACAGTGCGGCCACAGCGCTTACTCTGTCTGAAGCCCTAAAAGATGAAACCGGCCTGCACGCACCAGCCTTTCATGAAGGCTTGAGCATTTTAGAGCGTGATCGTGCGGCGGCTTGGTTTGCTGATCATGATGCTGGCCCACCAATATTAATCTGTTCTGAGATTGGTAGCGAAGGGCGTAACTTCCAGTTTGCCCGTCATTTGATCTTGTTTGATCTGCCATCTAACCCTGATCTTCTAGAGCAGCGGATCGGTCGTTTGGATCGTATTGGTCAGCAGCATGATATTCAGATTCACGTGCCTTATTTTGAAGAATCAGGCCAGCAGGATCTACTCGACTGGTATGATAAAGGCCTGAATGCGTTTGCTGCTCCTTGCCCAGCGGCTTCTGCATTGTTTGCTGAGTTTGGTGATGATGTTGCAGAGGCCATTATCAGTGAAGATGCGGAACGTCTTCAGCAATTGATTGAAACCACTGATCAGCGCCGACAGGAGCTGAACGCAGCCATGCAGGCTGGCCGTGACCGTTTGCTGGAGCGTAACGCCTGTCGCCCGCAGGAAGCGCAAGAGCTGGTTGATGCCATTGAAGAACAAGATGATCCCGAAGCCCTAGAAAACTGGCTAGAAAACGCATTGGATATTTTCGGTGTTAATACCGAAGAAACCAGTGAACAAAGCTGGCATCTGACACCGGGCGAACACATGCTTAACTCGGATCTTCCGGGTTTAGATAATGAAGATGGCTTCTCCATGACCACTCGACGGGAATACGCCCTAGTGCGTGAAGACCTACAGTTCTTCACTTGGGAACATCCATTTGTTCGCGCCCTACAGGAGCAGATTGTTTCTGGTACGTTAGGTAATAACGCCGTCAGCATCTTTAAAACAAAAGCCCTGCCTGAAGGTACGCTATTGTTAGAGATTGTTGCCGCTATTCACTGTGCCGCGCCTAAGCATCTGCAAATTGGCCGTTACCTACCGCCAACGACCCTGCGCTTCTTACTGGATGAGCGGGGAAATGATTTGGGTAAAAAAGTTAGCTTTGAAGGCTTAAGTCCAAAACTGGAACGCCTGAAAAAAGCGACTTCTCGTGAAGTGGTGAAATTACGTCAAGAGCAGATTCGTACCTTAATTGATACGGCTGAAGATCGCGCCAACGAGATTCTGCCAACTATTGTTGAAGATGCTCAGCTGAAAATGCAATCGCTGCTCTACCCTGAGCTGCAACGCATGAAAGCACTGCGGGAGGTAAACCCTGCCATTCGTGATATTGAGGTAAAAGCACTAGAGCTGGAATATATGGCTGTAGCTGATGCCTTGGAGAATGCCCGTGTGAATATTGAGGGCGTTCGAGTGATAGTGACAGCCTAATTGACCGCCGGTAAGTAATAAAAAAAGGTAGATAATAAAAAGAGCCGCTAGAAGCAAAGCTTCTAGCGGCTCTTCTATATTCTCATCACAAAATTATATTCTCACCACAAAATCTAGCGCATTCAGTTATGCGGCTTTTTTATCTACATCTACATAGCCGGAGATTGGTCTTCTGGTTCCGGTGCTTCTGGGTCAATGACCCCAGGCTTGGGCAGCAACGGCGTCATTTTTTGATAGATCGTTTTAACCTGAGACTTATCCTCATCGGACACTTTATCTGACCACGAAAACTCAACAGCGACACGCCATAAATGACGGAAACGCCAGCGAAGGCAGGATAGTAGCTCTGATATTTCGGCTAACTCTACCGCATCAATTTCATTAGGATTCTTTTTGCACCATTCCAACCATTCGCTTAAGTGGTCTGACCCCATGCCCGCTGAATCCCGCACCCAACGTAACTGAGTGATACATTCCGAAACTGCACGAGCTACTCTAGAGCGCGGATGTGAGGCCGCAATATCAAATAGATCAACGACTAGCTCGAATAATTGGCTTACTTGACCATTTTGAATTGCAACATCATTGACGTTAACCGGCGGCAGTTCTTTTTGTACGTGAGCTATTATTTTAGGATCTTTTAACAGTGCCAATAGGGGTTCTACATTGCGCACCCCAAAGGTTGTCATATTAACTTCCAGGTAGGCGTTCCAGGCGAGAATGGTTTTACTGTCTCGGCTGTTGTCGTAGAAAATATCAAAGAGCTGATCGGATATGGCTACTAAAGGCGCTACCCAGCCGATCTCCTTGCTTGGTTTGTAAGAGGGGTAGCCGGAACGGTCACAGCGCTCTTGATGGTCTGCCACACCTTTTAGGGTGTCATCATCGTAAACCTTACGGCCTTCTAGAATAATTCGAGCCACAATTGGATGGGATTTCAACGCTCGCCATTGTGAATAACTTAGCCCTTCTTGCTTTGTCGCCGCATCCACAGGAATATGCAGTAGGCCAATATCATGGCTAAGCCCTGCCGCAAACGCTGAAAAATAGCTCTGATGAGGTAAGCCCATCATTTTGGCCAGCAAGGGGGCCATCCAAGCACCAAACAAGCTGCGTTTATAGATGTCAGGCATAACTTGTTGCATTACGGTAAGGCGTTGTAGGACTTGAGCGGGGATTGGCTTGGCAAAGAAGAGCTGACGGAGAGTAACTTCAAAATCAAAATGCTGATGGAGTAGGTTAAATTCTGATTCTGATTCAACCAGTTCCAAAATTTGATTGAGAACATCATAAAGGGTTAGCGCATTGGCGACATTGATCGACTGGTCCAGCTCCTTTTTCAGTTTATGCTGAACCAAGTGCCCGGCCACACGCGGATTGATTACGGCTCCTTTCTTTAGCAGTAATACCCCAAAATCGTTAAAAATGTCCTCTGACGCCGTGACCGGATTGGTTTCTTGGACATCGGCTAGATGATTAACATATTCATCCGTTTGATTAAGTTGATACTCGCTATTCTGTTCCGACATCCAAACGCCCTTATTGCAGCCATATTTCGTCTGATTTTTTATCCCACTCAAGATAATATCAAACTAGAACGGTTTGCAAATGCTAATAACTGTGTCGCTCTGTTAACGGATGAGAATATCCTCCAAAGCGGGTTTAAGTGTTGGGTACTGAAACTCAAAGCCTTCTTCCTGTAGGCGATAAGGTACCACTTTAGCCCCTGACAGTAACATCTCTGATAGTTCGCCTAGGATGATTTTTAATACACAAGCTGGTACAGGCAGAAGTAAAGGTCGTTTGAGTACCTTGGCTAATATTCGGCTAAAGGTTTCATTACGTACTGGCGTGGGTGCAGAACCATTAAAAGCGCCTTCAAGATCATCTCTTGATATAAGAAAAAGAATCGCTGTAATAAGATCATCGCGGTGTATCCACGGCATATAGTGTTTACCAGAGCCTAATCTTCCCCCAAGGCCCATTTTAAACGCCGGTAGTAAGCGATTTAACATGCCGCCATTTGGTCCTAGAACTAAGCCTGTGCGCAATAAGCAGACCAGACCCTAAGACCTAGCTCCCTTGCAGCCAGAGCCTCGCTCTCCCATTCCAAACACAGTCGGTGGGCAAAGTCATCGTGGCTATCGGATGATTCCGTCACATCCTCATCCCCATGGGGGCCATAAAAACCAATGGCGGAGCCGCTAATCAGCACTTTGGGTTTGTGACTGGCCTCTTTGGCGTAGCGCACTAATTGACGGGTTGGGCCAAGGCGGCTTTGTAATAAGATTTCTTTGCGAGCATCACTCCATCGGGCATCTGCAATGGGTGCTCCGGCCAGATTAATCATCACATCCATCGGTTGATCTAGCCATTGCAGAGGGTCTGTTGCCGCATTAACGGTGTGACCTAAAATAGCATTCACTTGATCTGGGTGCCGACTGACGACGTATAAAACGTGCCCCTGATTCAGTAGCGCATGGCACAAGGCTTGACCGATAAAACCTGTACCTCCTGTGATCATGATATTCATAGGCGGATTCATGGCTGTCTGCATGGGTGTATGCACGGGTGTATGCACGGGTGTATGCGTAGGCGTGTTCATGTGTGAAGCCTCCTGCCGGATATTAAGTACTTAACTAACGGGTATTAAGCATCAATGCTTGAATGTTGAGTATGCGTTATAACCCGAATATTTGTATTATTTTTTTATTTTGTACAACTGGGTACACTAACTAGTGAGAATTCATAATGAGAATCTCTGGGTCAGTCCTTATCAAGCAGCGCGAACACAATATCCTACGTGAAAGAACAAGGTTTAGATTATGAATGGCATTGATACCGTAACAGAAACACAGCCGGAAACCTCTGAAACACAGTTAATTTTATTAGCTCATGGCAGCAGTGATCCTGCGTGGCAAATACCGTTTCAGAAAATGACTCAAAGTATCGCTGATAATCAAAAATACCCTGTAACACTGGCTTTTATGGAATTGTGTCGTCCTTCACTGGAAGATATTGCTCTTAGTTTCTCAGCGGAAAAAAATTATACATTGGAGATTCTTCCTCTTTTTTTCTCTGCAGGTCGCCATCTAAAAAAAGATGTACCTGAGCAGATTAAAGTTCTTAGCCAGAAGTACCCTCACTTAACCCTCAAGCTACACGAGCCTGTGGGAGGGCATCCTAAAATGATAGACGCTTTAACAGCAATTGCCGGTGATTTAGATTTTTTCGATTAAAAAATAGTTGTACAAAATATATTTTTTGTATAATTATAATTGGCAGATAAACCCAGCCATGATTAAAACATGGGGCATATCGTACCGATAGGTTTTGGGTAACAAATAGATTTTGGGTAACAAATTTAGTGAAACTATGGAGATCTGCCGTTATGGAACATCAAACCCTTCATTTTCCACATCAGGAAATACGTGTCGGTATCAGCCAGTGTTTGCTTGGTGACGAAGTCCGCTTTGATGGCGGTCATAAGCATGCTCAATACTGTACTAAGGTTTTAGGCCAGCATTTCACCTTTGTACCCACTTGCCCGGAAGTTGGTGCAGGGATGACCATTCCTAGAGAGCCGATTCGGTTGGTCAATATGAATAACGAAGTTCGGGTGCGAGGTACTAAAAGTGATGAAGATTACACTGAAGCGCTCACCGATTTTAGCCAGCAAGCCGTTCAGCGCCTTACAGGTTTAAGCGGCTATATCTTGCTCGGGAAATCCCCTAGCTGTGGTATGGAGCGGGTCAAGGTTTATCGTGATAACGGCTATCGCTCGGATATTACCCAAGGCGGCGTTTTTGCTGAGACCTTGATGCAAACATATCCAGAGCTTCCTGTAGAAGAAAGTGGCCGTTTAACGGATCCAACGCTACGGGAAAGCTTTTTAACTCGGGTTTATGCTTACCGAACGTGGCAAACACTGGAAGAGACAGGCATAACACCTAAGGCTTTGCTCGATTTCCATAGCGAATACAAACCTCTTCTAATGGCTCATAGTCAGCAAGCTTATCGCGAGCTGGGTAAATGGCTCGCGGGTGTCGATAAAACAACCGTTGAAGAGAAGGCTAAGGCTTATTTGCCAAAGTTTATGGCTATTTTGAAGCAGCCAGCAAGCCGTCAGAATCACACGAATACCTTGATGCACCTGCAGGGTTATCTAAAAAACAATCTAACCAGCGCCGAGCGCCAAAACCTACGCCAAATGATCGATAACTATCGCACGGGCATGATTCCGTTAATTGCGCCCTTAGTCTTGATGCGGCATTTGTTCGAGGTACACGGCTGCGAATACGCCGGTAACTATCGTTATTTATTTCCATACCCTGAATCTCTGGCCATCGACGGTATTTAACCGATACCTAAGGAGATATATGAGTTCGCCTCAAAGCCCATCATTAAACAAAATAGAACGCTCGGAAATAGACCGCCCAAAAACAGCCTACCCAAAAAAAGAGAATGGCTGGATGCCCATACGAGATGTCTCTGAACGTACAGGTGTTAACCCTGTCACGCTTCGTGCGTGGGAACGCCGCTACGGGCTGATTAAACCCCAGCGTACCCATAAAGGTCATCGCCTTTATGCACCGCAGGACATTGAACGTATCGAGCAGATTCAACAATGGCTAGCCCGTGGGGTTTCTGTGGGGCAGGTTGATAAACTACTGGCCCCGCTTAACCAAACGTCACCGTCTCCTCTAAAAGTCACCAGCCAGCCGCTACAGCCAGAATCACCGCTGCAAGCAGAGCCCCACTGGCAGCCTGTATTAGATGAGGCGCTTAACGCCTTGAAGGTGGGACATCTTACTCGCTTTGATCAAAGCTTAAATCAGGTCAGTGCCATCTACCCCGCAGCTCTTTTGATGCGCTTTTTTTGGCAGCCGTTACTGCACCAGCTTTATCTTGAGCCAGAGGGCGCGCGCCGCCAATTAATATTGCTGCAGCTAGAAAGTTATCTCAGAAATCGAGTAGGTGCTCGTTTAACGCATCGCAATATGCAGAGCAAAGATCAGAAACGTTTGTTGCTTAGCCACCTACCGAGCCAACAGCCTAAGTTTGATCTTTGGCTGGCGGCACTAACCTGCACAGACCTCAATATCCCTATCACCTTATTGGATGATATGCCGGACTGGTCGTTACTACATTTGATCGACCAGCAGCAGCCCTTAAGTGGCATTTTGCTATTGGGTCATGACAAAATCCGAGCGCTAAAACCAAGCGAACAGCAGTTGCTGCAAGCGTTAGAGCCGTCTTGCTGGCTTGCGGGGCCGATTGCTCAAATTCAGCCAGAGCAGTTTGAGAGCAACGGCTGGCAGATCAGCCATGACTGGGTTGAGCTATTAGGCGATTTGCGGCAATAAGTGATGGGCTTCCATAAAACAAATTAAAGATCAAAAAAAGAAAAAAGGACGCTCTAGCATGTCTCATCTTGTTTGGTTTCGCGCTGACCTACGCTTACATGATAACCCCGCGCTACATACGGCTTGCCAGCAGGCGGTCATCGACGGTAGTGGTGTTGTTGCTTGTTTTTTACGGCCTCAAGATCAGTGGGAAAACCATCACTGGGGAGAGAACCGAGCACGTTTTACCGAGCGCTGCCTGTTAGATTTGGGGCATGAACTGGCTCAGTTGAATATTTCGCTGATCTGTTGGGATGTGGGGGATTTTAATCAACAGATTCCGGCCTTGCTAAGTTTGAGTCAACAGCTTAGCTGTCAACATATTTGGGCTAATGAGGAGCCTGAGCTTAACGAGCGCCTCCGCGACCAAGCTTTGATAAACCAAGCACAAAAGACGGGTATTCAATGCCATTTTTATAATGACCAAACTCTTCTCCCTATGGGGCAGATCTTGAAAAAAGACGGCACTCCTTATCGGGTTTATGGCGCTTTTCGTAAGCAGGCATTAAAAGAGCTTGAGCGTTTCCCCGTGCAAACCTTGCCAATCCCTCAATCTATGTCGTGTATCACCGAGGCTTCTCAGCAGGATAAAATAACAGTCTTACAGGCCGATGCCGGATCTTTAAATGTCGTCGGTGTGAGTGCATTTCAACCTAAAGCCTATCTTGATGACCCTATCCAGCAACGCTGGCCTGCCACTGAAGCACAGGCGTTTCGTTTATTGGATAGTTTTTGCCAAGAACGTATCTGTCAGTATGATCCGCAACGGGATTTCCCTGGGAATGCTGAAGGTACTAGTCTGTTATCACCGCTAATGGCCACCGGTAAGCTTTCGGTGAAAAGTTGTTGGTTAAGCGCGCAGCAGGTTCAACTTAGTCAGCCTCAAGGGGCACAATCTGCGGGACGTTGGCTGGATGAGCTGCTTTGGCGAGAGTTTTATCGTCACCTGTTGGTGCTTTATCCTGAGTTAAGCTGTTGCCAACCCTTTAAACCTGAGCGGGCACAGATACCGTGGCGTAATGCTCCCGATGATTTAGCCAAATGGCAGCAAGGGACAACAGGTTTTCCTTTAGTTGATGCCGCCATGCGCCAATTAAAAGAAACAGGCTGGATGCACAATCGGCTGAGAATGTTAACGGCGGTCTTTCTGAGTAAATATCTATTGATTGATTGGCGTGAGGGAGAGCGCTGGTTTATGCAGCACTTGGTGGATGGCGATCTAGCCTCTAATAATGGTGGTTGGCAGTGGGCCGCATCCACCGGTACGGACTCTGTACCCTATTTTCGACTACTAAGTCCTTATCGGCAGGCTGAACGCTTTGATGCTCAAGGTGCGTTTATCGCCCGCTTTGTACCGGAGCTAGCCTCGCTACCGGCAAAGCAACGGATTCAGCCAAAGGGTTATGTCAAAGGATACCCTGTCCCCATGCTTGATCTCAGAGAAGGCAAAGATCGAATGATGGCTGCGTTTAAGTCTGCATCGTTTTCCCAAACTTGAGCCAATACCAGCGCCTTACTCTTGCTCGTTAACTGTTGTTTACCTTAACGTAGCGCCCTTAGCAGCGATTGCAGCTCGCTAACTTCTTGGGCGAGCTGTCTGCTGGAAACCCCTGATTGCTGGACGACTTCTTGGTTGGTATGGGCAAGATCCCTAAGCTGGTTTATGCTGCGATCCATCTCATCGCTGGCGCTGGCTTGTTCTGCCACTTGATTGGCAATTCGGTCGCTTCGTGAGGTGACTTCTAGCACGGCGGCAACCACGTCCTGCAAGGTGTCTCCGGCGGAAACAATGCGAGTGGCACTATCACTCGCCTGTTGTTGGCTTAACTGCATCCGTTCAACGGAATCGCCAACGAGTTTACGAATCCGCTCAATCCGTTCAACAATCTGTACCGTCGCTTGCTGTGTTTTAGAGGCTAGTTGGCGCACTTCATCGGCAACGACTGCAAAGCCACGACCCTGCTCACCGGCACGAGCGGCCTCAATCGCAGCATTTAGTGCCAATAGGTTGGTTTGATCCGCAATTTCTGTGATTAACTTGACGGTTTTGGCAACTTCGTTTGATTCTGTCTGTAGAACCAAAATCGCCTCGGACGCTTGCTCAACCGCAATGCGCACCTCTTCCACCTCTGCTACTCCGATACGGACTATTTTGCGACCAGACTCAGCCTGAGTTTCTACGGAGCGCATCAGTTGGTTAATCTCTTGAATATCCGTTTCTACCTCATGAAAACCAGCACTCACTTGATGTGCTGTAGAGACCAAGCTGCTTAGCTCGGCTTCTTGCTGAGACATGGCTTGATGTGACTGCTCGACTTGGTTTTCTGCATTGCTAGCCACTTCAGATAGTTCCTTTGCGGCCTCATCAATACGTCCCGTGAAGTTTCGCAGTTGAGCCGCCTGCATTCGAAGCGCTAGATCAATCGCACCAAACTCATCCATCCGACCGCTATATATCTGCTGAGATACAGGGTTGTTTATAATCGATAAGGATTTGCAGAACATTTTTTTCAATGGCTGCAGCAGAACATTTTGTCCTGCCAAAGCAAAAAAGCCTAAAACACCAATAAGAAAAGCCAAGAGGTTTCGGTTTTCAATAAAGAAAACGAAGAACAATGACAGTAGCGTCATGACTAAAGTTGTTGCTAGGGTGCGGCCAAACGCACTAAAGCGCTTTTTTATGCCGCTTTTTTTGCCAGCATTAATAGCTTGATAGGTAGACTCTGCACGCTCAATGACATCATTGTCCGGCTTTACCCGCACAGATTGATAACCGACAATTTCATCACCTTTATATATCGGTGACACATAGGCATCCACCCAGTAATAGTCGCCATTTATGGCGCGATTTTTTACCAAGCCGATCCATGATTGGCCTCTTTTAATCCGAGCCCATAGATCTGCAAATGCAACGGGCGGCATATCTGGATGACGAACAATATTGTGGTTTTTACCAATTAAAGCATCACGATCGAAGCCACTGATGTCGCAAAAGGCATCATTGGCGTAGGTTGTTTTGCCTTTTAGATCTGTTGTTGAGACTAGGCGGCTCCGTTTATCAAAGGAGCGCTCAGTTTGTGTAACAGGTAAATTCTTTTTCATACCGCACCTTGTACGAGCTCTTAATGCCAGAGGTAATATGGCCGAGCTTTTGTGACGCTTATACTGACTGACAAGGGAAGCCCTTCTGCCAAACAAGTACTTGTTTAAGATTAAGCACTTTTCAGATAAGTCTCTGCCATCAATACAGAAATAGCCTGATTGGATGTCTGCTTTTACTAAACCCGATGTCCGTTCTTGTTAAACCTGATGACCATTCTTGCTAAATACGCGCTAAATAATGGTGCCCTATTCTGTAGGGCTGCCAAAATAAAAATTGCCGAATTATAGCAAATTTACACATAAAGCAGTCTATTCTATGGTCTCAAGACGCTATTTTATTGTGTTAATCTCTGTTAGGTATTTAATATGATCATTTATTGACGGGGTAAACGTGCAATATACCCTCGCACGATTTAGACTATGCGCGAATATTTCTGACAGAATTCGAATAACAACCACTGGATTTTTTCTGTGACCAAGCAAAATTCTTACAACCGTGAAGAGTTGCTGCAATGCAGCCAAGGGGAGCTATTTGGTCCAGGCAATGCTCAACTGCCTGCGCCTAATATGCTTATGCTGGATCGTATCGTAAGCATCACCGAAGATGGCGGTGAGCATGGTAAAGGCGAAATTATCGCTGAGCTAGATATTACGCCTGATCTTTGGTTCTTTGACTGCCACTTCCCAGGCGATCCCGTAATGCCAGGCTGTTTAGGCCTTGACGCCATGTGGCAGCTGGTCGGTTTTCACCTTGGTTGGTTAGGCAATGCTGGTAAAGGTCGTGCGCTGGGTAGTGGTGAAGTAAAATTCACTGGCCAAATTCTACCAACGGCTAAACTAGTGACGTACAAGATCACTATAAAACGCGTGATCTCCCGTAAACTGTGCCTCGGTATTGCTGATGGCTCGGTATCGGTTGATGGTCGCGAAATCTACACTGCAAAAGATCTGCGTGTCGGTTTGTTTACATCGACGGATAACTTCTAAGACAGAGGGCTAACCATGAGACGTGTAGTTGTAACCGGAATGGGCATTGTCTCTTGCCTAGGTAATGACATTGCCTCCGTGCTTGAGTCCCTGCGTCAGGGTCGCTCTGGTATTAAATTCAATGAAGAATACCGTGATCGCGGTTTCCGCAGCCATGTTTCAGGTTCTGTGGATATCAATCTCGATGAGATGATCGACCGTAAGCTGAAGCGCTTTATGGGCGATGCGGCAGGTTTTGCTTATCTGTCTATGCAGCAAGCGATTGCAGATTCAGGTTTAAGTGAAGATCAGGTTTCTAATGTACGTACCGGCCTAATTGCAGGTTCTGGTGGCGCATCATCTGCCGACCAAGTTGAAGCCGCTGATATTCTACGTGAGAAAGGCTTACGTCGTGTTGGCCCATACCGCGTTACACGCACCATGGGCAGTACTGTTTCTGCTTGCTTGGCAACGCCGTTTAAGATCAAGGGTGTGAACTATTCAATCTCTTCTGCTTGCGCGACCAGTGCTCACTGTATTGGTGCCGGTGTTGAACAGATTCAGATGGGTAAACAAGATGTTGTGTTTGCCGGTGGCGGCGAAGAAGAGCATTGGACACTAAGCTGTTTGTTTGATGCTATGGGTGCGCTGTCTACCAAGTATAACGACACCCCTGAAAAAGCTTCCCGTGCCTATGATGCTAACCGTGATGGTTTTGTTATCGCAGGCGGCGGCGGCATGCTGGTTCTGGAAGAGCTGGAACACGCTAAAGCCCGTGGCGCTAAAATCTATGCTGAAGTGGTTGGCTATGGTGCGACCTCTGACGGCTACGATATGGTAGCCCCATCTGGTGAAGGCGCCCAGCGTTGTATGGAACAGGCGCTGGCAACGGTTGACGGTGATGTTGATTACATCAACACCCACGGCACCTCGACGCCTGTTGGAGATGTTGCTGAACTTAAGGCGGTTCGAGCGGTATTCTGCAAAGAAGACGGCGACAAGACCCCAGCAATGAGTTCCACTAAGTCTTTGACGGGTCACTCACTGGGCGCTACCGGCGTACAGGAAGCGATCTATAGCCTGCTGATGATGCATAACAACTTTATCACCGCATCGGCCAACGTCGATGAGCTGGATGAACAAGCACAAGGCTTGGATATCGTGACAGAGCTACGGGAAGATGTAACCCTGAATCGCGTCATGTCCAACAGCTTCGGCTTTGGTGGCACCAACGCCACCTTGATTATGCAGCGTTATGAAGGTTAATCAGCTTGGCTGATTAATAGCGTCTAACAAAGCATCAAAAACCCGCACGACCTTTAGTGTAACGCTAAAGGTCGGAGCGGGTTTTTTTGTGGCTGATACTTTGTTCTCCACTGGCAGCCTGACAATAGCACTGGCACAAAAACCAGTATCTGTTTATAGGGCTTATTCTTCTTGAAATAACTCATTAATAACTCATCAATAGCCTGTTAAGCGGATGGGGGGTGATAAAGAGTATCCTGTGCGCCAATAAAATTGGGCAAAGGATACACTTATGAACTCACAGTCTTCTTATTGTATTGCGCTTTAACCGATCTGCGATGCGAAATTAAGTTATGTTGCAGATGAATAGTGCTATTAATAATTTACGCTGCGTAATCAATAGCTTTCTAGTGAGGAATGATGCCGCATACTTAATAACACACTGTATTTTTTATGGTTTTTATAGATAAAAAACCAACGTTCTCTACTATTGATGATTTATTTTGCAACGAAAAAAATGATAAAATTAAAGAGTAGTATCTCAAAGTATTTAATGTTTAGATGGCTTTGTGTCGGGTTTTATTTCCTATTTTTGGCTGTAACGGCTAATGCCTCTGAAGCACCGGTACTTGATCTCTATTCTGAAAAAAGTCACTGGGCATTAAAAGGATATCTTGATGTTGCTCAAGATAACACCGATGTCAGTATTCCCCAGCTATTTGAAGATGATAGTCTTTTCAGCCATTCTTTAAATGTACCTGTGTGGGGGTTTAAGAATCAGCCGCAGTGGGTTCGTTTTACAATAAGATCTCATCTAAGTGAAGCTTGCCTATGTATGCTCGATATTGCTCCTGCTTTTACGGATGATATTCAACTGTATTGGATTGATGCCAAGAGCAAGCTACAGACAATCAGGACCGGTGACCTTATTCCAACTGATCAGCGCCCGATCAACCTACCCCAACTCATACTGCCTATTACGCTGGAGCCAGGGGAGGAGCGGGTTTTTTTGTTGAGAATATCAAGCGCTGACCCCTTATCCGCAGATATACATCTTTGGAAAAAAGAAGCATTTTTACTACAGACACAAAAAGATAATTTCTACATGTCTGCCTATCTCATATTATTGGCAACTATTACCTTTTCTGGTCTTATATATTCATTACCATTAAAGAGTAAGTTGTATAAATATTATACGCTTTATGTTTTTTCTCAGTTTAGCTTCCAGTTAGCCAGTTCTGGGTATCTGGGTTGGCTGACAGCGCCTTCTTGGCCATATTTCTCTGATTTTGTAGCCAATGCCTCTATTTTTTCCAGTATGATATTTTTCGGACTTTTGTTTGTTCAGCTAACACAGATGAATCAGGATCATCCTAGATTAACCCGAGATTATATTTATATAACAGGCATTGTTTCTGGGTTATGCTTACTGCTCTCATTGACAGAGTATAAGGTTTTTGGGAATTATTTTTCTCATATCTATATTGTCATTTTAATCATTTTTTCAGTTGTTTTTTCACTGTACCGTATCCAGCAGAAAAAATATAAGTTAGGTGGTTATTGTTTCTTTATCTATGGGATTTTGGCAGTAGGTCTTATTTTGCATGTTATTAGGTCTCAAGGATTGATATCGCATAATTTTTGGTCTGATAATGCTATTTACATTGGCACATTAATTCATTTGTTCTCTGTGCAGTTTATGGTTCATTTACAAATATTTTTCTCGCTAAAAGAATCAGAAAAAACACTGGAGTACCGCATAAAGAAAAGAACAGAAGAGCTGCTTCTGAGTAATAAAAAACTTAAAGAAACAAATGATAGAAATCTTTTGCTGCAAGCAGAGTTACAGAAAAGCCTTCGGCAAGAGAGCCGGATTCGTGAAACCCAGCAAGATTTTTTACGAATGGTCTCTAATGAATTTCGTAGCCCTCTGTCGGTTATCGATGGGGCCATTACGTTATTGAGTATGTCGGATAGAACGGAGTACACCACTCGCTTGCAATGGCTTGAAAGAATTAGAGGCGCTAAGCAGCGGCTAACGGCTTTGGTTGATACCAGTCTTTGGGATCAACGTCTTGCGGATGAGAAGTGGCAGCCCAGTAGCGTTAATATCGACCTTAATACTTGGCTGCTTCAGCTCGCAGAGAATTTGCGCAGAATGTACAACGACAGAGATCTTCAATTTCAAGCGATGGAAACAGTCTCTTTGGATATTGATGCGGATATACTCAAAATGGTACTGCAGAATTTGATTGATACGGTTGTACTGCAAACGCCCCAAGTAAAAAAATATCTTTAGAGTCTCAAGTCTCCATCGATCGTATTTACATCATCATTGGTATAACAGGAGCGCAGTTGAACCCTGAACTTTCTGACGAGCTAAAACGGCCATACGGTAAAAGTAAAACCGGAGGGCTTTATATGGCTGGACTTGCAGTCAAACGGCTGGGGGGGACTCTGGATTATATGTGCATAGAACAAGGCGCTAGCTTTATTGTCACCTTGCCAACGGGTAAGAAGAAGGTTTCATTAAATGACTGAAAAGTTCCGCATTATCATCGTGGAAGATGACATGACACTACGTAGCCTTCTTGTTGAAATTTTTAGGCTGCAGGGCTTTGATGTTGATGAAGCAGAGGGTGTTGATGCGTTTTTTTCTATCTGGAAGGAACGAGACTACCATTTGATTCTACTGGATCTGAATCTGGTGGATGAAGATGGCTTGGTTCTTCTGAGAAAAATTAGGCTAAAAAGCGATGTACCTTTGTTTGTTGTTTCTGGCCGTGCTGACCGAGAAACGCGCTTAGCAGCTTTGGAAATGGGCGCTGATGATTACATCGTTAAGCCTTTTGATACGCAGGAGCTTCTGATTCGCACTCGGAACTTTCTACGGCGGATGAATAATAAACAGGAAGGTTTAAACCAAGCCACAAATAAAAATGGATGGAAGCTGGGGAGCTGGCTCCTTTCAGAGAAGACCTGCAGTCTACAGTCAGAGAGCGGTGGTGAAGTTTACTTGACGCAGTCTGAGTACAAAGTTCTCCTGACCCTCTTGCGTGCCCAGGGAGCCTACGTCAGCAAAATGATGCTTATGGACGCCATTGATGATGGCCAGTTTGACTCATCGCCAGAGACTATAGCGGTATTAATTCATCGCATACGACGTAAAATTGGTAATAAAGATATTATTCATACGATGCAAAAGCACGGCTACCGAATTCGTCAGTAACCGCTTTAAGCCTACCTGTAGTGCATGCACTATCTAGTGCTTTACAACTAGTGCTTTACAACACCCACGCTAGTACCAGTGGCAAGGTGATAACACTGGCGAAGTTACCCAGCAGTACGATAGAGGCGACGCGGGCCGGTTCCTGATTAAATTGTTCGGCGATCATATAGTTGAGAACGGCGGGTGGTAGTACGCTGAAGATAAAGAGTACCGCTAATTGCTGGCTATCAAATGTCCAGATAAAGGTAGCGGCCCAAGCCATTAGTAGCCCTGATAGCGGGCATAAGATTGCCCCTGTTAATCCCATTTTCCAATCGGAAAGATCTACAGATAGCAGGCGTACACCTAGGGTAAATAGCATCAATGGAATGGAGATCTGTCCTAGCATATCCATCGGGATGGCAATGGATTCTGGTAATGACCAGCCCATAATACTGAAGGCAAAGCCCAGAATAGTGGCCTGTACCACGGGCATTTTCAACATCGCGCTGAGCTTGGTTTTGTGATCAAGAATATAAAGCCCGATACTAAAGTGCAGCAGCATCTCAACAATAAAGACCATGACTGCCGCCGGTAGGGCGGATTCACCAAAGGCCAGTACGATCAGCGGAATGCCCATATTGCCGGTATTATTAAACATCATCGGCGGGATAAAGGTTTTCAGATTCCAGCCTAAAAGTTTTATTAGGGGCAGAAGAATGATACCCGACCCCAGCACGACTAATGCAGACGCCAGTGCTAAATCGTGGTAGGCGACCATATCAAAAGACTTATCTGCCAGTACTGAGAACACCAGCGCCGGTACAAAAACATCCATATTCATCCGGTTGGCGGCAGAGATATCGGTATGTTTCCAACGACCATAAAATGCGCCAATGGCAACCACTAAGAACAGTGGAAAAACCGTTAGCAGTAACTTCTCAATGAGCACAGAACCTCTCCTTGAACCTAGGCTTAATAGCCTGCACAAAAAAAGGGACTAAAAAAGTCCCTGAAAATAGATTAAATTCCAGCGAATAAGCGAGCAGCGCTAGTTATTGATCATTTGGTTATTGATCATTTGGTACGAGAAGTACCGGAATCTTAGAGTGCATTCCGATCTGTTGAGCGGTGTCTCCCAGAAGTTTTTGTCCAAATATGCCGTGATGGCTGTGCGAGCCGATCACAATCAGATCCGCTTGTTCAGCTTTAGCCACTTTTAAAACCAGCTCAGAAGGGTTGGATTCTTCTACCAGAATATCAATATTTAATTGATCTCCATCTGGAAGGTTCTCAAGCTCTTCATCACGAAACTTAGCAACCCGAGCTTCCATGGTGTCACGAACCCGAGTCATACCTTCATCATGGATCTCTTCCAGTGCTTCTTTGGGCAGGTAATGCTCAATAATGGCATGGCCAAATTCACTCACCGGCTCTAACGCATGTACCATAATAATACGGGCGTTGTAGGTTCGAGCCAGTTTCACCGCATGACGGAATACGGGGCGGGTATTTTTGCCAAGGGTTGTGGCATAAACAATGGTGCTGATTTCTGGAAGCATATATCACCTTTTCTATAGGTCTGCATAAGCCCTGTTTAGGGCTTAAAGGATACGAAACCTTGCACTTAACGCTTCAAGCTGGGCTGCGCGGTCGTGAACCGCTTGGCTGGCTGATACGATCTGTGCCGTCGCTTCATGGTTCTGGTCTATCTCATGGGCGATATGATCCATGTCCTGAGCCATTTGACGGGTTGTCTCTGCCACCTCTCTAACCGCATTCATAATCTCTTGGGTTTGATTGGAGGCTTCGCGGGTTTGTTGCTCGATAGCATGCACCGCTTCAATCGCTTGGTCACCTAAGGCTCGGCCCTGTTCCACGCGACTTCGACTTTGCTTCATCGCGCTGATCACCCCTTGGGTTTCCTGTTGAATCGCTTCGACTTTACCTGTGATCTCACTTGTCGCTTTTACAGTTTGCTCTGCAAGTGTTCTAACCTCGTCGGCAACAACGGCAAAACCACGGCCGTGTTCACCGGCCCGAGCGGCTTCAATGGCAGCATTTAGTGCGAGCAAGTTAGTTTGTTCGGCAACACCCACAATAAGATCGATCACCATATCAATCTCTTTAGAACGTGCCCCTAGGGCCTCTACCGAGCTACTGGCTTGATCCACAACCTCAGCGACATCCGCAAGGGATTGAATCGCTTGGCTGATGACCTGGGAACCTTCATGGGCAGTTTCAAAGGCGGCATTAGCGGCATCGCTCACATGCTGAGTGGTATATGCCACTTGATCTATGGTGGCGCTAATCTCTTCTGTCGCGGCCACCAGAGAGTTGCTTCGTGAGGAGATAGATGAGCTGCCATCGACAATCTGCTGTACAGAAGAGTCCATGCTATCTGCTGTGTTTTTTAACTCATGGTTACTCTGAACCAAGTGTCGAATCACATCGTTTAAGCTACTACCCATTGTGTTAGAGGCTGCGGCCAGATGACGAAACTCATCCTGTGCGTTACCTTTTTCCACCAGCTTGTGGGTTAAATCCCCTTTGGCAATATTACTGAGTACGTCAAGAATCTGCTTAATATTACGAGAGATAGACAGTGCAACAGAGGACACGATAGCACCAATGGCCAGGGCTAAAAGGGCGCTCCCTAAGGTAATTGACCAGCGAGCAGTATCTGTTGCTTCTTCGACATGTTGTTGTGCGTGAACAAGCAGATTATTTTGCAAGTAATCGGTACTTTGTTGCATTTGATCTGAGATTTTTTGGCGGAAAATGGAGAGATCTTTATCCAATGCGGCAAGTTTGCTTCTTTGAGTCATAACGCTGTGCAGCGAGGCCTCATACTTATCCACAAAGGGAAAAAAGATATCGTCAAAGGCCATCGCTCTTATATCGGTTCGCAGTTGGTCCAGAGACGCTTGAACAATAGAGCGTTGCTCTTTTGTTGGGTAGATCAAAAAGTCCTTCTCTTTAGCACGAACTTCACGTAATCGCGCGGCAAAAGAGCCAAATACTTCAATCTCACCCAGTAGGGCGACAGCATCTTTATCCAGTGTGCCTAAGGCTCCGCTGTGGCCATTTAAGCCATAAGCCTTACGTAGCTGTACCCACTGGTCTAGAGACTCAAGATAAGGCGCTATGGTTCTTGTTGTCTCCGTTAATAGCGTTTTTGCACGCTGATCATGGACATCTCGGGCGGCGGTATTAAGCTGATTAACACCGTTGTTTCTTAAATCGACAAGCTTGCTATCGATTTGAGTGATGGTGTCTTCGTTGGCTGTTTCTCGTAGTTTCGCAAATTGCAGTAATTGAACTTCAAGGTTAGTGACTGTCTGCGCGACGCGCCCTAAGCTTATAACGTGCTCAGAGGCTCCCGCCAGTAGGTTCAAACTAACAATGGAATAGATGCCGATAGCACTAATTCCCATAACAACAACCAGTACAACAGTGATAAGTTTTTGACGTAATGAGAGATTCAGACTCATTGTCAGGGCTCCTTAAACCTCGTATGAGGCGATATTCTTTGTTTTTATTTTGGCTTTTGGTATCACTTTATTGACGCTGTTTTATTCGGGTCATTTTATTAGCACTTATTTTTATAGCGCACTAGGTGTTACCAAAAGCCGAGCCTTGATCTGTCCGTAGATCTCCATTTCAGAGTTTTATCTGTCAGAGCGTTATCTGTGAGCATCCGGTCGATATTCACTCAATCGATCCACTAAATAGATAATAGATTGATAAGGAATACCACTGTTCTCACTTAAACCGATTTCACAGGTTCTGCTGTTAGAAAAGCCTTCATCACAACCTTTAACGGCTTCTGGCAGATCTTTTAGCGCAGATGCATTTAATTCAGGTTGGGAGAAGCCTTTATCCCCAGCAAAACCACAACAGGTAATATCCGGTGGTATGACAACGTTCTCTGCACAAGCTTGCGCCAAAGCCACAAACTTGTCAGCCAGTCCCATTTTGGTGGTGCTGCAAGTAACATGCAGCGCAATGCGATCGGTTTTATGGGGTATTGTCAGACGAGGTAGAACAAAGTCATAAATAAATTCGACCTGTTCATATAATCGCAGACGACTATCCAGTTTTTCACGCATTTGCATCAGGCAGGGACTGGTGTCACAAAACACCGGATAACGCCCGTCTTCAGTTGCGGCCAGTAACGCCTGGTTTAACTGCTCTGCTTTCGCATCAGCAGCGGCGAACTGCCCCTTGCTCTGAAATGGCATGCCGCAGCATTGATCACCTATCTGATCTGGGAAGATAATCTGAAAACCTGCTTTATTCAGCAAGCTCAAAGCAACTTCCGGCGTTGATCTATCCTCACCCTGATGACGCGCAGCGCCCATAATTCGCGTAGCACAACTTGGCAGATAGACCACTCGGTCTTCTGCTCGATTGTTTCCGCTATTAACGTCAGTGACAGCATCCCCCTGCAGACGATGTAACTGACTCAGAGACTGACGCTTAAGAAGAGAGTCTATCTTAGGCGCAGCCTTAGGCATGGAAGGTGTCCACTGCTGCACACGGTTCCCAGACACTTTACGTGCTGTGGAGGTGAAGGTCGTCATTGCTTTACTGCCGACCAAAGCATGCATTCCATCTGCAATCTTTAGCATGGCACGGGAGGTGTTGGCAACTGTTTCGAAATGATTGCCAATCCATTTTGCCGTTCCCGAATAGCCTTTATTCCGCTCATAGCGCAGGCTGCGGGTTAAATCACCGGTATTAATATCCACAGGGCAATTCATTTCACACAGGCCGCAACCGGCACAGGTATCAATACCTTGGTAGTCGTATTCGCTGACCATCTCTTTCAATCGAGCCGCATCTTCTGTGTTCTTTCTGTTCGGTTTTTCAGACTCTGCCTCAAGGCGATTGATCTCCCGCCAGATCACAATACGCTGGCGCGGTGTTAGGCTTAAATTGCGGGATGGGCAGGAGGATTCACAGAAACCACATTCGATACATTTATCGATCAAGGGGCTTGCTGGAGGCAGCGGTTTTAGGTTCTCAAGGTGCAAGTTAGGGTTGCGGGTTAGAATAACATCAGGATTCAATAGATGCGCAGGATCAAACAGCGCTTTCAACTGCCACATCAGCTCGTAGCCATCTTTGCCCCATTCAAGCTCCACATAGGGGGCCATATTACGGCCGGTGCCATGCTCTGCTTTAAGTGACCCCTTGTATTTTACAGCGACTAAATTGGCAACTTCATCCATCAATTGTTGGTAGCGTGCGACCTCTTTGGGGCCGTCAAAACCCTGAGTGAACACAAAATGTAGGTTTCCCTCTAAGGCGTGACCAAACAATAGGGCTTCGTCGTAACCGTATTTACGGAATACTTGCTGTAGCTCCAGTACGCCTTCTGCCAGTTGTTCGACGGGAAAGGCAACATCTTCAATAATGACTGTTGTGCCGGTTAGACGAACAGCGCCGACGGCAGGAAATAAGCCTTTACGTATCTTCCAATACAGAGCGTAGGTACTTGCATCTTCGGTGAATTCAATAGGCGTGACGGTTTCGATACCTTCAATGGCGGCAGCAACGTCTGCTAGCTTTTGATCCAGCTCGGTACGATCACTGGCGCGAACATCGACTAACAGCGCGGCAACATCCTTCCCCAGCGTTTTCAGAATATCAGGCATACCGGGTTTGTCTTCCACTGCATGAAGGCCGGCACGATCAATCAGCTCTACTGCGGCTACGGGGGACGGCTTCATGGCGATAACGGCGCGGCAGGTGGCGGCCATATCTGGGAAGAAAATCAAGGCGGCCGCTTTTAGCGGATGTTCAATGACGGTGCGATAGGTGACTTCGCTAATAAAGCCTAAGGTGCCTTCGGAGCCGATCATCAGATGCTTTAGAATCTCAAACGGATCAGTGTAATCCACCAGAGCGTTCAAACTGTAACCTGTAGTATTTTTTAGGCGGTATTTATGACGAATGAGATCCGCCAATTGCTGATTGTCACGGGTTTTATCCCCCAGTGCTTTTAGCTCAGACAGTAGCTCAGCGTGACTCTCGGAAAATGCCTTACGACTGGCCTCATCAGAGGTGTCTAGCAGGGAGCCATCTGCCAAGATCACCCGCATATTTTCCACGGTGTTATAGCTGTTTTGGGCTGTGCCGCAGCACATGCCACTAGCGTTATTAGCGGCAATACCACCAATCATGGCGGCATTAATGGATGCGGGATCAGGGCCAATTTTACGTTGGAAAGGCGCTAATAACTGATTCGCTTTACCGCCAATTATTCCCGGTTGTAGAGAAATACATGCACCATGATCATGAATACGATAACCGCGCCAATGGCTACTGAGCTGAATAAGCACAGAATCGGTTATTGCTTGACCAGAAAGACTGGTACCTGCTGCACGGAAGGTCACCGGAAGCTTACGGGCAGCCGTCGCTTTAAGTACTTTGATAACCTCTTCTTCGTTATCAACTCGCACGACTAACTGAGGGATTAGCCGATAAAAACTAGCATCGGTACCATAGGCAAGCGTTCGCAGCTCGTCATGGATCAGACGGTCTTGGGATATAAATTGACGAAGCTCGTTAGCAAGCTCATGGTATGCGTGTTTCATATTGGGTTGCCTTATTCTCGAATCAGCACAATGAGTTCTTTAGGGCCGTGTACGCCATAAGCCAGTGTTTGTTCAATATCTGCGGTTTTTGAAGGACCGGAGATTAGCAGTGCATTGGTTGGCATTCCCTCGCCACCCTTTTCAGTTGCCCCCCAGCGTTCAGAGGTAATCACTTCATGGAAGGTGTTTTTCAGCTGGTCGGCATCCAGAATGGCAAAGTGGATGGGTGGAACCAAACTCATCAGTCGCGGCTGATCGGCATCCGGCCAGAGCACTAAGGTACCGGTTTCAGCGATAGCGCTCCGTACATCGGTAATAGCCGCATCCACATGGGAAAACAGCTCCGCCTTCCAGCCTTCAATGGGCTGATCATAGGCCAGTAGCGCTATATCGCTTTCCGACAGTTCTGCACGGACATCTAAACCGACTTGAGCTTTTTGGGGTGTCAGAAGGTTCTTTACCTGTTTTTCAGCTAACAAGTGTTTTAGTTTTTCCAGCCAGTTATCATGCCGCACACGATGTACTTCACCATGTACGGATTCGATTTTCTGTTGAAAAAGATCCCGCTTTTCCGCAGGGCTCCACTGCTTTTCCGTTACCACGGAGAAATCGCTTACAGGAGCGGTTAAGGCACCGTCACGACGGTGGCGCAGACGATTTAAAATGGCATCACGGGCGCTCATGACGGCTCTCCTTGGTTTTTATCTTGGGCTGCTTTTTCCTGTTGACGGGCTTTTACTTGTTGGTGTAGCGTGCTTGCGGCTAGTTTAGGTGCTGTTCGACAGTTGGTCCAAGCGCCCAAGTTACTGGGCACTAAACCGCGAAAAACCGTAGCAAGCCCTGTTCCCGTGCGATACAGGCCACCGTGCTTATGCATCTTGGCCCAGCCTTTCCAGACCAAAGACTCTACGCGGTTTCGTTTTACGCCTCGGCCTTTAACCACCGAATTGGCATGATCGCTATTGCCAGCTACAGATTCTTCCCGTAGGCGCACCAGCAGTTTAGGTATCGGAATTTTTACTGGGCAAACTTCACCGCAGGCACCGCATAATGAGGAGGCGCTAGGTAGGTCTTTGGCGTCATCCATACCCACTAGGTGTGGCATCAGAATAGAACCAATCGGCCCCGGATAGGTGTGGCCGTAAGCGTGGCCGCCAATGCGTGTGTATACCGGACAATGATTCATACAAGCACCACAGCGAATACAGCGCAGGGTGTCGAGCAGTTCATCATCCTGATAGATGTTAGAGCGTCCACTATCCACCAGCACCAGATGCACCTCTTCTGGGCCATCAAGTTCGCCTTCTTTGCGCGGGCTGGAGATCATATTGAAATAGGTCGTAATGTGCTGGCCGGTGGCCGAGCGCGTCAGAATCGACAATAAGGGAGCAACGTCTTCTAGGTTTTCCACCACCTTTTCGATACCGGTCACGGCGATATGTACCGGTGGAACCGTAGTGGTTAGACGACCATTACCTTCGTTTTCTACGAGGCATAGGGTGCCGGTTTCAGCCACGGCAAAGTTAACACCAGAAACCCCTATATCAGCTTTTTCAAAGCGCTCTCTTAACTGTTGACGGGCTTCTGCGGTAAGGTACTCCACATCTCGGGACTTTTTCGTGCCGGTTTTTTCGTGCATCAGATCCGAAATCTGATCGGTATTTTTATGGATGGCCGGCATGATGATATGGGATGGTGTTTCTTCCGCCAGTTGGACGATATATTCACCCAGATCGGATTCCAGCGCTTCAATGCCGTGTTTTTCAAGATAATGGTTCAGCTCCATCTCTTCGCTGACCATGGATTTGCCCTTGATAACGCTCTTGGCTTTTTTCTGCTGGCAGATATCGAGAATAATCTTACAGGCTTCATCGCCATCTTCTGCCCAGTGTACCTTGATGCCTTGAGCGGTTAGATTCGCTTCCAGCTTTTCCAGCAATTCGGGCAGTTTTGCCAGCGCCCGAAGGCGGATTGCTGCGGCCAATTCACGGGTACGCTCTAGTTCGTCATCCGATGGAAACGCTTGCTGGCGCTTATCCATTAGGCCATCCATTGCCTTGCGAAAGTTGGCTCGGATCTGTGGGTTAGCAATGGCGTTGTGCACCCGTGGGTGGAATTCTTTTACGCTTTGATTATGACTCATGGCAGCGTCTCCATAGGAAGCTGGCAATATGCTCGCCGTTGAATGAGCCTCCTTTCCCTTGGCTTTTGATCTCTTGGCTCTTGATGTGCTCCGCTGCACCGGTAATATTCATCATGCAGCCGCAGTCACTGGTGATCATGGTGTCTGCGCCGGTGGCATCAATCGCTTCAACTTTATCGGTGACCATCGCCCCTGAAATTTCAGGGTGTCGCACCGAGAAGGCACCGCCAAAACCGCAGCACTCTTTGATCCGAGCCTGTTCAACCAGCTCAACATTGTCCATTTTTCTCAATAATGCAGGCCCCACTTCTCCCAGGCCCATCTCACGGCGAGCACTGCAGGAGGTATGCATGGCGACCTTGATGGGCTCCCCTTTGTCTTCGATCTGAATATGGCAAACGTGCAGCAAAAACTCGGTTAACTCATAAACGCGGGAAGCGATATCTTTCGCGCGGGTTTCTTCCGGCTGTCCAGTAAACAGCTCAGGGTAATGCTCACGCATCATGCCCGCGCAGGAGCCAGACGGTAGTACGATCAGGTGATTTTCTGGAAAGAGCTTCAACTGAGCCGCCGCCACTTCACGGGCCTGATCCTGATAACCAGAGGTATAGGCCGGTTGGCCACAGCAGGTTTGATCCTGCGGAAAGATCACTTCAATGCCTTCATGTTCCAGTAGTTGAATACCGGCCATGCCCGCATCGGGATAGAAAAGATCTACCAGACAGGTGCCAAAAAAGTAAACCTGCTTAGGTTTGGGGGGATATAATTTAATACTGCTCATCGCTAATACTCTCGTATTATTCTGCACTGTGAATCAGCGCTTTTTATGTCGAAGCTTTTATTTTTTCGAATATTCTTATCAAATCAGGTTCAAACGAATGACCTGCACCCGAGCGGGTGCAGGGATAAAACACAGCGAGTGTTAGCCGTAAGCCATAGCCGGTAGCCAAAGTACCAGTTCCGGCCAAGCCACAATAATCGCCAGTGCTAACAGCTGAATCATGATGAAAGGCACAACACCTTTATAGATATCAGACAGTTTTACATCCGGCGGGCAAACCCCTTTCAGATAGAATATAGAGAAGCCTACGGGCGGTGTCAGGAAGGATGTCTGCAAGGCCATCGCTACCAACATCACAAACCAAACCAGTTCTGGATTATCTACCACGCCGTAGCCGTCAATATCTAAGCCCAATGCCGAGATAACAGGAGCCAATAACGGCAGTGCGATCAAGGTGATTTCAATCCAATCAAGGAAGAAACCCAGCAGGAAGATAATCGCCAGTACGCAGGCAATAATGCCGTAGGTGCCAAATGGCAGGCTAGTTAGCCAGTGTTCAATGAGTTCATCACCGCCTAACTCTCGTAATACAAGGGCAAAGCAGGTTGCGCCTAAGAAGACCGCAAAGATATAAGCGGTGGTGTTGTAAGTCCCCTGGGTAACTTCTTTAAAGACCGTGAAGTTGAGTTTCTTGTTGTACAGCGCCAGCAAGGTTGCACCGAACGCGCCAACGCCTGATGCCTCTGTTGCTGTCGCAATACCGGCAAAAATAGAACCCAGAACCGCCACAATAAGCGCTACCGGTGGCAGGATGCTTTTGAACACCGCCAGAATCATCTTCATCTCAACCGGCTTGGCATCTGTAGGCAGTGGTGCAGAGGACGGTTTAAACACCCCCATCGCTAAAATAAATACCACATACATAAAGCCCAGCATTAAGCCGGGAATCACCGCGCCCATAAACAGATCGCCGACCGATAAGGCCAGTTGATCTGCCATGATCACCAGCATAATTGACGGTGGAATCAAGATCCCTAGCGTACCAGCAGAAGCGATCGTGCCTAACGCCAACGGCTTAGAGTATTTTTGCTCCAACATAGCAGGTAGTGACATCAGGCCCAGTAGCACGACAGAAGCACCAACAATACCGGTAGAGGCTGCCAGAATAATACCGATCAAGGTAACGGTAATTGCTAAGCCTCCGCGCACACGGCCAAATAACTGTTGAATCGAATTCATCAGTTTTTCCGCCACACCAGAGCGATCCAGCATGATACCCATAAAGATAAACATGGGCAGGGCCACCATGACCCAGTTATCCATAATCTTATATATTCGGTTGACCACCAAGCTGAGGGTGAGCATATCTAGGCCGGTAAAGGTATCCAGATAAATATCAGATAGATAACCGATAAACGCGAAGGCTACGCCTACACCCCCTAAAACAAATGCCACCGGAAAGCCGGTAAACAACAACACGATGAAACTTAGGAACATCGCGATGACAAGAATTTCATTAACTTCCATCAGATGAACCCCTTATTGACCTTTAACCAAGCCGACGACATCACGTATCAAACGCGATAGCCCCGCGAGGAACAGCAAACCAAAACTCAGCGGAATAGCCGACTTAATAATCCAACGATATGACAGGCCCGTTGGTGACGCAGAACTTTCATTGATACGCCAAGAGTCATATAAAAATGGCAGGCTGGCATCGAACACCACATAGATAAAAGGGAACATTAGAAACAGAATGCCAAAAATTTCCCACAGGTGTTGCGCCCGACGACTGAGCCGCATGTGAAAGAGATCGACACGGATATGAGAATTGGTGACTTGAGCATAAGAAATACCAAACATCACACCGACAGCATAGAGGTGCCATTGCAGCTCTTCCAAAACAACCATGCCATGGTTAAAGCCATAACGCAGGACAACCTGCAAAATAATGACCGCCATAAGCAGGACATAAGACCAAGCGAAAACCTTACCTACCGACAGAACAATCTTGTCCAAAAAATCGGCTAATGGCACGTTTACCTTGGGAGAGGACGTTGTGTGAGACACAGCCACGCTCCTGAAAACATCTTTGGGGGATTAAAAAGGCACAAAAGGCCAGACTTGTTGAACCTTTTTGTCAGTTGGCTACTGACAAGTTAAGGCGTCTTCAATTCAATCACAGGGCAAGCCGCAAAACACTTCCCCTTATTGGGTTAATAAGGCGTTAGGGCTTGTGGGGCCCTAACGTCTTTTGGCCGATCAGTTTGCCCGATTAAAGGCTACGCCATCATTTCTGACGGGGTAGGTAACCGTTTTGGCCCCAAAGTTTATAATCTTCACGGAAGCCATTTAGGTCATCCCATACTTTCTTAAAGAACACATCGTTAGCGGCTTCTTCTTGGGCAACATCATCCCAAGCCGTGCTGAATGCGGTCAGCATGGTGTCGTTCCACTTCATGATTTTTACACCGTTTTTCTCAACATTTTCTTTCATAACGGAGAACTGTTTTGCTTCACCTTCAGCAAAGGAATCTGTCATTGACGCTTTACATACTTGATCCATTACCGCTTGCTGAGACTTGGACATGCTGTTCCACGTATCTTTGTTTACGAGTAGCTCAAAGATAGTGGATTGCTGGTGCCAGCCAGGGAAGTAGTTATATTTAGCGATTTTATGGAATCCAACACGGGTATCCACCGCAGGCATCGAGAATTCTGTCGCATCGATAGCGCCTTTTTCTAAGGCTGGGAAGATCTCAGAGCCAGGCAGTAGAGAGGTAGACACGCCCATTTTTTCCATGACTTTAGCGCCTAGGCCGAAGAAGCGCATACGCAGGCCTTCAAGGTCTTCAGGCTTTTCAATCGGCTTGGAGAACCAACCAGAGGTTTCTGGTGGATTGATCGCGCAGGGCAGTACATGGATGTTGTAACCCGCCTGATCATACATCTCTTGATACAGTTTTAGGCCGTTACCGTAGTAGATCCATGCCATATATTCACCGGCATCTGGGCCAAATGGCACGGCAGAGAACAGAGGCGATGCTGGGATTTTACCGGCCCAATAACCTGCCGTGGTATAACCTGCATTGATCTTACCGCGAGATACCGCATCTAGAATCTCAAAAGGGGCTACCAGTTTACCTGGCTCGTATACTTTCATGCGGATCGTGTTGTTTGATACTAGCTGAACTTGTTCTGCCACTTTAGGAATTGGCGAACCCAAACCGGGTAGACTCGTCGCAAATGCGACGGGTACTTTAAGAAGAATTTTTTTGTCCGCTGCCTGAGCGTCTAAAGTGATACCGGTCATAGCGACTGATACTGAAGCGGCCATTAAAGAGGCTTTCATCATTTTTTTCATTGTAAGTTCCCGTGCGCATGGATTTGTTTTATTTTTATCTGTCATCGGGTGGCTTTTACCACTCGATAAATCCTATACCGAGTAAATTGGTCAAACCAATTTACAAGACTCAGTTAGCAAAGATAGTAACCTTGCTACCTACTTGTCAAATATGTTTGCACCAAACTACGACCTAAGTATCGGCTAAAACACCTTATTGGTGCACGATTAATAAAAAGATGCCTAAAATCCATCTGAAATGAAGCATTTTTCGGTATGTATTCGCTGGATAAATAGGTTTTATGCAGTGGTATGCTCTGTTTTGTCCCCGGTGTTAATAGCTGCTTTATTGGATATAAGACCATTCGCTTGTTTGACAGGTTTTCTTATTCGTCTTAGTATTGGTAATACCAATTTTGTATTCATGAGTTTGGCATTCAACTGCAGAGGCAATTAGTTAAGATTTTTTTTAATTAGGCAGGTTGAATGTTGGTTGGATAGGTTAAATGTTAATTAAGTAGGTTAAACACAGTGGAAAGCAGTAATTATCGACGGGTTAAACAGCCTAGAATATCTGACATTATTATGCAGCAGCTAGAAGGGATGATCCTTGAAGGCACCTTCAAGCCTGGGCAAAAGTTACCGCCAGAACGTGAATTGGCAACCCAGTTTGAAGTTTCCCGGCCCTCTCTACGAGAAGCATTACAAAAGTTAATCGCCCGAGGTCTGTTGTACAGCCGTCATGGTGGCGGTACTTATGTGTCGGAGCAATTAGGTACTTCGTTTACCGATCCTCTGCATGATCTTCTTAGCTCCCATAATGAGTTTCTTTATGATCAGTTGGAGTTTCGTGATGCTCTGGAAGGCATATCAGCTTATTACGCGGCTCTTCGTAGCACTGATGCGGATAAAGAGACCCTTACCAAGCACTACAATAATTTAATGGGCGTGTATGAAAAAAATGACCCTGTGCTAGAAGCTAAGGTTGATGCGGAGTTTCATATGGCCATTGCCGAAGCGGCTCATAATGTGGTGCTTTTACACACCCTTCGTGGCCTGTTTAACATGCTAGAGAAAAGTATTGTCGCCAACCTGAAAAACCTTTTTGAGCGCAAAGAATCTCGCCCATTATTGCTGGCTCAACATAAGGCGCTCTACGAGGCGGTTATGGAAGGCAATCCCGAAAAAGCCCGCTCTATGGCCCATGAACATCTGGTGTTTGTTGAGGACAGCTTGTTGGAAATGAGCCGCCAAGAAACTCGCGTTCAGCGTTCCCTAAGACGCGCCCAGACTCAGTTAATTTAAATCATGACGCCACTTAATACCTCTGTTAACACTTCACTTAACGCCTCACTTAGTACCCTTGATTCCAAAGAGTCTAATGGCAACAGCCTGCTCAGTAGCTTAGGGATGTTGCTGTTGTTTATTTTTCTGATTTGGCAGGTTGCCACTTGGACAGAGCATTACGAATTAAGTCAGCTAGAAACCCATGCGAATAATGAGTTAATCCTAAATATTGCCAGCCTTAGGGGTAAGCTAGATAAATATGAGTTTTTGCCTGAAATTCTAGTCAATAAGCAGAACTTTGCTGATGTATTGCGGGAACCTGATACCGATAAAATCCAGAAAATTAATGCGACGTTAAAGAATTTTAAGCAAATTACTGACGTCTCAGATATTTATTTACTGGATCGAACCGGTACAACGTTAGCTGCCAGTAACTGGCAAAGTCCACGCAGTTTCATTGGTCAGAATTTTAACTATCGCCCCTATTTTAAAGATGCTATTCAAGGTCAGTTAGGTCGGTTTTACGGCCTAGGTACAACCTCTGGTGAACGGGGGTATTATTTTTCGTATCCTGTTTTTAGCGGACAAACCCCTATTGGGGTTCTTGTGGTAAAAATTGTGGTAGAAAACCTAGAGAGTCTTTGGAAAGACACTTCTACGGAGTTCTTAGTCACAGACCCCGACGGAGTTATCTTTATTAGCAGCCAACAGCAATGGTTACTGCATAGCGTCACTCCCCTATCAAAAGAGCAGCGGTCTGTTATTCGTCAATCTCGACGTTATGACGACAAGGATATTATCCCTTTAGCCTACAAAGTGGTTCAGCAGTGGCATACGGCTAAGCATGTGAAAATTGCATCTGATACCTCGGAAAATCCGCTGCGGGTTAACAGCTATTTGCAAGTGAGTCGGCCCATGCCTAATGCCGGTTGGCAGCTGCACATTTTGAAAAATACCACCGGTGTACGTATTGAAATTATCAAGAACAGTATTTTAGCCGCCGGTATTTATATGGTTTTGGTTCTGCTGACGCTCTATAGCTTACAGCGCCAACGAATCCAACGGGAACGTGTGCGCCATGATTTAGAAACCAAGACATCTTTAGAAGCTAATGAAGCCCGCATTCGAGCCATTCTAGATAATACCAAGGCGGGTATCGTCACGATGGATCGCACGGGAAGGGTGGACTATATCAACCCTTCTGCAGAGATCTTATTTGGTTATCAACTGCATGAGCTTCACGGCCACAGTTTTTGTGACTTAATTCAGTCGCAGTTCAGGACGGAGTGCCAAAAAGCACTGAAAGAGGCCAGCGGCTTGCCACTGGAAACCCGAGGTCTGCGAAAAGATTACCAGCATGTTCCTATCGAAATTATCGTTAGCATGATGAGCCGTGACCAAGGTTCGGATTATATGATTACGCTGCATGACATCACCGAGCGTAAACAGCACGAAGAAGCCTTGCAGTCCGCCTATGATGAGATGGAAAACCGTGTTGTTGAGCGTACTCAGGATTTAACAGAAACCAATAAGCGCTTGAAAGAAGAGATTGATCAGCACAGAAATACCGCAGAAACGCTACAAAAGACTCAAGATGAGCTAATTCAAGCGGCTAAATTGGCGGTACTAGGACAGATGAGCGCCAGTATTAACCATGAGCTTAATCAGCCTTTAGCGGCTATTCGCGCCTATGCTGAAAACGGCATTACCTTTATTGAGCGTGATCATTCTGAAATGGCGCAAGAAAACCTTGAACAGATCGTTGATCTGACAGAGCGCATGGCCACCATTAGTGCTCAGTTGAAAATGTTTGCCCGCAAAAGTGAAGGCCAACTGGCTATAGTCTCAGCCCGAGCCACTATCGAATATGCCCTGCGCTTATTTCGCCCTCAAATTAACAAAGAACAGGTCACCTTGGTGGTTCGTCTCTCTGATAGCGATCCTTTTGTCCGTGCCGATGCGGTTCGGCTCGAACAGGTACTTGTTAATCTGATCAGCAATGCACTATTGGCTATTTCGGGTTTGCCTGATCCAAGTATCACTATTACTTTGCAGCAGGACTGTCATCATGTCTGGATTGACGTATCGGATACCGGCCCCGGCATTGCCGATGATCATATTGGGCAAATCTTTAACCCGTTCTTTAGTACTCGGGAAGGCGGGAAAGGTTTAGGGCTAGGGCTTTCAATCTCCTATCGGATCATCAGTGATTTTGGTGGTAGTATTAGCGCTTTTAATCGAGATGGCGGCGGTGCAACGTTCCGAGTTATTTTGCCGATAGCGCCAGAAACTGACGATTCGTCATTAGTTGATTCTTCATTGATTACTTCTCCTTTACTGGTGACTTCAAAGATGGAATCTGTCTCGTATCGGTAGCCGTTCATCGGCTATAACCTTACTTCTACCTGACTAAGTGAGAGACCCATGAGTGAAGCCACCGACGTTTTTGTGGTTGATGACGAGAAACATCTACGAATCACAGTGGCACAAACTCTATCTTTAGCGGGCCATAACCCCAAAAGCTTCGATAATGCCGAACATGCACTTCATCAGTTATTTCCAGACTGGGATGGTGTGGTTATCTCCGATATACGTATGCCTGGCATGGATGGCTTAGCGTTTATGCGGGAAGCTCTTAAAATTGACCGCGATATCCCTGTTATTCTTATCTCCGGCCACGGTGATATTTCTATGGCGGTTAATGCTATTCGTGAAGGGGCCTACGACTTCTTAGAGAAACCTTTCTCAAATGAATTGCTGCTCGATGTTGTCAAACGAGCTCAAGAGAAACGCCGCCTTACCCTTGAGAACCGCCAGCTGCGCCAAGACCTAGAAGTAAATAGTATCCCAGGCCCAAGAATCATCGGTAAAACCCGCAACATGCAGCAACTGCTGCGTATGGTCAGCCAAATTGCGACCCTACAAGCGGATGTCTTACTGTTTGGCGAAACAGGAGCGGGTAAAGATCAGATTGCTCGTTTTTTACATGAACACAGCTCTCGTCAAGGTAAGAATTTTGTTGCTATTAACTGCGGGGCTGTCCCTGAATCCATTATAGAATCAGAGCTATTTGGCCATGAATCTGGAGCCTTCACTGGGGCACAAAAACGCCGCATCGGCAAGTTTGAACATGCAAACGGCGGGACTTTATTTCTTGATGAAATTGAGAGTATGCCACTCTCATTACAGGTGAAATTGCTAAGGGTTTTACAGGAACGTTGTATTGAGCGCCTGGGTAGCAACGAACTGATTCCTTTAGATATTCGTGTTATTGCCGCAACGAAAGTTGATCTAAAACAGGCCGCAGAAGCCGGTAACTTCCGTGAAGATCTCTATTATCGCTTAAACGTTGTTACGCTGGAAATCCCCCCCCCTACGGGAGCGAATGGAAGATATTCCTCTGCTATTTCAGCACTTTGTTCTTGTCGCATCAAACCGTGTGGGGCGTGAAGCCCCACCCTTAGATGGTGCGCATCTCTCTGTGCTGATGAGCCATAACTGGCCCGGTAATGTGCGAGAGCTACGTAACCTGGCAGAACGCTATGTGCTACTCGGTGAAACCTGTGACTATAATTTAGAGCGGCTTATGTTTGGTGCAGAGTCCACCACGCCGCTCACCTTGCCACAACAGGTTGAGATGTTTGAGCGTAGCTTGATAGAACAGGAGTTAGAGCGGCAGAAGGGCTCCATTAAATTAACCATGGAAGCCCTCGGTTTACCCCGTAAAACCCTGTACGACAAACTCAAAAAGTACGGCTTAAAGCGAGATGATTTTACTTAATTAGGTCGTACTTAATGGGGTGATCTTTATTTGGTGATGCCTAACTAGGAAGACTTAAGATGGTATTTATTAACATGCTTAATTACTGATATATATCAATCTAAAATAAGTCTTAAGCCCTATGAGACCTTGAACTTCGCCGTTTTGCCCCTATCTTTGCTGGTATAAGCAATAACCCACCTGTCGGAAACCCCGATCCTTACACTTCGGCTTAAAAGCCCAGAGATATTCCCCGGGGTTACACAGGTCTACTGAGGAATATAGATTATGCGTGTTGACCGTTTAACCGGAAAACTCCAGCAGGCGCTGGCTGATGCTCAGTCTATGGCTGTAGGCCATGACCATAACCTGCTACAACCGGTTCACCTGATTTTAGCTATGCTGGAACAGCGTGATGGTTCGATCCGCCCTTTGATCAGTCAAGCCGGTGGTGATTTTAACAAGCTACGTAATGAACTGCGTGAACAGTTTGAATCGCTGCCTGTGATCAGTAATAACGACGGCCAAATTATGATGTCCCCTGAACTGGGTGGCATCTTGAATATGGCGGACAAAGAATCTCAACAGCGTAAAGATTCTTACATCTCCAGTGAGTTGGTATTACTGGCCGCCGCCCAAGATAAGGGTGACACCGGTAAGTTGGTTCGTGGCTGCGGTTTAAGCAAAGAATCGCTGACAAAATCAATTGATCAAGTGCGAGGAGGACAGAGCGTGGATGATCCAAACACAGAAGAGCTACGTCAGTCATTAGACCGCTTTACCGTGGATCTAACTCAGCGAGCATTAGATGGCAAGTTAGACCCCGTGATTGGTCGTGATGATGAGATTCGCCGCACCATTCAGGTACTGCAGCGTCGTACTAAAAACAACCCTGTCTTGATCGGCGAACCAGGTGTGGGTAAAACCGCCATTGTAGAAGGTTTGGCTCAACGTATTATCAATGGCGAAGTACCGGAAGGCCTAAAAAACAAAAAAGTGTTGTCGCTGGATATGGGCTCGCTGATCGCCGGTGCTAAATACCGGGGTGAGTTTGAAGAACGCTTAAAAGCAGTACTCAATGAGCTGGCCAAGCAGGAAGGTCAGGTGATTCTCTTTATTGATGAGCTGCATACCATGGTTGGAGCCGGTAAAGGCGAAGGTGCAATGGATGCCGGCAATATGCTTAAGCCTGCTCTGGCCCGTGGTGAACTGCATTGCGTGGGCGCAACCACACTTGACGAGTACCGCCAATACATCGAAAAAGATGCAGCACTGGAACGTCGCTTCCAGAAAGTACAAGTTGATGAGCCAACAGAAGAAGACACCATTGCTATTCTGCGCGGCTTGAAAGAGCGTTATGAACTGCACCACGGTGTGGATATTACCGACAGCGCATTAATTGCAGCGGCTAAATTGTCCCAGCGTTATATCACCGATCGCCAGCTACCAGACAAAGCTATTGACCTGATTGATGAAGCGGGTTCCCGTATCCGTATGGAGATGGACTCCAAGCCTGAAGAGATGGATCGAATGGATCGTCGTCTGATCCAGTTGAAGATTGAACGCGAGGCGCTAAAGAAAGAAGACGATGATGCTTCCCGTAAGCGTCTGGCTCATCTTGATAGCATGATTCAAGATTTAGAGCGCGAATATGCGGATCTGGATGAGATCTGGCGCAGCGAAAAATCTGCCGTTCAAGGTGCACAGCAATTGAAAGAGCAGCTAGAACAGGCTCGGCTGGATATGGAGACCGCGCGCCGTGTGGGTGATCTAGCCAAAATGTCAGAGATTCAATATGGCATTATTCCTGATCTAGAGCGCAGTATGGAGATGGCTTCTCAGGTTGATCAAGTAGAGCACAAGCTACTGCGTAACCGCGTAACCGAAGAAGAGATTGCAGAAGTCGTCTCTAAATGGACCGGTATTCCGGTCAGCAAAATGCTGGAGTCTGAGCGGGAAAAACTGTTGCAGATGGAAAGCGCCCTGCATGAACGTGTGATCGGGCAGGAAGAAGCCGTAGAAGCGGTTTCCAATGCGGTACGTCGCTCCCGTGCGGGTCTGGCAGATCCGAATCGACCTAATGGTTCCTTCCTCTTCTTAGGCCCTACCGGTGTCGGTAAAACCGAGCTGTGTAAATCATTGGCTAAGTTCCTGTTTGATACGGAAGAGTCCATGGTACGTATCGATATGTCCGAGTTTATGGAGAAGCATTCCGTGGCTCGTCTGATCGGCGCACCTCCGGGTTATGTCGGTTATGAAGAGGGCGGTTATCTGACCGAAACCGTACGTCGCAAGCCGTACTCTGTTGTCCTGCTGGATGAGGTGGAAAAAGCCCACCCGGACGTGTTCAACATTCTGCTGCAGGTGCTGGAAGATGGCCGCCTGACGGATGGCCAAGGCCGTACCGTGGATTTCCGCAACACCGTTATCGTGATGACTTCCAACCTGGGTTCCGATGTAATTCAGGCCTATGGTGGTAAAGATGATCAGTATGACGAGATGAAAAACAAAGTGATGGAGGTTGTCGGCAACCACTTCCGCCCTGAGTTGATCAACCGTATTGATGAAGTGGTGGTATTCCACAGCCTCGCCCGTGAAGCGGTTAAAGGCATCGCCCGTATTCAGGTTCAGCGTTTACAGCAACGTCTGGATGAGCGGGAACTAACCATCGAACTGTCGGAAGACGCACTGGAACAACTGGTGGATGTTGGCTTCGACCCGGTTTACGGTGCCCGCCCGCTGAAACGCGCCCTGCAACGCTGGATCGAAAACCCACTGGCGCAGGAGATCCTCGCCGGTAAATTCAGCCTTGGACAAACAATTCACGTGGAAGTAAAAGATGGTGAACTCGTGTTTGTTTAATTGGCCTGTCGGTTAAACATTAAAGCCTGAATATCCCCGCTGTTTGCAGACGTGAACAGCGGGGGTTTTGTATGGGTTGCAGAGAATTTCTATACGACTTAATACGTATTGAATCACAGAGCTTTTATTCTATTATCACTTCATCATATACAGGAGGTATATGAGTCACCCAAGGAATGGATATGGACACTCTCCCATTGACTGCTTTTCTGGCAGTTTTCAGATCTGGCCTTTTACTGAAAAAGGCAACTTCTATTTATTCTGTTACCTGTTTGTCCCTTCAAATGAATTGAGGGGCGGGTAGCGACTTCACTTTGCTTAAAAAGGAATTTTTATGCTTAAAGCCATAGCTCCGGCAGCTCTGCTGCTGGTTTCTTCTGCAGCATTTGCTGTATCGGTGGATATCAAGAATGCACCTTTTGACCGCACACCGGTTCCTTCAATTTATAACGAGGATTACGTTGATATTCCCGGTGAAAAGCGACGGGAGCACGATGACCTGACGCAAAACTACTCTCTGGCTGTTGAGCCTAAGACCCGTCGGAGTATGTTGTCGGCTGAACCCGGAAGACAGACACTTTCTGCAACAGGTAGCAGCGTTGCCGAGCAGACCGGTTGCCCCAATCTTGATTTTGGCAGCGGCTTGTCTTTAACGTTTTCGGCTCAGGGGCAGTTTGCTTGTGTCAGCACCCTCGTAGAAACAGAAACTAAAATTGAAGGTCTGCTGCTGAATATTCCAGCAGAGGTTAATTACGACCTGTTCCTCTTCAAGCATGACGAGAACGGCTTAACACAGCTGGATGCGTCTTTTCAGGCTAATGCAGCCGTAGAAAAAACCTTTGCTAAGGTGTAACCGGGAGCCTACGTTCTGGTAGCACAAGCGACACAAGGAGCCTCGGCAGACCCGGTTGTTTTGGGTTGGCAGGGTTATACCCAAATTGACAGTCAGGAAGCCAATGATAAAGTCGGCCAGAGCACCAGTCTTCAAACTAATGCGGTGATTCAGGGTAACCTGGATAATGCTAATGATTTAGACTTTTTCTCTTATGCTGTAGAGCCGGATCA
>NZ_AUGW01000021.1 GCF_000422865.1 Oceanospirillum maris DSM 6286 | reverse complement strand
ATGTTTCTGTGCTGAACGGTTCTCTCAGCTGGGGCGGGACAGCCCAAGGTGCCGTCAATGCCGGTAACTATACCCTGCTCCCATCCGGCTTAAGCGCCAATAATTACAATATTAACTTTGTTGATGGCACATTAAGTATCGACCAAGCCCCCCTGACAGTAATGGCGCAGAATGCCCTTTGGGTGCAGGATGGCTCAAGCTGGTCGGGCGGTAATGGGGTGACTTACAGTGGTTTTGTGGCAAATGAAGACGCATCAGTGCTAAAGGGTGAACTGTTGTGGCACGGCAGTGCCGAAGGCGCCAATATGCCGGGCCAATACCGCTTGTCTGCCTCAGGCTTATCAGCCGACAACTACCAACTGACGTTTGTTGATGGTCAGTTGCATATCATCTCACCGATGGAGGCTGCGGGACCTCGCTACAGTCAGGCCGTGCAACAAGCTCAGTTGGCGTACCACTCAACCAACAATACGGAACTCACGAGTCAAAACACACAACTGAGAGTGGTAGGTACCGGTATTCTCTTGCCCTGAACACCCCTTTTTCTACCCACTTCGAAGCGCGGTCTCTGATCGCGCTTTTTTTGTTTTCACTCTCAATGTATCTCTGAATTTCAGCAACGCAGGTACTTCCCAGCTAGTATTCCTTCATACTGCAAACTTGGTCACACTTTATATGATTTGCCTGTTTAGAAAATTTAGGTATATTGAGCTGTCATACCAAGCAGACAAAGTTCTCCTTTGCGGTACGCAGGAAGCACGAACAAGTTAGGCACAATGTAGTGCCTTGTTAGGTTTTAAAAGCAAACCTGACGCCACCCAACATTGCTAGAATAATTAAATGAGACCAATATGCAGGTTCTTCCGGTCATCAGTAGCAAGCTGACCCCCCCATTAATATCTGGAATATTACGCAGAGATCGCCTGCTAAACTATCTTGATTCAGTCGTGAAGCCTCTGATCTGGGTCAGCGCTCCTGGGGGCGCAGGTAAAACCACATTGATAGCAGACTGGATTGAAGCACGGCAGCTAGATTGTATATGGCTACGCCTGGATGGATCTGATTCCTCACCAAGTACCTTTTTCCAACACTTGCTGCTCTCTATTCAGCAAACCTTACCTCATACAGCTTTAAATTTGGAAATTTTTACGCAAGCATATGCTTTGGACCCAGTCAGTTATGTGCTGAGGCAACTTAATATAATCGTAACTGATAACCCAGAAAAAAATCTATTACTCGTGCTGGATGACTATCATAACCTTAAGCAAGAATCACCAGTTCATAGCATAATAAGCAGCGTAATTGAACTTACAGAACATAATATAAATTTTCTAGTCATAAGTAGAGAGTCCACACCTCCAGAATATATCAATATAAAATCTGAAAATAAATTGAGCATCATTAACTGGGATGATATAAAATTTAGTATTGATGATACTCGCCATCTATTCAAATTAGAAACAGACAATAAGCTAACAGCTGAAGAAATAACAACTATCCACAAACAAAGCAATGGTTGGGCCGCAGGAATAAGATTAGCAGTCTCAAATATGGCGCGCCATGAGAAAAACAAAAACTCATTTACGAACATTAAAAGGAATAAAGATTTTTTCTACTTCTTTGCCAGTGACATAATGAAAAATCTAGACAGGGAAGTTGTTTATTTTCTTTCAAATACTGCATTTATGCCTTTCTTTACAGCTGAAATGGCCAATAATATCCCTGGGATAAAAAACAGTGAAATTATAATTAACTGGCTAATTAGTTCAAATCTATTCATAGAAGTTCATTCTATTAACATCAATGTTTTTAGCTACCATCCTATTTTCGGAGAATATCTAAAGAGTCATCATCGAGAAGAATATGGAGAAGAATCAGCTCGTAAAGCATCCCTATTAGCAGCATCAATGCTTCTGGAAAAAGGGGCCTATGAAGAGTCGATAGAGATCTATTTGGATCTGGAAAAATTCAGTGCAGCAAAAGAAATCATAAAGTCTAAATCTGAGCAACTAATTTCACAGGGCCGTATTGAGCAGCTTAGTACGTGGTTTAATGTAATCCCTGATGAAGAATTGCGACAAGACCCAGAACTCCTTCTTGTCTATGGACAAAGTCTACTTATTTCAGCTACCGACAAGTCTTGTAGTATTTTACTAAAATCTATTGATGGTTTTATCAAGAATAAAAAATACAGCATGGCATTACACGCTTACGGCTGTTATTTGGAAGCTCTCGCTATTTCTGGGAAGGACTATGATCTTTTAGAAGGCTGCTTATACAAGATGGATCGCCTACTTCAGGAACCCAGCCCTGATATTGAAAAGGCAGCTGAGAGCATTGCCTGCACCGTGTTGTTTGCGACCTCATTTCAGTCATTAAATCACCCTCTTCAGGAGCACTGGAAAGCGTATGCTGAGCAAGCAATTGAGAACTGCAGCGATCCTTTTGCACTACTCAAGCGCTGTAATAATATGATGATTTATTATCGTTTTGCTGGAGAGGATAGAAAAACCTACCATTTGATGGATATACTAGACCCCTTATGTCAGGAAATATCATCCATCCCTGTTCTTAAGCTACAAACTCAACTTATTTACGCTTTCCATTATGGCTATGTTTCAGGCAAAGGAAACAAAGCCGAAAAGATATGCAGAGATAGTATAAATGAAGGTGTAAAAAGTGGAATTCTGCTTTACGAGTTCTGGTTCAGGTATATTTTGGTTCTGACATTGTTACGTGATAATAAGTTTGCTGAATCAGATGAGCAGATCAAAGTTTTGCTGAATCAATATACATCGTTACCACCTGTACGCCGTGCAGATATTCTCACTCTTTCTGGGCTATATGCCCTTTATACCTCTGAATTCCATAAAGCGATTCATGACTTGGAAAAAGCATCTGATATGTATTATAACGCAGGTGCAATTTACCCTACTCATTGGTCAAATATCATACTGGCGCTTGCATACATTGAAAGTGGGGATATTGAATCATACGAAAGAACGCTGCATGAGATGTGCTCTTCCGACTGGCTAGGATCAACATACTTGGAGTACCAGTCTTTATGTGTTGAGGCATGGCTAGAGTTAAAAAACGAAGTACTCTATCCATACAAACTAGAAAAAGCTCTGTCGCTTGCTTATAAGAATGACTTTATTTTCATCCCGTTAATTGGAAAAGAAAAATTCTCAAAACTTTGCCACTTAGCCATTGAAAGAAACATTACTCCTGATTACATCAGAAAAATAATATCAGAACACCATTTACAACCTGAACGAAACAATCCATTTTTACACCTATGGCCCTACAAAGTGAGAATTTACACCTTAAGAGCCTTTAAATTGACCATGAAATGTAATGGGTCTGAAAAAGTTTTAAACTTGCAACAAAAACCTTTAGAGCTATTGAAAATAATTATTGCCCATGGCAGTTACAATGTACCTATTGATTTGATCTGCGATACTATTTGGCCAGATTCAGATGGTGATGCTGCATATAAATCATTTAAGACCACTTTGCACAGATTAAGAAAAAACATGGGAGACGATAGTTATATAATAAATCATAACAACACCCTATCTCTTTCAAAAGAATGTTGGGTGGATGCATTGGCATTCTGGGATCCTCTTGGGGAGATTAATAGCACCAATATTGAACGTGCCATAGACCTTACATCCTACTATCAAACCCCTTTTATGAATGAGGATATTCATTCACCTTGGACATTTATGGCTCGCAGTAGAACAGGAAAGAATCATAAAATTCTCCTAGAAAAAATTGCGAACTATTTTTTGAATAAAAATGAATCCACTAATGCTATAGAATATTTTGACCGAGCTCTTGATATCGACATAACAGAAGAAGATTATTATATTGGGCTTATGAAGTGTTACCATCATGAAGGTAGAATTGACCGCATCAAAGCAACCTATCAAAGATACAGTGACACCTGCCAGACACTACTAGACAAAGAGCCATCAGAAAGAGTAATAAATGCCTTCTCTGATCTAACGCATTCATTAGGTTCATCCTCTGGCGGTAGTGTTCAAAAGCCTGAGTTACCGCGATAGAAACTATGCTCCAGCGTTAGGAACATAGCTTTAGCCTGACGAATATCAGGACGCTCCAATTACTGAACTGAAGCCCCCTGCTCCATATCCAACAATTGCCGTTTTCGGGCAATGCCCCACCGATAGCCGGATAGGTCTCCATTTTTGCGAACAACGCGATGGCAAGGAATCAGTAAGGCGATCTCATTCGCGCCGCAGGCGCTAGCAACCGCTCGCACAGCGGTTGGCATCCCCAATTGCTCGGCTAGCTGGCTGTAGCTGACCGTTTCACCAAAAGGGATATCTTGCAGGGCTTGCCAAACCTGCTGCTGAAAGGCAGTGCCTTGAACATTTAACGACAAAGCAGGCAGGGGCTGTTTTTGCTGAAGCGCGGAGCAGATCTGATCCAGTGATGAACTCAGGTGTGTCGTAACCTGCCAGTGGCGATCAGGGAAAGTCTCTTGGGCAGCCTGCATAAGTGCAGCTTCGGTATCGCCGATATAAAGCAGGGAGATACCCGCTCCTGCTTCTGTCTCAGCCATCATTAAACAGCCCAGCGGTGATTCTGCGTATTGATAGATCACGGTATCTCTCCTTAGTTTAAGCTGTGCCCTTAACTTAAGCAGTGACCTTAAGCTGACTGTACTTGGCAGCGGCCATTTGCCTTTGCTTTATAAAGATAAGTATCGGCTGCAATAATGCCTTCTTGCAAGCTACCACTCTGGGCAATACTAACAACACCGGCACTCAGGCTGGTATGGATTTTACGGCCTAAGACCACAAGCGATTGATCCGTTAGCTGGCTGTTTAAGTATTGTAGCTGCTCAATAAGATCGCTCTCTCTCAAGCTGGACAGTAAAGCAAACTCTTCACCGCCCATCCGTGCGAGGAGGGCTTCTGGTTCAAAATGATCCGATAGCAATCGAGCAATATGCACCAGGACATGATCACCAATATCATGACCATAACGATCATTAACCTGCTTAAAGAAATCAAGATCGATAATAACCAGCGTTTGCGATTCAAACTCTAGGCGTCGAAGCCCTTCTTCAAAAAAAGCCCGTCGATTGGAGAGTCCCGTTAAGGTATCGGTATTAGCCTGCAATCGCAGGTCGTGTTCTAAAGAACGACGACGATGCACTTCTCGTTCGAGGGTATCGTGTTCTTCGGCCAGAGCTTTAAGCAGGCGATAATGAGGCCAACTAAGCACAGGGCTAATGACTAAAGGCGCTAAGATAGGCAGTAAAACCGCCAAAGGATGGGCAAAAGCCTCCGGGAAGGCAAAAAAATACAGGCCAAAGCAAACCGCCGCTGAAATCATAATAGGCAAAGCGATGGAGCGCCATAAATAGTCAAACAAACCCCGTTTCGCGACTCGTCTTGCTTTTTCGATGAGTACTGACCGATTACTACTGGGCATATCGCCTACCTTTCTGCCTTTTTATGTGTGCTGCATTATTCATTAATCTTTCCCCAGATGCACCCACCAACAAGCATGATGTCGCAATAAGTTGCATTTTATGTCTATCTTCTTGTAAAACAAAATACCAGAAACCTTATTCTAGGGCTTCTTTACGGCTAACGCTTGAGGTATAAGCTAGCTTAATAGAAAGGGTATTTGCCCTGTTAAGTTGAGCGAGAAGGCCATTGAAAGATCATTCTAAAGAGTCTTTACCCACTGCAATACAGCCCCAAGAGTTAATCAGCCAACCCGATATTGACCAAATGTGTTCTGCACTTTATCAAGAAGGCTGGGCGGTATTAGACAATTTTTTAAGTGGGTCTTTTATCCATTTGATGCGTGGCGACCTTATGGCACTGGATCAAGAGGAAAAGTTCCATAAAGCGGGCATTGGCCGCGAGCAGGATTTTATTCGTCGAGAAGATATCCGCTCTGATCGCATCTGCTGGTTAGACGATATTAATGACACCCAGCATCTCTTTATGCAGATGTTAGATCAGTTGATGACCGCGGTAAATCGTAGGCTGTTTCTCGGTATGAACCACTTTGAAGCCATGTATGCTATCTACGAACCCGGCCAGTTCTATCGTAAACATATGGACAGCTTTAAAGGCCAGCGTAACCGTATTATGACGTTGGTGTTTTATCTCAATCCAAATTGGAGCGCAGAACAGGGCGGAGAGTTAGTCCTGTATCCAGAAGAGGGAGATACACCGATTACGACACTGTTACCTAAGGCGGGTACGGTGGTGGCGTTTCTCAGTGAAGAGTTCCCCCACGAGGTACTCCCCACCCATGACACCCGTTACAGCGTCGCGGTTTGGTTTCGTATTCGTGAGGGTGACATTCCGATTTAATTCTACACAAGTTTTATCTGCCAGAAACAATACTAGCGGTTACGACAACGATCCGCAGGGAACATCAAAGCTTCCATTAAATAGGCTTTAAAGTCTTCGGGATAATCCTGCGTCTTTAGAGCCTCGGCCATACAGGCCAGCCAAGCATCTCGCTCTTCAAGACCGATATCCAAATGAGCATGGGCACGAGGAATAGCAATAGAGCCGTATTTCTCGCGGTAAAGTTTTGGCCCACCCAACCAGCCGCACAAAAAACGAAAGAGCTTGTCATTAGATTCGGTCAAATCATCATCGTGCATCTGTCGAATATGCTGGGCCTGTGGCAAAGTTGCCATAGCATGATAAAAGGCATCCACTAATGTTTTAATGCCCGCTTCGCCACCCGCGGTTTGAAAGGAGGCGTCACCATCACCGTAAGCTCGTTTATTTTGCGTATCACTCATAGCCTGACCTGTCCTTATTGAATCCATAGCTTAATATTCATTTCTATGAATATACTATTTTGCCACTGTCTGCATCAAAAGGGATACTCCCCTTTTCAAGCCATTGTAATTTTTGGGCTCGTTTTAACTGTTTGAAGGCATATTCCGCTTTTAGAGCCAAACTGCGGCTACCGATAACCTGCTGATGTCGCAGCTGGAAATGTTTCCGCCCCCGCATAAAACGCGCGCCTTTACCGGATTTATGCTCATCAAAGCGGCGCTCAACATCGGTAGTAATGCCGGTATAGAGTTTTTCGCCATCTGTTTCGATCACATACAAAAACCAATCAGCCACCAGCTTTTTTCACCTTGAAGCCTTTATCCGTTAGCAGTGTCATTAACAGATCTCGCTGGTCGCCTTGAATCTCAATCACATGCTCTTTTACCGCACCACCAACACCGCAACGGGTTTTTAGCTCTTTTGCCAGTTTTTTCAGCTCGGCTGGTGTCACCGGCACACCTTCAATCAACGTAACGCCTTTACCTTTTCGGCCTTTGGTTTCACGCTTCAACCGTACAATACCGTCACCTTCAGGCACGACATCATCCGCCTGCTTGCAGCTACAACTATCTACTGGCTGTTCGCAATCTGGGCATAAGCGGCCCGTTTCGGTTGAATAGACAAGGCTTTTTAACTGATCAAATGACATTGTTTTATCCACAGGCAGAAAATAAACGAAAACAGAAAGCAGTAAGTGTACTGAGCGCAGAGCTTAAGCTCAATCCAGTACCGAGACAAGGTTCACTCCGCCGCAAACCCTTGGCTAATCTGCTGCACCAATGCCGCGGGCATTTTTGGATGATGACTGGCCGACATCACCAAAACGACAGAGACCGAGGTTAATTCAGGTAACAAGGTACCGGCTTCAATCAGCGTTAAATCATCAGGCGCACTAGAGCGAATCATGGCACTGACCATGCCATTACGCCTGACCATTTCCGATAGGAGCAATGTACTGTTAGCGACCGTTAGCACTTTATAAGGTTTGCCTATTTTATCTAAGCCATCAAGAGCCGTGCTATGGAATTTGCAATCGGGCTCGGCCAGCGCCAGCGGTAAAACATCGAAATCATCCGGAGTCATTGCTGGAGGTAGCACCCAAACCCCACGATCCTGATACAGCAGGTAGCCTTCATCACTGTCAGCCCTTCGAGTCATCACCGAGAGATTAAGCTCCCCAGCATCCAGCTGAGGGCGCAACCGGCTACTAGAGCCACCAAACACCTGTATCTCAATATCTGGCAAGTAATCGTGAATCCGCTGAATAAGCGCAGGCATCACCGTCACCAAGTAATCATCGGGGCAACCGATCCTCAGAGGGCAACGCTCAGGTTCCTGCTGTAGTTTTTGTAACGCTTCATCATGTAGGTTAAGAATACGGCGGGCATAACTGACCAAAGCTTTACCATCTGGCGTCAGTGTAAGCGCCCGTCCATCACGCTCAAACAAGGCTTTACCTAATACCTGCTCCAGTCGTTTCATCTGCTGACTAACGGCGGCCTGAGTACGAAAAATCTGTTTGGCTGCCCGAGTAAAGCTACCCGTATCAACAATCGCCATAAAGGTTCTCAATAACTCTGTATCCATAACAACCTCAACCGTTGAATGATGGGCAAAACCTGATCATGACAGAAAATGATTCACGATAGGAAAGCAGATCAACAGAAACCATAAGCTCATGTTATAGCAGAGTTAAATTTTATTCGTTTGTTGGCAAGAAGCGCCAAGGGCAAACTGTGGCTACCGGCTAAAACAGCCCCTAATAATTTCTGAGGATATTGATGATGGCAAAGCCCGTTCTCGTTATTGGCAATAAAAACTATTCGTCATGGTCGCTACGCCCTTGGTTGCTGCTCAAGCAGTTTGGCATCGCCTTTGATGAGGTGCGTATTCCACTGTTCACTGAGCAGATGCCTGAGTTAATGGCAGAGCACACACCCTGTAACAAGGTGCCGGTACTAAAAGATGATGACTTTGCAGTTTGGGACTCTCTGGCGATCTGTGAATATATCAATCAGCATTTTTTGGTAGGTAAAGGCTGGCCAGAAGACCCGCGCCTAATGAGTCTAGGACGTTCAGCCGTGGCGGAAATGCATTCGAGCTTCCCCGATTTGCGTCATGAGCTACCCATGAATGTTCGTAGACGCTACGATGGCGTCAGTCTAAGCGCCGCCGCTCAAAAAGATAGTGATCGTATTATATCGCTTTGGCAGCAACTTTTGGCACACTCAAATGGCCCTTGGCTACTGGGTCAATTTTCCATTGCCGACGCTTTTTATGCGCCGGTAGCCAGTCGTTTTATGACCTACAACATTGAGCTACCCAGCGAGTTAAAAGCCTACTGCCAGCAGGTTCTAGCGCTTGAAGCCTATCAGGAATGGCTATCGGCCGCTAAAGCAGAGACTGAAGTGATTGCGGAAGAAGAGGTTGAGCTTTAAACCACTCACCTCTTAATCTTAAGCAACATCCTCAAAGCCGAGGATGTTCGCATCACCATAGCTATAGGCTTTTTCTTCACGCTATAATCCCCGCACGACGCTGTTTCAATGACACCATTTATCTTAATCGCACCCTTTATAGCGGCCTTTTTACCCGCTGAGAAGTGCAATAACTTATTCGCAGGGGAAAGTAATATGTCAGAAGTTTCATCAGGAAATATTTTAGTCATCGGTGCTGGTCGTATGGGTGGGGCGATCATCAATGGTTGGCTACAGCAGGGTATTGGTGACAAAACAATCTACATTGTTGATCCTAATGCAGAAGGGCTAAAGTCATTTACCGCTCATCAAGGGGTTTATGCGGTCGCTGATGTGTCCGGTATTCCGGCCGATATTCAGTTTGATTATGCTTTACTGGCCACTAAGCCGCAGGTAATTGAGCAAACACTGCCAACCTATAAGCACCTGTTTAACGCATCAACGCTATTGATCTCTGTTGCCGCAGGCACAACCAGCGAAACGCTAGCACGCTTGGCTGAACAGCCGATTAGCATTATCCGTATTATGCCGAATACGCCTGCCTTGATAGGCCGTGGCGTTATGGTCGCCAGCCCTAATGCACAGGTCAGCGATAAACAGAAACAGGCCTGCGAAGCCTTGTTTACACCGCTAGGTAACTTCTACTGGGTTGACGATGAAGAGCAGATGCATGCGGTAACCGCCGTTAGCGGCAGTGGCCCTGCTTATCTGTTCTATTTTGCGGAAGCGATGGTTGCCGGTGCGATCAGCACAGGCCTGCCGAAAGAGCTTGCCATCCAGTTAGCCTTGGATACCGTAACCGGTGCCAGCGCCCTACTTGAGCAAGATAATCGCGCACCGGCTGAGCTACGAAAAGAAGTCACCAGCCCTAAAGGCACCACCGAAGCCGCCCTCAATATTATGATGAACGATGACGCACTACCGGAGTTAATGAAAAAAGCGATGGCAGCGGCTGCCGTCCGTAGCGAAGAACTGGCACAGGGCAAGTAATCTCCAATGGCGAGATGTTCTAGTTGCGAGAGATTCAAACTGCTACTTCAAGCGCCGCTTTCGCTCCTGTTTACGTTTGTGACTGCTCTTGTGCCACTGCTGCATTTTTTGCAGATAAAACGGCAGCACCAAAAGCATCAGTACAATCACGATGCCGCTCATATGGTCGTGGATAAATGCTTCCATTAAAGCCTCCGAGCTGTATTGATCGCCTATTAAGCAAAAAACCCGTGACGCACTGTATAAGCGACACGGGTTTTTCAGCTTATAGCCTTAAAATCAGCTTTAACCCTCGTAAGGGCTCCTGCTTATTTTACTTTAGGGTCTAGCTCGCCGGTCAAATAACGCTCATACATGTCATCTAAAGACAGTGCATTAATCTTACTGGCGTTACCTGCGGTACCAAAGGCTTCATAGCGATCCACACAAACCTGAATCATGGCATCCATAGACGCTTTCAGATATTTACGTGGGTCAAATTCAGAAGGGTTTTCCGCAAGGAAACGACGAATCGCACCGGTAGAGGCCAAGCGCAGATCAGTATCAATATTCACCTTACGCACACCGTGTTTAATACCTTCAACGATCTCTTCCACAGGTACACCGTAAGTTTCTGGAATCTCGCCACCAAACTCATTAATAGTCGCCAGCCACTCTTGAGGCACAGAAGAAGAACCGTGCATCACCAGATGGGTATCAGGAATACGAGCATGAATCTCTTTGATACGGTCGATACGCAGAACATCACCGGTCGGTTTCTTAGTGAATTTGTACGCGCCATGAGAAGTACCAATGGCAATAGCCAAGGCATCTACACCGGTTTTCTTCACAAAGTCAGCCGCTTCTTCAGGATCGGTCAGCATCTGATCCATATCCAGAGTGCCTTCTGCACCAACACCATCTTCTTCACCGGCCTGACCGGTTTCAAGAGAACCTAAGCAACCCAGTTCACCTTCCACAGAAACGCCACAGGCATGAGCCATTTCAACGGTACGACGGGTTACTTCTACATTGTACTCGTAAGATGCGGGCGTTTTGCCATCATCCATCAGAGAACCGTCCATCATAACCGAGCTAAAGCCAAGCTGAATAGAACGCTGGCAAACCGCAGGGCTGGTGCCGTGATCCTGATGCATACAGACAGGAATATGTGGAAACTCTTCAACCGCCGCCAATATCAGGTGACGTAAGAAAGGAGCACCCGCGTACTTACGCGCGCCAGCAGAAGCTTGAACAATAACCGGAGAGTCAGTTTTGTCTGCCGCGATCATAATGGCACGCATCTGCTCTAGGTTGTTGACGTTAAAGGCTGGTACGCCGTAACCGTGCTCGGCAGCGTGATCCAGCATTTGGCGCATACTAATTAAAGCCATGAGTGTTTCCTTTTAAAATCGTCAAAGAATCAATAAATAATAGCAGAACGATACCTCGCTAAAGGCTCTGTTCGCCCAATGGCGCTAGTGTATCGCGAAAAAGTATGTATCGCGAAAAAGCCGGTCAGACTCGGTTTCTGCAGCCCTATCCCTTTTACAGGTAGAAACCAGCATCCAAGCCCCCGGCTTTTTTTATATCATTTTTAAGCGATGTAAATTAGTCGCAGCAGCCATTACCACAGCAAGTATCTACATCACCCGCTTGCAGTTTAGCAGCCAATTCTAGCGCGGCAACTGCAGGTAGTTTTTTACCTTCTACGTATTCAAGAAAAGCACCGCCACCGGTTGAGATATAGGATACTTTATCTTCAATATCGTATTTGTCGATAGCCGCCAAAGTATCACCGCCGCCAGCAATCGAAAAGCCTTCACTTTCCGCAATGGCAAGAGCCAACGCTTTAGTGCCGTTGCTGAATTGTTCGATCTCAAAAACGCCCACAGGGCCATTCCAAAGAATGGTTTTAGCATCTTTTAGTTGAGCCGCCAATTGTGCCGCAGTTTCTGGACCGATATCCAGAATCATTTCATCATCAGCCACTTGGTCAACTTTCTTCACAACTGCTTCGGCAGTGTCGCTAAACGCTTTAGCCACAACAACATCCACGGGAATAGGAATAGAGCCTTTCGCCATAATCCCCTTCGCCACATGAATCAGATCCGCTTCATATAACGATTTACCAACATTATAGCCTGCGGCTGCAATAAAGGTGTTGGCGATACCCCCACCCACGATCAGCTGATCGCACTTGCTCGCTAGAGAGTTAAGCACTTCTAGCTTCGTCGATACTTTAGAACCACCCACAATAGCGGCCATCGGTTTAGCCGGATTAGCCAAGGCTTTTTCCAACGCATCCAACTCCGCCGCTAGCAAAGGGCCAGCGCAGGCTAACGGGGCAAAACGGGCAACACCGTGGGTCGATGCTTGGGCACGGTGGGCCGTACCAAAAGCATCCATCACATAAATATCACACAAAGCGGCATAAGCACGGGACAGATCGTCTTCGTCTTTTTTCTCGCCCTTGTTAAAACGCACGTTTTCTAGAACAACCAGCTCACCTTCAGCCGTTTCAACGCCATTCAGGTAATCTTTCTCCAAACGTACCGGACAACCCAAAGCTTCAGCCAGATAATCCGCAACCGGAGCCAAAGAGAACTCTTCAGCATACTCGCCCTCAGTCGGACGGCCTAAATGCGACATTACCATCACTTTAGCGCCAGCTTTTAAAGCGCGCTGCATTGTGGGCAACGATGCACGAAGACGAGCATCAGAGGCTACCTTGCCATCTTTAATCGGTACATTCAGATCTTCGCGGATTAGGACGCGTTTTCCGGTTAGTTTCAGATCGGTCATTTTTAATACGGTCATCAGTTTTCCCGCCGTTTAGTGTCGTTTCAGAAGTCATTTACTTACAGGCTCTTAGCCTGCAAGCTCGTCCGGGGAATTGCTTATTTTATTATTTTTTTCAGCTTATCTAATGCGCTTTTAACCAGCTTAAAGCAACATCAAGCATACGGTTGGCGTAACCCCACTCGTTATCAAACCAACAGAGAATTTTTACCATGCGCTTACCCGATACACGGGTTTGAGTACCATCGACAATGCCAGAGCGCGGATCATGGTTAAAGTCTACCGAGGCGTGGGGCTCTTCGGTATAGCCCAATAGGCCAAATAGTTGATTTTTCGCCGCATCGGATAGCACTTTGTTAATCGCCTCAGTGCTGGTATCGGTCTGCACACACAGCGTCAAATCCATCGCAGAGACATTCATGGTCGGCACCCTAAGATGCAAAGATTCAAACTTGCCCGAAAGGTGAGGTAACAACCGATCAATCCCCTTCGGTAAGCCCGTATCCACCGGCACAATAGAACTCATCGCCGCACGGGTTAAACGTAGATCGGTTTGATGGTAAGCATCAATCACCGGCTGATCATTCATCGCAGAGTGAATCGTCGTCGTCACACCATGAGCGATACCAAAGTGGTCATCAATCAACTTTAAAATCGGAACAACACAGTTGGTGGTACAAGAAGCGCTGGATACAATCGTCTGCTGCTGATTCAGTTCATGCTGGTTCAGGCCATAAACAATCGTCGTATCAACATCCACTTCCGCAGGCTGGGAGAATAACAGCTTTGCCGCACCGCTATTAAGATGCCGTTGAGCAGTAGCGCGATCTTTAAAAGAGCCAGAGCATTCTAGCAAGAGATCAACACCCAGTTCACCCCAAGGTAATGCCTCAGGCTCCGACTGGCTCAACACTCGGATAGGCTGGCCATTAATCAACAGGCCCTCGGCATCAGAACTCACCGGCACCGGAAAACGACCATGGGTAGAATCATAACGTGTCAGGTAAGTAATCGTCGCAAGATCCGACAACTCATTAAGCGCCACCACCTGAATATCAGCGCAATCCTCACGCTCATAGCACGCACGCAGCACACATTGGCCGATACGACCGTAACCATTAATAGCTAACCTGAACTTTGACAAAGCCCCACCTGCGCTATTCGTAATAGAATCACGACAGCTTGACTGCAACATCCTGAAATCTGTTTATAAGATCCAAAAAACAGAGCAAACCGTCGAAAAAAGGTGGGGTATTTTCCCGCATATCACGCTGCAGCGCAAACTTAGCGGGAGGAATGGGGGTAAAAAAAGCTTAACCGAATAGACAGGCAGAGCGTAACCCTGTCATGAAATAGCCTTGTTAGCTCATTTTTCGTATTAGTTTGAGCGAAAAGCTTGGATCATCGTCTAGTAACGGCTCGCCCAACATGACGTTATAGTCCGTGAGTTTCGAACGGGCCCATCTCAATATATCGGATTTTCTGAAACAAGAACGATAGCCCTCATAACTAAAACTGTGATCATTAAGGGAGTACGATACTTTGATTTTTAACTTTGAGGGAGAAGGTTCTGTTTCATTTACTTCTTCGAGGCCAAGATAGCTCCATTCCCCAAACTCATCCCTGGACTCAAAATTAAGACGCCCCCCTATTTCCACGAGATCTCTGTCGAAGAAATCGATCAAGACTAACTCTCGGGGAAATGATAGCAATGAAGTCGCTAGACGCTCAAAATACTCAGAAGAATCCCAATAAGCAGAAACCCTACAAGCGATGACAATGCGGGTAACCGGAAGTGTGGCTATAAGCTGCGTAATATCACCAACCTGAAATCCATTTATATGTCGATAGCACCTTTTGGCATTATCAGTAATAGATGATGAGTGATCGACAAATGTCACAGGCATATCATGCGCCAAATAGGATGCGCTTTCCGGGAAGCCAGAAAAAACGATAGGCATGCGTGTATCGCCAAGTTCGTTCTTGATGCGTTTTGCAATTTGAAAGGGATCATGAAATGTACGGTAAATTCTCTCCCAATCGATATCACCTGAATATAGATCCTTGTTCATATTTGCCTTAAAACAGTTAACGAGGCTGTAGAGAACTTCTGCCTCAAAAATTGATCATTTTTTTGTACTAAAAATACAGAAACCAAAAAGGCAGCCACATCGGGCTGCCTTTCTTGCGCTTTAAAGCGGAGGACTTATCTTATAAAGATTAGTCGTCCAGCTCTTCCAGCAGTTCGTCAACGGTGCCGACGATGTTGTCGGTGGTGAAGCCGAACTCTTCAAACAGTTGGTTAGCCGGTGCGGATTCACCGAAGCTTTCCATACCGATGATGGCACCTTCAAGGCCCACATATTTGTACCAGAAGTCTTTGTGAGCGGCTTCAATAGCCACACGAGTAATCACGTCGGCAGGTAGTACAGATTCACGATAGGTTGCATCTTGCCCATCAAATAGATCCGTTGATGGCATGGATACAACGCGAATTTTCTTACCTTTTGCGCTCAGTTCTTCCGCAGCGGCTACGGCCAGTGCAACTTCTGAACCGGTGGCGATTAGAATGGCGTCAGCGGTGCCTTCGCAATCTTTTAGTACGTAGGCGCCACGGGCGATATTCGCCAGTTGCTCATCGTTACGAGGCTGGTGAGCTAAATTTTGACGAGACAAAATCAAAGCTGTTGGGCCGTTGTCGCGCTCTAATGCAGATTTCCAAGCAACAGCGGTTTCTACGGCATCGCAAGGACGCCATACGCTCATATTTGGTGTGCCACGCAGGCTAGGGATCTGTTCAACCGGCTGGTGCGTTGGGCCATCTTCACCCAGACCGATAGAATCATGGGTAAATACGTAGATAGCGCGCTGTTTCATCAGTGCCGCCATACGTACGGCGTTACGGGCGTATTCCATAAAGATCAGGAAGGTTGCGCCGTAAGGAACAAAACCACCGTGCAGGGCAACACCATTCATGATGGCAGCCATACCGAACTCACGGACACCGTAGTGCATGTAGTTACCGGATGCGTCATCAGCGGTGATCGCTTTTGCGCCATTCCAGAAAGTCAGGTTGGATGGTGCCAGATCCGCTGAACCACCAAGAAGTTCTGGCAGTTCTGGGCCAAAGACATTCAGGCTGTTTAGGGATGCCTTACGGGTTGCGACTGTTTCGCCTTTCTCTTGGCTGGCTTTAATATAAGCATTCGCCTTTTCAGAGAAATCTGCAGGTAGATCACCTTTCATACGACGATCCAGCTCAGCGGCTAGCTCAGGGTAGGCCGCTTTATAGGCTGCAAAAGTATCATTCCATGCATTTTCCAGCGCTGCGCCTTTTTCCTGGGCGTTCCAAGCGCCAGCAATATTTGCTGGAATTTCAAACGGTGCATGGTGCCAGTTTAGGCGTTCGCGGGTTAGTGCGATCTCGTCATCACCCAGAGGTGCGCCGTGGCAATCTTCTTTGCCTTCTTTGTTTGGCGAACCAAAACCGATAATGGTTTTACAGATGATCAGGCTTGGCTTGTCAGATTCTGCTTTAGCAGCTTCTGTAGCGGCTTTAATTTCATCAGGGTTGTGGCCGTCTACTTTAACGACATGCCAGCCGTAAGCGTCAAAACGCTGGGCAGTGTTGTCGGTAAACCAGCCTTCCACTTCGCCATCGATGGAGATGCCATTGTCATCATAAAAGGCGATCAGCTTACCCAGACCCAGAGTACCTGCCAGTGAACATACCTCGTGAGAGATACCTTCCATCATGCAGCCATCACCTAGGAAGGTGTAGGTATTGTGATCAACGACCTTATGACCTTCACGGTTAAACTGACCGGCTAAGGCTTTTTCGGCAATCGCCATACCAACAGCATTAGCCAAACCCTGACCCAATGGGCCAGTGGTGGTTTCAATACCCGGTGCGTAACCGTGCTCTGGGTGACCTGCTGTTTTAGCGTGCAACTGACGGAAGTTTTTCAGATCATCAATAGATAGATCATAACCACTTAGGTGCAACAACGAATAAAGCAGCATGGATCCGTGGCCGTTAGACAAAACAAAACGGTCGCGGTTAACCCAGTTAGGATTTTGCGGGTTGTGCTGTAGGAAGTCGTTCCATAGTACTTCAGCAATATCAGCCATCCCCATCGGGGCGCCGGGGTGACCGGACTTGGCTTTCTGGACAGCGTCCATGCTTAGGGCGCGGATGGCATTAGCTAAATCAGAACGGGAAGGCATGCTTTCCAGACTCCAAGGTGTGTGGCTTGGCCACAAAATATAGGTTTCATGACTTGCAACATTTATACGGCCATCTGGCTAAGTCTGGGATATCTGAACCGATAAACAGAACAGTATCTGAAAAGCAGACCTACCCAGATAGACACACAATCGAAGCAAACCACCGGAAAATAGGCGCTTATTGTCGCTGATCTGGCGTCAGGCTTCAAACCTTTGCCGTTATTTATCTGCAAGGTTGACGATTTAATCAGTTAAGGCATCCAGTTACCCCCTTGTTACGTAATAATGAATTCGCCGCAGGTACATTTTAATAAATTTCACTGTATATAAAGTGAATACAGTTGCTACAATTGTGTACTCAAACTTAAGCGCGTCCAACGGAGTCGCAAAAATTTGCCTTTTTTAGTCCGTTTAAATTAAAGGTTTTCATTTTTGTGTTTTACTCATTTTTTGTATTGAAAAATGGGCTTCTTAGGTCTTACGCTCGATTTGGCTGGTTTTTAGCCCCTAAAGTTAATCAATCCAGTCGGTCGAAAAACCAACAGGTGGGCGGTCTCCGCCGATCTGTTACAGGAGGTCAGGTCTTCTCTGAGGCTTGGCTAATTCCTTATTTTTAACTCCTTTGAGGGTAATAAGAGAATCATGAGCGAATACTCTTTATTTACGTCTGAATCTGTTTCTGAAGGCCATCCAGATAAAATTGCTGACCAGATCTCTGATGCCGTGTTAGATGCGATTTTGGCTGAAGATAAATACGCCCGTGTTGCCTGTGAAACCATGGTGAAAACTGGTGTTGCCATTGTTTCTGGTGAAATTTCTACATCCGCTTGGATCGACCTAGAAGATTTAGTTCGTGGCGTTATTAACGACATTGGCTACACCTCTTCTGATGTAGGCTTTGATGGCAGCACTTGCGGCATCATTAATCTGATTGGTAAGCAGTCTGTGGATATCGCACAGGGTGTCGATCGTCAAAAGGCTGAAGACCAAGGCGCTGGCGACCAGGGTCTGATGTTCGGTTATGCATCAAACGAAACTGATGTATTGATGCCTGCACCAATCACTTTTGCACACCGCTTAGTTGAGCGCCAAGCCGAAGCCCGTAAAAACGGTCAACTGCCTTGGTTGCGCCCTGATGCAAAATCTCAGGTCACTTGTCGCTATGAAAACGGTAAAGTATCTGCGATTGATGCGATTGTTCTGTCTACTCAGCATAACCCTGAAGTAAGCCAGAAAGATCTGCGTGAAGCGGTTATGGAGCTGATCATCAAGCAGGAGCTTCCTGCTGAATTGCTGACTAAAGACACTAAATTCCATATTAACCCAACCGGCAACTTTGTTATCGGCGGCCCTGTGGGTGACTGTGGTCTAACCGGTCGTAAGATTATTGTCGATACTTACGGTGGTATGGCTCGTCACGGTGGCGGGGCATTCTCAGGTAAAGATCCTTCCAAAGTTGACCGTTCTGCCGCTTATGCTGGCCGTTATGTGGCGAAAAATATCGTGGCAGCGGGTTTGGCGGATCGTTGTGAGATTCAGGTGTCTTACGCAATTGGTGTTGCCGAGCCAACATCGGTTTCTATCAACACCTTTGGCACGGGCGAGATTTCTGACGAAGCGATTATTAAGCTGGTTCGTGAGCACTTTGACCTACGCCCCTTTGCGATTACTCGCATGTTAGATCTACTGCATCCTATGTATCGTCTAACCGCCGCATACGGTCACTTTGGTCGTAACCCATTTGAGATGACGGTGGGTAATGACACCTTTACCGCCTTCCCGTGGGAAAAAACCGATAAAGCCGATGACCTGAAAGCCGCTGCGGGCCTGTAAGACCGACGCTTGAAGGCAGATGCTTAAAGCAGCTTGCCTTTGTGCTCAAGTCTTTTAAGACTGGGCGCACCCCAAAGCAGGAGCTTGCTCCTGCTTTGCTGTATCTGATTTTTGGTCTGTTTGAGTCAGTGGATTCCACCAGCTTAAACAGATGGCTCTATCTCATTAGAGCATTTCACACGACACTGAGGGGCGCTGCAACGGAGCTTCCTCCGCTACGCTCAGTCTCGTGCCAACTTAATTGCAAGGGCGCCCATTCATCCGAATGGAGAAACCTATGAGCTTCACTGACTATAAAGTCGCTGATATTACTCTTGCTGACTATGGCCGTAACGAGATCCGTATTGCAGAATCTGAAATGCCTGCACTAATGACGATCCGTGAAAAGTACCGTGCAGAGCAACCGCTTGCCGGCGCTAAAATTATCGGCTGTATTCACATGACCATTCAGACTGCGGTTCTGATCGAAACACTGGTCGCGCTGGGTGCTGAAGTTCGCTGGTCTTCGTGCAACATCTTCTCAACTCAGGATCACGCGGCCTCTGCTATCGCCGCACAAGAGATTCCTGTATTCGCATGGAAAGGTGAGACTGAAGACGAGTACGTTTGGTGTCTGGAACAAACCATCAACAAAGATGGTAGCCCTTGGGATGCCAACATCCTACTGGATGATGGTGGTGATCTTACCGCTCTGATCCATGAGAAATATCCAGCGATGCTGGATAACATCCACGGTGTTTCTGAAGAAACCACCACAGGTGTACACCGTCTGATCGAAATGATGAACAAAGGTACCCTAAAAGTACCTGCAATCAACGTTAACGATGCTGTTACTAAGTCGAAAAACGACAACAAGTATGGCTGTCGCCACTCTTTGAACGATGCTATCAAGCGTGGTACCGATCACCTACTATCAGGCAAGAAAGCCTTGGTTGTTGGCTATGGCGATGTTGGTAAAGGTTCTGCCGCGTCTCTGCGTCAGGAAGGCATGATCGTATCCGTGACTGAAGTTGATCCTATCTGCGCTATGCAGGCTTGCATGGACGGTTTCGAAGTGGTTTCTCCGTTTATCAACGGCCAGTTCGACGGTACAGATGCGTCTATCAATGCACCTCTGCTACAGAAAACAGACTTGATCGTTACCACCACCGGTAACTACAATGTTTGTAATGCCAACATGCTAAAAGCCCTGAAAAAAGGCGCGGTGGTATGTAACATCGGTCACTTTGATAACGAGATCGATACCGCATTTATGCGTGAAAACTGGGCTTGGGATGAAGTTAAACCTCAAGTACACCGTGTCTTCCGCGATGCAAAACCAGGTAGCGACATCAACTTAGACAGCGATGATTATCTGATTCTGCTATCTGAAGGCCGTCTGGTTAACCTAGGTAACGCCACTGGTCACCCGTCACGCATTATGGATGGCTCTTTTGCTAACCAAGTACTGGCTCAGATCCACCTTTACAAAGCCGGTTTTGCTAGTCTGCCTGCAGAAGAAAAAGCGGCAAACATCACCGTTGAAGTTCTGCCTAAGCAGCTGGACGAAGAAGTTGCTCGTTATATGGTTGAAGGCTTCTGCGGTGTGATTACTCAACTGTCCACAGAACAAGCGGATTATATCGGCGTACCTGTCGAAGGCCCGTTCAAACCAGAAAGCTACAAGTACTAAAAGCAATAAAAGTACTAATCACTCACGGTCTGAAATACCAATCACGGCCATAGCCTGATTAGCACCCACAGCTCGGCAGTTTTGTCGGGCTGTTTTTTTGCCTGCCAAACAGGTTTACAACAAGCCAATTTGAGCATTCTTGCTTTTCTATGAGTTTTACTCATAAAGATAGAAAAAATTTTCACTAGCCCCTCTGCTATAAACCCTGTAAAAAGTAATAAGAAACGTCACAGTAAAACTTTTTTGGAATATAGCCATGAGCCAGCCTATCGATATCAGTTTTGAATTCTTCCCCCCTAAAACCCCGCAAGGTCAGGAGAAATTGCGTGTTGTTCGGGACGAACTGGCGGCAATGAACCCTGCATTTTTCTCCGTCACATACGGGGCAGGAGGTTCTACTCAAGAACGTACCATCAAAACCGTACAGGAGATGCGCGAAGCTGGTATCAACACCGCGCCGCACCTGTCCTGTGTTGGCAGCAGCACCGAGAGTCTGCGTGATCTACTGAATTTCTATATAGAGAATGGGATAGACCGTATCGTTGCTCTGCGTGGTGACTTACCTTCAGGTATGGGCTCTCCTGGCGAGTTGCGCTACGCCAACGAACTTGTGGAGTTTATTCGTAAGGAGACCGGCGATCACTTCCATCTAGAAGTTGCTGCGTATCCTGAGACCCATCCACAGGCGGCTAACTTTGAGGCTGACTTGCTGAACTTTAAAAAGAAAGTAGATGCGGGTGCTAACAGTGCTATTACTCAGTATTTCTTTAACGCCGACAGCTACTTCTATTATGTTGAACGTTGCCAAAAACTGGGCATCGAGATCCCCATTATTCCGGGTATTATGCCGATCACAAACTACAGCAGCCTAGCTCGCTTTAGTGATGCCTGCGGTGCAGAAATTCCACGCTGGATCCGTAAGCAGCTTGAATCTTATGGTGATGATAGCGCCAGCATTCGCAAGTTTGGTGAAGAGGTGATTACAAATGTGCGAGCAGCTGATCGCCGGTGGCGCACCAAGCCTACACTTCTACAGCATGAATCAGACCGAACCGAACCGTGCTATTTGTAAGAATTTAGGGCTATAAAAAGAACGATAGCCTCTTACCTCCAAAAGCGTCTTATTCTTAAGACGCTTTTGAGTCGTTAGTCGTTGATGCATCAACATCATGAGATGTAGGTGCAGGTAACTCAGAAATGCGGTCAACTTGAGACTCTAGCCATGCGGTTACTTCCGCATGAATCTCATTAGCATGGCGACCTTCGGTCTGAATCAAAGGCCCAAAGACAACCTTGATCGTCCCTGATTTCTTTTGCAGCGCACGGGAAGTCCAATGCTCACCGCCATTATGGGCTACAGGTAAAATAGGCACGCCAGCATTAGCCGCTAACATCGCTCCGCCTTTTTTATGACTGCCCCTAGAACCTGGCTCGGTGCGCGTTCCCTCAGGAAAAACCAGAACAGATAAGCCTTCCTCTAACCGCTCTTTACCTTGTCTTAATACTTGCTTCATCGCCGCAGCGGGCTTTGCACGATCAACAGCAATCGGCTTTAACGCTGCAAGTCCCCAGCCGAAGAACGGAATTTTCAGCAATTCACGCTTAAGTACGGTACTCATCGGTTGAGCTACAAGCTGTAGATAGATCGTTTCCCATTCGGACTGATGGTTACTTAAAATCACCATTGTCTGATTTTTAGGAAGGTTTTCTATACCCTCCACTTCCGTACGAATACCACAGGTTAAGCGTAACCAAATCAAAACAAACCAGTTAAAGCGAGTAATCAACCAAGCTCGTGCCTTGTATGGCAAAAGAAAGCCAATTGGCACAAAAACACAGCTCGTTAAGAGTAAAACGACGAGATAGCCCAGATAAAAAATAATACTGCGTAGGGCTGTAATCATGCGGTTGGTTCCTCTTTTTCTACTTGAGCAGCTTTTTCCGCTTGCTCTTGAGCTTCATTTTGATCGGCAATACGCTCAATAGCCTCAACTAAGGCAGGGCGCCAGCTACGTTGCTTAATGCCATAATGATCCATAATTCTTTGGCAATTCATCTCACGGTGCAAGGCCTGCTTACCGGCCAAGCCGAGCACCGCAGCAGAAACACCGCGAACCTCTTCCATACCCTCAAGAATGCCACGCTCTTGGGCCAGCTCTATCACCTGTTCAGCAAACTGAGCCCGTGAAATAGGCTCTACACCGGCGTAATGGTAAGTCCCCCAGCATTCAGCGCCAGTATCAAGTTGCTGGATCATGGCAAGTACCACTCGTCCCGCATCAGATACCGCTGTCGGTGACAAGGTAATATCCGCAGCCTCTTGAAGCTCTTGCGGCTGGCTGGCTTGGTCCAGCAAATGCCTTAGCCATCCACCTTCAGAGCTATCAAACAAACGGCCTAAACGTAAGATGACATGGCGCTTTAGCAGCTGTCGAACGGCTTCTTCACCCTGCCATTTGGTTTCACCGTAAGTGTTAATCGGGTGTACCGTATCTTTCTCATTAAAGGCGCTATTTCGGGCTTCGCCTATCACTTCATCGGAAGAGATATGGATTAAAGCAACACTTTGATCCAGACAGATATGAGCCAGATGGTCAGGAAAAATAGCATTTAACTGCCAAGCTCGATCTGGGGATGCGTCAATTTGTGCAAGGTCATCAAACTCTAGGCTATTAACCACAAAATCAGGTGTTGCCTCTGTTAATTGACGCTGCAATTCAACCGAATCACTGGCATCGCCTTGATAGGCCGTACAATGAATTCCTCGAATCTGCCCTGCATGCTCTAGCAGGCTCTTCGCTAAATTGGATCGATCTTCTGTTAGAAAGATATGCATAATTCACCCTAGCAGTAATACCCTGGTCGCCATCAAAATACACCGCTAGCACGGCAGAACCGACTGGCGCTGAACCATTTCACGTTGCTCTATTCCAGTGCGATACTGTTAACCAGTACAGTACTGTTGGCCAGAACAGTTGTTTTGGCCAGAACAGCAATATGGACTAGAACGGAATATCATCATCAAAGTCATCAAAGCTTTGCGCTGGAGCACTGGCAGGAGAACCAAAGGCAGTACCGCCTTGAGGAGCCGCAGCCTGTTGAGGCGCTGCTTGATGTTGTGGAGTCTGTTGCTGAGATGGTTGTTGTTGAGACGGTTGCTGTGGCGCGGCTTGATACTGCGGTTGTTGCTGAGGAGCTGATTGCTGAGGCATCTGTTGTTGAGGGGCCTGTTGTTGAGGGGCCGGCTGCTGAGATGCCTGCGGCGCAGATTGAGCGTAATCAGGCTGCTGATACGGGTTTGCCGCTTGCTGAGGGGCTTGCTGTTGGAAATTATTCGGCTGCGCTACTGGATTATTACCGTAGCCTCCTTGATTACCGCCACCCATGTTCGAACCGCCACCCATGTTAGCGTTATCACCACCGCGACCATCCAACATCTGCATTTGACCGTTAAAGCTATCCACAACCACTTCAGTCGTATAGCGATCATTACCGCTTTGATCCTGCCATTTGCGGGTTTGCAGCTTACCTTCAACATACAGCTTAGAGCCTTTCTTAACATACTGGCTCACGATGTCCGCGAGCTTTCCGAAGAAGACAACCCGATGCCATTCTGTTTTTTCTTGGCGCTGACCACTGTTCTTGTCCATCCAGCTTTCGCTCGTCGCTAGCGTAATATTAGCCACTGCGCCGCCATTAGGCAGATAACGAACTTCTGGGTCTTGGCCTAAATTGCCGACCAAGATCACTTTATTAATACCGCGAGACATAGTTTACTCCAAATATTCTGTATTTATTCACTGTCGGATCAGGCAATAGCACCCGCTAGGGCCTCATCATCAAAATATGCTTTATCAATTTTCATATAGGCTGCGTGTTCTTCTTCAATTACAACAACCTCTTCAACGCCCGGTAAAGCTAAGAGCTTTGTAACAAAACCATCAATATCCTGTCGCCAATGCTCCGGTAATGGCACCGCTTTACCCGTTAAGTGTTTAGGAGGAGCCATCGGTAGAACCACCACGGCCCAAAGCAAGGCTAAAGCACCACAGGTTGTAAGAACTGCATCAATACCCCAAGCTCCATAAAGCCAGCCGCCAGCCGCACCGCCCACAAAGGCACCAAAGAACTGACTACTGGAATAAACCCCCATCGCGGCACCTTTCTGACCGGCTGGAGATAGCTTGCTGACCAGAGAGGGTAAGCTCGCTTCCAACAGATTAAAGGCCATAAAATAGACGAACAACAGCAGAAAGAGCGCTATACGGCTATCTGCCGTTAAGCTGCCCATTAGAAGCTGGGCAAAGGCAACCAAAGCGATAGCGAAAATGAAAATAGGCTTCATTTTGCGTTTCTTCTCCGCCACGATAATAAAAGGAATCATCGCAAGGAAAGAAAGAATCATAACGGGTAGATAGACAATCCAATGATACTGAACCATCAGATCCAGCTCTATCATGCGCAATGGGATAACCACAAAGGTTGCGGTCATAATCAGATGTAAAATAAAAATACCGAAGTCTAAGCGCAACAACTCAGGGTGTCGTAGTATTTTCTTTAACTGCCCCTTCTGAACGCCCGTATCACGGTGCTTATCATAACGCTGGGGCGTGGGTACCCACTTCCAGATAATGGCTAAGCCCACACTGGCTAAAAGTGCAGTGAACCAGAATAATCCCTCCAAACCATAGGGCTGAGAGATCACCGGGCCAAGCACTAAGGCAACGGAGAAAGACAAGCCGATACTGATACCCACAACGGCCATCGCCCGCATTCGCATCTGCTCACGGGTCAGATCTGACAACAGTGCCATCACGCTACTGGCAATCGCACCGCTTCCCTGCAAACAGCGTCCCATAATCACGCCATAAATAGATTCCGACATGGCCGCGACAATACTACCCGCAATAAAAAGCAGCAAACCAAAAACGATAACGGTTTTTCGGCCTATTTTATCGGATAAAAACCCAAAGGGGATTTGTAACAAAGCCTGAGTTAAGCCGTAACCACCAATGGCCATGCCGATTAGGGCCGGTGTTGCACCCTCAAGATCAGCGCTATAAATAGATAATACCGGCAGCACCATAAAAAGGCCGAGCATGCGCAATACATATAGCCCAGCCAGCCCGGATACTGCTCGACGCTCACCGCTTGTCATCGATTCAATACTCATCCAGCCCTCTTACCCCGCAGAAGCTAATAAACACGACCAAGACATCACTTATGCGCTGCTTATATGCACCGCGTATATAGGTCGGCCAAGAATAGCCGGACATTTTACTCCGGTTAAGGTACACAATACCACCTTGGTTAAGATGCAATATCCCCAGGCATAAGAAGACGTTGTTTCAACGAGATCTGATAGCAAACCCTGTTATAGCATCCAGTGTCTCTCTATAATACTTAGCCCCAAACATTGGTGCACTTCCATTCATCAATGCCATTTACGATTAAAGTTACAGCGGAAGGTCCATGGATAAGATACTGGTTCGCGGTGCACGTACTCATAACCTGAAAAACATCGATATCGATATCCCTCGTGACAAGTTAGTGGTAATTACAGGTTTGTCCGGTTCGGGCAAATCTTCCTTAGCGTTCGACACCCTTTATGCAGAAGGGCAGCGACGTTATGTAGAATCACTTTCCACCTACGCCCGTCAATTTCTATCGATGATGGAAAAGCCCGATGTTGATCATATTGAAGGTTTGTCACCGGCAATCTCTATAGAACAGAAATCTACCTCTCATAATCCACGCTCGACCGTAGGCACGATCACCGAAATCTACGATTATCTTCGGTTGCTCTTTGCCCGGGCAGGAACGCCTTATTGCCCAACCCACAGCCTTCCCTTGGAAGCGCAGGAGGTCAGCCAAATGGTTGATCACGTTTTAGCTCTGCCCGAGGGCAGTAAGCTAATGCTGTTGGCTCCCGTGATTAGAGGGCGTAAAGGCGAGCACCTCAATCTACTGGGCGAACTACGTAGCCAAGGTTTTGTCCGCATCCGTATCGACGGCAAAGTGTATGAGCTAGACGATGTTCCCGCTTTAGATAAGAACAAGAAACACAATTTAGATGTCGTCGTCGACCGCATCAAAGTCAGAGAAGATCAGCAACAGCGTTTGGCCGAGTCCTTTGAAACGACCCTGCAACTCGCCGATGGTTTAGCCATTGTTCATTTTATGGAAGAAGAGCGGCCTGATATTAGCTTCTCCTCAAAATTTGCCTGCCCAGAATGCGGCTACGCTATTCAGGATCTAGAGCCACGCCTGTTTTCGTTCAACAACCCTGCCGGTGCATGCCCAACCTGTGATGGCTTAGGCTCACACCAGTTCTTTAATCAGGACAAGCTAATCACCAACCCAACCCTAAGCCTTGCCGAAGGTGCTATTCGAGGTTGGGACCGAGGTAGTGTTTATTACTTCTCTATGCTGGCATCCGTCGCTAAGCAGTTCGGTTTTAAACTTGAAACCCCTTGGCAGGAACTGGCGTCAGAGCATCAACAATTAGTTTTGCAGGGTAGCGGCAGTACCAACGTTGAGTTTGTTTATATCAACGACCGAGGCGACAAGGTGACACGCTCTCACTCTTTTGAGGGTGTTATCCCTAATATGGAGCGCCGTTATCGGGAAACTGAATCTCAGATGGTACGGGAAGAGCTGTCAAAATATTTGAGCGTACAACCCTGCCCGAGTTGCCATGGCGCGCGCCTACGAGAAGAAGCCCGTCATGTCAGTATTGCCGATAAGCATATTCAAGATATTGTCCGTATGCCCATTGGCGATGCATTTAACTACTACAGTCAGCTAGAACTTGAAGGTCGTAAAGGTGAGATTGCTGAAAAAATATTGTCAGAAATTCGCCAACGACTGCAATTTCTTGTCAACGTAGGGCTGGATTATTTAACCCTTGAGCGCAGCGCTGAAACGCTCTCCGGTGGTGAGGCCCAGCGTATTCGCCTAGCCAGCCAGATTGGCGCGGGTCTTGTTGGCGTCATGTATATTCTCGATGAACCATCTATTGGTTTACACCAGCGAGATAACGAACGCTTAATTCAAACCCTGACACACCTAAGGGATCTAGGTAATACGGTTATTGTTGTTGAGCATGATGAAGATGCAATCCGAAGCGCGGATTACTTGCTCGATATCGGCCCTGGCGCAGGAGTACACGGCGGTCAAATTATCGCCGCTGGTACGCCAGAAGAGGTTATTGCAAACCCTAATTCCATCACTGGCCAATATCTCAGCGGCATCAAAGAGATCCCTATTCCTAAATTTCGTATTCCAGCCCATCCAGAGCAACAACTTAAACTGAAAGGGGCTAGCGGCAACAACTTAAAAAATGTCGATCTGACCATTTCAGCCGGGCTATTAACCTGTATCACAGGCGTTTCAGGCTCGGGAAAATCAACATTAATCAACGGCACTCTTTATCCGTTGCTCGCCCGTGAGCTAAACCGAAATACCACACTAACACCTGCGGCCTATGATGCCATTGAAGGCTTAGATCTCTTCGATAAAGTCATTGATATTGACCAAAGCCCTATTGGCCGCACGCCTCGCTCAAACCCTGCCACGTACACCGGATTGTTCACACCGATTCGGGAGCTGTTTTCAGGCACACAGGAAGCTCGCTCTAGGGGCTACAAGCCGGGGCGCTTTAGTTTTAATGTTAAAGGGGGTCGCTGCGAAGCCTGCCAAGGGGATGGCCTTATTAAGGTTGAGATGCACTTCCTACCGGATATCTATGTTCCTTGTGATGTATGCAAAGGCAAACGCTACAACCGAGAAACTCTAGAAGTCCGATACAAGGGTAAAACCATCCATGAAGTGCTCGATATGACCATGGAAGATGCCTTAGAGTTCTTTAGTGCCGTTCCCGCCCTAGCACGAAAACTACAAACCCTGATTGATGTCGGCTTGTCTTATATTCGACTGGGGCAAAGTGCGACAACACTTTCAGGCGGTGAAGCCCAACGGGTGAAGCTTGCTAAAGAATTATCTAAGCGAGACACCGGAAAAACGATCTATATTCTGGATGAGCCAACAACAGGGCTTCATTTTGCCGATATTCAGCAGCTACTAACCGTACTACAGCGGCTAAGAGATCATGGAAACACATTGGTTGTTATCGAACATAACCTTGATGTGATCAAAACCGCAGACTGGTTGATTGATCTAGGGCCAGAAGGTGGTAGTGGTGGTGGAGAAATTATTGCAGAGGGTACGCCAGAGCAACTGGCTAAGGTAGAGCACTCTCATACCGCTCGATTCTTAGAACCATTGCTGAAGAAGCGCTAACGGCGCTATTCTCTCAAGAAATTTGCCGATCTTCGCTCAAGAATAAAAGCCACACAGTTCAATGTGTGGTTTTTTTTCGCCATATCAAAATGAAAATGATTAATAAAATAGAAAAATAAAAGCAAAAAAAAACCGGCCATAAGGCCGGTTTTTGGGAAGAAGGTAATAGTTTACTCTTCTTCAGCTGCTACTGGACGATCTACCAGTTCAACGTACGCCATTGGCGCGTTGTCACCTGCACGGAATCCACATTTTAAAATGCGAACATAACCGCCAGGACGATTCTGGTAACGAGGACCAAGATCAGTAAACAGCTTACCTACAGCTGCATCAGAACAAGTACGAGCAAAAGCCAAACGGCGGTTTGCTACAGAGTCGTTCTTAGCCAAAGTAATCAGCGGCTCAATATGGCCACGTAGTTCTTTAGCTTTAGGCAGTGTAGTTTTAATCAGTTCATGTTCAACCAGCGATATAACCATGTTTTTGAACATGGCTTTACGGTGTGAACTATTACGATTAAATTTACGACCACTCTTACGATGACGCATTTTTCAGTTCCTTACCAAACCGTGATGATCGAATTAGGCGGAAGCCTTATCGTCACCCTTCAAACTTGCTGGCGGCCAGTTTTCCAACCGCATGCCTAGAGACAGGCCACGTGAAGCTAGAACATCTTTGATTTCAGTCAGAGACTTTTTACCAAGGTTCGGAGTCTTCAGTAGCTCTACTTCAGTGCGCTGGATCAGGTCACCAATGTAGTAAATGTTCTCGGCTTTCAGACAGTTTGCTGAGCGAACAGTCAATTCTAGATCATCAACCGGACGCAGAAGAATTGGATCAATTTGATCTTCCTCTTCCTCAGGTTCTTGCTCTTTGTCAGTCTCAAGATCAACAAAGGCAGCCAACTGCTCCTGAAGGATAGTCGCAGAACGACGAATCGCTTCTTCAGGATCTAAAGTGCCATCAGTTTCAAGATCGATAATCAGTTTATCAAGGTCTGTACGTTGCTCAACGCGAGCGCTTTCTACAACGTAAGACACACGACGTACCGGGCTGAAGGTCGCATCCAGCTGTAGACGGCCAATAGAACGGCTTTCATCTTCAGGAGATTGGCGTGCATCTGCCGGCTCATAACCACGACCACGTTGAATACGAAGCTGCATTTTAATCTCAGCTGCGTCATTCAAGTGAGCGATTACGTGCTCAGGATTAACGATTTCAACATCATGATCCAGCTGGATATCTCCAGCCGTCACTGCACCAGGACCTTTCTTATTCAGCGTCAGTACAGCTTCATCGCGGCCGTGCAAAAGAATTGCAACATCTTTAAGGTTAAGAAGGATCTCAATGACATCCTCTTGAACACCTTCAACCGCACTGTACTCATGCAGAACGCCTTCGATCTCTACTTCTACTACAGCACAACCCGGCATAGAAGATAAAAGAATACGACGTAGCGCATTACCTAGAGTGTGACCATAGCCACGCTCAAATGGTTCGAGAATTACTTTCGCACGAGTAGCGCTTACTTCTTCGACCTTGATTTCGCGTGGACGTAGAAATTCTGTCACTGAACGCTGCATAGAACTACCTTTACTTAGCTGCCAGATGAATACTCAGAGATTACTTGGAGTACAGTTCAACAATCAGGCTCTCGTTGATATCAGCGGAGATTTCAATACGCTCAGGTTTAGACTTGAACGTGCCTTCCATCTTCTTGCTGTCAACATCAACCCACTGTACGTCAGTACGCTGAGATGCAAGTTGCAGTGCGTTCTGGATACGCAACTGGTTCTTAGCTTTCTCACGAACTGCAACAACATCACCTGCTTTAACTTGGTAAGAAGCGATGTTCACCGTGCGGCCATTTACCTGGATAGCCTTATGGCTAACAAGCTGACGTGCTTCAGCGCGAGTGGAGCCAAAGCCCATACGATAAATAACGTTGTCCAGACGACTTTCCAGAAGCTGAAGCAGGTTTTCACCTGTAGCGCCTTTAAGGCGAGCAGCTTCTTTATAGTAGTTACGGAACTGTTTTTCTAGAACGCCATACATACGACGAACTTTCTGCTTTTCACGAAGCTGCAGACCGTACTCAGACAAACGTCCACGACGCTGACCATGCTGGCCAGGAGCCGTTTCTGATTTACACTTATTATCAAAAGCAGTTACGCCGCTTTTCAAAAATAAGTCTACGCCCTCACGACGTGAAAGCTTACACTTAGGGCCAATATAACGAGCCATCTAATCCGCCTCCTTACACACGACGTTTCTTGGGTGGGCGACAACCGTTGTGCGGAATAGGTGTCACGTCAGTAATGTTGCCAACTTTGAAGCCAGCAGCGTTAAGTGCACGGACAGCAGATTCACGACCTGGTCCTGGGCCTTTAACTAGAACATCAACGTTTTTAACACCATATTCGGCTGCTGCCGTTGCAGCACGTTCACTAGCTACTTGAGCTGCGAACGGGGTACTCTTACGAGAACCACGAAAACCCGAACCACCGGCAGTTGCCCAAGATAGGGTATTGCCCTGGCGGTCAGTAATCGTAACAATCGTATTGTTAAAAGATGCGTGGATGTGTGCAACACCGTCCACTACAGTCTTTTTAACTTTTTTACGGTTACGTGCTGGGTTAGCCATAATGTATGTTTCCTGTAAAAAGCTTCACAAGATTACTTGCGAATCGGTTTACGCGGCCCTTTACGAGTACGCGCGTTAGTCTTGGTGCGCTGACCGCGAACGGGAAGGCTACGACGATGACGCAAACCACGATAGCAACCAAGGTCCATAAGACGCTTGATATTCATGCTAATTTCGCGGCGCAGGTCACCTTCAACAGTGTACTTGCCTACCTCGTTACGAACTAGATCCAAAACATCTTCAGACAGTTCAGCAATCTTAATGGTAGGCTCAACACCTACTGCAGCAAGAATGCTTTTAGCAGTGGTTCCACCAATACCATAGATATAGGTCAGCGAGATCACCGCATGCTTATTGTCGGGAATATTGACACCTGCAATACGGGCCATTCAGCTATCTCCGATATACGAGCAATCGCTCTTTCAGTTTATTATCCACGAAGGGCGCAAAAGAATACTCCTTGATATCAGAAATATCAAGGAGTATCGCCTTTCGTAACCCAAGGCCAGGTTAACCCTGACGTTGTTTGTGCTTAGGCTCTGTACAGATCACACGTACAGCGCCGCGGCGACGAATGATCTTGCAGTTACGGCAGATCTTTTTTACGGATGCGCGAACTTTCATCACCAACTCCAGTTTCAGGTTTTAGCGCAGCATGCCGCCGCTACCATAACCTTTCAAGTTCGATTTTTTCATCAAGGACTCGTACTGATGGCTCATAAGATGCGACTGCACCTGCGCCATAAAGTCCATGACCACGACTACAACAATCAGCAGGGACGTGCCGCCAAAGTAAAACGGTACACTCCAAGCAACTACCAAGAACTGTGGCATCAAAGACACAGCGGTGATGTACAACGCGCCAAACAATGTTAGGCGAGACATCACACCATCAATATAGCGAGCTGAGTGCTCCCCAGGTCGAATGCCAGGAATAAACGCACCTGATTTTTTCAGGTTGTCAGCGACATCTTTGGGGTTGAATACCAGCGCTGTATAAAAGTAGCAGAAGAATACAACACTGAGCGCAAAAAGCAAGATATACAACGGTTGACCTGGCGCTAAAGCTAAAGAAGCCTCTTGAAGCCATGCCATACTTTCACTTTGTCCGAACCACTGACCGATCGAGGCAGGGAACAACAAGATGCTAGAAGCAAAGATAGGCGGGATAACACCAGCCATATTCACTTTCAGCGGCAAATGACTCGACTGTGCAGCAAAAACCTTACGGCCTTGCTGACGCTTTGCATAATTTACAGTAATGCGGCGTTGACCACGCTCCATAAATACAACAAAAGCTACAGTAAGCACTGCCAAAACAGCAATCGCTAGCAGAGCCAGGATATTGATATTATCCTGACGCGCCTGTTCGAATGACTGGCCAATGGCACCTGGCAAACCTGCAACAATACCGGCGAAAATCAGAATGGAAATACCATTACCGATACCGCGCTCTGTTACTTGCTCACCGAGCCACATCAGGAATATCGCACCTGAGACCAAGGTTACAACTGCCACGAAGTAGAAGCTGAAATCCGCCGCAAATGCGACGCCTTGGCTAGCAAGACCAACTGCCATACCAATCGATTGCACCGTTGCCAACACGACTGTGCCATAACGGGTATATTGATTGATTTTACGACGGCCAGACTCCCCTTCTTTCTTGAGTTGTTCAAGAGAAGGGGAAACAACCGTAAGCAGCTGCATGATAATCGAGGCAGAGATATAAGGCATAATGCCTAGAGCCAAGATACTCATACGTTCGAGAGCACCACCTGAGAACATGTTAAACAAGCTCAGGATAGTGCCTTCACTCTGCTGAAACAAAGCAGCCAGTCTGTCAGGATTGATACCAGGAACAGGGATATGAGCGCCTATGCGGTAAACCACAATAGCGATAAACACGAATCGCAAGCGAGACCAAAGTTCCGCGAGTCCTTTTTGTGCTCCTGCTGGTACTGATCCTGATTTAGCCATTACTCTTCGACCTTTCCGCCTGCGGCTTCAATTGCTGCACGTGCGCCTTTAGTTACTTCTAGGCCACTTACAGTAACTGCCTTGTCAATCTCGCCAGATAAGATAACGCGAACACGTTCGATATTATCTTTGATGATATCCGCTTGCTTAAGCGCAGCAATATCAATCACAGCGGCATCAACTTTAGCCAGTTCGTGTAAACGAACTTCAGCTTTAAATGCAGCTTGACGAGAAGTAAAACCAAATTTAGGCAGACGACGCTGCAAAGGCATTTGACCGCCTTCAAAACCAGGCTTTACAGAACCGCCGGAACGGGATTTTTGACCTTTGTGACCACGGCCACCAGTCTTACCTAGACCGCTACCGATACCACGACCAACACGTTTTTTTGCTGGTTTGGAACCCGGAGCTGGGCTTAGAGTATTCAGATTCATGATTACTCTCCCTCAACGCGTACAAGGTAATTAACCTTGTTGATCATGCCGCGAACGGATGGTGTATCTTCCAGCTCAACTGTGTGGCCGATACGACGCAGACCTAGACCTTTTACACAAAGTTTGTGCTTAGGCAGGATGCCGATCGGACTACGGGTAAGAGTTACCTTAATTTTTGCCATGATTCCTACCCCAGGATTTCCTCAACAGTCTTGCCACGCTTAGCCGCTACATCTTCAGGAGCGTTCATGTTCGCCAGACCTTTAACAGTCGCACGAACAACGTTCACTGGGTTTGTAGAGCCATAGCACTTAGCTAGAACGTTTTGTACACCAGCAAGCTCTAGTACAGCACGCATCGCGCCACCAGCAATTACACCGGTACCTTCAGATGCTGGCTGCATGTAAACCTTAGAAGCACCGTGACGGGCTTTTACAGGATACTGCAACGTATTGCCATCTAGCTGAACTTGCACCATGTTACGGCGAGCTTGTTCCATTGCTTTTTGAATAGCAACAGGAACTTCGCGAGCTTTACCGCGGCCAAAGCCTACACGGCCATTGCCATCACCTACGACAGTTAGAGCTGTGAAGCCGAAGATACGACCACCCTTAACTACCTTGGCGACACGGTTTACCTGAACTAAACGTTCCTGTAGCTCACCGCCTTTCTGTTCAATATTCGCCATCGCTTTTACCCTTAGAATTCCAGACCGCCTTCACGGGCAGCATCTGCCAGCGCTTTTACACGACCGTGATACTTATAGCCGGAGCGATCAAATGCAACCTTAGTTACACCTGCTTCTTTTGCGCGTTCAGCAATCAGCTTGCCTACTTTGCCTGCCGCTTCAACGTTACCCGTTGCGCCATCACGCAGAGATGCATCAACAGTAGATGCAGCAGCCAGAATCTGGCCGCCGTCTGGGCTGATGATTTGAGCATAAATGTGACGCGGGGTACGGTTCACACACAGGCGGTGTACGCCGAGCTCACGCATTTTGGCACGTGCACGACGCGCGCGACGTAAACGAGACTCTTTTTTAGCGCTCATAACCCTGCCTTACTTCTTCTTAGCTTCTTTGCGACGTACTTGCTCGTCCGCATAGCGGATACCTTTGCCTTTATATGGCTCAGGTGGACGGTAAGCACGAATCTCTGCAGCAACCTGGCCAAGTAACTGTTTATCAGCACTTTTCAGTACGATTACAGTATTGCTTGGAGTCTCAGCGCTCACACCTTCAGGTAATTTATAATCTACCGGGTGAGAGAAACCTAGAGACAGACTCAGTTCACTGCCCTTAGCCTGAGCACGGTAACCAACACCATTGATGTTCAGTGTCTTAGTGAAACCTTCACTTGCACCCACAACCATGTTATTGATCAAGGCACGAGCGGTACCCACCTGTGCCCATGATGCTTTATCAGACGCCGGGGCAAAGGTCAGCACGTTATCGTTTTGTTCAACTGCTACGTCTTGATGCAGTTCAATGCTTAGCAAACCAAACTTGCCCTTTACAGACACAGTACGGCCGCTAAGAGCGAACTCAACACCACTCGGCAGTTCAACAGGACTTTTTGCTACCCTGGACATTTCGATCTCCTAGAATACGGTGCAGATGACTTCGCCACCAACACCGGCTTGGCGTGCTGCGCGATCAGTCATAACACCTTTAGAGGTGGACACAATCGCTACACCCAAACCACCTTCGATCTTCGGCAAAGCACCAACGCCTTTATACTGACGTAAGCTTGGCTTACTAACACGCACGATTTTTTCAATAACCGGCTTGCCTTCGAAGTACTTAAGTTCAACATTCAGTGAAGGCTTCACGTCACCATCAACAGAATAACCTGTGATGTAACCTTCTTCCTTCAACACGCGTGCTAGCTCAACCTTCATTTTAGATGAAGGCATAGAAACAGTTTCTTTAGCTACCATTTGTGCGTTACGGATACGAGTAAACATATCCGCCAGTGTGTCTTGCATGCTCATTAGGTTCGCGCTCCTAAATATACGCGGTTACCAGCTTGCTTTACGCAGGCCAGGAACATCACCACGCATGGCAGCTTCACGCAACTTGATACGGCTTAAGCCGAACTTGTTGTAGAAGCCATGCGGACGACCAGTCACACGACAGCGATTACGCTGACGTGCTGGGCTGGAGTCACGTGGCAGTTTCTGCAGCTGTTGCTGTGCTTCCCAGCGATCTTCTTCCGAAGTCGCAGGGTTAGCAATCAGAGCTTTTAACTCAGTACGCTTTTCAGCGTACTTCTGTACCAGCTTAGCGCGCTTTGCTTCGCGCTGAACCATACTAACTTTAGCCATGATCCTACCCTTATTTCTTGAACGGGAATTGTAAAGCACTTAAAAGCGCTAAACCTTCCTCGTTAGTTCCGGCCGTGGTAGTGATAGTGATATCTAAACCGCGGATACGATCAACTTTGTCATATTCAATTTCAGGAAAGATGATCTGTTCACGAACACCCATACTGTAATTGCCACGACCGTCGAACGATTTCGGGTTCAGACCACGAAAGTCACGAACACGCGGAATAGAAATGTCTACCAGACGATCCAGAAACTCCCACATACGATCAGCGCGCATAGTCACCTTACAACCGATCGGCCAACCTTCACGTACTTTAAAACCAGCAACAGACTTGCGGGCCAAAGTTACGATCGGCTTTTGACCGCTCAATTGCTCAAGGTCTACCAATGCACTATCAACTAGCTTTTTATCGCTAGTTGCATCGCCGATACCCATGTTAAGAGTCACTTTAGTGATGCGGGGAACCTGCATCACATTTTTGTAGCCAAACTGCTCTTGCAACTTGGCTACAACTTCTGACTTATATAACTCTTTCAGTCTCGCCATGATGTTACCTGACTCGCTTAGGCGTCGATCTCTTTCTGGGTCGACTTGTAAATCCGAACCTTGGAACCATCTTCCAAGACCTTGAAACCAACGCGATCAGCTTTATTGGTTTCATTGTTGTAAATGGCAACATTTGAGGAATGGATGGGCGCTTCGCGCTCAACAATACCACCTTGTGTACCTAACATCGGGTTTGGCTTGGTGTGACGTTTAACCATATTCACACCAGAAATGACAATGCGACCATCTTTAAGAACACGCTTAATGGTGCCACGCTTGCCTTTATCCTTACCCGCAATGACGATTACCTCGTCTTCACGTTTAATCTTACGCATAGCCGGTCTCTCGCTCCCTATAGCACTTCAGGTGCCAAGGAAATAATCTTCATGAACTTTTCGCCGCGCAGTTCACGTGTTACCGGGCCGAAAATACGGGTCCCGATAGGGGCATCGTTCGCATTCAGCATTACTGCTGCATTACCATCGAAACGGATCACTGAACCGTCTGGACGACGAATACCCTGACGTGTACGAACTACCACAGCCTTCAGGACTTGACCTTTTTTAACCTTACCGCGAGGAATTGCTTCCTTAACGGTAACTTTGATGATGTCACCAACTCGTGCATAACGACGCTTAGAACCACCAAGCACCTTAATACACATAACACGACGAGCGCCGCTGTTGTCGGCCACATCAAGCATGGTTTGCGTTTGAATCATCGGTTCTTCTCCAAACCAAATACGCTAACTAAACTTCGATTTATGCCTGGAGCTTAAAGCTCTACAGCACGCTCATCGATGCTCACCAAAGTCCAGGTCTTTGTCTTAGAAATCGGACGGCATTCCTGGATCGTTACTACATCACCCATGTTTACAGAGTTATCTGCATCATGTGCATGTAATTTGGTCGAACGGCGGACATACTTACCATAGATGGGGTGTGCTACACGACGCTCAACCAGTACAGTGATGGACTTATCCATCTTGTTACTTACCACTTTACCGGTAACAGTACGGGTATTATTTTCTGTCTCAGCCATCTTAGTTACCTGCTTTTTCATTCAGCAAAGTCTTAACGCGAGCGATGTCACGACGAACCTGTTGCAGCAAGTGAGTCTGGTTCAACTGACCAGTACCTTTCTGCATACGCAGGTTGAATTGATCACGAAGCAGGCTTTGCAGCTGCTCGTTGAGCTCTTCAACAGACTTTTCACGCAGTTCTGCTGCTTTCATTACATCACCGTCCGCTTAACAAAGGTGGTTGACACAGGGAGCTTTGCAGCTGCCAGTGCAAATGCTTCACGAGCCAGCTGTTCAGTCACCCCTTCCATCTCGTAAAGGACACGGCCTGGTTGAATCTGGCAAACCCAGTATTCAACATTACCCTTACCTTTACCTTGACGCACTTCTAGAGGCTTACCAGTGATCGGCTTATCTGGAAAAATACGAATCCAAATTTTACCACCACGCTTGATGTGACGCGTCATTGTACGACGTGCCGCTTCAATTTGGCGTGCGGTAATACGGCCGCGACCTGTTGCTTTCAGACCGAACTCACCGAAGCTCACATTATGTCCGCGAGCCAGACCGCGATTGCGGCCCTTCATCATCTTGCGGAACTTGGTACGCTTTGGCTGTAACATTGTCTATCTCCTACTTGCCTTTTTTCTTAGGCGCGTTCTGCTTCGCACGAACTTCTTCGATGCCGCCTAGGATCTCGCCTTTAAAGATCCAGACTTTTACACCGATCACACCATAAGTGGTGTGCGCTTCAGCAGCCGCGTAGTCAATGTCAGCACGCAGCGTATGCAGAGGCACACGGCCTTCGCGATACCATTCTGAGCGTGCAATTTCAGCACCACCTAGACGTCCAGAAACCTGGATCTTGATACCCTTGGCACCAAGACGCATAGCATTTTGAACTGCGCGCTTCATAGCACGACGGAACATAACACGACGCTCTAGCTGGCTTGATACAGATTCTGCAACAAGCTTGCCGTCTAGTTCAGGCTTACGAACTTCTTCAATGTTGATATGTACTGGCACGCCCATCATTTTAGTGACTTCGTTGCGTAGTTTTTCAACATCTTCGCCTTTTTTACCAATCACGATGCCTGGACGGGCAGTGTGAATAGTAATTCGAGCATTCTGAGCTGGGCGCTCAATCTGAATACGGCTTACGGAAGCCTGTTTCAGACGCTTCTGCAGGAACGCACGTACCTGAAGATCATTATTCAGATTATCTGCGTAGTCACTACCTTCTGCGAACCACGTAGAACTGTGATCTTTAACAATACCCAGTCGAATGCCAGTTGGATGTACTTTCTGACCCATCTGGTCGTCTCCTACTTATCTGCTACCTTAACCGTGATATGGCAAGTGCGCTTAAGAATGCGATCAGCACGGCCTTTGGCACGTGGTCTGATGCGCTTCATGGTCATACCTTCATCAACAAAAACTGTTGATACGCGCAGCTCGTCGATATCCGCACCTTCATTGTGCTCGGCATTGGCAATGGCTGATTCAAGAACTTTCTTAACCAGTGCCGCAGCCTTTTTCGGGCTGAAGGTTAGCAGATTCAGTGCTTCTGCTACTGGGAGTCCGCGAACCTGGTCAGCTACCAAACGCGCCTTCTGTGCGGATAAGCGAGCACCCCGTAATTTAGCGGCTACTTCCATCTCTTATTCCCCTCGGCTTAACGCTTGGCTTTCTTGTCTGCTACGTGACCGCGATAGGTACGAGTAGCAGCGAATTCACCCAGCTTGTGACCTACCATCTCTTCAGAGACAAGTACAGGCACGTGCTGGCGACCGTTATGAACTGCAATGGTCAGACCTACCATCTCAGGTAGGATCATGGAACGGCGAGACCAAGTCTTAATTGGACGACGCTCGTTTTTTTCCAGTGCAGCTTCAACCTTCTTCAACAGATGCAGGTCTATAAATGGACCTTTTTTCAGTGAACGTGGCACAGCTGTATCCTCTTAATAACTGTTACTTAGAACCGCGACGACGGACGATAAGTCGATCAGTACGCTTGTTCTTACGTGTCTTATGACCTTTAGTCGGCACACCCCATGGGGTTACTGGATGACGACCACCAGAGGTACGACCCTCACCACCACCGTGTGGGTGATCAACAGGGTTCATTGCAACACCGCGAACAGTTGGACGAACACCACGCCAGCGTTTAGCACCTGCTTTACCCAGGCGACGCAAGCTGTGCTCAGAGTTACCAACTTCACCCAGAGTTGCACGACATTCAACCAGTACTTTGCGCATTTCACCAGAACGCAGACGAAGTGTAGCATAAGTACCTTCGCGAGCGACTAGCTGAACTCCAGCACCAGCAGAACGTGCAATCTGTGCACCTTTGCCTGGTTTCAGTTCGATACAGTGAATAACACTACCAACTGGGATATTACGCAGTGGTAGAGTGTTACCCGCTTTAATCGGAGCACCAGCACCTGACTGTACAGCATCGCCCGCTTTCACACCTTTAGGTGCAATAATGTAACGACGTTCACCGTCAGCATACTTCAGCAGTGCAATATGCGCCGTACGGTTCGGATCGTATTCAATACGTTCAACAGTCGCTGGAATACCATCTTTATTACGACGGAAATCAACCAGACGATAGTGTTGACGATGACCACCACCAATATGGCGAGTGGTAATACGACCGTTATTGTTACGACCGCCAGTCTTTTGTTTCTTAGTCAGCAGCGGTGCATAAGGAGCACCTTTGTGCAGATCACTGTTAACTACTTTAACAACGTGGCGACGACCTGCTGATGTGGGTTTAGATTTAACAATAGCCATTGTCCCAACTCCTCGCTTATTCAGCGCCAGCAAAGTCGATTTCTTGACCTTCCGCTACAGACACATACGCCTTGCGGAAACCTTTACGACGACCAATACCACGGGCAGTGCGCTTAGTTTTACCTTTAACGTTTACGGTGCAAACACCGGTAACGCTAACTTCAAACAATTGCTCAACTGCTTTTTTAATTTCTGGTTTAGTCGCGTCGGCAGCTACTTTAAATACGTACTGATTATTTACATCAGCAACGATAGCCGCTTTCTCAGAAACATGAGGTCCTAGTAGAACCTTGAAAATGCGCTCTTGGTTCATCCCAGCTTCTCCTCGAACTGACGCAGAGCAGGTACAGTTACCAGCACTTTTTCATAAGCCACTAAACTTACCGGGCTCGCTGCTGCAACATCAACAACTTCTACGTTAGGGATGTTACGCGCTGCCAGGAACAAGTTAGTATCAACGTCTGAAGTTACGATAAGAACTTTACCAAGTTCCATCTCTTTCAGTTTGTTCACCAGAATTTTAGTCTTTGGCGCATCAACAGTAAACGCTTCTACTGTAACTAGACGGTCTTGACGTACTAGTTCAGATAGGATGCTGCGCATTGCTGCACGATACATCTTTTTGTTTACTTTCTGCTCAAAGTTCTGAGGCTTCGCTGCGAAAGTTGTACCACCGGAACGCCAGATAGGGCTACGAATAGTACCCGCACGTGCGCGACCAGTACCTTTCTGACGCCATGGTTTAGCGCCACCACCACTCACTTCTGAGCGGGTCTTCTGTGCACGAGTGCCTTGACGGGCTGCTGCCAGATACGCAGTAACAACTTGGTGAACAAGAGCTTCATTATACTCTTTACCAAAAGTTGCTTCAGATACTTCTACGGTACCCGCTGCTCCGCCTGCAAGATTCAGATTCATTCTCTTACCCCTTAGCCGCGAGCTTTAACTGCTGGACGAACGATAACTTGACTACCTGGAGCACCAGGAATACCGCCTTTAACCAGCAGCAAATTACGTTCTGCGTCAACACGAACAACTTCCAGACTCTGAACAGTTTTACGCTCAGCACCCATATGTCCGGCCATTTTCTTACCTTTGAAAACGCGACCTGGGGTCTGACACTGTCCAATGGAACCTGGAGCACGATGGGAAAGAGAGTTACCGTGCGTAGCATCTTGGGTACGGAAGTTCCAACGCTTAACAGCACCTTGGAAACCTTTACCCTTGGAAGAACCAGTCACGTCAATCAATTGACCAGCTTCAAAGAGGGATACGTTCAGTTCGCCGCCAACTTCTGGTGATTCATCACCTTCCGCTAGACGAAACTCAACAAGACCTTTACCAGCTGCAACACCCGCTTTCGCGAAGTGACCTGCCTCTGCTTTGGTCAGATGCTTTGCCTTACGCTCACCAGTAGTTACCTGGATAGCGGCATAGCCGTCTTTTTCAAGTGTACGAACCTGTGTTACACGGTTTGGAGAAACCTCAATAACAGTTACAGGTACGGATACACCATCTTCGGTAAATACGCGGGTCATACCGCTTTTCTTACCGACAAGACCGATAGTCATATTTCGACTCCTTAGTGTACGGGGCTGTCACCCGCTATGGCTGCACTTTTCATTGCATTCCACTTATAAATTGTGTGTCGTCTCGCGACGAGCGCCTAATTTAGATTTGGCAATTAGCCAAGACTGATCTGCACATCAACACCAGCAGCCAGATCCAGCTTCATCAACGCATCAACTGTTTTTTCAGTTGGCTCTACGATGTCAAGAACACGTTTGTGCGTACGAATTTCGTACTGGTCACGCGCGTCCTTGTTCACATGCGGAGAGATCAACACAGTGAAACGCTCTTTGCGGGTCGGCAGCGGGATTGGACCATGCACCTGAGCACCAGTACGCTTTGCAGTATCAACAATCTCCTGCGCGGACTGATCGATCAGACGATGATCGAATGCTTTCAGACGAATACGAATTTTCTGGTTTTGCATTCCAAAAACCCCAGTTGGAAACGAGCGTAATGAGCTCACCCTTGATAAAAAGGAAGCGCATTGTAAGAGGAGGGAAATCAGATGTCAAGCATAGACGAAAAGGGATCGCCGAAATAACCGGGATCCCTTCTCAGCTCAATCAATACGTAATATTACGCAATGATTTTTGCAACAACACCAGCACCTACAGTACGGCCGCCTTCACGAATAGCGAAACGCAGACCTTCTTCCATAGCGATCGGAGCAATCAGCGTAGCACGCAGTTGCACGTTATCACCAGGCATAACCATTTCAACGCCTTCTGGAAGCTCACAAGCACCAGTTACGTCAGTAGTACGGAAGTAGAACTGTGGACGATAGCCTTTGAAGAAAGGAGTATGACGACCGCCTTCTTCTTTAGACAAGATGTACACTTCTGCTTCAAATTCAGTGTGAGGAGAGATAGAACCTGGCGCACAAAGAACTTGGCCACGCTCAACGTCATCACGCTTAGTACCACGTAGAAGCGCACCAATGTTCTCACCTGCACGACCTTCGTCAAGCAGCTTACGGAACATTTCAACACCAGTACAGGTAGTCTTAACAGTGTCTTTAATACCAACGATTTCAACTTCGCTACCAGTATTAACGATACCGCGCTCTACACGACCCGTTACAACAGTACCACGGCCAGAGATAGAGAATACGTCTTCGATTGGCATCAGGAACGCACCGTCAATAGCACGCTCTGGCTCAGGGATATAAGTATCCAGAGCTTCAACCAATTTCTTAACAGCAGTAGTACCCAGCTCGTCTGCGTCTTCACCGTTAAGAGCCATCAATGCAGAACCTGCAATGATTGGCGTGTCATCACCAGGGAAGTCGTAAGTAGATAGAAGATCACGGATCTCCATTTCTACTAGCTCTAGCATTTCTTCGTACTCTTCAGTACCAACACCGCCACAATCTTCTGCAAGAAGATCAGCTTTGTTCAGGAATACTACAACGTAAGGTACACCAACCTGACGAGACAGCAGGATGTGCTCACGAGTCTGAGGCATAGGGCCATCAGTCGCGCCACAAACTAGGATAGCACCATCCATCTGAGCAGCACCAGTGATCATGTTTTTAACATAATCGGCGTGTCCAGGGCAGTCTACGTGCGCGTAGTGACGGATAGTTGAATCATACTCAACGTGAGAAGTTGCGATAGTAATACCGCGCTCACGTTCTTCAGGAGCATTATCGATACCGTCAAATGCAACAGCAGTACCACCAAATACTTCTGCACAAACACGAGTCAGAGCAGCAGTAAGAGTTGTTTTACCGTGGTCAACGTGGCCGATAGTACCAACGTTTACGTGCGGTTTGGAACGTTCAAATTTTTCTTTAGACACAGCTAAAACCTCTTTTCATATTTAGCGGTTATTTATGATTAATAACTGCTTCAACAATGTTTGAAGGTGCTTCTGCATATTTATCAAACTCCATGCTGTAGCTGGCACGGCCTTGAGTTGCAGAGCGCAGGTCGGTTGCATAACCGAACATTTCACCTAGCGGTACCAGGGCACGGATGACTTTCCCCGAAACGGTATCATCCATACCTTGAACCAAACCACGACGACGGTTCAAGTCGCCCATCACATCACCCATGTACTCTTCAGGTGTCACCACCTCGACCTTCATTAGAGGCTCTAACAGTACTGGATCTGCTTTAGTACAACCTTGCCTGACAGCCATCGATGCCGCGATTCTGAACGCCATTTCATTGGAATCCACATCATGGTACGAGCCATCAAACAATGTAACCTTTACGTCGATCATTGGGTAACCGGCCAGAATGCCATTCTGCAGCTGCTCTGAGCAGCCCTTGTCTACAGCAGAAATGTATTCCTTGGGCACCACTCCACCTACAACTTCATTTTTGAATTCGTAGATTTTTTCTTCGTCTTCACCCTTGTCCGTCAAGGGCTCTATACGCAACCAAACGTGACCAAACTGACCGCGACCACCAGACTGACGTATAAACTTACCTTCCTGCTCAACGGATGAGCGAATGGTTTCGCGATACGCAACCTGCGGCTTGCCGATATTAGCCTCTACCTTGAACTCGCGACGCATACGATCAACGATAATATCAAGATGTAGCTCACCCATACCTGAGATAAGGGTTTGACCGGTTTCTTCGTCAGTTTTAACTCGGAATGACGGATCTTCTTGAGCAAGCTTACCTAGAGCAATTCCCATTTTTTCTTGATCCGCTTGAGATCTTGGCTCAACCGCAACAGAAATAACAGGCTCTGGGAACTCCATACGCTCAAGTATGATTTTGTCCTTCCCATCACATAAGGTGTCACCGGTAGTCACATCTTTCATGCCGATTAAGGCTGCGATATCACCCGCACGAACTTCTTTGATCTCTTCACGGTCGTTGGCGTGCATTTGAACCATGCGGCCCACACGCTCTTTCTTGCCTTTAACAGAGTTATAAACACTGTCACCAGTCTGCAAGACACCGGAATACACACGAACAAAGGTCAATGCGCCCACAAAGGGGTCGGTAGCAATTTTAAAAGCCAAAGCAGAAAAAGGCGCAGAATCATCTGCTTCACGCGCAACAACAGCATCACTGCCATCAAGCGTACCTTCAATTGCTTTAACCTCAGTTGGAGCCGGCAGGTATTCCACCACCGCATCCAACATCGCCTGAACGCCTTTGTTCTTAAATGCAGAACCACAAAGCGCCAGTACGATTTCGTTATTCAATACACGGGCACGAAGACCTGACTTAATCTCTTCGAGAGTCAGCTCTTCGCCTTCGAGATATTTGTCCATCAGCTGATCATTGGCTTCGGCAGCTGCCTCAACCATTTTTTCACGGTACTCTTCTGCTTGAGCCTGCAATTCAGCAGGAATCTCTTGCAGCTCATAAGTCATACCGTTATCGGCTTCATTCCAGTAGACAGCTTTCATGCGCATCAAATCGACAACGCCTGCAAACTCTTCTTCTTTGCCGATATTCAGCTGAATCGGAACGGCTGTTGCACTCAAGCGGCTTTCAATCTGGTCAACAACGCGCAGAAAATCTGCACCTGTTCGATCCATCTTGTTTACAAATACGATTCGGGGAACCTCATATTTGTTCGCTTGTCGCCATACCGTTTCAGACTGTGGCTCAACACCAGAGGAACCACAGAAAACCACCACAGCACCATCCAACACCCGCAGCGAGCGCTCAACTTCAATGGTGAAGTCTACGTGCCCTGGTGTGTCAATAATGTTAATTCTATGCTGATCAAACTGTTGATCCATACCTGACCAGAAACAGGTGGTAGCAGCAGAAGTAATGGTAATACCACGCTCCTGCTCTTGCTCCATCCAATCCATGGTCGCCGCGCCATCATGCACTTCACCAATCTTATGAGAAAGACCAGTGTAGAAAAGCACACGTTCTGTCGTGGTAGTTTTACCAGCATCAACGTGCGCGCAGATTCCGATGTTACGGTAGCGGTCAATTGGGGTCTTACGTGCCACGACATATCTCCCGTTTTACTAGAAGCGGTAGTGCGAGAACGCCTTGTTCGCTTCAGCCATGCGGTGAACGTCTTCACGTTTCTTAACTGCAGCGCCTTTACCTTCGGCTGCATCAAGAATTTCACCAGCAAGACGTAGATTCATGGATTTTTCACCACGACTACGTGCCGCATCAACCAACCAACGCATAGCTAGAGCCATACGACGGGAAGGACGCACTTCAACGGGTACTTGATATGTAGCACCACCCACACGGCGGGATTTTACTTCCACCAAAGGCTGGATTGACTCAAGTGCTTTTTCAAACATATCCAGCGGCTGCTCTTTGCTGCGCTCTTCAACTTTCTCAAGAGCACCGTAAACGATTTTTTCAGCAACAGACTTCTTACCGCTAACCATTACATGGTTCATAAACTTAGCCAGGCGCTCATTACCGAACTTAGGATCCGGAATAATATCACGCTTTGCGGCGACGCGACGTCTAGGCATTGATAAGCCCTCTTTAAGGTCTTCAGGTAAATCCAGAAATTACTCTGGCCTTACTCTTATCAGACAGAAATTAAATTATTATGACTTAGGACGTTTTGTTCCATATTTGGAACGGCCCTGTTTACGATCTTGTACGCCAGAAGTATCCAAGCTACCACGAACTGTGTGATAACGAACACCAGGCAAATCCTTCACACGACCACCACGGATTAGAACAACAGAGTGCTCCTGAAGGTTGTGACCTTCACCGCCGATGTATGAGGAAACTTCAAAACCGTTAGTCAAACGTACACGACATACCTTACGAAGAGCCGAGTTAGGCTTCTTAGGGGTAGTTGTGTATACACGAGTACATACACCGCGCTTTTGCGGGCAGCTTTGAAGGGCAGGAACGTCGCTCTTCTCAACTTTACGCTTACGAGGTTTGCGTACCAACTGATTGATGGTTGCCATGCAAGCAGACTCCACGTTGTACACAAAAAAAGACAGTGGCTAAACCACCGCCATACTAATTAAGGAGGCGCATTGTATGTTGCCTCCCGCAGACAGTCAAGACCGGACATCGTCCGGTCTTCACTCACTTTACAACAAAAGAGTTTTATTCTTCGCTGTTAAGCATTTCGCTCAATGCTGCTTCAACTTCACTAGCCGTAGGGCCAGCTTGCGCTGCTTCAACATCTTGACGTTTCTTCTTGCGGTTTTTGTGGTAAGTCAAACCCGTACCAGCCGGTATTAGACGACCCACAACCACGTTTTCTTTCAGGCCACGTAGCTGATCTCGCTTACCTGTTACGGCAGCCTCAGTCAGCACTCGCGTAGTTTCCTGGAAAGATGCAGCAGAGATAAAGGACTCAGTTGCCAGAGACGCTTTAGTAATACCCTGTAGCACACGATCATATTTAGCAGGGAATTTATCAGCCTTGCTAAGGATTTCGTTTTCTTCCAGTACCTGAGAAACTTCTACCTGATCACCATGAATAAAGCTTGAATCACCTGTTTCAGTAATTTCAGCTTTACGTAGCATCTGACGAGCAATCACCTCAATGTGCTTATCGTTAATGCCTACACCTTGTAGACGATAAACTTCTTGCACTTCGCTAGTGATATATTCAGCCAATCGGCTAACACCCAGAAGACGCAGAATATCGTGCGGGTTAGATGGACCATCAGAGATCACCTCACCACGCTCAACCTTCTCACCTTCAAACACGTTCATCACGCGCCATTTAGGGATCAGTACTTCATAGGTATCACCATTTTCAGGAGTAATCTGAATACGACGCTTACCTTTTGTTTCTTTACCGAAGGTTACGACACCAGAGATTTCAGCAAGCAAAGCTGGCTCTTTAGGGCGACGAGCTTCGAATAGGTCGGCCACTCGTGGCAAACCACCGGTAATATCTTTGTTACCGCTAGATTCCTGTGGAATACGGGCGATAATCTCACCAACACCGACTTCTTTACCATCTTCGACGGTAATAACTGCATTACCAGGAAGCAGGTACTGTACAGGTGTCTGTGAGTTAGGCATAGACAGTTCGTTGCCAGCTTCATCCAACAGCATGATCATAGGACGCATGTCCTTGCCTGCTGCAGGTCGGGCCGAGGCATCCATCACTTCGATGTGAGACAGGCCTGTCAGCTCATCCTGTGTACGGGTGATGCTGATGCCGTCTTCCATACCGTTAAAGCGAGTACGACCGCCCATTTCAACAACGATTGGGTGAGTGTGCGGATCCCATTTAGCAAGAATCTGACCTGATTCAACCATATCGCCTTCACGGACACTGATCTCAGCACCGTATGGCAGTTTGTAGTACTCACGCTCACGACCAGTCTCATCAGCCACGGCCAGTGCACCAGAGCGAGATACAGCAACTAACTTACCATCTTTACGTTCCACTACTTTGATATTGTGGAAGCGTACTTTACCGCCATGTTTAACTTGTACGTTATCAATAGCCGATGCACGAGATGCCGCACCACCAATGTGGAACGTACGCATCGTCAGCTGAGTACCGGGTTCACCGATCGACTGAGCCGCGATAACACCAACCGCTTCGCCAACGTTAACGATGTGGCCACGGGCAAGGTCACGACCATAACAGCTTGAGCAAACACCGTAACGCGTATCGCAGGAGATCGCAGAGCGCACAATGATCTCATCAATACCCATGGTATCCAGTGAATCACACCAAGCTTCATCAAGCAGCGTACCGGCAGCAATTAGAATTTCGCCAGTATCATGCTTAACAACATCTTGCGCAACAACACGACCCAGTACACGATGGCCCAGAGGTACTACAATGTCACCACCCTCAATGAGAGGCGTCATCGTTAGACCATTTTGAGTGCCACAGTCACGCTCAGTAACAACCAAATCTTGCGCAACATCAACAAGACGACGGGTTAGGTAACCCGAGTTCGCTGTTTTTAGTGCAGTATCCGCCAAACCTTTACGAGCACCGTGAGTAGAGATGAAGTACTGAAGTACGTTCAAACCTTCACGGAAGTTCGCCACAATTGGCGTTTCGATGATCGAGCCATCCGGCTTAGCCATCAGACCACGCATACCCGCCAACTGACGAATCTGAGCAGCACTACCCCGAGCACCAGAATCAGCCATGATAAAGACGGAGTTAAAAGAGTCTTGCTCTTCTTCTACGCCATCACGGTTGATTACTGTTTCTTTTGAGATACCTTCCATCATTGCCTTAGCAACTTTATCGTTTGCCTTAGACCAGATATCGATAACTTTGTTGTACTTCTCACCCTGGGTTACCAGACCGGAAGAGAACTGCTGTTCAATTTCTTTTACTTCTGCTTCTGAGGCTGCAACGATCGCAGCTTTTGCATCAGGGATAACGAAATCGTTAACACCAATTGATGCGCCAGAAAGCGTGGCTTGACGGAAGCCCGTGTACATCAGCTGATCTGCAAAGATAACCGTATCTTTCAGACCTACGCGACGGTACGAGTTGTTGATCAAGCGTGAAATTGCTTTTTTGGTCATTGGCTGATTAACCAGCTCAAACGGAAGACCTTTTGGCAACACGCGATATAACATACTGCGACCAACCGTGGTGTCTTGGATAGAGCTACGTTGCTCCATCACACCATCTTCGCTTAGCACATTTTCAATAACACGAATTTTTACGCGGGCTTGAAGATTAACGTGGCCAGCACCTAATGCACGCTCCGCTTCATCAACGCCGCTGAAGATCATGCCTTCACCTTTCGCGTTAATGCGGTCACGAGTCATATAGTACAGACCCAACACAACATCTTGAGACGGTACGATGATTGGTTCACCGTTCGCTGGAGACAGTACGTTGTTGGTCGACATCATCAAAGCGCGAGCTTCAAGCTGTGCTTCGGTGGTCAGCGGCAAGTGAACAGCAATCTGATCACCATCGAAGTCGGCGTTATACGCCGCACAAACCAGCGGATGCAGCTGGATCGCTTTACCTTCAATCAGTAAAGGCTCAAATGCTTGAATACCTAAACGGTGCAATGTTGGTGCACGGTTAAGCATTACTGGGTGCTCACGAATAACCTCAGCAAGGATATCCCATACTTCTGGCAGTTCGCGCTCAACCATCTTCTTCGCCGCTTTGATGGTTGTCGCCATACCTTTAGCTTCTAAACGAGCAAAGATAAACGGCTTAAATAGCTCAAGCGCCATTTTCTTCGGCAGACCACACTGGTGCAGTTTCAACTGTGGACCTACGGTAATTACCGAACGACCCGAGTAGTCAACCCGCTTACCCAGAAGGTTCTGACGGAAACGACCCTGCTTACCTTTGATCATGTCAGCCAAAGATTTCAGAGGACGCTTGTTAGAGCCCGTAATCGCACGGCCACGACGACCGTTATCCAACAGGGCGTCAACAGACTCCTGCAGCATACGTTTTTCGTTGCGTACGATGATGTCCGGAGCGTTCAGGTCAAGCAGGCGCTTCAGACGGTTGTTACGGTTGATCACCCGGCGGTACAGATCGTTCAGGTCTGATGTCGCGAAACGACCACCATCCAGAGGTACCAGAGGACGCAGACCCGGTGGCAGTACCGGCAGCACCTCCATGATCATCCATTCAGGCTTGTTGCCTGACTTGAAGAAGGCTTCCAGCAATTTAAGACGCTTAGACAGCTTCTTGATCTTGGTTTCACTGTTGGTCTGTGGAATCTCTTCACGCAGATGATTGATCTCGTCTTCGAGTTCAATATCCTTCATCAGACCCTGAATCGCTTCAGCACCCATGCGGGCGTCAAAGTCGTCACCGAACTCTTCCAGCGCTTCGTAGTACTGCTCATCGTTCAGCAGCTGGCCACGCTCAAGTGTGGTCATACCCGGATCGATCACTACGAAAGACTCAAAGTATAGAACACGCTCGATATCGCGCAGAGTCATGTCAAGCAACAGACCGATACGTGACGGCAGAGATTTCAGGAACCAAATGTGTGCAACAGGTGACGCCAGTTCAATGTGACCCATACGATCACGGCGTACTTTAGCCTGAGTAACCTCTACACCACATTTTTCACAAATAATACCACGGTGCTTCATGCGCTTATATTTACCGCACAGGCACTCGTAGTCTTTTACCGGACCAAAGATTTTGGCACAGAACAGACCATCACGTTCTGGCTTAAAGGTACGATAGTTGATTGTCTCTGGCTTTTTAACTTCGCCAAAGGACCAAGCGCGGATCATGTCTGGCGATGCCAGCGTGATCTTAATCGAATCGAATTCGTCGCTTTGTCCCTGTGCTTTCAGCACATTAACTAGATCTTTCATCGGCCACTGCTCCAAATGGAGTTACTGATGCGGGCCGTAGCCCGCAACGGAATTCATCTGTTAAAACCTATAGAGCTCACTGGCTTTCAAGGTCAATGTCGATACCCAGAGAACGGATTTCCTTCACCAGTACGTTGAAGGATTCTGGCATACCCGGTTCCATGCGGTGATCGCCATCTACGATGTTTTTATACATCTTAGTACGACCGTTCACATCATCCGACTTAACAGTCAGCATCTCCTGAAGGGTATAAGCCGCGCCGTATGCTTCCAGTGCCCACACTTCCATCTCACCGAAACGCTGACCACCAAACTGAGCTTTACCGCCCAATGGCTGCTGCGTTACAAGGCTGTATGAACCTGTAGAACGGGCATGCATCTTATCATCGACCAAGTGGTTCAGTTTCAGCATGTACATGTAACCAACGGTCACAGGACGGTCAAACTGTTCACCGGTACGGCCATCACGCAACCATACCTGACCACTATCAGGGATATCAGCAAGGCGTAGAAGCGCTTTAATCTCTGGCTCAGGAGCACCATCGAATACAGGCGTTGCAATAGGAACACCTTTACGCAGGTTCTGTGCCAGTGAAATCACTTCTTCGTCAGTAAGGCTATCAATATCTTCTTTATGACTACCCACTTGGTTATAAACCTTATCCAAGAAATCACGGATTTCTTGAACTTGGTTATCACGCTGCTCTAGCAACATTTCATTGATCTTGTCGCCAAGACCTTTTGCTGCCATGCCCAAGTGTGTTTCCAGAATCTGACCTACGTTCATACGCGATGGTACGCCCAGAGGGTTCAGAACGATATCAACCGGCTCGCCTTTCGCATCGTACGGCATATCTTCAATCGGCATAATCGCTGAGATTACACCTTTGTTACCGTGACGACCCGCCATTTTATCACCCGGCTGGATCCGGCGTTTAATAGCAACGTAAACCTTAACAATCTTAAGAACACCCGGAGCCAGGTCATCACCTTGCTGCAGTTTCTTCTTCTTGTCTTCAAACTTCTCATCCATCTCTTTACGACGTTGCTGCAGCTGTTCATCAGCCTGTAGCAGTACTTCGTTTAGAGCATCATCGGATAGAGTGATTTTGAACCATTCTTTACGTGGCAGCTCTGCCAAGTAGTCGCTCGTCAGGCTATCGCCTTTCACTAGCTTAGGACCACTCAGTACATCTTGACCTTCAATCTGACGACCAAGACGTTCGAACGTTGCTTCTTCTGCGATACGGTATTCTTCTTGAAGATCTTTACGAACTTCATCTAACTGTGACTGCTCAATAGCGCGGGCACGAGTATCTTTCTCAACACCGTCACGGGTAAAGACCTGTACGTCAATAACCGTACCTTTCACACCAGTAGCAACACGCAGAGAGGTATCTTTAACATCAGAAGCTTTTTCACCGAAGATCGCACGCAGTAGCTTCTCTTCAGGCGTCAGCTGGGTTTCACCTTTAGGTGTCACCTTACCCACTAGAATATCGCCAGCACCTACTTCTGCACCGATGTAAACAATACCGGACTCGTCCAGCTTGCCTAGTGCGCTTTCACCCACATTCGGAATATCAGAGGTAATCTCTTCAGGGCCTAACTTGGTATCACGGGATACACAGGTTAGCTCTTGAATATGGATCGTGGTGAAACGATCTTCTTGTACAACTCGTTCGGAAACCAAAATGGAATCCTCGAAGTTGTAACCGTTCCAAGGCATAAAGGCGATACGCATGTTCTGACCAAGAGCCAGATCACCTAAGTCAACAGAAGGGCCATCCGCTAGGATATCGCCTTTTGCAACAACATCACCAGAGCGCACAATGGCACGCTGATTAATACAGGTGTTCTGGTTAGAACGGGTGTACTTAGTCAGGTTGTAAATATCTACACCTGCTTCACCCACTTCTGTTTCTTCGTCATTAACACGAATAACAACACGGCTTGCATCAACAGAGTCAATGACACCGCCACGGGTCGCTATCGCACAAACACCAGAGTCACGAGCAACGAAGCGCTCCATACCCGTACCCACTAGCGGCTTGTCAGCACGCAGTGTTGGTACAGCCTGACGTTGCATGTTCGAACCCATCAAGGCTCGGTTAGCATCATCGTGCTCTAGGAACGGAATCAAAGCCGCGGCAACGGACACAACCTGACGAGGAGATACATCCATCAGTGTTACTTGGCTAGGCGTCATAAAGGTTGTTTCACCCTTATTACGTACCTGAACCAGCTCATCAACCAGCATGCCATCTTTAATCGTTGCGGAAGCCTGAGCGATAACGTACTGACTTTCTTCAATCGCAGATAGATAAACCAACTCGTCGGTTACTTGGCCGTCATTAACTTTACGGTAAGGTGTTTCAAGGAAACCGTAATCGTTAGTGCGCGCATAAGTCGCCAATGAGTTAATCAGACCAATGTTTGGCCCTTCAGGTGTCTCAATAGGGCAAACACGACCGTAATGCGTTGGGTGTACGTCACGTACTTCAAAGCCCGCACGTTCACGGGTTAAACCACCAGGGCCTAACGCAGAAACACGACGCTTGTGAGTCACCTCAGATAGCGGGTTATTCTGATCCATAAACTGAGATAACTGCGAAGAACCAAAGAATTCTTTGATTGCAGCAGCAACGGGCTTGGCATTGATCAGGTCTTGAGGCATCAGACCTTCGCTTTCTGCAAGAGACAAACGCTCTTTAACAGCACGCTCAACACGAACCAGACCTACACGGAACTGGTTTTCAGCCATTTCACCAACAGAACGAATACGACGGTTACCAAGGTGATCGATATCATCAACTTCACCTTTACCGTTACGAATATTGATCAACTCGCGCAGTACGTCGATAATATCTTCGTGGCTTAGAACGCCGGATCCGGTATCACCTTCACGATTAATACGACGGTTGAACTTCATGCGGCCAACCGCAGAAAGATCGTAACGGTCTTCACTAAAGAACAGGTTCTCGAATAGAGACTCTGCTGATTCTTTAGTTGGCGGCTCACCAGGACGCATCATCCGGTAGATTTCTACCAATGCTTCCAGTTGATTGCGCGTACTATCAATGCGAAGCGTGTCCGAAATAAACGGGCCACAATCTAAGTCATTGGTGTAAAGCGTTTCAATAACTTTACAACCGGCAGCGGCTAAATTCTCAAGGATTTCAGCATTAATCTCTGAGTTACACTCACAGATCAGCTCACCGGTCTTCTCATTGACCATATCTTTGGCAAGAACACGGCCAAACAGATAATCAAGAGGAACTTTAAGCTTATCAATACCCGCCTTTTCAATCTGACGGATATGTCGCGGCGTGATACGGCGATCTTTTTCAACGATGACATTGCCATCGTTATCGCAAATATCAAAAGATGCCGTTTCACCACGTAGACGCGAAGGAACTAGTTCCATGCGCAAGCCATCACGCTCAAAATAAAACTTGTTAGTGTCAAAGAACATACCCAGCATCTGTTCAGATGTGTAGTTCAGTGCACGAAGCAGTACAGAGGCAGGCAGCTTACGTCGACGGTCAATACGGACGAAAACGCTATCTTTAGGGTCGAACTCAAAGTCCAACCAAGAACCACGATAAGGAATCACACGTGCTGAATACAGCAACTTGCCTGAAGAGTGTGTCTTACCTTTATCATGATCAAAGAATACACCAGGAGAACGGTGAAGCTGGGATACGATAACACGCTCAGTACCGTTAATAACAAAGGTACCGTTCCCAGTCATCAGAGGCATCTCGCCCATGTAGACTTCTTGTTCTTTAATATCCTTGATTGCCTTATTTGATGACTCACGGTCATAAATCACAAGGCGAACTTTTACGCGCAGAGGAGCCGCGTAGGTAATACCACGCAACTGGCACTCTTTTACATCAAAAACCGGGCTGCCTAGACGATAGCTAACATATTCCAGAGATGCGTTACCGGAATAGCTCTCGATAGGGAATACCGATTTAAACGCAGCGTGAAGGCCTAGATCCTCCCGCTGTTCTATAGTTTTATCTTCTTGCAGGAAGGATCGATAGGAGTCCAGCTGGATGGCCAGCAAATACGGCACATCCATGACTTGGGGTAGTTTACCGAAATCCTTGCGGATACGTTTTTTCTCAGTATATGAGTAAGCCATCAGTATTCCCCAGCTTGTTCATCTGATCTCAGGCTTCGGCACGATCTAATCTAACGATTGCAGCCGATAAGTCTTCACACCGCCGAAAAGGCAGTTACGTGTTTTAAAGCAGTCAAGGATATTATGAACAGAAAAAGGCCGGTGGCGAATCGCCACCAGCCCACTGCAATTTCAGCAGCGTCTGCTGTAACGCAAAGCTAATTACTTAAGCTCTGCGCTTGCACCAGCTTCTTCCAGCTGTGCTTTTGCAGCTTCAGCGTCATCCTTAGAAACGCCTTCTTTAACTGAAGCTGGAGCACCGTCAACCATTGCTTTAGCTTCTTTCAAGCCAAGACCAGTGATTGCACGAACTGCTTTAATTACGTTTACTTTCTTATCGCCAACAGCGGTAAGAACAACGTCAAATTCAGTTTGCTCAACGGCAGCAGCTTCGCCACCAGCAGCAGCACCAACTGCAACAGCAGCAGCAGATACACCGAATTTTTCTTCCATTGCTTCAATCAGTTCAACAACATCCATAACGGACATTTCTGCAACTGCATTGATGATATCTTCTTTAGTCAGAGCCATTATCTTAGCTTCCCAACGTTGTAGAGCAATTGTCGCTCGTTAAAACCAAAATTCTTTATCGATAGAAAGAGAAACGCTATTAAGCGGCTTCTGCTTCCTTCTGATCGCGAATAGCTGCCAGAGTGCGAGCCAGCTTGCCTGCAGATGCTTCTTTCATAGTCATCATCAAGCTTGCAATAGCTTCGTCGTATGTTGGCAGTTTTGCCAAACGGTCAATATCTGCCGCTGCGATCAACTCTCCTTCGTACGCCAGAGCTTTTACTTCGAACGCTTCTTCTTCTTTTGCAAAATCTTTAAGAAGACGCGCTGCCGCACCAGGATGCTCCATAGAGAAAGCAATCAGAGTAGGGCCTACGAAGCTTTCTTTCAGGCACTCAAAAGAGGTACCTTCAACAGCTAGGCGAGCTAACGTGTTACGAACAACACGTAGCTGAACACCGGCTTCACGAGCACTTTTACGTAGAGCAGTCATTGCACCTACAGTAACGCCACGTGAGTCGGCAACTACAACAGAAAGAGCAGAACTGGCAGCTTCGTTGACTTCAGCAACAATTGCTTTTTTGTCTTCGAGACGTAGTGCCACTTTATTTGCTCCTAAGCTATGAAGGCTTTCGCCTTCTTCTTACCACCACCCCTTTTCAGGGAAGTAACGATGGTTCGGCACCAGAAATTCTGGCGGGCCATTCCATCTGCGCAGGACCGAGAACAAAAGTCTGAGATTAAGCCTAAGCTCCTGCGGTCTTTGACGAAACTCTCAGCAATGTTCACTAAGAGCCCCGCAAAGTTTATTTTCTGTCTTAAGCGTCTAGATCAGACAGGTCGATTAATAGACCTGGACCCATTGTTGAAGACAGAGTAATTTTCTTCAGGTAAATACCTTTAGAAGCAGATGGTTTTAGCTTCTTCAGATCAGCAACAAGTGCTTCAAGGTTACCTTTGATAGCATCAGCAGAGAAATCTACTTTACCAATACCAGCATGAATAATACCGTTCTTGTCTGTACGGTAGCGAACCTGGCCAGCTTTTGCATTTTTAACAGCAGTAGCAACATCAGGAGTTACAGTACCAACTTTCGGGTTAGGCATTAGACCACGGGGGCCTAAAAGCTGACCTAATTGACCAACAACGCGCATTGCATCAGGAGATGCGATAACAACGTCATAGTTCAGGTCACCGCCTTTCATTTGAGCCGCTAGCTCGTCCATACCCACAACGTCTGCACCAGCTTCTTTAGCGGCGTCAACATTTGCGCCCTGTGTAAACACAGCAACACGAACATCTTTACCAGTACCGTTAGGCATAACAGTTGCGCTACGTACAACTTGGTCAGATTTACGAGGATCTACACCTAGGTTAACAGCAACTTCTACAGACTCTTTGAACTTAACAGTAGATAGTTCAGATAGTAGTGCAACAGCATCTGCTACTGAGTATGCTTTTTCAGCTTCTACTTTTTCACGAATCAGTTTTGCGCGCTTAGTTAGCTTAGCCATCTTACAGACCCTCCACGTTCAGACCCATACTACGGGCAGTACCAGCGATTGTACGAACTGCAGCATCCATATCAGATGCAGTCAGATCAGGCTGTTTAGTGGTTGCGATCTCTTCAAGCTGTGCACGCGTCACAGAACCCACTTTTACAGTGTTCGGACGTGCGCTACCGCTTTTCAGGCCAGCTGCTTTCAAAAGCAGAACTGCCGCTGGAGGCGTCTTAGTTACAAAAGTAAAGCTACGATCAGCATAAACAGTAATAACAACAGGAATCGGCAGACCCGCTTCAACATCTTGTGTTGCAGCATTGAATGCTTTACAGAATTCCATGATATTCACACCGTGTTGACCCAGAGCAGGACCAACTGGTGGACTTGGATTCGCTTTACCAGCAGCTACTTGTAGCTTGATATAGGCTTGTACTTTCTTAGCCATGATTCTCTCCTATTTGGGTATAACGCCTTACGGCTTCCCGTTAAAGTGCCTTGCACCTGAAAAAATTCTTTAAAGCTTAGTCTTTCTCTACCTGTCCAAACTCTAGCTCAACAGGGGTAGAGCGACCGAAGATAAGCACAGAAACCTGCAGCCTACTCTTCTCATAATTCACTTCTTCAACAACACCGTTAAAGTCCGCAAAAGGACCATCTGTGACACGAACCACTTCACCGGGTTCAAATAATGTCTTCGGACGCGGTTTGTCGGTACGGTCAGCCACACGCTGTAAAATAGCATCTGCTTCACGTTCAGTAATCGCAGCAGGTTTTTCTGCTGTGCCACCGATAAAGCCAAGTACACGAGGGGTTTCTTTTACTAAATGCCATGCAGAATCATTCATTTCCATCTGCACTAACACGTACCCTGGATAAAACTTACGCTCGCTCTTGCGCTTTTTGCCGTCACGCATTTCAACGACTTCCTCTGTTGGCACAAGAATCTCGCCAAACAGGTCTTCAACACCACGAAGCTTTACACGCTCTTGAAGCGAGCGCATCACATGCTTCTCATAACCCGAATAGGCATGTACAACATACCAACGCTTCGACATGTCTATTCCTCGATTAATTCACGATTAATGAAATCAGCCAACCCAGTAGAGTATCAATACCCCAGAGAACCAATCCCATAAATAAAACAGCAGCCAAAACAATCAAGGTCGTTTGTGTCGTCTCTTGTCTTGATGGCCAAACAACTTTACGTATCTCTGCACGCGACTCAGCCGCCTTAACTAAGAAGCGACTGCCTTTCTCTGTCTTCAGAGCAATAAATCCAGCTATAGCGGCCATAACAATAATTGCAAGGGCACGGTATAACGGCGAGTACTCGTTATAGTAGAGATTTCCCGCCACAGCAGCAGAGACAAGCAGAATAACCAAAACCCATTTAACTGCATCATTTGATGACTTGGCTTTAGCCGCATCATTTGATAGCTGGGCTTCTTCTGCATTGCTTTTCATTATGAACTCCTTAGATTTCGGCGATTGCCGAGAAGGATATACCAGACGGGGAGATACTGGCAGGCCAGGAGGGACTCGAACCCCCAACAGCCGGTTTTGGAAACCGGTGCTCTACCAATTGAACTACTGGCCTAACACTTGCTCGCTGAGCCTAAAAAACAGCCCGAGCATTCTACTCTTGAGCTTATTGACTTGCAAGCCAAAAAAGCTAAAAGCTACACAGAAAAAAACAGACGGATAAACCGTCTGCTTTTAAAATACTGGAGCTCATGACCGGAATTGAACCGGTGACCTCTTCCTTACCAAGGAAGTGCTCTACCGACTGAGCTACATGAGCCCTGGAGCGGGCAGCGGGAATCGAACCCGCATCATCAGCTTGGAAGGCTGAGGTTCTACCACTAAACTATGCCCGCAAGAAAAATGGTGGAGGGGGAAGGATTCGAACCTTCGAAGGCGAACCGGCAGATTTACAGTCTGCTCCCTTTGGCCACTCGGGAACCCCTCCGAGCTTATCAACTTAACTGGCTAATAAAAATATAAGCACTACAAGTTGCTAGCTTGTGCCTCTTGCGGCAACGGGGCGTACTATACCAACCTGAATATTGCTTGGCAAATCTTTTTTTAAACTTTCTTTGTTTTTTTACTCAAAGGCATATCGCAAACCACGTAATACAAGAGCTTCATCAACAGATATATCAGCTTCAAATCCATGATAATCTAACCTTGAACTATCGCCACCAGTAACCACTAGTGAATGACAAGCTGGCTCAGCCTGTAGCAAGTCTTTCAAGAAACCACGTACAAGCCGATTAATACCATGATCAACACAAGCCTCGGTCACACTCCCAGGATCAACACCTTTGCCATTTGAGCCAAAGCCAACACAGGCAGTATTATTCCCAAGACTTTGTTTCATAAGCGAAAATCCCGGAATAATGTAACCACCTAAATGTACGCCCTCACTAGAAACATAATCTGCTGTAATGGCCGTTCCCAAATCAACTACACAGGTCGGTGTCTTTTTCTCACACCAAACAGCAAGCATAGCCAACCAACGATCAACACCCAACCTTTCTACTTCATTATAAGCAACGGTCAAATTATGGTGCTGTTTAATGACTTTAGCTTGCCTTACGTTTACAGCAATCTCAGATTTCCAATGATCAATCTCATCGTGACGAGAAACCGTCGCTACACGTATTTCCGAGAAGCCACCCAGAGGTAGCTCTGACAGCCTCGAGACCACCATTATCGTTGAAAGCCTCTGTCCATCATCAATGGCATATTTAACCCGTGTATTACCGACATCCACCAATAGGATTTTATTGGGCTCTAACACTCACTTCTCCACCAGAAAACAGCCGTTCACTACCATCGCTCAGCTCTATCTTTAGGTTACCACTCCCGTCAATACCCCGAGCAATACCTTCTATTTGCTGCGCACCTAAATGCAATGTGACTTTTTTATTACGTAAGAAATCATACTCAGGCCATTCCGCTATCTCTGCTTCAATAAGACCATTTACGATTCGATCCAGACGCTGCTGAATCTGCAAAATAACACCAGCCGCAATATATTCACGTCGCGTCTCACAAAAAAGATCAACCGCACTGTAAGGCTGCTGCACCTGGTCTTCACTTAGGCTTCCATGGGTAAAATTCACGCCTATCCCAATAACAACATTGCAATGGCTAGATAAGTCGCCATCCACCTCAATCAAAATGCCTGCTATTTTTTTACCTTGGACATAAACATCATTTGGCCACTTAACTTTCACATCAGGTAAACCTGCATCTTGTAAGGCAGCCGCTAAAATAATACCAACATGCAGGCTCAATGTTTCAAGAGAGGAGGCACCAACGGGTAGGGATGCAGCACAGGAAAGATATAGGTTAGCGCCATAGGGACTAATCCACTGCTTCCCTCTGCGTCCACGGCCTGCGGTCTGCTGCTCAGCAAGAACAACTGAAAAGCTTTCAGGCCACGGAAGAGCCTTATCTTTAACCCGTAGCTGTGCATCTGTGTTTGTGCTCTCAGTAATAGAGCGGATGGATATATCAAAAGGCAGATCTTCTAGGCCGTCATCGGTCAATGGCTTAAAACTGTAGGGTAAGCGATAGCCTTTGCTTTGCTCTCTCTGGATCTGCAGCCCCATGCCTTCAAGCTTCTGCAGTCGTTTCCAAACCGCCGCACGGCTAACGCCAAGTAATGCAGCAGCATCAACACCACTATGCCACTCGCCATCAGAAAACATGTTAATCAAAGCTGTATTATCCACAACATCTCCTAGCTAGCCATTCATAAATGACCACTATAACGGATTTGAAGGTTTGGCATATAGCCCTACTTAAACAGACCTAACATCAGGCCGACCTAAATCCCAGGCATAAAAAAAGCCCGTCTCGAAGAGACGGGCTTTTAGAATAAGCGCTTGACGATGTCCTACTCTCACATGGGGAGACCCCACACTACCATCGGCGCTGAGCAGTTTCACTTCTGAGTTCGGAAAGGAGTCAGGTGGTTCCTACACGCTATTGTCGTCAAGCAAAAAAGTTGTAGATCGATGCCAATCGAGAACTTAAATTCTGTATTGCGTCTTTATTGATTCAGTCTTTGTAATCGAGCGTATCCGATTATCGTTCGTTCTTTCAG
>NZ_AUGW01000020.1 GCF_000422865.1 Oceanospirillum maris DSM 6286 | reverse complement strand
GATTAAATCGTGGCGGAGTAAATGGGAGAATCTGGCCGTTTACTTCAAGTACCCAGAGCAGGTGCGCAAAGCGATTTACACGACCAATGCGGTTGAGGCAGTACACCGCCAGTTCCGCAAACTGACCAAGACCAAGGGAGGCTTCGCCAATGAAAACGCGTTGCTCAAACTGCTGTACGCCGGTATGTTAAAAGCATCAGAAAAGTGGACGCATCCGGTGCAAAACTGGAATCTGACGCTATCGCAGCTGAGCATCCACTTCGAAGGACGGATCGACGGTTACGTAGATCTGTAAGCAATGGGTGACACAGAACTATGAACACCCTCGCGAAAGATGGAGCGGTGTACACGGGATGGTCGACAAGTGGCTGCATGATCGCCAAGATCTGATCGTTTGTTACTCTGAACTTGCTCAACAAGCAAAAGCAGATACTCCTGTGAACTCAAAGCAGGTACAAAAGCTCTGTAATATTATGGTCGATTATACCTCTGCGGGTCATTTTGAGATTTTTGAGCAATTATGCCGTGAAGCTGAAGCTTTTTCAGATCAAAAGGCAATTGAGTTAAGCCAGAAAATACTCCCACTGATCCAAGTGAGTACTGATGTTATCTTAGATTTCAACGAAACCTGTGATAGCTCAGGCGATCTTGAGAAAGCACTACCGGCAGAGCTTTCAAATTTAGGAGAGCATCTTGCTGATCGTTTTCAGCATGAAGACATCCTAATTGAAACACTTCATACCGCACACCAGGAACTTGCAGACTCATGATTCGTGCCAGAAAATCTCTCTTTTCTGTCCTTTTAGTCATACCTTTATTTCTTTTGGTGTCAGGTTGCTCCGATCTGACGCCACCAGAAAAGACATGGTCTCTTGCCACTCAAGGACATTTCGACGCGGCTATATCTAATGATGGTAGCATGACTCTTATCGCTTCTATTAATCATGGTGGTAGTCTTTGGCGATTGCCTCAACACGAGCGCATTTATAACTGGAACCATAAGGCTGATGGTTACTCACTGTTCGACCATGTCGCTATTTCCGGTAATGGGCTCTATGGCGCAACGGCAGAACAAGGCAGTCTAACACTCTGGGATACAACGACAGGGCAGTCGATAAATTTTTGGGCTTTACCGGCAAATATTCGAGATTTAGCCTTTTCTGCTGATGGGAAGCTTCTTTTAGCAGGATTAAGTAACGGCACTGCCGTGCTTATTAATACAGCTCAAGGTAAAGGCGTGCGTACCTTTACTGCAGATGATCAAATTTCATCCGTCAGCCTAAGTGACGACAACACCATTGCTATGGCAGGTACAAGGGTTGGTTCCGTTTATCTTTGGAATATTGCTGATGGCGATATTCGCGGCCAGTGGTCCCATGATAATCAGGTGCGCTCTACCGCTATATCACCTGATAGCCGATATGCATTCAGTGGTGCACAGGCAGGCTCCGGTGTTATTGTTGATTTAATCAGTGGGAAATTAGCAATGAACATTGATATCAACCGTGGCGGTGATATCGCAGCAGCAACCTATACGACAGCAACCTTTAGCAAAGACCAAGCATTACTAGCAACAGGTACAAGTACGGGTAAGTTAAAGCTGTGGGATCTGTCGAGTAAACAAGCCGTGGCAGATTGGGAAGCCACTAAACGCAACGCATGGAAACCTTCCGGTGTTAGCCTACAAGATATCGCATTTGTGACTGGTGGTAAGTTGCGGGCTATTGCCAGCAATGGTCTAGCTTACGAGTTTTCTCGTTAGCCTCCTCGTTACCGGCACTCGCCAAAAAGCTTAGAAAACCTTGGTATCTCTTGATAACAAGGTTTTTTTTCATCACGGCAAAGACTACTTGCTACTGAACTTTATAAGGGTTATGCGCCCTCAGGCGAATCCATAACACTGATTGGGCTTTGAGTTACCATCTTGCCGATCTCCTTATCAATAAAGAACAAGCCTTTGCCATCTTCACCAATAATTTCTATTTTATCCAGAATACCTTTGAATAGTTTCTCTTCTTCATGCTGTTCAGCAACATACCACTGTAAAAAACTAAATGTTGAGTAATCCTGCTCTGTAAATGCTGTATGAGCAAGGTCGTTGATTTTCTGAGTAATAAGGCACTCATGCTCAAATACGTTTTCAAAAAGATCTTTGATCGACTTAAAATTTGTTGGCGGCGCATCAATCGCCCCAATTTGAGCCATCGCACCCGTTTCATTCACATAAGTGAATAGGCGCTTCATGTGTTGCATCTCTTCATCGGCATGTTTTTGCAGAAACGCAGCACAGCCTTCAAAGCCTTTATCTTCAGCCCAGGCACTCATCTGTAGATAGAGATTTGATGAATAAAATTCTAAATTGATCTGTTCATTTAAACGATCAATCATCGTTTTCTTTAACATAGCGTATCCCGTTGTTGGTGCAAAAACATCATCTTAATCGTACATCATCATAGACTTCTGCGTACATGCCCTACATATCAATAGGGCGACACAGGCGTTTCTTGTCTGATGATGAGCGCGCACACTTTCCACACAAATAGCGACTACTCCGAGTGACGTTGGTAAGCTCTTGAAAGTATTTACTAATATCACTTTTATCAAACTTGCATAAGCGACCAGGCTTTAACGTCTTCGTCACAAGGAAGTACCTCGATAAAACAAACCCAAGCGATGAGCAACCAAACCTATTTGATTACCACTAACAAACAATAATGATTATCATATAAATTCTAGCGAGTAAAAGAAAGCCTTTATCGAGCTTCATTACCTGATATCTATATCAGCAATTTATCAAGATCTTGATCCGCTACAACCTGATTACGCCCTCTATCTTTTGCAGAATAAACGGCGACATCGGCGCGGTGCATCGTGTCTTCAATAGGCTCTTTTGGACGATACTGAGTAACACCAATACTGGCTGTAACCTTGTGACCCGGATCTAAAATATCCAACCGAGCCTGCTCCATAGAATGCCGTAAACGCTCTGCCACGAGCATAGCGCCTTCTAGCGGTGTTCTAGCCAATACCAAAACAAACTCTTCACCACCTAAACGAGCGACAAAATCAACTTCACGTACACAGTTGCGAGCAATATCGGCAAAGGTTTGTAGCACCTCATCCCCAGCTTTATGCCCATATTGATCATTGACCTGTTTAAAATGATCAAGATCGACAAAGCAAAGGCTAAAAACGTACTCCCCTCGACTCGCCAGAGCTTGCTGACGGCGAAGTATATCCATAAGATGCCTACGATTATAAAGGCCGGTTAAATCATCGGTAATCGCTTGTTCTTTGGCATGCGTCATAATCTTATTCATCTCGGCATTACGCTGTTTCAACGCCCAGCGAAGGCTGCTAATTTCTGTCCCTATGATACTGACGCCTACTAGCATAAAAATAAAAACCAGGGCGCTTAATAGCTGTTGCTTCACGTCCATACCGTGACCATCGAGTTGATGGAAAACCATCACACTGACGTAACAGGCCAAGATAAAACCACAAACAACAAAAAAGCCTTTTCGCTGCATGCGAAACGCACCAAATAATACGACAAGCAAATAATGCATTAAAAACACATTTTGCAGATCAGGTACTAAATAGATAGAGATTGTATTAGTAAACACGTGCCAAACAAGCTGGGAAATGGTGAGACTAGGGTCTTTGAAAAGCAGGTTAATGTCATAACTGATCATCAGGGGAAAACAGAGGTTCCCTAGCCAAATCAGCGCATACAGCACGATAAAGTAAGGTAAACCGAGATCAACCATGCCTTGAGACATCGCAAGAATCACGACGGTTGTTAAAACCAACCCTGAGCCTGTTGCCATAAGCGTTCGACGCATCCGAAGCAATTGATGCGGATCTTTAGGCACAAGCTGAAGCATCAGCTTTAGCAGTTTTTTCATTATCTATCCCTCTATCATGCTTTTTGTCATTATTTTGTCGCATCCTTGCAGGTCAACTCTTGTACCAGAAATACCCATCAATTCCAATAAAGAGGCATTTTTAAGCACGACTACTATGACCCTATACCTTAAAAACCATCTAGCAAGACATCTGTAGAAAGACTCTTGCAAGACCTCTGCCAGGCTCTGCACCTTATTTACTGCTATAATAAATAGAATAAAACATCGCTTAGAAATTTGAACCACCCTCAAAGAGATCGCCATGATTGAGATCCGCCACCTCAAAACCCTGATGGCATTAAAAGAAACAGGCAGTCTTGTTGAAGCCGCTGACCGTATTCATCTGACCCAGTCAGCGCTGTCTCATCAGATTAAAGATCTGGAGGAGCGCCTAGGCTGCTCTCTATTTGTCCGTAAGAGCAAACCGCTACAGTTTACTAGCGCAGGTATGCGCATATTACAGCTAGCCGATGAGATCATCCCTTCATTACGTTCCGCACAACGGGATATAGATCGAATGGCCGGTGGCGAAGTCGGGCGCTTACACATGGCCATTGAGTGCCATAGCTGCTTTCAATGGCTAATGCCCACCATTGATAGCTTTCGTAACAACTGGCCAGAAGTTGAAATGGATTTCGCCTCAGGCTTTAATTTTGCCCCCCTACCGGCTTTAGCTCGCGGTGAGCTGGATTTAGTCATTACATCAAATCCGAAGCCACTACCCAGTGTTGAGTATGTACCTCTGTTTCGCTATGAAGGTTTACTTGCCGTTGCCAAACAGCATAAATTCGCCAAGAAAAGCTTTGTTAATGAGCAAGAACTCGCCAAGGAAACCCTTATCATTTATCCCGTTGAACGAGAACGGCTGGATGTCTTTGCCAATTTCTTAACCCCTGCAGGGCTTGAGCCAGCGGACACTCGATCCGCGGAGCTAACCATTATGATGATGCAGCTGGTTGCCAGTGGCCGAGGTGTTTGCGCTCTACCGAACTGGGCGCTAACAGAATATTTAGAGCGAGGCTACGTAAAAGGTATCCGCTTAGGGGCTGAAGGGCTTTGGAGCACGCTATACGCTGCGGTAAGAAGCGATACGATTGAGAGCGCCTATATGAAAGATTTTCTGCGTACAGCCAAAGAGGTTTCCTTTCGGACACTTTCCGGCATTCAACCTGCGGAGAACAAGTAAAGCCTGTGGGATATGAATACAGGATAGGTATGACTAAACAAGTAAAATAAGCAGGAAAAAAAGGGGCCCACTGCACGGCCCCTTCTCAAAAGGAGAGATAAAAGGATAGAACTCAAGTCTCAGCTACAAATCAACCTGTGTTCCAATTACTGCAGGGAAAAGGTTACTGAATGAGGCCTATCTCTTTTTTGATACTCATCAACAAAAGCTTGCGCATCTCTTAACCTGAGTCAAAAAGCATCGAATCAGCCTGTTTTTTCGAGGAAAACCACCGAAATAACCCGTTTAAAACAGAGAAAACCTAACCAAATCTAGCGTCATATTCTATTGTCTACGATAGAAGTCTCTTCAGCATCGACTCTAAATCTAGGGAAAATAAGGCTAAAGCAAGCTCCGCCAAATTCATCACTGCGATCCACCAATGCACTACCTTGGTGCCAATAAGTAATACGACGAACAATAGATAAGCCTAAGCCATAACCGCCAGAAGCTCGGGTACGGCTGTCATCCAAACGGGAGAAAGGTGTAAAAACACGATCCCAGTCCTCCTCTGGAATGCCCGGGCCATCATCATCGACATCAATACGAATACTATCAGGATCAACATAACAGCTAACCTGGACACGAGTTGCCGCATAACGGCAAGCATTACTCACTAAGTTCTGAACGGCTCGCTGAAAATAACGCACCTCCACATCAGCATCATCTCCCGCATCAGGATTCAGATGCACCACGCTTAGCTCCAACTCGGGCTTCAACACTCTTAAGCCATCGACCACTTCATCCAACAGAACAATCAATTGTGACCGCTCATAATGCAAAGAAAGCGTCTCTTGACCCAACCGAGCATAGGTTAAGATTTCGTCAACCAACTCATCAAGTTCTTGAATATCACTATCAATCCCTTTTAATTGCTTTTGAGCAAAGGGATCATCCACCATGTCCTCAATCATCTGCATACCGAAACGGATACGTGCGACCGGTGTTCGTAGTTCATGGGAGACCGCATGAATCATCTCCTGCTGAGTTCTTAGTAGCTCTTGTACCTGCTTGGCAACATTAAAGGCACCCGCTAAACGTGCGACAAAATCATCGCCATCAACTCGAACACGGGTACTTAAATGACCTGCGGCAATTCTACTGGCAGCCTGTTCAAGTTTCTTTAACCGATGCTCTAGCATACGAACGGACAAATAAACCCCGCTACCAGATAGCAACAGAGCCACCAGAGCGATTCCCGCCATTAAGAGCATAGGATAAGGATCGAACATCGCCACAGGGCCGATTTTGAGTAGATGCTCGTCATCAAAATGAGCATAAGCCACAACAGCTCGACCACTGGCAAGAAAAGACAGCACCCCTTTTCCCTCTGCCAACTGTTGTCGTTCAACCCTATCTATTACCACGCTAGAGCGATCAACTAGAGTAATAGGATAGAAGAAGCGAGGCCGTACTTCGGTTAAGACCTGTATAGCAGGGCGGTCTGAACCCAAAATAACTTGGCTCAGCAGTTCAACAGAAACTCTAGAATGCTGTTCTGATAATCGTGGGATAACCCCTTTTATCAGCAGCTTTTTGTCAGGGTCAAGATAACGGTACGCGATAAGCTCATGTTCACTTCGCCCTTGAAGCAACAAGACTCGGTTCTCAGCTAAGCGACGTAGCTGCCAACGGGTGAGTAACTCGTCGTCCACCGCAACCAAGCCAAGCTTAATATTTAACTTAGCACCGGCTTTTGCTAGCCAAGCGTCCCGACTGTCTTCACGCTGTTTTGCCATCCACGACTGAGTAAGTAGAACGTACCCGACGTTAATTCTTCTCGGTACTGTTCGACACGAACATGATTAATAAAAGAGGTGGCACCAACCGCTAGAACAATAACGGCCAGCATCGCAAGCAGCATATGTAAATAAACACGAATAAAAATGCTGTTGGCACGAAGAGAGCTAAGAGGGTTCACAGTGAAGGAGTCCATGTGGCAGGCAGACTTATGTGCTACCAAGTTTAAGAACGGGGGTTTTAGAATAAAGACCAGAAAAGACCTTTTAAATCTTAAGGCCTTTTCTGTGTATCAGCTTAAAACTGAAAAATCCCGAAACAGTAAAGCGCACATTCTCGACTGAATTAAGATTAAACTTCTTTTACAAAGAGATAACCTTTACTGCGCACGGTTTTAATCCGGCGCGGATGCATAGGATCATCACCCACTTTTGGACGAATACGAGAAACCCGCACATCAATCGAGCGATCTTGCCCATCATATTCAATACCACGCAATGCGGTAAAAATCTCTTCTCGGGTTAGCACTCGACCAGCATTGGAAGCCAACAACCACAGAAGATCAAACTCAGCACTGGTCAAGTCAATGCTCTCAGCTGCTAACCAAGCCTCACGCATGGCATTATCAACCACAAGATTGCCAAATTGTAAACGGCTATCATCAGAGCTTTGTAATTCAGTGTTATCACCAGCATTGATCACTCGGCGTAGCAATGCTCTCACCCGAGCCAATAATACCCGTGGACGAACAGGCTTGGAGATATAGTCATCAGCTCCCATTTCAAGGCCAACGACTTGATCCATATCGTCCGTACGGGCCGTTAGCATTAAAATAGGGCCACTGAATTCTGGACGAACGCGTCGACAAACACCCAGGCCATCTTCACCAGGTAGCATGACATCTAAAATAACCAAATCCGGTTTTTCGTTTAGAATGCGATCAACTGCACGATTACCGTCACCTTCAACATCCACCTCAAAGCCGTTACCTTCAACATCCACCTCAAAGCCGTTACCTTCAAGGTATTCTCGGGTTAATGTTGCTAACCGCTCATCATCTTCAACAATCAGTATTCGGGAAGTTTCTTGCGTATCCACAGAGAGCTCTCTAGTTTTTTTGCAGCGCCTTGCATGTTTCGACGCTCGCTTTTATCGTCACATTCAACAAGCTAATCCACACTCGCTTGCGTCCATTAATCGTATGATTACGACATAAAAGAGTATTTTTTATGCTTTTTTTAAGGAAATACCTTCTTTTATATATTTTTAATCATAACTTAACTCTATGCCGAAACACTATGGCTACGTGCCAAGTCGTCTCAATTCGCTAATAAAGGCACACTATCTAGCATCGCCATCGAGTAATAGCACCGCATTGCAAAAGCACCTACAAAATATATTGGAATAAATACGACCGTCTTATGCAACAATTTCACCGAAAAAAAATTCTTCTTTTAGACTTGAAATTCCTAGATTACCTCTGGGACTTGACCTAGCCAGTTAGTTACCTTTCACCCTATAAATAAACACAACTTACCCACAGGTTATCCACTTGCAGATCGGTCGAAACAACATTATCTTGTGCCCACTTCATCGTAACCACCCATATATAGGGTTTACGCATAAACTAAGACTCAATTCAACTCAAGCCTTAAAAGTCAATATTTACAGCGGATTTCATCCGTTTTTTCTATTTTTGGATTTTGATTAAACCTTATAAATAAAAAAGTTTAATCAAAAGCTATTAAAAGGCTATTGAAGGTTTTTATTGAAATTTTCTTAGCGGCTGAAAACTGAAGCCGTCTTACGGATCAGATTCAACCAACATACGCCAGCTTAGCGGCATGTTTGGCATACAGATAACGATCTTGCTTTTTTAGATCAAAGATTAACCACAGGTAGGCAATATCAGCATGGCACAAGACTCTATTTCAAACGCAGCGCTTAGCAATCTGCAAGTGATGAAACGTAACGGTGATTTAGTCCCGTGCGATCCAAGCAAAATCTCGGTTGCGATGAGCAAAGCCTTTATCGCTGTTGAAGGCGACAGCGCTCAGGATTCAAGCCGCATTCATGAGCTTGTTGAGTCTTTTACCCTGAATATCATTGAAACGTTTCAGCGCCGTATGCCTGCCGGTGGCATCATTCATATTGAAGATATTCAGGATCAAGTTGAACTGGTTCTAATGCGCTCAGGTGAGCAAAAAGTTGCCCGTGCCTATGTGCTTTATCGCGACAAGCACTCTCGCCGTCGTGCTGCACAAGAAAAAGGTATTACAAACCCACATCCATCGATCAATGTGACACACCTTGATGGTAGCAAGCTGCCTCTTGATCTAGGCCGTATCGACACGATCGTTAGTGAAGCTTGCGAAGGTCTGGAAGAAGTTGATAAGAAGCTTATTATCGACGATACCCTAAAGAACCTATACGACGGCGTGCCGGTTGATGGCGTATCAACGGCGCTGATGATGGCCGCTCGGACGTTGGTCGAGAAAGAACCCAACTACACCTATGTTACCGCTCGACTGCTAATGGATAATCTGCGCCGTGAAGCGCTTAATTTCCTAAACGTAGCGCCTGAAGCGACCCATAAAGAGATGATGACGCTTTATCCACAAGCCTTGATCGCTTATGTGGCTAAAGGTATTGAGCTTGAACAGCTAAACCCAGCATTAGCCGAGTTTGATCTAGAGGCACTGGGTGCGGCTATTGAGCATGAGAATGACAAGAACTTTACTTATTTAGGCCTGCAAACCCTTTACGACCGCTATTTCCTACACTGCGATGACGTTCGCTATGAACTACCGCAGGTTATGTTTATGCGGGTAGCGATGGGTCTCTCTCTTAATGAAGCGAAACCGACTGAGCGCGCGATTGAGTTCTACAAACTGTTATCCAGCTTTGATTACATGGCGTCAACACCGACCCTGTTTAACTCCGGCACCCGTCGCCCTCAGCTATCATCATGCTACTTAACTACCGTTCCTGATGATCTGGAAGGTATTTACGGTGCAATCAAAGACAACGCCTTACTATCAAAGTGGGCCGGCGGCCTAGGTAACGATTGGACGCCAGTACGCGCACTGGGTTCTTATATCAAAGGCACCAATGGTAAATCTCAAGGTGTGGTTCCCTTCTTAAAAGTTGTCAACGATACCGCTGTTGCGGTTAACCAAGGCGGCAAACGTAAAGGGGCAGTTTGTGCCTATTTAGAAACCTGGCACCTTGATGTTGAAGAGTTTCTAGACCTGCGCAAAAACACTGGTGATGATCGCCGTCGTACCCATGATATGAACACTGCGAACTGGGTTCCTGACCTGTTTATGAAACGCGTCTTTGAAGATAAAGACTGGACGCTGTTCTCTCCTTCAGACACGCCGGACCTACATGATTTATACGGCAAAGCCTTTGAAGCGCGCTACACAGAATATGAGCGTATGGCGCAAGATGGTGAAATTCGCGTCTTTAAGCGCTTAAAAGCAAAAGACCTTTGGCGCAAAATGCTGTCCATGTTGTTTGAAACAGGCCATCCGTGGATCACGTTTAAAGACCCATGTAACCTGCGTTCACCTCAGCAGCATGTAGGCGTCGTACACTCATCAAACCTGTGTACAGAAATCACCTTGAACACCAGCGTTGATGAAATTGCCGTTTGTAACCTAGGCTCCGTTAACCTAGCGCAGCACGTTACAGAATCTGGTGAGCTGAATGTGGATAAAATCCGCAGCACCGTCACCACGGCAGTGCGCATGTTGGATAACGTTATCGATATTAACTACTACGCGGTACCTCAGGCTCGTAAATCGAACCTAAGACACCGTCCGGTAGGTATGGGCATTATGGGTTTCCAAGATGCGCTTTACAAAGCCAAAACTGCTTATGCTTCTGATAAGGCCGTTATCTTTGCCGATCACTCTATGGAAGCGATTAGCTACTTTGCGATTAAAGCCTCCAGTGATCTAGCGGCAGAGCGTGGTCGTTATGAGACCTACGAAGGTTCCTTGTGGAGCCAAGGCATTTTGCCGATCGACTCCCTAAGCAATCTAATCGAAGCCCGTGGCGAACAGTTTATTGATGTTGATACCAGCAGCACCCTAGATTGGGCCGAACTACGCAAACTGGTTCGCGCACAGGGTATGCGTAACTCCAACGTGATGGCGATTGCACCAACCGCAACTATCTCTAATATTTGTGGTGTTTCTCAGTCTATTGAACCGACATACCAAAACCTCTATGTGAAATCGAACCTATCTGGTGAGTTCACCGTAGTAAACCCATATATGGTTCGTGACTTGAAAGCACGCGGCCTATGGGACGAGGTCATGGTTAATGATCTGAAATACTACGACGGTTCTGTTCAGCCGATCGATCGTGTTCCAGATGACTTAAAAGCCCTATACGCCAACGCCTTTGAAGTTGAGCCTAAGTGGTTGGTTGATGCGGCAAGTCGTCGTCAGAAATGGTTGGATCAGGCGCAATCCCTGAACCTCTATATCTCTGGTGTTAACGGTAAGAAACTGGATATCACCTACCGTATGGCTTGGTATCGTGGCTTGAAAACCACTTATTACCTCCGTGCCATGGGCGCATCGTCTGTTGAGAAATCAACCGTTGACCGTGGTACTCACAACGCGGTTTCCAGCGGTACTGCCGCACCAGTTGTTGCTGCTCCTACGCCAACATCTACTCCAGAGCCAACGCCTGCACCGGCAGCCGTGGCAAAGGATGAATTCGAATTATCAGGTTCAGCAGCCGATGTACCACTGGCTTGCTCGATCGATAACCCGGATTGTGAGGCTTGCCAATAAGCCTTTAAGGAAATGGCGAAGGCTTTTCTAAAAGCCTTCGCCACGGGCAAGGATGCCATTTACGCGGTACATCGATTTGCCAGAGTGCTTTTTATGATTAACGAGCACTGTAGCAAGTCAATGTCCAAACTTGACAACACTGTATAAATTATCAGCACAACTGATTAAGACATTTAAGAGGATTTCACCATGCTTAGCTGGGACGAATTTGAACAAGAGGAAACCGCAGTAGCCGAGAAATCTCAGGCGGCTCCACAGCCTGCTCCGGCCCAGTCTGCGCCTCAAACTGCACCAGAACCACAGCCTGCGCCTGTAGCTCAGCCCGTCGCAAGCCAACCTGCTGATATGTCCGCCCAAGAAAGAGCGCGCCAGGCGGTTGAAAACCTTGATGTGGCCCCTGGCCTTGAAGATTTAGAAATGAATGCCGCCCGCATCGAAGTGGACGACAAGCGCATGATCAACTGCCGTGCGGATCTAAACCAACTGGTTCCCTTTAAGTATGATTGGGCTTGGCAGAAATATCTGGATGGTACCGCTAACCACTGGATGCCCCAGGAAGTTAACATGAACGCGGATATCGCGTTGTGGAAAAGCCAAGATGGTATCACCGAAGATGAACGTATTATTGTCATGCGCTCTCTGGGTTATTTCTCCACGGCAGATTCTTTAGTCGCGAACAACTTAGTGTTGGCTGTTTATCGCCTAATCACGAATCCTGAATGCCGCCAGTATTTACTGCGTCAAGCTTTTGAAGAAGCGATTCACACCCACGCCTACCAGTACTGTGTTGAGTCTCTGGGCATGGATGAAGGTGAAGTATTCAATATGTACCGTGAAGTGCCGTCCATCGCGAAAAAAGCGACGTGGAGCCTGAGCCATACGCATTCACTGTCTAACCCAAACTTCACTACCGGTACGCCAGAAACAGATCAAGAGTTACTTCGTAACCTGATCGCCTTCTACTGCGTTACCGAAGGTATTTTCTTCTACTGTGGCTTCAGCCAAATTCTGTCGATGGGTCGTCGTAACAAAATGACCGGTGTAGCAGAGCAGTTCCAATACATTCTGCGTGATGAGTCGATGCACCTAAACTTTGGTGTCGATGTTATCAACCAGATCAAAATTGAAAACCCTCACCTGTGGACGCCAGAGTTCCAAGAAGAAGTCACACAGATGATGCTAGAAGGTACCGAGCTTGAAATTGAATACGCTCGTGACACCATGCCGCGCGGTGTACTGGGTATGAATGCCGGTATTATGGAAGAGTATCTGAAGTTTATCTGTAACCGTCGTTTGTTGCAATTAGGCCTAAAAGAACAGTTCCCTGGCGCAACAAACCCATTCCCGTGGATGTCAGAAATTATCGACCTACGTAAAGAGAAAAACTTCTTTGAAACCCGCGTAACCGAATATCAGGTAGGCGGCGCACTAAGCTGGGATTAATTCCTCAGCCCAGAACGACTAAATCAACACAGTATTACCAAAAAAGGGAGGCTTAACGGCTTCCCTTTTCTGTTCCTTTCCATGCTTTTACCACCTGTCCCCGCATCTGTGTCGCACTTTGTGCAATACAATCATAGGCAAAATCACGCCAAAAATCCTGCACCTTGGCTGGTTCAATAACCACCGCCGATGCCAAGTTCTGCCATGCTGGCGGCAGTGGCTGCTGAAAGATGCCCTGTAAATGGGAAGCAAAGCCACCGGCGCTATCTGCCACTAAATAACGTACTCGACCAATACCTGATAAAAGAATGCGCCCTGTACACATTAGGCAGGGTTCTAAGCTGACGTAAAGCGTTAGCTCTCGACGGTTCAAATGGGCAAACTCCGTTTCCAGCCGATTTAATAGCTCCATCTCAGCATGGCGCTGGCTTTGATAGCTCTGCTGAAAAACCTGATTGCGCGCGTCACAAATCAATTCATTCCGCTGATTAACCAACACCGCACCCACACCGTAATTATTTTCACTGGCGGCTAATAAGGCTTGCTCACAACAAAGGCGCGCCCAAATATCATCTCGCTGCTCCGCCGCTGGGGACATGTTAAGAGCCTGCTCTAAGATATCTAGCATTATTAATACTCCTTTTAGACCAAGCTATATCGCACCCCAAGCATAAGTCTTTACAAAGTAGCTATAAACAGCCATAACCTCTGAAAAAAAAGTATTTGTCTTTAGTCTAATACTTTCGATAATCAAGATAGAAGGTCTATACAATAAATCATTAAATATCAATTAGTTAGAAAAAAATAACAACTCATTAAGAATGAGCTTATATTTAAAAACATAGAACAGAATCAAGGTTATGCCGTCATTGCTCCTATACAATAGAACCATTACTGTTCGATTACATAAAAATAACAATAAACCACAAATAACCAACCTATAAAATAACTGCAAAGGACCTGAACACAATGGAAATTCGTCACTGGCCCGTCGCTAAAAAACTTGCCCTGTTAATCGGATTACTCTTTACAACACTGACCTTAATTGAGGTGAACTCCCTATATCGCCTCTACGATGAACTGCTCTCAGCCCGTAAGGTACAGGTACAGGAACAAGTACAATCGGCTACAAGCCTTATCCAGTATTTTTATGATCAAACGTCGGAGCTGGGTGAATCCGAGGCAAAGAAGCAAGCATTAGCGGCGGTGGCATCCCTACGCTATGGCGACAATGGTTATTTCTGGATCAATGATATGCAGCATAAGCTGGTAATGCACCCGATCAAAACAAGCATTATTGGCAAGGATATGACAAATATTAGAGATGCTTCGGGCAAGTTACACTGGCAAGAAATGATACGTATCGCAAAGGATCAGGGAGAGGGGTTTGTTGACTACACCTATAAAGGGCCTCAATTTGATGAACCGGAAGATAAAGTATCCTATGTTAAAGGCTTTAAAGAATGGGGCTGGGTCATTGGTAGTGGTGTTTATTTGAGTGATGTCGCGGATATTTTCTGGGCAGCCTTAATGGAATCGGCGATGTTCCAAGGGATACTGTTTAGTTTATCTATCTGGGGCAGTATTGTAATGGTGCGCAATATTACTCGACCACTGACTCGGATGCTAAAAACCGTACGACACATTGCAGCCGGTGATATGACCCATATCATAAACCTGAGACGCCGAGATGAGATCGGACAATTGGCAGATGAAGTAGATGCGATGACCCGCTCACTTAAAACAGTACTCACCGATGTAGGGATTGCCGCCGACCAGCTACGCTCTCACACAGGCGAGATGAGTAAAAATACTGAAGAAACCAGAGCGGGTATGGATCAGCAATTCCATGAAGTTGATAAACTTGCCTCTGCTATGACTGAAATGTCATCCACTATTCAAGAAGTTGCCCGCAACGCAACCGATACCGCTAAAGAGACCCATGATGCGAGAGTCCAAGCTCAAACGGGACAACAGGAGGTACGTCAGACTGTCGGTACTATTGAGCAACTATCTCTTCATGTGACAGAGGCTGGCGGTGTTATGACAAAATTGAGTGAGCAAACCGATAAAATCGGTGATGTGATCAATGTTATCCGTGAGATTTCAGATCAAACCAACCTACTGGCGCTTAACGCTGCCATTGAAGCGGCCCGGGCCGGTGAAGCGGGTCGCGGTTTTGCAGTGGTTGCCGATGAAGTACGCAACTTAGCAAGCCGAACCCAAGGTTCCACTGGTGAGATTCAGCATATTATTGAGCAACTGCAAGAGCAGTCTCATACTGCCAGTCTCACAATGGAGCAAAGTCGTGAAGAAGCCGAAAGCAGCGTTACTCAAATGGTACGTGCTGGCGCCGATCTTGATGCAATCGTCAACATTATCAGCCGTGTCAGTGATATGAGTACTCAAATCGCCTCAGCAGCAGAGCAGCAAGGCTCCGTTGCAGAAGAGATTAACCATAATCTATTTGATATTCGTACCGTCTCACAGAATGTATTAGAGCATGCAGCCACGATTTATCTCAGCAGCCAAGAGATCTCAAGCATGGCTGATGGCTTAAGCCAACGCCTTAGTCGATTTAGACTCAATTAAGCCTAAAATGGAAACGGTGACGCTTTGTCACCGTTTTTTCGTTAAACAGCATCAATAAGTCAGGTATTATAGCCCCATAATGCCACCTTCCCCTGATTGAGAGCACTGAGTAGGGATATGCAGATTTATCGTGTTTACAAGCACCCGCAGCGAGGATTCGCTGCTATTACATCAGGATTTAACTGGTCAGCCGCTGTTTTTTCACTGATGTGGACACTGTCCAGCAGCCTCTGGGGGCCCAGCTTTTTACTTTTACTAGGCTGGGTGTTCGCTATTGCAGGGATTACAGCTGGTGGCATCATGCATTTGCCGATGGTCTCTATGGCCTTTCTTGGTTTAGCAACACTACTGCCATTATGGGCGGGTATGAGCGCCACAAACTGGCTGGAAGGCAATTTAAAGAAACAAGGCTATAGCTTAGTTAACAAAGTACGAGCCAATACCTCTCAAGGCGCTATTGTCACCACCCAGCGCAAGCTTGATCCATCATCTGCGAAGAAAAGTGCCGCCCGTCGGAGGTAAGCTTTGCCGCTCGACCTAACTGCGAAACCTTTACTCATTAGCCCTCTGTTTTTTGGATCTTTTCTCTACAGTACTTTTTTATGGGCTCAGCCCTTAGAAGAAACAGAAGCGCCAAAAAAATACACCAATAGCACTTTAACCTTAGAATCAGGCGTTGCACAAAGCAGAAACCTACTTGGGCAAACAGCTGCAACAATAGGCATTGGCCTTGATTCTATTTTTGGGTCACCGGATAAAAACCAGCCCAATGAAAGCACTTTTCTGCTGCGCTCGGGTATTCGCCACAACAGGAATGGTGAAATATCTTACGTAAACGGCTTAACCTTTAAAGCAGATCTGCCATCGACCAGTAGCAAATTTCAGCTATTGATCCGCTTAGATGATGAGCGTCAACTAGAATCCCGAAGTGGTGATAGCAGTGGTGATAGTACCGAGGCTAACAATGTCGCTTCAAATGGGAGTACAAGAAACGGTATCCCCTCGCGTATACCTTCGGCAGCATCAACAGTTATAACGCCGCCTACATCACAAAGCTTTTTGCAGACCAGCCAAGCGGGGATTTTTTTCCGCTATATCTATCAAGCTCCGCTTTCTCCGTGGCAAACAACGCTGGATACAGGCTGGCAGATTGATATCAATGACTTTAATTCAGAGGCCGTTAGTTACTTTCGTATTGGCCGGAATATACAGGTAGGGGATTGGCTACTACGCCCAGTGCCCACCGTATTTTGGACAGAAAGCACTGATGGAGGGGTCGGCGTCGCGCTGCATAGCCAAACTCAACTCGATAGCATTACGTCGCTACAGAGCAGTTCAAGCGTGAACTATATTTGGAATGTCGATACCCTCTACTATCAGCACGGCTGGCAGCTGGTTAAAGCGTTTAATCAAGATTTAAGGGTAACTTACAATATTACGCTCTACGCTAATGATCAGGTGAGTGACCCGATCAATGAAGCAAAAGTTAGCGCAACACTAAGGCGAAGGCTTGATGGTCAGTGGTTATTTTTCAGTGTTACGCCTGCAGACTCACTGCATTCCGATGATAATTTTAAGCAAGACCTCAGCATTACCTTTCAGCTTGAAGCCAAATTTGGCTCTAAATACTAAAATATCGAGCCTAGCCCTAACACCTTGGCGCTTGTAAACTGAACCCCGCTGTAAATGGCCCATTTACATTTAAAGGAAAACCCGATGATGCCTGGTTCTTCAAACAAAAAAAATAGCGCTTCAGATCAGAAAATAGCCTCTACTCAAAAAGAAGCGGCCTCTATCAACAATATAAGTCACGACCCATCATCTTATTACGGGCTACGCACATGGTTCTCCCTCGCCCAAGGCGATGAGGCTCTATTAGTAAGAATTCTTGCAGATACAGCAGGTTTAAAAGGCTGGCTAAGCCGACCGTTACACGATCAGCTAAGCCAAGGATTACTGGAGGATGTAGCAGAAGCCGGTGTTCTGGAAAGCTTTGACCGCGCCGCCGTTTACCTTTTAAGCCAAATGCCACAATTTACAGGCCCAGCGGAAGAATCCCACTGGCTGCAATGGTTAAGCCAATGGCAAACCGTTTACAAAGATAAGACACCCGTTGAACAGCTTGATCGACTACCCGAGCGTTTTGATCATGCCCAAGCAGAAAAAGCCCTACAAGTGTTGCTAAAAACACAGCAACAAACGGCTATTTCGGTCACGCTGAAAGACTAAAGATCAAGCACCAGACTCCCACTCTAGGCTTAAATTTTCCAATAGCCTGAGGCGTAGGTTTGCTCTTTAGAGTAGCCTGGTTTGGTTTTTACATACTGTCTTACGGCCATCATATGACTGCTTTCTGCGGCGATAAATATAGCCGGCGTTCCCTCAAGCCATTGCATATTTTCAACCGCTTGAAGCAGTGCTTTCTGACTTAAATCTCGGTTTATAACCCAGTTAATAGTAATACCTTCTGGCGCGGCTATAACTTGCTTATCACCTTCTGTTGGCACCTGAATAAAGGCGGTACCCACTGCCGTTTTTGGTAGTTTTTCCATAATGGCCCCCGCCGCAGGCAGTGCGGTAAGATCCGCCACGAGTAAGTGCCAAGCCGCGTGATAGTCGGTGTACTTGGTGTCCCCCGGGCCTGCAACACCGAGAAGATCACCCTTTTTCGCGTGCTTTGCCCAGTTAGTCGCCAACCCTTCATGGTCGTTTACCGCAAAGTCGACGGTTAACGCTTTGCTTTGATCATCAAACCTGCGAACCGTATAAGAGCGCATCCACTTTTTAAAACCGGGATAAGTACCAAGCTTGGGTATTGCCTCCCCTGTCTGAGGAAAAATGGCTTTAAAATGTGCACCTTCTTTGCCCGTTGGGAAGTCGTTTAAATCATCACCTTTCAAGACTATACGACGCATATGCGGACTAATATCTTCAATCTGAGCAACGTGTGCCATTCTCATTTTTTTCATGCTTGAGACCTTTTCCGTTAGCTAGCCATAAATTGCTCGAACTCGCTTCATTGAATTGATGTTCGCCTTCACGTGCCAACCTGTTATCCTTGCTTTTGGCTGCAATATGGTTGATAAAATCAACTGTATTACAATCTAATTGATACTGTCAACCAAGTAATCTAAGGAGCTTGCATGATGTCTAACGCCACCTCTATCGAAACGACGTTTTATTTAGCACACGCCATCAAACAACAGCTTGGTACTCAACTTGAGACGCAGCAGCTTGGCATTGCCCCTATGCATGTTAGGGTTCTGAAGATTATCCATAAGCATCAATCTTGCACGGCAATCGATATTGCAAACCTCTGCAAGCGTGACAAAGCACAGATTACTCGTTTGATTAAGGGGCTTATTGATCAAGGACTTGTCAAAAAGGAGTCGAATCCTGACGATAAACGGAGTCAGCTGCTCGTTCTAACACCTCAAGGCGAGGCAGTACAAGAAAGCTTGCTGTCAATTTCTAAGACCATGCAAAACCAGATGACGCGAGGGGTTGATAAGGAAGATCTGGAGACTTTTATCAAGGTAGCGCAAGCCATGATGAAAAATCTCGCGAAGGATTGAAATGCCATAAAAAATAACCCCCAAAATTGAATAACCATCCATTTACCGTCATGACTTCTTATTTAAAAGGAAGTCATAATGTCTAAACGCAATTACAATCTTGGAACGACACTATCTTTAACTGGTAGGGTAGAGAACTACTACTGTAAATACAGCCTTAAGCCTCACAAGCCTAGTTACTACCAAGGCCTATTCTAGTCAAATCGCATCCAGCCAGACAAAGGGGTAAACCACTTCTAGTTCACGTTCTTGCCAAGCTTCTAAGCTCGGGCACTAAACGGTCAGTAATGGCCTTAATGGTGCCTTCAGTGCCGTACATCTCTAGCAGATAGTCTCGGATGCTCTGATAGCTGTTGCCCAGAGCGAACAGAGAGATGATATTGCGCTCCATCTCATCGGTCAGTCGGGTCTGATATTTTTTAACGGTCTGAGGCTCAAATGAGCCATTACGGTCACGAGGCGTGTCCAGATCAAACGACCCAGAGGCTGTTTTAATGGTTTTTCGGGAGATACCGTTTTTGCGATTGAGCTGGTCATCCTGAGCCATATGCTCATCCAGTTCAGCCCCCAAAGCGGCTTCGGTAATTTGTTTGATCAGTGGTGTCAGCAGGCCATCTTTGCCATTGAGACCTTGACCGGACTGAAGCGCCTTAGCGAAGGCTTGAATGTCGATTTCGTATTTATCAGACATAATGTGCCATTCCCTGTAGAGGGTTAACTATAGCGGTGACACAGAATTTTGAACACTACCGCCTCTTCCTTGAACTCTTGAGGATATTGCTTGTAGCTTCATTTTGCCGTCATGGTTAACACCTCTTGTTATGAAGAGTTTATCTCTTCTTGAGGTGTCCGTATATTCAACCAGAACAGCCCATTATTAGCCTCTAAATGGGACTGTGATATGTCCCTATTACGATTGCTCCCTTATCTATTTCAAATTACTTCTTAGCATCATCAATTCTTTTTAACCGATAAGCAAAAGCTGCTCTGCTTAAGCCTAGTAGTCTTGCTGCAACGGATACTTTGCCTATGGACTGATCCATTGCCTTTTCGATAAGTGTTTCTTCTAATTCAGTTAGGCTAATTTGGTTGTAAAGTACTTGTTCAGCTAGGGTATTTTTTAGATAGCTTTTGCTATCAATTGTTTCGATCTGACCGGATTGCTGATTAATTTTACGAACATCACCTGCACTTACATCTAAAGATGAGTGACCTGTATTAAAAAGCGTAAGTTCGGTAATGGAGTTTTGATCATCGGTTAAAATTATACCGCGCTCTATGGTATTTTCTAGTTCACGGATATTGCCTGGCCAATTATAACTATGCAGAGCCTCTATAGCTAAATCAGTAAACCCTAGCGTGGTTTTCTTATATTGTTTTTCATAACGTTTGCGGAAGTGTTCTGCAAGTAAAATAATATCATTTTTACGTTCTCTTAAGGGTGGAATAATCACGGTATAGGCATTAATGCGGTAGAAAAGATCCTGCCTAAATCGGCCTTCTTTTACAGCAATAGCTAAATCTTCATTGGTGGCAGCAACTACCCTTACATCAATTTTACGAGTCTGGTTATCGCCTACTCGCTCTATTTCACCTTCTTGTAAAGTACGTAGTAAAGCAGCCTGAGCGCGGGCACTGAGTTCAATAATTTCGTCTAAAAAAATTGTGCCACCATTGGCACGCTCAAAGCGCCCTTTACGCGATTGGGTTGCACCGGTATAAGCACCTTTTTCAACACCAAAAAGCTCAGATTCAATTAATTCAGGTGGAATGGCTGCACAGTTAACAGCCACAAAAGGCTGGTCATTACGTTGGCTCATGCTATGCACACGTCGCGCAAGTACTTCTTTACCTGTGCCAGTTTCACCCAATAGCAGCATAGTTACTTCAGAATTAGCACCTTTATCAATCATAGCCAGAGCACTGGTAAAGGGAGGGGCTTCACCCAGTGCTCTATACATGCTTTCAGGGTTGTAGGCGAGTGTTTGTTCTAAATCAGCAAGGCGTGACTGCAGTTCATAAAGCTCATCTATTAAAGGTGCTTCTCTAAATAATAAACTGAACTCTTCGTGGTCTGGCCATTCAGTAGCTAGTTTGCCAACAATACGGCATTGGTGATCTCCTTGCCCACAACACTCGACTTCTCTGAACTGGATGTCCATACCCGCAAAGTGGCTGGAATAAGCGCAAGCATACCCCAGTAGTATCCAGCAAGCAGGCTCATTTAGCTGGCCTAGGGAAGTTCTACATATTTCTACCTCAAAAGAATCGACCCATTCAAACTCAGCATAAAAGTGTTTTTTCTCTAGGTCACACTCAAGTACTAGTGGAATTGCTTTAACCATGCCACGTAAATTGTGCAGCATTGGCCCTACTAAAAATGCTTGATCGGGTTCGGAATCTTTTTCAATATCAAGTGCTAGCTCTGCATCTTTTAACCCTGAAAAGTAGCCCAGTCGCATAAAGAAACCTTTACCTCTTTCTTGACCAAGGGTTGTAAGGATTTCTTTTCTAAAACTAGATAAGGCACCTAGGCTCATCAAAACGGAGCGTTGTTCAGCTAGCCAAATTTTACCTTCTTCAGGGTTGAATTTTAGTTTTTTTAAAAGCTGTTCGAAATTTGGCAGCTGTAAGTTTTGTTTAGACACGGCGGTTGTACCTAGCTATTTGTAGTTGTTGTAGATTTTGCTATTAGACCCAGTATACCCCTAATTAATTTTAAATTTTTATCCTCTGTATTTAAAAAAACAGCCATAACTTAGTAGTTTGATCAAAAGATCAATTCAGTAATTTGGGTTGATCTTTTGATCAAACTTATAGCTTTTTATTCTTCATGCTAGCAAATTAAAAAAATATTTTTGGCTGTGTTTTGATGAATAAATGCATGTAAAACAAAGGGTTATGTTTTTATTTTCTTTTCTGGCACGCTGGTTGCAAAGATGTATGTGTAGATAAATGACAAGCCCAAAAATAAAAAATAGGGGAATCTAGAATGTCACATTTACAAACTGTACAGAGGCAGTCTCTTGCACCTAGCTATGGTTTACCAAGTCTCACTAAGTACATACGAGTACGCAGCAAGCCTGATGCTCGCTTTGTAGAGTTTGACTTTGCTATAGGAGAACCTTCCCTATTTGTAGAGTTAATTATGCCGCCTACTGTCTTCAAAGTTTTTTGCACAAATAATGCTGTTGTTCATATGACTGATGAACAAATGGCTGAGGTTGATGCAGAGCTGGAGAAATGGCGCTATGGCGATGAGGACACGCTGATGTCCCAAAATCGCAACCGGTCCGCTTAATAACAATAAAATAACCGATGGGTAAGAGCTGATGACAATTGAAATAAAAACAGCAACTTTACAGCCAATACGCAATACTTTTGCCAACATTGAACGGCGCTTTGGTGATAAGCCTGCTTCACGTTATCAAGAAGCAACCTATGACTTACAAGGCGAAACGAACTTTCATTACCGTCCTTTATGGCAGCCGCAGTATGAGTTGAATGATAAAAGTCGTACACAAATAAAAATGGAAGATTGGTACGATCTTAAAGATCCACGCCAGTTTTACTACGGTACTTATGTACAGCAACGAGCCAAGCATCAAGAGGCAACAGAAACTAATTACAGCTTTTTTGATAAGCGTGGTTTAACTGAACATTTACCTGAAGAAGTTAAATCTCACCTAATTACCTACCTGATTCCTTTACGTCATGTTGAACATACGGCGAATCTAAACAATATGTATGGCTGTGCTTTTGGGTATGGCACCGCAATTACTCAGGCGCTGTTATATAACGCAATGGATAGACTAGGTAACGCTCAGTATCTTTCCAGAATCGGCTTGTTATTAGACGGCAATAGTTCTGAATCCTTAGCTACAGCAAAACAAGAGTGGCTAAAAAATCCTGCCTGGCAAGGCATGCGAGCTTTGTGTGAAGAAATGACCACTGTTGAAGACTGGTTTGAGGTTTTTATTGCTCAAGATCTAGTCGTCGATACGTTGGTTTTTAATCTTTTCTATGAACAGCTAGATCAAAAATTAGCAGTTATGGGTGGTCGAGATGTAGCTCTACTCACTGAATTCATGCAGGTCTGGAATAAAGATTCTAGTCGTTGGTTGGACAGTGTTTTAAAAACCGTAGCAAGTGAGTCTGAAGATAACCGCGCACTGCTTGAAGAGTGGGTTCAGCAATGGCGAGTAAAAACATTAGCGGCTTTAAGGCCTGTTATTGCGGCTATGTTAGATAAGGGTGATGCACTTGATATTGCAGATGCATTGTTAGAAGCACGCCTCAAAAAAATTGGTATTACCCGCTAAGGAGTCAACATGTCTAAGGTTTATTTAGCACTTCAAGATAACGACGATTCTCGTTATATCGTAGAAGCTATTTCAGAAGATAACCCTAGTGCGACCGTTATCAATCAACCGGCCATGATTCGTATTGAGAATGAAGGTGAGTTGGTTGTACTTCGTGAAACTGTAGAAGAAAAAATTGGTCGTGAATGGGATGTACAAGAATTACACCTAAGCTTAATTACCCTAGGCGGTAATGTTGATGAAGATGAAGACCAGCTTCGCCTTAGCTGGAATGTTTAAGCCAAACACAATAATAAGAAGGTAAATACAATGGTTGCCAAAAAACTTAATTTGAAAGACAAGTATCGTGCTCTAACCCGCGATTTAGACTGGGATTATGATTACGCTGATCGTAAAAAAGCATTTCCTTACGAAGAGTTTGAAGGCATTAAAATTACTGACTGGTCTAAGTGGGAAGACCCTTTTCGTTTAACTATGGATGCTTATTGGAAGTATCAGGCAGAAAAAGAGAAAAAACTCTACGCAATTTTTGATGCTTTTTCACAAAATAATGGCCATTTAAACGTGAGCGATGCACGTTATGTAAACGCAATCAAAGTGTTTTTAACGGGTGTTTCACCACTTGAGTATCAAGCTTTCCAAGGTTATGCCCATGTGGGTCGCCAATTTGGCGGTGCGGGTGCGCGTGTTGCTTGCCAAATGCAATCCATTGATGAGTTGCGTCACGTTCAAACTCAAATTCATGCTATGAGCCATTACAACAAGTTCTTTGATGGCTTTCAAGATTGGACACACATGCATGACCGTGTTTGGTACTTGTCGGTACCTAAGTCTTTCTTTGACGATGCACGTTCAGCCGGTCCTTTCGAGTTCTTAATAGCTATCAGTTTTAGCTTTGAATACGTTTTAACCAATCTCTTGTTTGTACCCTTTATGTCAGGTGCTGCACACAATGGTGATATGGCAACTTGTACTTTTGGTTTCTCTGCTCAGTCAGATGAAGCGCGTCATATGACCTTGGGTTTAGAAATTATTAAATTCCTACTAGAACAGCATGAAGACAACGTTCCCATTGTACAAAAGTGGATTGATAAGTGGTTTTGGCGTGGTACGCGTTTACTAGCCATTGTCGCCATGATGATGGATTACATGTTGCCTAATAAGGTGATGTCTTGGAAAGAAGCTTGGGAAGTTTATTTTGAAGATGCAGGTGGTGCATTGTTCAAAGATTTAGCCCGTTACGGTATTCGTATGCCCAAGTTTGTTGAAACCACTGCTAAAGAAAAAGAACACATTTCTCATCAGGCTTGGTGGATTTTCTACACCCATGGCCATGCTGCAGGCTTCCATACTTCAATTCCTAGTGCAGAAGAAATGGACTGGTTAAGTGAAAAGTACCCAGACACCTTTGATAAATACTATCGCCCACGTTGGGAGCTAGCGAAGGAAATGGAAGATAGAGGTGAGCGTTTTTACACTAATGGCTTACCTCAACTTTGCACTACCTGCCAGATACCTATGGGCTTTACCGAGATGGATGATCCTACTCAAATTGCTTACCGTTCGAGTGATTTTGAAGGTGAGAAATACCATTTCTGTTCAGATGGCTGTAAACATATTTTTGATGAAGAACCTGAAAAATATGTGCAGTCCTGGCTGCCAGTTCACCAAATTTATCAGGGCAACTGTGGTGGTGCCGATGTAGAAACTGTTTTGCGTGAGTACTACAAGATGAATCTAGGTGAAGACAATATGGACTTCAAAGGTTCACCTGATGAGAAACGCTGGAATGAATGGAAAAGCAAAGGCGTTGCTTAATTAATTATTACAACCTGAATAATAAAAAAATAGAGCTGTTAGGGAATTTTAGCCTAGCAGCTCCCTAAAACGGGAATGAATACCATGTCAGTCGTCGCTATAACACCTGATTATAAATTTGAAGCAAAAGATCGTTTTGAAAACTTTCATGGCAATCAAATTGTTTATGTGGGTTGGGATCATCACCTAATGTTTTGTGCTGCTTTTGCCTACCCACTACCACCAACCACCACTTTTTCAGACCTAAGAGACAAGGTAATGTCTGAGGGTTTTGCTGTGCACCCTGAATACAGCAAAATTAATTGGGAAACAGCCACTTGGCTATTAGATAACGAACCTTTTAAACCACAGTTAGATAAAAGCCTAGAAGATCAGGGTATTGGTCATAAGTCATTACTTAGGTTTCAAACCCCTGAGCTCAAGGGTTATAAGAACGCAGGAGTTTGAGGAGAAGATTATGTCCTACCAGGTAACAGTGGAACCAACAGGCGATGTGGTTGAAGTAGAAGAAGGACAAACCCTATTAGATGCAGCATTAAGACAGGGAGTTTGGCTTCCCTTTGCTTGCGGGCATGGAACCTGCGGTACTTGCAAAGTACAGGTGCTAGAAGGCGATGTTGATGTTGGAGCTGCATCACCTTTTGCACTAATGGATATGGAGCGTGAGGAAGGTGTTGTTTTAGCTTGTTGTGCCTTACCTGAGTCTGACTTGGTTATTGAAGCTGATATAGATGTTGATCCAGATTTTGCTGGTTATCAAATAGAAGATTACCAAGCAAAGGTAGTTTCTATAGAAGAGCTATCGCCCACTATTAAAGGTATTCGACTCGCACTAGATCGGCCTATGCAGTTTCAGGCGGGTCAGTATGTGAACCTTAACTTACCTAGTGTTGAAGGAAGTCGAGCCTTTTCAATCGCTAACTCACCGACAGATTCAAGCTATGTTGATTTGCATGTAAGGCTTGTTCCTGAAGGTAAAGGTACCAGTTGGATTCATCAAACCATGCAACTGGGTGATGAATTAAAAGTTTCAGGCCCTTATGGACAGTTTTTTGTTCGTAAGACTGATGACAAGGATGTCATCTTTATTGCTGGGGGCTCTGGCTTATCAAGCCCGCTATCAATGATTAGTGACTTACTTGAAACAGGTGATAAGCGACAGATTTACCTCTTTCAAGGTGCAAGAAATTTAGCTGAGCTGTACAAAAAATCTGAATTAGATGCTTTGGCTGAAAAGTACAGTAATTTTCATTACATTCCAGCCTTGAATGAACCCTTAGAAACTGATGATTGGCAAGGTTTTTGTGGTTTTGTACATGAAGCAGCGAATGATCATTTTAAAGGCCGCTTGTCTGGCCATAAAGCTTATTTGTGTGGTCCACCACCTATGATTGATTCAGCCATCACTATGTTAATGCAGGGGCGGGTATTTGAAGCAGATATCCATATGGAGAAATTTTTAACTGCGGCAGATGGTGCAACGGCTGATTCAAGATCGGCTCTTTTTAAACGTATTTAATAGGCTTAAGCGTATTTAACTAGCTGAAGGGTTAATTATGGCCATAGAAAATGCTTGCCAAATATCTGTTACTAACCGTCAACAGGTGTTCAAGGTACCTAAAGGTGAACCCCTATTGATGGCTATGGAAAAACTAAATCAACGTGCCATTGATGTGGGTTGTCGAGGAGGAGGTTGTGGACTTTGCAAAGTCAAAGTTCTGCAAGGTGATTACCAGACTAAGCGAATGAGTAAAGCCCATATTAGTGAAGAAGAAGCAGCCTTGGGATTTGCTTTAGCTTGTCGGCTAACACCTTTAAGTGATCTAGAGCTTGAGTCGGATCACTTCCCATTAAAAAAGTAGTAAATACAACAAGTAATATAAAAACAAAAAGAGGAAGTCAAAATGATAAAAGGTGTAATGCGCCCAGGCCACGTACAGATCCGTGTATTAGATATGGATGAAGCGGTTAAACACTACGTTGAGCTACTCGGTCTAATTGAAACCGGTCGTGATAATCAAGGCCGTGTTTTTCTAAAAGGCTGGACAGAGGTCGATAAATATTCAGTGATTCTTCGTGAAGCAGATGAGCCAGGTATGGATTTTATGGGCTTTAAATGTGTTGATGAAGCCACTTTAGATACCCTTGCAGCTGATGTGCGTGAATTGGGTATTGAAGTAAAAGAAATCCCTGCTGGCGATCTACCAGACTGTGGGCGTCGTATGCAGTTTGTTGCACCGACTGGTCATACGTTTGAACTTTATGCCACTAAAGAGCAAACCGGCAAATGGGGGATCAGTGATGTTAACCCAGAAGCCTGGCCACGCGGTTTAAAAGGTATGAAAGCAACACGTTTTGATCACTGCCTACTTTACGGTGATGATTTAGAAGGCAACTTAAAGTTATTTGAAACTCTGGGTTTTGGCTTAGCTGAACAAGTACTAGACCCTGAAGGTAATAAAGCTGCTTTATTCTTAACGGCTTCTATGAAAGAGCACGATATAGCCTTTATCAAGCATGAAGAAAAGAACAAGTTCCACCATGCTTCTTTCTATCTAGATACTTGGGAAGATGTATTGCGTGCTGCGGATTTAATTACCATGACCAACACTTCTTTAGATATTGGGCCTACCCGTCATGGTTTAACTCATGGACAAACAATTTACTTCTTTGACCCTTCAGGTAATCGTAGTGAAGTTTTCTGTGGTGGTAGCTACTTCTACCCAGATCACAAAACCATTACATGGAAAGTCGAAGAGTTAGGTAAAGCAATTTTCTATCACACCCGTGAATTGAATGAGCGTTTTTTAACGGCTTTAACCTAGTAAAACCCGTGGTATCAACCCTAGTGGTTGATACCCTATTATTTAATGACTGGATAAGTTTAGTAAGAGAAAAATTTATGAAAGAATTTAAGCACTTTATCAATGGTCAATACGTTGCATCGGCCAGTGGTAAAACCTTTGAAAACCGTAGTCCGGTCGACAACAGTCTGCTCGGTAAAACATATGAAGCAGGCCGTGAAGAAGTTGATGCAGCAGTAAAAGCAGCCAAAGCAGCACTTAAAGGCCCTTGGGGTAAACTCACCCAGGTTGAACGAACTAAACTGCTTAATAAAGTAGCCGATCGCATTAATGAGCGATTTGAAGAATTCCTAGAAGCTGAGTGCCTTGATACAGGTAAACCTCGCTCGATTGCAGCACATATAGACATTCCACGTGGTGCAGCCAACTTTAAAGCCTTTACTGAAACCTCTGCTAACTTACCCACCGAAGGTTTCCGCATGGATACCCCAGACGGTAAAGGCGCAATGAACTTTGGCCACCGCACACCCAAGGGCGTTATTGCTGTTGTTGCTCCTTGGAATCTACCCCTATTACTCATGACTTGGAAAGTGGGCCCTGCCTTGGCTTGCGGTAACACCGTGGTTGTTAAACCTTCTGAAGAAACCCCTATGACCACCACCCTTTTGGGTGAAGTGATGAATGAGTGCGGTGTTCCACCGGGAGTATTTAACGTTGTTCACGGGTTTGGCCCTGATTCAGCCGGTGAATTTTTAACCACTCACCCGGATGTAGACGCCATTACTTTTACGGGTGAAACCCGTACGGGCGAAGCCATTATGAAAGCGGCGGCAGTGGGTTTACGAAATATATCACTAGAGTGTGGTGGTAAAAATCCCAGTATCGTCTTTGCCGACTGTGATATTGAAAAAGCAGTAGAAGGCACCATGCGTTCTGCCTTTGTTAACTGTGGGCAAGTTTGTCTAGGTACTGAGCGTGTTTATGTTGAACGCCCAATTTTTGATCAATTTTTAGCCCGCATGAAAGAAGAAGTAGCTAAGTTAAAGCTGGGTCGACCTGAAGATGAACAAGCCAATTTTGGCCCCTTGGTAAGCCAAGAACACCGATCAAAAGTTAAATATTACTATGACTTAGCGGTTGAAGAAGGCGCTAAGGTAGAAATTGGTGGTGGTATTCCTGATATGGGTGCAGCGCTTAATGATGGTGCTTGGATAGAGCCTACCATTTGGACAGGTTTAGCCGATGATGCCCGTGTTATGCGTGAAGAAATCTTTGGACCTTGCTGCCATATCCGCCCTTTTGATAGTGAAGATGAAGTCATCGCACTCGCTAACGATACCGACTACGGTTTAGCTGCAGCGATTTGGACAGAAAACTCTGCTCGTGCAGTTCGTGTTGCTGAACAAATGGAAGCTGGCATTGTTTGGGTTAACGCTTGGTTCCTTCGTGATTTACGCACCTCGTTTGGTGGTGCTAAGCAATCAGGTATTGGTCGTGAAGGTGGTGTGCACGGTATGGAGTTTTATACCGAAATGAAAAATATCTGCATTAAACTTTAAACACGAAATTCTAAACACAAAATTCTAATTAAATTATAACCCAGCTATAGGCGAGCCATTAATGAACAAAGAACTGATACAAAGCTGTGGTGACGAGCTGTACCAAGCCATGGTTGAAGGCAAAGCGATTGGCCCTTTAACCGAACGCCATCCGACTATGAGCATTGAAGATGCCTACCAAATTTCACTGCGCATGCTAGAGCGTCGCCTAGCCGCAGGTGAACACATTATTGGTAAAAAAATCGGCGTTACTTCCAAAGCTGTGCAAGACATGCTCAATGTTCACCAGCCCGATTTTGGTTATTTAACCAATACAATGGCCTTTAACCAGGGGGAAGAAATGCCGATCAGCCAAATGCTGATGCAGCCCCGTGCTGAGGGTGAAATTGCTTTTATTCTTAAAAAAGACCTAATGGGTCCCGGTGTTACTAATGCCGATGTGTTAGCGGCCACTGACTGTGTAATGCCTTGCTTTGAAGTGGTGGATTCACGCATTGAAGATTGGAAAATAAAAATCCAAGACACGGTAGCTGATAATGCTTCCTGTGGTTTATTTATTTTAGGCGATCAAGCCGTTAGCCCAACAAAAGTCGACCTAGCGACTTGCGGTATGGTGGTCGAAAAAAATGGATCAGTGATTAGTACGGGTGCAGGCGCAGCGGCGTTAGGCAGTCCAGTCAACTGTGTTGCTTGGTTGGCTAATACCTTAGGCCACTTTGGAATTCCACTGAAAGCGGGTGAAGTGATTCTTTCGGGTTCACTCGTACCCTTAGTACCAGTCAAAGCCGGTGACCACATGAGCCTAAGTATTGGCGGTATGGGTAACGCTTCGGTACGTTTTGTTTAAGCACCATTTTTTAAGCCTCACTTCACCTAATAAAATCAGGCATTAATATGAGTAAAAAACTAAAAGCCATCATTATTGGTCCAGGTAATATCGGTACAGACCTGTTGATGAAAATACAACGCTCTGAGTGGGTAGAACCCGTTTGGATGGTGGGAATTGATCCCTCCTCAGAAGGTTTAAAACGTGCCGAAGCCATGGGTATAAAAACCTGTGCAACTGGTGTGGATGGTGTGTTAGAACATATTATTAAAGATGATATCCGCATTGCCTTTGATGCCACATCAGCCTACGTTCATGCTGAAAACAGCCGTAAGCTGAATGAACTAGGCGTGATTATGATTGACCTAACGCCCGCGGCGATTGGTCCTTTTTGTGTACCGCCCGTCAACCTAGTTGAACAAACCAAAAACCTAGCCATGAACGTGAATATGGTGACTTGTGGTGGGCAAGCTACTATTCCTATGGTCGCAGCTATCTCTCGTGTGCAGCCGGTTGAATACGGCGAAATTGTTGCCACTGTTTCTTCTCGCTCAGTTGGCCCTGGTACGCGCGTTAATATTGATGAATTTACTCGTACCACCGCTAGCGGTGTTGAGCAAGTGGGTGGTGCTAAAAAAGGCAAGGCAATCATTGTTATTAATCCTGCCGAGCCACCCTTAATGATGCGCGATACCGTACATTGCTTAACCGAAACCGCACCCGACCAAGCTGCTATTACTGAATCCATTCATGCCATGGTTAAAGAAGTGCAGCGCTATGTGCCAGGTTACACCTTGGTAAATGGCCCAGTGTTTGATGGTAACCGTGTGTCTTGCTTTATGCAGGTTGAAGGCCTAGGCGACTTCCTACCCAAGTATGCAGGCAACTTAGACATAATGACCGCTGCTGCCCTGCGTACCGCAGAAATGTTTGCTGAAGAAGCAGCGAATCAGTCCATCACATTACCCGCTCGCGGCTAGGAGAAACCCAATGAACTTACAAGGTAAAAAAGTCACCCTCCACGACATGAGCCTACGCGATGGTATGCACGCTAAGCGCCACCAAATTTCACTCGAAGAAATGGTGAGCATAGCCACAGGCTTAGACCAAGCGGGTATGCCAATGATTGAAGTAACTCACGGTGATGGCCTAGGCGGTGCTTCAGTTAACTACGGCTTCCCTGCACACAGCGATGAAGAGTATCTAAAAGCCGTTGTTCCCCAAATGAAGCAGGCTAAAATTTCAGCCTTATTGTTACCGGGTATTGGAACGGTTGATCATTTAAACATGGCTAAAGACTGTGGTGTCACCAGTATTCGCGTGGCAACCCACTGTACCGAAGCTGATGTGAGCCAACAGCATATTACCCAAGCCGCAAAAATGGGCATGGATACTGTGGGCTTTTTAATGATGGCGCACATGATCCGCCCAGAAAAAATTCTGGAGCAAGCTAGGTTGATGATCAGCTACGGTGCTAACTGCATTTATGCCACTGACTCAGCGGGTTATATGCTGCCGGATGATGTGACTGCTCGCATAGGGCTGCTGCGTAACGAACTGCCTAACAATATCGAAGTAGGTTTTCATGGACACCACAACCTAGGTATGGGCATTGCTAACTCGCTAGCCGCCATAGAAGCTGGTGCTACTCGCATTGATGGTTCGGTTGCGGGTTTAGGTGCCGGTGCGGGTAATACACCGCTAGAAGTTTTTTGTGCTGTGCTAGATCGCATGGATGTAACAACGGGTATTGATCTATTCAAAATTATGGACGTTGCAGAAGACCTAGTTGTTCCTCTGATGGATCATCCGGTTCGTGTTGACCGCAACTCACTAACACTAGGTTATGCCGGTGTTTATTCTTCTTTCCTACTTTTTGCTAAGCGTGCCGAAGAAAACTACGGTATCTCTGCCCGTGACCTACTCGTAGAACTGGGTCGTCGTGGTACCGTGGGTGGACAAGAAGACATGATTGAAGACCTAGCTTTAACCATGGCAAAAGAACAAGGGTTAATCTAATGGAAAATACAAATAAACTGACTAAAGCTCAAATTGATGAGCTAGCGACCTACTGTGAAGATGCAGAGCTTAAGCAACAAGAAATTACCAAGGTTACCGATAAATATCCCGACATGACCTATCGTGATGCTTTTGATGTGCAGTGGGAAGTGCGTCGTCGCAAAGTGGCACGTGGTCATAAAGTTGTTGGTATGAAAATGGGCTTAACCTCTTGGGCAAAAATGGCACAAATGGGTGTTGAACAACCTTGTTATGGTTACCTAGCCGACTACTTTAGCGTACCAGAAGGCGGTGAAATCAAAATGGATGAGTTGATTCATCCAAAAATTGAAGCAGAAATTGCCTTTGTAACCAAAGCCCCGCTTAAAGGTCCAGGCATCCATATTGGTGATGTGTTAAGAGCCACTGATTTTATTATTCCAGCCGTAGAAGTAATTGATTCACGCTACAAAGATTTTAAGTTCGACTTAAAAAGCGTGATTGCTGACAACTCCAGTTCCAGCCGTTTTATTACCGGTGGCCGTATGGCACTCTTAGAAGATGTAGATATTAAGAATCTAGGTGTTGTCATGGAAATTAATGGCGAAATTGTCGCTACTGGTGCCGGTGCTGCGGTATTAGGCCACCCAGCAGCTTCGGTTGCCATGCTGGCTAACATGATGGGTGAGCGTGGCGAAGAGATTCCAGCAGGCACGTTCATTATGACGGGTGGTATTACAGCCGCTGTTACGGTTAACCGAGGTGATTCTATTAATATCCGCTACCAAGACTTAGGCAGTATTACTGCAAAATTTATTTAACTAGTTACTACTAACAAACAAAAGAACAGGGATGTTCTAATACTATAAGAAATAGCACTAATAAAAATAAAAAGGTAGTTTATAAAATGAAAATAAAACAACTCGCAGCATTAGCTGTTGCTTCATCCTGTTTATCACTTCCAGTTTTTGCTGGTCATTATGTACCCGGTATAGAGGGCGTAAAAGCTAGTTCTGTACCTCCGCCTGGTGTTTACTATAAGGGTTATTACGTTAATTATGATGTGGATGATAATGCAAATGTAACCGTTAATGCTTTAGCACATAGACTTATTTGGGTAACACCGCAAGAGTTTTTAGGTGGTGATTTAACTCTTGAAGCCATTTTACCTATGGTTAATGAAAAAGTTAAAGCAGGTGGAGTAACGGTTAAAAGTGAATCTGGTTTAGGTGATTTGTATTTGGGTGGTGTTATTGGCTGGCATGGTAAGCAGTGGGATGCCGTGGGTGGCATGGGCTACTGGGCTGAAACGGGTGACAAAGACAAGGTGGGCCAAGGTCATGATGGTATTATGCTGACCTTTGGTGGTACTTATAAGTTAAACCAAGTAGGTGACATTACTTTAAGTGGTTTAGGCCGTTATGAAATTAATGGTGATAAAAATGGTGGGGTAACAGTGGAAGATAATCTTACTTTTGAATGGGGCTTAGGTAAAAGCTATGGCACATTAGATGTGGGTGTTATTGGTTACATTACTAGAGAAATGTCTGGTTCTAATAAGGAAGAGCGTAATGCTCTGGGTTTATCATTAGGGAAGTTTTGGCCAAGCCTTATGTTAGGTGCTGATATTGCAGGCTACAAAGAGTATAGCTATGAGAATTTTGCTGGTGACGGTAGGGTAATTCGTGCTTCTTTAACCAAAGTTTTTTAATTTTAAATAGGGCTAAAAGCGAGTCCATTTTAGCCCTATTTTTGATCTGTTAATTATTTATTAGGAGGTAAGTATGCCTATTGCACAGTTGTATATTTTAGAAGGTCGTAGTGATGAAGTTAAAGAAGCACTTATTTCTGAAATTACTGAAGCTATGGTGAAAACACTAGACGCACCCAGAGAAGTGGTTAGGGTTATTGTTACTGAAATGCCTAAGCAACACTTTGGCATGGGTGGTTCTTCAGCTAAAAAGTTAGGTAAATAAAATAAAATCTTACAAAATATGGCTATTAATTAACCCGTTTTTTGTTTTTTTATTTTAAGGTAACAGATAGAGCTATGGATAATAAAAAAAATACTAGCCATATACTATTAATGAACCCTGAAGGTGTCATTAGGTACACTTGCAGTAAAACTCGGGAAAAGTTTGGGCTAACAAAAAATGAATTTCAGTCACTTAACTTTCAAAAGCTTAAACATGCACAAATGCCTGAAGGCCCTTATAAAGACCTTTGGTACGTGGTTAGTAAAGGTAGACCTTGGCTAGGTATTTTGCAGTTAGAGGCAAGAGGAGCAGCTTTTTGGGTGAGTTGTTATGTTGTACCTGTTACTGAGGCAGGTAAGGTTATTGAGCTACACTGTATTATGCAAGAGGCTAGTGCCAGTGTAACGCAACGAGCCAGTGATATTTATACGTTAAGAAAAGCAGGGAAGATGCCTTGGCGACTTAAAAACCCTTTGAATAAAACTTGGCAAAAGCTTTATTTAGTGTCTCTGATTTCTTTATTACCACTAATAGCTAGTAATATTTTTAATACTAAGCCACTGTTAACCATTGGTATTTTTTCTTCTAGTGCATTGCTTTTATTTATATTACAGAAAATTATTCTAAACCCACTCAGTACACTGATAGAAGAAAGTCGTAAAATAGTTTATCACCCTATTAAACAGTTAATTTATACCAATACGGTTGATGATATTGGCCAACTAACATTGGTTTTGTCTATGCAGCAAGAGCAAACTAAAGCATTAATGCATAGGTTTCAAAACACCTCGGATCAAATCCTTACACGTGCTGAAAATACTATGAATGGCATGACACGTATATTTAAAGATATAAAAAATCAAAAAGATACTTTGGGAGACCTTTCATTAGCTAGCAGCAACTTGAAAGAAAACATTTTAGAAATGAATGTTCAATATAAGGAAAGTGCAGATGCTTCTACAGCAACTCTAGAGCAGGTTGAGCTTGGTAAAAATACCTTAAAAACTGCGATAGAAAGTAATTATAAGTTGGCAGAAAAAATACAACAAAGCCAAGGTTACTTCGATCAGCTAGCAGTCAGCAGTAATAAAATTGGTGAAATTATTGCAGTTATTCAAAATGTAGCTGAGCAAACTAACCTTTTAGCTTTAAATGCAGCGATAGAAGCAGCTCGTGCTGGTGAAGCGGGTCGAGGTTTTGCTGTGGTTGCAGATGAAGTAAGAGCACTGGCAGGCGAAACACAAAAGTCAGCAGTTAATATTCAAACAATGATTGGTGAGCTACAAGAGGCAACTAATTCAATTTTGGAAACGATGAGTGATGAGAAGGCGTTATCAGCAAAAAGTGTTGAGCAGATAGAAAAAGCAAGTTCATCATTTAATAATATTTTAGAGTTTGTCGCTACGCTGATGCATAAAATCTCTAGCTTAGAAGACTGCAATACACAACAAAACTTAGCCACTGCTGCGATTGATGAAAAGGTAATTAAACTAGAAGAAATTACTAATCGGTCAGTCACAGATGCTGAAACTGCTTTAGGTTTAAACCAAGCGGTAGCAACTATGACACGTAACCAAAGTTTAATGGTCGCTGGCCTTTCGCAAGCCTAGCGACAGTAAATATTATCTAAAGAGAAAAACTATGGGACATGTATATTCAACCAATGAAACCCCTGACAATGTTGTAACTGTTGTTGTTTCTAGACGAGTTAAGTCGGGTTGTGAAGTCGAGTTTGAAAAATTAAGTACAGCTATGTCTGAGGCAGCAACTAAATTCCAGGGTCATCTAGGTAGTAATATGTTTCGTCCTGCATCAACGGATGATCCTGAATACCGTATTGTTTTTAAGTTTAGAACCCCAGCTGATCTAGAAAAGTGGCAAAATTCAGCAGAACGTTTGGCATATTTGGATAACTTTGAAGAGCTTTTAATAGAGCCAGCTAAAACTGAAGTGCTTTCAGGGATGGTGACTTGGTTTACCTTGCCAGGACAAAACCCTGTTAAACCACCGCCTAAATATAAAATGACCTTAGTTAGTTGGTTAGCACTTTATCCTGCGGTATCGATAATTTTTTTAGTTTTTGGTGATTTATTGCAGCCAGTCCCCCTCTTGTTAAGAACAATGATTATCACTGGTTTTTTAATGCCTTTAATGTCTTATATATTAATGCCACGCTTTACTCGCTGGTTTGCTTTTTGGCTTTACCCAAAAAAACAGCAAAGCCGTAGCTAAAGCGGGATTGTTTGGGGGGCTTATCAACCTGTGTCGAAGATGCCCCATGCCCTAGCCTATAAACCTTGAGAGTAGATCGTTGGGACGGAGGCTTATATTGAAAGTCAATTCAACTGGAAGCTCCCCCCCAAGATTGAATAATCAACCGTTGAGGGTTATATCCGAGGTTATACGCCGTTCTTAATGGCGCTCTCTTTTAAGATCTTAATCTATAGGCTCATACCGAGCTTCCGCTTCAGAGATAACGGCTTTTACGGCTTGTCGCTTTTCCCGTACCTGATCCCGAATAACCCGCACCGATTGATACCATTCAGAGGGGTTTTCAATATCACCCTCTTCGGTTAAGGGTGGGTATTCTAGATGACGTTCTTTGCAATACTGGGCGATTTTAGGCTGCGCCCATTCAAATAGTGTGGCCTGGTACTCGTCAGCATCCATGCGGGATTCATTATAAAGCCCTGCATCTACTCGCTGCCGCTGGGCTTCGGACAAAATAATAGCCGCTGCGACGGAGACATTGAAGGACTCCACCATGCCCATCATGGGAATCATAATATGTTCATCCGCCAATTCTGCCGCTGTATCGCTCACACCGAATTTCTCCGCTCCCATCAAGATAGCGCAGGGTTGGGTGTAGTCCAGCTCACGGTAATCCACGGCCCGATCGGTAAAAGTTGCCGCGTAAACTTTAAAACCTTCTGCCTGTAGTGTCTTGATGGGCGATTCAACCCCCTCATAAAGATGCACTTTAACCCAGCTGTGACTGCCTTTCGCGGTGCCATGATAGGTGCCATAACCACCATCAGGATCAGCGGAATGCACGTAAGGCACGCCTACCGCATCGCAAGTGCGCACAATAGCCGACAGGTTACGGGGTTTGTGAACATTATCAGTGATTACCGTTAGGTCTGGCTGGCGGCGGTTCAAGACCTCTTTTATCTTGATAAAGCGCTCTGGACTCACAACACATTCCTCAAATTGATCAGGGTGATATTTCTAAGGTCGTATAAAATCGGGCGGATATTATGCCGCTTGTGCGCTGCCCGTCCATTCTACGCCCACAGCAAAAGCCATCAGTGTCAAAATAATTTGAATCAACAATAGCGTCTGTAACTGGGCATTACGCTTCTTCGCACCCGGCCAGTTAATCCCTCTTACGGCTTGGCGCAGATCAACATTTCTCAGCCAAAACAACGGCATCTGTAAAACGCCAATGGCAATAATTAATCCCCAAAAAATAATGGGCGACAATGTTTCTAACGTCGTAAGAAAGAACCCAGCCCCTAAAATAATAAGCCCAATAACCGACAAACCTTGCTGTACAGAAAGAGCCGAAAGACGTTGACTAAAGCCTGCATCAAGATAGCGAGCCGCTGGTGATATCAGTTCAGATGAAAACGCATACAGTGCAGGAAGCAAAATAAATGCTAACGCCAAAACAAGCAGCGGGGTATTCAACATCAATTCCAAAGTAAATCCTTAAATAAGCAGATAAATCTGCTCTAAGTTACTCAAATAGCCCGTGATTGGGTTATCTACTTAGAGTGCTCGACATTATAAATCAGAGTATTGATGAGGTGGGGGTATTTTTTTACAAGTTCAATAGCCGCTCTCCAAATGCACCTCTTAAGCAAGTTATTTCTTTAACGTTTAGAGGCTGGTTCAAGCGCAATATTAACGCGATCTAATCGATCTTGAGCATCCAACACCACCAATTCATAGCTGCCAACTTGATCAAAGCGTAGCCTAATGGGAGTATTTTGCTCACTACTGCCCTGATAACGCCCGTTGAGAAACCAATCCCGCTGACCTTGCCCGCCAGTGGCGAAAACCTCAAGCTCTATTTGAGTCGATGGTAGGGGCTGCAATAAGCGCTCACCACTTTTTAGTCCAACAATATGTAAAGGGGCTGCCAGCCCTTCGCTCTGCTGACAAGCATCGGCCAACGGTGGTAACTGTTCGCTAAAGCGCCAGCGCTTTGCGATCCAGGGTTCTACGGCTTGGGGCCAAAGTGCGAGTTTTAATGGCATTGCGTCTCTTAACGATGCTGTTGCTCCTTGGCGAGTATCAGGGACACAGCCGTAACTTACTCGCTCACCTTTGCTATTCACCCGTACCGTTAAAAGGCTAGGTTGCAGGCCATCGCTGGTGATGTCCCTTAACGTCGGCGGTACTTGCTGACGAATAATCCATGCTTGATGAGCCACATGACAATGGGCTGGCGTTGTCTCTTCAGCCAGTTGCCCTAAAGGCCAGCAGATACTTCTTTGCTGTACTCGGTCAGGCATCTCGGGCCAGCGAGGATAAGCATCCAGATAATCCTGAATTCGAAACAGAATCGGCAGAGCCGTAATAGCACCAAAATACCCCGGAGAAGGCGTACCATCAGGACGCCCCACCCAAACACCAATCGTCAACTTAGGTGTTACGCCTATCGCCCATGCATCACGAAAGCCGTAGCTGGTGCCGGTTTTCCACGCAACCCCCGGTGCCTGCTCCCGTATTGCTGGATTATGGCTATTATCGGGTCGTGGATTACGCAGCATTCGCGCGACGACCCAAGCGGTTTCCTCCGACATTAGCCAGCGACTAGAGCGTTGCTCTTGAGCTATTTTTTTATTATTAAGAACATGAAGAGGCGCCACCTGCCCTTTATTGGCTAAACTGCCGTAAAGCGTCACCAGATCCCAAAGGTTAAAGCCGCCACCGCCTAATGCCATGGCTAGATTGGGCCGGCTCCCCATAGGCATACGATAGGGCGTTCGAACATTGGTTAAAGCGGCAGCAAAATGCTCAGGCGTCAACGCCTCCAACACTTGCACGACAGGCAGATTAAGGGACTGTCGCAATGCCGTATGGGTGTCAACGGCACCAGAAAAGGCACGGGCAAAGTTCTGGGGCTGATACTCTTTTTGATAACGGGGGGTGTCTCTTAATAGACTGGCGCTATGGATCAAGCCTTCTTCCAAGGCCAAGCCATAGATAAATGGCTTTAACGTTGAGCCCGGCGAGCGGATAGCCTGCACCATATCGACCGAGCCAAAACGCTGCTGATTTAAGAAGTCTGCGGAGCCAACATAGGCGATAACCTCTTGATTCTGATTGTCGGCCACTAAAATGGCCGCGGACTGTCCTGTGGGATAAACCTGTATCTCTTCCTGTAAGAGTGTTTGCAGTTCGCTCTGAATATCGGCATCCAAGGTGGTGTGAATAACCGCTTGCTGAGGGTGCCGTTGATGTAGCTCCCGAGCAAGCAAGGGTGCTAACAGAGGAATATCAGGCTGCCATGCCACCACCGCTTCAAGCTTTGCTCTCTGATAACGCTCTTGATCTATTGCGCCAAAATCAAACATTCTTTTTAGCACTTTATCTCGCGCTTGCTTGGCTCTATAAGGATAGCGATCAGGTCTTAGCCGAGAGGGAGCCTGCGGCAATACCGCTAATAGAGCACTTTGAGCGAGGGATAATTCCGATGCAGAACGATCAAGATACAGGCGGCTGGCGGCTTCGACCCCTTCAATAACCCCGCCCATAGGGACGTAGTTCAGGTAGAGGGTCAGGATTTCATCCTTCGTTAAATGCCACTCTAGCTGTAACGCTCGCAACAGCTGATGCAGCTTACCCAAAAGCGTACGCTCATGATGATCTAGCCGACGAGCAACCTGCATCGTAATCGTCGAGCCACCAGAGACGATGCAGCCACAGCGCCAGTTTTGCCAAGCAGCACGGATAATAGCAAAGGGATTGATACCTGGATGGTAATAAAACCAACGGTCTTCGTAGGCAAGTACCGCCTTAAAGTAATCCGGTGAAACCTGATCAAGCCCGACCTGATAGCGCCATAACCCCTGATGATCAGCAAAGATACGCAGGGGGCGCTGGTGACGATCAACCACTGTCTGAGCAAACCCCTGTTGCCCTGCTTTCGGCAAAGGCAAAGGGTAGCGTCTGTCCAGTAATGTCAATATCAACATCAAAGCCAGCACGGCAAAGGCAGTGCTAACAATCGCCATCATGATCGTTCGGCGCGGGTTCATCGCTCTATCTTGCTACTCATACTTTTTCTATTGATCATCGGGCTGAGAAACCACAAGCAAGCCGGGGCTATCACTAATAGCTCTCACTTCGGGGTTATACATATCTTCAACCAGTGTATTTGGAATCTGATAACGGCCCGGAGTAACCGCCCGTGCTAAATAGAAAATCTGGGTTGTTTCATCATCACCCCAACGACCATCTTTGCCGCTGGTTAACGCCGTAACAAAACGATCATCACGGTATTCCTGATGCTGAATATCGGCATCTTTTACCCATGCCTCTAATGAACGACCATCTACGTTGATCTCATTCAGTTTTAGAGAATCCCCCAGGTTTTGATTTTCTAACTCAAGGCCTGCCGGTAGCAGATCCACCAGTAAAAGATCAGAGCGGAATTGATCACTTTGAACCACTAGGCTCACTAAAACGCGGTCGCCGGTTTGCAGTTCAATTTTTCCATTACGGACAGGTAACGGCTGGCCTTGAACATCCATAAACCGGCGGCTGACAGTCACGCCACCTTGGCTTGATGCCGGCGGAGCCGTTTTAGGTGAACTCTGCACAGAGAAATCAGTATAAAGCACCCCGTCACTGTGGTTGGTAATAGAGGCACCTTTCAACAAATCATCCCCTGTACGGGTTAAGTAGAATGCGCCATCGTGGCGAACTGTGCGAATTTCATCACCTAAGCGCAGATCAGCCTGCCATAGTTTGCCGGTTTTGTTGTTTAGGGCGTTTGATAATTGAAAGACAGAGACCTGCTCCTGAGTGCTCAAATAGCGACGTTTTTTTAGCTCAGTACTCACTGAACGAGTCAAGGTTTGAACGTATCCGCCGTCTAGGTTTTGCTCGGCCAGTAAACGCGCTTGCTGAGCTTTATCCCGAATATCTGAACCATAGTTACCAATATAGCGCCAGCTTTCCTCTTTCTTAGCCTGCGCCAGCAACTGATTTGCTAAGCCCTTATCCCCTTGTAACTTAGCCGCCATAGCCAGATGAACCAGACTTAACGAAGGCGTATCGCCAACGCTTTGCGCCAACTGTCGAATATCAGCCAAGGTAGCTCGATTATGGCGTGCTAAAACATAATGAGCATAAGCCTGGTAGGCAAAACGATATTGATCAGGCTCCGGTGACCAACGTTCACGTAGATTACCCCGTCCACGGGTGTAATCCTGCAGCCGTTTTAAGGTACGCTCTAGCATTCCGGCATCAACCGAAACCCCTGCGTCCATCGCGTCGCTCATAAAATGACCAGCGTAGGCAGTTAGCCAATGCTGCTCGTACTCATCCGTGGCCGACCACATGCCAAAACCACCATTGCTTTTTTGCTTCTTAGCGATCCGTTCAATACCAGCAGATAGGGCTGTTTGACGATAAGCGGGGGAGAAGGTCTCACTGCTCGTCCCAGTATCAAGGGCATACAGCCATGGGTAAGTGCTGCTAATCGTCTGCTCTAGACAACCGTAGGGATAATGCAAAAGGTTGTTTAGATGGCGATGGACATCCAAGGGGACGGTATTGCTGATTCCTGCGGCGATCTTTAGGCTTTCCGGCTGCACGCTCTCTAGTAAAGCGGGGTTCAGGGTTATGGTCTCCCCCGGTGCTAACGCTTCACTTTGGGCATGGGTGCTAACCGGATAAGGTTGACGGCTAACCAACCCCCAACGACGATCAATCGGGTAGTCTGCGATACCGGTTACCTTGGCATTAAACTCAATACGGCCACCCTTAACAGACGAGGCATCGTCCTTGTTCGATAAAACGCCTTTATTCGCCAGAGCACTGCCAACGCTGAACGGGTAACTAAACGTGCGCTTTTCTTTATCTTTTAGGCTTAAGGTTTGTGTTAAAGCCTTGCCATGCAACTGCACCGGCCCTGTTGCGGAGAAGGCGATGGTGATCTCTTGGGTCGCTCCGCTTAAATTGGTCACATCCAGCGCCACCATGGAGTGATCTCCAGAGGCAATAAAGCGCGGTAGTGATAGCTGAGTCACCATAGGTGCCGCAACAGTAATATCCTCAGACATATGGCCAAAACGATTATCGTCAAAGGCAACGGCCATAAGACGTAAGCGGCCATTAAAGTCTGGCAGATCTAAAGGGATGACAGCTTCACCGTTAACCACCTCGACCCGTCCAGAATAGAGGGAGACAATTTGCACCTCAGAGCGCGCCAAATCCCCACCGCGGGTTAAGCCGCCATCCCCACCAAAGGCGATACCGGCTTTTTGCTCATCGTTGAGTTCGATTAGATCACCGTACATATCATAATGTCCGACCTGATAGCGACGCTGATCAAAGAAGAACTCGAAAGGTTTTGGTGCCTCAAAGCGCGTAATAGACAGAATACCCACATCAACAGCCGCTAGAGTTACCCAGGCTTTTTTGACGGGCTGACCCGCACTATCGGCAATTTTAAGACGAGCAGATACCGTTTGATTGGGTAACCATTTGTCAGGTAACGCTGCGCTTACATCCAGCTGGCGCTCGTGGCGATCCAGCGGCAAATGCATAACCCCTATCGCCCGCGTCGGCGTGATACGCGCCTTGCTGTCCGTGGGCTGCAGATGTAAAGCGGTAATATAAAGATCATGACGGCTCCATTTTTTATCAACGGGAATCTCAATCACCCGCCCCTCTTTTGGCGTACTAATTCGCTTTGACCACAACAGATGGTCGCTTTCAACCAGAATAAGGGTTTCACCTGCAGATGGCGGCGTAACGGTCAGTTTTATCTGATCTCCGGCTTTATAAGCGGCTTTATCAAGAGCCAAGGCAACCTGATCTGGGAACGCACTATTTTGCGGCTGATCTCCCCACCAGTAATCGGTTTCAAAGGGTAGCTTGGTGACAAGTCCTGTGCTGTTATCGGTTATCTCTAGACGATACTGCCCCCAATTAACCGGAACCTCTATTTTGGCCTTATCACCTGAGGCGATAGAAACCGGCAGAGTCAATTCTGTAATATCCTGATCGGTATGAGTACTGTACCAGCCTCGACTATCACTGAAACGCCAGTAGGTTTTACGGGTGCGATTCACCACTTTGACCGTCAGGTCAGACTGGGCCAGCAGTTTGCCTTGGGCATTGGTATAGATCAGCTCAAACTCAGCCAAGCTATTGCTGGCAACCTTGTTATCAAACAGCGGTCGTACACCAACTAACTGGGGCGCGGGTAGCAGTTGTTGTGTATAACGACGCACAACGGGGCGGCCTCCGCTTTCATATAGACTGCCGGTGATTTGCGCCTGAAGCGGGATCTTCGTTTTCTGCCAAACAGATGGTTCATTCAGCGTTAGCGTACCATCACCGGCCAATCTTAAATTATTGCGGGAAAACGCCTGATTCCAATCCTGATTGTTCGGCTGGCCAAAGAAGAAATCCGGCCATTGCTGAATAGGATGCACCGATGGCTTAATCTGATACGCGGCCTCAAACCGATTATTCGCCGCAGGCGCGCCATAGAGATATTCCCCTAGCACCTTAATACTCAGTGGTTTATCAGCAAGCTGCACGCTTGATGCGTTATCGGGATTCCAGCTAATTTTCAGCCGTTCAGGCATAAAGTCTTCTACTTTAAAGCTGTAGCGCCATACCTGATTGTCTGGGCCTTTAACATTAACCTGCCAATTACCGGTTTTCGCATCCGCCGCTAAAGGGTAATCGAAAGTGTAAAAACCATTACCGCTGCTTTCCCAGCTTAGATTCTTTACCTTTTGTCCATCAGGGCGGGTCAGCGTTAGCATCAGCTTGGTATTTGAAATGCTGTTATTTAATCCGTGGTCAGAAGAAAAAACCTGTCCATCTTCATTTCGCAGTAACCCATTAATCGTTACCGTGTCACCGCCTCGGTACAGATCCCTTGGTGAATAGATAAAGAGTTCCTGCTCATAAAAAGGACGTGTCCCTATCCCCATACGAGATAGATCCAGCGGTGATGAATTCAGCGGCATCAGTGTAAACGAATCACCTTCTTGGACCATTAAGGCTTTTTGTCGATAAGGCTCTACCTGATAGGGAATATGTGTTTTGCCCATACCGGTCGTGGTATACCAGCGGTTGTGCTCGCCATTTTGAGTTAAAAGATCAACTCTAGCCCCCACCACAGGCTTTGCATCAGACAGTCGATGTACATAAACATCCATCGCCTCTTGATAACGCCGTACGTGCACACCAAGATCCGTAACGCTAAACCAGTTTACCGAAAGAGTATTATCAAAACGGTTAGGGTCTCGCATCACAACCAGATAAACACCGGGCTCTTGTAAAGCTTGAATATCCTGCACCGGAAGATTAACGGTTTTTAGCTTGTTCTCTGTTGGGTTCAACTCAAAACGGGCTTCGTAAACAAGCTCTATTAGCTCATCAATCTCATTCAGCCGGTAATAGCCCTCGGTAGCGCTATGGCGTTTCCAACTGAGCAGTGTACGCAGGGATTCTTCACGGCTATCTACACGGAAAAAACTGGCGTTAGCCTGTGGTACATTTTGGCTTTGTACGGGTAAACCTGCGTGAGAACCCAGAGGCAGGTAGTGCCCGTCACTTAAAAAACGCACAATCTTAGGGGCAGGACTTAAGCGGATCGTTTTTGAATAGGACTTGCTCAGTATTTTTCCGTTGGCAGCGGTTAAACCTTCTGAAACCAAAACTTCATAACTCATTTCTGGTTTTGGATTCAGCAGGTAAAGAAACAAACCGTCATCCGACAAAACCCAATTTGAGTGTTGGCTCGCCACCTGTACATACGACTGAAAAGGCTGAGAGCCATCCAAAGGCACTGAAAAACGAATACCAACAGTATTGCCATCGTCGTAACTGACTTCACCGATATGAGTGACATCTAATGGGAGGTCTTTATAAAGCGCCTGCCGGTCTGCCCCGTCCGCTGACTTATCCACAGAGGCATTCACCGGCACACTGTATAACGCTGAAAACGCCATAAAAAGCACAACAAAAAACAGCGCTAAGCGCGATCGCCCGATTAACACACCCGCCGGTTTAATCCTTTCTTCGGCCAGTAGAACAAGCGATTCACTAGACCGGTGAACCTTATGATTAGACCGGTGAACCTCATGGTTGGCTTTAGCACAGCAGACAGAAAACATAGGTCAAGATTCCCCAGAGCCTAAAAGCAAAATAAGAGCAAAAGCTCTATCCTAAAATGTCACAGCAGTATACCTGATTACAATTACAGTAATAACGTTAGTTAATAGATAAAGAGAATAGAACAGGGTCAGATCGAATAGAAAAAGAATAGTTCGATAATAGAGGAAGAAAGCCGCTTATCAACACAATAGCAATACAATGGCTTTAATTAGCAAAAACGAAGCAAAACATCATTACAAATCGTTACATTACGCTCTGTTTTTACCGGTACTATAACGCTCTTATTTTTATTGACAGTATAACGCTCCTTATTTTCATATATGACCTTGGTCGAACCTATCCTAGACGGCATTCCCAATGCAAACACTAAGATTTAATCAACTATCGATTACCAGTCGAGTTTTGATCTCTCCAATCACCGTTCTCTTGTTGTTGATCTCGGTCAGCGTGATTGCTTTGCTCTCGTTAAATCGCATTGATCGTGATGTGGCTGCGGCAACCACTCAAATAGCCCCGATCACAGAACAGGCTCAGGCTATTAGTGAATACCTGACAGGTCAGCGAATTTTAGTGCTTAACTACCAGCAAAACCCTCAGCCTCTTATGCTGGATGAGTTTGCTACCCGAGAAAAAGCCTTTAGCCAAAACCTCGCGGCACTTCTGCCGTATATGCAAAATGCAGAGCAAAAAGCGGTGTTGAACCGTATTCAGCAATTAAGCCAAGTCTACTCTAAGCTTTTTAGTGAACAGCTTATTGGTTATATGAGCCAACAGTATAATCTACGGGAAAACCTAGAATCTGCTTCCCGAGGCACCGACAGAGCCATTAAGAAGCTAATCACTCAAGTCAGCACTGCTAATCAGGCCGATTTAGTGGTGATCGTCAGTGATCTACAAGCCGCTTTTCAACAATCACGCATTTATCTACACCAATATTTAACCCACCGCGATGAAGCCTTACTGGGCGACGCTGAGTACTATTTAGACGAAGCGAAGGTACTGTTACAAGGATTGGATCTTCCGCTCATCAATGCCATCTTAAAGCGACGAACAGAGCAACTTAAGGCATCACTAGACAGCATGGATTCCATTATTGCGGAAAGCCGTCAGCTTACGCACGATCGCCTATCTGTTCAGCAAGAGCTTGATGCCACTAGTGAAAAAATTACCGCTGCTGCATTAACGCTCAATCAGGGCATCGTTTTATTATTAGATGATACAAGCAATACGGTTCAAGCTTTAACTCAAAAAACACGGTCGAGTTTAATGGGAGCCAGTGCCGTTGCCGCTATTATCGGTTTATTCTTGGCAATATTGGTCAGCCAGAATGTCCGAAAAATACTACTACAGCTCAATAGCCGTTTAACCGATATCGCATCAGGTAATGGTGACTTAACGGTACGCTTACCAGCGCAGGGTGGGCCAGAACTCAGTCGCATCGCGAACAGCTTTAATCAATTTATGCTTAAGCTGCAAAATATGATTCAGCAACTAGCGCGTAATACCGACAGTCTAGCCTCCGCTAGTGGGCAGCTGGCCACCAATAGCCAACAAAGTGTGATTAACGCCCAACAGCAACAAAGTAGCGTACATTCGATCAACAATGCGATAAACCAACTGGTCGACCAGATTGCAGCCATCGACCACAACGCCCAACAGGCAAGTCTCGCCAGCGAGGAAACGGCCCAATCAGCCCTTGCCGGACAACAGGATATTGAGCAAACCCATCAAGCCCTTGAGAGCCTATCCCTTCGGCTAGCAGCGTGCTCTGATCAGGTATTAGGCTTAAGTGAACGCACCCATAGTATCTCTGAAATTACGGATGATATTCAGGGCATTGCAGATCAAACAAGCCTTCTAGCGCTCAATGCGGCTATTGAAGCAGCCAGAGCCGGTGAGCATGGCCGAGGGTTCGCTGTCGTTGCCGATGAAGTTCGCCATCTTGCCAGTCGCACCCACCAAATGACCGAACAAATTGTTGGTATTATTCGTACCATTGGCGACGAAGTACAACAGACCTGTACCGATATGAGCCAGTTACAGCATCAGTCTAGCGAAACACTACAGCAAGCAGAAAAAACGCGCCAAGCCCTGCATCATATTAATCAGTGTGCTGGAGCAACACGTCAGCAGATTGCCTCTATTGCCTCATTATCGGAACAGCAATCCAGCCAAGTAAGCGCATTGCATCAGCAAAGTGAAGCCTTACAACAAACCCTAAATGAAACCGCTCAAGCCAGTGAAGAACGTGCAGAAGCCAGTCAAATTTTAGATACGTTAAGCCAAGACCTTCAACGGATGGCTCGACAGTTTAAAACCCAATAAGCCCCCTAACAGACGGATCTTTTGTTAATCGGCTAACGACTTTTAGTGACTCATCGAGTGATTTGTTAGTCGGTTAATGGCTATGCCAAAGAGATACAATCTGCGCTCGCGTCCGTTTGCTCGCCCGCTTATTTCGCATCAGGGAAATGGTTATGTCTCAGCCCTTAAATAATGCTATTCAACGCCATCAAACGACTTTTTGGCAAGCCAGCCTTGCACTATTTGCCGGTGCCTTTGTCACCTTTGCTAACTTATACAGCACACAGGCTTTACTGCCTTTACTAGCCCGTGAATTTGCAATATCACCAACCGCCGCCAGTTTAAGCCTTTCCGTGGCTACCGCGTCTCTTGCTGTGGCACTGCTATTAACACCTGGGCTGTCTGATCGTGTAGGGCGTAAAAGTGTGATGGTTACTGCGTTAATCACAGCTTCTCTTTTAGGTTTTGTGGTGACGTTTGTTCAGCACTACAGCTTACTGCTGATTATTCGAGGCTTACAGGGCTTTGCTTTAGCAGGACTAGCCTCTATCGCAATGACCTACGTAAACGAAGAATTTAGCCAAGAGTGTCGCGGCCTTGCGATGGGACTGTATGTCAGCGGTACTACCGTGGGGGGAATGTCAGGTCGTATCTTAACCGGCTCACTAACCGAGCTTTATAATTGGCATTTGGCGCTGCAAGTGCTTGCGGCAATCAGCTTGGTTTTTAGCCTGATATTTGCCTTCGCCTTACCGGCATCTCGGCATTTCTCACCCCAAAGCTTATCTCTTCAAGTGATCATTAGAGGCTTTACCTATCACCTGAGTCATCGCCCTCAACTGGGGCGATTCCTACATGGCTTTCTGCTGATGGGTGGCCTGGTAACCCTTTACAACTATGTTAGCTTTCGCTTACAGGCTGAACCTTATCGGCTAAGCGAAGCGGCCATCGGCTGGCTGTTTGTAATTTACCTGCTAGGGACATTTAGCTCAACGTGGTTAGGGGCTAAAGCAGACCGCTTTGGCCCACGCCCTGTTCTATTATTCTGCCTTCTATTGATGCTTATTGGTGTTCTGCTGTCTTTATTTGAAGGCTTGTGGCTTATTATTACCGCAATGGGTTTATTTACCTTTGGTTTCTTTGGTGCCCATTCAATTGTTAGTAGCTGGGTCGGCCAAGCCAGTAGTGAGTATAAAGCTCAAGCGTCTGCGCTTTATCTACTGTTCTACTATGCCGGTTCAAGCTTAATCGGTGCTATTGGGGGCTATTTCTGGAGCCATTGGCAATGGGTGGGTATTACCGGCTTAGTGTTATCTCTTGTGATGATTAGTGCTGTGATCGCTTTAACAAGCAACTCAGATATAAAGTAATAGCGGAAAGGCCCCACCGTTAAGGTAACGATGGGGTCTTGAATAGCAGGATATTAAAACCTTTGTCTTTAAAGATTAATACGTTAGATCTTAAACTGACGGACTAGATTGTGCAGCGTATCCGCCTGTTGCGCCAGTTCATCGCTAGCATGGTTAATTTGTAGTGTGGATTCCGATGTGGTCTGCGATAGATCAACAATATTCACGACATTACGGTTAATCTCTTCCGCTACAAGAGACTGCTCTTCAGCGGCACTAGCGATCATATCATTCATATCTCGAATAGAAGCTACTGCGGATAAAATAGTATCCAGTGACCCAGCCGCTTCTGTTGCCGTAGCCTCTGTCGCCTTTGTAAACTCTAGGCTTTCATCAATAACGGTGACCGCCTTCATTGCTGCACTTTGCAGCTGCTCAATCATACCTTGAATCTCATCGGTACTTTCTTGCGTACGCTGAGCAAGGGTACGAACTTCATCCGCAACAACAGCAAAACCCCGGCCATGTTCACCAGCACGTGCCGCTTCAATGGCTGCGTTAAGAGCCAGTAAGTTGGTCTGATCCGCTACGTTACGAATCACATCTAAGACCGTACCAATATTTTCACTATCCGAACGCAGAGTTTTAACAACATCCGCTGAATTCTTCACCTGTCCATTCAGGTTATGGATCGCATTAATTGCATTTTCAACCTGCGACTTACCTTTCAAGGCTTCTTCATCCGCACGGTTCGCTGCAGTAGCGGCCTCACCAGCGTTTTGCGCAACCTCATGCACCGTCGTAGACATTTCATGAATGGCGGTGGCTACTTGATCGGTCTCTTTTGCTTGTTGCGTAATCGTCGAACTGCTTTCACGAGTAATAGAGGACAGCTCTTCCGCGGCGGCGGATACCGCTTCCGATGACTTATTTGCTTGAATGATCACCTGATGTATACGATCAACAAAAGCGTTGAAGTAATAGGTCAGCTGCGTGATTTCATCATTACCCCGTACATTCAATCGAGAAGTAAGATCTCCTTCGCCTTGGCTAATGCTTTGCATAGCCGCAACCGTTGCTTTTAAAGGTCGAGTAATACTGCGTGCCAGCGCCCAAGCAATCACTGCGGTTATACCAATAATAAGGGCTGCTGCAGATAGAACAGAGATCATTTGTCGGTTGAATTGGCTTTCAATATCATCAATATAAGCTCCCGTCCCTACGGCCCATCCCCAAGGTTTATAGGCCAGAACATGGGACATCTTCGGCACAGGTTTCGATGAACCCGCACGATTCCAGCTATATTCGGTAATAAACTCGCCTGAGGACTGCAACATGCGATCCATTCCAGCAAAGAATTGTTTACCATTCACATCTTTAATAATTTTTAAATCTTTACCGATTAGGCTTTCACTAACATGTGTTAATACAGACCCTTTTAAATCTTGTACCCAAAAGTAATCGTTATGACCAAAACGCATCGGATTAATCAATGCTAAAGCTTCTTTTTGAGCCTCTGGCAATGTCATCTCCCCAGCATCAACCTGTTGATTTAAACCGTCAAAAAGGCTAACAACAGCTTCATTTAAGTGGAGAAGCTCATCTTTTTTCTGCTCGGTATAACCATCACGAGAATATTGCAGAGAAACAACAAGCAAGATGCTCACGGTAGCAAATACTAATAACAACAACAGCCAGATGCGTAACTGGATAGGCAATCGGCGAAACATTATTTCCATCAGGAAAGTCCTCTATGATCTTGCAGGAAGCGAAGGGGCAAGCGCCATTAGTTTTTTTATGTAATCGAGTGTTGCTTTTCTTATTCGAATACGAACCTAATGTACGCTTTATTTATTATTTTATACCTTAAGTTAGTATTAAAGCTCTATAAATACAATTGTTCATGCGTCTTTCTGTTTAATACTGTAACAGCCATGATTTAAGTCGCTTTTTAGTGATAATTCACTTTATCGTCATCATAAAAAAACGACACCTCATCACCAGAAGAAGTATCGTTTTTTAACTACCGTTAACCACAGTAAATAGTTTTTATTAGATGCGAATCAAATCTTAAACTGTCGCACCAAACTCAGTAAACCATCAGCCTGCTGGGCTAGTTCATTACTCGCAATGTTCACTTGATTGGTAGATTCCGAGGTTGTCTGTGATATGTTGACAATGTTAACAACATTACGATTAATCTCTTCAGCCACTAAAGACTGCTCTTCCGCTGCACTGGCAATCATATCGTTCATATCCCGAATCGATTCCACAGCAGAGAAAATGCGATCAAGGGAGCCACCTGCTTCTTTTGCAGCAGCCTCCGTTGATTCGGTGTACTTCAGGCTTTCGTCCATAGCCTCAACCGCTTTTAAAGCTGCACCTTGCAGCTGCTCAATAATCCCTTGAATCTCGTCGGTGCTTTCTTGGGTTCGCTGAGCTAACGTTCGTACCTCATCCGCAACAACGGCAAAGCCACGACCATGTTCACCCGCACGGGCCGCTTCAATGGCAGCATTAAGAGCCAATAAGTTGGTTTGCTCCGCTACATTACGAATCACATCCAGTACCGAGCCAATATTCTCACTATCAGAGCGCAGGCTATGAATCACCGCTGCAGAAGTTTGTACTCGTTGGGACAAGTCATGAATCGCTTTAACCGTGCTCTCAACTTGCTGCTTACCTTGAACGGCTTCATGATCGGCACCACTGGCGACGCCTGCAGCCTGACCTGCATTCTGAGCGACCTCATGCACCGTGGCCGACATCTCTTCGATAGCCGTGGCGACTTGATCGGTCTCTTTTGCTTGCTGAGTAATCGTCAACCCACTTTCAGCCGTAATGGATGATAACTCTTCAGCGGCAGCTGAAACGGCCTCCGATGCTTGGCTTGCTTTTATAATCACATGATGGATGCGTTCAACAAAACCATTAAAGTATCGAGTGAGTAACGTGATTTCATCGCTACCTTCTTCTTTAAGACGTGCCGTTAGATCCCCTTCGCCACGGCTAATATCTTCCATCGCTTGCACCGTCGCTTCAAGAGGGCGCGTGATACTACGGGCCATTAGCCAAGCAATAAAAGCAACAAACGCGATAATAAATATGGCAATACCAATAACGGAATAAGCCTGCTTCCAAAAGACATCTTCAATATCATCAATATAAACACCAGTCACTACACCCCAGCCCCAAGGTTTATAAGCAAGCACAAAGGAGATCTTGGGGGATGGTATCGATTCACCTGATCTCTGCCAATAGTATTCGGAGATACTTTCCCCTTTTTTTGCTAGATCATTAGGTACTGGTCTTAGGAAATGTTTGCCATTCGCATCAGTAAAGCTTGCACCACCTTTACCTATCTGCTGAGAGCTAGGGTGCATAATCACCGTTCCCTCTAAATCCATAATCCAAAAATAATCATTCTGGCCAAACGTCATGCTATTGATCAGCTTCTTCGCTTGATTTTGAGCATGCTCAAGACTCAATTCACCCGCCTGAACCTGTTGGTTTAATTCATCTAATAGAGCTGTAGCTGATTGGGTAAGATGCCGAAGCTCGGTGATTTTCAACTCGTTATAGCTGGCACGCTCTTGCTTTAAGGTGATAAACAATAGAAATGCCATACAAACAAAAGCCAATGCGAGCATAAGCCAGATACGGTGTTGAATATGAATCTTTCGGAGCAAGGCTTCCATAAAAATATCCTTTAGAAATTTCTCTAATTTTGTTGTTTTTATAGATCGAGAAGAACAATTCAATTTAATTTAGACCTAGATTAAATCGCCATATCAAGCCCAAGTCAATTAGCGTACATTCATATTGCAGCGCCACAAAAATCTAATACCCATTTTCTAAACAGATGATTTCTCTCAAATTACATTTTTATATTTTGAGGAGAGGGTAGCCCCCTTTAGGTCAGCCGATAGCCCTGAATTCTAGACAAAAAAAGCAACCTTGCTTTCGCAAGATTGCCTTTTTTGCACATTAAAACTGACTGTTTTTCAGGTAGTTACACTTTAAATTGCTGCACTAAATTATGTAGCATGTCTGCCTGCTGTGCGAGGTCATTACTCGCAATATTCACTTGATTGGTAGATTCCGAGGTTGTCTGTGATATGTTGACAATGTTAACAACATTACGATTAATCTCTTCAGCCACTAAAGACTGCTCTTCCGCTGCGCTGGCGATCATATCATTCATATCCCGAATCGATTCCACGGCAGAGAAAATGCGATCAAGGGAGCCACCTGCTTCTTTTGCAGTAGCCTCCGTTGATTCGGTGTACTTCAAACTTTCGTCCATAGCCTCAACCGCTTTTAAAGCCGCACCTTGCAGCTGCTCAATAATCCCTTGAATCTCGTCGGTGCTTTCTTGGGTTCGCTGAGCTAACGTTCGCACCTCATCCGCGACAACGGCAAAGCCTCGGCCATGTTCACCCGCACGGGCCGCTTCAATGGCAGCATTAAGAGCCAATAAGTTGGTTTGCTCCGCTACATTACGAATCACATCCAGTACCGAGCCAATATTCTCACTATCAGAGCGCAGGCTATGAATCACCGCTGCAGAAGCTTGTACCTGCCGAGACAGATCATGGATCGCCTTTACGGTGCTCTCAACTTGCTGCTTACCCTGAATCGCCTCATGGTCGGCGCTACTGGCGACACCTGCGGCCTTGCCAGCATTTTGGGCAACTTCATGCACCGTGGCCGACATCTCTTCGATAGCGGTAGCCACTTGATCCGTTTCTTTAGCCTGCTGAGTAATTGCTGATCCACTTTCAGCCGTAATGGATGATAACTCTTCAGCGGCGGCTGAAACGGCCTCCGATGCTTGGCTTGCCTTAATAATCACATCATGGATACGTTCAACAAAACTATTGAAATAACGGGTTAGCTGCGTAATTTCATCACTACCTTCCTCTTTAAGGCGTGCCGTTAGATCCCCTTCGCCACGGCTAATATCTTCCATCGCTTGAACAGTAGCTTCAAGAGGGCGGGTAATACTGCGGGCAATTAGCCAAGCAATAAAAGCAACAAACGCGATAATAAATATGGCAATACCAATAACGGAATAAGCCTGTTTCCAAAAGGCATCTTCAATATCATCCACATAAATACCGGTAACTACCCCCCAACCCCAAGGTTTATAAGCAAGCACAAAGGAGATCTTGGGAGATGGTTTCGATGAGCCTGATCGTTGCCAATGATACTCAGAGATACTTTCCCCTTTTACCGCCAAATCATTAGGTACTGATTTTAGGAAATATTTCCCATTTACATCTATAGTCCCAGAAACTCCTTTTCCTATTTCTCTAGCATCAGGGTGCATCACTGTCGTCCCCTGTAGATCCATAATCCAAAAGTAATCATTCTGGCCAAACGTCATACTATTGATCAGTTTCTTCGCTTGATCTTGAGCATGCTCAAGGCTCAACTCACCCGCCTGAACCTCTCGGTTTAGTTCATCTAATAGCGCTGTAGCCGACTGAGTAAGATGTCGAAGCTCGGTGATTTTCAACTCGTTATAGCTGGCACGCTCTTGTTTTAGAGTGATATAGAGCAGAAGCGCCATACAGATAAAGGCCAATGCGAGCATAAACCAAATACGATGATGGATATTAAATCTACGAAAAAGAGATTCCATGAGATTCCTCTCTGTTAAAGTGATTTGAGTTAAAGTGATTTGAGTTCAAGGGAAGAGGCCATCTACTATTTTTATTATGAGCCGATGCTATTAGTTTCCAGCCTACTTAATGGTAGGTTCGGGGTAAAAACTAGACCTTTTTACCAGAAATAAATAAATTAATATATGCCTATATTGCAACGCAATGTAGAGCGCGATCACAGCAATAAAATCTACAGTTACATTAAAAGACATTAAAATCTCCTATCTAAATACCTTTCTATGCACTCATGGCCCACCTCTCCATTGAAAGCCTTTCGTAATAGAGCCAAAATGCACGCTAGCTTTAATTTACCCGTACAGACTTTCAGTCAACATAAACGCTCAATACAGACATCCAGAACAACAAATATCCGAGGCGAAAAATGAAAGCGATGGTCATTCAGCAATACGGCGACACATCCGTGTTCCAAGAGATGGATCTACCGACTCCCCAAGTAGAGCCGGGACATGTCATTATTAAAGTCGCAGCAACCAGCGTAAATCCACTCGATACTAAGATTCGCGCTGGAGCGGTTCCGGCAAACCCAGAGCTTCCTGCTGTTCTACATGGAGATGTTGCCGGTATTGTTACCGAAGTAGGTGAAGGCGTTGAACGGTTCGCAGTGGGTGATGAGGTCTTCGGTTTTGCCGGTGGTATCAAACGCTACCAAGGTGCTTTGGCCGACTATATGCTGGCAGATGCTCGATTAATTGCGAAGAAGCCTGAGAATATCGCTTTTGCTGAAGCTGCAGCTTTGCCCGTGGTCTTTATTACCGCGTGGAGAGCTTTAATTGAACGTGCGCAAATCCAGCCAAAAGACAAAGTGCTCATTCATGCGGGTACCGGCGGTGTTGGCCATGTCGCGATTCAGTTAGCAAAATGGGCTGGTGCTGAGGTTTACACGACGGTTTCTACACCAGAGAAGGCCAAGATCGCTAAAACGCTAGGAGCTGATGACGTCATTTTCTATCGAGATGAATCGGTAGAAGACTATGTTGCTCGCTGCACCGATGGCAAAGGTTTTGATGTGGTGTTCGATACCGTGGGTACCGATAACATGGATCGCTCCTTCCAAGCGGCTAAAATTAGTGGAACCGTTGCAACCATTGCCGCTCGTTCTACCCATGACTTATCCCCGTTGCATGGCAAAAATTTAACGCTGCACGTGGTTTTCATCGCTACACCACTGGTTCACGGTACGGACTTTGAATCACAAACCGAAGCCGTTGATGCGATGTCGAGCCTAGTGGGCGATGGTTATATTCGTCCTCTTCTAGATGGAGATCTATTTAGCTTCGAGGACGTTGCCAAGGCCCATGCAAAAGTAGAAGCAGGAACCGCCATCGGTAAAGTGGTGTTATTACGATAATGACGACCTTATTACTGATTAAAATAACGGTCTCAATAGCGACCGTCATTGGCTTGTCGGTGATTGCAGAAAGAGTAAGCCCGCGTATTGCGGGTTTACTTTCAGGCTATCCCCTAGGAACCGCCATTGCCCTGTTTTTTATCGGCTATGAAATCAGCCCAGAGTTTGCCGCAGAAGGTGCGGTTTATACACTGGCAGGCTTTGCCAGCACGCTAATGTTAACCACAGGTTATCTATTGGGCGTGAATAAACTATCCTCAGAATCTAGCCTAAAAGGCACTTCTCTAATAAAAAGCACTTCTCTAAAAGACACCACTGGAATAAACACAGAGACTCAAGAGAGCGGAAGCTGGCTTGCAGTCATCACTGCCAGTATCAGCGGTATTATGCTTTTTCTACTATCGGGTTTTGCCATCAATCAGCTAAAACTCAATTTGATAACGGCGGCTCTTCTACCTGCAGCAGCCATTCTACTTTGCCTTTGGTTTTATCGGCACATCCCTGAAAGCCAAGTAACCAAACGTGTAGGCATGTCGTTATCCGTGTTGTTATTCCGCGCCATAACCGCTGCGTTAATTGTGGTACTGATCACCGGTGCTGCGCATTTAGTGCCATCATCCACTGCTGGTATTTTGGCTGCATTCCCGATATCGATGTTTCCATTTTTAATACTGATGCATCGTACCTACGGCCCTAGCAAAGCACTGACCATTATTAAGCATTACCCAACAGGCCTAGGTTCACTGATGGTTTATGCAACCAGTATTGCCTGGTTCTATCCCAACTTAGGTTTACTATGGGGAACGCTATTATCGTTTGGATTAGCGACTATCTATTTGGCGATCGCCCCACCCTATATGGACAGACTACGGCGTGTACTGTCCTCTGATAAAAGTTGATAAAATAAATAAGGTTAACTCCTCTCATGACTCCCGGTATTCGCCAGGCTAAAAAAGCCGGCATCAAGTTTGAAATCAAAGAGTACACCCACGATAGCAGCGCTGAATCCTACGGGAATGAAGCCGCTGAAGTTTTAGGCTTATCCCCTGCTCAGGTTTTTAAAACACTGATGGCACAAAACAATGACGGCAAGCTGGTTGTTGCCGTTGTACCAGTATCAGGCTCTCTTGATCTTAAAGCCTTAGCGAAGGCGTTTAGCTGTAAAAAAATGGAGATGGCAGACCCGACTCTAGCGGAGAAAAGCTCAGGTTATGTCGTGGGCGGTATTAGTCCTTTAGGGCAGAAGAAGCGGCTACCAACCTTTATTGATAGCAGCGCTCAAGGGCTACCATTAATTTATGTTAGTGCGGGTAAACGGGGGTTGGAAATTGCTCTAGCGCCTGACGATTTGTTAACTCTAACGCAGGGAAAATGGGCCGCTATTGGCCGAGAAAGTTAACGGCCCATTAGCCGATAAGAGCCAAGCAAACAGAATCAATATCGATAAAAAAAGCCGAACAACAGAGCTGTTCGGCTTTTTTGTTAAATCAGAAGGCGTACATCACGCGCAGACGCGGTAAAAACCAAGGCTCTTCATCATTAGTGACAGGGTGGCGTGCGCCATAAAGCATCTGTACATCACCGGAAACCACCCAATTTTTTGAAGGTGAAAACTCATAACCGACGGCACCTTCAATATACAATCGTGTGCTATTGTCGATATCCAGCAAACCACCCACCTGCATAAAAGAGCCATAATAATAGCGTTGGTTATAAACTTTATAGTCTATACCAATCAGATAACGATCATCTTTTTTCGCCAGATCCACAAACAGTGCGTCTTCACGGCCCAGAGCTTTCTGGAACGTTAGGTTCATCATGCCGCCATCTTGCACCGGATCAAACCAGCGAATCAAATCGGTCCCTACGGCATAATCCGTTGCGGCAGCAGTGGCTGTACCCGAGGAGATAAACGCAGCGACCAGCGTACAGGCACGCAACAAGTTCTTCATTATTCGCTTTCCTATTTCTTCTGAGTCAAAATTAGTCTTTCTGAGTCAAGTTTGTGCTTTTTTGAGCTTTTTGGTTCAAAATTGATCACCATTATACTGGAAAGTGACCTCTAAACGCAGTAAAGACTGAGCGGATAAATAGATTCATGTATCAAAGAACTAATATGACCCCGACACCAGAGCACATCGAGAAGATTGAATTGCAGATAGGACGCGCACCCCGTGGCATCCAAGCCATTACCGCAACCGATAGTCTGGGTACACCTCTTGTCGTACGTATGCACTCCATTGTCGACAAAAAGCCTTTTCCGACGCTTTACTGGATGACCTCTAATCTACTGAAAAAAGAGATCAGCCATATTGAGGCCCGTGGAGAAATAAAGTCACTGGAAGAGCGTCTAATTGAAGACGCCGATTTTTTAGCTCAATATCACGCCAGTCATCAAGATTATGTCGATCAACGATGGCACTACATGGATGATGAAGAGCGTGCTTTTGCTGAGCAGGCGGGCTTCTTGAAGTTACTCAAAGAGAAAGGTATTGGTGGCATTGCCAACTGGGATAGCGTGCGCTGTCTACACACTCAGTATGCTCACCATCTTTGCGGCCATAATGTAGTCGGTCAATGGATGGATGAAACCTTTGGCATAGCAGATCTCATTCCTTAAATAGGTGAGCATAGAAGGCAGCATTGCTGCCTTTTAGCCAACAAATGTAAAGGCTAGTGGTTCATCATGTCTTCTCTAAACTTGATATAGTCATCAATAAAAGTTTGGTCTTCTTCGCTTATTTTCTCAATATGCACATCCAAACCGTAAGAAACACCGGTCGAAAGCAAAATTGAGCTACGCACGATTCCCAATACCACTAGTACTTTCTTAACCCCTTCATGCAAGGCTAAAACTTCAACTTTGACTTTCTCTCCAGCCTTTAAGTTGTACTCGCTCTCAATATGCAGGTGCTTAGCAGAAAGACTGAGTGTTCGTGCTAAATACTGCTTATGGCCAGCTCGTGTTAGGCGCACCTTCCAATGGACACTAACAGGTTTCTTCGGTTGTTTTTTATGCATCACGCCTACCCGTCAAATAAAATCATGGAGTGGGGGTATTATCCTCAACCTACATGAAAATTCAAAATAGAAATCATTCTACCCTGCTTATTCTAAAAAATTCTAAGTTTTTACGTCTGAAAGGATGATTTCGCATAACAAAAATATTAAATTGCGCAGCTGAACTTAAAATTAAAATGATAATGAGGTTTTATATGTATTTTGACGCTGCAGTAATCGCCGGACTGGCTGTTGTAGGTGGCTGTATAGCCATCACATATATTGGTATCCGTTTTATTCGCACTAATATTTTGAAGGATACTAAATAAAAAAGTTCCCATGAAGGCCTGAGCATCAGGCCTTTATGTACCTATATTCAAATAGGTGAAATAAAGCTATTAGAGAACTAAAAGAGAGAGAATATTGGAGAAAAAACCAGAAGAATGGCACGGAAAGGCCGCAAGACAAGTACAAAAAGCGGCAATCACTACAAACAATATTGTCCGCTAAAGAACCGCTGTCAATTCAAAGGTACGCTGCAACATACGAGCATCTGGCCCAGCTCTATGCCGATCAATACTTAAGTCCAACGTGACTTGCTGTTTAACCTGTCCCCAGATAGTCGTTTGCTTCTCTGTAAGTAGCTTGCTGAGTGTTTCTAACCGAAACAACTGAGAGAGTCCCGCATGGTAAAATAGTAACGAAAGCCAAGTGCTATCAAAGCCCCAGCTATCGGTATAAACCACTTCACCGCGTAACTCTTCATTCAGCTTTTCAGCAACATCTCGAGCAGATTGCCCTTGGTCAAGGAGCGTCGCACGGGGAATACCATGCACTAATTCAGCACTATCATCCCAGTGTTCCCACTCGGGCTCTGGACGGATGAGACAAGAGTAGATACTACCATCGGGGCGTGCAAAGCCTACTTCGATCGGATAACTTCCCCGACCAAAGCCTGAAGCTTCAACATCAATAATGTAAGGCATTTGAGTCTGCTTATCTTTTGTTGTCAAAATTTATTCGTCCCAATTTGCGGCCCTAACCACACGGACAACCGGTACACATCCGGTGTGCACCCTGCACATGACTTAGTTTGTATAAGCGATAATTATAGCAAGCCATGTGCCAAAAGACAGATTAATGGTTTAAAGACAGATTCAAACCATTCACATGCTCAAGACTACGGCGAGCTTTTTGCTCCCAGTAATGACACTGGTCGGGATTAACCGCCAAGCCAAGTTCACCATTAGAACAGGCCTTAACCATTCGACGACAAGCAAGCGGATGTCCCTGCTCTGCTGACCGTACAAACCAGCGTACAGCATGTTCATTACTTTTCAGCAGATGACCGTAGCCATCTTCATAGATGCAGCCCATCTGGTATTGAGCTTTTACATCACCCTGCTTGGCAGCATCAAGCAAATACTTTGCACCTTGCCCTTTATCCAGTGGTGAAATTCCACGAAAATATAATAGATGTCCATAAATAGTGAGCGCCTTCAGATGACCTGCATCAGCAGACTCTCTAAACAGTCGCATCACCCATTGATGCCTCAACTTCGAGCGTCGCAGCATAGAAGAGTGAAACAATTTCTCAGCCAGCAAAAACTTCAGCCGGGTCATAACGCCAATTTTTTCAGACATAAGCAACCACAAAATACTTTGGTTTATTTTTCAACTGAGTAGTCAATTTTCGAGCCGAGCATTCTAACACCCTACCTTTAAGTAACAAGACTACGATGGGTATTTATTGATACAAATTGAGTAAAATAGATACTCCATGGCAAAAAACTGTTACAGCACGATGTATCGCAGTACTCAAAACAGTTTGATTTGTAACAAAATAGAGCGATCTTGCGGGCATCTACAGCCTTTATAGCTTTATTGTCTGACTTCTGGTTTTATTTCATTTAATGAAAAAAGAATAAACCCGACCTAAACCAAACTGGTTCAATCCAAGAAAAAACCATTCAACCCAAGGAGTCTTTGTGTTTACTTTCTGGATCGCATTAGCATTCATCGCAGGAGCTTTTATGCCGCTTCAATCTGGTGTTAACAGCACACTTGCACTGCAAAGCTCAGGGGCTATTTGGGCTTCATTAATCTCTTTTGTCGTTGGCTCTATTGCCTTATTGGCCGTTGTTATCGTAGCCCGACAACAGTGGCCAGAGGTATCCAGTCTCAAAGCAGCCCCGTGGTGGGCCTGGACAGGTGGCTTCATGGGGGCTCTATTTGTTGCGACCTCTGCATTCTTAGCTCCGCGCTTAGGTGCTTCAACAATGATTGCCTTATTTGTGGCAGGACAATTAGTGATGTCTCTTATTCTAGACCACATCGGCTGGGCAACATTTCCTGAACACCCTATTAATCTATGGCGCGTTATAGGCGCACTCATGCTGTTTGGAGGCGTATTATTGGTTCGTTTTAACTGATTGATAACATATAAATGGGGCGCTTAAGGAGAGGCTTAAAGTGTGTTTAAACCCCCTTTATTATTCGATACTATTATTTGATACTAGGGCGACTTGATCAATATTCGCCCCTAGTAACATCCTTTTGTCTCCAGACTTTTTATTTCTAGGCGTTCTGTTTCTAGACCTTCTTTTTAGCAATAACCGTTGCCAACCAAATGCCACCAAGAATCAACAGGAAGCCGGTAAGATGAAAACCTCTTAATGGCTCGCCAAGCAACAGAATCGCCATGGTGACACCAAACACAGGGATAAGATGAATAAACTGGCCCGCACGGTTGGCACCAAGCTCTGCTATCGCTTTATTCCAGAAAAGGTAAGACAAGATGGATGGGAAAATCCCCACATACAACACACTGCCAACAGAGATCAATGTTAATGGCATTGGCCGCCCCGACAGTGTTTCATAAATATAGAACGGCAGTAAAACCACAACACCAATCAAAACGGTTAAGCCAAAAAAACCAAACGGACTAAGTCCATCAGGGCGAAGTCTTAGCAGCGCAGAATAAACAGCCCAGCAAAGCACGCCTAATAAAATCCAAGCAGTACCTGCATTAAGAAAATCCAGCCCAAAAATAGCTGCAGGATTACCCTCGGTTACAACCACCACAACCCCAAAGAGTGAAACGAGCATACCGCCACCTTGTAACAAGGAGACTTTCTCTCGGAAAAATAGCCAAGACAGAATCAGTATCAAAATAGGGCAAGCAGATTGCAGCAGAATGCTATTACTGGCTGGAGCTGTTTGTAACCCCATATAGATTAGAGTGTTAAAGCACGCCACACTAAAAATGGCCAGAACCAATAAGATAGGCCAGTTCTGACGAATAACGCCTTTAGCGGCTTTCCAGTGGGGAAGAACAAAGGGAAAGATCAGAACCAACGCTGTAAACCAGCGCCAAAAGCTTAACCCAATAGGCGGTACATCCAAGTGTACCGCGCGACCTAAAACAAAGTTACCCGCCCAAAATAGCGTGGTTAATACTAGTAAGCCGTAAGGCGAAATGGTGAACACTCGCTGAAACATAGTCGATTCCTTGCCGATGGACCAACATTCGATGGTAACTGATCCGGCTAGTTTCGCCTATTCAGCGAATTAATCATATGCACAGTGTGCCTAACTCGTCCATCAACGTAGAGAGATTGGCTCTCGGACAGAGTAAGCAGATTCAGTCATTTGCAACTGTGAGGCTAACATTTCAATGTTATAGCCCATCGAATGATGGCTTCTCATGTCGAGGCAAGAACCACTAACTAGTAGCACACTACTTTTGTGCCAGAATTAATTTTTAGCACCAATTTAGCGCGATAAATTGCAAGGCAAAGCTTGAAGTCTCAGCTAGTTTTTTCATTGAGCTTCCGCTAGGGTAAACCTTATTATGTGATTACTTTCCTAGGCTTTTGGTGTCATCAATGAAACTGGTTATCTCTCCCGCTAAAACACTCGATTTTGAATCTTCACCTGTTACCAATATTTCTAGCAAACCTATTTTTTTAGCTCATAGCCAACGGCTTATTAATACGTTACAAGCACTATCTCAAGCCGAGGTTGCTTCACTGATGAAACTCAGCGATAAGCTTGCGGCATTAAATGTGGCACGCTTTGGTAGCTGGGAGACGCCTTTTACACCGAATAATGCAAAACAAGCATTACTGGCGTTCAAAGGTGATGTATATACCGGATTGAATGCAGAACAGTTCTCAGAAGATGATTTTACCTTTGCCCAAGAACACCTCAGGATTCTGTCAGGCCTTTATGGCGTATTAAAGCCATTAGATCTGATCCAACCTTATCGCTTAGAGATGGGCACTAAACTGTCCAATAGCGAAGGTAAAAATCTATATGAGTTTTGGGGCGAGCTGCTGACAAATACCTTAAACGAAGAGTTTAAAGATGATAGCCAACCAGTGTTGGTTAATTTGGCATCCAATGAATATTTTAAAGCGATACAGCCAAAAAATCTAAATGCCAGCATTATCACTCCCATTTTTAAAGACTGGAAAAATGGCCAATATAAAATCATTAGTTTCTATGCCAAAAAAGCACGGGGACTCATGGCTGCCTATATCATTCAAAACCGTTTAAATGAGCCTGAACAGATAAAAGCCTTTAATTTGGATGGTTACTACTTTAGCAAAGAGCAAAGCAAGGATGATCAATGGGTCTTTTTAAGAGACCATGCATAAAGGGAGTCATGCAGAAAATAAACGCCTAAAAGGCAAAAAGGCTGCACGGCCAGCCTTTTGTCGATATGAGACCTCTTACAAAATCTCTTTAATGATTCTGCTGAATACCCTGTAGATACCAGTTCCCATTTTCCTGCCGCAGATCACGCACTAAATGCCATGTTTCTTGGAATACTGTTGGCTCAGAGCTGTTTTCACGGGTTTCTCCTGAAAACACAACACTTGCTTCGGCAAGGCTTCCCTGTTGGCTGAAACCACCTAAACGAGCCTCCAACGAGACAACCTCGGTACTAGGCTCCTCCGTTTGTACTTTCCGCTCTTGGGCTAACATGTTGTATAGCTCGGGCGTTACAAAGTCTTGAATCTCGGCAAGGTCATTATTATCCCAAGCTTTCTGTAGATGAATAAAGTGGCCTTTTGCTCGCTCAATAAAGCCTCTCGCGTCAAACCAGTCTGGCATCGAATCCGTAATAGAGGATTTCCCTCCACCCATAAGATTCGTATCAAAAGAACGCTCTTGATCATGACTGCTGCGCTTATAAGCCGCATCAGTCACAGAGCTTGCTTGTCTCTTTCTAGCCATTAATTTGAAGAGAATAAATACAACAAGGGCAATCAGAATAAAATCGAGCATCTGAAAACCATCAAACCCATCACCAAAGAACATCGCCGCCAACAAACCACCAGCGGCCAGCCCTGCAAGCGGCCCTAAGAACCCCATCTTACTACTGCGACTGTTGGAGGCAGTTCCATTTGTTTTGGAGGGCTGAGTACTATTATTAAAAGCGCTATTATCAGAGTTCTTTGAATTACGGCTAGTCGTACTTTTAGAATAACTACCAAAAGACTTACCGCCACCAAGCCGTTTTGCCTCAGCCTGATCAAGCCCTGTACCTAGAACCATAAAGAAAGCAAAAAACCATACTACTATTCGCTGCATAAAGTGACCTATATGTTTACCTATTATGTCGATATGATGGGTTAACGAAGGCGTAAGAAACGCTTTCCAGCCCTAACGTTAGTGACTAAATATAACAACAATATCCGAAGGAGTTTCTATGCTTATAAGCTCAACTAACTCAGCTTTATTAGTCATCGATATTCAGGAAAAATTGCTGCCAGCGCTCAATAATGCCGATCAGTTGATGACGAACAGTCAGTGGCTTATTGAGATCGCAGAAAAAATATCAATTCCAACACTCGTAACCGAGCAATACCCTAAGGGCTTAGGACACACCAGCTCTGTTTTAATACCCTTTCTGACATCAGCAAGGATACTCGAAAAAGAGCACTTCTCAGCGGCAGAAGAAGATCATATTCTTCAGGCCGTAAGCCAACTGGAAAAAGAGCAACTCATTCTAATTGGTGCAGAAAGCCATGTTTGCCTACTACAATCCGCAATAGGCTTCTGTGAACAGGGCTATGATGTTTATGTTGTCACCGATGCGGTCGCGTCGCGCAAAGCATCTGATTACGAAACGGCGCTGCGCCGTATGCAGCAGAACGGTATTCAGTTAGTGACAAAGGAAATGGTAGCCTTCGAATGGCTCCACAAAAGCAATACAGCATTGTTCCGAGAAATCAGTCAAGGCTACCTAAGATAAGATAGTCAGCATTCAAAATGCCGGAAAATCTTCCGGCATTTAATTGATAAGTTGAACAGCAATCTGCAAGATAATCCATGCGTAAACCCCTGCCAAAACATCATCAATCATAATACCAAAGCCACCAGGTACACGTCGGTCGGCCCATTTCACCGGCCAAGGCTTGAGTATGTCAAAAAACCGAAATAGCACAAAACCAACCAATGCCCACTCCCAGCCTTGCGGAGCTAAAAACATGGTTAGCCAATAACCAACAAACTCATCCCAAACAATTCCAGAATGGTCATGAACGCCTAAATCTTCCGACGTTTTCTCACAGAGCCATACACCAATAACAAAAGTGACCACTAATAGGCCCACAAACAGCATTGGAGATAAAAACTGTATCCACAATAAATAAGGAATAACAGCAGCGGCAGTACCTACAGTGCCTGGTGCCCAAGGAGCCGCTCCACTACCTAAGCCAAAAGCTAGAAAGTGAACAGGGTTTCGCCAAACACTTGCTGGAGCACGATTCACACGGAGCATCCTTTAAAATGATCAAAGCCTGATGCAGTAAACGCTTCTAGCCCACGGATCTCTTTTTCTGCAGTAATAACACCAATAGGGTAAAGTGATAGACCGCTTTTTTCTGCACTGACTTCCACCTCTAATCGTCGCTGAGGAGAAACAGTGAAGCAAAGTTGGTAATCATCACCACCATTTAAAGCAGCATTTAAGGCAAACTCTGGGCCAAAATAATCACTTAATTCAGTACTTATCGGAATTCGGCTGCGGTCTATACGAGCACCAACACCGCTAGCGTTTAACATATGCCCAAGATCCGCTAGCAGCCCATCAGAGATATCGATGGCGCTATTCACTCGGCTAGACAATACAGAAATTAGGTCAAAGCGTGGTACAGGGTAAAAATAAGCGTCTAATAGCCGCGCCTCATAAGACTGAGCATTATCTAATCGCTCCGCTTTTGAAGGTAAAAGCTGACCATCTGCAACCCGCTTTTGAGCAATAGATAAACCTGCCGCCGCATCACCTAAAGAACCAGAGACATAAATAATATCTCCCGGCTTAGCGCCTTTACGCCGCCAAGCAGCGCCCTGAGCAACATAGCCTTGAACCTGTATACTCATGGAAAGCTGGCCGCGGGTGGTATCGCCACCGACAAGCGTGATGCCATAGTTTTGAGCAAGGTCAGCCATGCCTTTAGAGAACTCGGCTAACCAGAGCTCATTCACGTCAGGCAAACTCATCGCCAAAGTAAACCAAGCGGGATGAGCTCCCATAGCCGCTAAATCGCTCAAACTGACAGCTAAAGCTCGCCAACCAATACTATGAGCCGGTGCTTCGGGCAAGAAATGAACGCCTGCCGTTGAGGTATCAATAGATACCGCTAACTGCTTGCCCTGAGGCACAGCAATCAACGCGCAATCATCACCAATACCAATACAGACATCTCGGCGAGATGTCTGTAACTCTGGTATGCAGAAATAACGACGAATCAGGTCAAATTCACCCAAGTGTATTAGCCCTTACGACGTTCAGATACTTCAGCACTGCGCAGGCGCGGTGCTAATTTATCTAAAATACCGTTGATATACTTATGGCTTTCAGTAGCACCAAAGCTTTTGGCTAATTCTACCGCTTCGTTGATGACCACACGGTAAGGCACATCAAGACGCTTACTCAGCTCATAGGTGCCCATGCGCAAAATAGCCAGCTCTACAGGGTCTAGCTCATCTATTCGACGATCCAGTAGTGGAGCATATTCCTTATCCAAATCCGCTTTCTGCTGAGGGATACTATGCAGAAGCTCGTTAAAATAAGCTAAATCTGCTATCGCAACAGCGGATGAAATATCCTCGTGAGATTCCAGTGCATCATCCGGTCGAGCGGCACGAATCTGAAGCTCAATCTGCTGCACGGACGAACCATTCACATGCCATTGATACAGGCCTTGAACGGTAAGCTGACGTGCTGCGTGACGCGCTTGAGTTTTACTGGTTTTTTTACCTTGGGACATTGAGGAGTAACCGCGAGTTAAGTTTTAAATTGCCGAATTGGTTCTTAAATTACAACGTGTTTAACAGACTAACCATCTCTAAAGCGCATAATGCAGCTTCAGAGCCTTTGTTACCTGCTTTTGTGCCTGAACGCTCGATAGCCTGTTCAATGGTATCAACCGTTAGTACACCGTTAGTAATCACAACGCCTGTTTGTAGCGATAGTTGACCTAGGCCTTTTGTGCACTCACCCGCCACATATTCAAAATGAGGGGTGCCACCACGAATAACAGCCCCTAAAGTGATAACCGCATCCGGTTGCTGCTTTTCAATGACTTTTTTTGCTACAAGAGGTAATTCCCAAGCACCCGGCGCACGGATCACGGTAATATTACTTTCTTCAACACCGTGACGGCGCAAGGTATCAATCGCACCTTCAACCAAATGCTCAACAACAAAGCTGTTAAAACGGCCCACAACAATGGCATATTGGCCATTGCAGTTAACAAAATTTCCTTCAACGGATTTAACGGTCATTTTTAGATCCTGATACTTTTTATTAATGCCTTGAGAACAATTCTAATACCTGATTAACAGTGATCAGAGGGTTACTCGCAAGGGATATATTCTTCAATTTCAAGATCGAAACCTGAAATCGCATTAAACTTCATTGGCGAACTCAACAGACGCATTTTGCTAACGCCTAGATCCCGCAGAATCTGAGAGCCTGTACCTACGGTTAAATAGGCACCGGAAGCACTAACATTCACTTTGGACTGCTGGCGGCCATTTTGAATCAGATCAACCGAGTCACTAATATCTATTCGCTCATTAGTGTCCAACAACAGCACAACGCCTTTACCTTCTGCGGCAACTTTTTCCAGTGCCTTACGCATAGTCCATTTGCGACCATTTTCTGGAGAGATCGCACCAACCACATCCCGTAATACTTCTGTGCGTGTATGAACACGAACCAGTGTAGGTTCTTCTGCATTCACTTCGCCCAAAGTCATCGCCAGATGAGTACAGCCTTGGATCTCATCTTTGTACGTCACATAGTTAAAGTCACCGTACTCTGTGGCCATAACACCTTCTTGGTCACGGGCAATCGTGTGCTCGTTAGTGGTGCGGTAATGAATCAGGTCAGCAATGGTACCAATTTTAATACCATGCTCTTGAGCAAACAGCTCAAGGTCTGGACGGCGAGCCATAGTACCGTCCTCGTTCATAACTTCAACAATCACCGATGCCGCTTCAAAGCCTGCCATACGAGCCAAATCACAACCGGCTTCAGTATGTCCTGCACGGCTCAAAACACCGCCGGGCTGGGCCATCAGGGGAAAAATATGACCAGGTTGAACAATATCTTCAGCTTTAGCATCATGCTTCACAGCAGCACGAACCGTTTGCGCACGATCCGCAGCAGAGATACCTGTTGTCACCCCTTCAGCCGCTTCAATTGATAGCGTAAAGTTAGTTGAGAACTGGGCACCATTACTCTGAACCATCAAGGGTAATTTAAGCTGTTCACAGCGGGCTCGGGTCAAGGTTAAGCAGATAAGACCTCGAGCGTGCGTTGCCATAAAGTTAATATCTTCTGGGCGAATTTGTTCCGCCGCAATAATAAGATCGCCTTCATTTTCACGATCTTCATCATCCATCAAAATAACCATTTTACCCTGACGGATATCTTCCAATAACTCTTCAACAGTATTCAGTTGCATAACCTTTCCTATGCTGTCAGCCACGGTGAAAACCGTTCTGAGCTAAAAATTCTAGGCTGATATCGCTCTTGGGCGCTTCTGTCGACTCTGCTTTACTTATGAGTCGCTCCAAGTAACGCGCAATCAGATCAACTTCTAAGTGCACCGATTGTCCAGCGCTATAATGGACTAGAACCGTTTGCGCCAATGTGTGAGGTACAATATTGAGTTCAAAGACATCATCTTCAATGCCGTTAACCGTAAGACTGACACCCTCAATGGTAATCGAGCCACGGTCTGCGATATATTTTAAAAGTGCTTTAGGCACTTGTACGCGAAAACGCACTGAACGTGCGTCATCATGTCGTTCTATAATCGTTCCAACGCCATCAACATGACCGCTAACAATATGACCGCCCAAGCGAGAGGTCGTCATCATCGCTTTCTCAAGATTAACAGGCTGATCAGCACGATAATCCTTGAAGCAGGTATGACGTATTGTTTCTAAAGAAACATCCGCCCAAAAGCCTTTACTATAAAGCTCTGTTACCGTTAAACAAACGCCGTTAACAGCAATACTGTCACCGAGTTTGACATCGGCCATATCAAGAGTATTAACCGCTACTTTGACGCGGTAGTCACCACCGGCAGGCTGTAAGCTTTCAATTGTACCAACCGCTTCGATAATTCCGGTAAACATTATTATAATTTTCCTATAAAGCGAGCGGTTATCATCATATCACTACCCACCATACGACAATCTGTAATTTCTAAGCGTTGTTGATCAGCCATCTGTGTTATCTCCGGCAAATTTAACAACCCTCTTGCACCATTACCAAGTAACGTTGGAGCCATAAAAATGACCAGCTCATCAATCAAGCCTTCAACGGCAAAAGCTCCTGCCAGAGTTGCTCCGGTTTCAAGTAATACCTCATTACACTCTCGACCGTGCAAATACGCCATAACAGCAGCTAGACTGACATGCCCTTTATCTACAGGCATCGCCACACATTGAGCTCCGGCTTTTTCAAGAGCTTGTCGTTTTTCTTCTATATCTAGCTGTTTTTGTTCTTTTTCGTCGACATACAGTATAACGGTCTCACCGGACTGTTTGAGAATTTTAGCATTAATAGGTAAGCGTAAATGGGTGTCTAGAATAACTCGCAACGGTTGCCGCTGAGCTATTTGATCACCATTCTCCAGTTTTAATTGTTCGGCCCGTACCGTCAAAGCACTATCGTCACAGATAACAGAATCAATACCCGAGATAATGGCTGAGCTTCCTGCCCGTAAACGTTGAACCTGAGTACGGGCAGCAGGGCCCGTTATCCACTGACTCTCTCCAGAGGCCATTGCGGTACGGCCATCAATACTACAGGCTAATTTTGCGCGGATAAAAGGTCGCTGTAACGTCATACGGTGAATAAATCCAGGGTTCAGTGCTCGGGCATCAGTCTCACAAATACCTGAACATACCTCAATACCTGCGGCTTTCAGTTTACGAATACCATTACCAGCCACCAGAGGATTGGGATCATTCATGCCTATAACAACACGAACAATACCCGCCTTAATCAAAGCATCAGAGCAAGGCGGTGTCCGTCCTGTATGAGAACACGGCTCTAATGTCACGTAGGCCGTCGCTCCATTCGTATCATCCGTTTGAGCTAAAGCATTAACTTCTGCATGGCCTTCACCAGCTTTTTGGTGCCAACCTTCAGCAATAATCTTGCCTTCTTTAACCAGAACACAACCAACACGCGGATTAGGAAATGTCGTATAGTGCCCTAGTCGTGCTAAACGAATAGCCCGAGCCATAAAATAGGCATCAGTTTGAGAAGAAGCATCAGTGTATTTCATACCCTATAAATCCTATGATGATTTATCGTCTTTACCGGATAGATGTTCACCGCGACTAAAAGGAGGGTCTTGAGCTAAGCGATCAATTTCAGCTCGGAATTCATCCAAATCCTGAAAACTGCGATAAACTGAAGCAAATCGAATGTAGGCCACCTGGTCAAGTAAACGTAGCTGCGCCATTACTTCTTCACCAATTAGGCGTGATGCAACTTCTCGTTCACCACGGGCTCGCAGACGCTGACGAATACGCTCAATAGCCGCCTCAAAAGATTCCGTACTTACGGGGCGCTTTTCAAGCGCACGCTGCATTCCCGCCCGTAGCTTTATCTCATCAAAAGCTTCCCTTTTTCCATCATGCTTAACAATCTTAGGCATCACTAATTCAGCGGTTTCATAGGTGGTAAAACGTTCACCACAGCCTAAACACTCACGCCGTCGACGTACCTGATCACCATCGGCAACCAAACGTGAATCAGTAACTTTTGTTTCCTGTGCACCACAGAACGGACAATACATAGTAGGCTCTTGTCATCTCAGATGAGGTTATTGCCACAAGACAGTTCATTAAGGCAATGAGGCTGACATTTTACCTTTAATGTGAGCAGATACAAATAAGCCCAGCATTAAGCTGGGCTTATTCTTACAACAAAATACAAATTAAGCGTAAACAGGGAAGCGCTGACATACAGCCTTCACTTTTTCTTTTACCGCATTAATCGTGTCTTCGTTATTAATATCATCAAGAATATCACAGATCCAGTTAGTCAGATCCGTTACTTCTGCTTCTTTGAAACCACGACGAGTAACCGCTGGAGTACCAATACGCAGACCAGAAGTAACAAATGGAGAACGCGGATCATTTGGAACAGAGTTTTTGTTCACAGTAATATACGCACGACCTAGAGCCGCATCAGCATCTTTACCGGTGAATTCTTTATCAATCAAATCAACTAAGAATAGATGATCATCTGTTCCTTCAGAAACGATCTTAATACCGCGAGACATAAATGCCTCAGCCATTGCACGAGCATTCTTAACCACTTGTGCTTGATAGGCTTTCCACTCGGGCTCCATCGCTTCTTTAAAGCAAACCGCTTTAGCGGCAATAACATGCATTAAAGGGCCGCCCTGAGATTCAGGGAATACTGCAAAATTCAGTTTCTTCTGCAGATCTTCATCAGCTCGAGCTGACAAAATCAAACCACCACGAGGGCCACCTAGAGTCTTGTGTGTTGTTGTCGTAACGACATCAGCAACACCTACCGGAGACGGATAAACACCTGCAGCCACTAGACCAGCAATATGGGCCATATCAACGAATAAATACGCACCAACTTTATCCGCGATATCGCGGAAACGTTGCCAATCAACAATACGAGAATAAGCAGAGAAGCCTGCAACAATCATCTTAGGCTTATGATCTTCAGCAAGACGCTCAACTTCATCGTAGTCGATCTCGCCTGCTGCATTAAGCCCATACTGTACCGCATTATAAATGCGACCAGAGAAGGATACCGCAGCACCGTGAGTCAAATGACCACCGTGAGCAAGGCTCATACCTAAAACAGTATCACCAGGCTTGCATAGCGCCATATATACAGCCGCATTAGCTTGAGAGCCTGAGTGCGGCTGCACGTTTGCATAAGTTGCACCAAACAGCTCTTTTGCACGATCAATTGCTAAATCTTCAACAACATCAACATACTCACAACCACCGTAGTAACGCTTGTTCGGGTAGCCTTCAGCATATTTGTTTGTCAGCACTGAACCTTGAGCCTGCATAACGCGAGGACTGGTATAGTTTTCAGATGCGATCAGCTCGATGTGCTCTTCCTGGCGAACCGCTTCTGACTGCATTGCAGTCCACAGCTCATCATCATAGCCTGCAATGGTCATATCACGTGTGAACATTATCTACCCCTAGCCTGAAATATTGAGTACGTCGGATAAATCCGCTCAAAACTGGAAAAGCGAATTTTAACGCACTTGAACTTTAGGTTCACTTGAAAAGAATAAATTTTAACCGTCAAATAATTCAACATAAGAAATTAAACAGACCTAACATCAGGCCGACCTAAATCCCAGGCATAAAAAAAGCCCGTCTCGAAGAGACGGGCTTTTAGAATAAGCGCTTGACGATGTCCTACTCTCACATGGGGAGACCCCACACTACCATCGGCGCTGAGCAGTTTCACTTCTGAGTTCGGAAAGGAGTCAGGTGGTTCCTACACGCTATTGTCGTCAAGCAAAAAAGTTGTAGATCGATGCCAATCGAGA
>NZ_AUGW01000019.1 GCF_000422865.1 Oceanospirillum maris DSM 6286 | reverse complement strand
CCAAGGAGCGGTGGGCACCACCAGATTTACGCCAGCTCAGGCGGGATTTTTTGAACTGTTTGCGGCGAGTCACGTATTCATGCCCGATCATCTGAACGGTGGCAGAATTAAGCCCCAACTCTTTAGCCGAACCTTTGGTGTAATCCTGCAGATCGTAGCCGGATAGCCAGTTCTGGCGCTCCCTGATACTGCGGTGGCTCAGTTCGTTACAATAGTTCCACACCTGATTCACCGAAAACGCCCAAGCCCTAAGCACTTTTGCGTGCTTATCGCGGATACGGACTTTGAATGTTTTGGTGTGACCGGACTTTTTCATAGGCTATATTTTAGCAATAAACCCTATCCTAGAACTAGGACAGGCCAACGTGCCGTTGCCTGCGCTATCCATCTCCCACCAAAACATCTCGCTTAGGCTCGATAATTTTGGAAGGAGAATTTCGCGCTATCCGTTAAAATAAGCGGTTTAGGCCATTCAGTGCAGCTACCCGATAAGCTTCTGCCATCGTTGGGTAGTTAAAGGTATTATTCACGAAGTATTTAATCGTGTTACCTTCACCTTCCTGATTCATAATCGCCTGTCCGATATGCACAATTTCAGACGCTTGGTCACCAAAGCAGTGAATACCCAGCAGTTCCATCGTTTCACGGTGGAATAGGATCTTCAGCATACCGGCGGTTTCGCTGGTAATTTGCGCGCGAGCCGTATCTTTAAAGAATGCCTGCCCTACTTCATAGGGGATTTTGGCTTCTGTTAGCTCACGTTCGCTTTTACCTACAGAGCTGATCTCTGGAATGGTGTAAATGCCCGTTGGCACTTCATTGACGAAACGGAACTCATCATCATCCAAAATATCTGCAGCGGCGGAACGACCTTGGTCATAGGCGGCACTGGCAAGGCTTGGCCAACCGATCACATCGCCTACAGCGTAAACATGCTCTACGCTGGTGCGGTAGTGTTGATCAACCTCTAATTGCCCTCGACCATTTGCTTCAAGACCAACAAGCTCTAAACCAATATCGTCAGTATTACCGGAACGACCGTTACACCATAGGAAAGCATCGGCCCGCAATTTCTTGCCAGACTTCAACTCCATCGTTACGCCCTGCTCATCAGCGATAACTTTTTCATACTCTTCATTATGGCGAATCAAAACACCCGTGTTACGCAGGTGGTAACTCAACGCATCAGAGATTTCATCATCAAGGAAAGAGAGCAAACGATCACGGTTATCAATCAGGTCAACTTTAACGCCCAAGCCACTAAAAATTGATGCGTACTCACAGCCAATAACACCTGCGCCGTAGATAATTAGGCGACGGGGCGTATGACCTAACGTCAAAACAGTATCGCTGCAGTAAATACGGGGGTGACGGAAATTAATATCCGCAGGACGATAAGGGCGGGAACCTGTCGCGATGACAATTTTTTGTGCTCGCAGCTCTTCGGTGCCGTTATGAGGATCACGTACCATGACGGTATGGGAGTCTAAGAAACGGGCTTTGCCGAAATAAACATCAATACGGTTACGGGCATAAAAGTTAGTCCGCAGTTGTACTTGGCGTTCAATAACGCGCTGAGAGCGCTCTAAAACTTTCGGGAAAGAAAACCAGCGTGGTTCGCCGATATCGCGGAACATACGGTTGGTGTTGAACTGGATAATCTGTTTCACCGCGTGACGCAGTGCTTTAGAAGGAATCGTACCTTTGTGAGTGCAATTACCGCCTACAGAACTTTGCATCTCAACGACAGCCACACGCTTACCGTGTTTTGCTGCATTCATTGCTGCACCTTCACCTGCAGGGCCTGTACCTATCACTACTACATCGTAATTATAAACCGCCATTGTCGCCGAATAACTCCCTAACCGTCGTGTTAGATCTGGCTGTGCTGAGCCTTCTTATCAAATAGAGCTCTAATGTGGACTCATGAGTCACAACCAGCAATTATGCTTTCGCCGCGTATCCGATAAATATTGGTATTAATCTTATCTCTATTTCACTACCGAATTGTTTACACGGTGAACCATTGTGATCTTATTTTCTTTTTTCTTCATTCTGCATTGCATCATAAGCCAGATCCATACGCGCCGATGCTTTACCTTCTTTTTTCTCTTGCTCAGTTTCACAGATATCTTTATTACCACCGCAGATATCACAGTCAGAAATCATACCGATAGCGCTCATACCGCCGCATGAACCAGCGATAGGCTTACGTCCGAACAAAACACCCACGGCCATACCTGTTATGATCAGGCCCATGACAACAAAGGCTAATAAGAGTGTAGTCATAAGAGTTCACCTCAAATCGTTAATCAAAATTGCTTACTGACGGTTGTTCACATTATTACTGATTCGTCAGTGCGGTAAATTGTTCCGTCTGAATAACATCAAAACCTTCACCCTCGGCTTTGATTAACATATACACCGCTAGGCCTTCAGCTTTAGCAAATTGCAGGCCTTTTTCTGGCCCCATGACCATTAAGGTCGTCGCTAAAGCATCCGCTGTTGCACAGGAAGGATGTAATACCGTCACCGATGCTAACTTATGAGTAATAGGTGAGCCTGTTGACGGGTCGATGGTATGTGAGAAGCGTACGCCATCGGCTTCAAAATAATTGCGATAGCTACCGGACGTTGCCACACCTATATTGCTAACCTCTAAGACATGCTGTGCCACTTGCCCGCCCGCTGCCGGCTTTTCAATAGCAATGCGCCACGAAGACCCGTCAGGTTTAGAGCCTTTTAATTGCAGCTCACCACCGACTTCAACCAAGTAGTTACTAAAGCCCTGCTCTACTAGATAACGAGCAACCTGATCGACACCATAGCCCTTAGCAATAGCAGATAGATCGAGATAAATCGACTTATCTTTTTTTATAGCCGGTGTCGCAGTATCAACACCTTTCACCTGTACCGAACGATAACCTACCCGTTCAAAGGCTAAGGCTAACTCAGCGTCACTTGGGACTTGATCGGGTTTTAGATCTGGACCAAAGCCCCATAAATTCACTAACGGCCCAACAGTCGGATCAAAGGCACCCTCGCTAAGTTCCGCTAACTGTATCGCTTCTTGAACAACGGTTGCGGTTTCAGGAGATACACTGAACCACTCACCAGCAGCAGACTGATTGAATCGTGATAATTCAGACTGCTGTTTATAGGTCGACATTTTCAGATCAACATCGACCAGTGCATTCTTAATACCTTGCGCCAGTGTCTCTCGCTCGGCTTCATCAAGGGGTTGGCCTTGGTTTTCTACAACAGATACATGGTATTGCGTGCCCATAATAGGGCCCGAGAATTTGATGATAATCGGATCACTATCACAACCCGTAAGAAGGGCTAGCCCTATAAGAGCTAACCCCACCTTAGCAGCCCGCCCCATAAGGGACAGGCTAACAGCGATCATTGTAATGATCTGTTTATAGGCCGCTCCCGAAGGAGCCACCTTAAGCAGAGTTAGCATAACGCGATCACTGCTCATTGCTTAACCACCAAAGTCATCAAGCAGAATATTTTCAGGTTCAACACCCATATTCTGCAGCATCTGAACTACCGCTGAGTTCATCATTGGCGGCCCACACATGTAGTATTCACAATCTTCTGGCGCTTCGTGATCCTTCAGATAGTTTTCATACAATACATTGTGGATAAAGCCAGTCATGCCGGTCCAGTTGTCTTCTGGCAACGGATCAGACAGGGCTAGGTGCCACTCAAAGTTTTCGTTCTCTTCCGCCAACTTATCAAACTCTTCCACATAGAAGGCTTCACGTACGGAACGTGCACCATACCAGAAAGAGATTTTACGCTTGGAGTGCAAACGCTTCAGCTGGTCAAAGATATGAGAACGCATTGGCGCCATACCTGCACCACCACCGATAAAGACCATTTCGTTGTCGGTATCTTTGGCAAAGAACTCACCAAACGGACCGGAAACGGTGATCTTGTCACCCGGCTTCAGGCTAAAGACGTACGAAGACATCTGACCCGGTGGAACATCATCACGACCCGGAGGTGGTGACGCGATACGGATGTTAAATTTAACAACACCGCGCTCTTCCGGGTAGTTCGCCATAGAGTAAGCACGGGTAATGGTTTCATCAACTTTGGAAACATATTTCCAAATGTTAAATTTATCCCAATCCGAGTGGTACTCTTTGTCGATATCAAAATCTTTGTAATGTACTTCATGAGGTGGTACTTCTAACTGAACATAACCACCGGCACGGAAGTCTACGTTTTCACCTTCAGGCAGACGTAAAGTCAGCTCTTTAATAAAGGTGGCCACGTTAGGATTAGACTCAACCGTACATTCCCATTTTTTAACACCAAAGACGTCGTCTTCAACTTCGATTTCCATGTCCTGCTTAACAGGAACCTGGCAAGACAGACGCCAACCTTCTTTTTTCTCACCCATTGTAAAATGAGACTCTTCCGTTGGCAGAATCGAACCACCGCCTGAAGATACAATACATTTACACTGAGCACATGAACCACCACCACCACAGGCAGAGGATAGGAAGATGCCGTTTGCGGCCAAAGTCTGAAGTAGCTTACCACCCGCCGGAGTGGTAATTTTCTTCTCACCGTTAATCGTTACCGTGACATCGCCACTGCTAACGAGCTTGCTGCGTGCTGCCAGAATCACCAATACCAGTGAAACAACCACTACGGTGAACATGACTACGCCCAGCACAATAAGTTGTGAATTACCCATGTTCTGAACCTTTTTGTTCTAAGTTTCCGTAAACTGCCATTACAGCTGTACGCCTGAGAAAGACATGAAGCCCAAAGACATCAGACCCACCGTCACGAAAGTGATACCCAAACCTTGAAGGCCTGCAGGTACATCGCTGTACTTCAGTTTTTCACGGATGCCCGCCAACGCAACAATCGCCAACGCCCAACCCACACCAGCACCAGTGCCGTAAACAACGGATTCACCGAAAGTGTAGTCACGCTCAACCATGAACAGAGACGCACCCAAAATGGCGCAGTTCACGGTAATTAGCGGTAGGAAAACACCCAGAGCGTTGTACAACGCAGGAACAAACTTATCGAGGAACATCTCAAGGATCTGAACCATCGCAGCAATTACACCGATATAGCTCAGGTAACCGAGAAAGCTTAGATCGATAGACTCAGCACCATCCATGCCGGTCCAAACCAAAGCGCCTTCACGCAGCAGGTTGTTGTAGATCAGGTTGTTCACGGGAACCGTAATCACCTGCACAACCACAACAGCAATACCCAAACCCAGGGCTGCATCAACTTTCTTGGACACAGCCAAGAAAGTACACATACCTAGGAAGAAGGCCAGAGCCATGTTCTCTACGAAGATCGCCTTAACGAAAAGGCTAACGTAATATTCAAACATTACACGGCCTCCTTAACTTGAGTATTTGGAGCAATCTTAAACTCTGATGCTTCATTTTGCTTAGGCTGCCAAGTACGAATCAGCCAAATAAAGCCCGCAATAATAAAGAATGCAGATGGAGGAAGAAGCATCATACCGTTAGGCATGTACCAGCCACCGTCGTTGATTTTTTCCAGAATCTGGACACCAAACAAGCTACCGGAGCCGAACAGTTCACGAACAAAGCCGACGAAGAACAGAACCGCAGTGTAACCAAGGCCGTTACCGATACCGTCAAGGAAGCTCATAACCGGGCCATTTTTCATGGCGTAAGCTTCAGCACGACCCATTACGATACAGTTCGTAATAATCAAGCCCACAAACACCGACAGCTGCTTGCTCGTTTCGTAAGCATAGGCTTTCAGCATTTGGTCTACCACAATTACCAAGGAAGCAATAATGGTCATCTGAACGATAATACGGATACTGTTTGGAATTTGGTTACGGATCATTGAGATAAACATGCTTGAAAAAGCCGTTACCAAGGATACCGCAACCCCCATAACCATCGCTGTTGCTAGGTTACTGGTTACTGCCAATGCAGAGCAAATGCCCAAAATCTGTAACGCAATAGGGTTATTTGCAAAGATTGGCGAAACAATGACGCTCTTTGGAGTATCAGCCATTTTTATACTCCTTCCTTACGAAATTTACTGAGGTAAGGGCCAAAGCCCTCTTCACCAATCCAGTATTGAACTAGATTTGTTACACCGCGACTGGTTAGCGTTGCACCAGAAAGGCCATCGATCTTGTGCTCTGCATCGGGTGTTCCGGCATCAACAGAACCTTTGATCAATTCGATTTGTGGCTCCATTGTGCCTTCTTGGTAAATCTCTTTACCCGGCCACAATGCTTTCCACTTAGGGTTATCCACTTCACCACCTAGACCCGGTGTTTCCGCGTGTTGATAAAACCCTAAACCGATCACGGTATTGGCATCAGCTTCTAAAGCAAGGAAGCCATGTAATGTAGACCACAAACCATAGCCGCGAACCGGAAGAATAATACGGCTTAATTCGCCATCTTTTTCAACCAGATAAACCGTGGCAAACTGTTCACGTCGTTTAATACCAGCAACATCTTCGCTGTTAGACAGCGCTTTAGACAATGCAGGATCTTTAGACGCTTTTAGCTGGTCATAAGTCTCAGGGTTAAATTCGTCGGTGTATTCGCCGGTATTCAGATTCACAACACGAGGCGTGATCTGAGCATAAAGCTCATCAACTGTTTTACCTGGTACCAATAATCCGGCCGCAGCTAGAATATTCGTTTTACGATCCAGGGCTTTGTTTTCCTGTTGTTGTGCTTTAAAAATTACCGCTGCGCCGGAAACAATCACGGAGCAGACGATACACAGCATTAACGCTACCGTAAGCGTCTTTTTGATGGAATCGTTGCTACTAGACATTACGCATCATTCTCCGCTTGACGTTGGCCCGAACCACAAAGTGGTCAATGAACGGGGCAAACAGGTTAGCAAACAGAATTGCCAACATAATACCTTCAGGGAATGCTGGGTTGATGACACGAATCATCACCGTCATTACACCAATTAAGATACCAAACCAGATTTTGCCTGTATTGGTCATGGAAGCCGACACAGGATCGGTCGCCATGAAGAACATACCAAAAGCAACGCCACCAATCGTCAGGTGCCAATACCAAGGTACATTGAACATCGCATTAGTTTCTGAACCCACCATATTTAGCAGTGAGCTTAGGGCAAACATACCGACCAACACACCCAGCACAATACGCCATGAGGCAATTCGGGTGAGTAGCAAGAAGCCACCGCCGATCATAATGGCAAGCGTCGAGGTTTCACCCATAGAACCAGGCATGATACCTAGGAAAGAATCCCACCACGTTAGGCTGTTCATCAAACCATCAACGCCATCAGCAGCAGCAACACTCAGGGCCGTTGCACCGGTATAGCCGTCAACTGCGGTCCATACTGCATCGCCAGAGATCTGCGCAGGATAAGCGAAGTACAAGAAAGCACGACCGGCTAGAGCAGGGTTAAGGAAGTTTTTGCCGGTACCACCGAACACTTCTTTAGCCACAACAACGCCGAAGCTGATACCCAATGCAACCTGCCATAGAGGAATCGTAGGCGGTAGCGTCAGAGCAAACAGGATCGAGGTAACGAAGAAGCCTTCATTCACTTCATGACCGCGTTTCATGGCGAAGAGCACTTCCCAGAAACCACCGACAATAAAGGTCACCGCATAAACCGGCAAGAAGTACACCGCACCGTGGATCATGTTGTCCCACAGGCTTGCTTGGTCGTAACCGGCCAATAGACTAATCAGCCCACCACGCCAGCCTTCAGCTGCCGCCATGCCTGCTTCAGCTAAAGCACCGTTAGCATGGAAACCAACGTTCCACATACCAAAGAACATCGCAGGGAACGTACACATCCATACGGTGATCATCATACGCTTCAGGTCTACACCATCGCGGATATGAGCGGTGGCCTTAGTCGTAGAGCCAGGTGAATAGAAAATGGTATCGACCGCTTCGTAAAGTGCGTACCAGTTTTCGTATTTTCCACCTTTATGGAAGTGGGGTTCCATATTATCAAGGATCTTACGCATGCCCATCTATGCCCCCTCCTTCTCAATCGTGGTCAGGTTGTTGCGGAGAATAGGACCGTATTCATACTTACCTGGGCACACGTAAGTGCACAGCGCAAGATCTTCTTCGTCCAATTCTAAGCAACCTAGCTCCATCGCGGCCTCAATATCACCAACGATCAAAGAGCGCAGCAATTGAGTTGGCAGGATATCAAGCGGCATAACGCGCTCGTAAGACCCCACAGGAACCATCGCACGTTCACTACCATTGGTATTGGTAGAAGGCGCGTAGTTTTTCAGGCCAAACAGCTTAGACACATAGATATTCAACATAGAGTGCTTGTTAGCCCCCAATGTTAACCAACCCATAAAGTCACGATGCGTGCCTTCTTCCAGTGCGCTCACTTGAGAGTGATAACGACCTAAGAAAGAGAACGGGCCTTTAGCTGTTGATCCGCCAAAGACAGAACCAGAAATCAGTCGCACGGCATCACGGTTCGCTACTTCAGAGGCACACACATCTTCTAAAGACGCGCCCAAACGCGTTTTCAGTAAACGTGGTGTTTTCACTTCAGGGCCACCTAAAGCGATCACACGGCTGACGTTCAGCTCACCGGTTAGGAACAGTTGACCAAAGGCCACCACATCCTGATAACCGATCGTCCAAACGGTTTTATCCGCACTTACCGGATCAAGATAGTGAACATGAGTGCCCGCCAAACCCGCAGGGTGAGGGCCATCAAACTCTTCCACAACAACCTTAGCACCGGCTTGAGCAGGGATAGACGCACCCGCTGCCTTACAGACAAAAACCTTACCGTCTGTCAGTGTGCCAAGCACCTCAAGACCTGCGTTAAAGTCAGCATCCTGACCTTTCAGCACGACTGCAGGATCAGCCGCCAGAGGGTTGGTATCGATGGCTGTTACAAAGATAGAGTTCGGCGTTGTCGCAGGTGCAGGTACACGGCTAAAAGGTCGTGTACGGAACGCTGTCCACAAGCCAGAGTCAATCAGCTGCTCTTGCACCTTTTCACGGGGCATAGAAGCCAGCTGTGATTGACTGAACTGAGCAAATTGGATTTTCTCCTCCTGCTCAGCCACCTTAATGACCACAGACTGAAGCACACGTCGTTCACCGCGATTAATGGCAACTACTTCGCCTGCGGCAGGAGCCGTAAACTTCACACCTGGAGTTTTTTTGTCACTGAAGAGCTCTTGACCTAACTTAACCTGGTCGCCAACCTTCACTGCCATTGTAGGTTTCATACCTACATAGTCAGTTCCGATCACGGCAACCGTACGCGCCTGAGCAGCATTTTCGATGCTTTGCTTCGGTGCGCCGGCTATAGGTAGATCAAGGCCACGTTTGATTTTTATCATACGTTCTCGCCCAATCACTTAGTTATTATTTAAAGGTAAAACTTTCAATGACCCGCCGTAAGGCTCCTACCTAAACGGAACAAAACCCACCACGGATCGATAATTTTTTACTTACTTTAGCTGTTCTCACGACCATAAAGTCTGCCCACTTAGATCGCTACCCAAAATCGCACACATTATAAAGACCTGCCAACACCTTTACCACTCGCACGGACGACATTCCACCGCCACCGCAGCCCCAACAATTCCTATTATTTGGGCAAAATGCAGACATTTCGAGGCCAACGTCTGTAAATATCTGCAAATTTCTAGTTTAAAGTAGAAAAAAATGTTTAATTTTCTTTCTTTTAGACACAAAAAAGCCCGCACAAGGCGGGCTTTTTCAGAATCTAAGCGCTGTTCAAGCACGAACACTCAACACATTAAAGATTAACGTGCTGGGAAGTGCTGGAATTGAACGTTAGACATCTGTTGCAGAATACGAACAACCTGGCAGCTGTAACCAAATTCATTATCGTACCAAACGTACAATACGGCCTGCTTACCGTTTACGATGGTTGCTTCGCCATCAACAATACCCGCATGGCGGTTGCCTACGAAATCTGAAGAAACAACTTCTGGGGATTGAACGAAATCAATCTGCTTTTGGATCGCAGAGTGCAATGACGCATCACGTAGATAATCATTTACTTCTTCAACCGTTGTACCATTACCCAACGTTAGGTTCAGAATCGCCATAGAAACATTTGGCGTAGGAACACGAATCGCATTACCCGTTAACTTACCTTTCAGAGAAGGCAACGCTTTGGCCGCAGCAGAAGCCGCACCCGTTTCGGTAATAACCATATTCAACGGAGCTGAACGACCACGACGAGAAGCTTTATGGAAGTTATCGATTAAGTTCTGATCATTGGTGAACGCATGAACCGTTTCAACGTGGCCATGCTCGATACCGTATTTGTCACCCATAGCTTTCAAAACAGGAACAATAGCATTTGTGGTACAGGACGCAGCAGACAAAATCTTATCACCGGCTTCAATCGTATCACTGTTGATGCCGTGAACGATGTTTTTAATATCGCCTTTACCCGGAGCCGTTAGCAATACACGCGACGCGCCTTTGCAGTTTAAATGCTGACCTAGACCGGTCTCATCACGCCACATACCCGTGTTATCAACAACGATCGCATCATTGATACCATAAGTGGTGTAATCCACTTCTGCAGGGGAGTTCGCGTAGATCATTTGTACGTAGTTACCATTGATAATCAGCGCTTTAGCTTCTTCATCAACAGAAATAGTACCTTGGAAAGAACCGTGTACAGAATCACGACGCAACAGGCTAGCACGCTTCTGCAAATCACCTTCTTTACCGCCACGAACCACGATAGCGCGCAGACGTAATTTGTTACCGCCACCCGCTTTTTCAACCAGAATACGGGCTAACAAACGACCAATACGACCAAAACCGTATAGTACAACGTCTTTATAACCGTCTTCGCCGTTTGCTTGATACTTATCAACCGCAGAGTCCAGTTCTTTACGCAGGAAAGCACCTAAATCGGTACCACCTTCGTTTTTGAACTTAACCGCAAGCTTACCGATATCAACGTGAGCAGGGCCCATGTTCATGCCAGCCATTGCTTCCAGAATCGGGTGCGTATCACGAACAGACAGTTCAGTACCTTCAACCTGGCGCACAAAGCGGTGGTCTTTCATGATACGGATAACAGACTGGTTGACCATCGCACGGCCATACAGTGAAGTCACTACATTGTTTTTACGATACAGCTGACCAATCAGCGGGATCATAGCTTCTGCTAGAGCTTCACGCTCCTGCCAATCTTGGAAACAGCTATCTAACATCTCTTGACTCACGGGCGGCCTCACTTTAAATCAAAAAAAAATCTCAACCGAAAATGCGGGCGTATTATGTAAGCAGAAGTCCAAAGAGGCAAATTTTAACGTACTTTTTGCGGCCAAAGTCTATTTATAACGCTAAATCAACCCATCATCGCGCTAATATTGCCTTTTTTTAAAGACATGATACCGAACCCATTAAGCCATCAGTGACAAAACGGTAACAATTGCCACCAACCGTCTTTATATTACGATTCCAGATCGGAGCAACGCTTTACATTCACGCCCACCGCCTTAGACTTATTGGCGGCTTACTAAGAAGATTAAACGTTAAGATTAAAAGCCCAGCTTAAGATTAAGGGCACGGCGATCTATTTACCGCCAACCATTTGTCACAGCAACGGAAAAGCACTATGCAACTGCAGCTTAACACCCAGACCGTTCCGGTAAAACCAGGCGACACACGCCACTGGGGCAACCTACCCGGCCATGCCAGAGCCCTAGTCATTAGCGAGCTAGCACAACAGCAAGAGCGCCTGCTCTTTGTGGTCACTCAAAACCAAAGTGATGCCGAGCAACTGGCGGAACTACTGCAGTTCTTTTTACCTAAGGATCTTCCTGTTTTAAGGATGCCTGACTGGGAAACCCTACCCTATGATGCTTTTTCACCGCACCAAGATATTATTTCTGAGCGTTTAAAGGTTCTCTACCAGCTTCCCTTGCTGAAAAAAGGCATATTAGTCGCGCCAGCATCAACATTGATGCAGCGCTTAGCGCCGGCCAGTTACATTAGCGGTTCAACCTTTTTATTAGAAACAGGGCAACGTTTTGATGCCCAAGCGATGAGTCGACAGTTAGAGCAGGCGGGCTATCATTGCGTGGATAATGTCTACAGCCACGGTGAATACGCCATCCGCGGCGCGTTGATGGATATTTTCCCCATGGGGCGGGATGAACCCATACGTATTGATCTATTTGATGATGAAATAGATACCCTGCGCACCTTTGATCCTGAAACCCAGCGCTCGCTTAACAAAACGGATCAGATTCGTATCTTGCCCGCCCAGGAATACCCCCTAGACGGTAGCGGTAAAACTCAGTTTAAGATCGCCTTTCAAGAACAGTTTGATATCGACTTCCGCCAATGCCCTCTTTATCAAGATGTGAGCAAAGGCATCGCATCACCAGGGCTTGAGTACTATCTGCCACTCTTTTTTGAGCAAACGGCTGATATTTTCAGCTATCTGCCGGATAGCGCGCTGCTTATTAGTCACAGTAATACCGAAGATGCCGCGCAACATTTCTGGGCGGAAGTCGAACGCCGCTATGAAGATCGACGCTACGATATCCAGCGCCCAATCTTGCCTCCGGCGCAACTTTTTCTACCCGTGGATCAACTTTTTGGCCGTCTAAAAAGCTTTGCCCGTATTCAGCTACATACGGTTCCGGTAGAAGAGAAAGCAGGTCGTATTAACCTACCTTTCTCTGAACCTTTGCAGCTCCCCATTGACGCTAAAAGCAGCACCCCTCTGAAAAAACTACAAGATCACCTTGCCGGTACGGATAAGCAGGTACTTTTTTGCGCCGAATCCGCAGGTCGTCGTGAAGCGTTATTGGAGCTGCTAGGACGCATTAACTTGCGCCCTATAGGCTTCGAGCATTGGCAAGATTTTTGCTCAGCCTCAGCTACCGATACTAAGCTGGCGATCACGGTTGCGCCGTTACTAGAAGGTATTACCTGCGAACAGCCCGGCTTTGAACTGATCAGTGAAAGCCAACTCTTCGGCCAACGGGTTTTTCAAAGCCGTCGCCGTCAAAAGGTCACCGATATTGGTGAATACACCGTTCGCAGCCTGACCGAGCTACAGGAAGGCGCACCGGTGGTGCATATTGATCACGGTGTTGGTCGCTATTTGGGCTTACAGGTAATTGAGATTGATCAGCAAAAAGCTGAATTTCTTACCTTAGAGTATGCCAATGCCGCCAAGCTTTATGTACCGGTTAGCTCTTTACATCTTATCTCTCGTTATTCTGGTGTCGGAGATGAACATGCACCGCTGCATCGACTAGGTTCTGAACAGTGGGAGAAAGCTAAGCGTAAAACCGCAGAGAAGATCCGTGACACCGCCGCAGAACTACTCGATATCTATGCGCGCCGTGCCGCTCGAAAAGGCTTTAGCCATAGCGACCCAGACCAATCGTATGATGCCTTTGCCTCAGGCTTTCCCTTTGAAGAAACACCGGATCAGATGGCCGCGATTAATGCGGTTATCAAGGATATGGTATCGCCACAGCCGATGGATCGTGTGGTCTGCGGTGATGTTGGCTTTGGTAAAACCGAAGTGGCCATGCGCGCTACGTTTATGGCGGTTCAAAGTGGCAAGCAAGTCGCCATTTTAGTACCGACAACCCTATTGGCTCAGCAGCATTTTGAGAACTTCCGTGACCGTTTTGCCGATTGGCCGGTGCAGGTAGAAGTGCTATCTCGCTTTAAATCTGCCAAAGAACAAAAAACAGTTCTAGAAAATATGGGCAACGGCAAAGCGGATATCGTGATAGGCACCCATAAGCTGCTACAAAAAGACACTCGCTTTGATGATCTTGGATTATTAATTATCGATGAAGAACACCGTTTTGGTGTGCAGCAAAAAGAGAAACTGAAATCTTTACGCTCCGAAATTGATATTCTCACCATGACCGCCACCCCTATTCCACGAACATTAAATATGGCGATGGCCGGTATTCGCGACCTGTCGATTATAGCCACAGCACCGGCCAAGCGTTTATCGGTGAAAACCTTTGTGCGCAAATACGACAAACCTACGATCAAAGAAGCGATTCTGCGGGAAATTCTCCGGGGCGGGCAGCTTTACTTCCTACATAACGATCTAAAAACGATCGAAAATGCGGCCGAAAATATTCGAGAACTGGTGCCAGAAGCTCGTGTAGGCGTTGCCCACGGCCAGATGCCGGAGCGCCAGCTAGAGCAGCTAATGTCAGACTTCTACCACAAACGCTTCAATGTGTTAGTTTGCTCAACCATTATTGAAACCGGTATTGATATCCCAAGCGCCAATACCATTATTATCGAACGAGCAGATAAGTTCGGCCTCGCCCAACTGCATCAATTAAGGGGGCGTGTCGGGCGCTCCCATCACCAAGCCTACGCCTACCTGTTAACACCAGAAGGCAAAAAGCTCAGCAAAGACGCGGAAAAACGATTAGACGTTATTGCCCAAGCCGAAGAGTTAGGTGCAGGTTTTACTCTTGCGACCCATGATATGGAGATTCGGGGCGCCGGTGAGCTACTCGGTGAAGGCCAAAGCGGCCAGATGGAACAGGTGGGTTACAGCCTCTATATGGAGATGCTGGATAAAGCGGTACAAGCCATTAAACAGGGTAAAACACCTGACTTGGATAAACCTCTTCATCAAGGTGTTGAAATTAACCTACACATTCCTGCGCTCATCCCTGATGACTACCTGCCTGAAGTACACAGCCGCTTGGTGATGTATAAGCGTATTGCTAATGCTCGAAACAACAACGAGTTAAAAGAGCTGCAAGTAGAAATGATCGACCGCTTCGGTCTATTGCCTGAACAAGTGAAAAATCTATTCAATCAAACACGCTTAAAACTTAGGGCAGAAATGCTCGGTATCGCACGAATCGATTGCGGGCCAGAAAATGGTAGCTTTGAGTTTTCCGCTGAAACACAGGTCGAGCCACTTGCCATTGTTAAGATGGTACAATCAGCACCAAATAGATATCGCCTTGAAGGCGCGAATAAATTACGCTTTACCGATCTAATGAATCAGCCTGAACGTCGATTCTCTGTGATTGAAACCCTGCTCTCCAAGCTCAGCCCAGAGGCGGCCTAACCGATGACGACAATGACTTTATTAAATCAACAGATAAGATCCCTAGGCGCGCCAGCCTCGAACGTTAAACACCTTGATGCCAAGCACTCAAATAGCCAGTACTCGAGTAATAAGCATTGGAATATAAAATCGTTTACAGGATGGCTTAGCCTTGCAGGCGCATTATTTTTTTTACTTACAAGTGTCGAGGTCTTCGCCAAGGAGGCTCGACGCTATGCGGTAGAAATGGTGGTATTCAGCTATGAAGAGAAAGAAGAAGGTTTATCTGAAAGCTGGCCTGATGACACTCAAATAGAACAACCCAGCGCCTATTTAAAACTCTATGACACCAGCGATATTAACACGCGACTGCTCGCAACAACTCAGCCGCAAACAGAAACCCAAGCTCAGGCTGACGAGCAAGGCATCACAACAATGGTAGAAGTGCCTGTTGGCGTCTTACCTCTAAATCAAAGGCAACGGGCTGACATAGCCAATAACCGTCAGCCAGATTTCTTCTATCTACCAAAAAGTAAACTGCGACTGACTCGCCAAAGCAATCGTCTAGCTTATCGAAAAAATTTCCGCATTCTTTTTCATAAAGGATGGAATATGCCCGTATATGATCGTGAAAACAGCATACCTATTCAGATCACAGGGGGCGATAAATACGATAATCTTTTCGAGCTAGAAGGTAATATTCGTCTGTCTGTTGCTCGATATTTACACCTAGATACGCAGCTTTATCTACGGAAATTTGAGGCCAACAAAAGCACAATCCAGAGCCAAGATCCGAATATCGACAAGCTTTTAAGCTCAGAAAACAGCTCTGATGCAGGCCAACATAATAGCTCTACAATGAATCAGAATAGTCTACCAGCGGATCAAAATAGCCTATCGACACCAAACCCATCATTGGAGCTACTCGGGCTGCGCCAATATCGAGTCGAACATACGATTCCACTGATACAATCTCGCAGAATGAGAAGTGGCGATCTGCATTACATTGATCACCCACGCTTTGGCATATTGGTTCAGCTAACTCCGTTATAAGCGTGGGCAGGCCTGCATGTTTCATTTTAAACCTATACTTTAAAGCGATTCATATGGCCCGCAACCGCTTGAACAGAACGGCTTAGCTCATCGCCAGCACTACGAGTACTACCTGCAAGCTCTGACAGCTGGTTCGATTTCTCGCTAATATCATGCACCGTATCATTCATATGATTCGCCACAACGGATTGCTCTTCTGTTGCCGTAGCAATTTGGGCAGACATGCTGTTAATCGTATTAATCCCGCCGACAATACTATCCAAGGCATCAGAAGCCATTTGCGCACTATTTACCGTTGCTTCGACCTGTTCGCTAGCGCCTTGCATCGCAGCGACTGACCCCGCCACCCCTTGCTGCAAACGAGTAATCATGGCTTGAATATCTTGAGTCGATGTTTGGGTACGGGAGGCCAAGGTTCTCACCTCATCCGCAACAACTGCAAAACCTCGCCCTGCCTCACCGGCTCGAGCAGCCTCAATAGCCGCATTCAAAGCTAATAAATTCGTTTGCTCCGCAATACCACCAATCACATCCAAAACAGACACAATGTTGTTACTTTCTGTTTCAAGAGTTGTAATCAATGACACGGCTTGCGCCATATCCTCAGATAGGGTGTGAATTTGCGTCGATGAATTTTTAATGGCGTGACTTGAGGTAACAACATCTTGATTAGCACGATCGGATTCGATAGATGTGCTCTGAGCGCTTGTCGCGATCTCTTGAATGGCTTGCTGCATTTGGTGAACCGCCGTCAACACCTGAGTGACAGCTTGATGCTGATAAACAGCACTCTCGCCGGTTTTATCCGCGCTGTTTGTTAGTGTCGTAACCGCCATTTCCATTTCACGCACATGGTCTTGAGCCTCTGCAATCATTGTTTGAAGAAACCCCAATAACCGATTCACTTGTTTAGCGAGCTTAGCAATTTCATTATTGCCATCAGCGGGTAAGCGCTGTGTTAAATCACCGCCACCACCGGCAAGATCTTTCATTATTGTTTCCAAGTTAAGCAGCGGTTGAGCAATTAACTTAGGCACAAAAATCATCGCAACCATTGCGATCAAAATACTCACCAGCATAATGATAGATACAACCGTTTTCTCATGCTGATGAACGTCTATAATCTCAGAACTTAACTGCAAAGCGATTTGGTCTATCCGTTCACCTAAGGCATCATACCGATCACGCAGTGCTGAAAAGCTAGCCCCTTCTTGATTGATCATAAGCTGATGCGCCGCAACATTGTTACCTGCATCGGCGGCAGACATAACCTGAGCCGCATGCACTTTCCATTTATTGACAGCCTGATAAAAGTGCTCTTTAGGCTTAACGGCAACACCGGCATCAGCAGCTAAACCGTGCGCAAAAACCATACGGTCAACAGCCTGCTGAACGTTCTCATTGAAATCATTTAAGGCAGCATCAACCGAGCTCCCCTGCCTACGAGAAGTGACATACGCTCTTAAAGCAACGGCGGCTTGATAAAGATCTCTGTCAGCATTGAGTATCGCGCTGGTCGCTGGCGTTAATTGAGAGGCCATCCGTTCCGACCGTTCACTAACTCGATCTAAGCCTGTTACTCCGAAGAAACCTTCTAGGGCGATTAATAGAACCAACAAAAAAATCGGCAAAGCTACCTGCCATCTTAAACTCATTTTACTGTAACTACTCATCGAGGGAATGACCTCCTAACGGATTAATAAAATCGCTGATTCTTAGTTCCTTTAAAACGATGACACAAACCTCTCCCTACACAAACCGCCCCTCCCACAAGCCACAATCTACGAATACAGCTATATTTGCATTAGATATGAAAGATGGTAGCACCATTATTTTTAGCATAACGTTAATCAGGTGATGCAATCATACTTTAATTGATTCTTATAGACACAAAAAACCCCACTTTCGTACAAGTGGGGTTTTAGATTTACTCAAGGATGCCGTTCCTAAGGAACGGCGCTAGCCATTAATCAACCGATTTGGCATCCTCTTCAACATGTATCTCTTCAGTATCCTTAGCGGCATTTTTGCTGCGATGCTCGATCAGGAAGTAAAGCACTAGGCCAACACCTAAGCCCCAAGCAGCACCGTGTACCGACAGGACAACGCCCATAATACCGGCGACACCCATAGAGGTTGCACTTTCAATCTGTTCAACAGCAACAGCGATACATAGATAGCCTGTAATCAGCAGTGTAATCGACAATGCAATCGGAAGAACCGGCTTGAACAGTGTAATCAGTGGCAGAATAAACAGCGCGATAAAACCAATAATCCAGAAAACACCGGCACCAGAATAAATAGTATCCATAGCACCACGACCATAACGATAGCGCTCTGCAATCGTTGCCATAACACCGGTAAACAATGGCCCAGCAAGACCCGGATAAGGCGCAAAGAAAGAGTGCATTAAATTACGTAAACCCGTCACAAGGTGAACACGGTCAACATCAACTTCAATTTTCTCATCAGGACGCAGATGGTCTACACGACTAAGCAGGCTCTGGCCAACAATAATGTCACCAAACGCAATAATATAAGCAATAATCGCCGTTGGTATCGCGGCAATAAAGAGATCAATACCAGGCATACCGATAGTGAAAGGAAGGTAGTTCCAAATACCGACAAAATCAGGTGAAGAGATACCCATCTCAACCTCCGGCAGTGCGTATTCACCGACACTCCAACCGATAACCATCGCGATCAACATACCAGGAACCATGCCGTAACCCGCAATAGCCTTTGCCCAGCGATGTTGCTCCACCCAACCACGGAACGATAGAGAGAACAGCACATAAGCCGTAATCAAACCACCAATACCCAGAGAAATAGGGGTATTAAAAGCACGACCACCATCGCTGATTTCACCACTAATAGCAGCAATACCGGCACCTAATAAAATACCTGCTTTGATCGAGTCTGGAATGGAGTTCACCAGCTTAGAACCTAAGCGAGTCACCCCCATAAACATAAAGATCGCCGTGACCATTAGCTGCAGTGCGACCAAAGCCTTAATAGCATCTGGGCCAGGCTCAAAATCGCCAATGAAAAGTAAAACCACAGGAATAGCCGGTGTGATCCAGCCAGGAACAAAAGGCACACCTAAAAGGTTAGGTAGCATAAAGCCAATACCACAAACCACCACATAGGCTAGAGCAATATCGTAGGGCAAACCCAAATATTTTTGTAGCAGAGGAATCATCGCCATACCGACAACAAACATCACCATGCCTTGAACGGTTTCAGCCATTTCCCAGCGGTAATGAATAAAAGGCAGACGTATTTTAAACGGACCTAACGGCCAGTACGGATGTTCTTCGCCATGATTGCGTTTTAATAGCACAGTTGCACCTGTCAAATTATCAATTTATTTTTTTGGTTAATTTATCCACGCTGATACCGGTTTATAGTTTTGATTGTTCCGTATCAAAAGCATGATGACAGGCTTTGTACTTGTTTTTCGCGTATGCAACATATTAGACCTTGGTCAGAGTCCACAATGACCAAGAGGTCATACTTCATCAATAAAAATCAATGACTTACAAGTCATAATTCAACCTATCAACCGGAAGGCTACACCGCTCATGGGTTACCGCATTTTGAAACATGCGTTTGATAGCATCGGTGCAGCACCAGAGCCACCATAACGCCGTACCAACGTATGCGACTAAAAGATAAGCCTCATATTGACTTAATCACCCCTTTTCTATTTATCCTTTATTCGCTGTTGGCGATGTAACGTGTTAACGACCCGCTCATGATGACATCGTTATGAGGCTGTTATTTATTTTGCTGGCGGTGTTATGCTTATGTCATAGATGGTTATTAACATTATATTAAACAGCATGTTATGCCTCTTAACCTTAGAATAAACCGGAACCAACCGCTAACAACACCCAGAGGCTCTTATGCAAACTTTTAGCCAGCGCGCAGATCAACTTGCCGTCGTATTAAAACAGATGGAAATACAGGCAAAAGAGGAGCAACTTTTTGCATTGGGTTATTTAATACCCCAGCTCACCTTGGTGGCTGAGTATGTTGAACCTGAAACCGATTTTGATGCCTGTTTTGAACGTTGGTTAAGTCAGGTATTCACCGATGACAAAATGAGCAATACCGATCAACAGGAAATTTTGCAGCTGTGGCAAGAGGCTAAACAGCAAGCCACTGCCGCTTAAATTGATAGCAAACACCTAGGCAAAAAATAATAATTAGCAGAGGTGACAGGAGACATTGAGATGGCAGAATACGACCCCAAAAAAGGCATCGACACACAGATTTCGCCAGAAGGCAGTCTTGAGGTTTTATCGCAAACAGAGGTTAACCGCTTAAAATGTACCTCTGAAAATGGGCAGTATGAATTATTGCGAGGTTGCTCTCTAGCGGTGCTTAATTGCGGTAGTAACACCGATGACAGTAAAGCTGTTCTCGCACAGAACCAGCAGTATCATATAGAAGTTTTACAGCAGGATAGAGGTATTAAAATCCATCTGACTCAAGCGCCAGCCAGCGCTTTTGTTGATGGCTCTATGATCCGAGGTATCCGAGAGCATCTTTCCTCTGTACTGCGCGATATTGTCTATGTGAGCAGTGAAGTTGAGCACAATAGCCGCTTTGACCTGAATGACTCCGATGGCATCACCGATGCTATCTTCCATATTTTGCGTAATGCAGGCACCTTAAAAACGAATACAAAGCCTAATATGGTTGTCTGCTGGGGTGGCCATTCAATCAGTCGGTTAGAGTATGATTATACTAAAAGCGTTGGCCACGAACTCGGTCTTCGTAATCTGAACATTTGTACGGGTTGTGGCCCAGGGGCAATGAAAGGCCCGATGAAAGGGGCAAACCTAGCCCATGCAAAGCAGCGCATTAGCCATGGTCGTTATCTGGGTATCTCTGAGCCGGGCATCATCGCCGCAGAATCCCCTAATCCTATTGTAAACGAACTGGTGATCATGCCCGATATTGAAAAGCGCCTAGAAGCTTTTGTTAGAGTCGGTCACGGTATTATTGTTTTTCCTGGTGGAGCTGGCACCGCAGAAGAGATTCTTTATCTTCTTGGGATTTTGCTTAATCCACAAAATGATGATTTGCCATTCCCCGTTATCTTTACCGGACCAGAAAGCAGCCGAGAATACTGGCAAACAATCAACCAATTTATCGGCCTAACCCTAGGCTATCAAGCCCAACAGCGTTACAAAATTATTATTGATGATCCTGTCCGTGTCGCAAGGGAGATGGTCACTGGTATAGATCAAGTAGAACAGTCTCGCCTAGTCAGCAGTGATGCGTTTTATTTTAACTGGCGGCTAAAAATCAGCCCAGAGTTTCAACAACCCTTTGAGCCAAGCCATGAAAATATGGCCAGTTTGAATATCCACTTAGATCAACCGCCTCATCTATTAGCGGCAAATCTTCGTCGAGCATTTTCAGGTATCGTTGCAGGTAACGTAAAAGCCCAAGGTATTACAGCAATAGAACAGCTCGGCCCCTTCCAGATCAACGGAGAACCAGCCATAATGGAGCCTCTTGACGCTCTGTTACAATCTTTTGTGCAACAACAACGCATGAAACTGCCAGGAACAGAGTATAATCCCTGCTACGAGATCACTAAGGATGGTAAATAACACTATTTTTTACCGTGTTATAGTGCCCACAAGTACAAGGATGACGAATAAGGAATTAAATACGGCCCTATCATGGCCGTATTGATGTCTGAGGTTTTAGATGCAAAATATGAGAAAGCTGAAGGAAGATGCCCTTCGGAAAAAACAAGAGTTTGAAGAAAAAAAGCGCAATGAGGAGTTTAGAAAACAGCGGAAAATGGCCGGTGGGCATACTCGCGCCAATCAAAGTCGCAATGGAACCAAAGGCCGCAAGAGCCAAGCGGGTAAAGGGAAAGCCGGCGCACAAGTGCAACCGCAAATGCGAAAGAAGCCGAAAAGAACACCTGCCCGCTGGATTATTGATACGCTACTAGTATTGGGCGCATTAATGGTTCTAGTTGTGTTGTTTAATCCTTACTAAAACTCAATTGATTTGTCACTCTGACTAGAACCTTCCCCTAGTCAGTCAAATAGATCGAATGAATACACGGGCTATTTAAAAAGATACTAATAAAAAACCTCATATAAAGCCCCATAAGATGCTAATAAAGACTTCATTAAGAAATCTATTAAAAGCAACTTATAAGCAACACAAACAGTGATATTTCTTTTGCCTAGATAAAAAGCTATAGAAGATAAGACGCTATAAAACGTTATAGAAAGCTATAAAGAGTTAACGTTCAGCCTTTGCAGTTTAATACCTACCGCCGTCTCATACCTACTAATGCACGGGTCAGTTGATCACGTTCGTGATTACTTTTAGGTAAGCCAAAACGCAAGCGGCCACTGTCGTTAAAATACCGATCAGGACTACCTTGATGGTTAAAACAACGAACCCAAACGCCCTGTTCCGCTAGACGTTGCTGGATCTCTTCCACCGATATTTTACCAGAAGCATCTTCTGTAGGCTGCGGGCCTGGCAACAAAAGACTGACAAACAAAGGCGTCTTGCCAATGACCGATGAGCGACTCACGACGCCTTCGTTAACCAAGAAGCACTCTAGCAACTTTGCAAGATAATCACTCGTATCGGCTAACGCCATTCTAGTACTGGTCTGCCAACGGGTATCCCGCAACATCTGCTCTGTCAGCCACGCGGTAACACCACTTATTGACCAAGGCCCCAGTAAACGTCTCAAAAGATTAAGATTGCATTCACCCGTTAATAAAAAACCACTACGAATACCCGCTAAACCAAAAAACTTGCCGATAGAGCGCAAAACTAACAAAGAATCACTGGCTTTATCTGCCACGCTGAATAAGGCTCTCTGGGTATCATCAAAAGCATCAACAAAAGCTTCATCAACAATCAGCCAACCGTCTTTATCTTCCAATATTTGATGACAAGCCAATAAGGTTTCTCGGCTAAAACATTGAGCGGTGGGGTTATTGGGATTGATCACCACTAAAATATCACAGCTATCAGCCCATGCGCTTAACGCCTCAGGTGTTGTTGCCCGATAATAAAACACCTGAAACCCAGCTTTTTGCCAGCACCAAGCATGTTCCGCATAACCTTCTATCGGCACTGCTACTCGCTTAAGACATCCCGGATTAGCTACAAATTCTTGCTGATAAATCTGATACAAAACAGGTAACAGCTCTATTCCCTGCTGAGAACCGTTAAGCGGGCAAAGCTGTTCATGCTGGTAATAATCTGCAGCCACACTCAGCAGTGCATCGTAACCATCCGGTAATTGTTGAAAGCAATGCTGCGGAATATCAGGAACAGGCCAAGGATTTGGATTTAAGCCCGCGGATAAATCCAACCATTGCTTTTGTTCTGGATAGGCTCGCTTCGCACGACTAAGATCCCCACCATGGACAGGTGCTTGGACGGATGCATGGACAGTCTGACGTTGATTACGACTCATCACAGCAGCCCAACGATAAACACCGCACTGCTACCAAGAAGCATCCAGCTAAGTAACGTTCGCTTAATTAAATGCCGCGCACGGGGTAGGTCGTCAATGACAGGGTCAGCCCCTAAACCTAAAACGGGCCGCTCTTTCCAAACACCGTGATAAGTATCACCGCCACCCAGTTGAATCTTTAACGCTCCCGCTCCAGCGGCCATAACCGGCCCTGCATTAGGGCTTTCCCAGTTGCCCCCTTGTTTTTGCCAACAAGCCAAACTCGCTTTAAATCCCGCCCACCCCAAGGGCGTATTAACCGCATAAAGTAACGCCGTGAGCCGAGCAGGGACAATGTTTAGCAGATCATCGAACCGAGCAGCGGCCCAGCCAAAGCTTAGAAAGCGCGCTGTTTTATATCCCCACATGGCATCCAAGGTATTACTTAAGCGATACAGAAGCACTCCGGGGGCACCTGCAACTAAAAACCAGAATATGGGAGCAAAAGCACCATCACTACCATTTTCAAGGCCCGACTCAATCGCCGCTCGAGTGATCCGCATTTGATTCATATCCGCCGTATCACGACTCACAATCCAGCTAACATAGTAACGGGCTTGCTCTAAATCACCCGCTAGCAGAGGGCGTTCAATCTGCTCTAAATGCTGGTCTAAACTCTTAGCTCCTAAAGCGATATACAGCACAGCACCCTGTAGCAATATCGCAAAAAAATCATACCAATAACCCAACTCAGAAACAGACTGTTCCTTCAGCCCCGCCAGTAAGAACCAAAGCCCGTAGGTTAAAGGCAACACCATTAACACCAAAGCGAGACAGCCTAAAAACTGCTCCGGTTTAGATGCTTGATTAGGTATCTGCTTCCGCATCAATCCATGACTCGACTCTTTGGCGCTATCGGCTAAAGCCTGTGCCTTGGGGTTTAAACTGAGTTCCATCCATTGCACCAAGCGACCAAAGCCCACCAGAGGATGCCAAAACATTGGCTCACCCAAGCGCCTATCCAGCCACCAGCCCAGCCAAAGCGCAAAAAAGATAATCTCAGGCCCGTACAACCCCATAGCCACCTCGTTGGTTATTTATATCTTGGTGTTTATCCACTTCGACAGTTATCCGCCGACCAACATTCACTAAAATTGGCCGCCCGCAGAAAAAAGTGCGCTATTATATCGCGCTTATCCCTGAATAGCCCTCTTAGGTCAACCGACCTCTCAGAGATAATCAATCCACATTGGCATCGTTGGGCAAAGACACCGTTAAACAAAGCCTCCATCAAAGACAAAAATAGAGACAAGAACCACTATGACTCCCCCCGGAACGACGCGCTGTAAAACATTGATGATTCAAGGCACCACCTCCGATGCAGGCAAAAGCGCGTTGGTCACGGGTTTATGTCGCCTATTGGCACGTAAAGGTATTAAGGTCGCACCCTTTAAGCCGCAAAATATGGCGCTCAATAGCGCCGTAACCGTGGATGGTGGAGAGATAGGCCGAGCACAGGCCGCGCAGGCGCAGGCGTGTTTTTTAGCACCGCATACCGATATGAATCCGGTACTGCTAAAGCCTAATTCTGATACGGGCGCACAGGTGATTATTCAAGGTAAAGCGATCACCAATATGGACGCACGGATCTACCATCATTACAAAACAGAGGCGATGAAAGCCGTACTAGAAAGCTATCACCGTTTACAAGAGCAGTATGATGTTATTCTTGTGGAAGGTGCTGGAAGCCCTGCCGAAATTAACCTACGTGCCCGAGACGTTGCCAATATGGGTTTTGCTGAGGCGGTAGATTGCCCTGTAGCCATCGTGGCCGATATTGATAAAGGCGGAGTTTTTGCCCACCTAACCGGTACTCTAGACCTGCTCTCTCCATCAGAGCAAAAACGAACCTTAGGTTTTATTATCAACCGTTTTCGGGGGGATATTGGTTTATTACAACCCGGAAATGACTGGCTTGAAGAGCGCACCAATAAGCCCGTTTTGGGTGTTATTCCTTACCTACATGGCCTTTGTCTTGAAGCAGAAGACGGCGTCAATAGCGCGCCAGATCAAAGCCATCACAAAGACCAAATTCGCGTTATCGTGCCGTTACTGCCTCGTATCAGCAACCATACGGATTTTGACCCACTACGGCATCATCCACAGGTTGATTTCCACTTTATCGCCCCAGATGAAACACCACCACCAGCGGATTTAGTGATTCTACCGGGTAGTAAAAGCGTACAAGCGGACCTGCTCTGGCTTAAACGTCAGGGCTGGGAAACCTATTTAAATCGTCACCTACGCTATGGCGGAAAACTGCTGGGGATCTGTGGTGGCTGGCAGATGTTAGGGCAGTGGCTTCATGACCCAGAAGGTATTGAAGGCTCTGCCGGTAGTCAGAAAGGTTTAGGCTTTTTAGCGACCGAAACGACACTGGCACCAGAGAAACAACTGAAAAATGTTCATGGCTGGCTGGCGGATGCTTTTTGCTCAACAGAGAATCAGAAAATTAATGTTAGCGGCTACGAAATTCACGCAGGTATAACCCAAGGTGCAGCCTTACAACAACCTTTACTGCATATAGACACCTCAACCGTAAATACCTCAGCCGCCATAAATAGCGTCACCACACAGGCTAGCAGTATGGATGGCGGTATATCAGAGGATGGCCAAGTTGCGGGGTGCTATCTACATGGTTTGTTCGACCAACCAGAAGCATGTCAGGCCTTTCTACAATGGGCAGGTTTAGCACAAGCCGAGACCTTTGATATCACTGCGCTACACGAAACATCTATTGAACGCATGGCCGATGCCCTAGAAGCCAGCCTCGACTTAAACCAGTTAAGCCAACTCACCGGCATTCCGTTTAATGCCTGACGGGTCTAAATAATCGTTATGCAAACCAACGATCTCTTAACTTTGCTCTCTGCTCCCATCATCTAAGACCTGAAGACTGTTATAGCTAACCACACAATTGCGCCCTTGCAGCTTAGCCTGATTTAGGGCGCTTTCTGCCGCGTTCATCATATTTCCAATATCCGCATCACTCCAAAGGAAAGTGCTAACACCAAAACTGGCGGTAATATGGAATTGCTGCCCAGTATCCGATAGGTTTTCAACTAAGACTGAACGCTGCGAAATCCTCAGGCGTAGCCATTCAGCTTCTCGAATCGCTTCATATTCATCCATCATAGGAAGAAAAATCGCAAAAGACTCCCCTTCTAAGCGACAGCACCACCGCTCATCCTCCGCCCATTTTTCTAACAGGCGGGCCACATCTTTCATCGCTTGATCGGCAGCGATAGGGCCAAACATGGCGCTAATATGTTTATAACGATCAATATCGAGTAAAATTACACTAACCGATTCATCTAAAGCCTGATGCTCCGATAAAATCCACCCACACTCGGTCATAAAACTTTGCTCGCGCAACAAACCTGTTAGACCATCATTGCGACTTAAATAGCGTAGTTCAGCCCTGACAGATTCTAGCTCTTCTATCTTTTCTTTAAGGGCGTTAGTACAAATTTCAGCTCTGGATTCAAGCTGCATTTGAGTGGTCGAAAGCTTTTGGTTTATCAGTTCAAGGTCAGCATGATGCTTTGCCCGTTGTACCGCCAAAAGGAAAATTTGCCCAACAACAAAGCAAACAAACCCCATTGGTAACCAATCCATACCATAAATAAGTTGCTGATAAAGCAGCACATCGTGGATCGCGGATACAAGAACAAATATCAGAGTAATAATCAAACCGCACATTTTATGGACAGTCTGTTGATACCGGTACAGCAAGAGAAACAAAAAGCCTGTAAGGCCTGCCCCTAAGTTCATTAACATCTGTGCCGACTCTAGTGCGATCAACCAGCCCATAGGTATGAGTAACAACACGGGTATGCAAATCATCAACTGGACATACATAAGCTTAGAAAACCAGCGCGGAAACATCCCGTTATAGGTACTACTAAGCCAAATAACAATACTCGGTACAAACATATTCTGGCTGATCATATTAACACGAACAACACCAGCCCAACTCGGTTCATTAATTAGCCAGCCTAAAACGGTGAACCCTTCAGTAACCGTATAAATTAAAACCGCAAAACTGAAAACGGCTAACCCCCATAAACCCTTTTCATAACGTCGACGCGCCTTTTGTTGAATCATTAGTAGCAGTCCGCCAATACCGGCTATAGCCGCACTTAAGGCTTCTAATAACTCACCTTGTGCATATTGAGCCTGTAATACCGACGCATCACCTAAAATAAGATTGCGCGAGACACTGTCCGCACCCACCCAGTTTGCAACTTGTAAGGTTAAAACCGCCCGTCCTTCAGAAATAGGCAAGGTTGCAATACGGTGCCCGACATAGGGCTTATAAAAACGACTTAGGTCACTCACGACGCCACCGGTAGCAATCACCTGTCCATTCCAAGCTAACTCAAAGGCAGTACTCAGCTCAGGAATCATAATCGCTAACGGTTGTGTTGGAATCTGTCGAAGCTCCAGCACGTAAGTTGCAACACAGCCTTTATGCAGTAGAGCAGTTCGCAGGTTTGATAGTGAAACTTGGCCTTCCTGGGTTTCGATAGTATGACCTATCCCACCAGATTCAGAAGGCTTATGAAGAGTAAAGGGGGAGGAGCACTTTAATAAAGGCGTAGGGAAGGTTTTATTGCCCGGTATTGGCTGCTCGGATAAATCCTCTAAGCTTAACAGTTGATCTTCATAGAAGAGCCACTCACCGGATAATTCAATTGTTGGCTTTAAGTCGATACGCCAATGCGTTAAATCCATCACCCCCTGCTGGGCACTTTTAGGCTCAGAGCGGCTTACCATACGGTTGTTTGTAAAAATGCCTCTACTTATAAAGCTATGGTTTGCAAGAGGGCTATTGGTAACAGAGCTATTTGCCCCAACGGTAGAAGAGTTACCCGCAGTAATAGAATCTGCAAAAGCACTGATAGAGAATAAACCAAGAACAATAGTCCGTACGAGGAACGCTATAATATTCATTATTTGCGTGCCCCTTGCATATTTGATGTCTTTTTAGAGCGCCGCATACGATTGATATGCACGGAATCCGCTGCCTCTGCTAGTAACGCATTCAAATCTCGCATCACGCCATCAGTCGAGGCAACTCCCGTTGAAACGGTAAAGTGGTATTGCTCATGGCTGGTGTTTGAAAGGACTGAGGTTGAAGGAGACATGCTTGAAAGAGCGACACTCGAAGGCAATGTTATTTGCATCCTAGCAGCAGATAAGCGTATATCTCGGGCGATGGCCTCCGCTTCTTTTGGATCACTTCGACCAAGCCAGAGAATAAATTCATCGCCACCATAACGAGCCGGAATACGATCAAAATGATTATCACAGGCGATCTCAAGAATTTTTGCCATCTTTTGCAAAATACTCTCGGCAAACTCACGACCATGGAGGTCAACAATCAACTTATAATGGTCAATATCAACAATAATAAGAGAAAACCCCAAACGGGGCGTACGCTCTAACCGGCGCTCGATCAAATCTAAAAAATGATGCCGATTCATCAAACCTGTTAGCTCATCTTCATTCAGTAAATGCTGACACTTCTCTTTGCACTGCTCCAACTCTGCCGTACGGAATTCTAAATCATGGCTACGCACGTCTATTTGAGTTTTAAGTGCTACCGCTGTGTCCTGTAATGACGTATTTAAATCCAAAATACGAATCTGTTCTTGAGTTCGATAAAACGTTAAAAAGCCAAGTTGGGAAACCAAAAATACAAGGACACAAAAACCAAGTACACCAACCCCTTGGATAACGCCTAAAAAAATCATCAAATCATGAAAAATACCAATCATTAACGCCGAAGCGCCAAAGACCAAAACGCGGATACCGGAGCGATTACGCAAGAATAGCGTGAACATCATCCAGGCTGCCAACGCAATACAGGCACACATATAAGCCAGCAGCCCATACAAAAGACCTGTAAACAGATTGCTAGGCGTTAACATAATATAAAATGTTAATGCTAAAGAGACCCAAGAGCACCAGCGTATGACGCGATACTGAATATCTTGTTTATAAAGCGAGGCAAGCCAATTAAGAAATAGAGGAATGGCGGTAGCAAAGCCGATGTATTCCAAACGGACGCCCAGCTCCCAAGGAAAGCGAGGCATTAATGTAGCAAAACTACCTAAACCTGACGTGCCGATGTAGCCCGCTAGAACCAAAGAAAATAAAGAGATCCAAAGCAGCTCTTTATGCTCTGGCACTAAATAATATTCAAACAACATCAAAAAACCAGCGATAAGCGCCAAGCTAATCACAACGCATTCCACCAGAATATTAAAGCGGTAGTAATGCGTCCAATGTTCTTGAGTTGCAAGCACAGGTGCCCCGTGTACGCCTCCACGGCTATGACCAAAATTACTGACTTGCAAGGTCAAACGAACCTCTGACGGCAAAACCCCAAGCCCTACAATACGATCACCAAAGTACCCTTTACTATGGCTTATATCGTTGCTAGGAAAGCCACCTACAGCAATTTCTCGTTCATTCAAAAAAAGACGAAAGCTATTTTTAATCTCAGGGATTTTCAAACCCAGCTTGATATCGGCAGGTACATGTTTCAAAAGTAAGGTATAAGTCATCACATGACGGCGAGGGCCCGGCGGTTGCCACACATTGGGAAAATAAACAACGGTAGCACTTTGCACGCTATTTTCGACTTCTGACGGTGTTAATAGTTGATCAGGAAAGCCCAACCAAGCATTCTTAAGTTTCAACGGCGGGCTACTTTCGGGATACCAAAAAGCAAGCTCCATCTCTCCTTGCTCACTCTTGATACGAAGCTCTTTCTCTGGAGCAAAGTCAATATTCAATAACAGTAAAATACCCGCCAGCAGCAACAGAAGAATATAGACAAAATTACTGAATAAACCGCGGTCCATACGATATTGCATTCTTGCTCCTAGCCTACAGAAAAACACGCTTGTAGATGACATCAGCGGTTTCGGTTCAACAGCATGTTTAAAATAAACCTTATTGCCTAGACCATCCGTTCCTTTAGATTATCATCCCGCCACCAGTCACCAAAACCCTCTGAAAATAGCTTGCGCTAGGATAGCGGTTTTACATTTCTTTAGTAAGGCTAGCAGAGATAAAACCTTGAAAGAAATGTTGTTATTTCCACGCAAAAGAATTCAACCGAAAAGCCTAACCTCTGATAGAATTATCAGTCTTTTTTCACACCAATTAAAACAAAATCAGTTTCATTAACTGGAAGCGGTGACTTATGCAGACACGTACTTTGCGTTCCGACCTTATGCTACTTATAACCGCTGCTATCTGGGGCTTTGCCTTTGTCGCACAGCGGGTGGGCATGGATCATGTTGGTCCTTTAACTTTTAACGCGGCCCGTTTTTTATTAGGCGCGGTATCTTTACTACCGCTACTTTTTATCTTAAAACCAACACCGATCAAACCTGCGGAAGGTAAATTCAGACTCAACCTGATGCAAGGCGGCTTAATTGCAGGCTCTTTATTGTTTATGGGGGCAACACTGCAACAAGTGGGCTTACAGTATACGACCGCAGGTAAGGCAGGCTTTATCACGGGTCTGTACATCGTATTAGTACCCATGCTGGCGTTAATTTGGGGTCAACGGACAGGTCGTAACACATGGATCGGCGCAATATTGGCCGTTGTCGGTTTATATCTTTTGAGTATTACTGATGACTTTAGCCTATCCTATGGTGATCTGCTGCAGCTGATCGGTGCGCTTTTTTGGGCGGGACATGTCCTTATTATCGGTTGGTTGTCACCTCAAGCTGATGCGCTACGCTTATCCATTGTACAGTTCTTTACCTGCGGATTAATCAGCCTTGGGGCGGCACTCTTTATGGAAAGCCCAACATTCGCCAATCTTGGCAGCGCTTGGCTACCCATTGCCTATGCTGGATTACTATCGGTTGGCGTTGCTTACACGATGCAGGTTTTTGCTCAAAAAACAGCGCCTGCCTCACATGCGGCAATTATCTTAAGCCTTGAAGCTGTTTTTGCCGTCATTGGCGGCTATCTGCTTTTAGATGAACGCTTAGATATGCAAGGGTTAGTCGGCTGCGGTTTAATGTTAACGGGGATGCTGATCTCTCAGATTCCGATAGGAAAAATCAAAAAGCCCAATACTAAAATCGAGGTATTGCATTAAGAAGGCTCTAAAACGTTAGCGTAAGAAATAAGCGCTATTGAATAAAAAACAGACCCTTAACCTTTCAAATACTGAGGAATACCGGCAGTCACAAACACCACTTGGTCTGCTAGCGCCGCAATACGTTGATGCAAACGCCCTGCTTCATCAACAAACCGGCGGGCAAGTTTGTTCGTCGGTACAATGCCATGCCCGACTTCGTTGCTGACTAAGATAAGATGTCCTGCAACACCGTCAGCTAAATAGTCCAAAAAAGCTTGCTGACGTAAAGCCAGTTGCGCATCATCCTCAAGCAAGAGTAAGTTGGTCATCCATAGCGTCAAGCAATCCAGTAGTACACAGCCCGTTTGAGCGTGATGATCAATAACCGGTAGAATTTCAAGGGGCGCTTCTGTGGTAGGCCACTCAGATGGACGGCTTGCTTTATGATGTCGTACACGATCAGCCATCTCATTATCCCAGACTTGGGCTGTGGCTAAATAATGTACGGGCAAGCCGCTTTCGTTGGCCATCTTCTCTGCTAAAGCACTTTTGCCAGAGCGTGCACCACCTAAAATAAAACTAATCACAAAAACCTCGTTGATTGATTGTGCTGAACTTTGTTGCCTTGCATGCTTCCAATAACAAATAATCCCGATGATTCATCATGCAATCAAAGTAGCAAAAATGAGTTAATCTGTAGCCAAAGATAAGTGACTTAAAAGCAAACCCTTAAAATGCTCGATTTGTTCTGATCAAACCAATTTATTGATAAAGAAAGGATACACACTGTGAAAAAAACCATGATCGCTTTTGCTAGCCTTTTCTGGATGGCGCTGGCTGCCAATGTACAGGCCCAAGCACCAGAGCAACCCCATATTATCATTCAAGCAGAGGGCGTTGAATACACTCTGCCAGATCAAGTAACCTTGAGCTTAACCCTTGAAAATGTGAGCCCTCACTTATCCAAAGCCCGTGATAATGTTGAGCGCCGTAGCGAACAACTCTTGCGGGCTATTCGTAGCTTTAACCTAGATGACAAAGATATTGAAGCGGGCCAGGTCCGTATTCAGCCAGAATATCGCTGGGAAAATAATAAACGCGAGCAGATCGGCACGAAAGTAAGCCGAGTGATGCAGTTTAGGATTCGTGATTTAAATGAATACCCTGATGTTCTAGATGCCGTTTTTTCAGCCAAGGTTGACTCTATGGCTCAAGTGGTATTTTCCCATAGCCAAGCTGATGCTCTACAGCAAAAATCATTAGCCAGCGCGGTACTAAATGCCAAAGACAAGGCAGAACGCATGGCCCGCCAGCTAGGTCAAAAAGTAGGCAAAGCCTTCACGATTGAAGAAGTTGGCACCGGTCGCCCAATGCCCGTTGCCCGTAAAGAAGTCATGATGATGGCCGATAGCGCACCGCAACCACAGGCCGATTACCAGCCCGGTGAGATCGCGTTTAAAAGCCAAGTACGAATTGTTTTCTTTCTGCGCTAAAAGCTGAACTAGAACTAAATAGAAAAAAGGGGCTGCGTCTATAACAATGAAGCAGCCCCTTTTCATTTTCTTTTTAAAAACTGAAAACCCTGTTTAGATTTTAGCCAAGCCCCGAGCCAAATCTGCTTTTAGGTCTTCCAGCGTTTCTAGTCCTACTGCGATCCGAATCAAACCATCTGCGACACCCGCAGCATCGCGGTCTTCCTGACTAATACGCCCATGAGTCGTCGTCGCAGGGTGAGTGATAGTTGTTTTCACATCACCTAAGTTAGCCGTAATCGACATCATCTGAGTGTTATCAATCACCGCCCAAGCACCCTCTTTACCGCCACGTACTTTAAACGATAAAACACCACCAAAAGCACTCTGCTGCTGAGAGGCCAATTGATGATCAGGATGAGATTCAAGACCTGCGTAGTTAACCTGTTCAACTTGAGGCTGCTGTTCTAGCCACGTTGCCAGCGTTAGTGCGTTCTCACTATGGGCCTTCATCCGAAGATTCAATGTTTCTAAACCCTTCAAGAACACCCAGGCGTTAAACGGACTAAGACTTGGGCCACAAGAGCGAATAAAGCCAAAAACCTGCTCCATATCGTCGTTATTACCCACAACCACACCACCGACACAACGCCCTTGGCCATCCAGGTATTTCGTTGCCGAATGAGTCACGATATCGGCACCCAATAAGAGAGGACGCTGAAGAGCAGGGGTGCAGAAGCAGTTATCCACTACAAGCTTGGCGCCTTTGCTGTGAGCAATTTCCGCAATTTTGCGAATATCCGCAATCTCACACACAGGGTTAGACGGTGTCTCTAGAAAATACAGTTTCGTATTGTCATTGGCCGCATCCGCCCAGCCTTGGTAATCCTGCAAACCCACATAGCTGATGCTAATACCAAATTTTCTTAGGTATTTTTCAAATAAGGTCGTGGTTGAGCCAAAAATATTGCGTGAAGATACAATATGATCGCCCGCTTCCATTAAGGCCATACAGGTACTAAGAATAGCAGCCATGCCTGAAGCAGTACCTACTGCTCTTTCACCACCTTCAAGGGCCGCGATACGTTGCTCGAACATACGAACCGTTGGGTTGGTAAAGCGCGAGTAAATATTGCCTGGCTCTTCACCTGCAAAACGTTTAGCGGCTTCTTCTGCGGAAGCAAAAACAAAGCTTGAAGTCGGGTAGATCGCCTCACTATGCTCACCTTCATGGGAGCGCGTTTGCCCTGCGCGAACACCAAGTGTCTCTAGTCCCCAGTCCTGTGCGTCTATATCAAAATCTGGCATAACATCCCCTACCTGTATTAATCTTCGGTGCTGTCATTGTGCATATCGATCACAACGTCCACTTTGGGATTTGAATCCTGCTTAGCATCATCATTGCGCTCTGCTTCTATACGATTTAAATAAGCTTGATCGATGTCACCGGTCACGTATTCACCGTTAAATACAGAGCAGTCAAAACCGTCGATCTCAGGATTACCTTCTTTACCGCAGTCAATCAGGTCTTCAAGATCTTGATAGATTAACCAATCCGCACCAATTTTCTCAGCCACTTCTTCGTCTGTGCGGCCGTGGGCGATCAACTCTTCCGCTGAAGGCATATCGATGCCGTACACATTAGGGTAACGAACAGCAGGAGCTGCGGAAGCAAAGTAAACATTCTTAGCGCCGGCATCACGCGCCATTTGAATAATCTGGCGACACGTTGTACCTCGAACGATAGAGTCATCGACCAGCAGAACATTACGGCCTTCAAACTCCAGATCAATGGCATTCAGCTTTTGACGTACCGATTTTTTACGCTCGGTTTGACCAGGCATAATAAAAGTACGACCAATATAGCGATTCTTAATAAAGCCTTCACGGAAGGTTACGCCAAGATCATGAGCAAGCTCTAAAGCAGACGTTCGGCTGGTATCTGGAATAGGAATCACAACATCAATACCGTGGTCTGGCCGTTCACGTTTGATCTTTTCCGCCAGTTTTGTACCCATGCGCATACGGGACTTATGAATATGAATGCCATCCATAATAGAGTCTGGACGCGCAAGATAAACATGTTCAAAGATGCAAGGGAAGGTACTGGCATTATCAGCACACTGTTGGGTGAAAATTTCACCACTTTTGCTGATGAAAATCGCTTCTCCAGGTGCAATATCACGCACAAGATCAAAGCCGAGAACATCAAGAGCAACACTCTCAGAAGACACCATATACTCAGTGCCCTGTTCCGTTTCACGCTTACCATAAACCGCTGGACGAATGCCCATAGGATCACGGAAGGCTACAAGCCCTAGACCACTGATCATAGAGATTGCCGCATAGCCACCGTTACAGCGACGGTGTACCCGACGTACTGCATCAAAAATATCTTCAGGGTTTAACTGTAAACCTTGCTTACCTAGTTCATGGGCAAAAATATTCAGCAACACTTCGGAATCTGATGTGGTGTTGATATGACGTAAATCAGTCGTGAATAACTCTTCAGCAAGATCCTTAGAGTTAGTCAAATTACCGTTATGCGCCAATGCGATACCGTATGGAGAGTTTACGTAGAAAGGCTGTGATTCTGCCTCGCTGGAAGAGCCAGCCGTTGGATAACGCACATGACCAATACCGATATTGCCATGTAAACGTTGCATATGACGCGTACGAAAAACATCACGCACTAAGCCATTGCTTTTACGCAGAAAAAACCGGCCATCCTGGCAAGTCATCATACCTGCAGCGTCCTGTCCTCGGTGCTGTAGGACAGTTAAGGCATCATATATGGCCTGATTTACACTGCTATTGGCAACAATGCCGACGATTCCGCACATCTAGTATCACCTCTTGGGGGGTTAGACCACTTCAAACAAAAATATTCAGCGAATAAAGCTATCGACCAAGCCTGCAGCTTGGTCTCTTAAATCTTCTAACAGGGGTATAAACTGGGATTCAGACCACCAACCGCTTTCATTCACCGGTAGCAAACTGACGATGGCAGTTAAAACAATCAAAATGGCGATGCCACGTACTACACCGAAAATAAAACCTAAAATCCGATCAAAGCCGCTAAGGCCGGTTGCCGAAACTAAAGTCCCTGCCACCTTAGCAAGAAGAGAGCCGATGATAACAACAATGATGGCCGTTAAAGCAAAGCCAACACCAGATCGAATCGTTTCGTTATCAATATAACCGATAAATAATTCGCTCACTTTCGGGCCAAAGGCATAGGCGATAAGAATGGCGGCAATCCATGAGCTTAGGGAGATCAGCTCGCGCACCATACCGCGCATTCCTCCAAAAAATGCAGAAAGCAATAAAATGGCCAAGATAGCCCAATCAACCCAGATCATAATAACTCCTCAGAAAAACCATTTTGACAGATCTTTTACTCATACCGATCAATGGTTAATATTCACGGACATCAGCCATAGGGTCGTAATCCATAAGCAAGGACTTTATCCCAAAAAGGTCTTTTAACTGCACTTTGGTTTGCTCGGCTCTTTTAGGATCAGAGAAAGGTCCTGCGTATACAACAAAGAAAGGTGGCCGCTGACGAACATAAGAACGTATCTCTTTACCACGAATACGATCTCGCAGTTTAAGTGCATTGTTTTCGTCTTTAAAGCTAGCGGCCTGTAACGTCCATGCAGCAAGGTCATGGCGCTCAGTTAGTCCAGACTGCCACTTATCGCGGGTAGGTGCTGGCTTAACAATAGAAGGCATATCTTTAGGCTCAGGCTCACGAACCTTTAATTCTGGTTTTGGTGGAGCAGCAGGAATTGGCGTCGTTGTTTGGGGTAGCTGAGGTCGCGCTCCGCCATCCAGTAAAATGGGCAGAAAAATAACCGCAAGCGAGAGCAAAATAATGGCACCGATAATTCGATGTTTTAAGCCATATTTCACAAGTCAGTTCCTTTCGTACGATGTACAGACAAGTAGACGCTCTTTCTCGGCTAAGACACCCGCTACGGTATAGAAGGAGCCAAATACAAAAACGAGATCTTGATCATCGGTATCCGCTAAGACACCGGTTAAAGCAGAAGATACATTATCGAAGGTACAAATATTAACACATCCAAGGCCTAACAGGTGCGCCTCTATTCGAGAGACATCCGTTGCCCGAGGCCCGTCCAGCTGAGCCAGATACCAAGTATCAAAATAGGGCGCCATAATATCTAAAACAGACTCAATATCTTTATCATCTAACATACCGAGCAAAGCAACGCGGCGACCTTTCACAACAGGCAAACGCTTAGATACGTATTCTGCCGCATGGGGATTATGGGCAACATCCAGCATAAATCGACCTATACGCTGTAGTCGGCCCGTCAAACTTGCCGCTTTTAAACCTTCATACAAGGCAACCGTTGGTATCTTTATACCCATAGCATCAAGATATTGTAAGGCCTGGATCACCGTCGCAGCGTTGTCCGTTGGCAAGCTTAGCTCTGGCAACTGCAAGTACTGCAAGGTGACATCTCCAGCTTGATTTAACTGCTGCCAGTTCCATCCGTCCTTCGTCTGTTGCCAACGATAGGTGACACCCAGCTGGTCAATCGAGGATGTTTTAATCACTTCAGCCGTTTCTCGAACAGAGCTAACAAGAGTCTCAGAGCCTATAATCGCAGGCTTGCCTGGTCGAAAAATACCGGCTTTTTCACGGCCAATCTGAGCAATATCATGTCCTAACCAGCTTTCGTGGTCTAAAGCGATCGTAGTCACAATAGCGATATCAGGGTCGATCAAATTTGCCGCATCCAAACGCCCACCTAAACCGATCTCTAGAATCGCTATATCAGGCTTTTGTTCGGCAAAGATAATAAATGAGGCCAAGGTACCAAATTCAAAATACGTTAAGGAGATATCACCCCTTGCACGCTCTATTTGTCTAAAGGCTGCACAGATTAGCGCATCGGAAACCGGCTTACCGTTAAGAGCAATACGCTCGTTATAGTGCAAAAAGTGTGGCGAGGTGTAACACCCAGTTCGATAACCAGCCCTGCGCAAAACACTTTCAAGCAAAGCAACCGTGGAGCCTTTGCCATTCGTGCCCGCCACTGTTATCACCTTACAAGGTAACGTCGTGACCTGCAGACATTCGGCCACCTGTCGCAAACGATCAAGGCCAAGGTCAATCTCTGAAGGATGTAGAGCTTCTAAATAGCCAAGCCACTCAGAAAGTGATGCCGTTTCAGCAGCAAACCCCTGGGATTCAGGGGTTTGCATACCGGCGATCAAAGTACCGGATTGGGTGTTCATTAATCAGCTAAAGCTCAGTTTACAGGCATGGCCGTGAGTTTACGCAAGATAGATGAGATACGTTCACGCAGCTCATTACGGTGGATAATCATATCGACAGTGCCGTGTTCTAGCAGGAATTCGCTGCGCTGAAAACCTTCAGGCAGTTTCTCACGTACTGTTTGCTCGATAACACGGGGGCCAGCAAAACCACATAGAGCAAATGGCTCCGCAATATTCAAGTCACCCAACATGGCTAAACTTGCAGATACGCCACCATAAACAGGGTCGGTCAGTACCGAAATATAAGGAATACCGGCTTGCTTAAGCTTCTCAAGAGCAGCACTGGTACGAGCCATCTGCATCAGAGAGAACAAAGCTTCCTGCATACGCGCACCACCACTGGCGGAGAAACAGATAAACGGAATACCTTCTGCTAATGCAAGTTCAGCGGCTTTTACAAAGCGCTGTCCTACCACAGAACCCATAGAGCCGCCCATAAAGCTAAACTCAAAGGAGCAGGCAACAACCTCAACACCTTGAACCGACCCACGCATAACGATTAGCGCGTCTTTCTCTTCGGTATCACGTTGTGCCGCAGCAAGGCGATCTTTATATTTCTTCGAATCTTTGAACTTCAGGCGATCAACTGGCTCGATATCAGAAAATAGCTCAGTGCGGCCACTTTCATCTAAGAACATGCCTAGGCGTTTACGGGCGGTAAGACGCATATGGTGATCACACTTGGTGCACACATTGTGGCTTTTCTCTAACTCTGGACGATAGAGGACAGTTTCACATTTAGGGCACTTACGCCACAGACCTTCAGGGATGTTCGTGCGGCGATTACGATCAGAACGTACGATCGACGGTACAATTTTTTCGAGCCAGCTCATAAGTATTTACTTCTGTCATTCCGTATAACAGCATGGCCGCCCTTGGGCGGCCAGCAGCGAGTCTTTTTGTGAAGAGAACCTCTTAAAAGGAAGTTCTTTTAGCGTAGAAGCAATATACCAAATCTGCACCAATCACATAAAGTAAATAAGCGTGTTTTTAAGCATCCATCGCTTCGCGCATCGCTTTTATGTGCTTTTGTAGGGCTGGCGCAATTTTTTCAGGCTCCTGGGCAAACTCTGCAATGCAGTTAACCAACACGCTGCCAACAATAACACCATCGGCAACTTGACCTACAGCCGCTGCAGAAGCACCGTCGCGAATACCAAAACCAACAGCCAGTGGCACATCGGTTAATTTCCGCAAGCCTGAAAGCTTCTCGCCAACCTCAGCAACATCTAACGTTGCAGAACCAGTAACACCTTTTACAGAAACGTAATAGATATAACCCGATGCATAGGCTGCTATTTTAGCCGCTCGTTGCGCTGTTGTGGTAGGGGCAATTAGAAAAATCGTATCAATACCGGATTCTTTAAAGACCGGAACCACGTCATCAGCTTCCTCTGGAGGAAGATCCACCAGTAAAACACCATCAACACCGGCTTTTTTAGCGTTAGCCGCAAAAGTTTTATACCCCATATGTTCAACGGGGTTTAGATACCCCATTAAAATAACGGGGGTCGTGCTATCTTTTTTACGGAAAAACTCAACAATATCCAAGATACCTTGAACACTAGCACCCGATGCCAACGCTCGCTCGCAAGCTTTTTGAATAACGGGTCCATCTGCCATCGGATCAGAAAATGGCATACCCAATTCAATCATATCAGCACCCGCATCAACCAATGCATGCATCAAGGCTTCAGTATATTCAGGCTTTGGATCACCACCGGTGATATAAGGAATCAGCGCTTTTTTACCAGCAGCATTAAGTGCGGCAAATTTTTCTTCTGTACGTGTCATCATCAGCCTCACACCGTAATTCCGTCGATACCTGCAACCGTGTGAATATCTTTATCTCCACGGCCTGACAAGTTGATAATAATATGCTGATCGGGTGTCATCGTTTGAGCCAGTTTACGTCCGTAGGCCAAAGCATGGCTGCTTTCCAGCGCAGGCATAATACCTTCTATGCGCGTTAGCTCACGGAATGCACTCAATACTTCCTCATCATTTGCCGCGACATAGTTCACACGACCAATATCTTTCAGGTAAGCATGCTCAGGGCCAACACCAGGGTAATCCAAGCCTGCCGATACCGAATGCGTCTCGACAATCTGGCCGTCATTATCCTGCATTAAGTACGTACGATTGCCGTGTAAAACACCTGGTTCACCCACACATAAAGGCGCAGCATGGCGACCCGTTTCTATACCGTCACCACCTGCCTCAACACCGTACATGGCCACCGCTTCATCTTGCAAGAAAGGATAAAATAACCCCATTGCATTAGAACCGCCACCAACGCAGGCAACGAGTGCATCCGGCAGACGACCGTTTTGCGTCAGACTTTGCTCGCGAGCCTCGCGGCCAATTACGGAGTTAAAATCACGTACCAGCATAGGATAAGGGTGCGGGCCAGCAACGGTTCCTATGATATAAAAGGTGTTCTCAACATTGGTTACCCAGTCGCGAAGTGCTTCATTCATCGCGTCTTTTAGGGTTTTTGAGCCAGACTCAACGGCCGTTACTTTAGCGCCCAGCAATTTCATTCGGTAAACGTTTAGGGACTGGCGCTTAACATCTTCGGCCCCCATAAAGATTTCACACTCAAGCCCTAAACGAGCAGCAACAGTCGCCGTTGCAACACCATGCTGCCCCGCTCCAGTTTCTGCAATAACCCGAGGCTTACCGGTATATTTAGCCAGTAAAGCTTGCCCAATGGTGTTGTTTATTTTATGAGCACCAGTATGGTTTAAGTCTTCACGCTTTAGGAAAATCTGTGCACCACCCAGTATCCGTGACCATCGTTCTGCGTGGTAAAGGGGTGAAGGACGACCCACATAGTGAGCAAGATCCTTATCAAACTCAGCCTGAAAATCAGGGTCTTGTGACAATTTCTTATAGGTATTTTCTAGCTCTTCTAACGCATGGCTTAGCGTTTCTGAAACAAAGCGACCGCCATAAGGGCCGAAGTGGCCTTTATCATCCGGCAGTTGTAGCAGCTCAGCATAGGTGTTTGCCTTGGTCACGGATTTGCACCTCTAATAAATGCATGAATTTTAACGGGATCTTTGATCCCTTTCTGGGCTTCAACACCACCGGAGACATCAACCCCATAGGGTTGGAGTTGCTGTACGGCGGTGCTGATATTGTCTGGAGTTAAACCTCCAGCAAGAATAATAGGGCGTGGAGGGTGGCTCGGAATAAGTTCCCAGTTAAAGGTTTCTCCCGTTCCACCAGGAACTCCTGCACGATAACTATCAAGCAGTAAAGCCCTAGCGCCCGTGTACTGTAATAGTTGTTCAGATAGCGTTTTAGCGTCTTTAACCCGCAGTGCTTTGATCCATGGTCGATTGAAACTCTCACAAAAATCTGGCGACTCATCACCATGAAATTGAAGCAGATCACACCGAGTTGTACTTAGGATACGATAAATATCCTCTTCTGGTTCATTAACAAAAAGTGCAACAGTGGTCACAAATGGTGGCAGCTGACGGATAATATCAGCCGCACGCTCTGGTGTAATATAGCGAGGACTTGGCTTATAAAAAACGAAACCTAAGGCATCAGCCCCTGCTTTTATCGCCTCAAGAGCATCTTCAATGCGGGTTATCCCACAGATCTTAACACGAGTTCGCTTCATGGCTTATATATTCTCAGAACCTAAAAGAGTCAAAAAATGAGGGCCAAGCTCTAATGATGGCAAATTAAAGTGCTCAGGGTACTCTGCTTCAACAAAATAGAGGCCGTTAGGCGGTGCAGTAACCCCCGCTTTGCATCGATTCTTAAGCGCCAATAACTCTGCAAGCCATTCAACAGGTTTGTCTTCCATACCCACAGGGAGCAACGCCCCAACAATATTACGTATCATGTGATGTAAAAAAGCATTCGCCTGTATTTCAAGGACAACAAAAGCGCCTCTACGGAATACGTTAGCCGACATAATATTACGCCACGGCGTATTGGACTGGCAACCTGCAGCCCGGAAGGATGTGAAATCATTCTCCCCAAGAAGATGCTGAACCGCACAATGCATTTTTTCAGCATTCAGAGGGCGGTTTATCCACGTCATTTGATCCGACATTAAGGCAGGACGAACACGATGGTTGTACATCACATAACGATACCGGCGAGACGTTGCAGAATAACGAGCATGGAATTCACTATCAACAGGTACAGCCCAGCGGACAACAACATCGTCAGGTAGGTAGGTGTTACAGCCGTAAACCCAAGATTTACTCGACCGGGCAGCCGATGAATCAAAATGTACAATTTGAGAAGAGGCATGAACGCCAGTATCCGTTCTGCCAGAACAGAGTACACGAATGGGCTCATTAGCTACCTTACTGAGTGCCTTTTCTAGTGTTTCTTGCACACTTCTAACACCAGATTCCTGTGTCTGCCATCCATGGTAATCTGCACCATTATATTCAACACACATCGCATAACGGCCAGCGCGACCATTATCATTAGGGATTACAGGTAGACGACTCATAGCAGAAGAAAAAAATCCTATCAGCAACAAAACAAGGGGAGATATAAACAGCAACGGGCCTAACCTAAGTCAGACCCGAGCGGTTATCTTTAAACGTGACAGTTAATCACGCTGGAGCGTGGCAATAAGCTCTTTAGCGGTATCTTTTTGATCAGCGTCACCTCGATTAAGTACATCTTTCAAGGCCTCTAAAGCTGATACGGTATTCCCCATATCAACATAGGCTCGGGCCAGATCCAGCTTAATCGCAGGGTCATCATTCTCATCTAAAAGATCATCAAGACTCAACTGATCATCGGAGCCTTCAGATGGGTCATCAAAAGAAATATCAGATAACTCACCTAAGTCAGCCAGATCATCACTATCATCAATATGCGGTGACAAATCAACAATATCATCATTGAGACTATCCCCCAGATCATCCGTTTCAGCAGTCAGGTCTGTTAACTCAAAATCACCCTGATCTAGAGTCTCAGGTTCGCCCAAATCCACTGGGTTTAGATTAATCATAGGCTCGTCATCGCTGATATCGTCACTGAGATCAAGATCTGTCAGTTCAAAATCAATATCATCGAGATCCAGCAAATCATCATCGGACTCACCTTTCTCTGCATAACGATTAAAGTCTCTTTCCAGAGCGTCTAACTCACTATTCAGGTCAAGATCAATACTCGCGTTTGACTCTACCGATTGATCTTCGCCATTTAAATCTAAAATATCATTTAAATCATCTAGCCCAGTTTCCAGCCTAGAGTCATTAGATGTCATTTTTTTGTATAGCTCTTGCTGCAACGCCATTGCAGCCGTTAACGCTTTAGCATCACCAACTGTTTGCAACTGACGCAGCTCATGGTCAAAGGTCGCCTCATCGCCAAGATCAACCAATACTTCCATAAATTTGAGCCTAAGATCATTATCGTTAGGGTTATCACTCAGAGTCCCCTGCAATAGCGCCGCCGCCTGTTCAAAGAGGCCTAGCTCACGGTAAGACTCTGCCTCAGCAATAACACTGGACTCTTCAGGTGCAGCAGAAGGCTCAAGGTCTGCCTGTTGATCAAGATCCGCTTGCTCATCAGCGGATACATCATCACCGAGCTCACCCATGTCGTTCAGACTATCTAAATCCAAAATATCATCTGAACCCAAACTGCTATTTGAATTAAGGTTGTCACCTAAATCTAAATCTTCTAAGTCTAGCGTGTCAGGTAAATCTACAGCAGGTAGATCTACAGCAGGTATTTCATCGGCTAACGCAGCAAGAATATCGTCATCACCTGCATCAAGGTTGCTGGTCGCAATATCATTGCCAATAGCATTGACGACAGTATCAGATGAATCATCCTCACCAGCTAAAACGCTATTATCTAAATCATCAGCATCAAAGCTTCCAAGATCATCGCCTTCTAGCTCAATAATCTCGTCATCTAAATCCGACAATTCCAAGCTATCATCAGCGCTGTCGCTATTACCCACTGAACTTCTAGAAGATTCTAAAGCAGGTTCTGAAGATTCTGAAATAGGCGGTTCAATATCAACTTCAGCATTTCTAGATCTTTCTAAAGCCGTATCCGAAGCCGTATCCGAAATAAGAGGTTCAACATCCACTTCAGCATTTCGAGAGGACTCTAAAGCCGTCTCTGGATCTAAAGTCAGCGGCTCAACATCTTCTGCTGCAATCCCTTGCGCTTCAATATTTTCTAATTCTAAATCAATGAGATTATCCTGAACCGACTCACCTGTATCAGCATCCTTTGTTGATACGGCGTCATTCGTCAGCTCAGCTTGAACGAAAGGGGCTTCAGTCTCCCCGTCTTCATCCAAATCACCGAGATCGAAGTCCTCAGGAAAATCTAAGTCATCCAAGCTCAGCTCATCATCTAAATCCGTATCATCCCCAAGATCAAAGCCACCCAGGTCATCAACATCACCCGTAGAAGCGGAAGCAACAGCATCCGGCTCGCCCAGATCATCAAGACTTAGATCATCAAGACCTAAATCATCTAATCCTAAATCCAGATCATTCGACCCAGATAGAGAACTTTCATCTAGATCACTGTCTAGACTACTATCCAAGTCATCATTCAAATCTAAGTTGTCATCTAAATCATCATCTAGATCTAAGCTATCATCCAGATCTAAACCGTCATCAGCCATTGAATCCAAGGCCGTTAAGCCGGCAGCACCAGTGATAGCACCTGCGGCTAAATCACTGTTATCAGAACTATCTTCAGTTCGCTTACTACTCTCTTTTATCGCTTTACTGCGTCGACGTAGCATCATCACCAGCAAAATCAAACCAAAGATACCGGCTACAGCTCCACCAATTACAACGGCATGTTTCTGTAGGTTGTCGACTAGAAAAGAGGAAGGATCAAGCTCTTGTGATTCCTGCTTATCCAGAGAGAACGATTTCACCGGCTCAGGTTCAACTTCTGGCTCAGAGTCCATCGTAGAAGCATCCTCTGTTTGCTTCTGAGAAGCTGCAGCTAGATCCAACCCAATGGCACCCGCACCTACCTTCCCTGTTACCGCCGCTGAAGCAGTACTCGCTAGCGGAGGCTCATTAAGCTGAGCTTCGTCATTAGCATCAGACGGGCTTCTTGTATCCGCATCTTCTACCGAAACATTTTTACCCGATAACAGCTGGTTTTGCTTCGCCAGCATCGTTTCCATCGCCGCTAGCTGCTCATCTTTCAGCTTAACCAGTTTCTGCAGCGTGCTAACTTGCTTTTGCAGCTCATTTAAACGACTTGTCAGCTCCTGTTTCTCTCGGGCCGATTGATCAAGTTTTTCTCGGCTTAAAGCCAACTCTTTACTTGCTGTCGCAGCACTATCAGATGTTGTCGCCGAATCTTCCGCTACGAGCTTCAGGGGCGCGGTATTAGCAGAATTGGTCGTTTTAGGCGTTGCGCCTTTTGGTGTTGCTTTTGGCGCCGCTGTAACAGACCGTGCTTTAAAGCTAACCCAGGATTTATTCTGACGAGCAACTTCTCGAATAGCATCCGTTTTAGAGCGCTGAGTCATCGCACTCATACTTGGAATCAGAATAGTACTGCCTGCTTCCATGTTATTGATATTGCCTGTTGGGAAAGCATCAGGGTTAGCGTCCTGAATAGCCAACATAGCTTGTTTGATCGTTACTTTAGAACTAGGACGATTTTTACGCGCCAAGCTCCACAGGGTGTCTGTTGGGCCAACCTTAATACGGTGGGCACCTTCTTTTACCGCTTTGCTGGTTTTTATCGCCTTATTAGCCGTAGCGGCTGTCTTAGAGACTTGCTGTGCCGATGAGCTATTGTATGTTGGAGGGTCAAGAAGGAAGGTATATTCCCGCATCAACTGACCTTTCGGCCACTCAACTTCCAATAGAAAATTTAAGAACGGTTCTTTAACAGGCGTAGTGCTAGAAAGCTCAATATAAGGGCCGTTTTCACCGGAGCGAACTGAAAAATTCAAACCCCGTAAAAAGAACTCACGATTCAGCCCTGCTTTAGCAAAAGCACGCTCATCCGCAAGTTGTACACGGATATCTTCAGCTGAAACCCCTTGGGTTTGAGCCAGTTGAATTTTGGCCTTAAAAGGCTGATTCAGTGATGAAAGTAACTCGGCTTCTCCGAGTCCTAAAGCAAACGCCAGTGGACTTGTTAACATGCCCACCGTCGCAAGAGTACTCGCCAGCTTGCGCACCATATTCCTGATTCCTTAACACTTTGCACTGTCCTGAACGGCAGTACATCCGACCGAGATCAATTAAATAGACATTCCATCTCAGCTGATACTTAGATATGTGTAACTTTTATCAACAATTAAGTAAATTGTACACATCACCAAAGAACCATTCAGGTTTTTTATTGGTTTAGGTTGTTATTTTTTCTAAGCTTTTTTCAATTAAAACATCATCAAACCGATAAAAGCATCGACTAGCTTCCAATCTCTGCAAAAAACAAGCCAATCTGAGCCAAACATCTATCCATCTATGTAAAACCTAACCTTACTCTATGTGACAGATTTACAAACCTATTAGGTTATCGGCTATAAAAGCAAAATATTCAATAATATTAAACAGTAAGGTGATTCATTCTAAGGCTTTGCATTGATCATAGAGCATACCGTTAGGCTTCGCACCGCGTAAAAAGACAAGATAGACAGGAAATATAGGATAAGGCTTGCCGCACAAACGGAAGAAGCCTGCCGAAGCAGGCTTCTTTGTCGCCATAAAGGATACTTAATCCGCTAAATAACGGCTATACGCAGGCTTAGTCATCAAGAAGAATCGTGAGCATACGGCGCAGCGGCTCAGCAGCTCCCCACAAAAGTTGATCACCAACACTAAAGGCGTTCAGGTATTCACTGCCAATATTCATTTTACGCAGACGACCCACAGGTACACTTAGCGTACCGGTTACTTTTGCTGGAGTAAGCTCTTGGGCGGTAATATCACGATCATTCGGAATCACTTTTACCCAGTCGTTCGCTTGCGCGATCATCGCTTCCACTTCATCCATCGGTACATCTTTTTTCAACTTGATGGTAAAAGCTTGGCTATGACAACGCATCGCACCGATACGCACACAGGTGCCATCAATAGGAATAGGGTTAGCACTTAGACCTAGAATTTTATTGGTCTCCGCGACCGCTTTCCACTCTTCACGGCTTTGGCCGTTATCAAGCTTGGTATCAATCCAAGGAATCAAAGAACCTGCAAGAGGTACACCAAAGTTCTCCTGCGGCATATTTCCACTGCGGATCGTTTCAGCCACTTTGCGGTCGATATCCAGAATCGCAGCAGAAGAAGCGATGTCTCCAGCCACAGAATCATGAATAACGCCCATTTGAGAAATCAGCTCTTTCATATGGCGAGCACCGCCACCAGATGCGGCTTGATAGGTCATGGAGGTCATCCATTCAACCAGATCATTCTGGAACAGACCGCCTAAACCCATCAGCATCAAAGAAACGGTACAGTTACCGCCGACAAAGGTTTTAACGCCTTTGGCTAGACCGTCTTTAATAACATGCATGTTTACAGGGTCTAGCACGATGATCGCATCATCAGCCATACGCAGTGAAGACGCAGCATCGACCCAGTAACCGTTCCAACCACTGGCACGCAGTTTAGGGTAAACATCGTTTGTATAATCACCACCTTGACAGGTAATGATAATATCCATGGCCTTAAGCTCTTCGATATCGGTAGCATCTTTCAGTGCAGGGGCTTCTTTACCGAAGTTCGGAGCCGCTTGACCCGCCTGAGAGGTTGTGAAGAAAATAGGTTCGATGTGGTTAAAGTCACCCTCATCTTGCATGCGCTGCATCAGCACAGAACCTACCATTCCGCGCCAGCCAACAAGACCTACACGTTTTTGAGCCATATTGTCACCTATTGGTCTATGGAGTATTTACCGGCCCGCGTAAACAGGCCGCTAATAAAAGATTAAAGCAAAGGACTAAAACAAGGGATTAAAGCGCAGCAACAACCGCTTCGCCCATCTCTTCTGTGCTAACCAGTGTGCAGCCTTCCGACATAATGTCAGCCGTACGCAACCCTTGATCCAGCACTTTCTCTACCGCTTGTTCGATACGGTCTGCCGCTGCAAGTTCATTCAACGAATAGCGCAGCATCATAGCAACAGATAGAATGGTTGCCAGAGGGTTAGCTTTGCCTTGACCTGCAATATCCGGTGCAGAACCATGACATGGCTCGTACATACCTTTACCATTTTCATCTAAAGATGCCGATGGCAGCATGCCGATAGAGCCTGTTAGCATCGCTGCAGCATCAGATAAAATATCACCAAACATATTACCCGTTACCATCACATCAAACTGCTTAGGCGCACGAACCAACTGCATGGCAGCGTTATCCACCAACATATGCGTTAGTTCAACATCAGGGTAATCTTTAGCCAGCTCTTCCATCACTTCTTTCCAAAGTACCGTCACTTCCAGTACGTTGGACTTGTCGATGGAGCATAGGCGCTTACCGCGCTTCTGAGCCGCTTCAAACGCCTGACGACCAATCCGACGGATTTCAGACTCAGAATAAACGTAGGTGTTGTAGCCTTCACGTTCACCGTTTTCCAGTGTACGGATACCACGAGGCTGACCAAAATAGATGCCGCCGGTCAGTTCACGTACGATCAGAATATCTAACCCCGAAACCACTTCAGGCTTCAGCGTTGAGGCTTCCGCCAGTTGCGGATAAAGAATTGCAGGGCGTAGATTCGCAAACAGTTCCAACTGAGAACGAATACCTAGCAAACCTTTCTCTGGGCGCTGCTCCATTGGATTAGCATCCCATTTAGGGCCGCCAACAGCACCGAGTAAAATAGCATCGGCTGCACGGGCTTTAACCAGCGTCTCTTCCGGTAGTGGATTGCCGGTTATATCAACAGCCGCGCCACCGATAAGAGCAGAATCAATCTCAATATCTAGATTTAAAGTACCGAGTACTTTTACCGCTTCCGTTACGATCTCTGGGCCAATACCATCACCGGGCAATACCAATACATTCTTTGTCATTTTTTATACTCCAAGACAGGCCTAAGCCTGTCTTTTATTGTCTCAAGTGGATAGATTATTGTATCAAATGGATAGATAAAGCGGCTTACATCCCACAAAATAGGGTTTGCAGCGGCATGAACTATGCCTCTCGAAATAACCAAGGAGACGCGGCTTTATGCTTAGCTTCAAACGCATAAATTGCATCACTATCTTCCAGCGTTAAACCGATATCATCTAAGCCATTTAGCAGGCAGTGACGACGGAAATCATCCACATCAAAGGCGATACTGCGACCTTTTGATGTGCGAATCTCTTTAGCCTCTAAATCGATAATTAAACGGTAACCTTCTTCTGAAGCAGCTTCTTTGAATAAGCCATCAACAATCGACTCATCCAAAACAATCGGCAAAATGCCATTTTTAAAACAGTTGTTATAGAAGATATCAGCAAAGCTTGGCGCAATAACACAGCGAAAACCATAATCTAACAATGCCCAAGGCGCATGTTCACGGGATGAACCACAACCAAAATTTTGACGGGCAAGTAGTATAGATGCGCCCTCATAACGAGGCTGGTTTAAAACAAAATCAGGGTTCTTCGGACGCTGACTGCTATCCTGATCAGGCTTGCCTTCATCCAAATAACGCAGCTCATCAAACAGGTTCGGGCCGAAGCCTGAACGCTTGATTGACTTCAAAAACTGCTTAGGGATGATCATATCAGTATCAATATTGGCGCGGTCCATTGGAGCCACTAAGCCATCTAATTGCGTAAATTTATCCATGGGTGCCTCCAGTGATTAGCTTGCTTGCAAAACGTCACGAACATCAACAAAATGGCCCGCAACCGCTGCGGCTGCGGCCATGCCAGGGCTGACCAGATGCGTACGACCACCAAAACCCTGACGACCTTCAAAGTTACGGTTCGATGTTGAAGCACAATGTTCCCCTGCGCCCAGCTTATCGGCGTTCATCGCCAAGCACATAGAACACCCAGGCTCACGCCACTCAAAACCGGCCTCAACAAAGATCTTATCCAAACCTTCTTTTTCTGCCTGCTGCTTCACCAAGCCAGAACCTGGAACCACTAGCGCCTGCTTAACATTGGCCGCTACTTTTTTACCTTTAGCCACCGCCGCCGCTTCACGCAGATCCTCAATACGGGAGTTCGTGCAAGAACCGATAAAAACACTATCCAGCTTAATATCAGTAATTGACTGTCCTGCTTGCAAACCCATATATTCCAAGGCACGGGCATAGGCCTTTTGCTGATCTTCTTCTGCCTGTTCTGCAGGGTTTGGCACGATACCTGAAACCGGCAATACCATTTCAGGAGAGTTACCCCAAGTCACTTGTGGCTCAATATCGGCAGCATCTAACTCAACGACAACATCAAATTCAGCATCAACATCAGAATGTAGATCCTGCCAAGCGGCAACGGCTTGTTCCCACTGAGCCTCTGACGGTGCAAAAGGTCGACCTTTAACATAGTCGATAGTGGTTTGATCAACGGCCACCAGACCAACACGGGCACCGGCCTCAATCGCCATATTACAGATGGTCATACGGCCTTCCATTGAAAGGCTTTGAATCGCTTCACCACCAAATTCAATAGCACAGCCATTACCGCCTGCAGTGCCTATTTTTCCAATAACCGCCAAGACAATATCTTTACCGGTAACACCAGCGGCCAACTTGCCATTGACCTTAACCAGCATATTTCTCATTTTGCGCTGAATCAGACACTGAGTTGCCATCACATGCTCAACTTCAGACGTACCAATACCATGGGCCAGCGCACCAAAAGCACCGTGGGTAGCGGTATGGGAGTCGCCACAAACCAAGGTCATGCCGGGCAGCGTTGCGCCTTGCTCTGGGCCAACAACATGCACAATACCCTGACGAATATCATTAATTTTAAACTCCGTGATACCAAAGTCATCACAGTTATCATCCAGAGTAACCACTTGAATTTTAGACACCGGATCTTTAATACCGTCGTTACCCTCATTACGCTCTTTTAAGGTTGTGGGTACGTTGTGATCAGGGGTTGCTAGATTCGTATCCAAACGCCAAGGTTTACGTCCCGCAAGACGCAGCCCTTCAAAAGCCTGAGGTGAAGTCACTTCATGCAACAACTGGCGATCAATATAGATTAACGACGTGCCATCATCCCGCTGTTGTACTAAGTGGTTATCCCACAATTTGTCATATAGCGTTTTGCCTGCCATTTGCCTAGCTCCTCATCATTTATTTGGGCCACCTCTAAGGGTGTTTAGGCCAGTTTATAAGCCACTGACCGATAAAACAAATTCATATTTTTTATCTATTGGATTCCAATTGGTTATACTTAGAACTAATGCCTTTTATTAGTGAAGCAGAAGCATGGATACCCAATCTTTATTGGCTTTTATCGCCGTTGCAGAAACCCGGTCTTTTTCTAGGGCTGCTGAACAATTGCACCTGACACAACCCGCTATCTCTAAACGGATCGCCAATCTTGAACAGCAACTAAGCTGCCGGTTGTTTGATCGTATTGGCCGTCAAACACATCTTACGGAGGCAGGACAGGCCTTAATGCCAAGAGCCCAGAGAGTACTTGTCGATATTGAAGACACTCAGCGCTTGCTCAATAACTTGAATGGCGATATTTCCGGCTCTTTAGTCTTAGCCACCAGTCATCACATCGGCTTACATCGCCTTCCCCCTGTACTTAAAGCCTTTACAGGTCAGTACTCTCAGGTGAAGCTAGACATGCGCTTTTTGGATTCTGAGCAAGCCTATGACGGTATTTTGCAGGGCCAGCTTGAGCTAGCAGTCGTCACCCTTTCACCTAAAACCAATTCAAGCCTTAAAGTCGTACCTATTTGGACGGATTATCTCAAGCTTGTCGTGGCAAAAGATCATCCATTGAACCAGCTCACTCAAGCAAGCCTTAAAGATTTAACTCAATTTGATGCCGTATTGCCCGGCTTTCAGACCTTTACCCGCGGTATTGTAGAAAGTGCCTTTGCAGAGGAAAACCTGACACTTAAAGTCGCGCTATCAACCAATTACATGGAAACGCTAAAAATGATGGTATCCATTGGTCTCGGCTGGAGCCTTCTGCCAGACACCCTAATTGATGACAGTATGCAGGTAATCCCACTGCCAGATGTAAAGATCACACGACCTCTGGGTTATCTCTACCATAAAGAACGAACCCTATCTAATGCAGGGCAAAAGATGATTCAGCTGCTAGATCATGAACGCCGGAGATAAAATAACGCAACGAAAAAAGCCCACACAAGGTGGGCTTTCGCTTAGGCCAATCCATTTATTTTAGTTGGCTGCCGCTTTTTTTTCTGAGTCTGAGCTATCATCAGCACCCGCAACCGCTTCTGCTTTTAACACATCAACGATACGCAAGGTGGCATAAGTACCAGGAGCCGCTTCAATAACATCTAACTTACCAGCACCAGGTTCACGGGCTGCAACCATGGTTTTAGGGTCAGCATATTTATTTGATGTTGACCATTCTTGCCAGTTTGGCCACCAAGAACCTGCATGCTTTTCAGCACCAGCAAACCAAGCATCAGGAGTATCTGCTAGCTTATCATTTGTCCAGTAACCGTATTTCTCTTTGGTTGGTGGATTAACGATACCTGCAATATGACCAGATCCTGACAGAACAAACTTAACCGGCCCAGAATGCACTTGAGCACCCTTGTAGGTTGAAGTCCATTTGGCAATATGGTCCTGAATGGTCGATACGAAATACACCGGCGTTTTGATCTTACTCAAATCAATCGGCGTTTCATTCAGAGTAATACCACCGGGCTTAATCAGGTTGTTCTCTAGGTACATATTACGCAGATAGAATTTATGCATCGCCGCTGGCATATTTGTACTGTCGGTATTCCAGTACAGTAGATCAAATGCTGCTGGGCGCTCACCTTTCAGATAGTTATTGATAAAGAATGACCAGAAAAGATCGTTCTCACGCAACAAGTTAAAGCTGAAAGCCATCGCACGACCATCAAGATAACCATCACGGTCTAATTGACGCTCAATGCCTGCCAGTGTTGCTTCATTGATAAAGACACCAATTTCACCTGGATCGGTGAAGTCTTGCAGCGTAGCCATATAGGTTGCGGACTTAACGCGCTTATCATTCTTGGCGGCCATATAAGCGAGTGTTGATGCCGTAAGCGTACCACCGATGCAGTAAGAGATGATGTTAACCTCTTTCTCACCAGTTGCTTGTTCAATCGCATCAATCGCCTCTAGTGGGCCTTCCAGCATGTAGTTTTCAAAACCTTTATCCCGCAGTGACGGCCCTGGGTTTACCCAGGAAACGATAAATACGGTATGGCCTTGATCTACTAGCCACTTAACCAGCGAGTTACTCTCACGCAGGTCAAGAATATAATATTTGTTGATCCAAGGTGGCACGATCAACAGAGGTGTTTTAAAAACTTTTTCAGTCGATGGCTTGTACTGAATCAGCTGCATCAGATCGTTCTGATAAACAACTTCGCCAGGTGTGCTGGCAACATTTTCACCGGGTTTAAAAGCCGTACGATCTGTCATTGCTACGTTCAAGCCATCACGACTGGATTTTAAATCTTCAACCAGTTGAGTCATGCCTTGAATAAGATTACGCCCTTTTGTTTCAAAGGTACGGCGCAGCACTTCAGGGTTTGTTGCCACAAAGTTACTTGGGCTCATTGCATTAACAAATTGACGGGAATGGAAGTCAACGGTTTGCTGAGCATGAGGGCTTAAGCCTTCAATATTGTGTACAACGTTGAAAACACTACGAGCAAATAACAAGTATGACTGTTTAATAAAATCAAACAGTGCATTTTCCGCCCAATCTACATCGGAAAAACGTCGATCATCTTTAGCGGGTTCAACAACAGGTTCGACAGTTTCTCCAAGCATCTGGCGAGCTACATTTTGCCAAAGCTGGATCTGGTTTTTCCATAGGTTCATCTGCTCTTCGTAAACAACCATTGGGTTGACGGCAAGCTGTTCTGACATTTTCTGGAAAGATTCGGACACATCTGACAGAACAGACAAAGATGGATCACTCATGCCCTGACGAGACATCAGTTGTTCAATCAGTTTTTGGTATTGGCTGTTGGCATTGGAAATAAAATCGGCCAATTCGGCTGGATCATAGATATAATCTGTTGAATCTTTGCTCTGTTCACTCATGAGCATACCTCGCTAGGCCCAAAAGGCCGGATCATCCCTGGTGTCTTTCGACAAGCATCACTAATTCGGAAAGCGGGAAAAAAAGAAAGCCGCATTAACGCGGCTTTCTCTTGCTCAGCAGATTAAGCTGAAGCAGCACCACGGGTGCTAGTACGCTTCTCAGGCTTTGCTTCAGCAGCCGGAGTAGTTGTAGCAGCCGTTGCAGAAGCACGAGACTCTTCAACAATCTTCTCTACTTCTTGTTTAAATTCCATGGTCATATCGGCCATGCTTTTCGCATCTTCTAGAACTTTTTTGCTCAGAGTGCTCATCAGCTCAGCCTGTGATGCAGTGAAGTCACGAACAGACTCAGCATCTTTAACTTCAGTAGCGTTTTTCAGTTGGTTAACGCCCATTTTGCTGTAAGATTTTAGAGCTTCAATTTGAAACTCAGTCATCTTTTCCATGTTCTCAACCATAAGCGAGTTCATTTTGCGCATTGGTGCGTACATGTTTTTAGTTTGTTCAGCAAAAGCGTTCATGATTTTATCTTGCATGGTGTATTCCCTTTATTTAGATTATCGACTTGAACAATTCTATGGCTTGCCAAGTGTCAGTATGATTACATCTTAGAGGCATTCACATTGCATCGCACAAAAAATCAAATTTGATTTTAGTATGCTTCAGCGTTAATTAACTTAGCGTTAAATATGATCTACCAATGCTTCCCGCATCAACAGTAGACCCTCTCCCTGTCGCTTCCCTATCTCTATTAGAACATTCCCTTTTTACTTTTGAAGTGTTTTATTTTTGCTGGGTGTAACTATTGAGCATTTGCATCATCATTTTTTGATACGTCTCAACAGAATCAAACCCTTGGCTGACAAAAGGCTTCATCAGCGCCAAAGGTTCGTACCCCTCAACACCTTCTTCCATCTGTTGGCGGATTTTAGCCACCAACTCTTCCTGAAATTTCTGTACATCCGGAAGACCCATTGCCTTACGGAATTCTTCAGGTGTCATATCGACTTCGATGTTTACCTTCATGGTATCTCCTTTCCCTTACAAAAAGGGAGGTTAGTACTAATGTAACTCGCTGCCACATTATGTTGCAACTGCACAAAAGAAATCTGTGCGACTGTTAACGACTTTACAGTCACGCTACGAGGCCCAATACTGGCGATGTCGCCATAAAGACAGCCAAATTAAGGTCGCGCCTAAACCTGCAGCAAGACCTGCTGTTAGATAACTAACCTCTGCACCGGCCTGCTGCCAGAGTAAACCACTCCCCCAAGCACCAAGCGCACCGCCAATACCAAAGCCAAGACTGCTATAAATAGCTTGCCCCTGAGCCGCATGGTTCCCTTTAAAAAACCGCTGCACTAAAGCAATCGATGCTGCATGAAAACTGCCAAAACTCGCCGCATGCAACAACTGTAATAACAACAGCATAGGCAATACATCAGAGAAAAAACCAGTTAACCCCCAACGTAGTGCTGCCAGTACTAAACTCACTAGCAAAATATCTTCGGCTTTAAACCGTGCTAATAATCGGTGCATTATGGCGAAAATAATTACTTCAGCCATTACACCTAATGACCATAGCAATCCGATCAACGTCCGGCTATAGCCAATCTCCTCCATAAAGATGGAGAAAAACGTATAATAGGGGCCATGGGAAACCTGCATCAATACCACGGCCAATAAAAACACCCAGACCGGAGGTGTCGCCAATATACATAAAAAATGCTTATTATTAGGCTTAACAGCTAGATCGTTACGATCAACCTCAACGCAGGGCCTTAGACTATCGTTATCCGCTAAACGTTCATTGAGTACCACAGGTGAAGGGATAAACCATGAACTTAGGGCCATCAAGCCCATAATCACAAAAATGGACACCGGCAAATAGGTCACGTCCACTATATCCAGCAGCCAACCCAAACCGGCGACCGCAGCAATAAAGCCAATCGAGCCCCACAATCGTATCTGACTATAACGATCTTCATATCCCTTAATCGCTCTAAGGGTAATCACTTCATATTGCGGTAAGATGGCATTCCAAAAAAAACTGTATAAAACCATCGCCGCCGCCATCGTCCAGAATCCTTGCTGAAGATATACAGCGAGAAAACTTAAAGGGGTTAAAAGTGCACCAATCCGCATAACAGGGATATGTGCATTATTACGATCAGCCCAGTAACTCCAAAGGTTAGGCGCAACAAGCTTGGTGGCAATAAACACCGCCATTAAGGCTCCAATTTCTTCTGTACCAAAGCCTAAAGACTGAAGGTATAAACCCCAGTAGGGGTTGGTTGCTCCTAGCACCGCAAAATAGAAAAAATAGACCGATGACAACGGCCAATAGGCTTTTACGGCCATAGAAAAGCAACTCCAACGATATTATGAAAGGATCGGTAAAAGGTCATCAGACAAAAAAATACCCCGACCAAATAGCCGAGGTACTTTTTATTATTAAAGCACGGGGCATCAAGCTTTGTGCCAATTAAACCGTAGCAGGTACGATAGGGGTCGGCATCTCAACATCACCACACTGGGCACGGTGGCGCAGGTAATGGTCCATCAAAGTAATCGCCATCATCGCTTCAGCTATCGGTGTCGCTCGAATCCCAACACAGGGGTCGTGACGACCTTTCGTGACCACCTCAACAGGCTCACCATCAAGGTTGATGCTCTTACCGGGTAGATGCAGGCTAGAGGTTGGTTTTAGTGCGATATGAGCTACAATATCTTGACCGGATGAGATCCCCCCCAAAACACCACCGGCATGATTGGATAAAAAGCCTTCCGGTGTCATTTCATCTCGGTGCTCCGTTCCCTTTTGTGCCACAGAATCAAAGCCCGCGCCAATCTCGATACCTTTAACTGCATTAATGCTCATTAAAGCATGGGCAAGCTCTGCATCCAGACGATCAAAGATAGGCTCTCCCAATCCTGGCGGTACATGGCTTGCAACAACGGTCACTTTTGCGCCGACTGAATTCCCTTCTTTTCGCAAAGCATCCATATAGCGTTCCATTTCAGGAACTTTATCCGCATCAGGGCAGAAAAAAGCATTGGTATTAACCAAGTCCCAATCAATCTTTTCGACCTTAATGGGGCCAAGCTGAGACAAATATCCCCGTACCTCGATACCTAAACGCTCTTTAAGGTATTTTTTTGCAATCGCGCCAGCGGCAACCCGCATAGCAGTTTCACGGGCAGAAGAGCGTCCACCGCCACGGTAATCACGGAAACCGTACTTCTGATTGTAGGTGTAATCCGCATGGGCTGGCCGATACTGCTGTGCAATATTGGAGTAATCTTTCGAGCGCTGATCGGTATTTTTAATCATCAGGCCGATCGCCGTGCCAGTGGTTTTACCTTCAAAGACACCGGATAAAATTTCCACCTCATCAGGCTCACGGCGCTGAGTGGTATGGCGAGACGTACCCGGTTTCCGGCGATCTAAATCAATCTGCAAATCCTCTGCCGTCAATTCTAGCCCCGGAGGACAGCCATCAATAATGGCGCCTAAGGCAGGGCCGTGGCTTTCACCAAAGGTGGTCAGGGTGAACAGTTTTCCAAAGCTATTACCAGACATGACACTCTCTCTTGCATTGCCCCTTAGGGCATTATTTATTCTTTAAATTCGATTCTGGAGTATTGCTCTATCTCAGCAAGCCTCTAAAGCAAACTGATCTGCAAACTCAATCAACTGTTCTGCTGTCAGCATAAAAACACCTTGCCCGCCCATTTCAAACTCTAGCCATAGAAAAGGCACCTCTGGGAAGGCTTCTTGTAACGCAACCTCGCTATTGCCGACTTCACAAATTAACACGCCTTGCTCTGACAAATACCGTGGCGCATCCCGTAGCATACGGCGGGTAATATCTAAACCATCAATGCCAGAGCCTAAACCTAACGCCGGCTCATGCTGATATTCATCAGCCATCGCGGTTAAGTCTTCTTCATCAACATAAGGCGGATTAGAAACGATAAGATCATAACGGGCATCCGCTGGCAGATCGTCAAACAGATCCGACTGATAAACCGTTACTTGATCCGCAAGGTCGTGGCGTTCAACGTTACTACGGGCAACGCATAATGCTTCCTCTGATATATCGGCTAAATCAACCCGTGCGTAAGGAAAAGCGTAAGCGGTTGCGATACCAATGCATCCGCTGCCGGTGCAAAGATCAAGAACACGAACAGGTTCTTCTATCAACCAAGGTTCAAAGTGATTTTGAATCAATTCACTTATTGGAGAACGAGGCACCAAAACACGGTGATCAACATTAAAGGGTAAGCCTGCAAACCAAGACTCTCCCAATAAATAAGCCAACGGAACACGATCTAAGCAGCGCTTCTCAACATGACTCAAAACGACCATAGCTTCATCACGGGTAATACGCGCATCCAGCATTGTTGGATCAAAGTCCCAAGGCAGGTGCAGGCTACCTAGCACCAAGTGCACCGCTTCATCCCATGCATTATCAGTTCCGTGTCCAAAATAGACGTTGTGGTGATTAAGCTGGGAAAAAGTCCAGCGAACATAATCACGAATAGTAAACAATTGCTGGGAAATATCTGTTAGCGTTTTGCTTTGTGGCACGGGTGTTCTCCAATAATCAGCCTTACGTTAAGTTTAACCCAGCTATCGTTTGCTATAAACCAATTGCGCCTCAGTGTTCATCTGGTATCGTTGCGCCATCCAGAATACCGAGCAAAATCATGAGTAAAATATTTCAGCCAAATGATACCCCGTTCAACGATGCATCAATTGATGATGCGTCTGACGATATGGATCTTTTCCGTTCCGCCATGAGTGGTGTCAAGCAGATCAAAAGCGACAAGGTCATCTTAAAGAAACCGAAAAAGAAAGATATCAATGTCGATGTTAAACGTGCGGCAGCCACCGCCGTTGATGAAAAATTTATAGTCGACCATCTTTCTGAAGGTAATATTCCCGATAAAAAACCCAGTGATCTTTTAAGCTTTAAAGTACCGGACTTACCCCTGCGTACTTTTCAGGAGTTTAAAAAAGGTGAGATGACCTGGCAGGAAGGGTTAGACCTTCACGGACAAAGTGTAGAAGAAGCACGGGCGGAGCTTTACGGATTTATTCAAGACTGTCGTGCCCGTCGCTTTAGAAATGTGATAGTGGTGCACGGTAAGTCTTGGACGGAAGGTAGCGGGCGGGCGGAGCTTAAATCCTACGTTAACGCTTGGCTGCGGCAGATGCCTGATGTGATCGCCTTCCACTCCTGTTTACCCGCGGATGGCGGCACAGGAGCGGTGTATGTTCTGCTCAAAACAAAGGAATGGGGCCAGTAGCCCCTTCTTTTATCAATTGTTTACTGCTGAATCAACAGCTCGATTCGACCGCCATAGACAACAGAGTCCTTTGTCGGAGCGAGTCCGCCAAGCCCTTTCGCGCTGGCTTTATCCTCAGATAAACCAAAATGCTGCAAAGACTTAAGTAAGCGCTTTGCCGCTTTCTCCGATTTTTCTTGTAGCGTCTCTTGGCTATTGCCCTTGCCGTAATGGTGAGCGACCAGCCAGTAGCGGTCATTAGAGTTTTGTAGTTGCTTTACTAGCGCCTGTACTGTGCTATTCGCACCCTCTTCAATCTGACCGTCAGCGGTAGCCGGTAAACGCACCCACCCTGTCTCTTTTAATTGCTGGAAGAGCGTCTTCTGCACGCCTTTTTGATCTATTTCTTCTGCTTTTACGCGGTAATGCTGCACGTAGGCGTAAATGCGTCCGGTACCACGCTCGGTGATATAGACCGAGATATAATCAGACCAATCACCATCATCTTTGCGCCCAGCGATATAGTGTTGCTTTCGATCGACACCATAAAGCGTCGACACCTTAAACACCCGATTAGCCCAGTCGCTACTACTACCACATTCACGGCCACTACATTCAAATAAAATCTCACGACCGGGTTGCTGCAACTGTTTTTGGTAATGCTCTAAAATATCATCGGTATCTCGGGTAGAACGAATACGGTACATCGTTTGGTTTAGCGTTCCCCCAGGCAGGTTTAACCACGTTTCTGGAAAGGGTTCTCCGTTTTTATTCTGAATACGCCCCGTTGCCAGTAAATGCTGACTTTCAGTACTACTCTTCGTCATCTCCTGCTCGGCTAACGGGTAAGAGGCCAAACCTTGATCCGCTTGGACTAACGATCCTGCGGACAAAAGCAAAAGTGATAACACAGCACACCTTAGGCGCTGAACAGCACGGGTGTTTAGCATAGTCAATACAGTCACGGTGATCCTCTCTGGTTTAAAAGATGGCATATCGGTTTAAAAGAATAAAAGATGGGCTTCGGTCAGTATGAGCGTATCAAGCACCATTATGTCTACCTAGACTGCAAATGTACTGAAAAATTCGTTTAACCTCTTTTCTCTTAACCTTCTCTTTATCAACATTTTTATGCATTCTGCCAAAACTGGATCAAGGTACCTGCAACAGCCGGTGCGCTTTCAAGCTCCAGATGAAGATGATGATTGCCAGGCAAAATATGCTGCTGGATATCCGCCACCTTTTCTTTTCGTAGCGGGGTATTATCGCCATTAACTAAAAAGCCCTGCTCACCAATAACCAAGCAAGTAGGTGCCGTTATGGCGGCACAAAAGCTGTAAACCTGTGCTTCGGTCAATCGCACCGGTGACGGTATACGCAGACGGGCATCTGAGCGCCAGCGCAAACCATCACTATCCTGCCATGTTCCTCTTTCGGTTAACGGAAGCGCTGCTTGATAACTGATCTCACCAATACCCTTCATGCGCGCCTTAGCCGCCTCATCAACCGTAGCGTAGCAAGGCGGTGCTTTATAAGACTTTGTTTTATGATGTTGTGACTGACGAGCCTGCGATGGATCACTTTGTGATTGACCGCCCTGTAAGCGATAACGCCCCAAGGCTTGTGATAGCTGCTGCGGAGACTCATCCGCCGGCGTTGCTAGCGGCCCCAAACCTTCAATTAAAGCCACGCGCCTAATGCGGTCAGGTATAGCGCCAGCCATTAAGGTGGCAACACCGGCTCCCATTGAATGACCTAATAGATCGACTTGCTCCCAACCCTGAGCATCCATAAGCAGAGCCATATCGATAACGTTATCCCAGATATGGTAGTAAGATCCCTTAGGTCGATGACTGGAATGGCCATGCCCTACCAAATCAACCGCCCAAATATCTAAATCACAGGCTTCAGCCAACAAAGGGGCAATTTGACTAAAACTTTGACAATTATCCAGCCAGCCGTGCATTGCTAATACCGGTTGATGATGCCCCTTACCCCAGCGTAAGCCAGAAAGAGACACATAGTCTAAGTCGATTTGGAAAGGTATCGGTTCCTGCATCGTTGGCGCTCCCGTCATGCTTATTATCGATGTTGTTATTATTGGCTAACCTGCATTCGCTTCATCATGGCTTTAATCTGTTGAGCTGTCGACTCGGGATGCTCAAGAGGGAATAAATGACTGCCTTTTGCCACATCCCAATTAAAACCTAAACGCTTAATACCTCGTAGCCCATCGGGAGGAATGACCGATGCCGTTTCACTGGTTAACACTGAGATAGGAACCTTTATTTTCCGGCCTGAACCCCATAGGTTGTCCGCAATACCACAGTAAATCTGATACTCCACTTCCGGTAAAAAGCTGAGCACCCTTTGCCCAGATTCAGCACGGGTTCCCGCTGAGACATAATCAGCCAAGCACCGCTCATCAAAATGCTGAAATAAAGAACGCGATTGCAAATAATCCATAACAGCCTGTTCATCTGGCCAGCTTTTTTTACGATATCGACTGCGACGGGCTGGGGTAATACGGTCGATACGTCCCGCTCGTTTGGCTACTTTTAGCATCCAAGGGCGCAGGCCAGAAATATAGAGCGGAGGATCAAGTAAAATAAGCCCTTTGAAATAATGCGGCGCTTTTAAGGCTGCTCGGTACATTAAGACCCCACCGAGTGAGTGGCCTATTCCCCAGACAGGTTCAGGGCTCTTACTTAAAAGGTCGAGCTGCTCATCGGCTAAGGCATCCCAGTTATTCGCTACCGGCCAGCGGGGATCATGGCCTATATGAGAAATACCTTGCAGGTCAAACCCGTGACCTAAGGCTTCGAACATCACGCGATAACTTCCCATAGGAAAGCCATTGGCATGGGCAAATTGAATGATTGACATAACAGGCTCCAAAGCAAACGTACGTTTGATTTTTATACCTAGACTCAAGAAGCACAAGACAACAGAGGTTTTGCCCCTAGGAATAATTAATCAACTTGCAGGAAGGGCGTGCTCAAAGTAAAGTCAGCATCCCCGATAAATCACCCTTTTGGCAGAGCACAGAGGAAATCTAATGAGCCTTGATCCTGATAAATCCAAACGTCCTAGTCGTTCTCCTGAGGTTAAAAGAAAACGTAACTTAAGCTTTTTTATTACGATATTAGCGGCTATTGCCTTTGCTGCATGGCAGATTAGTCAGTCAAGCTAATGGATGCCTTTTTAAACTCCCTTAGCGCCACACTTGAGATTACCGCCCCAGTTTTTATTATTGTGTTCTTAGGGGTACTCTTTAAACAATGGCGATGGCTGGATGATCATTTTGTCAAAATAGCCTCAACACTGGTATTTCGTGTTGCCCTGCCAACACTTGTCTTTCTTAATATCAGTAAAACCAATCTTAAAGAAAGCCTAGACCCTAACGTGTTGCTTTATGCCGCACTGGTTACTCTAGTGAGTTTTTTCTTTCTGATTTGGGCCGCTCGCTATTTAGTATCCGTACCAGCGGATCGTGGTGTCTTTATCCAAGGCAGTTTCCGGGGTAATCAGGGTATTATTGGCATGGCTTTAGTGGCCAATCAGTTTGGTGAAGCGGGCTTACCTATTGCCTCACTGCTTCTAGGCTGTTTAATTATTATCTACAATATTCTTTCGGTGATCGCCCTTAGCACCTCTCAACCTGAGCGCGCGGGCTTAGGCTGGAAGCCTATTTTTGTCGATATCGCCAAAAACCCGCTTATTTTATCGGTACTGCTGGCGCTACCTGTCTCCTATTTCCAGTGGACGCTCCCACCTTTAGTGCTTAAAACCGGTACTTATTTTTCTGGGATGACCCTACCCTTAGCCTTGCTCTGTATTGGAGCCTCATTAAGCCTAAAAGCGCTACGGGCCTCATCATTAGCCTCCTGGGGGGCCACAACGATGAAGCTTGCGATTCTTCCTATCCTGATGACAGCCGGAGCTTGGTCTTTAGGCTGGACAGGTCAAACCCTAGGGGTTTTATTCCTCTATTTTGCCAGTCCAACAGCCGCAGGCAGTTTTGTCATGGCGAAGGCGATGGGCGCAAACGGCCCGTTGGCAGCAAACATTGTTGCTCTCACAACGGTTGGCTCAACGATTAGCATAACGCTTGGTGTATTTTTACTGCACTGGTTTGAGTTAACCTAGCCGTAGCGCTGTTGAGCTAAAGTGAAAAAAAGATTAAAAAAAAGCCGCCCATAAATGGCGGCTTTTAACAGATAAGACATCTATCATCAAACGAATGAATAGTAGATATTGCTGTCTCAAAACGAACGGTTTAACGTTCCCCTTGAACTCTCGCCTGTAAAAACTCACCCACCTCTTTTAACGCTTCATCTGCCTGAGGAAGGTAACGATGCAATAGCTGCCAAACATGGGGCATCTGACTCCATTTGCTAATCTGGACAACAGATCCCGCTTTCTCCAAACCTTCGGCTAAACGAATACCATCATCTAACAAAAGCTCTTGTCGACTCACCTGAACCAAACTAGGTGGCAATCCAGATAAATCACCAAACAATGGCGATACACCCTTAGAATCTAAACGCTCTTTGCCTGCATACACATGGGCAAAACTTTGCATTTGAGCTTTATTTAAGACCATATCCGTTGGCGTATTGGTGTCTAAGCTAGGCGTTGTACACGTAAGATCAACCCAAGGTGAAAGAAACACACCTGCCGCGGGTAATTCTTGCCCACGAGCTTTCATACGTTGCATTAAAGCCAAAGCTAAACCGCCACCGGCAGAATCACCCGCAAAAGCGATCTGCTGAGGTGTAACACCAACATCAATCAACCATTGATAAGCTGCCTCAGCATCATTAAGACCCGCTGGGTAAGGCCCTTCGGGTGCAAGCCGGTACTCAATAAGCAGCACACGAGCATTGGCTCTATGGGCTATTTGAGCCGCTAGTTCTCGATGGGTGTCAATCGAGCCTAAAACATAACCACCACCATGAAGATAAAGCACATAGCGGCGAGGGGCGTCGTGGTCCCAATATAGAAGCTCAGACTTAATACCATTAGCGTTTTGTTCGCTAACAATTAAGCCGTGAGGCTTTTTTGGACGCAACATAGCACTTTCTAGCTGATCTCGTATCAACCGACAATACTGGTTCAGTCCCTGTTTATGCCAAAAATCAAAACTCTGTCGAAAGGGTTCAAAGTTAATCACAGATTACTCCAAATCTGCGGCATGGATCACCGTCACTACATGGGCTAGGCCAAGGCCCCAAACATCAGCTTCTAAAATTGTTACAGAGGCTGTTGCCATTGGATAAAAGCCTTGCTCGTGGCCATTGACCAATAAACTGATCAACCGGCTCACAAGAGGTTGATGGGTCACTAACAAAAGAGTGCTATCCCCATCGTTTTCAGAAAGCGTGCTAAGCCAGTCGATAACCGCTAGCGGATCATCCTCTGGGGTGATTAATGGTTGGGTATGGCTGGATTTCAGCTCCGTATTACGCTGAATCTCATGACACGTTTGCTTAGCTCTTAGATAAGGGCTGTAATATGCCGTGGCACCGCTTAAATAAGAGTCTATGGTGCAGGCCATTTTTCGAACGTCTGACACGCCTCGGCCTGTTAAGCAACGTTCAAAATCTCGGGTAGCACGACCGGCTTCCCCATGTCGAAATAGAACCAAACGCATCGCCATTAATCTTGATCTTTTGCCTGATAAGGGTCCGCATCAGGAGCTTCGCCTTGGGGCCAAGGAGAAAAAGGAAACGGTTTTTCTTCACAGTTATAAGTCAAATACCGGTAAACCTGATAAGCGTAACGGGACAATCCCGCGCCAGCTTGCTGGAGAAATAAGTTTTTCTCACCGGAAAAGGCGATAAAAATAACCTGCAGCACAATACTGATGCCCAGCAGAATTTCTGCGACCTGATAGGCCAGCAAAAAAAACAACATAAAAATAATACGCAGCCAAAATACTTCGGTGGCGATACCTTGCTTCTTATCATTCATTGCCAGATTTCCCTTTAATTAAGAGGAGCGGGGTAAAACAAACTCAACATCAGTGCTCTGCTCTCCCGACATTAAACCACGAATAACCTTTTCAACCGGAAGATTATTAAATAAAACCTCATATAAGCCACAGGCCAGCGGCATATAAACCTGCATCTCAACCGCCTTATTTCTAACAAGACGAATCGTGTTAACCCCTTCCGCTACTTGGCCAAGTTCTGCCACGGCATCATCCAGTTTCTTTCCTTTTCCTAAGGCATAGCCAACCCTAAAATTACGACTTAAGGGTGACATACAGGTGACAATAAGATCGCCTACGCCAGAAAGACCTAAAAAAGTCATCGGGTTAGCGCCCATGCTAACGGCAAAACGGCTCATTTCTGCAAGGCTGCGAGTAATCAGCATACTCTTGGTATTTTCACCCACACCAAGCGCCGAAGCCATACCTGCAGCAATGGCATAAATATTTTTAAGGGCACCGCCAAGCTCTACACCAAATAGGTCATTACTGGCGTACACTCTAAAGTAATCACAGCCCAGCACTTCCTGAATAATTTCTCGTGTTAGAGCATCTTCACTAGCGACCACCGTAGCGGTCATCTGCTTTTGTGCAATCTCACTGGCAAGATTAGGCCCACTTAACACGCCAATATGCTGGCTTGGCGTATGGCTGCGCAAAATCTCGGACATCAATAAAAAACCGTCCTCTTGGATACCCTTGGCCGTACTAATCATAATCTGATCAGGACGAAGACAATGAGCAACTTGATCAACCACAATGGCAAAGGCTTTACTGGGAATCGCAACAAAAATAATATCGGCATGAGCAACCGCAGCCACAACATCAGTTGTCGCCTCTACATTGCTATTAATTTCATAATCAGGAAGATAACGAGTGTTACGACGCTTGCTATTAATATCATCAGCTAGCCGTTCATCGCGCAACCATTGAATGACTGGGTAGCCATTATCTGCTGCAATGCTTGCGATTGCAGTACCGAAACTTCCACCACCTAAAACGGTTACAGCCTGTTTAGTCGTCATAAAAACTCTTGGCTCTCTTTATTTTGGCTCTGCTTTAAATGCAGATAACTGAATCATACCGCTAAACGAGAGTAAATTTTACTGGAGATTTTCGGCTGATATGCTTTCAATCAAAGCTTTATTGCTCTTAATCATAGCTTTCAGTTCATCAACGTAGGCTTGGCCTCTCTGGGAGTAGCGCCCTAGATAATTCGCTAAATAAAGAGCTTGTTCCGCCCCGGTTAGATCTGGTCGTTGAGCACGGGCCACACGCAATTTTTCATAAGCTGAAAAACCATTCAAATTTTGCAGGTAAGCTCGAATACTCAACTGAGGTGAGCGAAAGGCCGCTACTTCATGATACTGCCCTTCGGGTCGCTGTTTCGGCACAAGACCACAACCTTGGCTAAAGCACCATTGCCCGAATAAATTATTACCTTGCTGGGCAAAACGAGACCGCCCCCAAGCAGACTCATTGGCAGCCTGAACAAGAACAAGCTCTATCGGTATCGGCGCCACATGACCCATTAATTGGTTGACTAAGGCCTGCTTCTGTTTTGAAGAGCCTGGCAACTGATACGCTTTATGGCTGGTATTAATGACATTGTAACGTTGAAGAAGGGTGACAAGGATCTTCTGTTGGGGCTCTGTCAATTGAGACACATCAAGCTCTTTCAGCCACTCTCGCTGTGTTGCTATATGCGCATTTTCAATCTCGACCATTGGCTTTAATAGTGCAAAAAATCGAGACTTTTTCTGTGCAACAGTACCCGGTGCTAACAGCCCATGCAACGATACAGGTGTTACTGCTGGATAATCGCCTGCATCAATCTGGCTAACCGATTGATCCCAGCCGGTTAACGCGCTATTGGTTGGCGTGCAAAATAACCCCCCAATAATTACAACGCCAGCAACAAGAGCCACACTGAAAAATGGCATTAACTCTTTTTGCGATGAAGACTCTTTTGATGATGAAAGCATAAATTACCCCATAAAAAAATGCACAGCTATAAGGCTGTGCATTCTCTATGAAAACAATCACAATAGCTAAAGTTTAAACCACTTGAATATGCCAAGGCTCGTAGCGAACGCCAAACTTATTGTCATCTGTGTAACGGATTGCAATATACCCCAGATCTTGAAGCTTCTTATAAACATCAGTATCTGCAAAATCTTCAGTAAAGTTTTTATAGCCGAAGCCTACTTTGCCTACATCAAAATCGCCAATGGCATGATATGAATAACCAGGAGGAGCAAGAGAGCGTGAAGCTTTAGACATATTGCCTTCCGCTTGAGACACCTTGGACAGGTAAAGATACATCTGCTTCACCGTGCCACGAATACCCGATGTCAGCACAATATCCTCACCCACATCTTTCCTTAGCTTGTTGTATAAAGCCTGTGATTTACCTTTAAAGAGGAAATGCCCCGTTTTGGGTATTTTAAGAAGATCTCGCGAAGGGATACGCTCTGTTAGACCCGACATCACTTTTTCACCATAGAAGCCATACGTTCGGGCATCGGCAAAAAAGAGTTGCTCTAAATATTCCAGCTCAACTTTGGTAAATTCACCTACTTGAGAAAAGTTGCGACCATACTTAATCATCTGATCAAAGCTAATCAAGTTAAAGTTGCCGTGACCAACGGTTCGTTGAACCCGAGACATCCTAGCCAGTGCATCTTTAACCAGCTGAAACTCTTCAGGGCTGATAAAATAATCGTCTTCAAACACACCTTCAAAATAGCGTATTTTCTGCATGTACTCTTTAACATGCGGATCAACTTTAGCAGCCTCAAGATCTGCATTAAGGTCGGCTACTTGTTGCTCAAGCTTGGATGGCGCAGAAACCTCATGAAAGTCAGCACCTGCAGCATGATCTTCAACTATTTCGGCGAGTTTTTTAGGCACTTCAGGAAGTGCTGCAACAGCATCATCCTCAGCAAAAGGCGTAGCACTAAGGCTTGAACTATTACCTTGTAATAGCTGACGCATTACAGACCCGCTGCCTAAGGCAACAAATCCGCTGATTGATAATGCTTTTAAAATGCTTCGACGATCCACAGCTACCATCCAGTGTTTAGTCAATATTGAAGAGTTTCAAGCTTAAACTCTATATTTTTTCCTGACAAGCAGCCCTATCCTACTAAATCGACAACAAAACAGGCAAGTACAAGATATCAATTATCAGCGATAAAATTTGGATAAGATTTGTAACACTTCTACACCAATATTATTGGGCATACGTTCTCCCTTTAGTTTTTCGTTGTCTAAAGAGAGTACCTCGTAGCCACCTGTAGGGTACGTTGCCACAATTTTATCTTTTAAAACAAGTCCATAATTAAAATAACTATGCACAAGCAACCAACTTCGAGCACTTGAAGCGTCAAATAAATTATAACCAATCGAGTAATCTGATGGCGGATTTAAGCAACCCAGCACACCAGATAGCACCGTAGGGGCCATATCGTAATGGCTGGTTCTATAATCAAATACCTGCCGACCCTTACCAGGCCACAGCATTATCAAAGGAACTTTGGTTTGATATTGAGTGAAACTACTACCATGCCCCCAAAAATTCTTACCCAGATCATTAAAGTCTTCGCCGTGATCAGATGTAATCACCAGCAGGGTATTATCCAGTATACCGTCCTGATCGAGTTTCTGAACTAGCTGATAGATCTGCTCATCCACATAACCCACCGCATTTTTATAACGATTAAAGTACGGAACGGGGTCAAAATCATTATTCAGTTTAACGTGATCAACACGCTCCCATTGAGGCTGAAATTTGTCATAACCCTTAGGAACATCATAACCGTGGGCAGAATCTAAAAATATAAAACTGAAAAACGGCGCAGGGCTTTCCTCTTTATTGAGATCCTTTTCTTGATTCAAACCAAGCGTTCTATGGGAAAGAAACGTTTGAAAATCAGTAATAGCATCCCGGTCACGCTCAGAGGGGGAGCCTCCTTCCGACTGAAGCCTTAAATTTTCTACGGTTGGAAAAACAGTACGATCAAAAGCAGGGCTTAGCAGCGTAGCCGAGCTAAAAACCCCTATATCATAGCCAAAACGTTGATGTTGGCGTATCCATAGCGCGCCCTCTTGAGCGGAGGCAAAGCCATCCCAATAGGTTGGTGGCAAACCAAAAAACAGAGAGAAGATTCCACCTTTAGTAACATTTCCACCACTATAATGATCGGTAAAAACCTGTGCAGAGTCACTCTGAGCTAGCTTAAATAGATGAGGCGTAACGTCGGCATTAAAAACATCCGCTCGCATCGCATCAACGGCAATAACAAGCACATTAAGAGGGGACTCCGGCTTCTGGCACTGCAAGGGATTCAAAGGATACTTAAGGGCATTGCTACCCTTCTTAATATGCAGATCCATTTCTTGATTAATACTACTGGGGTCAATCAACCCCAACTCGACCAGATCCCGCTTTGCCGTCACCGGATAGTAAAAAGGTAAATGGCGCGTAATACCGGTTACCTCAGCGTCATAATGCGCCTCGTACCAAACATGCATCAGCTGGCTACTAACAATAGCCACAAGCCAACTCGCAAAGAGATACTTTCCCTTGCCTTGGACTTTTTGTTCCTGAACAATAAAAGTGATTAGCGATAACGACCAAAGTACAAGTAAAGCAATAAACAGCAATGTACCCGCCATAACAGCAAGCGTAAACCAAGAAAGCTTTATCATCTCTCCAGCACCCGGCGCGGTCAGTAGCTCCCAGACAAAACCACTCAGATGGAAACGGTATTGAGCATAAACCGTGGTATCAACCGCCAATAAAGCCAGCCCAAGAAAGACCGTCATAAAGCCGAGGGGTAATAGCAACCAGCGCGAGGGCACCAAAAGAGCCAAAGGCACAAACACTAACAGCCAAGCCAAAAACGGAAATAGGCCAAAGTGCCCGACGTAAGCAGAAAGCAAGTACAGGCTGCTGTGAGCCTCGCTAACCTGAATAAAAGGCAGGTAACGACTCGCAACAAGGTAAATCATAAATGCGGCAGCAACCGCAAGCCAGCCCACAAAGCGCACCCACTGACCGCGAGTAAAGGTTTTACCCTGACGCCATGAATAACTTAAACTAGTCCAAATTTTTAACATGTGATTTAGCCTTTAATAGCTCTAGGAGCAAACCTATGCCTCTTAAAAATACACCTCTGAACCTTAAGGGAGTATTACTTGATGCCGACAGTCTTGGCGATAATCTTGATTTTTCATGCCTTGAAGCAGCCTTAGGCTCTTTTGTCAGCTATGCTGAAACAGCGCCAGATCAAGTCCAAGAACGTATCCAGGATGCAGATATAGTCCTAAGCAACAAAGTTGTTATTGATGCTCACGAAATTAAAAACGCCCAGCAACTAAAGTTAATCTGCGTCTTAGCCACAGGAACCAACAATATTGATCATGATGCCGCCCAACAGGCCGGTATCCCCGTTTGTAATGCTATCGCTTACGGCACCAATAGCGTTGCTCAACATACCTTAATGCTGATGTTAATGCTGTCGACTCGCCAGCCCTTATATCAAAAATCCGTGGCAGAAGGTGCCTGGAATAGCAGTCCACTGTTTTGCCTAATGCAGCACCCCGTATCGGAACTTGCAGGTAAGCATTTAGTGATTGTCGGAGCCGGTGTTCTGGGGGCAAAAGTGGCACAACTGGCAGAAGCCTTTGATATGAAGGTCAGCTTTAGTGCCCGCCCAGGTAATGAAAAGAATGACCAGCGACCCTCTTTAGATCGCCTATTACCAACTGCAGATATTCTATCGCTACACTGCCCGTTAACAGAAAATACCGAAAACCTGATTAACGCCGCGCGTTTGGCTCAAGTAAAACCAGAACTATTGGTGGTAAACTGTGCCCGTGGCGGTATCGTAAACGAAACCGATATTCTTGCCGCACTTAAAAGCAAGCGTATTAGTGGTTATGCCACCGATGTACTAACCCAAGAACCTCCGGTTAACGGAAATGGCTTGCTTGATGCGTTAAATGAAACACTCAACCTAATTGTAACGCCGCATAATGCTTGGATTTCACAAAATGCTCGACAGAATATTGTCGATCAAACCGCCGCCTCAATTCAATCATTTACCGCTACGATTTAATGAAAAGCGAAGAGCGTTCCAACGAATAGCTTGTTCACAAGTTAACGACCTAACCACTTAAAACCACCCAATCACCCAACTAAGAGCCCCCTAACCTAATATGCGTCTTGATAAGTTTATTTGCCACCATACGGGAATCTCCCGAGTAGAAGCCAAACGCGTTTTACGCCAAGGCCTAGTCACTCATAATGATGAGGTCATTAAAGACCCGAGTTTTAAAGTCAACGATGATACCAATATAGAGTTTAATGGCCGCAGCTATGGCCCCGTTAAGCCTCGTTACTTTATGCTAAACAAGCTAGCCAATACGCTCTGCTCAACCATTGATGAAGAATACCCATCGGTTCTTAGTGATATGGATCTGCCCCATACCAAAGGGCTGCATATTGCTGGTCGACTGGATGTTGATACCACAGGCTTAGTACTGATTACCGATGACGGTCAATGGTCTCACCAAATCACCTCACCGAAAAAGCAGTGCATGAAACGCTACCGTGTTTGGCTAGCAGAGCCTTTAGCCCCTGACGCAGAAGAGCGCTTTAAAGAAGGTGTTCAGCTACACAGCGAACTGGAATTAACCAAGCCTGCCTTGCTTAACCGTATTACCAATACCGAAGTACAACTGAGCATCAGTGAAGGTAAATACCATCAAGTTAAGCGTATGTTTGGAGCTATCGACAACAAGGTAGTACAACTGCACAGAGAAAAAATCGGTGATATTACCCTTGACCCAGAGCTGGGCGAAGGTGAGTGGCGCGCGCTAACAGAGCAAGAGATCAACAGCGTTTGGCAAAAATAGTAGAGCAGAAATAGTTTAGGGAACCTCTGCGTAACCCATCAGCTCTGCCGTTTAAACTGCTACCAGACACTTTTGAGCCACAAAAGCCCTTTCTACTCATATTCGAGAGCCTTTCGGCTCCGTTTTATGCCTGATTTCCCAATTTTACCGGATTTCAGGCGCACCTTCCCTATGCAGGATAATGTTTCTCTGTGATTAATAGGTTGGCAAAACCCAACAACATATAGAATCTGGCCATGTTTTTCTTCAGCCCCTTGTAACGAGCTTTGCTGTAACCAAGCACCTACTTTACATACCGAAAGGGATGTTTCACTAACGCTCGGATCGAGACTTTTTTCTCTCGGATCATCCTTATCCCACGGTTTGCGCTGACTGGGACGTTTGGCGATAAACCAGTCAACCTCCGGTTCTTTTGCTTGTCACGTTTATGCACGCCCTTTTCCAGCGAGTAAACCGCACCTCTGAGATCATCGGCACCGATAGATATCTTCATGCCGAATACCACTGATTGCCCTTCTTGCTCTGGCGCTTCTGGATCACGCTTCCCCGTTTTGTTTTTGGTTGACCTGGGTGCACTAAGAATACTGGCATCCATCCGTGTGCCTTACTGCTGGAGTTCCTCATTAATGCATTGGAAGACTTTACGGGCCAGCTCCTGTTTCTCTAACAAATGCCGGAACTTCAGAATGGTGGTTTCATCGGGCAGGCTGCGTGTCAGGTCAAGGTTTGCAAAACAGCGCATGGAGTCGATTCCATAAAGCGCATCTTCCATAGCGGGATCGCTCAGATTGTAAAACAACTGCATCGTATGGATTCGCAACATGGACGACAAAGGGTAAGCAGGCCTGCCGTACATTCTGGTAATAAAAGGGTTGAATCAGGTCTTCCAACGTGTTCCAGGGGATGAGTTTATCCATGCGCTCAAGAAAACGCTCACGACGTATTTTCCGCTTCTTGTGAATCTGTTCGGCATCCGTAAAAGACGTTGTTGCATGGTCATATCCTGACGTCATTCGTTATGCTGAGATTATCGCAAATTTTGGGAGTTGATCAGAGTATCC
>NZ_AUGW01000018.1 GCF_000422865.1 Oceanospirillum maris DSM 6286 | reverse complement strand
CTGCTAACAAAATGAGCAAGGGTGGTAAAGTGCGGGACGGTATCGCAGGACAGGGCTTTAAAGATAATGTTGGTTTCGCAGCACCACTGAATCTCACGGCTGGAGGTGATGCCTTTAGAATAAGCAAACAGGATGATTTTTAGCAGAATCGCCGGATCATAAGCCGGACGGCCTTCAGTATCGTTTTTGTAGGGCTGGTGAAACGCGGACAGATCCAGCTTTTCAGAAACGAGGTAGTGCAGAGCATGCTCAAATGACCGGGCTGTAACTGATCCAGGTAATTGATCACCACCATCGACGTTAGGTTGTAGTCGTAGTGCTTAAATCGAGCCATCACCGCCTCCTGCGTTTCAAAACCCGATCAGATCATAGTTCGGGAGGTTTTTCTACAGCCTGAACGCCCACATTAACGTGGCAAAATACGGTAGGCTATTTTCGTTCCTCAAATTTTAGCCAACCGTATTTTGTTCTGTTGAATTGCTTGTTATGCTTTGGCTTCTAGCTTTTCACCTTAGGTAAACGAAGCTCTTTCCTAAGCCTATTTCTCACTAGAATGTTTAACTGTTTTAATGTACTCAGCCACTCTGGGTTATTTGGGTCAGTGGTTACTATATCGGTTACATGTTTGATCAAGGCAACTTCATCCTTATAACCGTAAAGATAGAACTGAACTTGAATATCGTTAAATTTATCTAGTGATTTTTTCTCATTTGCCTCGACAAAAAAAGAGATGAAGTTCTTCAACGTATCAATACGATGTTCAGCTCTTAACTTAGCAATCTCATGCCTGCGATTTAATAAACCATCTACAAACCACCCGATCACAACTATCAAAGCTGAGCCTAGTAATATCCAATCTCGAACTTCTAATTCTTTAATTTCCAAACTCACATACCTTTTTTATATTTCAAAAAGCATAACGAGGCTGTAGAAAAACCTCAGCCTCAAAAATTGATCATTTTTTGTACTAAAAATGACGCTTCTACGTGAATTCTGGGGCAGTTTTCATCGCCAAATACTCTTAAATCAACGTAGGCGCGCGATAAATTCTCAATAACCAGAGCCTGTTAGGTTTTTCTACAGCCTGAACGCCACGCGTAACCCGCGCATTTGTAGAGAGCAACGCGAACGAAAAATGCGTCGGTGTTCACGCGCTTGTTATGCCTTTATATGCTTTAGCGCGGGCTCTCTTGATTTTGAGTGCCTTTATCTTTTCCTGAATAGTCCAAGAGGCCATCTCTTGTTGCGATTTCTCAAATGCGGTGATATGAATCCAATAATCTCGATGATGAGCCTTGTTTGGTGACTCAATAATATCTTCCACTATCCGAAATAAGCTTTGAAATGCTTCTTTGTATCTATAAAGGTCGACAACAGTAATAGCTTTAATCCTGTTTGTTAGATCAGAATTTACTTTTGGATTATTCGAATTTAACGCCACGCTCCATTGGCCGTGAGCGATTTTGTTTCTTAAAAGACTTGGATCAAAAACGTATGTATCAATAAGTGAATATATTTTCTGCTGGGTATTCGCCACATGGCCACTGTTTTTACCCTGGACTTTGCGTAAGGAAAGGTCCACACACTTCTTCCACCCTTCAACAATATTCTTCTTACCTTTCGATTTTACTTGTGATATTTCATCTAGCGCCAAACCATTAGGAGTGTGGATTACTTTAGAAAATACAGCTTCCGCAAACGCACAGTAGACTTGAGCGAGGAGTTTGGTATGAATTTCGGCGGAAGAGGAATCGCTGCAGGAATAAGCAGCATTGATAGATTTATTGATATGTTTCCATGCTTGCTCTAATGCCCGGACATTTTCCGTTTGGGCTGCAAACACATCGTCCCTATCTGCTTCTAACATTTGTTCACTCCAAGGTAGGTAAAAAACACTTATGAAAATGCCCTTTACCTACCCGGAATCGAACCGGGAACCCGTTCAGAGAACGGTGCCTTACCAAATTAGACGATAGGTCCGCGCTTATTCTGTATTTTTGTTCAAGGACTGTCAATCCGACTGAGGCATACTGACCCATTTATGACTTTTTCCTTTCCAAGTTATCCAACATAAGCTCAGCAATTGCACCTATAAATTCAACCGAGGCTTTTGCTTCAGCGGCCCGCAAGTCGGGCACCCACGGGCGACCATGTCCAGTTCCTTGCTTGTTTCTAAGATTGTTAATTGAGCAAGCTGTTTCATAGAGTGAACGCTCCAACCTACAACGCTGATGCTCGCCTTGTACTGGCGTCTGTTCTGGCGTAGCCATTTCAAGCGCAACGAATGCCTGTCCAAGGAGGCTTGGAAAATTGGCAGTAGAAGGATAGCTGCCCCACAACTCTTGTATTACGTGGGCCGACACGGCCTCCATCAAGTCTTTGCTTGTTCCTACCAATAGTGCTGCGTCCTCGATACCTTTTTTTGCTCGGTTTACATAACCACGTAGTGCATGAGTAAGGTTGCGCCCCGTGAGGCTATCGAGTGCCACTGGTGACATTGACCCGTCTTCACCCAAGACAATCCCTTCTGAGCGTAAAGCTGCACCTAAATCGGCAATAGCGTCAGCCCCAACAAAGTTAGGCGAAGAGTCTCGAAAGCCACCGCAGCCTTTAACCGAAGAAATTATTCCAGAAGCTAATTTCTCTGCTTTAGCTATATCATTGTCTATGGCCCAATTTAGCACTGTACGAAGCCGCTTGGCTTTGCCAACGGGAGCGCCGTCTTTGTTTGGGTCAGCATGAGTCAACCCAGCTCTATTGAGTTGGAATTCAATATCCGAATGACTAGGGTCTCGTCTATCTTTTTGTGCATCATCAACGAGGCGCGCCAAAGAATAAATGATTGTGTCGTTTACAGGGACTCTATCCATTGCATCCTATCTTCGATTCTGGGCAGGGCATAACGAGGCTGTAGAAAAACCTCAGCCTCAAAAATTGATCATTTTTTGTACTAAAAATGACGCTTCTACGTGAATTCTGGGGCAGTTTTCATCGCCAAATACTCTTAAATCAACGTAGGCGCGCGATAAATTCTCAATAACCAGAGCCTGTTAGGTTTTTCTACAGCCTGAACGCCGCGTTCACCGGCTTGTCCGGTGCAACGCATTGTTAGGGCTTGATCTCTGTTGAGAAATCATCACCAATCAGCTTCACTGGTTCTGCATTTATACCAATAGCCGCAAAATAATCATCATTATGGAGTGCTTCATACTTGACGAAATATGAATGTATTTTGTTTTTTAAAATAATATTTCTTTGTTTTTCAATCCATTTAAGCCTATTAGTTGTAAAAAAAACCGACTTACAGATACACATACGGCTTATGACTGACGGCATATATTCTTTTTTATCGAATGCTGTAAAAGGGTCGCCTATGGAAAGAACGGATATGCGACCATTCCCCCCTTTTTCACGCATCCTCTCAGCAGAATTAGAAATCCCGCACGGCAAGAAGACTCCTGTTTTAATTCCTTTTCTCATGGCAAGTGAGGCCATACGTTTATCAAATGCAGATCCACCAAACAAAATGCTGTAATTATTAGCCTTGCAATAACTTATGAAATCTTCAACGATAGACTTTTCTTCCTCGCTAGGCTTTGTGCTAGAAATTATAGCAATATCAAATTCTGTAGTTGAATTCCCAAGAACCCAGAGATCCTTTTCTGTATAGCGCATCAATCCTACTGGATAAAGCTTTTCATTTTTTTTTACAGCATGAACGCCTAGATTCTCAAGCTCAGATATCTTTTCCGGTGTAATTGATACTTTTTTACCGGCTTTCTTGGAAGCTTCTGGCTCAAAAACAAGAATGCGATTCGAGGTTTCTTCTAGATATCCTAGGATTAGCGGCTTAACTTTTTCCCAATCCAGACCTCCATGTCCGCAGCCAAGAGCAGGCAATGTTATCGTCAAACCCTCTTTATTCTTTAAGTAATTTGAAAGCCAGATAAGACCATCTTCAATATACTTATACTCAGACGGGTTTCTCCAATGATTTTTTGTAGGAAAGTTTATGATTTCAACCCCTTTCGAAAACATATCTCCTTGTTTCCAAACAGTAGGCTTCCCAGGGGCTATTTCTTTTTCCTTACACTGCCGCACATACTCCTTGAACATTTCAGGGTATTTGTTCTTGAAAGCTAGTGCCACACCCGCGCCCATGACACCCACGCAGTTAACCGTGTTGATTCGAATGTCAGCATCAAAATCGAAGAAGTCGCCTTTAACAAACTCTAGCATGGGCTATTACACTCTAGAACTTGAAGGGTTCTACTTTTTAAAGCTTCAATCGATTGGCTGTGAATCATAACCCAAGTAATATTGATGGAGTTCATATCTGCTTTAGCAAGAGCAACAAGCATATTTAGATCGTTTTCATTTTCAATCACATCTGCTAATTGTTTCTCATCACGCCCCTTGGCAACTATATCTCCAACCAGGTCGTCATATGTTACTAAAGTTACTATTTTCCTGATGTCCCCTTCACTGAGGCCTCCGATATCTTCGGTAAGGATTCGTTTTAGCATCGGCAAAGACTTCACTGCATGATCATTGTCAGCCTGAGTCATTCCAGCTTGCCCCCAGCGCGATTTCGGTCCTTTTCCTATGTCGTGAAAATAAGCAGCTAAAAGAACAATATCTTTGTCCTCATCAGATAGCTCTCTATACTCAGACAACTGGGCGAGTCCGGCTGCCACTTTTCTACTGTGCGTACCAACATCATCACTATGCGGTCCATAGCTGGCCGCTAATCCATCGATGTCATCAAGTTCTTTTATTGATGAAAAATCACATGCTATAGCCTCTAGTGAGGCACGAATACTTCCATATTTTTTGGGGCCAGAGGTACTTTTGCATATGTCTGAAATTGTCTCATCAACTTTATCCTTTAAAAATCTGGGGCCTGTTACAATTGACTTTTTTCCGCCATCGTAAAAATTAGTATAGTAATGATCTCCATCATACTCGATTCTAGGTGGCTGTATGCCTTTAGCTTGGAATATCTTTTCCACCTCTTCCTTTATCCATTGATTCCAGACAACTATGTAAGACACTTCGGCAATCTGAATTCCGCCTGGAACAAGTAACTCTGCCATTTTCTGATGGCGGTACTCATCCGTTGGGCATCCCCACTTTCTGTCATCAATCGCATCCCAGTTTAAAGAATTTAACATGTTTGCTGAGGATGCATTGTAGAAATTTGGCGGAGCATCTGTGTTTGCTGAAGCGTCGGAAAATACAACCCCTGCTTTTTGTTCAAGAATCTCTATCGGAATTGCAAAGTATATAAGTAGGGGCTGGTCTACATTTTTCTTATTAATTACGCCGAGTTGCATGGAAGTTTTTTTCGAAAAATAAAAAGGGACGTAGTCGTGAACAAAATTTCCCCCGGAGCACGGCACAGGCATAGTGCTCCTTCTCCCTTGAATCCCCTGCTCAGCAATATTCTCGTGAGATATACCCCGAGCACTCTTTAAGTTTGTACACAACAAACCACAATCAATGATCGATTCTAGGTTATCGATCAAAGTAAAGTGATACGCATATCTTCCTTTTAATCCCTGTGGGATGCTCATAAGTTATTCCTCGAAAATCCAATGCCCGACTGGAGCCCTAACATTTTAATCATAGGCATGCGCGTTTTGCCGATTTCAATATACCGCCAAAAATTGAGGAAAGACTCTGATTAGAAAGGAAAACTCCGTTTTCTGATCTGACTGCTTCCCTGCTAAACGCGCATGCGCATATACGTCAATAACCGTGCGCCTGTTATTCCTGCGCCCGTTCCTATAATTCATTGAATTTACAGCTTATCCAATTTCGTAGCACCAGTAAACCGAGCATTAAGTCGGACAAACCGAGCATGTTTTTCTGCAAAACCAAAAATATACTGTATATTTAAGGCTGTGTTGTAGTTAGGTGTTGGTCATAGCAGCAAACAGCAATCCCTGATCTGACTTTTTGTGCTGCTTCATATGCCGAAACCAGCTGAGATAGTGGGTTAGATATCCTCGCCCTACACCTCTGAATCGCACCATCCACTCCTTCCAGTTCATTATATAGTTATTGAGTGCTTGGATATGGTAGATATTTTCAACAACTCGGATCTTATCCAACCCGATAATGCGCTTGTGATCGATCTTGCAGCCATTAGCAACCTCAATGTAAGACTTATTGCCATCGGTGCAAAGCACGGAGCCATCAGCAATTCTGGGCTGAAGAAATTGGCAGATGCTTTCCTTGGTATTACGATCAACAACTTCATGGATCACTGAACCTTCACGGTTCAAGGCGATAAGAATGGGTGTTTTTGGGGATTTGCCACCACCCCGCTTCCGAGCGTCTCGATGAAGTATCCGTTTACCTTTAAACGATTCATTTATAAAGGTTTCATCGGCCTCAATAACGCCCGATAGGGGCTGGATGCCCGTGTATGAAGGTGCTTTTAGGAAGGTATGCCGCCAGCGAAAAGCTGTACGAAGACTGATATCTAAATCTTTCGCGCAATCCCGTAATGTTGCACCATGCCACATCAATTCATTATATTGAACCCACTTCTGACTCATGCGCATTCGATACAGAGGCGTCCCTTTCAAGGCGTTAAAGGTCTGTAAGCAGGCTTTGCATTTGAACCGCTGAACCCCCTGTTTTGTAAAACCCCAGCGGGTAAACTGGCTACTGCTGCAGTTAGGGCAGTCAGTCAAGCGGTCTTCTCGCTTAGCGATGACTTCGCCGACCTGATTCTTGGATATCAAGCCATCAACCTCATGCTTGAGCTTCTTCAGTTCTGGGTATGTGAGGTCTTCGAGATGCAGGGGAATGCCCCGTAGATGTTGAGTGTTCATGAAGGCTCCGGTGCGTTTGGGCTACAGGTTTCAGTGTAGTTTGCCAAAACTCAAATACAACACAGCCATATTTAACCATGTAAGAGCAAATATCACATGGAGGGCGGTTTATGGCTAAAAGTCCATTTTTGGAAAGCATCAGATCAGAGATTCGTTTGCGTGGCTACAGCATACGAACAGAGAAAACGTACATTCACTGGGTTAAACGCTTTATATTTTTTCATCAAAAACGTCATCCAGAATCGATGGGGGCAGAAGAGGTCAAAAGCTTTCTGACATCATTAGCGGTTCAGGGCAATGTTGCCATTAATACCCAAAAGACAGCGTTGAATGCATTGGCATTTCTGTATAACCAGGCTCTGAATCGGCCATTGGACTTGGGTTTTCAATATGCTAGCAAGCCGAGAAATCTGCCCTATGCACTAAATAAGTACGAAGTAGGAAAAATACTAGCCGCATTAGAAGGCAAATACAGACTAATATTTTCAATCTTGTATGGCAGCGGTCTGAGGGTTAGTGAATGCCTAAGAAATCGCAGACGAAAAAAAACCTGCTCATAAATGAGCAGGTTTTTAAATAATGGCGGAGGGATAGGGATTTGAACCCTAGAAGGGCTATTAACCCTTGCCGGTTTTCAAGACCGGTGCTTTCAGCCGCTCAGCCATCCCTCCAGTTGAAACGTATTATATCAGGGCAGATTTATAGGTCAACACTCTGCACAAAAAAAGTTTATAAAATTCAACAACCTGAGTCCCGCAGCAACACAAGCACACAAGATAGAAACAGGAACCAAAACAGAAAATACGGCGCAGACTAACAAGCAAGGGAGTAAAACGAAAAAAGGCGCAGTTTATAAAAAACTGCGCCTTTTCAAAAAATGGCGGAGGGATAGGGATTTGAACCCTAGAAGGGCTATTAACCCTTGCCGGTTTTCAAGACCGGTGCTTTCAGCCGCTCAGCCATCCCTCCAGCTGGTGCGTATAATACGCATTATATTTTTTCTCGTCAATAATAATTTCTCATTTTTATCCGTTTATCTATCTCTTTAACTTTGGAACATAATCCACGACAATGGGTCTTAGTAAGATCAATGAGTGCATGATCAATCAGTAATTTAGGGGTAGGAGCTAGTCGATGGCTATTCAAGAATATAAAACCTATAGCAACTCGGCATCATCCGAGTCGGTCAATAAGGTTATCCGTAACACCTTTACATTATTAGGTATGACGCTGGTATTTAGCGCGTTAACAGCCTTTATTTCCGCCTCCATGGGCTTTGGCCGTATGAACATTTTTATGTTCTTAATTGGGGCTTACGGTTTAATGTATCTAACTCATAAAACCAAAAATAGCGTTTGGGGTTTGGTGAGTGTTTTCGCTTTTACTGGTTTTATGGGCCTAACGATCGGCCCTGTAGTGTCTATGTATTTGTCGTTGCCTAATGGTGGTCAAGTTGTTACCTCGGCACTGGCTAGTACAGCCGTTATTTTCCTAGCCCTATCAGGCTATGCGTTAACAACCAAAAAAGACTTCAGCTTTTTAAGTGGCTTTCTCTTCGCAGGCTTCTTGATTTTAGTCGGCGCGATGATTGCGGGGATTTTCTTTGATATCCCAGGCTTAAGCCTGATGATCTCTGCCGGTTTTGCTCTATTTGCCTCTGCAGCCATTTTGTTTGAGACAAGCCAGCTCGTAAACGGCGGTGAGCGTAACTACATCATTGCTACGATTGGTTTATATGTGTCTATTTATAATCTCTTTATGAGCTTGCTTCACCTAATCGGCGCAATAAGTGGTGATGACTAATCGCTACAAAGACTAAAAATAGCTAAGGAGAATAGTTCTGCTCCGATGAACTATTCTTTGCATTAAGAATCGCCCTGCCCTGCAGGGCGTTTTCGTTTCTGGCTCATACGCTGTAAAATGTAAATTCCAAAAAATACAGACTCCAGAAATACAGACCTTAGAAATACAGACCTTAGAAATACCACAGGTTAGGGCGCGTCATTACTATGAACCATTTATCATGAATTACAGCATCGCCATCTACGGTGGCCCTTACAGTAACCAAGCAGCCCATAGCGCCTTACATTTCGCTCAGGCGGCACTAACGCGCGGGCATTGTATTAGCCGAGTATTTTTTTACCATGATGGTATTTACAATGGTTCAGCCTTAGTCAGCCCACCGCAGGATGAAGCCAATGTGCCCGCCCAATGGCATACGCTGGCAAAAGAAAACGATATTGAGTTGGTTGTTTGTATTGCGGCGGCAGTAAGGCGTGGACTACTCGATGAAAAAGAGGCTAAACGCTATAGCAGAGCCAGTCATAATATTGCTGAAGGTGTGTCACTTTCAGGTCTTGGGCAACTTATTGACGCAGGTTTAACGTCCCATAAACTTATCACTTTTGGGCTTTAATATGTCTGAGAATATGTCTGATCTATTAATTATGTTCCGTAAAGCCCCTATTGGCACATCTTGGGCACGGGAAGCACTAGACTTGGCACTAGTCGGCGCGGCTTTCGGTCAACACGTCAGCCTATTATTTATGGGCGATGGGGTTTATCAGTTACTAACCAACCAACAACCTGAATCTGTTGGACAGAAAGGCACTCAAGCGATGATGAAGGCCTTGCCGATGTACGATATAGAGCAGATTTTTGTCTCCCAGCAGTGCCTCGCAGACCGAGGGCTAACACAGGATCAACTGGGCTTTAGCTGTGATCTTCTGGATCAAACTCAAGTACAGGCACTTTTACAATCACATCAACAGGTCTTTAATTTCTAATATGATATTACATACCGTGAATAAGTCGCCTTCCACCCAGAGCACGCTAAAAGAGTGCCTGTTTACAGCCACCAACGGCGACAACATTTTATTGATTGAAGATGGTGTCTACGGCTCCACCACCGCATTTAAAGCCTTACTAAAAGAAGGTTTGCATTATTTTGTTCTACAGGAAGACCTTGATGCCCGAGGTATAGCGATAGATCAACTAGCCCCAGAGTGGACTGCGATAAGCTATACAGGCTTTGTTGAGTTAACTGAAACTGCAGACACTGTTTGTAGCTGGTTTTAAGTGAACTGTAGCTGGTTTTAAGCGGAGCGAGTTAAGTATTATGCTGCCATTAGAGAATGCATCAATCCCTACCGATGATGAAGGCTACCTAGAAAACCTAAACGATTGGCAACCTGAGATTGCAGCGCTAATCGCGAAAAATGAAGGTCTAACCTTAAGCCCTGAACACTGGGAAATCATCACACTGTTGCGTCAGTTTTATCAAGAGTTTGAGCTATCCCCCGCCATGCGTCCTTTAATCAAGTACATTGGCCTGCAGCTTGGGAAAGAAAAAGCTCGCAGCATCTATCTGATGCAACTGTTCGGTGAAAGTCCTGCTAAAATGGCCAGTAAAATTGCAGGCCTACCCAAACCAACGAACTGCTTATAGATAGCAGCCGATAAAAGAAGCTGACCAACCGATACGTCAATGCCCGTGGTTAGTCCGTCAGCGACGATTAATTTGCACGCTGTCGCCAAAAGTATAGGCTTTACCTCTATCTCTTGAGCAGTAAAAACAATATTCTATCAATAACAATAACTTAAGAATAAAACCCTAAACGATTCATACCGCTAACACAGGATACTTTTTCAGATGTCTAAAACTCGTCTGACCAATGTCAATGTGGTGTCTCAGGATATCCTGATCACCCCGGAAGAACTGAAAAAAGAGATTCCGTTAACTGATCTTGCCCGTGCCTCTGTTGTAGAAGGTCGCGAAACCATCCAAAATATTTTGGATGGAAAAGATCAACGCCTCTTTATTGTGATAGGCCCTTGCTCAATTCATGATGTTGAGGCGGCCAAAGATTATGCTAAGCGTTTAAAAGCGCTATCTGACAAAGTTAGCGATAGCCTATATATCGTTATGCGGGTTTATTTTGAAAAACCACGCACAACCGTTGGCTGGAAAGGTTTAATTAACGACCCTTACCTGGATGATAGCTTTAAACTAGAAGACGGCCTGCATATTGGCCGTCAATTGCTGGTTGATCTGGCAGAGATGGGGTTACCTTTGGCAACAGAAGCTCTTGATCCTATTTCGCCTCAATATTTGCAAGATGCTATTGCTTGGTCAGCTATTGGTGCTCGGACGACAGAATCTCAAACCCACCGTGAGATGACCAGTGGCTTATCTATGCCTATTGGCTTTAAGAACGGCACAGATGGCGGATTAGAAGTCGCGACTAACGCATTACAGTCCGCTTCTCATGCCCATAGCTTCCTTGGTATTAACCAAGCAGGTCAGGTAGCCGTTATCCGCACCAAAGGTAACCAATACGGCCATGTTGTCCTTCGTGGTGGTAACGGCAAACCAAACTATGACTCAGTTAGCGTTGCCCTGTGCGAGCAAGACTTAGAAAAAGCGAAGCTAACACAGAACATTATGATCGACTGTAGCCATGCAAACTCCAATAAAGACCCTGCACTACAACCGCTAGTAATGGATAATGTGAGCAATCAAATTTTAGACGGCAATAAGTCTATTGTTGGGCTTATGGTCGAAAGTAATATCGGCTGGGGCAATCAAAAAATTGCCGCCAATAAAGATGACTTGGAGTACGGCGTTTCTATTACCGATGCGTGTATTGATTGGGATACCACAGAAGAAGCCCTGCTGAAAATGGCAGACAAACTTCGTCCAGTATTACCAAACCGTCGCGGCTAATCGGTTCACTGTTCCGACGAAAGCCCGCTCTCAATAGTGAAGCGCCCCTTAATATGCCCCCCAAAAGTTAGGTATCCAACTATTGGGGGTTACTTCATTTTAATAAGAATGCTTCGATAGCACATTAAGTCAATTAGCCTTGCTGCCGATTCCAAGCAATACACTCATCCAGTGTTACGCCATTGCCACCAAAGATATCCAACGCACTACCAATCGTTAAATCCACTTTGCCTGCAGATAGTTCACTAACTCGCTTTAAGTCCTCTAAAGATCGAGCACCACCGGCATAGGTCACAGGGATTGGACAAGCCTGCCCTAACAGCTTAACCAGCTCTTCATCAATGCCCGCTTGCAGTCCTTCAACATCTGCGGCATGAATTAAAAACTCAGCACAATGGCTACTTAATTGAGCCAAAGTATCTGCATTTACTGCAAGCTCGGTGATTGTTTGCCAGCGATCGGTGGCAATATGCCATCCCTGTTCCGTACGACGGCAACTAAGATCCAGAATAAGACGCTCTTTACCTGTTACAGCTTTAATCGCCTCTAACCGCTCCCAACTAAACTGCCCTTTATCAAATAAGTATGAGGTGACAATCACATGGGATGCACCGGCCTCAAGGTAAGCCCCTGCATTATCAGCGTTTACGCCACCACCAAATTGCAAGCCTAAGGGCCAAGCGGAAAGCGCCTCTAACGCCGCATCTTGGTTACCGGCACCCAAGGCGATAACATGCCCGCCCGTCAACTGATGCTGACGATAAAGCTCCGCATAATAGCGGCTGCTGTATTCGCTCACAAAGTTGGTATCAGCGCCCTGATCATTAAGGCTACCACCGACAATTTGCTTAACCTGCCCTTGGTGTAGATCAATACACGGACGAAACTGAGTCAAAATAATACTCCAGACCGATAAAATAAAAGTGAAGTCCGGCATTTTAACCTAACAGTCCCTTAACCGAACCACTCTATTTAACTCAATCGACCGATTTAATCCAGCCGAGCGACTTAATCCTCGGCTATTCTTTAATCACCTCAGCCGTTTGCATAATGGTTACTGGGGGATAACGATCCAACATCTTAGCAGCGGTCATATTCACGATAAAACTAAAGCGCTTTAAGGTTTCAACGGGAATTTGAGCGATCGCCTTGCCATCAAAAAGTACTTGTTGCGCTTTATACGCCGCAAATTGGCCCACATTATAGTAACGGCTCACTAACCCCATATAAGCCCCTGACTTTCGTATAGGGCCTTCTGTGGCGGAAAATACCGGTATACCCGTTCCGTGACTGGTATTAACCAGTGCTTTTGCATGGGAGATAAGAAAGGAATCTGATGGTAAATACACGATATCTGCTTTCTGTTCTTTGATATATCGAGCAAACGCTGCAAAGTGAGCACCCGCTTCAGCATCATTGGCGTTGGGTAATTCAAATGCAACAAGCTCCAACCCCGCCGCCGTACTGGCATCCTTAAGAGCTTGCACCTGTAGCATTGAATTTTTCTCTTTCGGGTTAAAAATCACCGCAATGCGCTTAACACCTTCCAATTCCTGCATGGCCGCAACTTGAGTGCCCATAGGCACCAGATGAGAGGTTCCTGTTATATTGCGCTGAGGATGTTCGTAGTCATTCACGATACCCGCCCCCTTAGGATCTGCGACAATATTGAAAATGACAGGAATACTCTGAACATGTAGATCTGGGTTAAAGTTACTCTCTGTACCGACTAAAGCAGATGTCACCGTGGTACCAAAGCTGTAAACAAGGTCAGGCTTTCTCAGGCGAATATCGTCACGAATTAGCGCCAGTTGTTCATGGCTTTTTCCTGCATTTCGGACAATAAACTCGACGGGCTTGGGCTGCGCCATCAGTGCATCCATAAACCCACGCTCAGCTTCTGTTAATCCACGCCATAAAACCATATAAACTTGCTTTACGTCACCATGCTCAAGGAACGACAGAGTCTCTTTATTTGAGCCAACTTGAGTACCAGAAGCCAAAGCTGCGCCCGAAAGCAACCAACCTGACAAAAAAACCATGAGTACACGTTTAAAAACTTGATTCAATCTTGCCACCGGCTAAGCCTCCTGTAGCTTGCGTTGATCCATAGAACGGAACATCAAATATAAGATAACCAACAAGATCAAACTCATCGCAGCCCCCGTCGACAACCACAAGAACGAGCTTTGGAAACCCAGCACACTAATCAACGTAGCCGCCACTAAAGGCCCTGCAATATTACCAATACGTTCAGTCAGCCGGAAAATACCGATGGTTTTACCCAGCGTTAATCCATTTCTCAATTTTACCTTCTCCGTTAACAGAGATAACTGCGGTGAAACGCCAATGGCATGGGCAACCCCCAACAACAAAACCCCTGTAAACATGCCATAAATCCCCGGAATCATATAAACCGCGAATAACGCAAGTGCCGATAACCCACCACCAAAAATAATAAAAGCACTCTTATTTTTCAGCCGATCACCAAGCCAAGCACTCAACGGCGAGATAAGCACAATGGCTAAACCATAGGCCATCAAAACCCGCCCAACGGAGGACTGATTCGCCCCTAATTCATTCAGATAAACGGGGCCGGTATAGTATAAGAAGCCCGTCAGTAGCAGTTTGGCTGGAATAGCGGAAAGGAAGGTAATCAATAAGAAATATTTATCGGTTAGCAATGTTGTAAAGTCTTTGAATGACAGAATCGCAGGGGCTGGGGCCGAAGGATCTTTAACTTTAGCCTCAAAAAATTGCATCACAAACATAGCCGATGCGAGAGATAAAGCCGCCGACAGGATAAAGGTCGCTGGAAAACCGATACGATCGGATAAAATACCACCAATAGCGGCCCCACACAGGGAGCCAGAAAAGAAACCAGAGAGGAACATCGCCATGCCACGGGTTCTATTTTCCGGTGTCGTATTATCGGTCACGTAGCCTTGAGCAGTGATAAAGACAACACCATAGCCCACTGCCGTTATTGAACGAACCGCGAGTAATTGCCAAAGATTATCGCACCAAGCTGTCAGGAATAACCCTACCGCCGTCAGCAATGCCCCTACCATAAAGGCTTTTTTACGGCCAACGCTGTCCGACCACTGCCCTGCAACGGGCAATGACAACGCCCAAACCAGCATAAAGACCGAGATAGGTAAACCAATTACCATACTAGGCGCTAATCCAGGTATCGGCTCGTAGAGTTCATTCACGTAAGCAGGAAAGAAAGCAAGTGACATCGACTCTGAAAAAATCACCAGAAAAAGAGGCGGTCGAACAAATGACAAACGCGCTAAGCCTACTTTCTTCGGATGCTTCTTCGGTAGCTGGTAGGATTTCCCTTCCGCCGTGGATCTTAACCAAGTCGTCATATCCGAGCTGATCGTGGCAACTTTGTTACCAAGATTTGATAGCTCATCCTTACCGGGAAAATGCACCACTTCTCGAAGATCTTTTTCCGCGATACGATCCAGCATAAAGTGAATACCAGCCATCGGAGTTTTAATATGATAGGTCGTGATAAACATCAGTAGTTCCATTGCCAACAGCAGCGTTACCACCAAAATAGTAGCAATATCGTAGCCAATCTCCTCAAACACTCGCGCCATAAAGCCTGGGTCAAAACCAACCCAAACCTCTGCCAGAGTTTGTCCATCTTGTACAATAGGGTAGCGGTAAAGTGCGAAGCGGCCCTGGGCATCAGCTAAAGACTGAACGAGGGGGTCACTGGGTGATGCAGGCCGATTCTGTGGTAGATCCTCAAGCCCAGTCGCTTGATACAAAAGACGGTCAGATTCTGGCAAATAGATCGCCAAGAAATCCAAATCAGGGTGGCCTGTTAGACGACTTGCCAGCAGTTGATCCATTCGTCCAAAGCGCTCCAGCGGAACACCTTGCTTTAACAGATGCGTCACTAGCCTATCTGTCGAATCAGCAACAATGGCGGCTTTTTCTTCTTGGGCAGGCTCTAGGGCATCTTTAATCAGCCCTAACGACATCCAAGCACCCGCTGCGGTTCCAAGGACGATAACCAATACTGCAATAAAAACAACACTTCCAGATAACGAAAGGCGCTTCATAAATAATGAGACTCCAGACCCGTAGTATCACCAGCCTTTTAGTATTAAGGATGACGATCCGTTGATGACGTTTGCTGTGCCTCCTGCACTCGATCATGTAATAACTGAAACCGGGTCTCCAATTCATCCGGTGTACCTAAACGGTCTAAAACAACCTTCTCGCGATTAAGTTGCCGATCTAAATTACCGCTTAGCCGTAATATCTGCTGACGTAAGCGGCGCATCATCAACCACAGTAGTAATAAACCAATAACCGCACTTAAAATCACGCCCATACCGGATTGCAGAGCCTGCTGTTTAAGCAATGAGAAATTTTCAGCCTGATACGCCGCTCGACTGTACGCAATAACCACTAGCCCCGATTGAATATCGAAGGTGTTAAATAACGGCTCTGCGACTAACAAATAGCGCTCCGTTTCATGGATTAACAACCGGCCTGTATTGTGCTCGTTTCTTGCCAAATCAAACCACATATCCGGCAAAGAAGCGGTTAATACACCGCTTCCGGCCTGAAATAATGGTTGTTTTAAAGTGGAATAGACGACTGCTTTTTCAAGTGCCTCATCCCTTGAAACTAAGGCTATCAATTGTTCGTTTGTTTCCGTTAACGAACTCATCGGCAGGCCTAAGCCCGTGCCATAATCAATGCCTAAACGCACTTCATCTAACATCACTTGAAGTCGAGAGCTAATCAGCTCTCGGTGGCGTTTTTCAAAATTAAAGTAGGCTAAAAGCGCACTTAGACTAATACTGAACAGCAGAACAAAGACCAATGTTAACCCAAGGCGCCCTGCAAGAGAGCGGCCTTGCTCGGAGCGCCCTTTCTTGGGCGGTGTTGACGGTACGGCAACCATAGGATGAACCCTTACTTAGTCTGTCACTGTTGACCGAGCAGCATCCACTTCCTTACGGGCAGCCTCACTTAATTGCATTGCCGATAAACGCCATTCCAATTGACGCATAACATCCGCACATTGCTGTATGGTACTCAAGAACAAGATAGACTCTGCCAAGGTAGATCCTTGCACCAAGCTAACGGCTTGCTGTTTTAAACGCATCACCTCAACTAAGTATTGCTTCAAAAGCCTCCAGTCTCGGGCATCTTTTTGATTGCGTTCAATCTCTACTGTTTGGCGGAAAACGGACTCAAGTTCTGCCGCAAGATTGACTCTAACCTGTTCAATACGGCGGCGGCGCAGTTGACTTAATTGCACAAAGACAACCAGTAAGATAATAATTGCTTCTATAATCAGTACTTTGTGTTCAGCAATCTGTCCTAAGAAACGAGAGAAATTATCCAAGCCAACAAAAGGGTTGTAGTACCGATTACTCACCGAGTGCAGAGGTAAATAGCGCAACACGCTATCTTCAGTCGGGTTTAAATTCAGCATGATAGGAGCTTCGCTACGCATCTGGTCACTATTAAGCTGATCCAGTACCGCTTGCACCATTTTCTCAGGTAAACCCGAACGGGAAGCCATGACCGCATAGGTGACAATCGTTTCGACCGACTCCATTGGTACAGGGCCGCTGACAGAACTGTAAACCCCGGCAGGAATTTTAGCCGTCGTCAGCTGAGAGTGGTTTAAAGCATAGCCTTCAGCCCCCTCTACAGAAACCAGCTTGAACTGGCCACTGGACATCACCTGTCGAAGATCAGGGTTAAGTAAACCCGTCGTAACAATAGCGCCCTCAAGGGAGGCATCACTTAACAGTTCAGAGAAATAGAGTTCGTTTTTATCAAACTGATCCGCTTCTAGGGCGAAATGCTCAAGTACTTTCATCGACTGAGCACGATAGCCAGAGCCTGTCTTACCGAGAGCAATGCTATGCCCTGCCATCTCTGACAGCGAGTTAATTTGGCTATCTTTACGAACAACTAAATGCATATAGTCCCGCCATAAAGGCGCAACCATATAGAGGTTCTGCAAAGAGACAGAGTTAGTGCCCACAATGGCGAAATCTGCTTCTCCCGCAAGGAGTTTTCCACGGTTATCAACTGAGCCACTGGTTACCAATAGCTGTACTTGATAATCTGTTTTTTTCTCGATATACCGCTTCAATAACGTGCCATATTGATAGTAGTAACCGCCCTTAGATGCCGTAGCGATACGGATCATCTTTGACTCATGGCTTTTTTGATAGCCCCAATACAGGATCAGTATTCCAGCGATAGCCAGAAGAAACCAACTGATCATATTTTTCATACGATAGCTCAACATAGGGTGCTCCACATTAATCCAATGCTATTCGGGCTTTTAATTGATACGGCGAACCATCAACAGCCGTAAAATCCGGTTTAAGTAGCCAAGCGTTCTTACCAAGTCGCCCCCAACCATTCAGTCCGCTGTCCTGTTGGTCTAGCCCAGTACAATCTAGTAAAAATTCTAATTCACAGCGCAAAGGCTGATGCAGATAAAGGCGAATCAAATTCCTCAGTTGCAACCAGCGATTGGTATTACTTAACAGTTGATCAAACTGCTCATAATCCAAAGGTCCTATTTGCAAAATAAAGCTGCCTGAAGCTTCTGGAAGCTGACTCCCTAAAAGAGTGCCATCGCCAAGCCCCGTTGTTTGTTCACCCAAACGTAGCTGGGAGTGAAGCGGTAAAGACACCTGTCGCTGCATACACTGTTTGGCTTCAACGGTGATTTGGCCTAAAAAGTCACTCAACATCACTTCAAGGCCTGCGGCTGAACGATAAGGCGAAGCCAACAACCGAAAATACCGCAGCAATCCTGTGGCTGGTTCTTGTTCCCCACTATTCAATCCAGACAAAGCTCTAAGGCGATCATAAAAACCATTATTCAGGTCGCTAGGAGGCTGATGCGCCATTATCGACCGTTGTTGGGCGTCTAATAACAACTGGTAGATACGCTGGTTAAGCACATTCAAAAAAGCACGGGCTTGGCCTTTTTCCTGCTGCTCAGACTGCAGTAGGTAATCGGTCATATAGCTTGGTAGAACACCGTTTCTGCCGTATAGATTGAAAACATTCAATTCAATACGAAAGCGGTTTTCGTCAAGCTGCTCAATCCGTTCAATCACACTGCGAGCGCTCTCTAGGCCAAGTGCGGGTTCAAGCTCAATGTTTACCGTAGTCCCTGTCACATGCATTAACAGTCGGTAAGCCTGTAGCAGGCTATAACGGTGGCCATGGGCTAAAAGATCATCAAGTATCACAGCAGCGGCTTCCTACCTAGCATCGGCGACCCGTCAATGGTCTCACCCGTTTGTACGTCGATGATCTTTAACAAGCAGAAGTAGTTAACCGGCACCAAACTGATAAAAAACTGCTGCAAAAGGCGAGAAAACAACCACATATCCCCTTTACTTGGGAAATGATCACCGGCTAACTTTAATGTGACTTCATAGCCTCGCACGGACATTGCGGATACTAGCCTGTCACCCATCGTTAACGAGACCGATTGGATAGCCTCTACTTTTTTCATATTAACCTGTTGACGGGCACGGTCAGGGCTGGCCTGTAATACCAACTCTTTTAAGGCTGACGATAGACGCTCTAGGTTAAGGTGCCCCATCAAATTACTGCTCAACTGGCGAACAGCTTGCCAATACTGCTGTTCACTTGAAAGTGTTTTACGATAGGGCGTTGGCGTCGTCAGATTTTCAAACTGCACCAGCTCAGGAGAGCCAGAGGTATAATCACAAATCTGGCCAGGTAATAAAGTCGCGGCATCCCCACCGTTTGTGCAATACAAGCGAGCTTTAATGACTTCCTGCTCATCACGTAACTCACCACCTAACGCCACGGCAAGTTCTAACTCATCATTAACCGGGTGTGCGGTTAGCTGCTCTTGGTAATGAAATAAGTCACCAAAACCTTGCTGCCAAAAAGGGCGATACACGTGACTATCCGGTTCGCTGCGATACTGGCCTGAAACCTGTTCAATACCGTAAATACTCAAAGACTCATCATCCCGTTGACGTGGATTTAGCGCCATATACGTTTGACGATTATCTCTAACTCGGGGAGGGGCATCTCGAACAAAGAGGTTCACCGCAGGCACAACGTTCAGTCTAAAGGTCTTTTTAAGATCGGCTCGGGGCCAATCTATTTGCCCATCAAGATAGAATTTCAACTGAAATGAGGTAGCGCTTGAATTATCCGAAGGCTCTGGCAGGGAGACATGAATACCTTGGGCCAACTCCGGTGCTAAGAAAAAGCGTTGCGCCATACGGTGCGCGGGCAATTCAGGTGTGTCTCCTGCTAAAAACGGCCATTGTAATAAACCTGTATTCCATACAGGGAGTTCCATCTCATCTGTCATGCCACCAGACCAAACCACTTCCGCAGATTCACAATGATGCAGCAGCCCGTCAAGCATTCGTGCAGCCATAGCCTGAGGTGAATTAATATAGATCGATATCGGCTTAGAGGTTAAAGACGAAACATCGCCATAGGTACAAGTAAAATTGATGCTTAGGCAATGAATACCTGGCTCATTCTCATGGCTTTTACGCAACAACGCATCACTGAGTTCCAAGGACAGCACGGTCGTTTGCATCAACGTTCTAAATTCACAACGGTGCTGATTACTTGATGCCACCCCTGACACAGGAGTACCCACCGGCAGATCTAACTGTTCTTTTAGGGCGGAGCGGCCCTTAAATTGCATCAGGGTAATAGACGGTAGCGGGCGCAACAGATCTGGAGATGCAACCTGCAAAATATTTTGCAAAAGTTGCGTCTGATCTTTCTCTAGCTCGGATCTTAGCCCTGCCGTTAAAAATGCAACGCCCTCTAAAATGCGCTCAACGTCAGGATCACTGCCTGCGCCTGCGAGATAGCCCGCTTGAGAAGGATTTAGCTGTGAGTACTCCGCTGCCATCTCATGCAAGCGGGCCAATTCATCCTGATAATGGCGATCAATTTTTGCCATAAATACTCTTCTTATTCTGTGATCACAGGCGGCGTGCGTTGCCACTGCGTTGCAAAGTAATTCCGTTAACGGCAACTCGACTGTCGTTATCGATCTGAATACGAAGCTCAATCTGCCAAAGCTCATAGCGCAGTTCAAAGCTTGCTTGTAAGGCGAATAACATCAAGCCACGTTCTTCACCTTTCGACTGAACCTTCACCTGCTGTAAACGGGGTTCAAAATGCTCAACCTGTAACTGAATAACCCGCGCTAAACGTTGAGACTGCATTTGATCACCTTGAAGCTGTACCGGTGAGATAGCAGGTAATCCAAGATCTGGTCGCGCAAGGCAGGAACCCACACGAACATTCAGCAAGTCACAAAGCTGTACGGTAATGGCGCCAGCCAAATCATCAGCATCAGACGGCCCATTTGCATCGTTGTTTAACCGCTTGAGTAACCCCGCTTTCATGCTTTTCCAGCCTCGTTGCGGGCTTCAAACTCAACCTCAGCTGCAGGCCCATAGCGCCAATTAATACTTTCGTAAATCAGGCTCACTTGCTCACAATAAGGATGATCTTCTTGCCCCACAGAAAGCAGATTAGGCATCAGCGGCTGTAGTGAAACCACTCTCGCATTCTTTAATTCAATTTCATAAACCAGCTCTAAAATACCGCTGCTATTAAATTGACACCAAAACAGCATAACTTTAGTGAGGACATCCCGCTCACACAGCGCTTGATACAGCTGTGGAGACACACGATCTAAGGGCTTAACAACCTCCATAGGTCGATGCATAGGCTGTCCGCCAAGAACACGACTGTCCTCCGCCCCCGGCATATCCACTCCGTGCTGCAGACTCAAGATATGACTTAGGCCATCACGGCTTAGCTGTTTTTCTGGCCCTGCTAGGGCTCCTTGTGCTGCACTGGTGAAGCTAATAAATCCAGGCCTTGCCATCTAGTTAGCCTCCTGCAGAATTAAATCAAGGGATAATTGGAAACGCTCATTCATGTACCTAAGGTGAGGCTGCAGGCGAACTTCCATCAGGCAACCTTCCTTGCTATTTAGCACCACCTCGGCATTACGGAAAGGCTTTTTCATCATGACATCCAACGCAGGAGCCTCTAAGTTCACCACAAAGTTTTTAAGCCACTGCTCAAGTTTTTGCCGCAATACCTCAGGTTCATCCATAGAGCCAATTTGTTCACGAAAAACGCGCTTCATCATATGAGCAATGCGGCAAACCGTTAATAAAAAGGGCAATTGTGCATCCGGAGAAACACTATCATCTTCCAAGGAAAGAACGTGGAAGCTGTTTAGCTGGGTAAAATAGCTCGTATTCTGTTCCGACAAAGCACTGAGCACACAGAAACCATGTCGGGACAGATCAGCCACCATAGAAGCGGATAATTCAACTTCCAACGGTGATAATTCCAAATCAGCAATGCGATCTTTATAGGGTTTATGCAGCAGCTCACGACCAAAGTAACTGCCTGTCATTTGGCTAAATGCTGTTTGTAGATCAAATGTATTTAGCACCGTTGCCGCCAACGAGTAACAACTGCTGCCCCAGAGTAGAGCCTCGCCTTCTGCATCCAGTTGCTCTTGGAAAAACAAGCCGGAGTAATCACCTTGATAAGGTGAGCGAACCACTTGATCCTGCATAACAAGAAACAAATACCGGCTATGGGCTCCCTCAGCTAGACGATGAAGAGGCATAAACCTTGGGCTTTCAAGCCACTCATTTAGCGAATGACCTAAAAGCTGTTCATACCCTTTAAAGCCTAGAAATTTCGTCGAAACAGGAAGCACCACAGGTAAGTGAGCACTTCGTCCTATCGCCGCTAAAGCATCCAAAAGCGCTAGGTCTTGCTCCGTTTGCTGAACATAGAAATCAACCACCAGTAAATTAAAAGGCTGCCCACCAAACTGACCAAACTCATGATTATAAACTCGGTCAAAAAGCTGGCTATGGGTGATTATTCCTTCAAGATCTTCAGCTAAAGCATCTTTGCTTACATTTAGCAGTACAAGTTCACTAGCCTTATGGTGACGCGCACTGGCCGACAAGCTAAACACCTGCCGCCAACAGGTTTCCAATTGAGCAAAAGGTGCAAAATGTAATAACTGGTTTAACAGATCACCAAGACAAACCTCTAAATCCGCATACAGAAAATCATCGGCTAACGTCTCATCATCAATGGTCGAATAGTGCTGCAGAAAAGCCCGAGCTTCCTGAGTAACATCATCTGTAACTATCGAATCAGAGATCAACTGGTCACGCAGCCCCATCCCCAAACGAAGCACAGGCGATTGCTTAATTAGCGCATCAGGTGCGAAATCATCTAGGCTTGTAATCACATAAGGTTCTGTCCACTCCGGCACCACTGCAGAAAAATCAATCCCACAACCAAGCTCCATCATCGCCAACTCAGGCTTATCAATATGCAGATTGATTTGATGAAACTCAATCGGCTCAGCACGGGCATTACCACTGTAATCCCCAACAAGTAGCACACGACACGGTAGCTGTGCCGCTTGCTCTGTAGGCCGGATCATCAACGACCCAATCAAATCATCACGAGCATCCATAACTATGAACCCCAGCAACTGGTAATACGTCGTGGCGGCTCTAGATCAGAGGCTGCCAAAGTACGAATAACGGGTTTATGGCCACGAAACTCGTAACGCACATCAATATAGGACACTTTATAATCAATAAGACGATCACGCATAATAGGAAAATCATCCGGCACGAAACGTCGCTGACCGCTTTGAAAATCCTTCAAAAAACGAGCAAAACCTTGAGGTCCAGGGTAGCGCTTCTCTAGGGTGTAACGGCCAATATTGATTAACAGTGATGTATCTGCACAGGTTTGATCCCAAACAAAAGCACGATCCTGAGCAAAATTTAAATTCTCAAGCTGGGTCGGGCCAATTTCACACTGCATCTCAAGTACCGTTCTGCGCGGCAAATACTGCGCTTCAGGGTTAGCAGAGGTCGGGCGCGACTTTACAACAACGGTATAACGGCTTTGCTGCTGCTTACGGAAGTCATCACCACGGGCTAAATACTCCAATAGATCCGTTTTAAGTGGGAATGCCTCACCCGATGCGGTGACAGGTACAAAACCTGCGCCAAACTTGGGTTTTACATAAGGGGCTAACTGGGCATCTTTAAAACTCCATAGATGACCGCCTTCACCGTACAAAAATCCTGTCCGCTTATAACCAGGTACACCTTGCATACCGGCTAAAAACCCATTTTCCCAGCGTTCTTGCAACTCACAGGCGGCTTCTTGCGTCATATATTCCCTGAAAAGCCGTACAGGGCCAGAAAATAACGCCCAAAAAGCCTCAGTCTGACGGGTACTCTTACCAAGCATACCTTCCAGTATTTGAATCTTTGCATAGCTTTGGGCTAGCGCGGTGTCACCTGCGGCAGGATTATCGGGTTTTAGATATAAGCCAGATATTGACGCAAAAGAAGTTGATCGTATGCCTGAATTAAAGACGATAGATTCAATCAGTTGCTTATACTCACCGTAAAGCGCCCCTGCTTGACCAAGTACAGCGAGGCGTTCCTCCTCGGATGGGGAGCCTCCACTACCGCCTTTTTTCATTTTCTTATTGGTTTTCATCGCGGTTTTACCCGCTTTAGAAATCACTTTACCAACAGCGCCAGCTTTACCCACGACCTTTAATGCCAGCTTGGCTAGAGGGCCGTTATTACTGGTTTTATCCGCAGGAGCATAGGTTGCCATTTGGTTATAATAGAAAACCAAAGAAAGCCATTCTGGTTTTTCTTCTAGGCTTTCGTACGGGCCTAACTCTTCAACCATACGATCTAGAACACCGAAAAAAGGGTTACGACCTGTGGCTTGCGTATCAACAGCCCCCTGCCAATCAAGGGGGCCTGACAACGTTTGTGAACCTTGATAGAAGTTCAATGCAAATTGCTGCCAAGCATCCAGGTAACGCTTACGGTAACTTTCTTGAAAACCGGGAATCAGCGCATTGATCTGCTCTGCGGCTTGATCCGTCGCCAGAATCTGATCAATAAAATCATCGATCATCTCCTTGCCCGCCAGCGTGAATGCCGGAGCAACACGAACATCAAGGTCTAGGGGCACACTTCCTTTCCAAAAGTCTGCTAGCCTGACCTCACTGGACTTTCCCGCGGCATTACCCCAGTCCACTAACCAGTTTAAGTTATCAGGGTGATCCGCCAGAATTCGCTTCAGCAACCGCTGTTTGCGCTTCAATGTCACATCATATTTCTCGGTTGATGTTGACCAGTACAGCATCTGAATATAAAGGTTGTTAAGGCTATCCAGTTCGGACTCTGCCAGCTCTTTATAGAGCAGCCGATCTTCAGCCTGATAAAGTGCGGGTAAGGCCGAAAGCGTTTCAAGATCCTTACCGGCCAGGAAGTCTTGGATAATATTGATTTCACGAACCAAGATACCAACGTATAAAGCGATCTCTTGCGCGGCTTCATCCGGTGTCAATTCCGTATCAAATAACGCCTTATTCAAAGAGCGCTCAATACGACGATCCACCGGCATAACCAGGTCACTCCACACCCGATCAACGTAGATGGCTTTCAACTTACCAACAAACAGGGGTTCCGCCGTGGAGTCATCAATCCAAGGGAAAAAACTATGCTTTTGAAGGGCGCCGATCAAGTCAACTAATTGCTCACCATTGTGAATATTACCGGCGAGATCGCTGCGCTGAACAATTTGCCCTGCAAACGTTTCTTCTAGGGAAAGAATAAAGCTTTTATCACTGGTATAAGTGAAGACCAACGCAACCCAGAGCACCGCAAGGATACTCGCAAAACTGGTAAACCAAAGATTCCGTACCCAACGTTCAGCACGCACCGCCGTTGGTATTTTGTTCGCTAAACCACGATCACGGGGCAGAACAACCGTGAAAAGATCTTTAACGAACAAGCCAGCTCCAACACTGTTTTCTGAGGACTCCGTCGATGTTGTTTGAACGCCCATCCAGTAAACACCACGCAGATGTGGTGACGCTTGGAAAACACTATTTTGGAAGACGCCTTTGGTAAAGGCTCGAATACCAGAACGCAGATGCTCTAACTCAGAGGGCAACATCATGATCGAATGATCGACCACACCACGCCCCATCAGCTCTAAATTCAGCTGCTTCAGCTGCTCCGCTAGGCTATCCAGCGCAGTGCTAACCCGAGTTTCCGTTTCAATCGCATCACTACTTTGAGGGAAATGATGTCCTAAAGCCTGATCACGCATACTTTCGGGCAGCTGCTTCAGCAACGCTTGACCGCCGCTAAACTGCTCCAAATCATTAAAGATCAGATAAACAGGGGCATTTACCTTTAGGCTCTGGATCATCTGATCCAAACGTTCCCGTAGGATCATACCCTGCTGATAAAGCTCATCATCACTTCCCGTTTTCATATCGGCAAGTGACACTGTCAGCACAACATGGCTAATCGGTTCAGCAGGCCGACGGGAAGCGAGTAGCTCTAGTAAGCGACCCCACTCTGGATTTAACGCGCCACCACTTGAGCAAATGCCCGCTGGGGTTTGCAATACCACGCCATCATTGTGTAGCCACCACTGGGTCTGGCAATCATCCCCAGTGAAAATATCTTTATGGCCAGAAGGCAGAACCAACTGCCCCGCACTAACAAGGCGCTCTGCATCATGGCTTTTTGCCGGTAACATAACCGACCAAGGTAACTGATAAACAGGGTCTGAGGCGTGGGTATTAGGGCTACGCTTCAGGAATCGCATCGCATAAGTAAAGCGACGCTCTAGGCCTGACGTGTCCGCTTTAAGCTGCTCATCCGCTTCATCTTTACGACCTAAACGAATAAGTTGGCGAATGCGTCCTTTAGCATGTAGGCGAATCAATAACCGCTTGATCAGCCGATAGCTAAGCCAAAGAAGGAAAATACCTACTGCTGCGACAACACCTTCTTGAGGTGTAAATCCCAGAAATAGAGCCAGTCCGATAGTAACCGCAAAGATTACTAACCAGATTAATAGATAAAAAAGCACTCGAAGAAATGTTTTCACGATCCGTCTTCTTATTCTAAGTCTGCAATATCCCTATTAAATAAGGGAAACCAATTGATTGGCCATGCCGACAACATCAAGTTTCATCGCCACATAGGTGATAACCAGAACCAGAACCGGAGCACCAAAAATAAAAGGTGTCCAGCGACCGGACTTCACTTCAAACTTCTGACCGCTGTCCTCAGGATAAGCATCCGGTGATAGCTGTACGCCATCGTCGTTAAGACGAGCCGCCTGCCCAGCCATCAACAGCTGATAGGTATCCAACCGAATCCGCTCAAGGCTTGCCCGTTCAGATCGATCAAAATAATGCCCTGAAAAACCTAGCGCCAAGCAGTAGTAGTACACTTCACGTATATCTCGGTGAGCAGGGTCAATCATATTAAGACCCGATAGTCGCTCAAAAAACTCTATACCCGCTGAAGCCGTGTGGTAGTAAGTTCGCTGCAGCAGATCTGCCGCCCAAAGACTCGAATGTTCCCATGTACTATCAAGCAGCACCTCATCAATAAAAGCGACAACGGCGAAGCGAGCTTCATCGTAATGCTCCGCCTGATAACCACCTTCAAGGTGCAGTGTGGATTTCTCCGTAAGCAGTCGCTCTACGTTCAATCGCACCGTTTCAAAATCAGGCTGTAGGCCTTCATTTATCTGCTCTTTTTGTTGCTGGACGAAAACCAGCACATCTACAAAACTATCAATTAAGTGCATCGTTATCCCTTAAGTGAGACCAGCTCAACTTTCAGATCCTCTGGCGCACCAGGCCAGATAAGACTCAGACAGCTATCGCTTTCAACAGAATGCCAAAGCCCAGAGGCGACATCTAAGCTGAAGTAATGGGAATTAGGGCGGCTCGGCAAACCTTCAGGACGACTATTCAATAAGCGCTTACCAATACCCGGTAAAGCTCTAGCTTGATAGAGGGCAACCTGGCTATCGGCTCCCAATTTAGAGTAGCGTCTAAAGTCTTCTAGCCAAGCATCCTGAGAGCGCTCAGTACGTAAAATAAGGAAATACGTACCTTTACGATCCGTCATATCACTGGCTAAGACACCTTTAAAGGTTGTGTTATTAATACGCTCGAAACTCACCATCGCCTCAGAAGACACCGTAATTTCATTAAGCAAACGATGCACAAGGGTCTGCGCCACAGAGAAGCAGCCACCAAGGTTAAGGTGGTTGTAAGCTGGCAACGAAATATTTTCCGGGGCTATTTCACAGGTTGAACTAGAAAGCGGTGTAAACACAGAAAGCTCGGCAATCAGCTCACGGAGGCAGACATAGGCCCGCTCTGGCGTTAAATCTGGAACTTCCAAAAGATGCGTCAACGATTGCACATACCGCGCCATAACTTGCAGCGCCAATCGATAACGCATCTGGCGTGGATTAAACTCGGAAACGGTATAACTGGTAGACGGCTGCTTGTAATCTTCAAGCTGACGGGTTCTTGATAAAACTTCTTCACGAATACTGCGTAGAAGCTCCACCAAATTCTGATCGCCTCGCATGGTGATACAGGGGGCAACGAAGCTTTCATCAAGCTTTATTTGATCACCAGACCGAACCAGTTGCGCCACCGGCATAAGATCATAACCTGTTGCTTGATCAAGCTCGGTTTCAAACCAAAGCCGCCCTTCTAAGGAAAGGACTTGCGCATCAACCCGCTCAGCTTGCTCATAACGATTGGTTAAAGTGGCACTTTCGGCATCAATAACAAAGCGACTATTTGGAACAACAGCCGCACCAGAAGATTGTTCTCGCTGAACGAACGGCTCCTCATTGCGTTTTTTAACGCCTAAATAAACCTTTAAAGGCTTATTGCGATCGGCCCAAACCGGCGCATCATAAAGGCGCCCTGCTAATCGAGCATTTTCGGGATAAGAAAACAAAGTCCCATCCTGAAAAAGAACCCGCAACTGAGTGAACGCTATTTGCCCTGAGCTAAGATTAGCAATATCAGCCCGAGAAGATCCGACACCCCAAGCTAAGGGAGCAACCGTGCGACGGATGACCGACTGGATAAACTCGTTATATGCATCCTGATACTGAAAGTGATTTGGCTGCAAAAATAGCCCTTGGTGCCAGTACAGTGGTTTATTCGTATTCAAAGTAAATCCTGCCTATATCCTTTCTTATCCGTCTTAGCCAAGAAAATTAGCTGGCTCGTTGTTCTGATCAATATCGAGTATTGAGCACCGAGACCGAGCGTTTATCTAATAGGCTCGCATCTGAAGCGTCTTAATTTCTGTAGGCGACATATCCAACCATAACTTCAATCGCGCAGGCACATCATCCGGCACTGGCGGCAATGGTTCACCAAAGGGCCATGGCTTAGGGTCGTAACAAGGTAAAATCCGTGGGGAAACCGATGGAATAGGAATAATGCGCACACTTTTCTTACTTTCCATCTCAAAGTAACCCGCCACTAGCGCGATATAACGCACACCCTGCTCTCGATCTAACACCAAGGTTTTTGTCACGCCTGGGCCTAATGCCAAACTGTCCTCTCGAATAATGCTTGAGGATAATTCTTTGCCTTTTGCGGCCATCAAGTCTGATAGTCCAAAAGGGCTTTGACGTAATTCAGAAATAATCGCTGGATTACTTAACTGAATAATTTTTAACGTTAGGGTATGGGGCTGCCCCATATAAGCATTCAGCTGCCCATCCGCGGTGACCCTTAACGCAATAGACTTCGGTTCATAAACCCACTGACCTGCCGGCGCATTAGGTTTTTCTCGCCGAGTATAGCTCCATTGCCCCGCTCCATCTTGCCACTGCCACATGCCTTGGCCTGAGTCGTCCGAATCATCTGTATCAACTTTTTGTATCTCAGGCTGATCAGAAACACTGGGAGCCCAACTATCCGTCGATGGAGGACAAACAGTACAAGCGCTTAAAAAAAGCAAGCAAAATGGCATAAGCCATCTTGCTGCTTTTTTACGCGACAACAGCTCCCAACCTCGGGCAAAAAGCCCGGAGGTTGGGAGACTAGCGTTCACGGTTTGGCTAACAACATCTCTCACGATGACTACTCTGCACCAGCCCAGTTATCAATGGCAGTACTTGATGCGATTTCATGGCTCCAAGTAATACTGTTGTAGGTAAAGCGCACTTCTTCAAATGCAGGGAAACCATCATTATTAGGGTCTAGCATGTTTGGCGAGCTTGTGCGGATTGAAACAATCTTCGCACCTTCCAATTCAATGGTGTAATAGTGCACAGGTTGACCATCGCTACCCGTATCCGCTGGACGGTAAAAGTTCAGCGTACAGACCAACGCTTTAGGCTCAGCAATCGCTTGGAAAAGCAACGGAGAGCTTTTGTCGATCAGCTTACGAATCTCTAAGTACTCGTGCTTACGGTTACCCATCACTTGACCGGTCAGACGATCCGTTGGAATCACAACTTTATGATCAAAAGCGGTGACAAAGATTTCGTCTTCATGGGCCGTTTTAAAAAAGGCACCAATACTATCGGTACCAGAAGTACCTTCGGTCAAAGACTCGCCGTCTTCAGTTTCAATCGTTAGATAAATTTCGCTTGGCATAGTAATAATTCCTCAAATTTAAGCGTTAAACGCGATCCAAAAGACCGGTCAATGACAGAGTGAAGTTCGCGCCCATAAACTTAAAGTGAGGCGTAACTTCCAAACCAACCTGATACCAACCTGCCTCACCATCAACTTCAACAACATTCACCTGCGCTTTACGCAATGGACGCTGGCTACGTGTTGCTGGGGATGGGCTTTCTTGGTCGGCAACATACTGACGAATCCAGCGGTTAAGTTCGCCTTCAAGATCAGCACGGCTCTTCCAACTACCTAAGTTTTCACGTTGTAAAACTTTAATATAGTGGGCTAAGCGGTTAACAATAAAGAGGTAAGGTAGCTGAGTACCTAAGCGGTAGTTCAACTCAGCTTGGCGTGATTCTGGTTCAGTGCCAAACTGCTTAGGTCGCTGTACAGAGCTTGAGGAAAAGAAGGTCGCATTATCAGCATTCTTGCGCTGCGTTAGCGGAATAAAGCCAAGCTCTGATAGTTCGTATTCTTTTCGATCCGAGATATAAGCTTCAACAGGGCCGTTAATTTCAGACGTGCCTTGGTTATTCACCAAATGTACGGCCAAGTCGGTTACTGCGCCACCAGATTGTGGGCCAATAATATTCGGACACCAACGGTATTTCGCAAAGCTATCAACCAAACGTGTGGCATAGGCATAAGCCGCATTCACCCAAAGGTAATCTGACTTTCCTGTAATTTGTTCGGTGTAATTGAAGCTTTTAACCGGCTTATTTTCACCGTAAGTCAAACGCCCCATAAAGCTTGGTAGTGTAAGACCGATATTACGAGAATCTTCCGTATCCCGTAATCCGCGCCACTTCATGTATTGCGGGCCTTCAAACAAAGAATCCAGCTCTTTTAGATCAGGTAACTCATCGAACTCATTTAAGCCAAAGAAACTTGGGCCAGCAGAAGCGATGAAAGGCGCATGAGTAACAGCGGCTAAACCAGACAATTTATCCAGCAGCGTAATATCCTGCGCACCAGGGCCAAAATTATAGCCACCGATCAAAACACCGTAGGGTTCGCCACCAAACTGACCGTACTCTTCGGTATAAACTTTCTGGAACATAGCCGTTTGATTCAGCTCAGGAGCATCTTCAAAATCTTCAAGCAACTCGTCCTTATCGACATTGAGTAGCTCAACTCGGATATTTTCAGCAAAGTCGGTTCGATTAACGAGGAACGACAGTCCACGCCAAGAGGACTCAAGCTTTTGGAAATCATCATTGTGCAGGATGGTATCCAACTGCTCTCCCAATCGCTGATCAAGCTCTTCAATCATTTGATCAACTAGAGATTTATCAACGCGCTCAACGGGCTCAGCTTGTGTCAGCAATTCAGAAAGCATCGCTTCAACACCCTGGCGGGCTAGATCATAACCTTCGTCATGTTCGCCTAAACGGGTAAACTCTAGTATCTCGCCAACAAGTGGCTGTGTTTTCTCTTGTACTTGAGTTTCTTCACTCATCACATGCCCCTTATTTTTTCAGACCAAGCTCTTGCATCAGCTTTGTACGGGTTTCTTTATCTTCAAGCATCAACTGGATCGTTTTACGCATTTTAGGCGTGTTACCTAAAGGGCCTTTGAGTGCTTTCAGAGCCTCTCTTAATTCAAGAACCTTTTGCAGCTCAGGAATCGCTTGAACGATACTGTCAGGCTCAAAATCTTTTAAGCTTTTAGGGTCAAGGCTAATGGCAATATCGTCACCACCTGATTTCAACTGGTTTGGCACCGTGAAATCTAACTTAAGGTTCATACTGGACATCACTTCACCAAAGTTTGTCCGGTTGATATTCTTAGTTAACCGTTCCTGCAACAAAGCTTCGTCAGGCTCAGGCGTAAACTGCCCCATGACCAAAACCTTAAAAGGAAGCTCTACACGTTCTTTTGCACCGCCAGTAGCCGGGCGATAGGAAATATTGATTCTTTCCTTCGGCGCCACCGACCCTGAATTTTTGCTAGCCATCCGTCACTACTCCGGGTTTATTATGATCAAGCCCTAACACCACAAGAAAACGTCTAATGACGAGCAACCGCAGTGCTCAAATCATACAGGGCAAATTTGATATAACTTTTTTAAGCTAAAGCAAAACCGATGTAAACTAGAATATTTTATTTTTTGTTTTTATATGAGCCAGTTCAAAAAATTCATACAGGCATCTAGCATTAATATCAGAAAGAGCCTATACAGAAGTAAAGGTCGATCTGGCCTCTATAATACAGTGATCATAATAAAGTTATCGTGGAAAAATAATTGATGGGCCAACAGTTAAAACACACAGTGCTAATGTTTTAAGAAAAACCGCAATTTAACATAATAGAATCTATAAAATAGAGCTAACAGTCTAAACTTAATGCCATCAAATTTAAAAACCAGAATAGCCAAATAAAACCACTTAGATCTCTTATCTCTTATGTTCAATACAAAACCAGAAATCATAACAATATAGGTATTCACTAATGAATCTTTCTTCTGATGTTGTCTTTTCATTTCAATGCGATGGTATTGAGGAGAATTCATTCAAAGTGCTTAGCTTCACCGGCAGCGAAAAGCTAGGGGAGTTGTATCAATTTGATATTCAGCTTGTCAGCTATTCCGATACGGTAGATCCTGACCAACTGCTCGATAGTTCCTGCCACCTAAGTATTCAAAGCTACGATAAAACCCGTCAATTTAACGGCATTTTATCCAATTTTAGCTACTTAAACCCAACAGAGAACGGTCACTTATTTCAAGCAACATTGGTTCCTAAACTGTGGCTGCTAAGTCAATTCACCACGAATGAAGTCTACCTTGGGCTAAACTTAAGTGACACACTGGCGCTGTTATTTGATGAGGCAGGGCTTACATCTGACGAATATGATTTAAGCCAAATCAGTCATTATCGAGAATGGGATTATCGCTGTCAGTTTGGAGAGAGTCATTATAGCTTTCTCAAAAGAATTACCGAACGAGAAGGCGTCTATTTCTATTTTTCCCAGGAAAATAACACTGCCAAAGCTATTTTTTGCAATAAGAACAACCAGCATCCAACGCAAACAACCACAAGTACTTATACCCCTATAACAGGCTCGTCTTACTCTGAAGGCTCTCCAGTTATATTCCAATGGACGCAGAATAATCAACGGGTTCCAAAAGAAGTTATAGTGAAAGACTATAATAATGATCGGCCATCTGTTGATCTTTCCGCTAGATCAAAAGTTGACCCTTCAGGGTTGGGGGAAGTATTTCGATATTGTGACAATTTATATGATTCTGACGAAGCCTCAATATTAGCGGATATTCGTGCGGAAGAGCTTTTTATGCAAAAAACCCAGTTTTTTGGCAGCTCTTTAGATATTGAAATATCACCAGGATACCCTCTTATTCTTACAGCTCATCCACTGCAAAAACTGAACAATGAATACTGCCCTATATCAATAAGTCACAGCGGTTATGCCTCTGACCTGATGCAAACGCAAAAGAGCAGCGAGCAGCCTTACAGCAATACCATTCAAGCTATTAGTGTTGATGTGCAGTTTCGGCCTGAGCAAAAAACTGAAAAACCGCGCTTCTATGGCGTTCTTAACGCTCTAGTGGACTCAGAAGGTGATGGTAAGTACGCCCATATTGATAAACGAGGCCGCTACCGAGTAACACTGCCTTTTGATAGAAAAGATCGAGATGGTGCTCAAGCATCCTGGTGGATTCCTATGTCACAGCCTAACGCTGGCGAGAACAGTGGCATGCATTTTCCACTATTAAAAGGAGCTGAAGTTCTGCTTAGTTTTATCGGAGGCGACCCAGATCGCCCGGTGATCACAGGCGCTGTCCCCAATGCCTCCAAGCCAAGTGTTGTCTCTGAAGAAAACCATACAACTAATAAAATTCAAACCGCTGCAGGTAATGTGATTGAACTGGAGGATGATGAAGACAACAAACGGATAAAGCTGTTCTCTCCGAATGGATACACTTATATGCACTTGGGTGCAGCTAACCCGTTTAAAGCGGAAGGTTTTATGTTTCTGACGCAGAAACAGTGGTTTCAGGAGATCGCAGGCGGGTATCAAACAACATTAATCTCCAAAGCCGCAGCGGAAGACCTGACAGGTGTGTCTGACGATGAAAAAACATTCAAAGACACAAAGCCCGCCGTTGCAATTGATTCAACCAGAATCGATGCAATTCGTTCAGATCCCACTTCGAATAATGGTACCGTCACCGATATTATTGATGAACAGGTTCTTTTTCAGTTTCCATGGTTATTTGGCTCAGATACAGGAGAGATTAAATCAGGCGAGTTTTTCAGCAGCCCACATGAGCGATCAGGGATGGCTAATTTCCACCGAGAAACTGGTGAGAAATACACCTGGACCGATGGTAATACCTATACCTTTGGTGGCGCTAAAGACTTTGGTTACGGTAATGGCTATGAGGTCAATTATGTCGACCCTGATAGTGTTTCAGACTGGGATGGTAGCTTAAATCTCGACTACTTTTCTATCCCAGGCTACAACCCCGACACATTACTTATAAGTAAAACGATTGGGGACACATACGATTATCAATCAGGCAACAAAGAGGAAGTCTATTTTGGGCTTGATGAAGTCAGCAGAGCAGCGACCTTAGCATCGACAGAAGTAAAAGTAACAGGAGTTAATACCTCCGCTTCCCTTTCAGCCCTAAACTTTAATTTTGAAGCAGGGCTCAAATTTGACTTAACACTGGCAGCCGCTGTTGACCTAACATTTGGCCCATCCTTTGATCGCTGTGAATCTAAAAAGGATATTTCTGGAGTACAAGGTGTATCCATCAGCTCTGGTGCCAAGATATCTCTTTGTGCATCACCTCTTGTGGTACCAAACCCTCCAGCAACAACATGGGGCAAGGCAGTGACAGGCGCTACATCTTTAGCAACAAAGCTTGGCCTAACCGAGCAAGCGATAGGCCCACTAACATCAGGTGGTTCCCTAGAACTGACGCCTAGTGATGTAAAGCTAGCTTTTGCAGGGCCAACTAACCAACTATCAATAAATGCCACAGGAACGGAGCTAACCACACCGAAGATCTCTATCACTTCTGCAGCATCAGCAACTATATCTGCCGTTGCTGCAATAGATATCAGCGGAGCTATCGTTAGTACATCAGGCACAACAGCGATGAATATTGAAGCGCCAACCGTATCCATCAAAGGAACAGTCGCAACAAATGTACAAAGTGCTACCGTTTCCGTAAAGGCTGATACGGCTCTAAGCCTACAAGGTACAACCATCAGCATGAAAGCTAATGCCATGGGTAATGTTAATGCTGGAGGCATGCTAAAGGTATCCGCTTCCGGTTTAGTGCAGCTAGGCTAATATATGACGCAACTGATCGCACCACCAGAAATCACGATACAAACCCTTCCCTATAGCTGGAAAGGGAAGCAGCGCATGGTGATAACCTTAATGCTGGCAACGCCTATCGACCATGATTTACCTTATTCCACGCAGGATGCTTGGACAGGCATTATGGAAGTCATACCTAAATCTGAAATATTTGACCTTGGTTATCCCAAGCCTAGAGGAGAAGTACTAGTCTACGGCAGCTATTATGCCCCTAATGGCTACGCCATTACCGCAGATAAGGTTAACCTTGAAGCTGGAACGGTGAAGAAAGAACTTGCGGTGTCAGGTGAACGCTTATGGCGTAACATTCTTACACCCACAACCCCTGAGCCTTTTCGTAAATTGCCATTAACCTATGAATATGGGGCTGGAGGGGAGGAGGAGGAAAAGAACCCCATAGGTAAAGGCTTTCCTCTTAATAAAAATCAGTCTATGCCTCAGCTGGAATACCCTGACCAACTACTCACAGACAAGCATCAAAAGCCAGCACCTGCAGGGCTTAATGCCGTTTCAGTTGACTGGATGCCTCGAAAAAAACTCTGGGGAACTTACGATACCGCATGGCAAGAGCAAGATGCTCCTTTCTTAGCCAGAGACCTGAATACTAACTTCTTTATGCAAGCAGCGGCAGACCAGTGGTTCGAGGGGTATATCCAAGGTGGTGAATCTATCCGTCTTGATAATATGGACCCTATAATAAGATCAATAAAGGGCCAAACACCTCATTATCGGTTCAGAGTGCTAACTGAAACGGAAGAAAAGACACAACTGCATACTTGCCAAATTGATACATTGATCCTCTTACCAGACATTAATATGCAGGTACTTCTAGCCAGAACAGAGTTACCGATTAATTCTATTGATGGCAACGAACTAACCGCGATCCTCGCCGCCTATGAGAACAACTCGGCCTCGCAACGAGATCAACAACATTATAATGAACATTTAATATTAAGGCGCAATCCTCAGATCACCGATGAAGAAATTCTCAACTATAGCCCTATGCGGCCAGAAAATGTTAATGAACCGCTAACACCTCTCTCTCTACCGCAGAAAGAAAAATCAGAAATAGCCAAACCTGGAGTACTAACACTAACAGCTCTAGCTGCTGCCGGTGGTTTTGCCTCTAAAATGGCTATCGCTGCGGCTAAATCATCAAGTAGCAACGGCAGTAATAATGGCGTCGAAACCACAAGTAATAGCTCAGAGATAGCAGAAAGCCCTACGCCTCTTATTAGCCCAAGCCATGCCGAGCAAGCGGCTAATGCTATTAAAGTTCAAATGGAAGCCTTAGGTTTTAGCGAACAGGAACTCAACGATTTAATGCAAGCCCCCCCTGAGCAAGTGCCGCATTTTATTAACTTGATGCTGGCTAAGCATTTTCCTGATCAGCCACAGGCTGACCCTGATAGCGTAGAAGATGACCCCGTAGTTAAAGAGGAACTAACGAGAACCGCCAAACTCGTAGAAGAAAGCTCTATATCGGTTCCTAAAACAGGCAATATAGCCATTGATAACGAAACAGCTAGAGTCTTGAGCAAACCAGGTCAAACGGCAGACTTTAATATTTTAACACCACAGATAGAACGTCAGTTGAATCAGGTATCCGAAGAACTTAGCAAACTTTATGATGCCTACCCTGGAGATAAAAGCGAATTAGACCAACCTAGCGATATTGGTACTAAAGCTATTATTCAATTATTAAAGGGGCTTTAGGGAAAATCATGAATATTGATGACTTTATCCAACAGATAGAAAACAACACTCTGCAAGATGAAGGTATTTTAGAGTCAGCGCAACTGCAGGATGCACATTTAGAGAACCTCAATCTTACCGGCTGGAGTTTCTTTGAGTGCTCATTTATCAACTGCTCTTTTACTCAATGTCAGCTCAATACCACACAGTGGAATCAATGCCAATTCAATAACAACACCTTCACCGAGTGCTTGTTTGAAAACAGCTTAATAATAGAGTCAAGCTGGAACCACAGCTCCAGCCATCTTTGCCGTTGGGATACATCAGAATGGATTAACGTTCAATCTAAAGCATTTCGCTGTACCAATACCAGCTTTGTTGGTGCCAACTTCAGCCAAATACAGTTTCAGGACTGGTCAAGTCATCAGTGTAATTTATCTGACGTCAGCTTTATGGAAAGTAAGCTTGCTCAGTGTCAACATCAGGAGCTAACCGCGCCACAGAGCAGCTGGGTGAATTGTGACCTCACCCAGTCGACGTTCAAAGCCGCTAACTTGAACAACGCTCGTTTTTTAGCGCGCTGTAAACTAGAGTCTGCTGATTTCTCAAACAGTTATTTAGTTAATGCTAGCTTTGCTGAAGCCCTTCTTGAAAAATCCTGCTTTGACGAAGCAACACTGAACAATGCAAATTTCACAGATGCCAAGTTAAACCTTGCAAGCTTGAATAGAATTGATGCAGAGCGAACCGTTTGGGTTCGTAGCGACTGCACCGAGGCAAACCTCTATGGCAGCCAATTAATGTACTCCCTATGGCTTGAGGCTGATCTAAGGAAAACAGACTTTACAGCCACCAACCTTTACGGTGCGGACTTCTACTTAGCAACCTTTGGTGGAACCCTGTTTAAAAAAGCCAATCTTGAGCAAACCCAATTAGAAGAGTGGCAACCCTCATGACACCTTTAGCCGAAGAACTTCAGTATCAAATCAAATCCGACCAAGAGATTAACGACCAGACATTTACCAACGAACTCTTTGAAAATATTGATCTAGCGGTCGCCAGATTCAGTAATTGCCATTTTGTTGGTTGTCTTTTTGACCGGGTCGATCTAAGACAATCTACCTTCTTTCAATGTCATTTTAATCGATGTGAGTTTAACCATACCGATACAGAGTCTAGCCAGTGGCAGTCCTGCCAATTTAACAATATAACATCTAGCGACACAGACTTTAGTCATAACCAGTTTATTACTTGTCAGTGGAAGCAGAGCACTTTTACCCAGATAAATTTCCTTCATGCCAGCTTCGAACGTTGTCAGTTTGACCTATGTCCATTTGATCAGTGTAGGTTTGAGCAAAGTACTTTCTTTTCCTGTCAACTTAACCAATGCTCAAGCCAAAAAGGCATAACAGAACGTCTTAATCTTTATCAAACGCAGATGACCCCCTTTCCCTTTAAAGAACAGAAACTGAGCAAAATGCTGATAGCTGAAACGAATTTATCGGGTATAGATTTAACTGGTCGTGACTTATCTATGACTCAATTTATGGACTGCACTTTAGATGATGTGATTGCCAATGACATCATCGCTATCCAAAGCAATTTTTCTGGCTGTAGAATGAACCGAGCCCAACTCCGACGTATTCAAGGAACAGGAATACTCATGGCAGGCACAGAGCTTAATGGTGCCTATTTAGATAATAGCCAACTGGATCAAGCAAGCTTTCAGGAAGCATCTCTCAATCAAGCCAGTCTTAAAAACTGCAATTTTACCATGAGCCAGCTACCCAGCGTTCAGTTGAAAAATGCCAACCTGAATGGCTGCAAGCTAACCTATGCAGACCTAAGCAACAGCCAATTACAGCAAACAATTATAAGCAACTGTGAACTCACACGCTGTAACTTACATAATGTAATCGTAGAAGATACCGACTGGACCGACAGCAACAAATTAGATGCCTTACCGACCGATGAAAAACGCCTCCGTGCAGAGCTTTGGCAAAAACCACCACGAAGAGACGTATAGCACTAGAGATATCTCATGCTAAAGACTCAAAAAAACTCAATATCGACCCAAGGAGGTCAACATGTTTGCTAACAGTCAGCAAGGCGCAATGAGCATGATGATGCCCGATGTATGTAAAGTCCCGGCACCTCCTGCACCGCCTATACCTATGCCCTTTCCGAACATGGCCAATAGCATGCTGGCAAACCCCAGTACAGCCTCAACCAAAGTGATGATGATGAATATGCCCGCTCATTCACTAAAAACGCTTGTTCCTCTCAGCATGGGTGACACCCCAGGAGTTGCTGGCGGGTTGATATCAAGCAAAATAATGAGCGAATGTCGCCATATGATGGGGAGTATGAAGGTCATGGTACAGGGTCAACCTGCTACTAAGATGAGTGCAATTACCGGCCAAAATGGTGCGCCACAAAATGGCCCACCAGGCATAACAATGAAACCGGCTCAAGCCAAAGTCATGTTAATGGGTTAATAAAAATGCAAAATCAACAGAGCACACATTACAAAGAAGAAAAAGCATCACCTTTATATTCTGAAAAGATGCTTACAGGCCAAGTCTTATCAATCAATCAAGAAACTGGCGCATTAATGGTTCAAAGTCGTATTGGTACATTAAAAGCGAACATTGCCTTTAGTTGCCATACGCAACCAAAAGAACAGGATCAAGTCTTACTTGTAGATACTGATGCAGGTATATTTATTACCACAATCCTAAGTCGCCAAAAGTCATCAACTACAACGCTAAACTTCCCTCAAGGTGTAGCAATTATCAGCTCAAAAAATCTTGTGCTTGAGAGCCACGAGGAGCTTGAACTGAAAGGTACCTCAAAAACCTCAGTAATCACGGCAAATTTAAGCATTGCGGCACTTAAAAGCCGAATTCGAGTTTTAGACCTAGTCGCTCAAGTTAATGACTTTAAAGGGAGATTTTCAAAGCTTTCATGGATCTCCGAATGGGCTGAACAAAAAGCTAACGTACTACGCCAGCGCTTTGTTAGAAGTGACCGTAAAGTTGAACAGCAAGATTTACAACAAGCGGGCAACCTCATCCAGAGAGTCGACAAGACCGCCTCTTTACGTGCGGAGCATGCCATTATAAAAGCCCGAAAAGATGTTCAGGTGGATGGCAAACGGATCCATATGGGTTGAAGACCAGCACTGAGACATCCAATAAAATGCCGCTTCACAATCAGCGGCATTTTTACTGTCAGACAGGAGAGAAAAGCCTAATCGAACAGCTCTTCAAGCACCTTGTTTGAATCGGTCAAACGCTGGGTTAATAGCATTACGACGAAGCGATGCAAACGAACAGCCATTAGCTGATTATGAGATTCCATATCCTGTAGAGACTTAGCCGTCAGCCGCATAAGCTGAGTGTCCACTACAGCCGTGGCAGAAGCAGTGCGGATACCTCCAGTATAAACGCCCATTTCACCAATAATCGTTCCGGGCATCATCGTTTTAAGGCGCTGACGTTTATCTTCACCAAGCTCTAACTGGATATCAATTTTACCTTTCGTAATCAAATATAGAGAATCGGCCTTGTCGCCCTGTCGAATGAACGTTTCACCAGCCTTAGCCTGAACCGGCTCAAAATAACGCACCAGATGCACAACCTCGTAAGGCAAAAGGTCTAGACGCTCTTTAAGCACAGACTCTAGCGTATACTCGCCGGATTCAGTCGTGGGTAAACGGCCTAGCAGTTCATTCTCACACCATTCAAGGGCCCGATCCCAGTTATCAAATAGGCCAGCGGTTTGCATAAGCCCGCGCGTAGTTAGTATCTCATCGCCATTATCATCCAGTACCGCCAACCCAGAAGCCTCTAAAAGCGCCCTTAATTCAGGAGGGACTGATGCCATGATCAAGATAACTTTCTTCTTGATGCACGCTTGATGCAGTCGTAGCAAAGCATTGGCGGTTGATGAATCGGTGCCACTCACTCGGGAGAAATCAAGAATCATAAACACGCAGGGAGGCTGCAACATTGTTTTTAATTCTTCAAGTAACGTATATGCCGTACCAAAAAATAGAAAACCTTTTAATCGAACGATACGAACGCGGTCGCCATATTTTTCCAGTGCCTTCTTATGTCGCAAAGGGCGCTCTACACGACTGTGCAAGGTTGTGGCATCGGTATTATGATGAATCACTCTTAAACGGCTGTACTGGCGCACAAACATCAAGATAGTAATCAAGGTGCCCATTAATACCGCAGGCAGGAAACCACTAATGATGATCACGGCAAAAATCAGAGCAATAATCTGATAATCCATCATTCCAAATCGAGAGCGGGACTGGACAAGCCACTGATCCATAAACAGCAAGCCCTGATAAACCAATACCACCGCCACCGCTGGCAACGGCAGGTAGGGCCATATTGCACTGCCCACAAAACAGAATATCAGCAGTACAAGGGCAGCAATAATAACGGGAGACTTACCCTGCCCGCCCATCTGCTGGTTTAGTGTTGTTTGGCTTAAAGAAAGAGAAGCCACCGTTCCACCAATAAGGCCCGTTAACACATTCGCCCCAGAAGCCACTTTAAGCTCATGGTCTAGATCAACGGTTTCTCCCACGGCTAATTCTAGGGAAGTCGCTTGTAATAGCATAGAGAACACACTAATTAGCGCCAGCGTTAAAATCCCACCCCAGGGTAAGTTTACAGCATCGGATACGGTAAAACGGTCGTAGGCGGGCAGCCATTTCATCGAAAGAAAGGATAACGAACGACCATTAAAGAACCAGTTTCCAGACCACTCAGGGAAACCGGCACCTACAAGGTTAAACAGAAAAATTAGAATTAAAAAACCAGTTGGCAACACCATAGAGCCGCCCAATTTCTTTTGGGCAAAAAAGAGTACGCCACCAAAAAATAGCACCAACCAAGCAGAGGGGTTCGTCAACAGGTTCAGACTTAACAACTCTGGTTGAACAAGGCGTAAGCCGCCGCTGAAGAACAACCAACCGACCCCGGCTAAAAAGCCTGCCAAAACAGGTAGTGGCAGATAACGAATCACTCGTCCTAACCTTGCTTGGCCTAAAATGATCATCACAATAGCAGAGAGTAAACTGCCACAGATCAGCACAAGTCGAATATCTTGCTGTTCAATTGATTGTTCAGCAATTAAGGCAGCGGTCATCGCCACAGCGCTTGGCAACGGGATAGCCGACATGCCTTTACGAGAGCTAAATAGACCGATCACTAGCGTCGCAATAACCGCCGTGATTAATAAGGTCGTGATACCGGCTTGGAATTGACCGTAACTGCTGCCGCCAAAAAGCAGTGAGGCAAATGACAGCGACAGAACCGTGCCTATCAAACCCAGCATAATACCGGATGAGAGGTTGCGCATTGCAGATGTGAACATGGATTCCCTAATCTTATTCCGAATAAACGAGCAAGAGTCTTTCAAGCTCTATCACAGATTGCAAGTAGATCCCTTGCATTCAACAAGCTTACACAATGTGTGCCTTCATGGTACGCATTATACCGTGCTCCAAATGGCGTCTAAATCAATTGAAACCGGTATTAAATCTGCATTACGGGTAAGAATATTCATCACAAATAATTACAAAAATATTGGGATTGCGTCACGCATCACCAAGGGTTGTTCCAGTATGAGACTGTTTTGCTAACTGAGCATTTTTTATGGGCAGGGGCTCTTTCATCTGCTGATCTAGTTTGTTTAGCAAATTATGTAAATCGTTAAACTCTTCCGCCGTCAAAGTATCCACTAGGCCACCTTCCCACTCTAACGCTTTAGGAATAATCGCATTATATATATCGATACCCGCGGCGGTTAAGCTTAAATGGCTAACCCGATGATCAAGCTCATCACGCTGTCTGAGTAAATAACCTTCGCTATCTAACCGCTGAACGGCACGAGACACCTTAGCCTTATCCATTTTGGTACACAGGCTAATATCGGTGGAGATCATGGACTCTTGCTGGCCTAAAAGCGCCAGAATTCGCCACTCAGACAAACTCACACCAAACTCAGATGAATAAATCGCTGTTAACGCGCTGCTCATCTGCTCTGCAAGCTGGTTAAAACGATAAGGAAGATAGTTTTCTAGCTTCAAAGAAGCATTAATAACAGAAGGTTGAACAGGCATAGAAGGCTGAGCAGGCATAGAAGGCTGAGCAGAGGTATAAGACAGATCAGAGACCGAGGTCTGATCACAGGTAGAAGGCTTAGAATCATCCATTTCATTTCTCATTATTGTTATCACGCGAAGGAAGGCATTGTGTTACTCAAGAGATCGCCTTAGCAACCGGCTATACGGTGATCTCTTTGTTGCGACTGCTGTTGCGACTTTAGTCGCGATAAAAAAACGCATTATATCCTGATTTTCCATAGGTTCAAAGACTGCCTAGGGTGAATTGCCCTCCCCTTTTTTAGTATCAAAAGCAATGCTCGTTGCCCTTTCAATGATGACCCCACAAGATTAACCGGTAATCAGAAAACGCGATAAATAAAGCAAAAACAGCTTATAACTTTACGCAGATACTACAGACAGGGTTGATTTCTCTTATCAGAATATCTGCTATTCTAAGCCATTATCATCCTATCTTAGTCAACGCCACCATATTCGATTCAAGGGAATACCTGTCATGCCAGAGAACACATTACCCCGCGTTAAGGCGATCACCGCAAGCGGCGAGATCATCAACCTCACTGATATTGTAGAACTGCAGCTAGAATGGGATGAAGGTTTACCTGCAAGCCTGCTGCTATCGCCAGAGCATCTTACCGGTCCATCACTAACGTTGGAGGTAGGCAGTGCAGAGGATGATAACGACAGCCTGACTGAATACGGTGTCATTGCCTTACGCCCTGGTGCCAGTAACATTCTTGATATCAGTATTGAAACCGAAGCAGTACACTTGGAAAGCTATAGCAAGGAAGAGTGCAATCACTAAAAGATCGCCCTAGCCGTCACGCAATAATTTCTAGATAAGAACGGCAACCCCTGCCTAACGGAGCAGTATTTTTAACCTTAGGCAGGTGGCCCCAAAGCACTCATTCTCAAGTCGCCCATTAATTTATCGGGATAAGGTTCTTTCATGCGAAGTATTGTATCGAGATTCCTCCTAATAATTATAGCTACAACCTATACAGTATTAGGCTTTGCAGACGAGAAAAAACCATTATCCTTAGTGAGCTTTTCCATTCCATTTTTTAGTGAATCGCTTCAAAAGGGTGCTTTTATTGAGCTTATAGCGACCATTGAGCAACACCTAGATACTCCCATTAGTATCAATCTATTACCGACGAAAAGAGCACAAAGGACCTTTGAAAATAATGATGCCGACATCTACTTCCCTGGCTTAATCTCTAGCCTCCAAGGTCATCATATCTATTCTGAACCCGTCTTTTATAAGGAAGTGTTTGCTTTCACTCGGACAGGAGATGTTATCCCAAGAACGAAAGAGCAATTAATCGATAAGAAAATAGGCCTAACCACAGGCTATAATTACGGTGAATCACTTAACTTAGCATCACTTGATACCCGTTATGCCCAAAGTGATCAGATCAATTTCTTAAAGCTTCAAGCCTCCAGAACCGATGTTTTTCTGGTGGAGCGTTATTCTGGTCTTAAGGCATTAGCTCTTAGCGGAGCAACAGGAATCTCTTATGATGAGCAATACCCTCTAGACAGCGTGCCAGTCTTCTTTATTTTCCAAGATACGCCTCATGGTCGATACCTTTGTGCCGCATTTAACCAAATCATTAATAAATTAAAGGCATCGGGACAGTTAAGCCAAATACTTCAATATCCATCATACCCATCGTCAAAAACTCTAGACTAATTTTAATTTTTACGCTTTAAAATAGACATGAGCGACAACAAACCTAAGCAACAACACGGTTTGAATACAAGGAGTTTCATATGTTACCTGATCATTGGTCAGCCAAAGGGCGACAAGAGCATCTGCCTCACCTCATCGACGAACACTGGGATATTATTATTATCGGCGGCGGAATTTCTGGAGCGGGCTTACTATTTGAAGCAAGTCGTCGTGGTTATCGTGCGCTTCTGCTGGAAAAAAATGACTTTGCCTCAGGTTCATCAAGCCAATCAAGTAAGCTGGTTCACGGAGGCATTCGTTATTTAGCCTCAGGTCAGCTCGGCCTAACCCGTAAGGCGGTTCAAGCAAGAGAGCAGCTTTGCCAACAACTTCCTGGCCTAGTGGAGCACCTCCCCTTGATGATGCCTCACTACAGAGGACAACTGCCCAGTCGCCTCTCATTTCGTGCGTTGATGTGGGTTTACGACCTCCTAGCGGGCAAGAAATATCACCGAGGTCTAAGTGTTGCCGATATACAAAAAGCGGCCCCCACTCTAAGAAGCCAGCAGTGCTACGCGGCAACCCAATTTGAAGATGCCATTACCGATGATGCGCGCCTAACCTTGAGAGTGCTGTTAGAAGCCGCACAACTTGGCGGTAAAGCGTTTAACTATTGCACGGTTGAAAGCACCAGGCTGCTTAAATCAAGACATGAGGATGGCGGCTTTCAAGTCACGGTTAAGCCAGAAGATTACCCCGCAATTCAACTTGAAACCCGACAGGTGATTCATGCCACGGGAGCTTGGACATCAAGCCCAAGGGAACGATTAGAGGGGAAACATTCAGATTCTGACTCAGGTGCTCCAGCAGCAGGTTCCGACGCCGCGATAAGAGTAAGACCTCTTCGTGGAAGCCATCTGCTATTTCCCCAAAAAAGACTCCCACTTACTAAGGGTATCTGTCTCATTCACCCTGATGACAATCGGTTATTATTTGCCCTACCTTGGCAGGGCTATACTCTTGTGGGAACAACCGATATAGATCATACCTCTTCGATGGATGATCCCGTCAAAATCCAAGAAGCGGAACAACATTATCTGTTCAAGGCACTCAAACACTATTTTCCCGCGAGCAAACTAACTCCAGCCGATTGTTTGAGCACATGGTCAGGGGTTCGACCCGTGCTCTCCCTAAAAAATACGCGGAAGAAAGCCCACAAAGATGGCACCATGCCATCAGAGGAACCCAGAGAGCATAAAGTTTGGTGGCAAGATGGTCAGCTTTACCTATGTGGCGGAAAGCTAACAACATTCCAAAGCATGGCTGAAGATGCGATCAATCAGCTGGCATTTAAGCCTCAAGCACCGGTTGCTAAACCTTGGCCGGAATTAGGCGCCAACAGCCATAACCAAGGCGAGTTTCTGCTTATTCCTGAATCACTCCATCAAATGTATGGCCCAGATGCCCTGCGTCTTCACAGAACGATACCCGCTGATCAGAAAATTGTCGCAACACCCTACTACAAAGCAGAACTCCACTGGGCCTTGGCTCATCTAGGGGTCGTTCATCTTGATGATCTTTTGCTACGCCGCACCCGAATCGGCTTACTTTATGCTGATGGCGCTGAAAGCTTAAAAATAGAATTAGCCCAGCTTTGTGAACAATATTTAAATTGGGATGAACATCAATTTGAGCAAGAATGGACACGCTACCAGCAGATTCGCCAAGAGATACACCACGCCCTGTAACGGCGTCCTACCCTGACAACCTACTAATCTAACAACTCTAACAACCGACCATCCTCTAGAATAGTCTTCACAAAAGACCTTTTCTATCACTCGTTTTTTCTGTCACCATAAAAATCTGTCACCATAAAAAAAGGGAGCCCGAAGGCTCCCTAAAAGGTTGATGAGTGCGATGAAAGTCATCAGATCAACTTGCTTTACGCAAGATTGGCAATTATTCAGAGCCTTGAAGTAATAAAAAGTTCTCATCGTTATTAGAAAAAAAATGATAGACCTAGAAAAACATAAAGATTGTCTTTTTAGACCGCCATAAAACCTGTAAAAAAACCATTTTATCCCCAGAAAAATACTTGACATATTTTTTAATGACAGTTTTTGTCAGATTATATGACACCAACATAAAAATTTAATCATTCCACTTGATTATTCTTAAGCCCTCAGGTATCAATATCACGACATAAATACCTAACTTGTTGTTTTAAAACAGATTTATTAAAAAAACTTCTAACAAGCATCTTTGATTCAATATCGTGATAGAAATACACTTACCCACAAAAGCTGTGAATAACTCTATGGATAAGTTGAGGAAATGGAGCTGTAGCAATCAAAAAAAGGCCCACTCGCTTAAATTGTCTATTTTTTGACCAAGCGGCTTATTTCAAGAAAAGGTGTAGCGTCGGTCTGTAGCGAATATCAGCGGTTAATACGGCATTCCCCTTTAACACTGGCCTACAAGCATCCATAATAGCGCCTAGAATTGAGTTAAGCGTTTTTTACGCCCGACGTAACCTATTTTCAGGCAGGCACCGTTCCCCGATGATTAAGCAACTGGCCGATACCACTTTATATACAGACGCATGTACAGGCACCTCATATACTGATGCCGCAACTCCAACGGTTAACGCTAACCCCGCAGAGAAACAGCCAGCATCCTTGTCTGTTAAATCGTCGTCTATTAAGAAGACTCTTTCACCGATAAAAGAAGAGTATCTACGCTTTATTGAGGCGCTAAAATCAGAGGGCTTTCAGGGTGACCTGAACCCTGATTATGCCAATCGTGTGGTTCTATCAACAGACAACTCTATTTATCAACTATTACCGCAAGCGGTGCTTTACCCTAAGCATCAAGCTGATCTTGAGCTTATTGCACGTTTAAGCAACCAGCCTGGCTTTGAGCAGATTACCTTAAGCCCGCGCGGGGGTGGCACAGGAACAAACGGCCAATCACTCACTGATGGCTTGGTCGTTGATATCTCCAAGCATATGAATCAAATTTTGGAGATTAATGTTGAAGAGCGCTGGGTGCGGGTTCAAACCGGCGTGGTTAAAGACCAGTTGAATAAAGCTTTAAAAGAGCACGGCCTGTTTTTTGCGCCAGAGCTATCCACCAGCAACCGAGCCACCCTTGGCGGCATGATCAATACCGATGCCAGCGGCCAAGGCTCCGTGCTATACGGCAAAACTCGCGATCACGTACTTGAGCTAACCTCGGTATTACTCGACGGCACGCTCTGGCACTCTCAGCCGATCAGCGATGAGCAATTAGCCCAGATCAAACAAAGAGACGACCGCGTTGGTGATGTTCACCGTTTAGCCGATCAAATTTTCAGCGAGCAGGCGGCGCTAATCGAAGCTAAGTTTCCCAAACTTAACCGCTGCTTAACCGGTTATGACCTTGCCCATATTCGAGATGAAAACGGCCAGTTTAATCTTAACGCTCTACTCTGCGGGGCAGAGGGCAGCCTAGCCTTTATCAGTGAAGCAAAACTAAATGTACTGCCTATTCCTAAATATTCCGCACTGGTTAATATCCAGTACACCAGCTTTAATGATGCCCTGCGTGACGCAAAAGAATTAACCCTGTGGAACCCAACATCCATCGAAACTGTGGATTCCAAGGTGCTTAATCTTGCCATGGGCGATATTGTTTGGGATACCGTGCAAGACTACTTCCCTGCAGGCCAAGGTGATAAATCGATTGCCGGTATCAATCTGGTCGAATATACCGGTGATGATGAAGCAGAATTAAATGCCAAGGTTAACAAACTAACCGCTCACCTTGATGAAATCGCCCAATCGCCCTTAGCCGGTAAAGGTAAAAGTTTTGCTTATACCATTGCCAGAGGTGCTGGTGAGATCGGTAAAATTTGGGGGATGCGTAAAAAAGCGGTAGGGCTTCTCGGTAATGCCGATGGCGAAAAACGCCCCATTCCCTTCGTTGAAGATACCGCCGTGCCACCAGAAAATCTGGCCGATTACATTATGGAGTTCCGAGAGCTCCTAGACAGCCATGATCTTGCATACGGCATGTTCGGCCATGTCGATGCGGGGGTGCTTCATGTGCGCCCAGCCATTGATATGAAAGACCCAGAGCAAGAGCCCCTTATCCGCACCATTACCGATGCGGTTGTCGCACTAACGCAAAAATACAAAGGGCTCGTTTGGGGTGAGCACGGTAAAGGGGTGCGTTCGGAATATGCACCGGAGTTCTTTGGTGAACTATACCCTTTTATTCAAGAAGTAAAAGCGGTCTTTGACCCTCGTAACCAGCTAAACCCTGGCAAAATAGCCACACCCGCTCAATCAGGGGCTGAGCTACTAAAAATTGACGGTGTCGCCACCCGCGGCCAACATGACCGACAGATCACCGAGGCAACTCGTCATGAGTTTAGTGCCGCGATGTATTGCAACGGTAACGGTGCTTGCTACAACTATGACCTCAACGATGCCATGTGCCCTTCCTGGAAAGCGACCCGAGAGCGTACTCAATCACCAAAAGGCCGCGCGTCTTTAATTCGTGAATGGCTACGCTTGCAGGAAGCCGCCGGAGCCGATCTGCAAAAAGAAGCCCAAAATGTACGCGGCTCTAATTTTGTTGGCAGCTTTATTCCTCGGCTGAAGAATACCCTCGCTAAGCGTAAAGGTGGCGTAGAAAACCAAGATTATAGCCATGAAGTCTATCAGGCCATGGCCGGTTGTTTAGCCTGTAAATCCTGTGTCGGCCAATGCCCTATTAAGGTTAACGTACCAGAATTTCGCTCTAAGTTCTTAGAGCTTTATCACGGCCGCTACCTGCGTCCTCTTAAAGATTATTTTGTCGGTACACTTGAATACATTATCCCCTATGCCGCCAAAGTCCCCAGCCTGTACAACCTACCGATGAAGGTCGGTTTTGTAAAAGCACTAATGGCTAAATACGCAGGCATGGTAGACAGCCCACTGATTTGCAAAGAAAACATCGCCAAAGAACTGGCTCGATATGGTGTCGCTTGGGCATCTCCCGAAGCGCTAGCCCGCTTACCTGCCGAGCAAAAAGATAAAACGGTTGTCCTTGTTCAAGATGCCTTTACCAGCTTCTTTGAAACCCGCCTAGTGCTGGACATTATGGATCTGCTGACACGTTTGGGCTTCCGAGTCTTTATTGCCCCGTTCAAACCCAACGGTAAGCCTCTGCATGTTCACGGTATGATGAATCAGTTTGGTCGTGCCGCTGCGGATAATTCTGAGATGCTACGGGCCCTAAGTGAAACCGGAGTGCCTCTTGTGGGCATCGACCCTTCCATGACGCTGACGTACCGTCAGGAGTACACCAAAGCCCTGCCAGAAGGCGATGCACCGGATGTGTTACTGTTACAGGAATGGTTAGTATCTCAAATCGCAACCCTTGAAACACATGGGCAGCATGATCAGCAAGAGGCCAGCCAAGAGGTTTTCCTTCTTGCTCACTGCACGGAGAAAACCAATGCCGCGGCGACTATTAAAATGTGGCAACAGGTTTATGCCGCTCTAGGTTTCAAACTCACGCTACAAGCCAGCGGTTGTTGCGGAATGTCCGGTACCTTTGGCCACGAAACCGCTAACTTGGATACCTCAAAAACGATCTATAGCCAAAGCTGGTCGGGCATCATTAATGACACCGAAAAGCAGGGGAGGTTAGTCGCCACAGGCTACTCATGCCGCAGCCAAGTAAAACGCTTGGATGACCAGCATGTTCCACACCCTCTACAATGGTTGCTAAGAGTTCTTAATAATCAAAATGCTTAATACTTATAACCAAAGAACCTAAAACCAGCACCTAAAACTAGTAAAAACCCTCTATTCTTTTGGGTTTGCCCTAGGTAACATGCAAGCTGTTACAAAAAAGGCGGCGCAGCTAATATCGCCGCTTTTTTTGAATGGTCTTTCTCCTAGAAGACCATTTAGTCACAAGACTATATTCAGCTATATAAAAGACTGTATCCAGAGTTGCCAGCTGAACCGTACCTGATATCAATAGAAATCGTATCAACGGATTTGATACTGATAGGCTTTACATTGGAGAGCATGATAATGAAAAAGCCTACTTTAATAACAAGGCTCGTCACGGGTTTAGCATTAGTGGTTATCACCGTATCTCAAGCTTGGTGTGCACCCTTGTTAGTTGGCATTATTGATTCTCCTTTGCTGGGATACTACGATGAGAAGCAACGATTGAGAGGCTTTGAAGCGGAGTTAGCTCAGCAGATTTGCTCAAAACTTGAGCACCAGTGCCAGTTCGTTATACAGACTTTTGCCAAAAACATAGAGGGTGTACGTCTCGGTCATTTAGATATGGCGTTATCTAGCATTTTAGTGACCGACAACCGTAAAAAAACACTACTGTTTTCGCAGCGCTATATGCGTTCTGTCTCCAGCTATGTAGGGGTGCCTGATAAGCAGCCTAAATATAGACCTATTCACGTTGCCGTTATAAAGCGTTCCGTTCAAGAGCATTTTCTTCGTCAAAACTTTAACTCCAGCATTAAAGTTGTAGCCTTTGACCAGAATAAAGAGATGTATCAGGCTTTAAAGGAAAATCGGGTGGATCAAGTGCTTGCGCCCTCAATTGTTCAATTGGGCTTTCTCTCCAATGATAACAGTGGTCGATTTGACCTTATCGGTGAACCCCTAGATAACCCCAAGCTATCCGGTGATATTGCGGTAGCGATTCACCAGCAAAAACCCAGCCTAAAAGATCAAGTAGACAAGGCACTTACAGATCTATTAATTGATGGCAGCTACAATCATCTCAACAATAAATATTTTCCCTTTAATACTTACTAGCTTGAGCTATGCCTAATGACCTTTAATTTTTCAGCCTTATCAAAAATGCTTTTGCTCACCATCATGGTTATACCTGCGCTGTTTTTGCCTGTTATTGCTGCCTCACCTCTAGAAAAAGCCCCGATTAAGATCGGTATATCGACCTCCTTCCCACCCTTCAATTACAAAGATGCCAATGGAGAAATTCAAGGCTATAACGCGGATGTTGCTCGGGCTATTTGTGAGAAAATGCAAACACTCTGCGAGTTTTCACCCATGCCCTTTCCTGAGATTATTCCTGCACTAGAACAAGGCCTTGTTCAGTTTGCACCCAGTAATTTCCTTTGGACACCGGAACGCGCTGCGCGTATTAACTTTAGTGAGAAATATTACCGTTCTACCACCAGCTTAGTTGGCCTAAGCAAAGACAGCTTCGAAGATCCTATGGTACTACTACAACAAAACGAAGCGACCATAGCGGCAGCACACTCATCCGCTCAATGGCGATATTTACACCAACACTCTGCGGCTCAAGTTGTTAGTGTTGATACTATTGCTAAAGGTATGCAGGCGCTTGAAAAAGGCGAAGTTGACTATATTTTGCTGCCAACATTATTTGCACTTAATTTTTTGCAACGTCCTGAAAACACCCACCTGGACTTTATTGGCGAACCCATAGACGCAAAGAGCCTTACCGGCGATGTTCATATTGGGATATCTAAAACGCAACCAGAACTAAAAGATAAAATAGATAAAGCCATTCAATCTCTCGTTTCCTCCGGTGAGTTACGGGTTTTAATCCTCAAATACTTCCCTTTTAATGTCTATTAATATGTCACATTCAGACCCTGTACGTCCTCGTATCAAAAAGCTGCTGTTGCGACTGACGATACTATTAGTCGTGTTTGTTATTTCAACCGCCGCTGTCGTATTGACGATGCATAGCGCCAGCCTTGCTTTAACAGAAGACAGCCAAGAGCATCTTCTGCCAGCCATCCATGAGCACCAAAGGGCCGCCATCAACCTTGAGCGCCTTGAACGCATGGGCGATCTTGTGCTCTATGGTGGCAACGTGACACTTATCCGCAAGAATGCCTTAGCCGCACAGGTATTGGCATTCCAGCCATCGTTTCATTTTAGCCCTGTCGCCAAAGAAACGGTCCGTGCAGCCTTTGAATTACTGAGGGAAGTGCGCCGTACCCGCCAAATACTTCTTAGCAGCCAATTTGAACGGTTGAGCGACATTGAACAGCGAAACCTGTTATTGCTCGATAAAAGCCTACAGGTACGTTGGAGTGAATATAAACAGGAATTGTTTGAGCTGCAGAATAAAATCATTAGTGACGCCACCAGCCTGCAAGAAAAGAATATGCAGCAGATCACCGCCACCAATAATATGATCTTAGTGGTCGCGGGTACGGGTATGTCATTGCTCTTAGTCGTTATCGTTATTATCGGTTACAGCCTCTACAAACACCTAATTACCCCTGTTACGGAAGCAAGTAAAGCACTGCTTGCTTTGGAGCAGGGTAAAGCCTTTAGCCCTGCCCCTGCCCGGTACCAAGAGTTAAACAACATTCATCAGGCCGTCGCTAATCTAAGTACTACTTTGAATAAGCTGCATACTATGGCAACCCGAGACTCCCTAACCGGCTGTGCCAATCGGGGCTATTTCATGGAACTGGCACAAAAAGCATTATCCAAGGTCCATCGCCAAAATCTGCAAATGGCCATTGTAATGCTCGACATAGACCACTTTAAAAAAGTGAATGACCAGTACGGCCATGCCGTTGGCGATGACACCTTGCAATTGACGACAAAATGGATACAAGCCAGCTTACCAGAGAATGCCATCATAGGCCGCTTAGGGGGCGAGGAGTTTGCACTAATACTGCCGGAGATGAACGCGCAACAGGCGGTCAATTTCAGCGAGAGCATTCGCAAAAAGATTGCGGAAAACTCCAGCGACAGCAGCACCGTACCAGCTATTACCGTCAGCTTAGGCGTTCAAGTTGTACGGGAGCCTACCGATGAGATCGACACGTTACTGTCACAGGCAGACAAAGCGCTCTATGAAGCAAAAACAGGTGGCCGAAACCGAGTTATCTTGTCAAAAGAGAGCAACGCCAAAGAAAGCGAAGAATCTCCCCAGAACGAAAAGACCACACAATAACCACTAGGCCGCCAACCAAAACTAGGCCGCCGGACGAGATTTACCTTTTATACGGCACGTTGCCAGATCAAAAGAGGGATCTCTATCTATGATGCCATTGCCATCAGGCAGATTTAAATACAGCTCTCGAACATGGGTTGAATGAACAAGAGCGTCAACCACGCAACTCAGTGGATTGGGCCATATCCCTTTTAAACGTTCACCATCGGGATGCGTCAGGCTTTGGTTCGGTGGGTCAAAAAAAGTGCGAGCTCCCTGCTTACAGCCTCTGGCATCAAGATCATACCAACCCGAATGAGCCACATAAACCGTATTAAAACCATGAAGGCAGACATTCGATGCCCCCCATTCATTGGGCACACGCTGATAAGCAAAACCCGTTGAGATGCCATTTGCACGTAGCAGGGCCGCCAACAAATGACTTTTAGCAAAACAGCAACCGTGCTTATTCATCAACACATCGGAGGCCTTCAGCGGAACAGCTTCTTTTTGATACTCCCAGCTATGTTCAATCCGATCACGTACCCACTCAAAAGTACGCGTTATCAACCCCAAGGGATGATCGCTCTGCTTAGAAAGGTAGCTGGCTAGCGCTAAAACCTCGGGGTGATCCCAGTTAACAATCATTGTCGAACGTAGAAAAGGGCTCATGGGTTAACACTCCGGTGATATTTAGGCTCCATCATGCTCCTGAACAATGACAGTAACTTGAACGCTTACTGACAACTTAGTGACAGCACTTATAACAGTGCTTAATAACAGAACTTAATGTCTCAATAGCTGAGCCATTAGCATTCTTAGCTTCATCGGTTTTATCGGTTTATTAATCCGCTGATAATGCATTGATTGGATCTCGGTATTCAGCGCTTTGGAGTAATTAGCCGTAATGACAATTACAGGAATCGGCTGCTCAAGACGCTGGTTAATTTCTTGGGCAATATCAACACCAATTTCATCATTATCCAGATGATAATCCACCAACAACAGATCCGGCATAAAACCATCATCCAACAAGACCCAGGCCTCCTGTCGGTTAAGTGCCGTCATCACATCCATTCCCCAGCCATCTAATAAACGCTCCATGCCCGCACAAATAGCGGGATCATTATCCAGAACTAAGATGGGATAATTCTGCAGGGGGCTGTGTGAAATATCCGTTATCGTTTGAGGGGCCAGAGGCAATGTCGCCGCATCCGCAAGAGGGACTTCAACAGCAAACATCGAGCCTCGACCTAGCCTAGATCGCACCCTAATCCGGTGATCCAAAACCCGTGCAATTTTATCAACAATCGCCAACCCCAAGCCTAAGCCTTGATCATTCGGTGACGGACGGCGTTTTAAACGGCTAAATTCCCGAAAAATCTCACTCATTTTCTCCGCTTCAATGCCATCTCCGGTATCCCAAATTTCAATGCTCAAATAGCATCCTCGTTTACGGGTAGCCAGCATAATCTGCCCACCGGATTCGGTATAACGTGTGGCATTGGTTAAGAAATTACGTAAAATTCGACCAAGAAGTTGAGAATCAGAACTCACCGCGCAGCTGCCTATTCTTGAGCGGAACCGCTGCTGTTGGCAGGCAGCTTGCTCTTGGTATTCATGGCAAAGATTTTGCAGTAACGCATCAATGTTGAAGGCCGAAATTTGAGGCTCCACAACCCCTGCATCCAGCTTTGAAATATCAACTAACGCCCCTGTTAATCCTTCAACATCATTAAGCGACGACGCCGTAGAATCAACCAGCTGTTTGGCCGACGGTTCCAAGGGATACTCCGCCAATGCACTGTTAAATAAACGAGCAGCATTCATCGGTTGAAGCAGATCATGACTGATCGCGGCTAGGAATTTTGTTTTCGACAAATTAGCCTCTTCCGCCTGCTTTTTAGCCTCTAACAATTCCGATGTACGTGCTTCAACCCGCTGCTCTAATAGAATATTCGCATCACGCAACGCCTGGGCGGTAAGACGCGCATCGGTAATATCTTGAGTGAGTACAAAAAAACCTAACGCTTCTTTCTTATTGCCCATATGTGGCTTACTCATATGCGGCACATAGGTTTTGCGTAGATAACGACTTTCGCCTTGATGGTTAGCTTCTTTTACCTCAAAAGCAACAGACTCTCCCTGTATAACCGTTTTAACATAATGCTCTAGCCGCTTAAGTTGATCTTCAGAGTAAACCTGATTCAGCTTACGCCCTAGCAGCAGATCACGATGTTTACCGTGCCATTTTTGATAGGTTTTATTGGTAAATTCGAATTCAAGATCAGCGTTCACATAACAGATCATCGCCGGTAAGGCATCAGTGATAAGGCGCATCTTTTGCTCACTTTGCTGAAGAGCCGTCGCAAAGCGGCTGCGCTCGGTAATATCAGTAAAGGTCATCACTCGCCCACCCTCAGGCCGAGGCTTCTGCCTTATTTCAAAAACAGTGCCATCAACCAAGTGAATCTCGAAGAGATTGCTGGCATCTTCAAGTCGCGGCCAAGGGGTAAGAGCGACATCTAAGCTGCGATCTAAAATCTCACTAAAGTGATCCCCTTGAGCCAGTTGGCGTTCACTAACACCGGTTAGCTCAATAAGACGACTATTCCATACCTCTGGTACGCCTTGGTCACTAATTAGAATCACACCCTGAGACAAGTTCTCCAGAGTACTTTGTAGTATCAACGATTTTTCCGCCAAAGCCGCTTCTCGACGCTTTGTTTCAATCGCTTTTAATTCAGTAATATCGGTATAGAGCACCGATAAATCTCCGGTGGACATTTCTCGTTGATTCACCTGCATCCATCGGCCATCCCGTAGCCTTATCACTTTGCCATAAGCTTGCTGATAGAGCTGCAGTTCCTCTTGGGTCGTCGCGTCATCAAGCAGCACTTGACGACCAAAATAATTAATCTGGCTGAGTGTTGTACCAGGCTTAACCGGAAGGCCATAACGCTGCCAAATTTCACGATATCGGCTGTTACACAACACCATGCAGCGCTGGCTATCGAAAAGCACAAAGGCATCATTCATACCTTCGATCGCATCCATAAGGCGGTTATGCAAGGTTTCAATATCGATATGTGCTTGCTTGAGAGCCTGATTGCTGTCTCTTAATTCTGCCAATGCAGTATTTAACGCCGCCGTGCGCTCTCGTACCTGTTCCGCTAATAAGGCGGAGTTTTCAAAGGCCGCGTAGGCTCGCCCGCCAACATCAGGGGCCGCTTCAACCCGATCAATCAACGCTAGGTTGATCTGTTTCAGCCGGTTATTTTCAAGGGCTAAAGCATCTCGCTCTTGGCGTAGCTGTATCAGCTCTTGATCTTTGTCCAAAGTAGGCGTTAATAAATCCGTCATAGCGCCCCCTTAGGTCGTCCAATAGCCACGCCAGTAAACGTCGCATTCAAATGGATCCCGTTCATATGTTCGCCGTAGGTATTAAAACCAACGATAGGTCGCTTCGATAAACGCTGAGAAACCGTATCTAAAGCATTTAACGCCCCCAACTCCAGCTGGCGAAAAATACAGTCAAAACCCAGAATAACCTGCTGTTCACCCAGCCCAGCATCAATGCGCTCTAATAAAACATCCAAGGCATCAGGAATATTAAGATGCCGATTACGGCGCAGTACAATCCCCCGCTCTACCGCACAGTAAAAGCTCAAACTACCATCGTCGTTAGCCTGCTGTACCGCCCGTACAAAACTTTCACCCGCGATACGAACACTTAAAGTATGTTGGGCAAAGATCTCTGGTGTTAATGCATTTAAATGAACACCGATTGATCGAGCATAGGCCTCTGCCGCAGGCTCGGCATTAAGTTCGTAAACTCTTCGATGCTCGCTATCGACCTTAGTGGCTACAAATAATTCATCGGTATCTTCCGCATGTTTTTGCGAAAATAGCATAAAGGAGCAATCGGTATTAACCATCATCAATACCGCCGCATTTTGATAGGCTTTGCCTTGATAGACAACCTGAGTATGGCCAAAAGCAAGGTCATCACCGGCAGAGCCTCCAAGCATAGGAATACTACCCAGTACAGCATTGAGCGTGTTGAGAACCACCTCTTCATGTTCCGACATGCCATCCAGTAACGTCAGTAAAAAAGTGTGCCCTTTAAGAGGCGCTTTTTGCTGCTGCTGACACGATTCAAGCATCTGGCCAACTTGTCGCTGGGCCTCGGTAAAGTCAAAGTGATCCAACTGCTCAATCAGCGCTGTTTCAATATGGAAGCTATCATCAGGAAAAGCTGCCGCTGCGACACTGCCTTGGCAGTAACCCATAGGGCTTAATTCTCCGGCACTGGTGCAACCAATAATTGAGCGATCGGGTAGCAGTCGCTCTAACGCTGTAGCCAGCTCTTCAACATCCTGCTGGGCTGAGCAAAAAAATAGCAGCCATTTAAGTCGACTATCGGCAAAAGCCTCAGCAAGCTCTTGGGCACAGGCTGAGGCTGAGCTTAATCGCGACACCGCCGTCACGACCACTTGATGACTGGAATCATCAATAGCATGATCAACCGGCAAAACACGATCTATATTTAAATCATGATCTATATTCAAATCATGATCCATCGCCAAAGCCTCCTCCTCCGAAGAAATGGTGCAAGAATGACCATACAGGGCTATCTTCATAGTGTTTCTCAAAGCGGTACGTCCTATGCATCAATGATCGCTCAAACATTTTTTAACATATATTTAAAAACAATTTTTAAAGGAATACGTTATTATTAAACCAGAAGCCATTAGCAAATTTAACAGCGGGTCGTCTTACATGAGTTTAGCAGTATCAACATCAGCATATTTTTCATCACGGTCACCATTGACGTTTACTTTTTGCTGTCTGTTAATGTTAGCAAGCCTTTTTCTGCTCTCTCCAGTTAGCGCAAGTACCTCCGTTAGTACAGAGTCTACAATCCGTTCAGAAGAGACCGCAGTTAACGAGATCACCTCGGCCATATCAGCCCCTATTGCAAAAGTGTCCAGCTTTAGCGGTAACGTTAAAGTTCTTAATGGTGCCAAAGAATCTCGTCACCTTGATGTGAGTATGCCGCTAACATCTGGCGATCAAGTGGTAACAGGTTATAACGGCCATGCCCTGCTAAAAATGAAAGACGGTAGTACCTTCAGCGTGCGCCCCAATAGCCTTATCCCCATTGAAAGCCATTTATCGGGTAAAGAACCCGTTGGTAAAGTGCTGTTTGTTCATGGCAAAGTCATCGTTATCTCCACCGATGACCTTTATCGGCAAACGATTAAAGGCGGCAATATCTATCAAGGGGATATCATAACGACAGCAACAGCCAGTAGCCTACAGTTGGATATGGTTGATGGTGGCTATTTCGCCATACGTCCGAACAGTGAAATAAAGATCAATGAGTATGTCTATCAGAAAAAGAGCACTGACCGAGTCAGCACTACGCTGTTAAAAGGTGGTTTGCGATCAATTACCGGTGCCATCGGGCAAGCAAATAAGAAGAGCTTTGTACTGAACACGCCTATCGCAACCGTGGGTATCCGTGGCACAGATTTAGTTGCCTTTTATTTATCTGATCCAGATGCCGCCTTAAAAGCAGAGCAAACCGGCACAGCCGTTCAATCGGGCAGCTATCTTAAAGTCCAAAGTGGTGAGGCATTACTGGCCACCGAAGCAGGCATTCAGCCAGTGAAGCCTAATGAAATTGCATTTACCGCCAGCGAAACCGCAGCACCGGCTCCTTTAACAGCAGAATATGCATTTGCACTCTTTGAAGAAGAGACTTACGAACAACCTATTCCCAGTAAAAACGTTTCTTTAAATATACCCATAAAAGACCAGTGGGACTGGGGAATATTTGAGTAGCATCTTGTTCTAAGCCAATGTCTGCCCTTGTAAAATATTCTTACGGTGCAGAAAGACGCGTCTTAAGCGTTGAACAGGCGGGAGTTTGTACTTCATTATAAATTAATGCATCACAATCAAGCGCCAGCATACTGTCGATACAGAGCTTCGCTTGATTCTGAGCATTTTGAGCACGAAGTGGATCAACACTTTTTTTGACTGAGAGACACAAACCATCAAGACTTGACGTTATCGTCTGCTCCATATCAGCGCTCATATGATCGACATCTAAGTTCTTCCATGTGCATTGCGCCATTCGTTCACAGAGCCGTTCTGTTTTCTGCTCTAACTCCCCAGCAAAAACCGAACCGGCAGCGATAAGGGCAACAAGCCCGACAAGCCGTCGATATACCATGTTTTTAACTTCCTATTTTCAACGTCCTATAGTTCTACTCTCAATATCCTATAGTTCTATTCTCAACATCCTATAGTTCTAGCTTTTGTAGCGACTTTTTTTATACCCATTAATACCTTACACCTTCATCATACAACGAGCGGCTTGGGCAAGAGGAGTGAAATTGTTGTTTTCTCAACAATCTATTTTAGGTTTACCATACAGGCTCAATATTCCAGTCGAAAAAATTAAGATCACCCTCCCATCAAATCGGCTTAACAGGTGCTTAAAAAGACATTAGTCCGAGACGGTTGTGTAAAAAAACTCCAAAACCCACGCAAAATATCCACCTACTAGCCTTAAGTTGTAATTCCACACCATATAAAAAGCCGTTATTTTTTAGTATAATTCAGCGCCAACAGACAGAATAAAACTCCTTCAGATCTGAGGTGACCACAAGTCATCTAGTGTTAGGTCTTTGGCTACACGCCATAACTATAGGGATAAAAATGACAACTCCAACATCAAATTCAGAGCAAAAAATCGTTTATACCCTCACAGATGAAGCTCCGTTTCTAGCGACAGGCTCTCTTTTGCCTATCGTTAGTGCCTTTACTTCAGCGGCGAACATCAAGGTTGAGACAAGCGATATTTCAGTTGCAGCACGTATTCTAGCGTCCTTTCCTGAAAAACTAACAGAAGAGCAACGCGTACAAGATACTCTGGCAGAGCTGGGCGAACTCACTAAAGACCCTAATGCCAATATCGTTAAACTACCTAATATCAGCGCTTCTGTACCTCAGCTACGCGCCGCCATTGCTGAACTTCAAAGCCAAGGTTATGACATTCCTAACCTGCCAGAAGAAGCAAAAACCGACGAAGAGAAAGATGCTCTAGCGCGTTATTCGAAAATCCTAGGTAGTGCGGTAAACCCTGTACTGCGTCAAGGTAACTCTGACCGTCGTGCCCCTGCCGCTGTTAAAGCCTTTGCTCGTAAATTCCCTCACTCCATGGGCAAATGGAGCAAGTCTTCACGCTCTCACGCAGATTACATGCGCGATGGTGATTTCTTCTCCAGCGAAAAGTCTATCACCATGGCTGATGCTGGTGATGTGCGCATTGAGTTTGTTAATAAAAATGGCGATGTTGAGCTGAAAAAAGAACTGGCCCTGTTGAAAGGCGAAGTTCTGGACGGCATGTTCATGAGCGCTAAAGCGCTGGACGCTTTCTTTGAAGAGACCCTGCAAGATTGTAAAGAAGCAGGTGTTATGTGGTCTCTGCACGTTAAAGCGACCATGATGAAAGTCTCTCACCCGATCGTATTCGGCCACGCTGTCCGTGTTTTCTATCGTGAAGTGTTTGAAAAATATGCCGACCTGTTCGAAGAACTGGGCGTTAATCCAAACAACGGTATGAACAACGTTTACGAGAAGATCAAAGCGCTACCTCAGTCTCAGCAAGATGAGATTGAAGAAGCGATCCACGCTTGCTACGAACACCGCCCAGAAATGGCCATGGTTGATTCCGTTAAAGGTATCACCAACCTGCACATTCCAAGCGACGTTATTGTTGATGCTTCTATGCCAGCAATGATCCGCAGCTCGGGTCAGATGTGGGGTCGTGACGGCAAGCTGAAAGATACTAAAGCGGTTATGCCTGAGTCTACCTATGCCCGTATTTACCAAGAAGTGATCAACTTCTGTAAAACCAACGGTGCATTCGATCCGACCACAATGGGCTCTGTGCCTAACGTTGGTCTGATGGCGATGAAAGCGGAAGAATACGGCTCTCACGACAAGACCTTCGAAATCACCGAAGACGGTGTTATGCGCGTCGTGACTGCAGACGGTACGGTTCTGATGCAGCATGACGTTGAGAAAGGTGATATCTGGCGTGCTTGCCAAACCAAAGACGCGGCAATCCGCGACTGGGTTAAACTGGCCGTAACACGTTCACGTCAGTCTGATACACCGGCTATTTTCTGGCTGGATCAAGAGCGTGCCCACGATCTTGAGCTGACCAAAAAAGTAGAAGAGTATCTGAAAGAGCACGACACTGACGGTCTTGAGATTCACATCATGTCTTACAACGAAGCGATCCGTTTCTCTATGGAACGTATGATTCGTGGCCAAGATACGATCTCTGTAACCGGTAACGTACTGCGTGACTACCTGACGGATCTGTTCCCAATTATGGAACTGGGTACGTCAGCTAAAATGCTATCCGTTGTGCCTATGCTGGCCGGTGGTGGTATGTACGAAACGGGCGCGGGTGGTTCTGCACCTAAGCACGTTCAACAGGTTCTTCAAGAAAACCATCTGCGCTGGGATTCTCTGGGTGAATTCCTAGCCCTAGCGGTTTCTATCGAAGAGATGGGCATCAAGAACAGCAACCCGCAAGCGACTATTTTGGCTAAATGCCTTGATAAAGCGACCGGTCAAGTACTTGAGAACGGCAAATCACCTTCCCGTAAAGTGGGTGAACTGGACAACCGTGGCAGCCACTTCTATCTAGCGATGTACTGGGCACAAGAAATTGCCGCTCAAACTGAAGATGCCGGCCTTGCTGCTAAGTTTGCACCGCTTGCGAAGCTACTGGCTGAGAAAGAAGAGCAAATTGTTGCCGAACTACTTGCCGCACAAGGCACACCTGCTGATATCGGTGGTTACTACCACCCAGACCTAAGCAAGGTTGAAGCTGTAATGCGCCCAAGTAAAACTCTGAATGAGGCTTTGGCTTCTCTGTAAGATAAGCCGCTTTTGATGAGTTGAGCTTTAAGCTCAGCAAAAACCCGGGCTAGCCCGGGTTTTTTTATGCTTCTAACAAAGCGCTACAAAAAAATCTAAAACCACAAAACCCAGAATTACAAAACCCTAGAACCAAGCCTTAATCATCACAAGTTGTTCATTCCAATACCTTGCGATAACTTCCACAAGCGATGGATCAGAATTGCCACAGCCCTGCTCTATCACCAGCGTCATTACGCCATCTTGTTGGGTTATTAGCGATCTAGGTCGACTTTTACTGGTCAATCCATCTTCTGTTTTATAAACCCAGAAACTCTTATCCGTTTGTATATCAAGGTAAACCGAGGCACCAAAATAGCTATCGACAAAAAGACTATCACTGCCATCAACAACAGGTTCGCTTAAGTTAAACCAGGTATCAGGCTTAAGATCATGCAACGTAGGCTCTTGATCTTTGGCTTGCGCTATCTGTCGAAAACGCCCAGACAAACGATCCAACACCACCCTTGATTCAGCCCCTAACAGCACGGCAATACCTTTCCATTTAACAAAAGCCGCATCCAACTGCCATTGATCGCCATGAATCCGGTAACTGGCGGTAGTACACTCAGGAAAACGCGTGACCGATGCCAGATACCAATTATTCCCTAACGACTCAAACTCTACCCGAGCGACAGGCTGCTGGCTGTTAAAGCGCGAATACACATAAAATGGCGCCACTAAGGATAGGGTTAGCAACAGGATTAATAAAACCGGCATCCAATACCAAACCCTCATTAATGTTCGAATCCATCCTTTTTTCTTCTGCTTTTGCATTCAACCCAAATCCTTCTTTATGTGTCAGGTGCATCACTGATGCGTCACCTATCAGCCGCTTCCTACCAGCCACTGACAAGCTTGATCTATTCGCCCACCAACCAACGCACATTAGCCACCGCCGTATCGCCCAGCAACGCTTTAGCCAGCGCAGGTAAACAGTCACTTAACTGCTCATCCAACTGATAAGGCGGGTTGATAATCATCATGCCGCTGCCGATCATGCCGAAAGATTCATCCTCCTGAGCGTCCCGACTGATTTCGGCCATCAAGATGCGACGAATACCGCTGCGCTCAAATGAATCCAGCATCATTTGGCTTTTATCCGCAATTAAAACAGGATACCAAAGTGCGAAAATACCCGTTGGCCAGCGCTTATAGGCAGCATTAATGCTTTGATAGGCTTTATTGTAATCGGTTTTAATTTCATAAGACGGGTCCATAAGCACCAGTCCACGACGAGGTTCGGGCGGCACAATAGCGGGTAAGCCCTCGAAGCCATCTCGATGGTGAATTGCAGTATCCGCCCAGCGAGAGGCTTTTCGTTTTAACGTGCTGGTTTCATTGTTATGCAGCTCCATCAAGTACAGCTTGTCGCCATCCCGCTGGAAGTGGTGTCCAATAGCAGGGGAGCCTGGGTATAAGGCAATATTATTGTCCGTAGAACCGTTATATTGATGCAGTAAATCACGATACGGCGCAGGCAAAGCAGGATGATCCATTACCCGAAGAATACCCTGATAAGCTTCACCGGTTTTGACCGCTTCATCGCTTAATAGATCATAATCAACACCGCCTGAGTGGGTATCAATATAAGCAAATGGCTTAGCTTTTTTATGCATCGCCTGAAAAATAAGAGCCATAGTGAGATGCTTTATCACATCGGCATGGTTACCGGCGTGATAGGCGTGGCGATAACTGAGCATAGAGAACCCTTTGTTGAAGCTGTCAGAATTGCAGTCAAAGCTGCATAAAGGGCTATTGTATCATCGGCCAAATTCCACGCCTAACAAGCAATCAGCGTCATCGTGATGAAGCCTGCTCATGGGTAGCTGAAAATACCTTGCTTGACTCAGATAAAGATAACTATATGATGCGCCTACGTTTTGAACTGGGGAAGATAGGTGAAAATCCTTCGCTGCCCCCGCAACGGTAAGCCGCTGTTTCCGATAGCGAAACAGGCAAAAGCCCGATTACCAGTTCACAGCGCTTCGGAGTTGTTACTGACTCTCGAGTACTTACGGTGTTGCGGAGGGCGACACCGGTATAGCTCATGTTTTTCCTTCGTTCTTATGGATAAAACAACGGTTATACCCGCCCTTCCTCGACGCTCCCACTGCGCCTGAGGATTTTATTGATCATGAAGAACATTATTTTATCAGCGGCGGTTTCTGCTGCTATCGCACCGCTGACATCTACCGCTTACGCCGCCGACCCAATGTCTATTGTGATTACCGCCAGCCGGTACGAGCAAGCCCAAGCGGATACCAGCACCCCTGTCACCGTTATTAGCAAAGATGATATCCAGCAACAACAGCCAAAGAGTGTTGCCGAAGCCGTGGCTTTAACCCCTGGCCTACAAGTCACATCAAACGGTGGCTATGGTCAATCCAGCACACTTTATCTACGGGGTTTAAGCCAGAAAAGAATGCTTATTCTGGTGGATGGCGTACAGATAGGTAGTGCCACTTTAGGGGAAGCCAGTTTACAGCATATTCCGGTGGATCAGATTGAGCGTATTGAGATCGTTCGCGGAGCGCGTTCTAGCCTGTACGGCTCTAGTGCCATTGCTGGTGTGATACAGATTTTCACCAAGAAGCCCGCCCAAGAAGCAAACTATGCTGAAATCGAAGCCGGTATAGGCAGCATGAATACTCAGCAAGCCTCGGTGAGCGGTGGATGGAGCAACAGTAAAAGCAAGATATCCGCTAATGTTAGCCATTTCCGCACGGATGGCTTCGATGTTATGCCAGATAAAGCATCACAGGGTGTCGATAAAGACGGCTATGAGAACACCGCCCTTAAACTGGATGCGGAACACAAAATAAACCAGCACACCATCTCTGCAGGCTTGCAAGTTATTGATGGCAAAACCGACTCGGATAACTGCGGGCCTTATGGCGCGTCGGATAATAATTGTGAGTCAGAAATCGATTACACCACCGTCTATGCCGGTGTTGATTCACAGATCACAGAGTCATTCTCACTTAACACCAGCGCCAGCGTATACCAAGACAGCCTTCAGCGTTTTGAACAGGGCGAGAAAGCCAGTAAATTTGTTACTGACACGGTAAGTCTTGGGCTGCAAGGCCACTTAGCGCTGGATAACAACATCACCTTTATCAATGGTTTTGATTACAAAAAAGATGATGTTTCCGGCTCCGGCGTTGATGGTTTCAAAGAGAAATCTCGTGACAATAAAGCCATTTTTGCCCTGCTAGAAAGCAACCAACAAGGGTCTAAAACAGCACTATCGGTTCGTGTTGATGACAATGAAGCCTTTGGTAGTTTTACCACCTATGGCTTTGAAAACACGATCAATCTTAGCGAACGCATCAGCCTTAGCGGTAACTTTGCCAAAGCATTTAAAGCCCCTACCTTTAACGATATGTATTGGCCAGATTCTGGTAATACTGAGCTAGATCCTGAAGAATCAAACACTGCGAGCCTAAGCGCCAATTATGCAGACGACAACGGTTTACAGCTTGGCTTAAGCCTTTACCAAACAGAAGTTGATGATATGATCGCTTGGGCACCAACCGAGCAAGACCCTAGCAAATGGCAGCCCAGTAATATCAACAGCGTAGAGATCAAAGGCATCGAGCTTTCTGCTCAAGCAAGCGTGGGTGCAACCCATATCTTGTTCAACGCGGACTTGATGGAGCCAGAAGATAAAAGCACAGGTAAGGTGCTAATCTACCGTGCTCAGAAGACAGCCAACCTACGTATCACCCAGCAGATCAACAAGCTTACTCTTGGTTTTGATACCCAGTACACGGGAACTCGCTATACTGACGCGGCCAATACCGATAAGCTTTCCGCTTATACCCTGCTGAATATTGATGGCCAGTACCAGATCAACCCGCAGCTGCAGCTATCTGCTAGCGTAAAAAATCTAACCGACAAAGAGTATGTCAGTAAAAAAGGCTATGCTACTGCTGATAGAACTGTATTTGGTTCTGTACGCTATCGTTTCTAATGCAGGTTATTAATAGCCGTTTTTTAAAAGCGGCTTTTCATTACCTTTTTTTACGACTATTCACTACTATCGAAAGTAACCGGAGCTTCCATGACTGACCGTGATACCCGCCATAAAAAGGCGATGCAAAAACGTAAAGAACTGGTTGATGCCAAAGTTGCCAAAGCAACAGAAGAGCGCGGCATCGTCATTGTTATTACCGGCAACGGTAAAGGCAAAACAACCTCCGCTTGGGGCACGGTAGCGCGTAGCTTAGGTTATGGCTACAAAGTGGCCGTCACTCAGTTTATCAAGGGTACATGGGATTGTGGCGAGCGGGATGTCTTTGAAAGCAACCCAAATCTAAGTATTCATGTGATGGGCACCGGCTTTACTTGGGAAACTCAAGATCGTGAGCTAGACCGTAAAGCGTGTCGAGCCGCTTGGGAGCAAACACTCCCGATGCTTCAGGATGCTAGCATCCATCTTGTTGTACTGGATGAGATCACCTACATGCTGAAATACGGCTACCTAGAGATCGAAGAAGTATTGGCGGCCTTAAAAAGCCGACCCGAAAATCAGTCGGTTATTTTGACGGGGCGGGCGGCTCATCGTGATCTACAAGCTTATGCGGATACCGTATCTGAAATCCGTGATGAAAAACACGCCTTCAACGCCGGTATCAAAGCTCAAAAAGGCATCGACTGGTAGACCCTCATTCAGCCCATAGATTAAAGCCCGCAGCTAGCTGAAAAACAGATCTGTGCGGGCTTTTACACTCGGATTACACTCGGATGATTGACGATGATTGACGATGATTGACGTCTAGTTTTACAGTCTATGTCTGATTATTCAGCTCGTTCAACTAACCCCGTTGGTATTGAAGGATCTGCCCTTTAAAAGGCTTATCCAAATACTCTGTTTCAGCGGGTTTATGCTGTTGGTGTTCAAAGCCAAGCGCCACCATGCGCTTACTAAAACGGGCATGATGCCCCCGCCCAGGATCAACCAGTACAACTTGGCATTTCTGTAGGGCATGTTGCTCAATAAAACTCGCGAGCAAGGCAACGTGCTCACGCTCATACAGGAGATCACTGCCGACAATAAGATCAAAATCCCCCATGCCTGAATCCGCATCTTCCCACCCTGTTCGTATAAAAGGGATCACCGCACCTTTATTTAACAGGGCGTTCGTCGCCAGAAAAGCACCGGCATTAGGATGGTAATCGGTGGCGGTAATATCAGCGTCTCGCTGATTTAACATCAAACTGGTTAGACCGATACCACAACCGACCTCAAGAATACGTTTACTGTCCACATCAAAACTTGACATAAAGTGCGCTAAAACTTGCCCTGAAGGCCATACAATACCAAACAGCGGCCAAGATGCAGACGAGATGCCTAAAGCCTCAGCAATACCCTCTGGATCAGAGAACTGTTGATTATCACGTAGTGTACGTAGGTGAATATCTTGCAGGCCAAACTCATAGGTTTGGTAGCGGTAGCGTAGGTCCATTATAAGAAATCCTTGGGCATAGGGATGCAAGACCAAGGCTCTGACCATTACACAGGAAGAAACACTTTACTGAGAAGTAGAAAAAAAAGCGAGGTGAATCCATCACCTCGCGACTATTGGCTAGCTTATGCTTATACCGTTCGCTTACGGCTCCAGCGCTGGAGCCTGTAAACAATTAACGGGCTGCTTTTAAGCTATCTGCTATTAAAAAGGCCAGTTCAAGAGACTGATCCGCATTCAAACGCGGATCACAGAACGTATGATAACGATCACCTAAGTCATCTTCACTGATCTTAAAGCGTCCGCCAATGCACTCTGTTACATTACGACCAGTCATCTCAAGATGCACGCCGCCGGCATGGGTTCCCTCGGCTTTATGGATCGCGAAGAAACCGCTCACTTCACCTAGCACAGAGTCTACATCACGGGTTTTATAACCGGTTGAAGCCTTAATGGTATTACCGTGCATTGGATCACTGCTCCAAACCACGTTACGACCTTCTGCTTTTACCTTGCGAATCAATGCCGGCAGATGCTCACCAATATTATTGGCTCCCATACGCACGATCACATTCATACGGCCTGCTTCATTATTAGGGTTGATGGCATCTAACAAACGAATCAAGTCATCAGGGTCTGTCGTTGGGCCAGCCTTAACACCGATCGGATTCTTCACGCCACGGCAGTATTCCACATGGGCACCATCTAACTGACGGGTACGATCCCCAATCCATAACATATGAGCAGAACAACCATACCAATCACCACTTAAGCTATCCTGACGCGTCAACGCCTGCTCATAGGGCAGCAGTAGTGCTTCATGGGCGGTATAAAAGCGCGTTTCATTAATGCTTGGGGTATTCTGAGGATTAATACCGCAGGCCTGCATAAAGGCCAACGTTTCATCAATGCGCTCAGCTAGATCATGGTAGCGCTCTGAGGCAGGACTCTTACTCACAAAATCACGATTCCACTGGTGAACCTTATGCAGGTCCGCCATACCACCACGGGAGAAAGCTCTAAGTAAATTCAGCGTTGAAGCCGCTTGGTTATACGCCTTCACCATACGGGCAGGATCAGGTACACGGGCCGCTTCGGTGAACGCATTATCATTAATAATATCACCACGATAAGAGGGCAGCGTTACACCATCAAATGTCTCTGTATCAGAAGAACGGGGCTTAGCAAACTGTCCCGCCATACGACCCACTTTAACCACTGGGCTTTGGCCGCCAAAAGTCAGCACCACCGCCATCTGCAACAACACCATAAAGGTATCGCGAATATGATTGGCTGAAAACTCATTAAAACTCTCAGCACAGTCACCACCTTGTAGCAAAAATGCACGACCCGCTGCGACTTCCGCTAACTCTGCCTGTAGCTGACGAGCTTCACCAGCGAAAACCAAAGGTGGCAACCCTGCCAATTCTTGCTCCGTGCGATGTAGCGCATCCTGATCCGGATAAGTCGGCATTTGTCGCGCGGTTGATTCTCTCCAAGATGCCGGTGTCCAGATTGTATTACTCATAATGATTCCATTTTCTCTGCATATCGTGACCCACACTCAGACAAAGCGGGTCAGCCTTAATATAAAATGTAACAGTCTGATTATTCTGATGAATCTCTTTGACATTACTATGTCAACGCCCTGAGGGGAAGCCCGAAGACCGCAATACAAAGCCTTAAAAGCAAAAAATAAATATCAGATTCATTTGTCGCCGCTGTTATTTGCACCTTTAGCTGGCCACGCCGGAAGTAACCGACTGATGCAGCCCGCTTTATTCTTTCAAAGATAAGAAAGACCCTATTATCAATTTTTTTTTGATAATGAATCAAACAATACACTGTTTATCAAAACAATAGATCAGCCTACTATAAACCTCATACCGAAAAGAACTAGCGGCGCAGCCATAAGGTATCCCGCTATCTACCCTGACAAGACTCAGTAGGAATGACTTATGACAAAACTTACTATTGTAGCCAATATCATTGCCAACGAAGACAGCATTGAGCTGGTAAAAACAGAGCTGCTGAAACTGATCGACGTTACTCGGACAGAAAATGGCTGCATCAACTATGATCTGCACCAGGATAACGAAAACCCAGCGCACTTTCTGTTTTATGAGAACTGGGAAAACCGTGAGCTATGGCAAGCCCATATGGCGAACCCACACTTAGCCGATTATATGGCGGCCACAGAGGGAAAGGTTGCAAGCTTTACTCTTAATGAAATGGCAAACATTTCCTGATCATCCAAAAGAGCCTCTCCGGCAGACGATCAAAAACCGCTTTTTTGTCTCTCTGAATAAACTAAGCCACAACCTATATTGACAGGTTCAGAGAGGGCGATAGCTTTTCACTATTGTTTAGGATAATCGCAATGACACACCCTATTATCAAAGACTTGGAACAACGCTACACCGTTAAACGTTACGATCACACAAAGCGTATCCCCCAACAGGAACTTGAGGTAATTTATCAAGCGATCCGCCTTTCCGCGTCATCAATTAACTCACAACCCTGGAAGTTTATTGTGATCGAAAGCGACGCGGCTAAAGAACGGATGCACAGCACGTTTAAAAATATGTACCAGTTTAACCAGCCCCACGTTAAAGCGGCTTCACATATCATTTTATTCGCCTATAACCCCCGCTATACCCGTGAAGACTACGCACAGGTTATCGACAAAGACATTGCGGTAGGCCGAACCGCACCAGAGAATCGCGAACAAGCATTTGGCGCCTTTGCATTTGCTGAATCGAACACCGATGAATCCGGTGATACTTCAGCCTGGACGAAGGCTCAAACTTATCTGGCCCTTGGCAACACCCTGCATGTGCTTGCACGACTTGGCATAGACTCAACCCCTATGGAAGGCGTTGACTCCCAACTGATTAGTGAAGAGTTCAAAGAAGAGCTGGGAGGCTACCGTTGTGATGTCGCCCTAGCTATGGGTTACCATGATCCAAGTGAAGACTACAACGCGAAATTGCCAAAATCCCGTCTTGATTTAGATTCCGTACTGAAGGTTCTATAGCTCTCTCAGAGGTAGGACAACTCAGGAAGAAAATTTGAGACACCCATCATTTCACCAGCGCTTAGAGTGCCGATCATGAGGCTGGTTTTGGTCGGGTTAAATTATGGGTGTCCCAGTTTTTTCTTTTATGCCTTTCGTTCTGCAAGTACATCTTTAAATGCAAACATGCCATTTAATGCTGCGGGGAAACCTGCGTAAACTGACATTTGTATTATGACTTCTTTCAGCTCTTCTTCTGTACAGCCAACGTTAAGAGCTGCATGTAAATGCACCTTTAATTGAGGCGTACAATGTCCCATAGCGGTTAATGCTGATACTGTTGCTATCTCTCTGGATTTTAAGTCTAAACCTTGTCGCGAATAGATATCACCAAACGGATATTCTATTGTGTACTTCGCTAAATCAGGGCAGATATCTTGCAAACTGTCGATGACTTTTTGCCCAGCTTCACCATCAATTTTTGATAACTGTTCTAGCCCTGATTCATATCGTATATTTTTCATATGTGTGTGCCTGTTCATGAATGTCAGCACACCTTACAAGTTAGAGCTAACTCTAAGTCAAGCAACTTTTCTGCTTTTATATAAGCCAATTTTCACGTCTAACGCCTGCAAATGTTCATTTTGCTCTCGGATATGTTCAACTAAATGCTCTCTATGTTTTTCTAACAGCTCTTGGCGGTCAGATACAGTTTGAGCACCTAAATCTCTCAGTGATGCGTATTTCTTAATTTCCTCTAACCGCATCCCCGTGTCTTTAAGGCGTTTAATAAAGCTAACCCAATCTATGTCTTTATTTGAGTAAACTCGATGACCACTACTATTTCTTTGGACATGCTTAAGCAAGCCGATTTTTTCGTAGTAACGAAGCGTATATGACGATAACTCGACGACATTTGAAAATTCGCTCATATTCATATTTTCCGCCTAAGACATCATACTTCACCAAGTTCAAAGCCTAGTAAGGCTCTTTGAGCCTACGTGCTAGTGCTTAATACAACCAGCCTGCTCTAAATGAAACGCCGGTCGCTACAAAAAGAATCGAGAATATGGTGACAGGTATTATATGCCATGCCATAACGACTAAATTATTTTCTGACAAATGGGGAACCACTCTAAACCTAGCATCAATTGCAAAACCAACGGTTAAAAGCAACAACAGCAACTTAGCCATTATTCCGTGGGAGATCGGATTAGACATATCAAACCAGAGGGCAACATCGGGCACTAACCGATACGCGAGGATTAAGCCCGTTGTAACTTGAATAAGCAGCGCGGGCATGCCAATTTTTTCATATTTTTCTTCAAAGTCTAAAAGGCGCTTCGGAGATTTCTCCTGAAGAACCCGTGGAAGCACTACAGTCGCTAAAACAATGTGACCCCCTGTCCATATAGTCGCAGCCAAAATATGAAGCAGTAATAAAGTCCCGTACATTATCGATTCCTATAAGTGCTAACGAACCTGTAGAAAAACCGGTTTTCGGCCAGCCTTTTCTAGCAACAGCGCGCTTGTGTTATGGGTCAGGTTATCAAGATGGGCTTACAGTAAACACCATACCTTTATGGCACGCACCATAACGTCAAAACGCTGGCGATGACACACCAGAATACCACGATGAGCGGAGATACGCGCCACACAGCAAGCAAGCCGAACGCAATCACCACAATAGCGAGATCTGCTGAACGGGTTATACCAGAGGTGAAAATGGGGTTGTAAAGAGCCGCAACCAACAAGCCCACCACTGCCGCATTAACCCCTGCAATAGCTCGCCCCGCCACCGGATAGCGTGAAACGGCATTCCAGAACGGAAGAACACCAGCAACCAAAAGAAATCCCGGCAGGAACATAAAAACCAGAGCCGTAGCGGCCATAAGGTACGTATCGTCCAAAGGTGACAATACCGCCCCAAGGTAGGCTGAGAACGCAAACATAGGCCCAGGAATCGCCTGAGAAGCACCATAGCCAGACAAAAACTGCTCTGGTGCGACCCAATCAGTGGCAACGACAGCATCTTGAAGTAAAGGGAGAACAACATGACCACCGCCAAAGACCAACGCACCCGCACGATAAAATGCATCCGCAACAGATGCAAAATCCGGCTGCCCCGTTGCAAAAAATGGTAAGCTGACCAGCAGGCCGCCAAAAAGGACAAGCAGTGCCCCTCCGACTCGAGGGCCATAGCAAACTTGGAAGCCGTTATTATTTTCTAATACCGTTATCGCTCGTATAAAATACGCACCAATAATAGCCGCCACGATAACCACAGCCAGTTGAGCAAAAGCAGAAGACGCGACCAACAACGCCGCCGCTGACAGCAGGGCAATTGTTCTTCTTAGCGCGTCGGGGCATAACGTCTTAGACATGCCTAAAACGGCATCGGCGACCACCGCGCAAGCCACAAGTTTTAACCCCTGCACCGCAGCCCCGCCAATATCACCGGCAAGTAATGGCATGACGGTGACAAAAGCTACAAGCAAAAGTGCCGACGGCAAAGTGAAAGCAACAAAAGCGGCGAACGCACCAAGCCAACCCGCACGAAGCAATCCGAGAGTAAACCCCAGCTGACTACTCGCAGGCCCAGGCAAAAACTGGCAAAGTGCAAGCAACTGCCCGAACTGCTCATCACTCAGCCAACACCGACGCTCAACAATTTCCGCTCTGAAGTAACCTAGGTGTGCGACTGGCCCACCAAAAGACGTTAGACCGAGCTTTAAAAATGTAAAGAATACCTCTACAGCACTACCAGATGGAGGCTTCATTTTCGTAGTTTCAATCATGAGAAAAACGTCTTTTGGCGGCTAACAAGCCTATAGAAAAATCCTTTCCAGCCAGAGCTTCACACCAGCAACGCGTTCTCTGTTATTCCGTTTCAGTTACCAGCGCCAACCCGTAGCGGCTTGTTGATTCTGTATCTCCTGCTCTTTAAAACTAGCTTAGTTTTGTTACTACGCCGTTACATGGACTGGATCACGAGTGGGTCACGGGACTGATTGGACATAATGGTGTAAGCGCACACATCTACGGCGAACATCTGACCCAAAGTGGTTAAACGATGCCCCGCTTACTTGGTTTGTTAGCTGCCACCGACTAGTAATGATAGCGACACGAGATAATCGTAATTGCTGTATCATCTACGGCATATACTAAACGATTGGTATCATCTATTCTGCGAGACCAGAAGCCTGAAAGGTTTTCTTTAAGGGGCTCCGGTTTTCCAATCCCGACAAATGGAGAGCGCTTAACTTCGGCAATTAGCTTATTGATACGTTTCAAGGTTTTCTTGTCTTGAGTCTGCCAATAGACATAGCCATTCCAAGCTTCATCAGTCCATGATAGTAGCCTGTCACTCATCAATAAGTTCTCGCTGGGTTGTTTTACCCGCTTTAAACTGTGCAATTGAACGATTTAAGTGTTCAGCGTTCGCTGGAGAACGAAGTAAATGAACCGTTTCCATAAGACTGTTGTAGTAATCCAATGACATGACAACAGCATCTTCAGAGTCGCGACGAGTGATTACAGTAGCATCAGCATCGTTAATTACATTATCCAAAACGGTTTTTAGGCCATTTCGGGCTTCGGTAAAAGAGACAATTCTCATTTTGCACCTCACTTGTACATTATATGGAACAAGTTTAGTTTAAAACCAAGTACATGTACAAGATATTGTGCATTTCTTTGCCGTGGCCGCTAACAAGCCTGTCGCACCGGATCGTAGGCTGGGCGACCTTCGCTATCATTCTTATAAGACTGGTGAAACGCGGACAGATCCAGCTTTTCAGCCTCTTTATAAAAAAACAGGGATAATGCAGGGCATGCTCAAAAGTACCGGGCTGCAACTGATCCAGGTAATTAATGACCACCATCGACGTTTCATTCCCGACCGGGCTAAGAAACATTGGCGCAAAAGCAGAAGCCAGCATTGGAGTAAGTCGGAACTAATCGGCCAGCTTGCTTTAAGCATCTTTAGGAAACGCCCTGTGCGGAGCCGCATGCAGGGTGTTGTGGGGGCTGAGGGCTAGAAACCCTCGGCTACCCGATTATGCGCCGTTTTGTGTATTTTATTAGTGGGTTTCGGAGGGTGTTCATAGTTCTGTGTCACCCATTGCTTACAGATCTACGTAACCGTCGATCCGTCCTTCGAAGTGGATGCTCAGCTGCGATAGCGTCAGATTCCAGTTTTGCACCGGATGCGTCCACTTTTCTGATGCTTTTAACATACCGGCGTACAGCAGTTTGAGCAACGCGTTTTCATTGGCGAAGCCTCCCTTGGTCTTGGTCAGTTTGCGGAACTGGCGGTGTACTGCCTCAACCGCATTGGTCGTGTAAATCGCTTTGCGCACCTGCTCTGGGTACTTGAAGTAAACGGCCAGATTCTCCCATTTACTCCG
>NZ_AUGW01000017.1 GCF_000422865.1 Oceanospirillum maris DSM 6286 | reverse complement strand
ATCGGTCAGACGGGTCTGGTACTTTTTAACCGTCTGCGGTTCGAACGAGCCATTACGGTCACGGGGTGTGTCCAGCTCAAACGAGCCAGAGGCTGTTTTAACTGTTTTACGGGAGGTACCGTTTTTACGGTTGGGCTGGTCATCCTGAGCCATATGCTCATCGAGTTCTGCGCCCAAGGCCGCTTCGGTAATCTGTTTAATCAGTGGTGTCAGAAGGCCATCTTTACCATTAAGTCCCTGACCGGACTGAAGAGCCTTAGCGAAGGCCTGAATGTCGATTTCGTATTTATCGGACATAATGTGTCACTCCCTGTAGAGGGTTAACTATAGGGGTGACACAGACTTTTGAACACTACCGGTGCTATTGACTTTGAAACCGTTGAGACCCGCATCGTCTTTGATGAAAATCGTAAGATCGAACGCATTGTGCCGGTGGTTCGTAACGAAGCCCATAAGCTGATTGAAGAATGTATGCTCTGTGCTAACGTGGCCTCTGCTCGGCTGCTGGAAAAATATAAAGTACCCGGTCTATTCCGTGTACACAAAGGCCCTAAAGAACAGCGCCTTGAAAAGCTTAAATCTTTCCTTGGTGAGCTTGGTTTTGAATTAGGGGGTGGCTTAAAGCCTACGCCTGAAGATTATCAAGATCTAATGCAGGCTATTTCAGAGCGACCTGATGCCGGTACAATTCAGACCATGCTGTTGCAGTCGTTGTCTCAGGCGGTTTATAGCCCAGAGAACGAAGGCCACTTTGGTTTAAATTACAAAGCTTATACGCACTTTACGTCGCCGATTCGTCGCTACCCTGATTTACTGCTGCACCGTGCGATTCGGGCATTAATTCGTAGTGATATTACCAGTAGTCATTTGCAGCGTTGCGAAACGACACCGGCTCAGCCCCGCAGTCAGTGGCTACCCTATAGTCAAGAGCAGATGATTGAGCTGGGTGAACATTGCTCGATGACGGAACGTCGTGCGGATGATGCCACCTATGATGTGTTGGCCTGGTTGAAATGTGAATATACCGCCAGTCGCGTTGGTGAAAGTTTTACTGGTAAAGTGACTGGTGTTACAGGCTTTGGCCTGTTCGTGCGCCTTGATGAGATCTACGTTGAGGGACTTGTCCATATCACAGGCCTGCCGTCAGATTATTATCAATTTGATCCGCTGAAACAGCGCTTGCGCGGTGATCGTAGCGGTCGAGTTTACGGCATCAATGATGAGTTAACCGTTATTGTGGCACGGGTTGATTTGGATGATCGTAAGATTGACTTTGAACTGGATCAAAGCAAGCCAGATGACTCCGTTGGACGTAAACGTCAGCCGCGCAAACGTGTGAATAAAACGTCAGAAGCAGATTCAGCTCAAGAAAATAAGGCTATTGGCGGAAGCCAAGCTGATGCTGGCGGCGCTAAAAAAAACGATAAGCCAAAAAAAAACAGTAGAAAACGGAAGTTAAAACCTGCTGAAAAAGGTCGTTCAGGGATGAACGATAGTGTGAAGAAGAAAGCGCCTAAGAAAAAGAAAGTTAAGAAGATAAAAGAGTAATGAGTAAGGCTTACTTTTAGCACCGAATGCCCATAGACAATACATAGTTATCAGGTACTTTTGTGAAACAGCACAGAAATGACCGCGCCCAAAGTGGAGCGGGTAAAAAACAGCAAGGGCGTAAACCTGCATCTCGCAAACCCGCGATAGAAGCCATTTTTGGTATTCATGCCGTGACCAGTTTGCTTGAACGTCAGCCAGAGCAGGTGATTAGCTTGCATCTATTACAAGGCCGAGATGACGAGAAGCTCAACCATATCTTGCAGCTTGCAGGTCAAGTGGGTACACGTCAGCAGTTCCATGATCGTGATGCGCTTGATGATATGGTTGGCGGCTTGGTGCATCAAGGCGTTGTTGCCGTCTGTAAGCCTCTAAAAACATACTCCGAGCAATGGCTGTTTGAAACCATTGCGCAGCGGGCCGATCAGCAAAAAGCACCGCTCTTGCTTGTGCTTGATGGTGTTACTGATCCTCATAATCTAGGCGCGGTTTTACGGACGGCTGATGCGGCGGGCGCCGATGCGGTTATCTTGCCCAAAGACCGATCGGCCACCCTAAATGCCACTGTGCGTAAAGTTGCCTGTGGCGCAGCGGAAGTGATGCCTGTTGTCAGTGTGACCAATTTGGCTCGCACACTTGGCGAACTTAAGCAGCATGGTATTTGGGTGATAGGCACCGCAGGAGAAGCGGACCAAGGATTGTACGCTACCGATATGGCCGGCCCTATCGCTTTGGTCATGGGGGCAGAAGGAAAAGGTATGCGCCGCCTAACCCGAGAACATTGCGATCTGCTGGTTAACCTGCCGATGGCGGGTGATGTGAGTAGCTTAAATGTATCGGTCGCTACAGGTGTTTGCCTTTATGAAGCGGTTCGACAGCGCGCTTTGCTCTAGTTCTTTTCGCTTTGCTTTGGATTTTTTTCTAGAGGGGTAAGTTTCCCCTCTAGGCTATTTATCTTAGGCCGTCTTAATTAGATGAATTTTTTTCACATTTGCGAGTAATCTCTTGCGTACTGATCCTAGGATCTGTAAGCTCTCGCGGTTGTTTAAAACAACGTTTCTTTCCACTCCTTGCTTTTCTAGAGAACAATCCTCAAGAGAAGCTGTAAAACCGTAAGGAGCTATAATGCGTCATTACGAAGTTGTGTTCATGGTTCATCCGGACCAGAGCGAACAGGTTCCAGCGATGATCGAACGTTACACCAGCCTAGTACAGGAAAGTGGTGGTACTGTTCATCGTATGGAAGATTGGGGTCGTCGTCATCTGGCATACCCAATTAACAAGATTCACAAAGCTCACTATGTTCTTATGAACATTGAGTCTACTAGCGCAGTAGTTGACGAGCTGACTGAGATTTTCCGTTACAACGATGCAATCATCCGTAACTTGGTGGTTCGCACTAAGAACGCTGTGACTGAAGCATCTCCGGTTAAAGCTGAAGCCTCTCGCGAAGATCGTCGTGACGAGCGTAAGCCTGAGCGTGCTCCAGAAGCTGTTGAAGTTGAATCTGAAGATGTAGCAGAAGACGCTACTGATTCTGAAGATTAATCACTTAGAGACTTTTGGGGAGTATTCTCATGGCACGTTTTTTCCGTCGTCGCAAGTTCTGCCGTTTCACCGCTGAAGGTGTCGATCAGATCGATTATAAAGACATCGAAATTCTGAAAAGCTACATCACTGAAACTGGCAAGATCGTTCCAAGCCGTATTACTGGTACTAAAGCACGCTATCAGCGTCAGCTGGCAACCGCTATTAAGCGCGCCCGCTACCTAGCTTTGCTGCCGTACACTGACGGCCACCAGTAGGCATTAAATCGATATAAGGCAGGTGCATGCGTTTTATCGCAGAATATGCACTAAAATCGCGAACTAACGCGATTATTGCAACAGCATTAAGCGCAGCAGTTCCATTTTTATTTTGGATTGCTGCTGCTGTTGTCGGTGTAGTCACCCTTCGTAAGGGTGGTCGAGATGGCAGTCAGGTGATGCTTTGGAGCTCCCTTCCTGCGGTCTTTTGGTTCGCCCAAGGTGATCTTACCCCGCTGTTTGTGATTATTGGTGCCTATATAATGGCGCTAGTGCTAAGAGAAAGTGTTAGCTGGTCATATACACTATTGGTAGGGGCTACTATTGGCGCCGTTACTGCAAGTACTGTTCAGTGGTTACCACCGGATCTCATGCTAGAACTGGCTCAGGCGAGTCGCGAGATGATCTTAGGTGATGCAGCCCTAGCAGAGCGCTCTGGCATCGAGTTGGATCAGTTTTTGATCAGTCTCTTTTCTGGTGTAATCTCAGCAGTACATGCATTGATGATGATTGGGTGCGTTATGCTCGCCCGCTTCTGGCAGGCTAGTCTGTTTAATCCAGGCGGCTTTCAGAAAGAGTTTCATCAGCTACGGCTACCGATTTGGGCAGGACTGGTACTGGGAACAATTGTTGTTTTTGGGGTTGGCATTACTCCTGAAGCGATTAAATGGATCCCATCACTGACACTACCGCTGGTGTTCGCCTGTATCGCTTTAGTACATGCGGTTGTAACGATCAAACAATTGAGTAAGTCGTGGCTGACAGTGTTTTATGCAATACTGTTTTTTGCCGGACACTCACTGTACGTATTGATGATTTTTGTGGCTCTCCTTGATAGTAGTTTGAACTTTCGCCAACGATTGGCAAAACCTTCAAACCACGATGAGCCATAAAATAGAAAGAGGTTAACGAGATGGAAGTTATTCTACTCGAAAAAGTAGGCAAACTGGGTGGCTTAGGCGACAAAGTAACCGTTAAATCTGGTTATGGCCGCAACTTCCTATTGCCATACGGCAAAGCTGTTGTTGCGACAGAAGCAAATATTGCTGAATTCGAAACTCGCCGTACTGAGCTTGAAGCTCAGGCTGCTGAAATCAAAGCCGCTGCAGAAGCTCGCGCTGCTGCACTGGAAGAGATTGAGCTGTCAATCGGCACTAAAGCTGGTGACGAAGGCAAGCTATTTGGCTCTATCGGTACACGTGATTTGGCTGATGCTATCAGCTCTGCGGGTATCGACGTTGCTAAAAGTGAAGTTCGTCTACCAGACGGCCCGATTCGCACCGTTGGTGAATTCGACGTTGTAATCCAGCTGCACAGTGATGTTTCTACTTCGGTTCGCGTTATCGTGACTGCTGAAGAATAAGATCGACTGATCTGTGAAAAGGCACTTAGGGTTTAACCCTGAGTGCTTTTTTTTTATCGTTTTTTTTGATGCTTAAACCTTTCTTACGTTATTATTTTAGGCCTCTCCCTAATATTTCCCGTTATGATTTATTCCTTAGAGCAGTTCTTTTTTAGAGCCGCTTTTGAGATACACTTACCCGTTCATCTCATCCCGCACAGGAGCGTCTTTGGTTTATGGCCGAACGAACCCATATCGATAAACAAACAGAAGCCCTTAAAATACCCCCGTACTCTCTTGAGGCTGAACGCTCCGTTTTGGGTGGTCTGCTGCTGGATAACGAGGCTTGGGATTCAGTGGCGGAAAGGATTACCGCTCACGACTTTTATCGACGCGACCATAAAATGATCTTTAATGCGATGATGGAGCTGGCAGAGCGTGCTCAGCCCTTTGACGTCGTTACTTTGTCGGAGATTCTGGATGATCGAAAAGAACTTGATCAAATAGGCGGTCTTGCCTATTTAGCAGAGGTGGCCCGTAACACGCCATCCGCAAGTAATATTGCAGCCTATGCACGGATTGTTCAGGAACGATCAACACTTCGTCAGATGATTCATGCGGCGAATAAAATTGCCGAAAGTGCCTATGACACGGAAGGCCGCACTTCTGATGAACTGCTTAATGAAGCGGAACAGTTGGTCTTCGCTATTGCGGAGAATAGACCTAAAATAGGTGGCCCAGAAGGTGTCGTTTCTATTTTGCAAAAAACCGTTGATCGTATTGATGAGCTTTATCGTCTAGATTCTTCTATGACAGGTATTGCCACGGGTTTTTCTGATCTTGACGGTATGACCTCAGGCTTGCAGCCTTCTGATTTGGTGATTGTTGCAGGCCGCCCTTCCATGGGGAAAACAACTTTTGCCATGAATATTGTCGAGAACGTGGCATTAACTCAAGACAAGCCTGTGGTGGTCTTCAGCATGGAGATGCCTAGTGATTCCCTTATGCTGCGGATGCTCTCCTCTCTGGGGCGTATTGATCAAACTAAAGTGCGTACCGGCAAGCTGGATGATGATGATTGGCCGCGTTTAATGTCCGCTGTTAATCTGCTGGAAAAGAAAAAGCTCTTTATTGATGATACGGCAGGCCTAAGTCCTAGTGAAATGCGCTCTCGTATTCGACGTCTGCATCGGGAAAATGGCGACATTGGCTTAGTGATGATCGATTACCTTCAGTTAATGCGGGTACCGGGTTTATCCGATAACCGTACTGCGGAGATCTCTGAAATTTCACGCTCTCTAAAAGGTATCGCCAAAGAGTTTAACTGCCCTGTGATTGCGCTTTCCCAGCTGAACCGGAGTTTGGAACAACGCCCTAATAAACGACCTGTGATGTCGGATCTACGTGAGTCCGGTGCAATCGAGCAGGATGCGGATGTGATCGCCTTTATCTACCGAGATGAGGTCTACAACAAAGACGACGAAGCCAATAAAGGCATTGCTGAAGTCATTATTGGCAAGCAGCGTAACGGTCCCATTGGCAGTATTAAGCTGGCTTTTCGTGGCCAATTCACACGCTTTGAAGATTTAGCGCCAGAGCATTACGCCCAGTACGCAGCAGCAATGGGTGGCGATGAATAGTTTTTCGTTATGTACGCTACTTCTGTGTATAACTGGAGCTGCTAGGTTGGCACGTGCTAGCGTATGAGTATTGTTTTCAACAGAGCATACAACGCTGACGGCGGGCATCATAATGTGCTGTCAGACGCTCTAAGGCCTCTACTTCATCAAAAACACCGAGTAGCTCAGATCGGTAATCTGCCGTATAAAAAAGCATTAGCAAGGGACGCTCTAAGTGCCCGTTTGATTCCTCGTCTAACTTAATCACATAACCGCTAAAAGCTGTCCCAAAAACACCGGTAAAAAAAGGAAGATCAACGGGCAGCTTGTCATCTTTTAGCTGTTGAGCAGTCTCCTCATCAAGGGCAAGTCGAGGTGAGGTTTGGGGTTGATCAATAAAACGTTTTCTATAAAGCGCTAAGGATTCCGTGTTGTAAAAAACACCCAGCATGAAACTGCTATGTGGGTACTCCGATAACCAAAATAAATGATACCGAGAGGCATTGTTGGTTCTAGGCTCGCCCTGGCTTTTATAGATTCTGAGCTGCCCCTTCTGCTCTAGTGTTGCTATAGAGCAAAGCTCGGTTGAAAGTAAGGATATCTTTTGGGTGAATTTATCTTGGGAGTGCATGAGTAAACCTTGTGTATCTACGGTTAAATCTGGCGACGGCGCTCAGCCAGTAAGCCTACCAGTAAGAACAGTATGGCCACTGCAGGTGCTAAATAAAGGCTAGGGATTTTCTGAATCAGGTTTTCTATGACAGGTGTGGCATAAACGGTTAGCGCACCGTAACCGAAGGCGCAAAGCATGACAAAACCGATTAGTCGAATCAGATAGGGATAAGGGCGTAACTGCTTTTTAACAGCGCGATTAATCTCATCGCCATAAACGACTAATATAGTGGCAATAAGTGCTAATGCAATATTGCCGCTATGAGGGCGAATCCAGTCGGCTAGCGCCGTAAGAACGTTGTGAAATAGCTCCATAGGTTTTTTTCCTTGTTGAGACTTACTGAGAATAGAATCGTTAGTTTACTTAGAGATTCTCTTATCACCAGTTAAAAAAGTAATTACGCTTATCCCTTTGTAACTTGTGTCTTGAGAAATAACCCCTATAATCCTTCGCCTTCGTTCTGGCGATCAGGGTTTTTGATAAACGTTTTTAGCTCAAACTATTTGGTTTAAAACAATTAGCTCAAACTATTTAACTTCAAACAAAGAGGATCATTCATGGCTGGTAACTTCCGTCCAGGAGCACGTCGACCACGCGCACCAAAACTTCAAGGCAAGGGGAAACTGGACTCTGTTGTTACGGAAGGACCGTTTCAAGAATGGCTTGGTATGCCTGAGCTGTATCGACATGCCTTAATTGTGGATGGTGTGACTTATTCTTATCAGACAGAAGATCCTGAGTTGTCTGTTCGTGAAGGCGACGTTGTCGTTTTTCGCTATAAAGAAAATAAGCAAGGTAACTGGATTGACCGCAATTCGTTGGGTGTTTGGATCGATCCAGCAACTTATAATCAGTAAATTTTTTATAACAAATTTTTATAAAGGATAGGCTACAAGCATAAGCGGGTTGATCCTAACCCGCTTGATTCATTTTACCGAAATATCTTATGAAATAACGCCTTTTACCTGCCTCCAAGAACTGGGGGTATACGTGCCAAGAATACGTATATCCTGAGCAAAAAAAGCCAACTCTTCTAATGCGTTAACCATGCCTTGCTCTGACTGATGAGCCTCCACATCCATATAAAAGGATGTCGCTTGGAAACTTCCCGTATCCATATAGCTTTCCAGTTTCACCATATTAATGCCGTTGGTGGCAAAGCCGCCCATACCCTTGTAAAGCGCTGCGGGTAGGTTACGTACTCGAAACATTAAAGAGGTGAGGTATTTTTGGCCTTGACGGTACTCGGGTAATTCAGCCTCTCTAGACAGAATAATAAACCGAGTGGTATTGCCATCATAATCCTGAAAATTTTCCTTTAGAATATCCATGCCATAGAGCTCAGCGGCCATTGATGATGCGATAGCTGCGCGGGTCGTATCTTGCAGCTGCATGATCTCATGAGCTGCCCCCGCTGTATCTGATTTTACATCCGTTTTCAGCCCCAGCTTCATAATATTGTTATCACACTGTGCTAATGCTTGTGGATGTGAGCATACGGTTTCAATCGATTCAAGCTGACTGCCTTTTAATCCAATCAGGCAATGATTAATGCTTTCGAAATGTTCACCGATAATAGATAGGCGTGTTTTAGGTAGCTGGCGATAAATCTCTTCTACCCGACCTGCAGTCGAGTTCTCTATAGGTATCATCGCTAGACCTGCCTGTCCTTTTTCTACCTTTTGCATCGCTTCGGTAAACGTTGCACAGGGGACTGGAGAGAGGTTTGGACGAGCATTTCGACAGGCTAGATGAGAGTAAGCACCAAGATGTCCTTGAAAGGCGATAATTTGTTCCGATTTTGTCGATGAAGTCATGATCTCAGACACTTATTTTTTCCTGTTAAAGGGTAGGTTGTTTTGTGTACAAATAGGGTTAGGCATGGCATTTTAAATGCAACATGTTTTCTTGTACCTATATTGATTGGTCAATAAGAAGACTTTCAATAAGGAATTGTTCAATAAGAGTTTTATGATCAATATGGCTGAGTAGATATTGACTGAAAAACCTTAAAGTAATGTCGTTTAAAAAATGAACTAGAATTAAAAAACAGCACTGAACCATGCGGAGATAATAATGAATCAGTCTACCTCGGGAGCATCAATTCAGGCCAAAATAACAGTGGCTTTATTGTTGGTGTTCGTGCTTATTTTTGTCGTATCTATGGTTTTTAGTGTACGCAATGAACGGGCAATGGTCGAAGAGGTTATTCTGCAACACACACAGGACACTGCAGATTCATATTTTGATGCCGTGAATATCATGATGATTACCGGCACGTTAGACAATCGAGGGATTTTGCGCAAAAAAGTAATGAGTCAACCGGACGTGGTTGATGCTCGTATTATTCGTGGCGAAGAGGTTAATAAGATTTTTGGCCCAGGGCTGCCGGAAGAGCAAGTTTCTGATGAGCTGGATCGTCGTGCTTTAGATGGCGAAATCATCAAACAAATTGATGATGGCAGCAACGGTCGAGTTTTAACGGTTCTTAACCCTATTCGAGCCAGTAAGGATTATAGAGGCACTAACTGCTTGATGTGCCACGTTGTGCCAGAAGGCACAGTGCTAGGCGCGGTTAGGGTAAGTTACTCTCTAGGAACCCTTGATAGCCATATCAGTGCTAATTTATGGCGCTTAGGAGCTATTCAGGTTGGTCTTTTCTTTGTGGGCTTTATTGTTATTCTTTATCTGTTACGCCGACTGATTGTGGCACCGTTGAACAAGGTGCGTGCGGTAATGCAGAAGGTGGAGCATAACGCGGATCTTTCTCTAGAAGTTCGAGATGTGAGTGGTCACGATGAAATTGGTGCACTGGCTATAGCCTTTAATACTATGCTGCGTCGATTTAGAGACAGTATGCAACAGGTTACAGGCATGACCCATCAGCTAAAAGATGCGGCAGAAAGTATCTCTAAAATGTCGGAAAGTACAGTCAATGCGGTTCATCGGCAGCAAACTGGCACAGAAACCGTCGTTAGTGCAATGCATCAGGTCGAGAGCAACGCCTATGAAGTGAAATCTTATGCTGAAAGTGCTTCGGAAGCATCTTCTAGTGCCAACGAGCAAGCTAAGTTAGGCACGGAACTTACCGGGAGTGCGATTAAAGCAATTGGCCAGCTAACGGGAGAAATTGAGCAAGCATCTAGCGTTATTAGTAAGGTGGGTAATTACAGTAATGATGTGGGTACCGTGCTTGATGTGATTACCTCTATCGCTGAGCAAACCAACTTACTGGCGCTAAACGCAGCCATTGAAGCGGCCCGTGCTGGTGAGGCTGGTCGAGGTTTTGCCGTTGTTGCTGATGAGGTGCGCTCTCTGGCGACAAGGACGCATAAGTCGACTCTAGAGGTGCATAATACCATTGAACAGCTTCAGCATGAGGTAAGCGAGGCGGTTGACGTTATGCAAAATGCCCAAGAAAGCAGCCGAATGAGTGTTAGTGAGGTTGAGAAGGTCGCTACGTCATTGAATGAAATTGCGGCGGCGGTAGCGGGTATCAACACACTTAATGCTCAGATGACGCTATCGGCCCAGCAACAAGAAAGCGCCTCCGCAGAAGTAAACCGTAGCGTGCAGGATATTAGTTCAATCGCTGAACGTACTTCCATTGACGTTCTCGAGAGTGTTGCTGTTAGTGATAGCTTGCTTAAATTGGCCGTTGATCTTGAAAAAATGGTAGGTCAATTTAGATTACGCTAGTGCTGGGCTCGAAATAAAAGAGCCGATCCTGTTTGCTTAATAGGATCGGTTTTTTTATGGCGTAATATTGCTGCTTATTTTTATGCTAAGCGCTATTTTTTATCAAGATCAATTGATAGCGCAGGTTTTCGGCTCGGTTTAATTGTACGGCCTTTAATCACACCTGGGCCGCCATCTTTTTTACGGGTACGCACAATTACGCGGCGCTGGGCTTTTACGTTAGCACCTCCTGCACCGGACTGGTCTGGTTGAGCTGCAGGATAACTTTCACGATTGATCTCATTCCCTACTAAGAAATCTGCGCAGGCAAACAAGTCAGATGCGAAAAAACGAAAGACATCCATTCCGCCAAACTGCTGATAAACACGCTTTTTATAAGAATTAAAGTGGCGTGTAATAGTTTGTGTTAGTTGTTCGGCAAATAAAATAGACGATGAGTTAATGCCGTTACCTTGTAAGCTGCATTTGGGTGCTTGAATAAACATCAGCTCAATAGGTAGGCCGTCAAAGTTTTTCTGCACACCGTTATGTTTACTCATAATGGTTTCGGTATTTTTATGCAGATATTCCCGCAGGGCCTTACTCACATGTTTATAAAGGTCGATAGGATTTTCCATGGGAACATCGCGGCCTTTTACACTACGAGACCACTCCCCGCGATAGTTCACCTCAATTTTTCCGTACAGGGAGCGGCTGCTAACCAGTGTAATGCCATAGGTGTGTATTACCGCATGATCTACCGTTATCTGACGGTCGTAAACGACAACGGTAAGGTTGTTGATGACAATCATATCTGAGCCTTCTTCGAAGGCTATCTTTAGCTTGCTGGCGACATCAGCACAGTTTTCCTCTGCGGGAGAATCTGTCTCGGGGCGAAATTTATATTCGGTCAAAATCATTGGTATGAGGCTCAGATAGAGAGGTTATTGGGTCAGCGATAAACAGCGATTATCTTTTTAATGAGTTAGATGTCTTGATTATAAGCAGAAACAGAATCCTCTGAGTAGATTCAATTTATCGACAACTTTAAAGCGCTGACAATAAACGGCGTAAAAATACTGGAAATCACATGAAACCTGTAAAGATAAACAGATGTTCGTTAGACTTGTGAAAACGGTTATTTCCGTCTGAATTTTATTTCCGCCTGAACAATCAATGGATTACCTAATCGGATGAGTGCACCTATTAACCCCAGTCATGATGGCTCTACCAATCCCAATCATGATGGTATAGAGCAGATATCGCTCAAGCAATATACTGAGAAAGCCTACCTTGATTACTCCATGTACGTCATTCTTGATCGTGCGCTTCCTCATATCGGTGATGGTCTTAAGCCCGTTCAGCGCCGCATTATTTATGCGATGTCTGAGCTAGGGCTAAAAGCCAGTGCTAAGCATAAAAAATCTGCCCGTACCGTGGGTGACGTATTGGGTAAATTTCACCCCCATGGTGATAGTGCCTGCTATGAAGCGATGGTGTTAATGGCGCAGCCTTTCTCCTATCGTTATCCATTGGTTGATGGCCAAGGTAACTGGGGTTCCCCTGATGACCCAAAATCTTTTGCGGCAATGCGTTATACCGAAGCCAAATTGTCCAAATTTTCAGAGTTACTACTCACAGAATTAGGTCATGGCACAGCGGATTGGCTCCCCAATTTTGACGGTACGCTAAATGAACCCGCTGTACTGCCGAGCCGTGTGCCCCATGTTTTACTCAACGGCTCTACTGGTATCGCCGTTGGTATGGCAACGGATATTCCGCCCCATAATCTTAATGAGGTAGCCCAAGCGGCGATTCATCTATTGAATCATCCGGCTTCAGGTATTACCGATCTTATGCGGTTTGTTAAAGCGCCAGACTATCCAACGGATGCTGAGATCATCACCCCAGAGAGTGATATTCGTAAGCTATACGAGACAGGCAAAGGTAGCCTTCGTATGCGGGCGATCTATCAGGTGGAAGAGGGTGATGTGGTTGTTACCGCACTGCCACATCAGGTGTCGGGTGCTAAAATTCTAGAGCAAATTGCCGCACAAATGCAGGCTAAAAAACTCCCTATGGTGGTTGATCTTCGGGATGAGTCTGACCATGAAAATCCTACTCGACTTGTGATTGTACCTCGTTCCAATCGAGTCGATGTCGACGCTATCATGGCGCACCTGTTTGCTACCACAGACCTTGAGAAAAGTTATCGCGTTAACCTCAATATGATTGGCACGGATGGTCGACCGCAGGTTAAAGGCTTGGTGCAAATCTTGGCTGAGTGGCTGCGCTTCCGTCAAGCAACCGTAAGACGGCGCTTAGAGTACCGGTTGCAGAAGGTAACCGATCGGCTGCATCTGTTAGAAGGTTTGCTGGTCGCTTTTCTTAATATCGATGAAGTGATCGATATTATTCGCAGTAAAGATGAACCCAAGCAAGAGTTGATTAACCGCTTTGCCCTTAGTGAGCATCAGGCTGAAGCTATTTTAGAGCTGCGCTTGCGTCAGCTTGCCAAGCTCGAAGAAGTTAAAATTCGTGGTGAGCAAGCTGAGCTAGAAGATGAACGTCAAAAGCTTGAGTATTTATTAGGCTCCGCTAGCGCGTTAAATCAATTGATTGAAGATGAGCTTAGCGCGGATGCTAAACAGTTTGGTGATCCACGACGTTCACCATTAGTACGACGAGAAGACGCTAAAGCTCTCGACGAGACCGCTCTCGTTAGTGCAGACCCTATTACCATTGTGCTCTCAAAACAGGGCTGGATTAGAGCTGCTAAAGGCCATGATATTGATCCAGAAGGTTTGAGCTATAAATCAGGGGATGGCTTTCATCTTGCCTGTTACGGTAAATCTAATCAGCAGGCGGTCTTTATTGATAGTAGTGGCCGTAGTTACTCTTTACCTGCCCACACATTACCTTCTGCTAGAGGGCAAGGTGAGCCGTTAACAGGACGTATTAATCCGCCTTCTGGTGCAGCCTTTCAAGGTTTGGTCATGGCGGAAGAGAAGGGGCGTTTTCTGATGGCCAGCGATGCTGGTTATGGCTTTGTTGTCGAATCGTCTGATCTTCTTGCGACGAAGAAAGCAGGGAAAGCCTTGCTCACCGTGCCAAAAGGTTGTGAGGTTTTACCTCCTAAGATTATTCCAGTGGGGGATGATCTGCGTGTTGCGGTGATTACAACGGAGGGGCGCTTATTGGTGTTCCTGTTGGAACAACTGCCGACGCTAGGCAAAGGTAAAGGCAATAAGATGATCGATATTGCAGCGGCTAAATCCTCTGGACGAGAAGAATATATTCGAGACTATATCGTTTTCAATGGCGATGAGACCCTCGCTATTTATGCGGGTAAGCGCCATCTGATGCTGAAACCTGCAGACCTAGAGCATTATCTTGGAGAGCGTGGTCGTCGTGGAAATAAGCTGCCACGGGGATTTCAAAAAGTTGATCAAATCATGGTCAAAGAGACAGACTAACTGAAATGGAACGATAACAAAGGCAGCGCGCCAATATGTCTTATACCGTTGTAAGACATATCTTACAAAACATGACGATATTGTCAGTTTGAACCCTTGTTATTAGCCTGTTTCGGAGTGGTTTTACAAAAAAATATAATACTATCAGTAGGTTATGTTTTTATAGTGAATCAGTAACGATAGCCAATGTAAAATAGAGTGTTTTTTTAATGCAGGGATTTGATAAAGTTAACGGGCAGTCAAGGAGTGGCAGCACATCGAAAAGGGTTTCGATATAAGGGCATACAGGATTGGATTTTGTGGCGAACAGGGATGCAGGAGCATTAGTTCAAGGACACCACACGGAAGACTTAGGATGAGTCAGCTATCATGGATTAGATGGTAAGGGAACAAAGGGCGGCAAGGCCGCCCTTCTCTTTTTCTCTTTTTCTCTTTCTTTTTTTATCCTTTCTGTTTTTTCTACCCTTTTTATTCTTCTATTTCTGTTTTATTTATCTTCTTCTTTTTTATCTAATTTTCTTTTTTATAGCCTCGATTAATCGTTTGGCATACCTTCTAGCTTATTCAACTTATTTTCAATGCCATCCCATTTTTCAGCCTCTGGCAGAGGGTCTTTGCGCTCGGTAATATTAGGCCAGTGTTCTGCTAAAAGTGTATTCAACTCGATAAAATCTTGTAGTTCATCAGGTAGCTCATCTTCTGAGTAAATCGCTGCTGCGGGGCATTCAGGCTCACACAATGCGCAGTCGATGCACTCATCGGGGTGAATCACCAAGAAATTAGGCCCTTCGTAGAAACAATCCACAGGACAAACGTCAACGCAATCGGTGTATTTGCACTGAATGCAGTTATCGGTCACAACAAAAGCCATAGCGATTCTCCTATTTATTCGGCAGTGTGCATTATTTTATGACTGAATCACAAATTGAGCGTGTTTGAATAATACGCTAATAAGTCCTTTCTGAAAAAAACACCTCCCTCTTAATAAAAAGCTTTGATGACTATCTTATAAAACCCAATGCTATGGGATAAAAGAGTAGGAACCATAACCGTGGTGCACATAATAGAGCCATTGATCACATTCGGTGCGCCCTATCTCAAGACTTTATTATGTTATAGCCCTTACTTTTCTTTTAACTTGCTGAATTTCATATGTTTTAACAAACATGGCACGGTTCTTCAATATTCCCAAAGAGAAATAATTTTTCTTATAGAGAAAGGGGTTTTTATGAAGCTAATTAGTGCCATTATCAGGCCCCACGCGTTAAATGATACGCGTGAGGCATTGCAAGAATTAGGTATTACAGGCCTTACCACAACAGAGGTTCATGGGTATGGCCGACAAAAAGGGCATACGGAGCTATATAGGGGGGCAGAGTACAGCGTCGAATTTCAGTCCAAGGTGAAAATAGAAATTGCGGTAAAGGATGATTTTGTTGATCCAATCCTAGAAGCTATTTCTCAAACCTGCGGAACAGGAAAAATAGGCGATGGAAAAATCTTCGTTCTAGATATAGATAAAGCCGTTCGGATTCGCACTGGTGAAACCGGCGAGCAGGCCCTTTAGGATAGGAGCAAGATATGGATAATTTAGTCATTGAAGTAGGTTATGCCCTCGATACGTTTTATTTCTTAATAAGCGCAGCTTTAGTGATGTGGATGGCGGCTGGTTTTGCCATGCTTGAAGCGGGTTTAGTAAGAAGTAAGAACACGGTTGAGATCCTCAACAAGAATGCTTTGTTATATGGTATCGCCTGCATTGTTTATCTAATTGTTGGTTACAACGTGATGTACCCTGCTAACCCTATGTCGTCAGTTATTCCAGGAATCGATTTCTTCTTGGGTGCAGACAATACCGCTGCGGATGTGCTTTCTGGAGAAGAGGGCGCACCTTACTACTCGACAATGTCGGACTTCATTTTCCAAGCGGTATTTGCTGCAGCAACAATGTCGATTGTATCGGGTGCTGTTGCTGAGCGGATGCGCCTATGGCCTTTCTTAATTTTCGCCATTGTAATGGTGTCGGTTATCTACCCAGTAGAAGGTTATTGGAAATGGGGCGGTGGTTTCTTAGACCAAATGGGCTTTCAAGATTTTGCAGGTTCTGTTGTTGTTCATATGGCGGGTGCTTCAGCTGCACTGGCTGCCGTTATTTTGGTAGGTCCACGTAAAGGCCGCTATGGGAAAAATGGTAAGCCAATAGCGATTCCTGGTGCTAATTTACCGATGGCTACACTGGGTATGTTTATCCTATGGATGGGCTGGTTTGGCTTTAATGGTGGCTCTGAACTAAAAATCGCGAATATTGATGAAGCTAATGCTGTCGCTAAAGTTTTTGTTAACACTAACGCCGCTGCCGCTGCGGGTATGGTTGCAGCAGCATTACTCGCTCGCTTCTTATTTGGTAAGACGGATCTCACCATGACCATTAATGGTGCTTTGGCCGGTTTGGTTGCGATTACAGCAGAACCGTTAATGCCGTCTCCTGCGATGGCAACTTTAATTGGTGCTGTTGGTGGCCTGATTGTTGTGGGGTCTGTATTGCTGCTGGACAAACTGAAGCTGGATGACCCTGTTGGCGCTATTTCGGTACATGGTTCAGCTGGTATTTGGGGGATCTTTGCAGTCTTGATCAGTAATCCTGATGCAACCTTTATGAATCAGTTGATAGGCACTGTTGTGGTCTTTGCATGGATGTTCGGCGCAACCTTTGTTGTTTTGTCGATTATTAAAGCCGTTGTTGGTTTACGTGCAAGTGAAGAAGAAGAGATGGAAGGTATGGATGTGCATGAATGTGGCATGACTGCTTATCCGGAGTTCACTAATGACAAATAATCATTTGTCTTAAACGATTTATTTTACTTTTTATCTTTCTATCTACTTTTTATCGAGCTTTACCCTCTATACAGCCTTTACCCCCATTGCGCTTACCGGTTCCTAGGTAAGCGCTTTTTTTATTCAGAGTAGTTAATAATAGACAATAGCTGTAACGGCACATCATAAAGCTGCTCTGGGCCATGGGGAACCTCGGCATCAAAGGTCAAGCTGTCACCCGCTTTCATCTCATATAGATGGTTGCCGTGGCGATAAAGAAGGTGGCCCGATAATAGATAGACAAATTCTTGACCTGGGTGGGAGAAGGTTGGAAAAACCTCTGCCAGATCATCCATCGTGATGAGAAATGCCTCAAAGTTCTTTTTACCCCCGCGCTGATAGGTCAGTAGCTGATAATTATGGCCTTTGTCAGTTCCCCGGCGAACAACTTCAAGGCCTCCGCCTGCTTTAGTGAATTGTGCACTACCTTCAGGCCGGTCGTAATCAGTAAAGAGTGTAGAAATGGATAAGCCAATGGCATTGCAGAGTTTATTCAGTGTTTCTAGGCTCGTTGAAACTTGTGCATTCTCGATTTTACTGATCATGCCTTGACTGATATTTGAAATACGGGCGACATCAGTAATCTTTAGCCCTTGGTCAACTCTGGCTTTCTTGACCACCATGCCAATGTATTGGTCTAAGCTGAATTTTTCTGTGTGGTTCTGATCCATTTGCATGCTCCATTTTAAAGCGTGGCAGGCTATATCGATGTATATCTGCACTGTATTCGTACTATACCTGCACTGTATTTATACCCCGTCCGTACATGATGTCGGTTTTTCTGGTGGTAACGGAGGGCAAATTATACGCCTTACTTCTTCGAATCTATATTCCTCGCAAGAAATATATTTTCTTACCCTTTCAAATCAATAAGTTAAGAATATTAGGAATAAAATATTCCTGTAAGGAAAAATAGTGGCACGGCGGTTGCTTTCTTATAGATAAATAAATATTCCTTGTGGGAAATTAAAGCCTAGTGGGAAAAGTAAGTGACCTAAACTATTTAGGAGTTAGCTGATGCCTTTAGATGTAACGCGTTTCTGTGACGAAAATGACATCAAATATGTGCTCGCACAATTTGTAGATATTCATGGTGTTGCCAAAACTAAATCTGTGCCTGCTCATTGCTTGATGGATGTTGTTGAAAAAGGCGCAGGCTTTGCTGGTTTCGCCGTGTGGGGTTTAGGTATGGAACCGCACGGGCCAGATTTTCTTGCCAGAGGTGATCTCAGCAGTGTAAGCATTGTGCCGTGGCAGCCTGGTTATGCGCGGATTGTGTGTGACGGTTATGTTGATGGTAAACCGTACGCTTATGACAGTCGTGTTGCGCTGAAGGAACAGCTAAAACGTTTAAGCAGCCGAGGCTGGACGTTAAATACAGGGCTTGAACCTGAGTTTTCACTGTTTAAACGAAACAGTGATGGCTCTCTAGACCCTGCCGATGACACGGATACGCTGACAAAACCTTGCTATGACTACAAAGGATTATCCCGATCCCGTGAGTTTCTAGAAACGTTGGTCGATAGCTTGCAACAAGTTGGCATGGATGTTTACCAAATTGATCATGAAGATGCTAACGGCCAGTTTGAAATCAATTACACCTATAGTGATGCTTTAACCTCTGCTGACCGCTTTACCTTTGTCCGTATGGCCGCTGGTGAGATCGCTAATGATCTTGGCTTTGTGTGCTCCTTTATGCCTAAGCCTGCATCAGATCGCACCGGTAACGGTATGCACTTTCATCTATCTATTTGCGATGAAAGTGGCAAAAACCTATTTGGTGATGACAGCGACAAACATGGTATGGGGCTGTCGAAGATGGCCTATCACTTCACTGCAGGTTTGCTACATCACGCTAAAGCGTTATGCGCTATCTCTGCGCCAACGGTGAACTCTTACAAACGATTAGTGGTTGGTGGCTCAGCGTCTGGCGCAACGTGGGCACCGGCCTATATTTGTTACGGCGATAACAACCGCTCCGCCATGGTACGTGTGCCATATGGGCGGTTGGAATTCCGTTTGCCTGATTCGGCTTGTAATCCATATCTTGTTCACGCTGCCTTGATTGCCGCTGGTATGGATGGCATTGAGCGTGAGTTGGAAGCCGGTGATCCAGTCAACGCAAACCTTTACACCATGAGTGCAGAAGATCGAGCGGCTAAAGGTATCGAGATTTTGCCACAGACTTTGGGCGAAGCGGTGGATGCATTAGAAGCGGATACCGTACTGACTGACGCTATTGGCGAAGGGTTGATGGCGGAGTTTATCAAGCTTAAACGCGATGAATGGATTGATTACTGCCGACATGTGAGTGACTGGGAAGTGGCCCGTTACGGCGAATTTTTCTAATCCGATTTTACTTTTTAAAACATGTTTAGAGTACTTTTTATAAATGGCGCAGCCTAAGCCTAGCGAACCGTTTATTTAACTCTGTCATTTCTCTAAACCTGTTTTGTCTAACTATCTGTTTTGATAATGAGGATGATGCGATGTGTGGAATCGTAGGTCTCTACCTGAAAAACCCTGCTCTTGAGAGCGAATTGGGTGCCTTGTTTGAACCCATGTTGATTGCCATGACGGATCGAGGCCCTGACAGCGCAGGCTTTGCAATCTACGGTGATGAAGTAGTTGACGGCACTAAGCTGACTTTGCGCCATGAAGATGAAAATTATAACTGGGAAGCATTGGCTGAATTAGCCAGAGCAGAGTTGAATGCCGAAGTGGTCTGGTTCCAGAATGCCACCGTAGCCGTTTTCAAAATGCACTGTGATGCGCCAAGGGCTACCGCCTTTATTGAAGCTCATGCATCGGATGTTTTGATCTTAAGTGCCGGTCATTCCATCGAAATTCTAAAAGAAGTAGGTCTGCCTGAAATTATTGCCAATAACTTTAACCTTAAAGGTATGAAGGGCACACACATCATAGGTCACACACGAATGGCGACGGAATCAGCTGTCACCATGGCCGGTTCACACCCATTTTCTACCGGTGAAGATCTTTGCTTAGTCCATAACGGTTCGCTATCTAACCACAACCGCTTACGCTTGGAGTTGAAGCGTCAAGGCATTCACTTTGAAACCGACAATGACTCCGAAGTAGCAGCCGGTTATCTGATGCATCGCCTGCAAGAAGGCGACACCTTAAAGCAAGCCCTAGAAAATGCCCTGAAAGACCTAGATGGCTTCTTCACGTTTACTATTGGTACCCGTGATGGTTTTGCCGTTGTACGTGACCCTATCGCTTGTAAACCTGCGGTGTTGGCAGAGACAGATGACTATGTGGCAATGGCCTCAGAGTATCAGGCGCTGACGACATTACCCGGTATTGAAAATGCCCGAGTATGGGAGCCAGAAGCGGCTAAAATTTATGTTTGGGAACGCACCTGAGCGCAGGCGAATTAACGACGAGGAATCATCTTTATGAAAACATTTGATCTGACTACTACCTCGCTACGCGACATCAATCAGGCGTTGCATGAACAAAGTAGCGAATGCACAGAGCGTGAATGGAAAATTACGGGTGCCAAAGGCAACCATAATATTGCCTGCGGCTTAGACCAGTCACTGAGTGTCGATATTGAAGGTCATGCGGGCTACTACTGTGCTGGTATGAATAAGAAAGCCCATGTCGTCGTACATGGTAATGCTGGTCAAGGTGTAGCGGAAAATATGATGTCCGGCACCGTGCGGGTAAAAGGGCAAGCGTCTCAGTCTGCGGGGGCTACAGCTCACGGTGGTTTACTGGTTATTGAAGGTGATGCTGGCGCTCGCTGTGGTATCTCCATGAAGGGTGTTGAAATTGTGGTTGGTGGCAATGTTGGCCACATGAGTTGCTTTATGGGGCAGGCAGGTGCATTGGTTGTGTGCGGTGATGCTGGTGATGCTTTAGGGGATTCTCTTTATGAGACCCAAATTTTTGTTAAAGGTAGCGTGTCTTCTTTAGGTGCCGACTGTATCGAAAAAGAGATGCGACAAGAACATCTGGAATATTTAACGGATCTGCTTAACCGTGCAGGCGTTGACGAAGATCCAAAGGACTTTAAGCGCTATGGTTCTGCTCGTCAGCTATACAATTTTAAAGTTGATAATGCTTCCGCTTACTAATTAATCACGCAGTTTGGAGATATTGAGATGAGTGATTCAAACGATCTGAATGTAAAAACGGGCCTGCGTGAGTCTGCGACATTTGATGCAGCCACCATGACTGAAATCCGCCGAGCTGCCGAAACCGGTATCTACGACATTCGCGGATTTGGTGCCAAGCGTAAAGTGCCTCACTTTGATGATCTGTTATTCCTTGGGGCATCCATGTCGCGCTACCCGCTGGAAGGTTATCGTGAAAAGTGCAACACCCAAGTCACCTTAGGTACTCGCTTTGCGAAGAAGCCGATTGTTATTGAAACTCCCGTAACTATTGCCGGCATGAGCTTTGGTGCATTGTCTGCTAACGCAAAAGAAGCGTTAGGCCGCGGTGCTTCTGCAGTGGGTACATCGACTACCACTGGTGATGGTGGTATGACACCAGAAGAACGTGGGCAGTCGACCAAACTTGTTTATCAGTACCTGCCGTCCCGTTACGGTATGAACCCTGATGATCTGCGCAAAGCGGATGCGATTGAAGTGGTACTTGGCCAAGGTGCCAAACCGGGCGGCGGCGGTATGTTGCTGGGGCAGAAAATCACAGATCGTGTCGCTAAAATGAGAACCCTACCGATGGGTGTAGATCAGCGTTCCGCCTGTCGTCATCCTGACTGGACTGGCCCTGATGACCTAGCGATTAAAATCCAAGAACTGCGTGAAATTACCGACTGGCAGGTGCCTATCTACATCAAAGTAGGGGCAACCCGTACCTACTACGACGTTAAACTGGCCGTTAAAGCTGGGGCGGATGTGATTGTAGTTGATGGTATGCAAGGCGGTACCGCAGCGACTCAAGAAGTGTTTATTGAACACGTTGGCATTCCTACCATGGCGGCTATTCCACAGGCGGTTCAAGCCCTGCAAGAAATGGGGATGCATCGTAAGGTTCAGTTAATTGTTTCCGGCGGTATTCGTAACGGTGCTGATGTAGCGAAAGCGATGGCGCTAGGTGCCGATGCGGTTGCTATTGGTACGGCGGCATTGATCGCTCTGGGTTGTAACCATCCAAAATGGGATGAAGAGTTTAAGAAAATCGGTTCCGCTGCCGGTTATTACGATGACTATCATGAAGGTAAAGACCCTGCTGGTATCTCGACCCAAGACCCTGAGTTGAGTAAACGTCTTGATCCCGTTGAAGCGGGCCATCGTTTAGCTAATTATCTGCGTGTACTCACCATGGAGGCGCAAACGTTAGCGCGGGCCTGTGGTAAGAATGATCTGCGTAATTTAGAGCCGGAAGATCTGGTGGCACTGAATGTAGAGGCTGCAGCAATGGCACGTGTCCCCCTTGCAGGAACCAGCTGGATTCCGAGTCAGTCGTATTAATCTGACAGGCCTTAGATATCAATATCAAGCAGATAGCTAATGGAAAAATAGCAAAAGGATAGGAGCTGATTGGATAGCTCCTATTCGAGTCTAATATCCCAACGTAGATTTTAATTCAAAGCGTAATGCTTTGCGGTTTTTTGCACCCTGAAAAAAGTGACAGGATTTTGAAAATGCCTCATGCAACGAACAGAACCGAATATATTCTTCAAACCATGTGTCCAGCCGGAAGCGGCATTGTCGCGGATGTTGCTGGCTATCTGACAAAGCAGGGTTGCTATCTTAGTGAGCAAGCTCAGTTTGATGATGAAGATAGTGGCAAATTCTTTATGCGTACTCGTTTCCACTTTCAGGGTGAAGATAAAGCCGACCATATTCGAGAAGGCTTTGCAGAGGTCGCACAGCGTTTTGATATGCAGTGGAGTTTTCATAATGCCTGCGCACCGATAAAAACCATCATTATGGTTTCCAAGGCTGATCATTGTTTAAGCGATTTACTGTATCGCAAGAACAAGGGGGATCTGAATATTGAGATTACTGCCGTTGTATCTAACCATCAAGATTTGCGACACATGGCAGAGCGAGAAGGTATTCGTTTTGTACATCTTCCGGTTAATAAAGAAAACAAATCTCAGCAGGAAAAAGCCTTGCTGGATATTGTGAATGAAACTGAAACGGAGTTGGTTATTCTTGCCCGCTATATGCAGATTTTATCCGATGCGCTTTGCGCTCAACTGGCAGGGCGGGCAATTAATATTCACCACTCATTCCTTCCAGGCTTTAAAGGTGCTCGACCTTACTATCAAGCCTATGACCGAGGCGTAAAGCTAATTGGTGCTACTGCTCATTATGTAACCGCTGATCTAGATGAAGGGCCTATTATTGAACAGTCTGTTCAGAGTGTTGACCACACTATGGGGCCAGAAAAACTAACAATAGCGGGCCGTGATACTGAGACCGTTGCGCTAGCTCGAGCGGCAAAACTACATTCTGAACACCGTGTTTTTGTTGATGGAAATAAAACCGTTATCTTTAAATAGGAGAGAGCATGTCCACGCGAATTGATGGGAAAGTGATCTCCTCTCAGGTGCTTGAAGAGGTCAAAAAAGATGCTGCTGAATTTTATCAGCAGTTTGGTATTAAGCCAGGATTGGCCGTTGTACTGGTTGGCGAGGATCCCGCAAGTCAGGTTTATGTGCGCAATAAGACCGCCCGAGCCACGGAGTCTGGACTGAATTCTATTGAGTATCGCCTCCCTGAAGATACCTCTGAGCAAACACTCAATCTTCTAATTGAAAAGCTAAATAATGCACCGGATGTTCACGGCATTTTGGTACAGCTTCCTCTACCTGATCATCTGGACGAAGAGAAACTGATTGCCGCTATTGCTCCAGAGAAAGATGTGGATGGTTTTCATCCAGTCAATGTCGGTGCTCTAAGTCTTGGTAAAAAGTCATTAGTTCCCTGCACACCTCAAGGCTGCATGATTATGCTGGAAAAGACGCTTGGTGATCTTTCGGGCAAACATGCGGTTGTTGTGGGTCGCTCTAATATTGTTGGTAAGCCAATGGCATCCCTGCTACTCAAGGCAAACTGCACTGTTACGGTTATTCACTCTCGTACGACCAATCCCAAACAACTCAGTCAGCAGGCCGATATTCTTGTTGCGGCTGTAGGCTCCCCAGAAATGATCGGTAAAGATTGGGTTAAACCCGGCTGCACGGTTATTGATGTTGGTATCAATGTGATTGAGCGTGAAGGTAAGCGTAAGTTGGTAGGTGATGTGAATTATGCGGAAGTTGAGCCTCTGGTTAACGCTATTACGCCTGTACCTGGTGGTGTTGGGCCAATGACGATTGCCTGTCTGATGAGAAATACGCTGATCGCTGCTCGGCAGCAGCACTAGGGAAGCATCCTAGCCAGACAGAAAAACTCAGAGATTGGCGGCCCGTCAGCTGCCAGATGAAACATACTGCATCAGTAGACCTGATGATACAGGAGAAGGTTTATGCCCTTTGCACTTCTTAAATACGGTCTTAACGGTGACTTTCCCTTTGAGAAAGACGCTGACTTACCCCCACCAGTCTCCCTAAAGAAACGCTATGACGTCGTGATTATTGGCGGTGGAGGGCACGGGGTGGCCACGGCTTATTATTTAGCAAAATACCACGGTATTACCAATGTTGCTGTATTGGAAAAAGGTTATTTGGGTGGTGGCAATACAGCCCGCAACACAGCCGTGATTCGTTCAAACTACCTGACATCTGATGGGGTGAAGTTTTACAGCGAGTCGGTGAAGCTGTTCCAAAATCTGTCGAATGAATTTGACTTCAATATTATGTATTCCAAGCGGGGGCAATTGACGTTGGCGCATACGGATGCGGCTATTCGAGGCTTTCGCCAGCGTACAGAAGTGAATAAACATTTTGGTGGTAAGACCGAGTTAATCGGGCCTAAAGAAATTAAAGAGCTGGTGCCTACGCTGAATATGAATCCCGGCCATCAACCTGTGCTTGCGGGTTTATGGCATATGGATGGTGCGACAGCGCGACATGATGCCGTAGCTTGGGGATATGCAAAAGGTGCCACTCAGCGCGGCGTTGAGCTACATCAGCTTACTGAAGTGACTGATGTTGTCGTCGAGAATGGCAAAGTAACCGCAGTAAAAGCGAAGCAAGGTAGTGTCGATCACATCATCGAATGCGGTGTTGTCGTGCAAGCGGTGGCAGGGCATAGCTCATTATTAGCCGAGAAAGCCGGTTTTCGCCTGCCCATTACAACCTACCCATTACAAGCCATGGTGACGCAACCTGTTAAACCTTTTCTTGATCCTTTAGTTAGCTCCCCTGCTTTCCATTGCTATGTTCAGCAAACAGGGCGAGGTGAGCTGGTTTTTGGTGGCGGTTCTGATCCGTATCCGCTTTATAACAGCCGATCAACCCTTGAGCTAAAAGAAGAGTTATTAGCCCATGCCGTTGAGTTATTTCCATTTATGGCTAATTTGAAATTGATGCGTCAATGGACAGGATTGACAGATATGACCTCAGACTACAGCCCGATTATGGGCGAGAGCCCTGTTCAGAACTATTACCTTGATGCGGGCTGGGGAACGTGGGGCTTTAAAGCGACACCGATCTGTGGAAAGACGATGGCGGAACTGGTGGCGACAGGTAAAACACCTTCGTTGATAAAACCCTTTGGTGCCGAACGATTTAACGATTTTAGGCAAGTCAATGAAATGGGTGCTACCGCGGCCTCACACTGATTGAAAGGAACTGCCCCGTTGCTAAGCGTGGGCTAATGATACTCGATATCGGGGATGAATTATGAAGGTTATGACTTGCCCTCTAAATGGGCCAAGAAATATTAATGAATTTGTTTTTGGTGGCGAAGTTACGCCGTTGCCGGATTTACAAGCACCGGATCAGGCGTGGGCAGAGCATACATTTTATAGCTACAACGGTACGGGTGTTGTGCGTGAGTGGTGGTTCCACAGTGCATCAGGTTACTGGTTTGTGGCAGAGCGTGATCGCACAACAGATCAGATTATCAAGACCTATGATCCAAGTGAATTAGCAGCGGACATCCGAACGGCCATGCTTGATGTTGATCGTAAAATGTTTGGTGTTGAGCGTAAAACAGAGGAGGTTGCACCGTGAATAACCCTGCACCTGTTTTTAGGGATCGTCTACCAGAACCTATGGGGCTGATGCTAGAGCGTCAGAAAACCGTTGAGTTTATATTTGAAGGCGAGCGCATCACTGGAATTAAAGGGGATACGCTAGGTAGTGCTTTATTGGCTAATCAACAATGGGTTTGGTCTCGCTCTTTTAAGTATCATCGTCCTCGAGGGCCTCTAACCTTGGCAGGGCATGATGCTAACAGTCTTGTACAGCTACCGAATGAACCTAATGCTTTAGCTGATCGTGTACCTGCAATTGATGGCCTAGACGTGACCGGTCAGAATGTAAACGGCAGTGTAAAAAAAGACAAAGATGCTGTCTTAAACCACTTTGGGCGATTTATGCCTGTTGGCTTTTATTATCGCGCTTTTTATAAGCCAAAAGGTGTCTGGGACTGGTGGGAGAAGCAGATACGAGTGAAAGCAGGGCTTGGCATTGCTGATCTTAAATTTAAGCCTGAATATTACGATAAAGCTTTTTTGCATCACGATCTTGTGGTGGTCGGTTCTGGCCCTGCGGGTATGATGGCTGCTCTCAAAGCAGCGGATGCCGGTGCAGATGTCTTGCTATTGGAAGAGCATACTCTTTTAGGTGGCTCCTTAGCTTATTCTGAGTTTAGTGATTGTAATAACCCTGAACAGCTACGTCAGGAATTGATGGCCAAGGTTCGCCAGCACGCCAATATTACTGTAATGACCGAGGCGGTTTGTAATGCATGGTTTACCGATAACTGGTTACCAGTACTACAAGGAAAGCGCCTTTATAAAGTAAGAGCCAAGCAGTGCATTATGGTCACAGGTGCCTATGAGCAGCATGTGGTTTTTCGGGGTAATGATATTCCGGGCGTTATCTTCTCCAGTGCTGTGATGCGTTTGATGAAACTGTATGCGGTTAAACCAGGAGAACGGGCCGCTGTACTGACCGGCAATGAAGATGGTTATCTGACGGCGTTGATGCTCAACCGTCAAGGGATTCAACTGTGTGCGGTTATTGATATGCGACAGGCGTCGGAGCTATCTCATACGGAGAAAAATCTGGTTGATCAGCTTCATCAAAAAGGTGTTCAGGTACGTTTTGGGCAAACGGTTTATGAAGCAAAAGGTTCGCAGCGCTTAGAGTTCATTGAGGTGAGGGCGATTACTTCTCCCGGTGAAGTTTCTGCCTCGTTAGAGACTATTCCCTGTGATCTGCTGTGTATGTCCGCTGGCTATATGCCCGCTTACCAATTGATATGCCAAGCGGGTGGCCAACTTTCTTATGATGATCAAAGAGCCGCTTTTTCACTTAGAAACCTGCCGGATAATCTTTATATTGCAGGCTCGGTAAACGGTATTCATCGTTTGTCTGCGGTGATGAAGGATGGTGAACGGGCTGCTATTGAGGCATTAAACGCGCTTGAGCTTAGCGATGAAGCGGTTCCAGATGTTTTCTGTGATCAAAAAGTCAATTTCCACTGGCCTATCTTTAAGCATCCAAAAGGTAAAGACTTTGTCGATTTTGATGAAGATCTTCAGGTCAAAGATATTGTCAATGCTACCCGAATGGGCTATCGCGATATACAGCTTGTGAAGCGCTTTTCTACTGTTGGAATGGGGCCGTCGCAGGGTCGGCATTCGGCATTGCCAACGGCACGGCTTGTTGCTAAAGCGACTCAGAGAACCGTTTCTGAAACCGGTGTTACCACTGCAAGACCACCATTAACGCCCGAAAAACTAGCTTATATGGCTGGCCGTGGGTTTGATCCTTACCGGTTAACATCCATGCATTATCGCCATCTAGAGCTTGGTGCGAAAATGATTCCCGCTGGACTTTGGATGCGGCCTGCTTTTTATCCAAAGGAAGGACAACGGCTTACGGGAAGTGCTGCCAGCCCTTTGTTACTTCAAGCCCGAAACATTCGAAATGCTTGTATCGAGAATGAGTCCTTGCATGTGCGTACTAAGGTAGGGTTGATTGATGTCTCTACGCTAGGGGGCATTGAACTACGGGGGCCGGATGCCGCAGAGCTTATGAATCGTATTTATACCTTTGGCTTTCTCAAACAGCCGGTGGGAAAAACACGTTATGCGGTTCTAACCAATGAACAAGGTGTTGTGATTGATGATGGCGTGGCCTGCCGGTTTGACGAAGATCACTTCTATGTGACAGCGACAACAACCGGTGTGGATAATGTCTATCGATTGATGACCTTCTGGAATACTCAGTGGCAACTGGATGTGGATATTACTAACGTCAGTTCAGCTTATGCCGCCGTGAATCTGGCGGGGCCTGATAGTCGCAAGGTTCTGGAAGGACTAACGGATTTGGATTTAAGTCGAGAAGGCTTTCCTTATCTAGCTTGCCGAGAAGGTTTTCTGAATGTGCCGGGTTGTGAACACAAGATCCCTGCTCGATTCTTACGAGTTGGTTTTGTTGGAGAGCTAGGCTATGAGCTTCATGTACCATCCCGCTATGGCGAGGTACTTTGGGATATTCTGATGGCCGCAGGTCAGCCATTTGATATCAAACCCTTCGGTGTTGAAACCCAGCGTCTTCTTCGTTTGGAAAAAGGTCATATCATTATAGGCCAAGATACCGATGGTATGAGCCATCCTAGTGAAGTCTCTCTTGGCTGGGCTGTAAGCAAGAAAAAACCTTATTTCAACGGGTGTCGGGCGGTGGATATTGTGATGAAGCGGCCCCAGACCCGTAAGCTTGTGGGCTTTCGTTTATCCGCTGAATATCTTGTCCAAAATCAGAAACCAGAAGAGGGCCATATTGTGTTGTCAGATACAGGGTCTGATTCATCCATTACAGGGAATGTGACATCCTGCGAATACTCTCCCACTGCTAATGCCATTATTGGTATGGCCTACGTGGGTATCGAACAATCTGAAGAAGGCGGCCAGTTTCCTATTCGCGTTGATGGTGGTTCGGTGGTGATGGCTAGCGTTGTAAGTTTGCCATTTTATGACAAAGAACAAACACGGCAGGAGGCTTAGTATGGAATCACTAAGACAGTCACAATACGTTTCATCCGATTTAGAACCAGTACGGAGCTGCCACTACCGCACGGTTTCTGGCTTAGATTTCACCCATTCAGCAATGGGTGGACGTATGATTCAGGTGGTTGATGCTAACGATGATTCGCGAGTCAAATCCGCCGGATTAATTGATCTAAGTTTATTGCCGCGAGTTGGCTACCGAGGGAAAGGGGTTGAATCATTTCTTTCCTCTCAAGGTATTGCCGTGCCTAATAAGCCGAATCGAGCTGCTATAAGCCCAGACGGTGAGCTTGTGCTACGCTTGAGCCTTACCGAATTTTGGGTGCTGGGTAGCTTAAAAGACCTTGGTCGCTCGGTAATGGAATTACCGCGTCAGCATACGCAAACGCCAGCGAGCTGTTATCCCCTTTTCTGTGAAGACAGCCACGCCTGCTTTGTCTTGACCGGAGAACATATCGCAAACGTTATGGCTAAACTGTGTGCTGTAAACTTGCGTGAAGACGCTTTTCCTGTGGGCCATATTGCTCAAACGTCGGTAGCCAGAACAAGCTGTATTGTTGTTCGTCACCAGGTAGAGGGTGTGCCGTGTTTTATGCTGCTAAGTGATGCTACTGCTGGCGAATACATGCTTGGAATATTGCTGGATGCGCTCACCGAGTATCAAGGTGGGCTATGTGGTACGGCATGTCTGATCTGATCTTGTTTAAGTTATCTCATCAACAGTATCGATAACGACAGTACTGATAATAAGGCGGCTCGATGTAAAGGCGAGCCGCTTCATTCTGTTAACTCAAGCTATTATTTCCCTCTGCTATTTCTATATTTCCCCACTGTTATTCCTATTTTTACCTCAGATTAGAAATACAAGAATGGCTTAGGTTGTGCTCATTTTTAGTGCATCGAGTGACATATTTGTATGCGCTTTTTTGGCATGGATATTTGAGCTTGACGTTTTAGGCTGTGACTTTGTTATTTTAGCCACATTATTAAGACAGAGGATAAGTCTGGCATAGCTATTGCGTTGTCCTAAGTAATAGCCCTTGTTACTTGCTGACAGGGATTGGAATGCTGTTTATAGGATATAAAAATGAAAAGTAGGCTCGGATCTGTATTTAAATCTTTCTCGCGAGAGGATACTTCCATATCTAGTACGACCTCCTCTTCTTCTTTAGATACGGCATCAAGCGCCCTGCGAGAAGGCGACCTTAGCACTAATGAAGCGCTCAGCTCTCCAAAAAATAAACGCTTTTACCGAGCGGTGCAGTTGGTTAGTGAGCATACCTCTTTACTATCTTTGCAGATGTTTAGGGCTTTGGAGGCCCAGGATAATTTTCTGTCAGAGGTGAGTCATCGAGCTAATAAGCTGGATGATGAGCTAAATCATGCTAAAGAATACCTTAACAGTTCCAACACAACGGTTGGCTCAATGCAGGAGCTGATGGACCGAGAGGTGAATCAGGTCAATGATACGTTGAATGGGGCGCTAGGCCAGATCTCTACCGCTTTGGATGAGAAGTCTAAAAATGTCACAACCGTACTCAATGGTATTCAGGATATTGGCAAGGGAATTAATTTACTAGCCTTGAATGCTTCAATAGAAGCCGCCAGAGCAGGAGAACATGGGCGTGGTTTTGCGGTTGTTGCGGATGAAGTCCGTCGTTTAGCAGCGGTGACTATGGAGCAAGCTCAACAGGCCGCTGATCAGCTTGATTTTTCTGCCGTAAATACCGAGCTTAGCAATGTCCGAACCAGTAACATGGATAGGCTTTCCGAACTTGTGAATACGATACAAAGTTCTACGGGGCAGTTAACAACTTTATTCCAGTCTATAGAGCAGCAGCTCAGCGCTATCATGGATAACACCGGCGTTATTTTTGAAACGTTAAAACTAAGCTCCGGCGCGATGAACCGAATCAACAATAAAAGCCAACATATTAGCAGTGTCGCTAAGGATATGAGTGAGGGACTCAAAAAAATTGATCTGATCAGTGGTCAGATTGATCAAGCCGTGACGGCCTTTGATCGAATAAGCCAAAAGCTACACTTAGTACCAGATCCTAGCCATGATCAGTTAGATGATATTTTACAGCGAGGGACTTTAAGAGTAGCGCTGGAGCCTAACTTTGTCGGCCTATCCTTTCGAGAACGGTTAGGTGAACCTTTAAAAGGTTTAGATGTTGATTATGCCCAAGCTTTCGCCCGTTATCTTGGCGTAACCTGTGAATTTATCGAAGCTCCTTGGGATATGTGCACGGAGCTGTTGGTCGCAGGTAAAACTTTTGGGGCTCCGCCTGCGGATATTGTAATCAGCGCTTTGCCGCCTTCGGAGGAATACGGCAATGTGGCGTATTCCGATGCTTACATCTATTTACACTGGGTGCTGGCAAGACGTAAAGGTGATAATCGGATTAAAACGATTCAGGATCTGGAAGGCAAAGTATTAGGTGTTATTAATGACCCTGCCGCCCTACAGGTATTGGAGGATAATGGCTTGCGCTGGAGTGCTAATGCTAATAAACTTGGCGGCAAGGTTATGTTGGGTAACTTGATTGCATACTCAGATCAATCTCGAATTCATAACTGTTTAGCCGATGGGGTGGTTGATGCTTTTGGTGTTGATTTACCGATCTATTATTGGGCGTGTAAAAGCTCCAGTAGCCCTTGGTATGACAAGATAGAAATTCTCCCAGGACATGTTGAGCTGCAACCTTTCTATTACACGATGGCGGTATCAGGCTCTGCTTCAGGGTACCGATTATTGGCTCAGGCCAATCGCTTTATACGCTGGTTTAACACTCAGCCTGAACGTAATAAAGTTGAACAACGTTGGCAGGGGCAACCAGTACAAGGAAAAGCGGGCTACCAAGATGAACTTGGTAACCTTATCGGAGAACCTGAACTTAAAGTCCGTTATGACCAACATTGTGCTCAGTTTAAAATCACGCCTAAAATAGTCGATAGCCTAAGGGATAAGCGCCCTATTTAATCAAAGCTTTTAGTTCATAGAGCAGTTCAAGGGCTTGTTTAGGCGTTAAATCATCAGGGCTAATTCCTTCTAGCCTTTCAAGGGCTGGGTCTGGCTCCGCGACAGAGAATAGATCGTTCTGCACGGGGGAGTAAGCTCGTTGAGGTGATATCGGTGAATGGCTGTCTTGCTGTTCCAGTTGCAGTAATTTTTCTTTTGCTTCACCCACCACATTCGGTGGAATCCCTGCTAATTTTGCGACCTGTAAACCATAACTTTGACTGGCAGGGCCTTCCTGTACTTTGTGCATAAAGATAATATTGTCGTTATGCTCGGTCGCATTTAGGTGCAGGTTCACAACACCGTCAAACTGCTCCGGTAGCGCGGTAAGTTCAAAGTAGTGGGTCGCAAATAGGGTGTAAGCTTTAAGCTGTCTTGCCAAATGTGCAGCGCAGGCCCAAGCGAGAGATAAGCCATCAAAGGTGCTGGTGCCTCGGCCAATTTCATCCATTAAAACCAATGAGCAAGGTGTTGCATTATTCAGAATATTGGCTGTTTCCGTCATTTCAACCATAAAGGTCGAGCGGCCACTGGCAAGGTCATCTGAAGAACCAATACGGGTGAAAATATGATCAATAGGGCCGATTTTGGCGGACTTAGCAGGAACATAGCTTCCGGTATGAGCCAGCAGTACGATTAAGGCGATTTGCCGCATATAGGTCGATTTACCCCCCATATTCGGGCCGGTAATAACTGCCATCCGGCTGTCGTTAGAAAAGATTAAATCATTAGGCACAAAAGGCTGATCAGAAACTTGCTCGACCACAGGATGGCGGCCACCTTCGATAAAAATGCCGCTATCTCGAATAAGTGTTGGGCGGGAGAAGTCGAGTGTTTCAGCCCGTTCCGCAAAGGTGTTAAGCGCATCCAGTTCCGATAGAGATATTGCCAAATTCTGCAGTCCCATTAGGTTGTCGTTCAGTTGCTCAATGACCTGTTCATATAATGCTTTTTCTCGGGTTAACGCACGGGACTTACTGCTGAGAACTTTATCTTCAAACTCTTTGAGTTCTGGTGTGATAAAGCGCTCTGCATTCTTCAAGGTTTGACGACGAATATAGTGTGCTGGCGCTTGATCAGACTGAGCTCGGCTGATTTCTATATAGTAGCCATGAACTCGGTTGTAACCGACTTTTAAGGTTGATAAGCCGGTTGTGGCGCGTTCCTGTTCTTCTAGCTTGATCAGAAAATCACCGGCATGTTCACTCAGCTGACGTAGCTCATCCAGTTCTTCATCAAAACCATCAGCTATGACACCGCCATCACGTATGACAACGGGTGGGTTATCAATGATGGCACGGCGGAGTAAGTCGGCTTCGGTCGGGAAGTTAATAATCGTTGTGCGAAGGTGATCCAGTGCGGATTCTTTAATATCCGCCAGCAGATTTGTAAATTCCGGCAGTTCTTGTAGGGCATCACGTAGGCGAGCCAGATCTCGGGGGCGGGCACTTCTTAGGGCGACTCGGGCTAGAATGCGCTCAATATCACCAATCGCCTTGAGATGGTCGTAAATGCCCTGCCATTGAAAGCTGTTCTGGATCGCCTGCACACAAGATTGACGCAGATGTAGCTGATCTCGACAACGAATAGGACGGTTTAACCAGCGGCGAAGCTGACGGCTACCCATCGCTGTAGCGGTGTTATCCATAACCGATGCGAGAGTGTTTTCCGTGCCTCCACTGATATTGATATCAATTTCAAGATTACGACGGCTGGCCGCATCAATCTGAATACACTCATCGCTGGATTCTGTTTGCAGCGCCCGTACATGGGGTAAACCAGTACGTTGAGTATCGCGTACGTACTCCAGCAAAGCACCGGCTGCCCCAATCGCCACTTCCAGTTGTTGGCAACCAAAGCCTGCTAAATCACGGGTTTCAAATTGACGACACAGCTGGGTGGTCGCGCTTTCGGTGTCAAATTGCCAGGGTGATATCTGTCGAACGCCTTTGCGCTGGCTAATAGCTGAGTCAAATAATTCCCCTTCATCAATCAGTAGCTCAGCGGGGCTTAGGCGCTGAATTTCAGCCAATAGCGCCGCATCGTTAGTCAGCTCCTGTACGGTAAAGCGACCGCTAGAAACATCCAGTGTTGAGAGGCCAAACCGTTCACCGCGGCGGGTTAGCGCCACTAAAAGGTTATCTTTGCGTTCATCCAGAAGGGCTTCATCGCTCACGGTTCCCGGCGTTAGAACCCGTACTACTTTACGCTCAACCGGCCCTTTACTGGTTGCAGGATCACCCACCTGCTCACAGATGGCGACAGAGTGCCCGTTACGTACCAACCGTGCGAGATAGTTTTCCGCTGCATGGTAAGGAATACCTGCCATTGGAATCGGCTGCCCGCCGGTTTTTCCACGGGCGGTTAACGTAATATCCAGCAAGTTGGCCGCTTTTTTTGCATCCTCGAAAAATAGCTCGTAAAAATCCCCCATACGGTAAAAGACAAGCTCATTGGGGTGATCTTTTTTGATGCTAAAGTACTGCACCATCATGGGGGTATGCTTCTCGCTGGACACGGCATTTCCTATCTGCCTGGTTGGCATAAGGTTGCTGAATTCGAACCGGCCATTTTACTGAAATGTGGTCTAGGGATACAGGTGAAAAACATAAAAAATATACCGCCAACAAAAGGGGGATTTGCTGCTTTTGATTATCTCATTGTTTTATTTGCTTACTATGTGTTTGATTTTAAATGGATTTAAAGTGGTTGTTTGTGGCTTTAAATAAATATTACCAGTTATTTGTTGTTAATAATATTGCATGATTTATATCCATTTATTTTATATGGATTTTGTATGAGTGCTTTTTGTTGGTGGTATATGGTCAGTAGTATGTATGTGTTTTTGTGCGTTTATTTTTTATCTTAGTTTAAGTGTTTTTGCTATGAGGCTTTTTATAAGTAACGGTCTTGTTGCAAAATAAATAACTGTAATATTGTTTTGTCTTTACGGATTGTATATATTTCGCCTCCCTGATATTTACTACTAATATTTCCTCTAGAGATTTGACCTCTTTTGTTTATTTTAAATGCTTTAAAGCGCAAGTTTGTTGTCTTTTTTTTAGTGGCAGTACTCTTTTCTTTACTACCATTTTTACAGTCGCTATTAAATAACTCTCTGTATTACGGCTTAAAAAGAGAGCTAGATGTAACCAAGTTTTCTGAGCTGCGTTTAGATGAATCAGCAATAGCCATCGTATTTTTTGGCTACTTACAATGCGGTACCGTTTGCCCCCTGCAGTTTATGAATTTAAAAAGACTTCACGATCGTCTCGAAGGCGAACCGGTTCGTTTTATTTTTATTACTCTTGATCCAGAACGTGATGATAAAGAGAAACTAAATAAAGCAATGGCTAGTTTTGGGCAGAATTTTATTGCTTTGCGCCCAGACACCCGTCAGAAAGCTCAAGATTTAGCGCAAATTTTTTCGGATGGGGCGGCCATGAGGCCTGTAGAAGGTGGTTATGAAATTGATCATAGTGGCTTTTTATATGTTGTTACTGGCAACAAAAAGCTTGAATTAATTTATACCTCCCCAGCACTAGATCTTGACCGAGTAGAGCAGGATCTTGCGCATTTAATCGATAATATTGATAGAAAGGATCAATGAAATGACGCAACACTCCTATTCTAAACAGCAGCTTCTGGCCGTCGATAAGCAGATGTTACTGTTGTTGATGCTGCATATTCCTGTAGTGGGTTTTTTGATCCCCTACGGCTATGGCACAACGGGGTTTGCTTTAGTGGCGTCGCTTTTAGTCGGTGGTATAGCCTATCTTGGTTATACCTCTTTGAAAGGAACTCGGGCCTGCTCGGTATTATTTGCCGCCTGTATCATGCTTTTCTCGGCGATCATGATTCAAGCTCAAATGGGGCGTATTGAAATGCACTTTCATATCTTTGGCGCGCTTGCGTTATTGATTGTTTATCGTGACTGGTTACCTGTTCTTGTCGCTGCCGGAGTCATTGCGGCCCATCATTTACTACTGACCGCACTGCAGCTTTCTGGTGTCGAGTTAGGCGATACACCGGTAATGATCTTTAACTATGGCTGCAGTTGGAGTGTAACCTTCTTACATGCTGCTTTTGTGGTGTTTGAATCTAGTATCTTAGTGGTATTTGCCAAACAGATGGGCGCGGAGCGGGATCAGGCATTTCAGGTTATTGAACTGGTTGATCAGTTCCGCAATGAAAAAGATATTTCAGGTCGTGTTACTGGGGGGAATGCTGCTGGTGCTTCTTTTAACCATCTGATGGAGCAGTTCTCGGAGCTTGTTGGGCAAGTTCGGGCTTTATCGGGACATTTGCATACTAATTCTCAAGAGTTAATAGAGGTCAGTGAGTACACCCGTCGTATTTCTGCAGAGCAACAAATACAAATGGATTCTGCTGCTAATGCGACTCAACAGATGGCGGCAAGCACCCATGAAGTGGCTGAAAATGCCCAGCATGCTTCAGTTTCTGCCAACCAAGCCGTTGAGGCGGCAGCTAAAGGTTCCGCCAGTGTGCGTTTATCTATTAGTAAAACAGAGACAACGGATCAAGCATTGCAAAGTGCTATTGCTCAAGTTAACGACCTGGTCGTTAAGGTAACTTCTATTTCAGATATCACGGGTTCCATTAGTGCTATTTCAGATCAAACCAATTTATTGGCGTTGAATGCAGCTATTGAGTCTGCTCGGGCTGGTGAACACGGTAGAGGCTTTGCTGTAGTTGCAGATGAGGTAAGAACTTTATCGAGACGTACCCAAGAGTTTACTTTGGATATTCGTAATACTGCGGATCAACTAACTGAAATTAGTGGCCTTGTTTTAAATGCTATTGAGCAAGGGCAAGCTCGATCTCAAGAGACATTGAATGTGATCAAATCGGCAGGAGAAGAGATTAAGCATATCGAAGCGGCGATCACTGATGTGAAACAGATGAATATGCAAATTGCCGCGGCCAGTGAAGAGCAGTCATCGGCCTCTTCTGAGATTCATAATAATGTTCAAGCAGTTGCTCACGCAGGGCAAGGGCTGATTGAAGGTGCGCAAAAAGCACGCACTATGTCTGAGCTGCTTGACGAGAAAATTTGTCAGGTAGACACTTTGATCAGTGGTTATCGAACCTGATAACCTCGTTGCTATGCTATTGATGGGTTAATTAAGAGGCTAAGATGGTTATGGATAATGGGAACCGCGCACAGATCATTCAACTGCTGTCAGAACAATTACTGCAAAAGAAATCGGTTATGGCAACGGCTGAATCCTGCACTGGCGGAGGAATCGCCCAGGCACTTACAGCGGTAGCAGGTAGTTCCTTATGGTTTGATAGTGGCTTTGTCACCTATTCCAATCAGGCCAAGCATCGTATGCTCGGTGTGCCTGAGGTGGTTATTGCGGGCCATGGTGCCGTTAGTGAACCCGTGGTTAAGACGATGGTTCAGGGAGCAATTGCCCATAGCGAGGCTTCTTATGCTGTGGCTGTTAGCGGTGTTGCAGGCCCCGGTGGCGGTAGCGTTGAAAAGCCGGTCGGTACGGTTTGGGTTGCTTGGGGCTCCGGTGATCAGGTGGACGCTGTGCGGTTTCAGTTTGAAGGTGACCGAGACGCGGTGCGAGAGCAGACCATTGATGCCGCCTTGCAAGGTTTATTAGGCTTTTTGTCGCCGACTTCTTTTGCTCCGTGATTTAAAGCCGCCTTGGCCTTTTAGTCCTGCAAGTCCGCTCATTTGACTCTGCTTTGCTTGTTCAACCAACTGCTTCAGTTCTTCTACCATGGGCTGCATAAAATCAGAATAGCACTGGGCTTTCTGGCTAATGGCGTCTAGCTGACTTTCCCGCTGGGCGGTACGATCCGGTAGGGTGGTCGATTCTGGTAGATTTTTTATCAGGGCGCGACCGGAATCGGTGGATAGAATAAGCTTGCCCTGACGGTTGATAAAGCCTCGTTTAATCAGTAATTCAAGGATGCCCGCTCGGGTTGCTTCTGTACCTAGGCCATCGGTTTCTTTGAGAATCTTTCGGATACGAGTGTCTTTTACATAGCGACTAATACCGGTCATGGCCGCTAATAAAGTCGCATCATTAAAATGCTTAGGTGGTTGGGTTTGTTTGCTGAGCAATTCACCGTGATGGCAATAAAAAGTGTCGCCCTGTTTTATCGGTGGTAGATGCTGTTCTTCTGGTCGCTGCTTCAATAGTGGTTTCCAGCCTAGCTCCTGATTCTGTCGTGCCTTGGCAATAAATAAACCACCATTAATATCAAATTTTGCGGTTTGAGCTTTATAGCGATAGCTCGGAAAAAACTGCGCCAAATAATATTGAGCTATCAACTGATAGAGTTTCTGTTCCGACGAGGATAAGCGGCCTATAGCAGACTTTTTCCCCGTGGGAATGATGGCGTGATGGGCATCGACTTTACCGCTGTTCCATGCTTTGCTTTTTAGATCAGTATTGGCTTGGGGGATAAAGGTGGCAGGGTGTTCGTTACCAAGGTTGTTTTTCATCGCATCAAGCACTTGATGCCGGTCGCCCCATTGTTCTGCAGGTAGATGACGGCTGTCTGACCGAGGGTAGGTGATCAGATTGTGCTTCTCATATAGGCTTTGACAGTTGTCTAAGACCTGCTGTGCTGATAAGCCAAAAGCTTTGTTAGCGGTGATCTGCAGTTGGGATAGATTAAACGGCAGGGGCGGTGCTTCGCTTTTTTGCTTTTCTTCCAACGAGGTTACGGTTGCAGGCTGTTGATGGATACGCTGAACAACATGCTCCGCTAGCTTTCTGTTGAGCACGCGCCCTTCTTCATCTTGATGGGGTTGGCAGGCTTCGCTAGGTTGCCACTTGGCGGTGAAGGTAAACAGTGCTTGGTTTTCAGGGCTAGGGTTAATATTCGTGCTGGGGTCAATATTCGCGCTGGTATTAGGCGAAGGTTGAATATGGGCGATGACCTCGAAAAAATCCTTTGGTTTAAAATGGCTGATCTCTTCATCTCGGCGCACTACTAAGCCTAGTACCGGAGTTTGTACTCGGCCAACGGATAACACGCCTTGATAACCCGACTGCTGACCTTTAACTGTAAATGCTCGGGTTAAATTAATACCGTAGAGCCAATCTGCACGGCTGCGAGCTAGGGCCGATGTTGCAAGAGGAATAAATTCTCGATTCGCTCTAGGGGCTGCTAAGGCTTTGCTAACCGCTGTCGGTGTTAAGTCGCTGATCAGTACCCGTTGAGCATTTTTGATTTTATTTATCGGGGGCTTCAGATAGCTGATAACTTCATCGACCAGTAATTGACCTTCACGGTCTGGGTCTCCAGCATTAACCAGTTGCGTCGCTTTTTTTACCAGTTGGCGCAATACCGTTAATTGTTTGCGGGTTTGAGGCTTAGGTTTAAGTTGCCACTGGTCAGGGATAATCGGCAAGGTGTTAAGCTGCCACTTCTTTAAGGCGGCATCATAGGTTTCAGGGTCGGCTTGCTCTAGCAAATGGCCGATACACCAGCTAACGCAATCACCGTTAGCGGCTTCGATATAACCCTCATGCTTTTTGTGGGGCTTAGGTAAAACAGCGGCGATGGCTCGACCTAAACTAGGTTTTTCCGCAATATAAAGTTTCATCGACGTATTAGACCGTTATGATTTATTCTTGATAATTTCTAGCATAGCCTTGACGAGATTTTTACTCTTTTCAGGCTCTCTCTTTTTAGGCTCTAGATAGATTCTGCGGATACTGTACACCTATACTGTTTTCATATACAGTATCTTGCAGTTAAGGATCACAATCAAAAGGTGTGTCATGTCTGATCAAGAAAATCGCCAGAAAGCTTTATCCGCTGCATTAGGCCAGATTGAACGTCAGTTTGGTAAAGGCGCGGTAATGCGCATGGGTGAGCAGCCCCGTGAAGCAATGCCTGCTGTTTCTACCGGTTCTCTGGGGCTAGATGTTGCTTTAGGTATTGGCGGTTTACCCTATGGCCGTATTGTTGAAATTTACGGCCCTGAATCTTCAGGTAAAACCACACTGACACTGCAAGTGATTGCCGAGGCACAAAAGCAAGGTAAAACCTGTGCTTTTGTCGATGCTGAACATGCACTGGATCCCGTCTATGCAGAGAAATTAGGCGTCAATATTGATGATATGTTGGTTTCTCAGCCTGATACTGGTGAGCAAGCACTCGAAATCACCGATATGTTGGTACGCTCTAACGCCGTAGATGTGGTCATTATTGACTCTGTTGCTGCTTTGACTCCTCGGGCAGAAATTGAAGGTGAAATGGGCGATTCCCATATGGGTCTACAAGCTCGTTTGATGTCCCAAGCCCTGCGTAAGATTACCGGCAATATCAAAAACGCTAACTGTCTGGTGATCTTTATTAACCAGATTCGTATGAAAATTGGCGTTATGTTTGGTAATCCAGAAACCACAACCGGTGGTAACGCACTAAAATTCTACGCCTCTGTACGTTTGGATATTCGCCGTATTGGCTCTGTGAAACAGGGTGATGAAATTATCGGTAACGAAACTCGCGTTAAGGTTGTTAAGAACAAAGTATCACCGCCGTTCAAGCAAGCAGAATTCCAGATTATGTATGGCAAGGGCATCTTCCACTCCGGTGAAGTTATCGACTTGGGCGTGCAGCATAAACTGGTGGATAAAGCCGGTGCTTGGTACAGCTATAACGGTACTAAAATTGGTCAAGGTAAAGCCAATGCCGCTCAATTCCTATTGGATAATCCTGAAATTCTGAAAGAAATTGATACGAAACTGCGTGAGATGTTACTAAGTCCAGCACCAGTAGCGGACGCAAAGGAAAAAGCTTCCGAGAAATCGTCTAAGGCAGGCAAAGACGCTGCTAAAGATACCGCAGCGGAAAAAGATGCAGAATAAACACTGACGTGTTCAAGTGCTGAATTCTTGTATCATTGAAAAAGCCAGCTCCCAAAAGGAGCTGGCTTTTTTATTGCTGTGCAGAGGCTGGTGCCGAGATAGAGATAGGTGTAAAGAGCGATATAAAATTTAAGAGTAAAGGCTTTAAGCATGGCAAAAATAGTAGATACAGAATCTGAGCTTTTTCACTCGGCCATTGAATACCTTTCCCGCCGAGACTATGCCGAAAAGGAGCTGCGTCAGAAGCTCAGTCAAAAGCTGGATAGAGAGAATGAGCAGGCTAGTGCATGGTTGGATAGCGTTATTCAACGGTTGCAGGCATTGGGTTATCAAAGTGATGAGCGCTATGTTGAAATGTTGGTGCGAGCTAGAACCGAGCGCGGTTACGGCCCTCAATATATTCGCCAATATCTTCAGCAATACCAAATCGATAGCCTATTGGTTGAAGCGTATCTTGATCCAAAAGACTCAGAATGGAATCAGCGGGCATTAAATCAATTAGAGAAAAAATTCCGTCAGCCAAGCAAAGAGATCAAAGTACGACAAAAACAGCAACGGCATCTTTATCAGCGGGGGTTTTCCGGTGATCATATTCGTTGGGCGCAGGCGCGGTTTCATGAAACGGATGGGTGAGGGTTTTCTATCCAGCCGTTATCCAGTCCAGTGATTATCCAGTCGTTATCTATCCGTTTGGCTTCGCCCAAAAAAGTAATACTACCTTTCCTGTGGTTAGGTCTTATAATGTTTGCCTTTTGTTTGGGATAAAGATAAGCCACATTTATACTCTTATAATAGTCGGTGGATAATTATAATAGTCGGTGGATAATTTCTCCCTCCTTGCCCGCTTCCTTGCTAGGAACAGGCCCTTAGACCATGTATTAGCCAACGGACCCAGTTGTATGAAAAGCGCAGAAATTCGCCAGGCTTTTTTGAACTTCTTCAAGTCAAAAGGCCATCAGATTGAATCCAGTAGCTCACTGGTGCCCGCCGATGATCCAACCCTGTTATTTACTAACGCAGGGATGAACCAGTTCAAAGATTGCTTTCTCGGCTTAGAGAAACGTCCTTATACCCGTGCCACCACCTCTCAAAAGTGTGTGCGCGCCGGTGGTAAGCACAATGATCTTGAAAACGTCGGTTACACCGCCCGTCACCACACATTCTTTGAAATGCTGGGTAACTTCAGCTTTGGTGACTATTTCAAACAAGATGCAATCAACTTTGCCTGGGAGTTTTTAACCTCTTCGGCTTATATGGGCATCCCAAAAGAAAAGCTCTACGTCACCGTTTATGCAACGGATGATGAAGCCTTTGATATTTGGACCAAGCAAGTGGGTGTGCCAGAAGCGCACATGATCCGCATTGGTGATAATAAAGGCGCGCCGTACGCTTCAGATAATTTCTGGGCGATGGGTGATACCGGCCCCTGTGGTCCCTGCACTGAAATTTTCTACGACCATGGTGCCGATATTGAAGGCGGCTTGCCAGGTACACCGGAAGAAGATGGCGATCGTTTCATCGAAATTTGGAACGTGGTCTTTATGCAGTTCAACCGTACCTCTGATGGTGTTATGCACCCGCTGCCTGCACCGTCGGTCGATACCGGTATGGGTCTGGAGCGTATCAGTGCGGTTATGCAGCACGTTCACTCTAATTATGAGATCGACCTATTTCAGAACCTGCTAAAAGCGGTTGCTGATGCGGTGGGTTGCGCTAACGATGATAATCCGTCGTTGAAAGTGATCGCTGATCATATCCGTTCTTGTAGTTTCTTAATTGCCGATGGCGTTATTCCTTCTAACGAAGGCCGTGGTTATGTGCTGCGTCGTATTATTCGCCGTGCTTGCCGTCACGGTAACAAGCTGGGCGCGAAAGGCTTGTTTTTTAACAAGATTGTCGATGCTTTAGTGGCTGAAATGGGCGAGGCTTTCATTGAGCTGAAAACCCAGCGTGACACTATCGTTCGCTTGCTGACATCAGAAGAAGAGCAGTTTGCTAAAACCCTAGAACAGGGGCTGCGTATTCTGGAGCAAGATCTTGCGGAGCTGGACGGTAAGGTTATTCCTGGTGATGTGGTCTTCAAGCTGTACGATACCTATGGTTTCCCGATGGATCTTACGGCGGATATCGCCCGTGAGCGTGAACTGGACGTTGATGAGGCCGGTTTTGAAGCGGCGATGGAAGCCCAGCGTGAGCGTGCCCGTGCCGGTAGTAGCTTTGGCTTGGACTACAACAGCCTAATTAAAGTGGATCAGGACACCCGTTTTACCGGTTACGAAGCCACCCAGGGAGAGGGTAAGATTATTGCCCTGTTCCGTGAAGGTCAGGAAGTTGATCTGCTGAGCACCGGTGAAGAAGGCGTGATCGTACTGGATCAGACACCATTCTACGCTGAATCCGGTGGTCAGGTTGGTGACTGCGGTACTTTGATATCAGGGACTGAGATATCAGGGGCTAAGGCGGCAGGCGCAAATCGCTTTGATGTGCGCGATACTCAAAAAGCCTCCGGTGCCCATGTGCATCACGGTATTGTTGCTGAAGGTTGCCTGAAAAAAGGTGAAACCGTCACCGCTCAAGTGGAAGCGGATCTGCGTGAGCGCACGGCTCGTAATCACTCGGCAACGCACTTATTGCACGCGGCTTTACGTCAGGTCTTAGGTGAGCATGTTCAACAGAAAGGCTCACTCGTAGACAGTCAGCGTTTCCGTTTTGACTTTAGTCATTTTGAACCGGTTACCGCTGAGCAATTGGCCGAAGCTGAAGCCATTGTTAATGCCCAAATTCAGGCTAATACTGTCGTTCAAACCGAAATCATGGATCTGGATGCGGCGAAAGCTAAAGGCGCAATGGCGCTGTTTGGTGAGAAATACACCGGTGAAGTTCGTGTATTAAGCATGGGCGCAGGTTCTGAAGGCCGTGATAGCTTCTCTATTGAGCTGTGCGGTGGTATTCACGCCAAGCGCACGGGTGATATCGGCTTTATCCGTATTACCTCTGAAGGTGGTATTGCCTCTGGCGTACGTCGTGTAGAAGCGGTTGCTGGGGCAGAAGCTCTGGCTTATACCCAAGCCCGTGAGGCACAGTTAAGCCAAGCCGCTGCTCAGCTAAAAACGAAGCCTGAGCAACTGGTTGAACGTTTAGCCGCTTCGATGGATCGCAGTAAACTGCTGGAAAAAGAGCTGGAGCAACTTAAGGCTAAGCTGGCCAATGCTAAAGGTTCTGATTTAGCGGGTCAGGCGATTGAATTGGGTGATGTGAAATTGCTGGCTCACCATGTTGAAGGCGCAGATGGCAAATCTCTACGTGATCTAATGGATCAGCTGAAAAACAAACTGGGTCGTTGCATCTTAGTATTGGCAGCGGTTCAAGGCGAAAAAGTGTCACTGATTGCAGGTGTTAGCAAAGAGCTAACGGGCCAAGTTAAAGCCGGTGAACTGGTTAACCACGTTGCGACCCAAGTGGGTGGTAAAGGTGGTGGTCGTCCTGATATGGCTCAAGCGGGCGGTAGTGATCCTAAAGCATTACCTGCAGCCCTGGAATCGGTACAGGCGTGGGTGGAAGCAAAGCTGGCATAGGCTCTGCTACTACCTAAAACAAGCCGTACCCAAAACAAGCCCGGTATTGCCGGGTGAACAACAAACCCTAACGGAATGCTTATAATGGCTCTTTACGTTCAAAAATTTGGTGGAACCTCCGTGGGTTCTATCGAGCGTATCAAGGCCGTAGCTGAAAAAGTGAAAGGTTACCGTGCTGAAGGCCATGACGTTGTTGTCGTGGTTTCAGCAATGAGTGGTGAAACCAATCGCTTGATCGCACTGGCTCATGAAATTAATGAAGAACCGAATCCCCGGGAAATGGATATGCTGATATCCACCGGAGAGCAGGTTACGATCGCTCTACTGTCGATGACGCTCAATACGATAGGTTGCCCAGCGGTGTCTTATACTGGCCCTCAGGTCAGTATTACGACCGACAGCTCCCATACAAAGGCTCGCATTAAGCAAATCGATGATCAAAAGATTCGCCAGAATCTGAATGAAGGTCGTGTTGTGGTTGTTGCAGGTTTTCAGGGGGTTGATGGGAACGGCAATATTACCACGCTGGGTCGTGGTGGTTCTGACACCACTGGTGTAGCTCTGGCTGCGGCATTAAAAGCAGACGAGTGCCAAATTTTTACCGATGTTGACGGTGTTTACACCACAGATCCTCGGGTTTGCTCAAAAGCTAAGCGCCTAGAAACCATTACGGTTGAAGAGATGCTAGAGCTGGCAAGTTTAGGTTCTAAAGTGCTGCAGATTCGTTCTGTCGAGTTTGCGGGTAAATACAATGTTCCCCTGCGGGTCCTGTCAAGCTTTGACGACAAAGGCCCCGGTACTCTGATTGTTGCTGAGGAAGTTGACGCGATGGAAGATCCATTAATCTCAGGTATCGCATTTACTGCGAATGAAGCCAAACTGACTGTTCTTAACGCACCAGACGTACCCGGTGTTGCCTCTAAGATCCTTGGCCCTGTGGGTGCTGCGAATATTGAAGTCGATATGATCGTTCAGAACGTTGCACCCGATGGTAAAACCACCGATTTCACCTTCACCGTAAGCCGTGGCGATTATAAAAAGGCTCAGGGCGTATTAGAAGGCGTTGTGGCCGAATTAGGCGCAGGAGAGATCTCCGGTGATAATGCCATCGCTAAAGTATCACTTGTTGGCGTAGGTATGCGTTCTCATGCCGGTGTTGCGTCTAAAATGTTCCAAGTTCTATCGGACGAAGGCATTAATATTCGCATGGTATCCACTTCAGAGATCAAAATCTCTGTGGTTATCGATGAGAAATTTATGGAGCTTGCGGTACGTGCCTTGCACACGGCATTCGGTCTAGATAAAGAAGAAGATTAAATGTTTCTTTATCGATTCAGCGGTTAATCACTGAATTACCGTCTACGCTTATTTAGAGCTCGCTGATCATTTAGCGGGCTTTATTTTTTTGAGGGCCATTTTTGGCCCTTATTATCGTTTTGTGCCCATTTGGCATCTTGAATGTACGGAAAAGTGAATATTTCATATACTGAATATGCAATATCTTGGAATGTTGTTCTTAATGATCTTTTGCCGACAATCTGTTCTTATTCTGCTAACGTAATAAGTAATGAATATTAAAGATGTATTTGTGGTGGATTTTTTACAGCTAAACGACAACTTGCACTAAGTTATATCAGGAAAGTGTTGAGCTGAGGAAAATTTGCCGCATAATGTGCGCTCTTTTTTACAAGGTGGCCTCTACATCCACCTTATTTATAGAGCCGGATGCTAACCGAGATAGCAGATGGTACCCCCGAGGAAATAAGGAGATTCAACCATGTTAATTTTAACCCGTCGTGTTGGCGAAACCCTGATGATTGGCGATGAAGTGACTGTAACAGTGCTTGGCGTTAAAGGTAATCAGGTTCGCATTGGTGTGAACGCACCTAAAGAAGTCGCGGTTCACCGTGAAGAAATCTACCAGCGTATCCAAAGAGAGAAAGAAGATTCTCACGGAAATACGTAACTATCGAAATTAAATAAATTTTTTTGATAAAAAGGGTAGACAAGAAAATAAAGTGTGGTATTATTTGCCGCGTGTTTGGAGAGGTGGCCGAGAGGCTGAAGGCGCTCCCCTGCTAAGGGAGTATAGAGTTTATAGCTCTATCGAGGGTTCGAATCCCTCCTTCTCCGCCACGATTTTAGTTGATCGTTTAGATGATCAGTGACCCGCTCGTAGCTCAGCTGGATAGAGTACCTGGCTACGAACCAGGCGGTCGGAGGTTCGAATCCTCCCGAGCGGGCCAATTTTTATTGTCGACTAATTACTTGAAATAAGTATTTAGGTTTAGCGCGACATTAGGTATTACTATTAGTAACTAACATACTAATTAATAGTGCCGTATAATTTCAGTACCATGCTAGAAACAGCTTTAATGTTTCAAAGATTATTAAAGTAAGTACTATTTAGATTATCGATAAAAAGTAGTTACTTTGTAAAAGGTTTCACCCGCTCGTAGCTCAGCTGGATAGAGTACCTGGCTACGAACCAGGCGGTCGGAGGTTCGAATCCTCCCGAGCGGGCCATCTTTTAAAAGCCGTAGTTTTTGAACTACGGCTTTTTTTTGTCTGCGTTTTATACAATATATTTACGGTAATGAGCATTCTAATATGCTAACAAGATTGCCCTCCCCTATTAGCACCTGCAGCAGCAGGAGTTCCCCCGTTGATTAAAGCCTGATAGACTACTTTTTTAAGTATCTGGAAGAAATAATGAACCGCAATAAAGTACTTGTTAGTGCCTGTCTACTGGGTGAGCGCGTGCGTTATGACGGCTCCTCGCGTCCTGTATCTCACCCTGTTCTAGAGCAATGGAAAAAAGAAGAGCGACTTGTCTCTGTCTGTCCTGAAATGCTGGGAGGGCTGCTTGTCCCTCGTCTTGCTGCTGAGATTCAGCCAGATTTTGATGGGCAGGATATTTTCCACGAAGCAGGTAAGGTCGTCACTCGACAGGGCCACAATGTAAGTCAGTATTTTGTTCGTGGAGCCCGCAAGACACTTGAGCTTTCAAAGCAGGCGGATATTGCCATAGCGATACTGAAAGCTAATAGCCCATCCTGTGGCAACGAGCAGATCTATAGCGGTGAATTTAGTAAGGCGCTTCGTAATGGTCAAGGTGTTACTGCCGCAGCTCTTACAGAGGCGGGTATTAAGGTATTTAATGAGCATCAGCTTGACCAAGCCCAAGCTTATTTATCGACTTTAGAGCAAAAAGCCCCTGTGAATAACATGTCCTGTGAGTAGCATTTCCTATACGTCATATCACAAGGGAGATTAATGAATGTTTTATCCACAGCTGTTTTTTTCTGTCGTAGGAGGTTTTTCGTGAGTTTAGAGCTTTTTTTAGCCTTTTTGTTGGCATCCGTATTAATCAGTATTTCGCCGGGGGCTGGAGCGGTTAATACGATGAGTAACGGGTTGCGCTATGGCGTGCGTCAAAGTATGCCCGCTATCTTTGGATTGCAGGTTGGGTACGGCGCACAGGTTGTGATTGTGGGAGTTGGCCTTGGTGCTTTACTTGCCTCTTCAGAGTTGGCTTTCTCGTTGGTGAAATGGTTAGGTGCAGGTTATTTAATCTGGCTGGGGTACCAAAAGTGGCGAGAAAAGCCACTGGCTATCGAAGAGGGTCAACAGCAGCTAACGGTAAGTGCAAAGAAACGTTTTTGGCAGGCTGCTTTCGTTAATCTGGTTAACCCTAAGGCAACAGTCTTTCTGGTTGCTCTATTTCCGCAGTTTATTGTGGCTGATGCCCCGCAACTTCCTCAGTTTTTAATTATGGGAAGCACCTTAATCATCGTTGATATTATGGTGATGATCGGATATGCCTCTTTGGCATCTAAACTGAGCCGTTGGTTTAAAGATCCTAAACATCAAAAATCTCAGAACCGAATATTTGGTGGAATGTTTATGGCGGCGGGAACAGCATTAGCGTCTTATAGTCGTTGATTTTAGAGGCCAAGAGAACGCCTCTTCTTCCCTTGATGCTAGGGAAGAGAAGGCGAAGTCTTTCTAGTTATCTATTTGCATTTATGTATACCAATGCTTTGGCAGCCTCATTGTTTTGGATGCCACCTATTTCTAAATCAATGCTGTAGTCAAACTCATCAAAGTAAACAAAAAATAGCAAAGTACTGAGGTTACCCTTATTTACTTTGGCTTTGTAAAAGGATATCGCTCTAGAAATTTCGTCTATGACTCTGTTTTTACTAATAACGTCATGTTGTATTTTCTTTACCGAGCTATTAGCATTTCTTTGTATTAAACTTATATTGCTAGATTCGCTAACAATGACAATTTCTTTGTTTTGACCTTGTTTTTTCTACATCACGTAGCCAGCAACAGAGCTTCGCTTTACCGACATCAATACCGATATAATGCATCTCTCACTACCCTTGTACATACAGCATCACTGAAAATAGGTGTTTGGATACCATTCAATGCATGAGAAAAAAAGAGTCTGGGCGCTGATCTACATAACAGCATCAAGTGATAAGGTCGGCCGCAGCGTCACCAAACTCATCGGAACAGAGGTAGCTAACCTCAGTTCCAGGGGAGATACAAGGTAGGGCTTTAGCCCGTCGAGAATCCATCAATAAATGCCAAGCCCCACGTTGACGCCCTAAAGGGCGACCTACATTTTAGCTTACAAGGCCGCGACCGCAGTAGTAATCATCTAAAGTTATTTTTTTCAGAAATGTTATTTCTTCGTCTGATAGTTGGCTTACAAAGGTTTCATAGAGTCGGCAAGCCACTTGAGTTGAGGGTGCAAACTCTGGCAGTAGCTGCTCGCGTATATTGATGGCATCGTCGACATAAGCCAATACACCTTGTTGTAGTTCTTCCCGCAGCGGTTGGCAAGCGGTTTCCTGTAAAGACAAATCACGGAAAACACCAGCTATTTGCTGCTCAGTCTCGGTGTATTTTACAACTTGTGCAGAGTCAGAGCTTAAGAGTTTTTCTAACTCAAAATTGTAGCGATACATTAAGGGTGCGCCAACAGCAGGGTGAACCTGCCCATAGTAACAGCCTGTAATATCAACATTATGGCGTTGTGCTACAGCCTCCGAACGGTCATCGGTCAGCAGGTAATGGCCCTGGGTTGATTGGGTTAGCAGCTCATTAAGGTATCCCTGAATGGTGGCGCCATAACCCACATCAACGACCGTTTGTTTGCCACCAGCTTCCATTCCCTGACTGGCTAAATACTTCAGTAATGCGGCTTTTTCTACCGCTGCAGCAGCAAGAATATCAGCTTCCAGCAGCTTGAATAGTTCGAGCAGGTGCTCAGTGTTTCCATCGCGTACTTCAACTTGTTTATCTGCCTGCCAGTTTGTTTTCTCAGAGATGGTTTGCCATTGCTCTGTACTTAAACTAAGGCCGAAGCGTTCTTTCAAAAAGCTAGCTAGGTTGTTAGCGTAATAATTGCTCCGTGCAATTTTCAGAATATCATCCAAGTTTTTCAGCGATGGCACACTAACGGCGCGGCGCGAGACAACCAGATAGTGACTGCTGGCAGGCACTTCAAGGTTAGCCGTCCAGCGGTCAAATACCTGTTTAATAAGCTCGCCTTCCCGGGCAAGAAAATACAATCGCTCAATATTATTGTCCCGCGCTTGCTCTGACAGCCAGTGTGCAAAACCCGTTAACAAAGGCCCAACCAGGCTATAACCTACATTAAATGCTGTTGGTTTAATTAAGTTGTAGGGATTGAGCTGCGGGTAAGAAACTGCAGCAAAGTTTTTTTGTAACACTAAGCCCAAGGTTAGCTGGTCATTTAAAGTGCCCTGTTGCTCAATGCTTTCCAGCAGTCGACGCCAGCGAGGTAGTGAACGTGCAATATCGGTGGCACGTAAGGTATGCAGTGCATTTGCGCCTAAATCGAGTGGAATCTGTAAATCTGAACGCTCGTTATCACCCACCATAAGAAATTCCTGGGGCTGCAGAGCGTATTTGTCGAGCAGGTACTTATATAGCTCGCCAGTGTCTTTACGCAGACCAATATCACTGGAAAGATACAGTGATTGCCAGCCTTCAATACCATGTTGTTGCAAAGTGTTTTTTATGTGTTCTATGGGGAGAAACATATCCGAGATAAGCACAACAGGTTTGCCGGTGGCCAGTGCCTTGTGATACAGCTCTAAACCGCCTTTGCGCGGTTTAACGCTGGCGTATTCAACCTGCTCTTCCAATGCCTGCAACTGACTGACTTGTTCTTGCGGTAGGCCGGTCATCTTTTGAAAATGTTGATAAATAACGTGTAGATTAATATCTCGACCGGCTTGTTGTCGGGCACTTGATTCAGCCTGTGCACGGTATTCCAGATAGATTTTGCCTAAATTTTGGTTACCTACGGAATTGCCTGCCCGAAGCGCAACAATTTCTTTAACTGCTTCAGGGTCGAGCATAGGGCGACTGAGCAGGGTGTCAAAAATATCAAAACCGATCAGCTTAACTTTTGCAGCATTAAGCTCATTATGGATTGTTTCAAAACTACGCTCTAACACGGTATTAAAACGCCAGGCTGACCAGCTGGGTGTTTGCCTGTCTTTAATAATCCCAATCGGATAGCCTTGGCTAGGGCCAACCAAGCCTAGCAGGCGTTCTAGGCAGTGAGCAAAAGTGCCGTCGGTTTGTCCAGCTTCTTCAGCAAAGTCGTTTAGGGTAATTCCGGCATCAAACAGTGGCTTTAGAGCTGCTGTACGTGCCCAAAACATAGTACCGGCAGGGAAATCAAAATAAACATTAGGGCAGTGGCTAATACCCAGACGTGCACACCATTGAGCACCCAAAGCCTTATTAGCAAGCCAATGGTTGGCAAAATAAGGTATCAGATAAAAATTCTGCGGGTAAACAAGGCCTCGGGCATGATTGCCCTGTAGCAAAGTAAAAATTCTGCGAATCTGCTCCGGGCTACCCAGCAGGCTACTGCCTAGGTATTGACGCCAACCCTCGGTAGCACCTTTGTTGTACAAAGACTTCTTGCTGTGTAAATGAGCAACGTAATCATATTGAGCCAGCTGTTGACCAAATGCACAAAACATGGGAGCAATATCACGCCCACGGTTAGCAACTATGTCTACTTTAAGTTGCCCAAGTAGAGGTAGATTGCTGAATTTCTTCTGACAGACGGCCTGGCTTTGTTCATCCGTTACAGAAATATATAAATCATAGTTAAACGGCATGTTTTTTAAATAGCCAACAAACTCATCAGACAAATCTGTGTAATACATGTGCAGATGAATGGCTATGCGCCCCAGTGACTTTTTTGCTGCTGGTAAGTCTTCAATTAAAACCAAGTCGCCACACTGATCTATAGCAGGCGTCATAATTTTGCTGTTTTTCCACATATTAAAGTGTGGGGTTCCATAAAAAACCCAAGGAAAAGCCCGATAAATAAAGTTCACCAATGGGTTTCTTATCTTTACTGGTAGCTTCCAGTAAACACGCTTAGCCAACGATAAAAAAAGCTCGCGCAACCGTAATACTTTATTTTTAGCTGATTGAATCAGGGTGTTCATAACGTGGAGTAGTTTCCGTAAAATTTAATTAGGTTTAATATAATAAATTATAAATTATTATACTTTATTAAAAATAGCAGAAAAAATTAATCCCAGATTACCCAGGAAAGTCTGACGGTAAAAGCCGCAACGTTTTATTAAAACCAAACGCGAAATCATTTTTTTCTGTCGTGCTTCAATAAGGTTATCTATTATTTGCCGGTTTTCAGGTGTGAGTCTGTGATCAAGGACACGCAGAGCACTAATATGCTGATCATTCCAGGTTTTAAAGTGACCTTGCCAGAGCATCAATATACGTTTAAAACGAGCAGCAAAAGAAGAGTTCATACCAATTAAGTTATGCTGATGCTGGCGATAACGTATAGAAGGATGGCTATCATAATGCACCAAACCTCCACAGCCAGTAATTAAAATATAAGCCCACCAGTCATGGATAGTAATCGGTAAATTTTCACCCGCTTCAACTAATAGTGCACGCGCTGCATTATTAAACACCATCGTATTACCGCTACCAATATTTTGCATCAATGCATTAGCAAAGCCGGGCTTTTTGTTAAATAAAGGAGACAGACCTATTTCATTATTTTCAGTATTAACTAAGCGAGAGCGGGAGCAATACAAAGCAGGTATATCAGCAGGTACTGATTGAAGAAAACCGAGTGCACGTTCCAGTTTGTCTGCATCCCAGATATCGTCCTGATCAGAGTAAGCATAGTAATCCGCGACGATGTCAGTATTACAGGTTAAAGAAAGAAAGTTGGCAGCAAAACCCCTGGCTGGGCCGGAAAGGATTTCCAGCGCCTGATCGGGCCACTTTTGCTGACGTTCTTTCAGAATTTGTAAGGTGGTGTCCGTTGAACCATCGTCTGATGCATAGACCTGCCAACTGGAGTGGGTTTGCGCTGAAAAAGAGTCAAGCTGTGCGTTAAGAAAGTGCTGACCATTATAGGTACACAGTAAAATAGCTACTTTAGGGCAGGAAGCACTCTGGTCTTTTTTGGCGATGTTCTCAGACATTTTTTTAAAAAACCTGCATAGCAAAATTTAAGTCAACACATAAACCAGGCAGCTAACAGACAGGAGCCGTCCTTACAAAAAATAAGCCGTAGACACCAAAAAGGAATGCGGACAAGAGTAGCCAAACCAGCACATCCGGATTGTAGCAAAACGGCCTGAGATTAAAAAGTGATGCGCGTATGCAGTATTTTTGTTGGCTCTGCATTGCGTCAATCGCTGCGAATGAGCTAAATCTTTTCTGCTTCGCTCAGCAAAATCTGAGACAATGTCAACCTGGTATGCTGAGCATATCCAGCCTCTTCGTTTATCACAAGGCAACAGAACGCCGAAAACCAGCTTAAAACAGAGCCAAAAAGCTCACTAACGAATAAAAGGTTTTATGGGGTTGATAAACACATTAAAATAATTAATAAATACAGCACGTTAGCATGGATAGGAGTTGATGGTGTCAACAGATGCAAACCTTGTTTCAATTTTAATCAGAACCTTTAACCGCCCTGTCACTCTTGCTAAAGCGGTAGATTCAGCATTACAGCAAACCCATCGTCCGTTAGAAATTATTATTGTTAATGATGGTGGGTCAGCGCCTGACCCTGAATTAGAAAACCGAGCGAACAAGCAGCAAGTTAAAATTAATGTCATTAACTTAGAGGTTAATCAAGGACGCTCTAACGCGGCTAATGTGGCTTTAAAAAATGCTCAGGGTGAAGCGCTGTTATTTTTAGATGATGACGACTGGATAGATCCAGATCATGTGTCTAAATTGCTTCTGGTGTTACAAGAAAATCCTGATCTTGTTGCTGTTTATTCAGACACTGCCTGTGTATTTTCAGCAGCTAAACCAGAGATACTGAAAGTTTTTGATTACGAGTTTGACTCACAACGGCTGGTTTATGAAAGCTATTTACCTATTCATTCAGTCCTGTTTAAAAACAATGAATTAAGCCAGGCCTGCCAGTTTGATACCCGGTTAGATATGTATGAGGACTGGAATTTTTGGGTGCAACTGGTCGCTAAAGGACAAATGAAACGCGTGCCAGGGGTAACTGCCTGGTATAGCGCCCAGTTAAGTGGCATGGGTATAGGTCTGGAACCACAAGATTACAGTGCAGAATTGGCTAAGTTTTTCAGATTAACAACACCCTTTTATACTGACAAACAAATTAATGCATTACTTTTTATGTGCTGGAATTTTTTTGGTCTTGAACAATCTAAAAAACACAACGAAGGACTGTTTGCAGAGCTGCAATTAGAATTAGCCAGCAGCCGTCAGCGTGAACAGCAACAGCAACAGCAACAGCAACAGCAGCAACAACAGCAACAGCAGCAACAACAGCAACAACAACAGCAACAACAGCAACAACAACTGGCTAATAACCAGCAACGAGAACAAGAGCAGGCCATCATAAAAGAAGAGTTAGACTCTTTAAGAAAAAGTCTGGCTGATATTACACTGCTTCTACAAGAAAAAAAGGGCATAGCCGCCGGATATGAAAAAGTAGGAAAAATGCTTTCTAAAGTTCCATTATTAGTAAAAATAAAACGCAAAACCTTTACATTTTTTAGTTTATTGGCGGGCGGTAACTTACAAGGTATCAAAGTACACTTGTTTAAAAACATAAAAAATGTTTTTAGAAAAATCCGTCACGCTTTAAAGTAGGACCCCGACTCCTATAACATCATGCAAAATGTAGATATCATCTCTCCGAACCATCCGTAAAGGGTTATGTAAAACGACTTGCGGGTGGTATTCGCTTTGATGTTTTACAACACCAAAACAAATCTGTACCAGCTTGCGCATTCCAGCTCCTAAAGCCTGAATTTTGCTTTTACCGTTTTCCATAAGACGCTGGCATTGTGCCTGGATATCCGGGTTATATCTCAAGCAAACAACCGCCGCCATATACAGCTTTGCTCTGATATTAGCGGGCCCTTGTTTACTTAGACGGCTACGGTTTCGTAATGGGTGACACAGAACTATGAATACCCTCAAAACGAGCTAAAAGCCTGCGTAAAAACATACAGGCTTTTGATTTATCAGTCTCTGCTCAGACCCTTATATTTCTGGTCTTTTTCTGAAAGTATTGGCTCAGTTATAGGCCAAGGAATATTGATTAAACCACAATCCCAAGCCACACCAGCCTCATCTTCAGGGTGGTAGTATTCCGTACACTTATAGAAAAAATCAGCACTTTCTGATAGTACACAGAAGCCATGGGCATAACCGGGTGGAATCCAAAGCTGCTTATGGTTCTCATCCGATAGTTCGACGCCAACATAGCGCCCAAATGTTGGTGAATTTGGATTAATATCCACGGCAACATCAAAAACAGAACCCCGAAGGACACTAACGAGCTTACCCTGGGGGAAGTTTTGCTGATAGTGCAGACCTCTTAACACGCCATAGCTAGAGCGAGAGTAGTTATCCTGCACAAATGCCAGATCAATACCGGCTTCTTTTTGGTATCGCTCAGCATTGAAGCTTTCTTTAAAAAAACCTCGGCTATCGCCATAGACATCAGGCTCTATAATTTTTACGCCATCTAGCAGAGTGTCAGTGACTTTCATTATTGGCGTCCTCTGCAATATTTAAAAGATATTGCCCATAATCTGTTTTAGCCATAGCGGTGCCTTTTTTGTGCAACTGCTGAACATTCAGCCAGCCATTGTTAAAGGCAATCTCTTCCAAACAGGCAATCTTTAACCCTTGGCGATTTTCTACCGTTTCCACAAACATACTCGCTTCCAACAGGCTATGGTGAGTGCCAGTATCTAGCCAGGCAAAGCCACGACCTAATAACTGTACGTTGAGTTCACCGGCGTCTAGGTAGGCTTGGTTGATGCTGGTAATCTCTAGCTCACCTCGTTCAGAAGGCGTTACTGTCTTGGCAATCTCAACCACTCGGTTGTCATAAAAATAAAGCCCAGTGACAGCATAATGAGATTTCGGTTTTTTGGGCTTCTCTTCGATCGAGATGGCACGCCCTTCATTATTAAATTCAACAACGCCGAAGCGCTCAGGGTCGTTAACTAAGTAACCAAAAACAGTAGCACCCTCATTGGTTTTTACTGCTTTTTTCAGTTGATCACTAAAACCTTGACCATAAAAAATATTATCGCCCAGAACTAAACAAACAGAGTCATCTCCAATAAAAGTTTCGCCGATAATAAATGCTTCAGCCAAACCATTAGGCTCTTCTTGTTTCGCATAAGTGATATCAACCCCAAAGTCTGAGCCATCGCCAAGTAGGGCTTGGAAGCTTGCTTGGTCATGGGGGGGCGTGATGATCAGTATTTCCTGAATACCCGCCAACATCAGTACAGATAACGGATAGTAAATCATCGGCTTATCATAAATTGGCAACAACTGTTTAGAAACACCTAATGTAACGGGGTGCAACCGTGTTCCTGAACCACCTGCAAGAATAATTCCTTTCATTTTTAAGCCTTTACTATATTATTTTTAATTAATTATATGAATACTATATTAAATAGAATGACCGGCTCTCTGCATTAAATACTCGCCTGAAAGAACATTCTTCCACCAAACCTCATTTGAAAGATACCAAATAACCGTTTTTTCTAACCCACTCTCAAAGGTTTCTTCAGGCGTCCACCCTAAATCATTCTCTATTTTACTTGCATCAATGGCATAGCGTTTATCATGACCTGGGCGATCTTTGACAAAAGTGATAAGAGACTCATAGGTATCAACAGAGAGATTATTTGGATTTTTAGCAATGGGGTAATGTTTTTCCAGTAAAGAGCAAATGGATCTTACTACTTCAATATTAGCCTTCTCATTATGGCCACCAATATTATAGGTTTCTCCCTGCTTACCTTTTGTCGCGCAGCTGACAAGCGCTCTGGCATGGTCGTCAACATAAAGCCAATCGCGAACTTGGTTTCCATCGCCATAAACAGGCAGTGGTTTGCCATGCAGCGCGTTTAAGATTATATGGGGGATGAGTTTTTCAGGGAAATGGTAAGGCCCATAATTGTTTGAGCAATTGGTGATAACAAATGGTAGTTCAAACGTTCGTCCCCAAGCACGAACCAAGTGATCAGAACTTGCTTTAGAGGCGGAATACGGTGAACTTGGCGCATAAGGTGTCGTTTCTGTGAACAACGAGTCATCAAACTCAAGGTCACCATAAACCTCATCCGTGGAGATATGATGAAAAATAAAGGTACTCTTCCGTTTATCAGGCAAGGAATGCCAATAATGTCTAGCCGCTTCTAGTAGCGTATACGTACCAACAATATTGGTATGTATAAAATCTGCAGGCCCATCTATAGAGCGGTCAACATGGCTTTCCGCTGCAAGGTGCATTATTTTATCAGGAGAGAATTGCTCAAATACTGCGGCTAATGCTTCTCCATCTGTAATATCAACCTGAGAGAAGGAAAATCTAGGGTTGTTACTAACAGAATCTAATGAGTTAAGATTCCCTGCATAGGTTAGTTTATCAACAACAACAACATCATGATCCGTGTGTTGAATCAAAAAACGAACCACAGCACTACCAATAAATCCTGCACCACCTGTCACTAAAAAGCGCATGTTTAATTCCAATATCAGTTATTTGATTACAGGGTTGCCTGCTTAAATAGCTCATCATAAAAATTGATGTAGTCAGCGGATAATTTTCCGATCTGATACTGAAGCTGTAAGTCTGCTAGCAGATACTGATTCAACGCCTCTGCTAAGCGCAACTGAACATCCAGCATCTGTGTTCTAGCATCGAGAACATCAACTTGGCTTCTTAAGTTCAAATCTAAGCCACGTTCAGCGGCATCTAAATAACGCTGACTTGATTGCGCAGAACGCTTTAAAGCTTGTAGGCGTTCGCTAATATTGCGTTTTCGAGCATGAGCCAAGCTAATTTTTTGTTTTGTATCAGAGAGGATACTCTCAGCATTAGCCTTTTGTGCTTGATGCTGGGCAAGGGACTGTCTGATATAGGCGCTTGTTTTACCACCACCATAAAGATCAAGGTTGAAGTTCACCGATGCAACTAAGTTTTCACTGTCCCTAAAAGGATCATCAGACTCTCTTTCGCTGTATCGTACACCCAAAGACAGTGTTGGGTAATGCAAAGCATTATTCGCAGATTGCGTCAGATCTGCTTGCTGAACCCTTGCAACACTCTCTTGATAGTCATTGTTGTCTAAAGCTTTTATCAGTACTTCGTCTTCAGGCTCATTCACCATCGGCGGAGTAATATGGTGTGCATTTTTAATCCACTTAACAGGTGGAGTAAACTGCAGGCCAGTAATAATATTCAGTTTTGTTTGCTCATCTTCGAGATCACTTTTTGCTTTCAAGTAATCCGTTTGAGCTAAATCTCGCCTTGCTTCTACTTCAAGGGATTCTAATTCGTCACCCACACCCAGAGCAGTTTTTCGTTTCGCCTGTTCATACTTAAGCGTTAAAGCATCATGAATATTTTTATTCAAATAAACAAGTTGGGCTTTGTAGAGCACATTTAGATAATGCTCGGTTGTTCTATAGACAAGATCTTGTTCCGCTTTCAAAAAGCGGTAGCGAGCAGCATCAACCCCAGCATAGCTCGCTTTAAGTCTTCTGCGGCCACTAAAATCGACTAACGGTTGACTAAGTGCAAGTTGCCAAAATGTATCGTTAAGCTCGCCGGAAGATCTCGGCTGATTAGGGTCATAGTAGCTGCTATCTTGATCAGTATAAATATTTGTAGAGTCTTCATAAGAGTAGCTGGCAGACAGTGTTACTTGTGGTAAAAGTGCACTGCGGGCAATAGCAATATCCTCTTTGTTAGCCTCGAAAGTGCTTTTTGCAGCTCTGTACTCGGCATCGTGGGTCATCGCTGATTCTACAGCATCGTAAAACGTTAATTCATTGCCTGATGCCAGCTTCGGGCTGAGTAGCAAAGCTATAACTATTGGTGATATCGACAGATGTGCATACTTCTTGCGCACATTGCATCGACCAAGAGAAAAAAACGATATCATTAAATTGCTGCTCCTATTTGCTTTAGAGAAGCTTTAGCACGCTTGCGCTAAAGGCTTCTCTTGCAGAATATTACTTCTCTCTAAAACTACGGGCAAAGCTATCGGCAATGGGTTTTATCATATAGCTAAGCAAAGTACGATCAGCGCGACGAATCATAACCTCCGCAGGCATACCTGGGATAAGATTCATATCTTCGTCCATATCTTTAAGGCCTGCATCGGTCACTTTAATACGTGTTAAGTAATAAGCTTGCCCCGTTTTTTCATTGATAAGACGATCGGCAGAGATGCTCATCACCTCACCCTCGATAACCTTCGTGGTTCTTTGGTTGAATGCAGAGAAGCGAATATCCGCCTTTTGGCCACGATACAGACTGTTAATATCGGTGGTTGCCACTTGAGTCTCAATAACAAACTTATCTTTTTCTGGCACCAAGTCCATTAACGTATCGCCTGGGCGAATAACACTACCTACCGTATGAACTTTAAGCCCTACAATATAGCCAGACTCTGGCGCACGTATCGTACCTCGATTTAAACGATTCAGAGATACTCTATAGCGTTCTTGTGTATCAAAGTACTCGGCCTGAGCCGCCTGAATACGCTCGCCAATATCTTTAAGATAATTCTGGCGGTTATTCACTAGCTGAACTTGATACTCTGTTGTTACCAGCTTTGTTCTCGCAATATCAGACAGTAAACGGGCAGACTCATTCTTGGATGAAAGAATTTGACGGCTCAGCTCCCTAGACCGTTGACCATCGCCCAATTTTTCATCTAAAAGCGTCCTGTAAGCGTCATACTCTTTTTCTAAAAGACTGATCTGCTCATTAACGATCGCTTGTTGATCTTGAAGACCTTCAACCTGCTCTCGTGCCTGTGCTGCACGAGATAGCAAAGCTTCCTGCTCTTGTTTATGGGCTGCAACTCGGGCTTTATAAAGCTGTCTGTTTTGCTCTAATACACCGGCTAAATCATTGTCTTCTTTGGCCGCTGAAAGCACTTCTTGACTGAAGATTACATCATCAAGAAGCATCTGCTCGCTGCGTAGGCGCTCTAACTGCACAAGGGTACTAAACATCCGCTTGCGATTACTTTCTGTCTCGCCACTCCAAGCAGTAGTATCAAGCTGAACTAAAGGGTCTCCTGCTTGAACAAGATCGCCATTACTGACGAATATATCTTTAACCAGTCCGCCTTCTAAGTGCTGAATAGACTTGCGGTAGGAGTCAACCATCACCTCACCTTGGGAGATGACGGCACTACTTAACGGTGCAAAGGTTGCCCAGAGGCTAAAGGTTCCTAGGCTAAGGATTAAAATCGCAAGACCAATAGTGATATATTTCTGGTCATTAGTTGGTACTGCTGATTGAGCTTGCGCCGCCGATTGACTCGCAGGCTTAGCCGCGGGCTTGCTTGTTGGCTTATTAGCAAGCGTTGCAAGTTTACCAGAAGGCTTTGTAGATTGGCTCGACGTAGATTGGCTGGCGGCAGGTTCAGTTGTTTGCATCTTTTTTTGATCCTCGCTAAGAGGCTTCTTCGAAGCCCCTTGTAGCTTAGATTCACTTAAGGGTGTCTTTTTCATGGTAACTCTCGGGTATCAAAATGGATTCGTTTATGCTGATTGTTGTTTCTGCTTGGCTAATGCCTGCATCACATCATCTCGACTACCAAACATCTGCATAACTCCATCTTTAAGCACCAGTAGCTGATCAATATTTTTCAGAATAGAAGGGCGGTGACTAACAACAATAACCGTGACACCTTCACGTTTGAGTATCTGCATGGTATTAACCAAAGCCATTTCACCTTGATCATCCAAATTGGAATTTGGCTCATCAAGAACAATTAATCTAGGGTTACCATATAAAGCCCGAGCCAAGCCGACACGCTGTCTTTGCCCGCCAGATAACGCCCCAGCATTACTACCAATTAAGGTGTCGTAGCCTTCAGGAAGCTCAAGAATAAGTTCATGCACCCCTGCTTTTTTAGCGGCATCAACAACCTTCACGGCATCCAATTCGCCAAAGCGGGCAATATTCTCACTTATGGATCCGTCGAATAACTCAATATCCTGAGGTAAGTAGCCTAAGTGCGGCCCTAATTCATCACGGTTATAATGGTTGATATCAGCATTATCGAGCCTAATCACACCGCTAGCCACAGGCCACAGGCCTAGAATAATACGAGACAGCGTCGATTTTCCTGCCGCACTAGGGCCAACAATACCGACATGGCTACCAGGCTCTACGGAGAAATTAACCCCTTTAAGTGCTGCAGCTTTTGCACCAGGAGGAATAGCATGGACATTTTCGATCGACAACGTACCTTCAGGGCTTGGCAGCGACATTTTGCGCTGATTGCTGGGTATGTCGAGCAGAAGCTTATTAAGGCGGCCATAGGCTGTTCTAGCTCCATTAAAGCCTGCCCATGTACCAATCAGTAAATCCAGAGGTGCTAACGCTCGGCCCATCAAAATAGAACCTGCAATCATCATGCCAGGGCTCATTTCATTTTGAATGACGAAGAAAGCACCTAGACCCAAAATCGAAGACTGGAAGACCATGCGCAGTATCTTACTAAGATTGGCAAAGACACCAGCTTTATCGCTCGCTATGGTTTGCTTTGATAACACTTCTTGGTGTTTTGCATTCCAGCGACTCAGAATATTGGGTAGCATACCCATAGCATGAAGCACTTCGGTATTGCTGATATTGCTATTAGCAAGGTTCTGGGCCTGAATATTTTCACTGCCTGCTTCCGTAATTGGCTTACGAGTCATTTTTTCGTTAATGACAGCAACAATAAATAAAACAATGCCCGCACCCACTGCAAACCAACCAAAAGCAGGGTGAAAAACAAAAAGAAGGCCGATATAAATAGGCATCCAAGGTGCGTCAAAAAAGGCGAATAAACCATTCCCTGTCATAAACTGGCGAACCGTGGCTAAATCTGCCAAAGGCTGCGCGTTTCTTTTTGCCGGCTGACGTATACCTTGCTCAAACATCGCCGTATAAATGCGTGGACTTAAAGCGTTATCTAGCTGATTACCAACCCTTACAAGAACCCTAGAGCGAACCCACTCCAGTAGACCCATAATGGTAAACATGCCTATCATAATGATGGTCAAATAAACCAAGGTATCGAAGCTACGAGCCGCTACAACCCTATCATATACTTGCAGCATATATAGAGGAGCAGTCAGCATTAAGATATTGATAAAAAAGCTAAAAAAGCCCGCTGCAATAAAGCCTTTTTTACTGGCTCGCAGTGCGTCTTTTAGGTCACTGGCTATACTTTCGACACTCATCTACAACTCTCTTTCATGGTGTTTACGACCGAAATGGTGCTTTTGGCTGCTTTTTATTAAGCACACCAGCATAAGCAACAAGAACCGGAAAATATTCAAATGGGGGCAGAGATAAAAAACACAAGAGGCCAACAACGTCGGGTCAATAACCTCGGTCTTTTGCACTCTCTGCGCCATTTAAGAGCCCTTCCTTAAGTCGTACACGATAAAGAAAAGAGTTCTTAAACCCTGCAAAAAAGAACATACGCAAAAAAAATCAGACAAACAAAAAACCACACCAAGGAAACCCCCTATATATAAACGTGGAATATATAGGGGTAGAACAAGGTTTAAGGTATTTTAGTTGATTTAGAAACGAAAAAGGTCATCTTCAGCATCGCCAAAGACCTTTTCTAAATCAAGGTCGCTAGCATCTGCATTTTCTTGCGCATGGCGAGCGTGAAGGTCAAATAATCTGGATAGCTCCTGCATACGGTGTTCAGACAGTAGCTGGGCATAAGCTAAACCTAAGGCTCCGCGCAGATTCAGTACTTGTACCTGCTCTGCGGTTAAATCTTTAAGTTTTGTTTCACTGATATGGTACAGGCCGGAGTGAGGCTCTATAGACTCTGGCAAGCCGTCGATCTTGATGTGCCAAGGCTGTATAACACCATATTCATCAAGCAGGCTGATAAGGGATTCTGTTTTGGCGCGCTCATGGTGCTGTGCCATCAAGAAATCTTTAACACGAGAAGCAAGTTCAGACAGCTCCCCTTCTGCACTGAAAAGAGTTTGGCTTTCCTCATCCAACTGTGCTTTAAAGTTGGGGCTATCCTCATCAATGCAGAGTGCTAGTTTGTCGCTTTCTTGAACGGGCAGCATGCGAAACGGGTAGCCACGATAAACCGCAGGTACATAACCCCCTAGCCATTGTCCCCGAGACGTTACAAAGAGATTCTGACCAGGAACTAAACCTTGAATAGCTACAAGCTGAAGTGGATCGCTAGGATTGGCTCGATAAAATGCCGTCGTATAGCGTGGTAACAGCTGAGATATTTCAGCGAAGCTAACAGGAGCCAGAGCATCACCTGAGGCGAAGGAATAGCTAGAGATTAGATTCCAACCGGCCGATTTATGAGTGCTGTGGGATAGTGGAACAAAGCTTGACATAAAACCCTCTATGGAAATTAATTAATATGAATATAAACATTACTGAGACTTGATCCCCGCGCTTATTTCTTTGGAGCCTGCCAGACCGTTATACCGTCAATGGTGCTCTCTAAGTGAGGGATGTTTTGTTGAAAGTAATAACCGGCAGCTTTTGCATCTAAGCTAGAAGCCCCCTCCAGCATCTGATCGGGTTGCTGGCTATTAAACAGACCGTTACTCAATACCTCGCCAGACGTACTAAAGCTAATCTGCCCTGTTTCTTCATGGCTTAGTTGAAGCGCGGTAGAAAACTTGCCTTTGCCAAAATCTATCTGCAACATACTACTGTCAACATTGAGATCGAACTGTTTACCTCCAGCATAATAAAATGCCGCCGCATCCTGCAGAGTAAAGCTTATGTTGCCTCTCTCTGGATTGATCGTCTCGAATAGCTCATTGGGGCGATAGAGTGAGAACCTGTCCGTTGCTACAATCAAGCTTTTGTCTATCGTCTTGTTGTTAATACCTGCGGTGACGAGTTGATCTGAGTATATAAACGCAGGTGCGCTAAATTTGTCGGAAGGTGTATAAGACCAGAGCATATCTTGCTGCTTTGGGATATCTTTAGGCATAAACTCATTAACATCAACTTCTTCCGCTCCACCAAACTGATCGGCGTGCTGGTCATTAGCGTCCGCCAAAATCGTCACCGTTGATGATTGCTCTAAGCTGGATGGTTCCGTCGCACTGGATGTAATATTGATACTTGTATCACCAGAGGCTACCGTATTGCTTGACGCCCCAGTACTAGAAATCCCTGTATTTGAAACCTCTGTATTTGAAGCCCCTGCGCTATTTGCGACAATAATATCCCCAGACTGGGATTGCTCATTAGTCTGTGTGGCACTTGTGCCATTCTCAGTATTTGTTTGAGCGCTTCCGGTCGAATCTGCAACATTGTTTTTCGCGGTGTTTTTTGAAGAGTCTGTCTGACTTTGTGACGGGTTACTGTCGTCTTGTTTTTCTGAGGACTGAGCTGCAACGCGAATTTGAGAGCTTGCCAAAGGAAGGCTTCCAGAGCTAGGCGTAAGTTTCGCCAAAAGCTCATCATTTAATAGCAAGTTAGAGGTTGGCGTTGTTTCAAGGGCAAGTTGAAGCAGTTGGGGGCGAACAGAAAATGAATTGAATTCGACCAATTGGTTGCTATTGCCTTTAAGCTCAATACCGTCTTTGGCGCAGGGGCCAAGCGCTAGCGAATGGCATTCGCTCGAAAAAGGAGAGACAACAATAGCGCCCTCGCTAACAAAAGTACGAACTCTGTCTGCATCTGCTAGCACTGTAAAATCAGTGCCGCGAACACCAATAGCCGCAATGGGCGTATTTAAACGAAACTTCTGATTATTCTGTTTAGCGGCACTACCAGAGACGGAACGAGCAAGACCTTCCTCTAGATTAAAACGTACCGCATTAAACTCTGGTGATTCTGGGTCGTAGTCGTACATTTCGATAGAGAGCCGACTACCGGGGCGCATACTCAGAAGCGCATTATCAATAAACTGTAGATGCAAATAACCGCTGGTAAATGTCACCAAGGTATCACCGGAGTACAACTCCATGCCTGAGCTGGCTTCCTGCTTTTTGCCATCACTACGTTCAACAACTGCTTGGCCTAGGGCTAAGGTTATTTTTCCGACCTTATGATCAGCCGCATAAGTTAAAGGTGATCCCACGGTAGATATCACCAATAGGGTAAGAAGAGGCACCCAGCGCATCTTTTTAAGCAAGGCACGAAGCGGTAAAAGCAGTGTTTTTGAACAAAGCTTGCTTGATGTAAAGTGCCTGTTGGTTGATTGCTGCTGCATAATCTCACCTGTTACTGATGCATTGGAAAAATGCATAATGTACTTGTAAGCAAACATAAATAATGACAATACTATCAACTGGTTAATAGATAATCTGCTGGTTACACGTCCGTTAAGTTGTAGCATGGCATTCAAGCTTACTTTGTATCCCTGCCATTCGATCATCATAGCAAGGCGGTGGAGCAGTATACGTGATGACAATCACACATAATGCGTAAATTCTATGCTTAAATGTTTCGATCATAAATTCTAAGGTGACGCGCCACCCAAAGCGATATCAGGGCTAGGGGTTGGTATATCAAGGTTTAAAGAGGATTAAAGATTGAATGCTGAAATGTAAGGCTACTGGAAATATCCCTGAAACGTAACGGTATGGGGTTGGCGACTGTTTTATTTTTTACTTGTTTTTATTCAGTTTTTTATTTAATTCTGCTTTTTCGATCATGCTGTTTTGAGGGATTAATGGCCGTCTCTATTGAAGTCCTAAGGCGATTTGACCTTCTCCATGAATTAACCGATTCCGCATTAGAGCCGCTAGCTGCCCACGCTGTCTTGCGCAAATTCTCACGTCGTGAAATTGTGATCGATCCCGGTCAGGCTGAATCAAACCTATGCTTTCTTTTTGAAGGGAGTCTACAAGGCGTCGATTTTACCTTGGACGGTAGAGAGGTTGGCCTTTACTTTGTAAGGCCAGGGGACTTCTGTGGAGAAGTCGGCCTTTTTGGCCATCATCCTAACCCAGAGTTTGTCGTGGCCTTGGCAAAGTCTCAAGTGGTGCTATTACCTTTTAGTGCGATTGAGAGCGTTATGTATGACATCCATCCCTTGATTAAAGTGTTAAGCCAGCGTCTTGCACGCTGGGTGATTGAACTGACTCAACAGCGCTCTGTATTATCATTAACCAGTATTCCTTTGAGAATTTACCGGCAGCTTGCCCAGTTAAGCGGGCTGGATTTAATAGATAACCCTCAAGCAGTTGCTAGCTCGCAAGGTGCAGGAGGCCGTTCCAAGGTTCCTGATCTTACGCAAGAAATTAATATTGCCAACCCGCCAACCCATCAAGAAATGGCCATTATGCTCAATACCAGTCGAGAAACGGTCACGCGTGTATTTCAATCCTTGCAGGCAGAAGACATCGTGCAAAGAAATGGCACCAGTAGCCTCATTATAAAACAGCCGGAAAAACTGTATCATCTTGCCCTTGGCGACGGGTAGGGTCGGCGTACCAGGCCTGTATAAAAATTGACCGCAATAGCTGTTAATAAAACAACGACCAAAGCAAGAAAAGGGGATACAAAAAGTGCGAACATATTTTTGGCCAAAAGAGTATTTTGGTCTGTTGTTTCAGATGACGCAGCGGGATGTCGTGCAGCGCTATAAAGGGTCATGGCTTGGTATTGGCTGGTCGATTGTAACGCCTTTAATTATGCTGGTTGTTTACACCTTTGTTTTTCAATTTGTCTTTCAAGCACGTTGGCCTGGTGCTGTCGCTGAAAGCACAAACAGCGGCGGGCATTTTGCCTTAAATTTATTTGCCGGTTTAATCTTCTTTACCTTTTTTAGTGATGTTATGACCCGCGCCGCTAGCGCAATTCTGAGCCAGCCCAATCTAGTGAAAAAAGTCGTGTTTCCACTGCAGTTGCTGCCTTGGATTATTGTTTTGTCTTCGGGGTTTCAAGCGCTTATTAGTTTAGGCGTGCTACTGCTGGGGGCAACCTTTTTGGCCGGTAGTATTCCGAGTAATATTATTTACCTGCCCTTACTGTTGTTGATCTTTATCCCGATGCTTTTAGGTATGGCCCTAGCCTTTTCGGCTCTTGGGGTCTATTTCACGGATACTCAGCATATTGTCGCCATGATCACCGCGCCCTTAATGTTCTTATCGCCTATTTTTTACCCAGTATCTATGTTGCCAGATTGGGCGCAACAATGGATATATCTGAATCCGTTAACACTGGTTATACAGTTGTCTCGCTCTATTTTCTTAGGCAACCCTTGGCCTGATACATCATCCTTAGCTATTTTTATCGCATTTTCCGTTTTTGTTGCCTTATTAGGTGCGCTTATTTTTGCCAAACTACGTCGAGGGTTTGCCGATGTCCTCTAATCCTGTTATTGCATTAAAAAACGTCAGCAAAACCTATCGTCTGTTTCGTAAACCTTCAGATCGGCTAATAGAATCTCTACCCTTTGTAAAAGCCAAGTCCAAGCCTTTTATCGCCCTTAATCCTATGGACTTAACCGTAGGTGAAGGGGATATTATCGGTTTAGTGGGGCGTAATGGCGCGGGGAAATCAACGCTATTACAACTTATTTGTGGCACCCTACAGCCCAGTAGCGGTAGTGTTTCGATCAAAGGACGAGTAGCGGCTTTATTAGAGCTTGGTTCTGGCTTTAATCCTGAATTTACAGGGCGTGAGAATGTCTTCCTCAACGGCGCTATTTTAGGCTTAAGTCGTAGTGAATTAGAGGCAAAGTTTGATGAGATTCACCGTTTCTCTGAAATAGGCGATGCCATCGATCAATCGGTAAAAACCTACTCCAGTGGCATGTTTGTACGGCTCGCCTTTGCCGTAGCGGTATGTGTTGATCCCGACGTGCTTGTCATCGACGAAGCTCTTAGTGTTGGTGATGGCGCTTTTGCCAAAAAATCATTTGACCGCATTATGCAGTTAAAAGAATCCGGTAAAACTATCTTGTTCTGTTCTCATAACCTGTATCAAGTGGAAGCGATCTGTAATCGTGCGCTTTGGTTACACCAAGGAACAGTGGTTGCTCAAGGTAATCCCGCTGATGTGATTCACCGCTACGAAAGCTTTCTTTATGGTGTTGAACAGGGGGATACCTCGCTTCCCGTGCCCGACAAGCCACAAGATCCGGGGCGACCACAGTTTAAACAGGTACGCATCACCCTTGATGGTAAGACCGCAACTCAAACAAAAGTCCCCGAAGGCATTACTGGACAAAGTTGTTTAAGTATCTATGTGAGCTGGCAAGGTGCCGCTGGACACCCCGCACCCTCTCTTGCGGCCACTGTTCATGGGGCTGACGGGCGCTTAATTGCCAGTGCAGGCTCTCATATCGACGAATATAAACAGCAGCAAAGCGATGATGGCAAAGGCGATGTACGCTTGGATTTTCCCAAGCTACCCCTATTAAAAGGTGAATACTGGGTTGAGGTTTACCTGCTATGTGAGCAAGGCATCCTGTTTTACGATCAACAGATCCCCGCCGCTCGTTTTAAAATGCAATCACCAGATTTTAGCTTAGAGCAGGGCGTGTTTCATTTAGAGCGAGAATGGCACAGTGAAGCACAAGCTAAGACAACCGTAGAAAAAATAGAAGAAAAAACAGAAAAAGTGCCACAAAAATGAGTTCATTAAGCTACAGCCCCATGAGGCTCTTGATTGTTACCCGAGAAAACGAACAAGACAAAGCCTACGGCTTAGGTAAAACCCTACAGCCATTGTTGCAAGCGTTAGCGAACCGAGGCCACCACATTGACTATTTTTCTAAAGACAGCTGTCTTTATACTCATCAGCAATGGCACCCTAAAATTAGCCGGTGGCTAAGACCTATATTGACTAATCTAGCTCCTGCCATAGCCGAGCGCATCGTTCAGGGGATTGCTGCGGCTACCCGTGCAATCGCCACCCATGCCACCCATGTCTGGGCTCATGATCCTTGGCTGGTTTGGGGGATAAAGCTAGGTTTATTGCGAAGAAAATATATAAGACGACCTTTTAAGCTGATCGTTACAGAGCACGGCCTAGGCAGTTTTACATGGGCGGTGACTCAAGATGGCTTAGATATTTCCGATAAAATGTATAAGTGTCTATTAAAAGCCGAACGCCGAGTTTTAATACATGCCGACCATGTGTTTATACCGTCTCATATCGCAAAGGCAGCACTGGTAAGAGACCTACATCTAGAGCGTGCGCAGCATAACATCAGTGTTATGGGATACGGACGCCCCGAGATTGAACTGCCCAGCAAAGCCGCTGGGTTGAGACACTTTGGCAAGCTAGCCACCGATCAGACATTGACCGTTGTTGCGGTAGGTCGATTAGCGCCGGTGAAGAATTTCCCTTTGCTGATCAAAGCCTGTGCCCAGCTTGAGCATAAATACGATACGCCGGTGCAGATTATTATCGCCGGTGGTGGTGATCCCCAGCCCTTACAGGACTTAGCCGCCAGCCTGAATTTGAGCCATAAACCGATCATTCAGTTTGAGGCCGATATTAGCTGGACATTAGCCGCTGCGGATTTATACGTTAGCACCTGTGCCGCAGAGTCTTACGGGCAAGCCAACCGAGAAGCTTTAGCCGCGGGACTGCCTGTCATTGCACCCAGCCAAGGTGGCAGTGGCGAAGTATTAGGCTTAGGGGCCTATCTTATTCCCGTTGATAACAGCGACCAAGGAGCTATAAGGCTAGGGGCTGCTATGGCGGAAGTACTTAACCAACCAAACAACTACAACTACTGGCGCAACAAAGCTAAGCAAGAGAGTGGGGCTTGGCTGGCGTGGGAACAGATAGCGGATCACTATGAACAGCAGCTTATCAAGTAACCAACTTAGCGTGGCTGTTACAGAAACAGCAACAGAAACTGCCAGCTTAGCGCTTTTAGCCGCTAAAGCGCAGATACCACCAGAGCCGCTGGATATTCAGCAGATCAAAAAAGCCCTTGTCCTTATACCGCACCCCGATGATGAAAGTATTGGCTGCGGAGGCTTATTGGCGCTACTTGCAGAGCAGAACATACCTGCGCACCTGATTCTTGTCAGCGATGGCTCCGGTGCCGGTGGCTTACCAGAAGGTGCCGCCCAACGTCGACAGCAAGAACTCGATCAGGCGATCAAACAGCTTGGTGACGGCCTGACATGGGAGTGTTGGCAGCTTGCCGATGGCAGCTTGAGCCAAGAGCCCAGCCTAAAGGAAAAGATACAAGCCAGTATTACCCGCTACCAACCTAGCGTAATCATCGCTCCGTGGTTACAGGATATGCATCCTGACCACGCCGCCACAGGTCATAGGGCGCTGTCTGTATACAGAGACACTGTTTATAACGAAGCGGACGATAAAGCGTCCACCCATAAAGAATCGGTTTTATCCCAAGGTATACTGTTTTACGAAGTGTGGACACCGCTACCCGCCACTCATATTCTGAATATCAGCACGGTTTGGCATAAAAAAATGGCCGCCCTTCAACAGCATAAAACCGCGTTATCCTGTGGTCATTATTTACGGGCGACAGAAGCACTAGCGGCCTATCGAAGCCTGTTAAGCGGGCACTTGGCCGCAGAGGGTGAATATGCCGAAGCTTATTATCATCTTCAGCTTGTGGGACAAAAAACGGAACAAACTCTGGATAGCTCCCCCAGTGCTTTCCTGGATAAAGCCAAAGCTACCACAGCTACAGCTCCCACAAAAAAGTATCAGGTGCGTTACGCCTGTAAGCAAGATGCCGCGGAGCTACGCAACCTATTTATTAATGTATTTGAACACACCCCAGAGACCGATTGGTGGCTGAAAAAATACGGCCACGAGCCGCAGGCTGGAACCGTCGCCGTTGATCAAAATCAGGCGGTTATCGCCTACTACGGTGCATTAGCGCGCCAAGGCCATTGGCACGGCAGCACGTTAAATGCTGCCCAGCAGGCCGATGTGATGGTAGCTCGCCCCTATCGTTTTGCGACCAAAAAGAATGGTGTTTTTGCCGCTGTCAGTCGGCTTTTTCTACAGGAGCAGCTTGGCTCACAGCGTGCTTACCAAATGGCCTACGGATTTCCCACCGCCCGCGCCCTAACGCTGGGTATACGGCTTGGTTTGTATCAAGAAGGTGACGATCTGGCTTACTGGGAACACCGCAGCCCACCCAATCGAATGGGTTTAGGCTGGCAAGTGACGACAACATCATGCCGTAAGCAGAAAGCATGGCAGTGGGTAAATGCACTCAAGCCCTTTATGGCCGATGCGGATAATGTATTTTGGCTAAAAAAAACAGGGGCTTATTGGCAGCAGCGGTTTCGACAGCACCCCAAAAAAGACTACCGAATACTGCGCCTTTACCGCTGGGGGCGATTAAGTGGTGTCGCCATTATTCAGCACCAGTTTGATAGCGCAGCTACTCCTCGGGTAGAAATTATGGACTTAGCCCTAGCGGGAAATCACCCTGACAGTGCCCAGAAACTTATCGCCGCTATTATTAACCACAGCTACAAACAAGGCGCAGAATGCACTACCGCATGGGGCACACGGTTAGCGATAGATGAACTACAGCGCCATGCACAAAGCCTGCATCATTCAGGGGAGTCTAGCGTGGTTGACCAAGGGCGTATGGCCCTACCGGCTGATACCCTTGATGCCCCGCTCACCCCGCAGATTAAAAACCATTGCTGGATGCTCGGCGCAGATACCGATTTCCGTTAAAAACAGGAAAAAAAGAGTACTTAATAGGCAGGTTTTGCTAAAGGCGTGTTTTGATGTGATCGCTATCACGTCAGCAAAAGACGTAACTTATTACACTAGACTGAATATACTAATGATCGTCCTGTAATAATGACGCAATAACAAAACCGCCCACTAGGTTTTATAATGAAACATAAGCCAAGCACCACACAACAAAAGCAGATGCCTGCATCCTTGCCTTATAGTCTTAGCGTTACACCGCTAGGCTCGCGCTTGGGCGTTATCCTGCTGACCAGTGTGGTGGTCTTCGGTTTGCAGTGGTTGTTCGAAGAGCCTGCTCGCCTAATAGAAGAGCGCACAGGTAGCCTAGTATGGCAGGTCAAGCCTGACACCACGCCAGAAGAGCGGGTTGTTATTGTGGCTATTGATGATGAGAGTCTACAAGAATTAGGTGCTTGGCCTTGGTCGAGAGCCACCTTCGCAGAACTATCTGACAAGCTAAATGAATACGGCGTTACCAGCCAAATTTATGACCTTGTTTTTCCAGAAGCCCGTGAAGGCGACCGCCAGCTTAACCAAGCCCTGTTAGCCAATAACGCCCTTATTGGTCAAATACCCCTGTTAGATCCTCAACAGAAATCCTATCGAACTGGCGAGCTAACCAGCGCACTGAACCAAGCGTGCCACCCTAGTATGCCCGTTGCCCACGGTTATTTAGCCAACAGCCCCAGTCTTGTTAATTCAGCCGATATTGCGGGTGGTTCAAGTGCTTTGAGCATTAACGCCGGTCATATCAGCCCAGAAATTGATCCCGATGGAGCCGTGCGCTTTCAAGCTCCTCTGGTTTGCTATAAAGGCCAAGTTTACCCCTCACTGGCACTAGCCACATTATTGCAGAACTTGAATATTACAGATCTGGAGTGGCTAACCGGCTCGGATGCCAACCAAGCCCCTTGGGTCATCACCTCTCCAGACTATCCCTTGCTGCAAGTCCCTGTAAACGATAAAGGTTTAATGCGGGTTGATTACAGCAAAGCACCTAGCAGCTTTACTCAAATATCCGCAGCGGATGTGATCGCCGGACGTATCGACCCTAACCGCCTAAAAAACCGTTGGGTTGTCGTTGGTGCTACCGCCTTTGGTTTGGGTGATCTTGTGCCTAGCCCCCATAGCGGCTTAACACCGGGTGTTGAAATACAAGCCCGAATGATTACCAGCCTGCTAGACCAGAGCGTACCTTACACCCCAAAAGTACAAACCTTTTATCAGGTCGCCTCGGTTAGCTCGGCACTGCTGCTTCTATTATTGCTGGCCAGTCGTGTTAATGTGCATCATAACCGGCTAGCCCGTGGTGCCCTCCTTAGTGCGCCCTTGGTGCTACCCTTGGTGGCTATTGGCATACATTACTGGGGAGTACAGCACCAACTTTGGCTAGGGTGGCTGCCGCTGGCGCTGTATGGCATGGTGACAGCCCTATCGTTGACCGGGCTAGAATACCTGCGTAACCGGCATGAGAAACAACGGCTTTACGACAACCTTAGCAGCTACCTGCCCGAGAATATCGCCAGTGAGATAGCCTTTCACTTGCCTACCGGCCAGCTACATGCTGAGAAATCACGCTGCATTATTTTAAGCGCAGATTTAAGGAATTTTTCTGCCTTTCAGCAAAAAAGCTCGCCTGAGGCCACGGTGCATCTATTACATGGCTTTTTCACCTTAGCAAGCCAAGATATCAGCAAACACCACGGCACACTCTATGAATTAAGAGCCGATGCCCTGCTTGCTGTCTGGCCCTTGGAAGATGACGGTATTGCATCTCAGAGCAACCAGCAACAGGCAGAAAACGCATGGCTTGCCGCATCTGCAATACATCAAGCCGTGCAGCCTTTGCTAGCGAAAACAGCCCTCACCGATATTGCTCCCTTAGGACTAGGTATCGGAATCGCTGCCGGTAGCGTTACTCAAGGGCGACTAGGTTCCGCCCGTCATCGCACGCAAATGATCCTTGGTGAAGCGGTAACGCAAGCATTAAGCCTACAAAGTATGACGCAAGATTTGGCCTACCCTACACTGTGCAGTCAAGCATTAGCTCGGTATTTGCCAGAGCAAAGCTACCAAGCAATCGGCTCTTATCTGCTAGAAGGCGTACGTAGACCGCAAGCCTTATATGCGCCCAGTCAGCAGGAGCTATTAAAGCAAGTTCCCCCTAATGACCTAAGTGATCTGGATGATATAGATGATTTTCATCACCTCCAAGATAATGGTGTTGCCTCTCTACAAGCGTATCGTCAAGCCTCAAAATAGATGTGGAGTCTATCGCAAAAAAACATTTTGATACTGGTTAGGCTATTGCGTTTAGGGCATAATCGCGCTCCTTGTGGCTTGCAATAATAAAAGGCTTACAATAATAAAATGCTAACCCTTTCAATTTAAGAATTCGCAATGATGCAATTACGCTTTAAGGATCAAGGCAATAGCCTATTGTTAGAAGTATCTATTAAAAGAATTGCTAAGAAAGCGACTAAAAGAATGATGTCCCTCCTTATCTTATTGCTGGGATTAAGCATTTTTTCTAAGAGTTATGCTCAACTCCCCCCTTTAATGTTGTCATCACAGAAACAGACTCTAAACCTAGACTTAGCACAGTGTAGGGATTTAGTGCGCCAAGCGATTAACGCCAGTGATCAAGCTCCATCTACAAGCTCGGCCTCACCGTGGGTAATACGCTACCAATTACTACAGCCCTACAAAATGGCCTGTTATCATCATGCCGAGTTTTTGTCTTTTATGGGCGCTGCAGAGTTGTACACCGGTCGCTTAGCCGATGCTCAAGACACCCTAGAACGTACCTTAATGCTTAATCCTAATCACGGGCAGGCATTAATAGACTATGCCCAAGTATTAAATGCCGTAGGACAACCCCTCGCCGCCTACGACCTTAATCAACAGCTACTAAAGCGCAGAGACCTGCCAGAAAAAGTACAAACCTACCTAGAACAAAGGGAAGAGGCTTGGTCAAAACAGTTTAAACGGACAGACTTTAGACTATCCGCCGCATTAGGTTACGACAGCAACTTAAACACCGCCGCAGATTTAAACCAGTTAACATTAACCGACGGCCTAAACACCACCTTAGTTTTGGGTGAATCCAATAAGCCGATTAGCGGCCAAGTGCTTAACCTAAGCGCAGGGGTAAAACACGCCCAGCTGCATAAAAAAAGTATCAGTTACTGGCAGGCAAATCTGTATACGCGCACAGGTATTGAAGACCGGCTGCGTAAAAGCGATTTACGACATGATCAGCAGCAACTAGACCTACTGTATAAAAACGTCATTACCGCCCCTAAAATGAAAGCGAGTAGCAGTGCAGGCCCGCACATCGCTTGGGGATTGGCCGCTAAACAGTTTTGGTATAATAGTAGCAGTCTGTACCAGTCTATAGAGTTACAGCTAGAGTCCCGTAGACTGATTAACGACCAGTGTTATACCGACTTAGAATTGCAGTTTAGCCGACAGTATTACCCGCAGGATCACAGCCAAGAAGCCATGGAATACCGCTTTCAGCCCAGCGTTCAATGTCGGTTGTTACCCAACGTACAGCTATATACCCAAGGCGGCATAGGCTTTAGCAACGCCTTAAACCAGCGCGTAGGCGGAGACCGAAAGCTAGCAGACCTATTAGTCTCCATGCAATATATAGAAGGCACACGCCTATGGAGCTTAAACACCCGATACAGCATCACCCAAGACCAGAAAGGTTACAGCCCATTATTGGATAACAATAACGCCAGAAAAGTGAGTAACACCCAGTTTAGCGGGCAAGTCCGACAGCAAATCACCTCTAGTTTAGATGCCGAATTAAGTCTTCAGCGCAGCGCCCAGCGAAGCAATATAGAACTGTTCGATTACAACGCCACCCGAGTCAACCTAGGTATAGATTGGCGCTTTTAGATAGAGATCGGCGTAATCATCAATGGTGCATCATTATCATCATTTGGCGCCCTAAAGGGCGACCTACATTTCACGGGGTATGGTTGTAAGCATAACCGTAGGTCGGGCTTTAGCCCGTCGAAAGCGTCGTGCATCAGGTGCTTGCTTTGAGGCAATGGTGCGAGACGTTGCTCGTGCCTCGCCCTTTCGCACCCTACGGTTCTCTATTTTTTTCTTTGATTTCGTCTAATTGTTGCGGGGTGATGGATGCGATGCTTAAGATCTGCGTATCGGCTAACCCTGCATTTAACATATTGTGTACCATCTCAACGATGCCTTCCTCCCTGCCTTCTTCTCTTCCCTCTTCCCTACCTTCTTCTCTTCCCTCTTCCCTACCTTCTTCTCTTCCCTCTTCTCGGCCTTCATCCCGTGCGGTGTCGATAACGTTTTTGAGGTCGCGGTAGTATTTTAAGCTGGATTCATAAGCGGTGCGTTCTTCCGGTTTAAAGCGGGCGATGTTGGCTTTACGGAAGAGGCTGCCGAAGATGCGTTCTTGCAGTAGCGGCGGTTGTTTTTGCAGGGTGTGTAGGTGGCGAAAAAGGAAGAACCATTTGTCCTGTAGGCTTTCTAGCTGGTCTTCTGTTTTAGTAAAGTTGGG
>NZ_AUGW01000016.1 GCF_000422865.1 Oceanospirillum maris DSM 6286 | reverse complement strand
TTTCTAAGTTCAAGTCTATTCTTCTGCAAAAATCGCCTTAACAGGCACTTTTACTTTTATAAATTCAGGTAATTTATTATGTCTAATACTATCCGTGGTACTGTAAAATGGTTTAACGAAGCTAAAGGTTTTGGTTTCATTGAGCAACAATCTGGTCCTGACGTGTTTGCTCACTTCAGTGCAATTGCTAGCTCTGGATTCAAAACTCTGACTGAAGGTCAGCAAGTTGAATTTACAGTAACTGATGGCGCTAAAGGCCCTCAAGCTGAGAATATTGTTGCTATCTAATCCTAGCCAATAATTTCTGAAAAAAGCCAGTCTTTCGAGACTGGCTTTTTTTTGCATTTTTTTTGACTCTTTTTTTAATAATAAAATAAAACAAACGACTGTTTGAATTTGGTGCAATTTCGTTTACTCTGCCTATTCCTTCCAAAAATAAAAATCAGGAGAGATTTATGGCACGCATAAATCCAAAGTTCGATATAGCGCAGATTCATCAACGCAGGCTTAAGTTAAATAAACAGGTTACTCAATGGATGTATTTTGTTCAGGTAGGTTTGTTTACTCTATTCGCTAGCCTTTCTTTTCAAGCTGCAGCTTCGGTTGTAACGGGGGCTGCTTTACCTGCGGTGAGTGTTCAAAGTAGTGGAGAGCTGGTCTTATCTGGCGATAGCATAGGCTACAGCCCTTGGAGCAGTCAGCAGCTAACAGGTAAGGTTTATGTGATTCAACATATTGCAGGTCGTAGTTCTGCTAAGGCATTGAATGCACCTCTAATTGAACGTATTAAGGCCGCTAATTTACCGCCGGCGCACTATCAAACGGTGACAGTTGTGAATACTGATGATGCTATCTGGGGGACTGGAGGCATTGTTAAGGGCAAGCTAGAAAGTAGTAAAGAGGAGTTTCCTTGGTCAATGATGGTGCTTGATAAGGATGGGGTTGCACGTAGTGCTTGGGATTTAGATGAAGGTAGTTCTGCGATTATTGTGGTTGATGGCGATAATAGGGTGCGCTGGGTGAAAGATGGCGTACTCAACGAGCAAGAACAGCAGTCCGTCATGGATTTAGTACAGGAGCTACTACAGCACTAGGTCCTGTTGCCGTGATAGATTCTGTCGACAGACAAGAATCACTGACTTGGAATTAAGCTAGCCTTGAATAAGACGTTACTGAAAATAATGCCCGCTTAGCAATACTGAGCGGGCATTTGTATGTCGGTATAATACTTAGCGATTACCCCAAGGAGAGGTCGGCTTGCTAGGAGAGGCAAGTTTGTTCGCTGAAAATGAGCGTTTTGGTTTGCTTTCGCTACCTGAACCTGACTTATTCACACCTAGTTTGCTGCGATTAGCAGGTTTAGCGCTATCGTTGCGGCTACGGTTACTATCTCCACGGTTACTATCTCCGCGGTTACTGTCACTACGACCTTCGCCTGTTGACTGGCCGGTATGGCGACGATTTTTTCCGGTAGGCTTGTGGCCACGGGCATTTTCACCCGAGCGCTGACCATCTTTATGCTCTCCGTTAGAACGGGCTTGCCTTGGCTTTTTATGCTTCGGCGGTAAGGGTGCCCGAGAGCTACCTAGATCGTTAACAGGTTCAAAGCCTGAGACTACTTTGCGCTCAAGATTTTGCTGAATAACTCGCTCAATATCGATCAGTTGCTTAAACTCATCGGCACTAACTAACGATACAGCTTGCCCTGTTGCTCCTGCACGTCCAGTACGCCCGATACGGTGTACGTAATCCTCTGGTACGTTAGGCAGCTCAAAGTTAACCACTTGAGGTAGTTGGTCAATATCCAAACCACGAGCAGCAATATCGGTTGCGACTAGGGTGCTCACTTTGCCATTTTTGAATTCAGCTAATGCTTTAGTACGCGCGCCTTGGCTTTTATTGCCGTGGATAGCGGCAGCTGTGATACCTGCTTTTTCTAGTACTTTTGTTAGCTTGTTGGCACCGTGTTTCGTTCGAGTGAATACCAAAACCTGATTCCAGTTTTCACTTTTGATCAGATGCGATAGCAGTGCCGATTTACGGCCTTTATCAACAGGGCTGATCCACTGTGTCACCGTTGGAGCTGTAGAGTTAGCCGGTGTTACTGAAACTTCTACTGGCTGATGCACGATACCTTTTGCCAAGGTACGTATCTCATTGGAGAAGGTAGCAGAAAACATCAAGTTTTGACGCTTTGCCGGAAGAACGGCCAGTATTTTACGAATATCATGAATAAAGCCCATATCAAGCATACGGTCAGCTTCATCCAGCACCAGTATTTCAAGGTGGTTAAAACGCACCGCACCTTGCTGGTATAGATCGAGTAATCGCCCTGGTGTTGCGACTAAAATGTCGGCACCTTGACGTAGCTTCATCATCTGAGGGTTGATCTTTACGCCACCAAAAACCACGGTAGAGCGAAGCGGTAAATTTTTGCTATAGGTTTGAACGCTTTCTGCAACCTGTGCCGCTAGCTCTCGGGTTGGGGTAAGAATCAGAGCTCGAACCTGATTACTTTTTGTGGGTTGCCCCCTACTCAATATCTCTAACAGAGGTAGGGTAAAACCTGCTGTTTTCCCCGTGCCAGTTTGAGCGGCAGCCATAACATCTTTGCCTGCAATCACGGCTGGAATAGCTTGAGCTTGAATCGGTGAAGGTGTTTCGTAACCTTGCTCACTAACAGCAGCAAGAATAGGGGCCGATAAGCCCAAGGAGGCAAAGCTCATAACAGGTGATCTCTTAATTTATAAAAATGCAAGGCAGCATTAGAGGCCGCTTTAGGCGGGGGGTGCAGCTTACAGGAAGTGCTCTGTAAGGGCTATCGGATAATGCTTTTATCTTAGATTCTTCTTTTATATTGAGGGTGTTTTGGCTATTCAGAATGAAATTCTTGGGGAATAGGAGTGAAAATACCCCGATAGATGCTCCATCGGGGATTAAAGGGGCTAGTTTTTTAGTCTGTTCTAGTCTGTTTTAGGCCCGACCCACACTTGCTGAACATTGACAAAGGCCATAATACCGTGAGGACCAAGTTCACGACCAAAGCCAGAACTCTTTATACCACCGCTGGGTAAGCGGGGGTCGGTTTTGACAATGCCGTTCACAACGACCTGTCCTGCCATAATGTTCGGGGCGAGCATTTCACCGCGTTTTGTTTCTGTCCAAATTGAGGCTGCAAGGCCATATTCCGTATCATTAGCAATCGCGAGGGCTTGATCCGCATTCTCGGCTTTTATAACGACGGCAATAGGGCCAAAGGTTTCTTCCTGGCAGGCTCGCATTTCATTGCGGGCATCAACCAATAGCGTCGGGGGGTAAAAGAAGCCGTCCCGCTCCGGTATTTTTCCACCTAAGAGGCATCGAGCACCTGATGCGATGGTTTGCTGCACCTGCTGATCCAGATTATCCCGCAGGTCTTGGCGAGCGATAGGGCCAATATCGGTGGCTTCTTCTTTTGGATCACCCATCTGTAGTTTTTCCAAGCGCAGCTTCAGCTTTTCAATAAAGCTGTCGTAGATAGAGGCTTCGACAATAATGCGTTTGGCGGCAATGCATGATTGGCCTGCATTGATCATTCTAGACAGAGCAATTGCATCCGCCGCGGACTCTTGATCGGCATCGGCTAGCACAATAGCGGGGTCTGATCCTCCTAGTTCCAAAACCGAGGGCTTAATTTCTGACGCCGCAATGGAAGCGACAATAGCACCCGCTTTACCTGAGCCTGTAAAGGACACGGCCCGTACCCTAGGATGACGAATAGCAGCTTCGACATCTGGTGTTTGCAGTGGCAGGTTCTGCATAATATGTTCAGGGATACCCGCTTGCTGAAATAAACTCGTGATAGCTTCAGCACAGCCTGGTACATGGGGGTCATGTTTCATCAGGCAGGTGTTACCCGCCATTAGCGCGGGGGCACAGAAGCGAAAAGCTAACCAAAAAGGTGCATTCCAAGGTAGAACACCCAGTACCGGCCCCAAAGGCATATGTTGTACATAGCTGTGGGCTGCATCGGATGAGAGTGTTTGTGTCGTAAGATACGCTTCGGCATGTTCGGCATAATGCTCTGCACACCAAGCGGCTTTTATGACTTCAGCTCGGGCTTCTTTGATGGGTTTGCCCATCTCTTCCGTCATGGGTGCTGCAAGCATCTTGACGTTTTCACGCATAAGACGAGCAACTTGAATCAGTACGTCAGCCCGTTGAGAAAAGCTAGAGGTACGCCATTTCAGCCATGCTTGGTAAGACGCTTCAATATGCTGTTCCATTTCAACGCTTGCCAGCGAGGGTTTCTGATACAGCGTTTTCCCAGTGCTTGGGTTGGTCACGGTAAACATATCAGACTCCTTATGCTTTTTTGCTGGCTTTGGTTTCTTTTGCAGCGTGTTTAATTCTTAGGGATTTATCTGCTTTTTTTTCCTTTTTGGTGGGACTCGTTTTTTCCTGCTTTACTTTCTTTAAAGCCTGTACGGTTTGTTGGGCATTTTCTGTTGGAAAGGCGAGGTCTATATCTTTAATTTCAGTATTCGGTTTGACGATAAAATCTTCATCCATACCGTCAAAAAATGAGGCGCAGCCCGTGTCAGTAATATAGATGGTATCTGAGGTGCCGCAGGTTTTGTCACCATCAACGCCCCACATCCAAGGGATGATATGAAACGTCATGCCAGGTTCTAAGATAGTGCTGTCACCCTGCTTTAAACTGATGATATAACCTTCATCCCAGCTGGGTGGAAAAGCGATACCAATAGAGTAGCCCGAGCGAGTAATGAGACGGGCACCAATATCATTTTCAGTAATAATGGTACGGACTAAATTATCGGCATCAGAAACGGTCATGCCAGGGCGCAGTTCGGCCCGAACTTGGCATAGTGCATTTTTCATGATCTCTTGAGCTTTATACATAGAGTCGCTTAGCTCACCGCAAACCACGGTGCGCATCATCGCAGTGTGGTAGCGACGGTAGCAGCCGCCCACTTCTAAGAAGACGTGTTCGCCAGCCTGTACTTTACGACCTTCCCACGTAGCATGGCCGATCATAGAGCGAGGGCCAGAGGTCACATAGGGCATGACCGCTGGGGGTTCGCCGCCGGCTCGGAACATGGCTTCGCTGATCGCCGCTCCAATCTCATTTTCAGTGACTCCAGGATGAACTGCCTCAAAGCCTGCCTGCATACCGGCAATGGTTGCTTTGGCGGCAATACGCATAATCTCAAGTTCAACTTCAGATTTACAGGCACGGCCTTCTTCAACAATACCGAAGCAGTCCATCAAGCGGCCATCGGTAAAGGCGGTGTGCAGGTAATCCTGATGATAGGCAGGAAAAAAGTAACTGTTGCGCTCGTAACCTAGTACTTTATTGGAAAGCCCAAACTCCCGTAGGGACTCGATTAGCATCTGAATAGCATCGCCGGTATCGGGATAGGGGCGTGTTTTTTCAACCCAAGTGCGGGCATGCACATTGGACTCTTCCATCTTTCGGGTGATCATAAAAGGCTCGTCGTCCAACGGGACGATCAAAGCTTGAAAGTAGGAGTACCCCGTTGTTTGGTAATCGGTTAGGTACATCAGGTTTTCAGGGTCGGTGATAATGACGGCATCCAGCAGCCGTTTCTGCATACGTTGGCGTAATTCGTTTAGGCGGCGCTCATATTCTGCAAATGGAAAGGTCATATCATCACGTTGCTTCATTGATGAGCCTCCATGACGGTTTTAACCGCACTCTCCAGAATTTGCAGACCCTGCTTTAGATCATCACAGGAGATGGTCAGCGGTGGCAGTAGCTTAATGACTTGGCCCTCAACACCGCATGGGCCAACGAGTAAGCCATTATCAAAACATTCTCGGGCGATCGCTTTAGCGGCGGCGCCATCTTTGGTATCCAGCGCTTGAATCATGCCTTTTCCACGGGCGCTAAACTTTGGATACTGCGCCGCAAGAGCCATTAGATGGTCTTCTATCATGGCTCCGCGATCTAATGTTCGTGCCATTAGCACATCATCTTCAAAATAACGCAGGGCTTCACGACCAGCGACAAAAGAGAAACCTTGTCCACGGAAGGTACCGGTATGTTCACCGGGCTGCCAGTGAGCGTCATGTTCTGGTTTTACCAGATTCATCGCCAATGGCGTGCCAAAGCCGCCAATACCCTTGGCTAAACAGATAATATCGGGGTCAAGCTTCATTTTGTCGAAGCTAAAGTAGCTACCGGTTCGACCGCAGCCAACCTGGATCTCATCAATAATCAGTAGTGCATCTAAGTCTTTAGCCAGTTGTTGTAGTTCTAACAACCAAGCCTCGCTGGCAATGTTTACACCGCCTTCAGCCTGAATCGTTTCTACGATAAAGGCTGCGGGTGGCTCGTAACCACTGGAGCTATTTTCAAAGGATCGACGTAAGGCTTTGATGCTATTAATGCCATCCTCTTGATTGGTTTCAAAGGGTGCGTGGCTCACATGGTTGAGTGGAACGCCAGCGGCTTTGCGAAAGTACTGATTGGCGGTACAGGCGAGTGCGCCCAATGTCATACCGTGGAAACCTTGGCTAAAGGCAATAACATTGTGGCGACCGGTGACACGTCTTGCGAGTTTTAAGGCAGCTTCTACCGCATTGGTTCCCGTGGGGCCCATGAACTGCATTTTGTAGTTCATATTACGGGGTTTTAGAATGGTATCGGCGAAAGCACGAATAAATTCACGCTTTACCGTGGTACTCATATCAAGGCTGTGAGCAATACCGTCGGCTTGTATAAAGTCGATTAGCGCCTGCTTCATTTGAGGATTGTTGTGACCGAAGTTGAGGACACCGGCACCGGCAAAAAAGTCGATATAACTTTTACCCTGTTCATCGACTTGTCGCGCATTAGATGCGGATGCAAATACGGTTGGATAGGCCCGAGAATAGCCTCGGATTTCAGATTCCCATTGCTCAAATAATTCCATAACCCCTCCAAAGCTGATGCGCTTCAACCGTGGTGCTCATTTCTCACACAGGTTTTTCCACATCAGTACCAATACTGCCCTTGCGACAGTACTGTATTTAAATGTAGCTAGCCCAGTAACCAAGAATGCTCTGGCTCTTTATGCTGGCTCAATGCTTTGCTTAAATTGTTTGCTAAAGACTTAGCTTAAAGAATGAACGAATAGCCAACTTTGTTTGGTCTAGGGACCAAACTGAAAAACTGGCCTGTTTTCAACGTAGGAGAGATAAGATGATCCTGCAAGCTGTTGGTGACAATATTTTCCTTTTTTCTTTTTTTAATAAACGAAATATTGACCTAGCTCTCGGATTTCTTTTACTTAAGAATCAATTTTTAGTTAGAAATTGGCGGAGGAGGTATATCGGTTAACGTTGAAAAAACAGCAACGACTTGTGCTAGCAACCGATCATTAAATTGGTAGTGAGGACTATGACAAGGCGCTGTAAATCGACCCTCTTCTGCCATGCCGATAAGGGCAAATGCGCCAGGGATCTGCTGTAGGTAATAACTGAAATCCTCTGAAGCCATGATGGGTAAAGCTGTAGGGCTTTGCCAATTCTTTCCAAGCTGCTTCCTAAGAGCAAGGCGGAAATCCGCAGCGGGTGTCGGGTGGTTAATAGTGGCCTCATAGCGTGGCCGAATATCCACATCAACCTCGACACCATAGGTGCGGGCGGTGTCTTGACAGATTTGCTCGATAAGCTGATTAATTGGCTGACGCAGATCTGGGGTTGAAAGGCGAATGCTACCCTCGATTTGTGCGGTTTCAGGAATAACCGTCGCGGCACTTTCTGCCTTAAAAGAGCAGATGCTCACCACGGCGGCATCTTGAGGTGCAACTCTTCGGCTGATAATCTGCTGTAGATTGATCACCATGGCTGCCCCAGCTAATAATGGGTCTCGGCACAGTTCTGGTTGACTGGCGTGCCCGCCTTGCCCTTTCACCGTGATAAGAAACGTACCATTACCCGCCATCACTGTGCCGTCGGGGCAAACCGCTTGTCCATAGGGGATTGCAGGCCAGTTATGCCAACCGTAGATGCAATCAACACCGTCAAGCGCTCCCGCTTCTATCATCGCCTTGGCTCCGTGGCCGCCTTCTTCTGCCGGTTGAAAGATAAAAGTAACAGGCCCAGGCAGTTCTGCTTCATGGGCTTTTAGCCATGCGGCAGTGGCCCATAGTGCCGCCGTATGGCCATCATGGCCGCAAGCATGCATACAGCCTGCCGTCTCGGAGGTGTATTCCACATCGGCTTCTTCATGGATTGGCAGTCCATCAATATCGCCCCGTAGAGCAATATGGCGGCCATCTGCATGGGGAGCCAAGGTTGCCAGGGTGCCAAGCTGAGCACATTCTCGCCAAGAGATCTGTAGTTTATCCAGTTGCTGGCGGATAGTATTAGCGGTATTGACCTCTTGCCAGGTTAGCTCTGGTTGTCGGTGCAATTGGTGACGCAACTCCGTTGCGTGCTGAATAATTCCCGCCCAGAGCTGACTCGGTTTCTGAGAAGATGTCGCGGGTTTCTCTAGATTCTTTGCCTGATCACTCATCGGGTTTTTCCTTCTTGTTTTGATAAACATGAGCTGGGTTCGCTTTAGCTAACTCTAGACCAGAAGGGCTGTTTATCAAGTGAGTCGATAGCCTCGTTGCTGATTATCGAATATATTCATTCGCTAGTTTTTCACCTAGTTCTTGCTGCACTTTGGTTTGTTCTGTCCAAATTTTCTCTGCCAACCAAGGTTTTTTGGCGTAGAACTGTCGGCTTAACATAAGGTAATAATCTTCTTCATAAAGGCTGTACTGAGCGCGACTGATCAGATCGGTTAACTCAGGGTGCATTCGGGCTAGAGCTTCAACATGGTCAATGACTAGAACGGTTGCTGGTGTTTCGCGGCGTAACATCGCTTGCAGAGCTTCGGTTGTTGTTGGGAAGCTTAGAACAGAATAGTTGTTCTCTTTTAGCATGGGGATTATAGGACTGTTATTTTTTACAGCGACACCTTCACCTTTTAAGCCATAGATGCGGTCGCCATCGGTCGATACTCGGCTGTCCTTAATGCGATAAAGGGCGTATTCCTCTCCATAAAGTTTTTGTCGCGGATCAACCTTGGCTTTGGTGAACGGATATTTGCCCGTAAAAAGCCAGTGCTCACGATAGGGCACATTAAACAGACCATCCAACTTGCCGGATTTGATTTGTTCAAGGCATTGATTGAACTCACAGCGTACAAGCTTAAAGCGTACTTCTTTAATGCGCTTACCAACTTCCTGCATAATTTCAACCGAGTAACCGGGGTTATGCTTAGGGACTTCGGTGCCCGAATCTAAATAATAGGGTGCGTTGGCTTCCGTAGGGTAGCCGACGAGAAAGCGAACTGGTGCCGCAAAGAGTGAGCTGGATATGAATAGGCTTGTTAGTCCTATTGCCGCAGCACCGTGGATTTTTTTCAGTGGGATTAGAGTGGTTATAGGCATTTTTTTAGCATCTCCGGCAGAAAAATCCGGCGTTGATTGATCCGGATGCCAGCACTTCATGTGATGGCGGTAGTGATGGTAGTGGCGAAAGGTGGCGAAATAAGTGGAACAGATTATCATAAGCGGTTTGTGAAAAACCCCCTGCTTTTGATGCAGAACTGTTACCTCTCGTTTTAGTGATTGATCACAGGATCTTAATAATGAACCGTAAACCGGAATTTTTTATGCACAGGGCGTTGGAGCTGGCGCAAAAAGCGGCCAGTGAAGGTGAGGTTCCGGTTGGAGCGGTGGTGGTCTTTAATGGAGAGATTGTGGGGCAAGGCTGGAATCAACCGGTATCAGGTTGTGATCCAACCGCCCATGCGGAGATTATGGCGCTACGGGATGCCGCCAAGCAGCTCAACAATTATCGGCTTACTGATTGTGATCTTTACGTTACGTTAGAACCTTGCACTATGTGTGCGGGTGCGATTATCCACAGCCGGATACGGGATGTTTACTATGGTGTTGCAGAACCAAGAACCGGTGTTAATGAGAGTATCTGCAATTTGTTTGCTCAGCCTTGGTATAACCATAAGGTAACGGTGACAGGTGGTTTATTGGCCGGTAAAAGCAAGCAAATTATGAAGCAGTTCTTTTCCGAACGCCGAAAAAAGACAAGCCGATCGAGCTTGACCGGCTTGGATGCTAAAGAGTCTCACCACCAAAGCTGAGCTGATAACTGATGCCGCCGTACACGTTATTTGATGAAGAGCCTTGCCATAGATCTTTCGCTTGGCTCAGGTGTAATGACCATTGCTGATTATCAGCCGGTTGCCAGTTAACCAGTAATGTCAGGTTTTCAGGGGTTTTTGATATGGGCAGGCCAAAGCTGGAGATCAACTCCTGATGGCCGTAGGTATCAATGTCGGTTGTTAATCGATCATAGCGGGTGGCCAGTATCCATTTTGGAGAAACTTGGTAAGCCACTAAACCATAAAAACCAGAGCTTTTATCTTTAATCTGCAGAATCTGACTACTGGTCTGGGCATCTGTATCTTGATCCTGGGCGATATATTCCCCGCTGATCTGCCAGCGCTCTTTTTGCCATAACATCGATAGCATCCACTGCTCAATATCCCCGGATAGTTGATAGACAAGTTCGCTATCGTTGCTATGGCTATGGCCTGAATCTTCACTTTGATAGTTTTGTTTACTGGTTAAGTAGCCGATTTTGGTATCTAAGTGTCCCCAAGCGCCTAAATCAGCACTTTGGTCTAGGTGTAGGGTGTGCGTTTGGCTAAATTTATTGCCTGCCTGTTGGCCTGAAAGACTGTTGTCACCGGCAAAGGTTTCTAAAACAATCTTGGTTTTCGGGCTAATATTGTAACCGATACTCAGACCGTCATCTTTTAGTTCGCCTCCCATCAAGTCTTGATAGATAAGCGGAGCGGTAGGAAAGAGCAATCCTGCGTGCCCTTGGTCATTGTAGAGTCCTGCGGATGAGTAAAACCGGCCTATGCGTAGCGTTATTCCCTCTAATGACGTGCCTTGAGCCGTGCCTTGAATAAAGCCTTGATCAATATCCAATGAGGATTCACCGCCGTGGCTATGATTGCTGATAGCACCATAGGCAAGCCACTGATTAGACAATTCTGTGGTTAACGCTAGGGTCATCTCCGCAGCGCCTATACCCTCTTCGGGGGATTCTGCAAGTTGTAGAATAGGTGTTGAAAGTTGATAGTTTTGCTCCGATACGCCCGATAAAAGGTGTTGCTCTACCTCAAGGCTGACGCGAATTCCTGTATCAGGGACATCCATTTTTGAACCGTGGGCCAACACGCTCGAAGACTGAGCCATCAACAGGTATGTTAACGCTGATGTGATAGCCCATTTAGCCTGTAGAGGCGTTTGATTCTCTGTTTTAGGAGTGCGGATTTGCAAAACGTTCATCCTTGTTGAAACTGTCATCAGTCAGGGATTTTAGGAAATTTACTAGATCTTGCTTCTCTTGCGTTGTTAGCTCAAAGCCACCCACAAAGCCACTTTTATTGGGGTTCTGACGGCCATCTCCTGTGGCTTGGCCATTGATCGTTGTTGGCGCTCGGCCACCGGCGGCGTAATGCTCAATTACTTCTTCTAGCGTGCCTATAGATCCGTCGTGCATATAGGGTGCGGTTACTTCGATATTACGCAGGGATACAGGTCGGAATTTTCCCTTGTCTTCTTCTCTGCCTGTTAGCTCAAACAGACCTTGATTGCCGACAGGGTAGCTACCTACACCGTCAAGGTTGTAAAGGCCGTTATTAAAAAAGGGTGCTTCAAAAAAGACCGTTTTGCTATGGCGTGTGGACTGAGAAAAGTTAAATCCGCCATGGCAATGGAAGCACTCAGTTCGTTCGCTGAAGAACAGATCCATACCGCGTTTCTGAGACTCGGTTAACGCTTGGCTATCTCCTTGTTCATAATGATCATAGGGCGTATTGAAGGAGACCATTGAGCGAATAAAAGACGCGAGTGATTGGCTGATTTGCTGGAAATTAATTTCTGGGTTATCACCCGAATTGCTATCTGGATACGCTGCGGTAAAGAGTTGTTGGTAGGTTGTATCTTGAGACAGGCGCAGCAGTATCTCTTCTTTGTTGCTGTCGTTAACACCGAGTTCAACGGGGAACTCTGCAAATAGAGGTACAGAGTGTTGGTCAACTAGGCTAGTTAGAGAATGATTGCCCCACGTGAAGGTGGAGTTGTAGGCTACATTGAGCAAGCCTTGGGAGTTACGGTCAAGTCGTTCCCCAGTCGAGCCGGTTGGTAACGGGATGCCATCGGCAAAGCCCAGTTTTTGTAAATGGCAGCTACCACAGGATTGAGTTCGATTACCGGATAAACGTGTATCAAAGAAGAGATGACGGCCTAGCTCTACTTTCTCATCGGTCATCGGGTTGCTTTCCGATACGAAAGGCGCGGGAACATTGGCAGGTATTCTGAAATCGAAAGCGCTGGTGCCCGTGGAGAACTCTTTATGTTGCCAGTCAGAATCCCCACAGCCAGGTAGTACCGCCAGAGAGAAGGCTGCTAGCACAGACCATACTCGTTCAGGGGTTCTTGAACGCAAAGCTGGCGAAGCCAGTTTTGCGCTCAAGGCAGTCATCTTTGTATTCAAGACTGATAGCGCCTCTCTCATTTAAAGAGACCCTTTACCAAATAGTGTTTGATCACCTGTAATGCCTAAATTTTTAAAGACTTCGACACAGTCCGCATCAGTTGCACCAGACATACAGCCGAATGGCCCTGGGGTCGGTGTTGACAGATTTGTGGTTGCGATCAATTTGCCGTAATCCACAATGACCTTGTTCGCTTCAATATTGAAATCATTTAAGGTAATTGTTGGACGGTTTGGATTACCACAGGTTACGGTTTCACCCAGGGTTGGATCACCGGAGCAGTCCGTGCTGCCTAAGTGAAGGAACCAAGAGGTACCTGTTTTAGCTGCGCCCGAGCTGTCGGTGTAATCGTATGGCGTGTCGAGTTTTAGGTCGATACGGGCATGTTTGTAGCCGCTTTGCCAGCGCCAGAACAGACCTGAAATATTAAGCGGAGAAGGCGCAGCGGTTGAATCTTGATGGTTGGTTTGCCCTGGAACGCCAACATTGAATTCAATGCCGGTATAGTCGCCTTCAGCAACCGTACCGCTTACGAGCATATTGGTTGCTGCGGTGCCTGATGTACAGCTGCCATCGCCTGTTTCAAAGTCTAATAGTACGACTTCGTCTGTTTGCCATGCGCCATCGTTTTTCAAGGTAACGGGGTGCTTATTACCTTCGGCATCAATAAGGTTGACGTTGTTTAGATAAAGACGGAAATCAGTTAGTACGGCTGAGGAGTTATTGGTTCCTAGGCCTGCATAAGTATCTGCACAGCTAAAGGGTTGGCCGTTTACTTCACCTGCGAATTGAATAGCGACATCTTTTTGCACTGCGCTAGCGGTATCATTGTCGTCATCACTGCCTAAACAACCGGTTAGTGTTGCGATGCTGGCTAGGGTGCCGCATACCATCAATTTTTTCATCATGCACTCTTCCTCCGTGTAAGGAAGGCCATCATAATGACTAACACGAAGGAGTTGAATTTGACAAAATGCCGCGCGGCTATTGGCCTCAGGGGCGTTTTGTCGCAGCCAAATGTCTGATAACTAAATAGTTTCTGGCAGGGCTGTTAAATATCAAAGCACCGGAGGCACAATACTGAAGCTGACGGCCTCTTGGATGGTTTCTTCTGAGGGTTGGTTCTGTGCTATCTGCTGTAGGCGGCTGTCATACCAGCTAAGAATATCGTAGTACTGGCGGATATTCTGGACATAGTGCACGGGTTCTTCGCCGCGAGCAAAGCCATGTTTTGTATAGCGATACCAGTTACGTTTTTGCAGCAGAGGCAAATGCTCTCGTACATCGATCCACTTATTGGGATCTTTTTTCATATGCTGGGTGATCTTACGAGCATCTTCTAAATGACCATAACCTACATTGTAAGAGGCTAGAGCCATCCATGTGCGGTCAGGTTCTAGTATCTGTTCCGGCATACGACGAATTAATTTAGTTAGATAACGCGCGCCACCATAGATACTCTGCTTGGCATCTAATCGATTGGTCACTCGCATATCACTGGCGGTATTAAGGGTTAGCATCATAATGCCCCGTACGCCGGTAGGAGATGTTGCTAAAGGTCGCCAGTGGGATTCCTGATAGCCCACCGCAGCCAATAAGCGCCAGTCGATATCGTATTTTTTGGCGGACGCTTTGAAATGTTTTTCGTACTTGGGGAGCCTATTACGGATATGGCGTAGAAATAGCTGCACCCCCACGTAGTTTAGTTCTTCTTTATGGCCGTAATAGCGATCACGAATCTGGGAAAGAGTGCCGTCGCTTTCTATCTGATCGAAAAAATCACGGGTGGCATTATAGAGCGTATTATCGCTACGATTAGGAAGCACCCACGCTAATTTATGTTTGCTATCTAGAGCAAAAGCCTCTTTAACGCGCGAGTAATAGGCTTGGTTAATACCGAGTTCGTTAGAGTTGACGATGGCAAAATCCAGTTCTTTGTCATGCACCATACGAATAAGGTCTGTGGCTTCTAAATCACTGGTTTCTTTCCAGCTTAATTTAGGATACGTCAGCTGTAACTTCCGCAGTAGATGCGCATTATTGGTACCCGCAATGACCGCTGTTTGTTTACCAATTAAATCTTCAACCGATTTAGGTTTTTTCTCTTTGCGGTTGTAGATCACAATCGGCTGTACATCCATATAACTTTGGCTGTAGTAAAAGTCGCCAATACGGTCGAGATTAATCTCTAAACCTGCCGCCGCTAATTGAGCGTCGCCATTTTCTAAGGATTGATAAATGCCCTGAATATCGTGAGTGCTGTCTATTTCCAGTTTAACGCCAAGGTGGTCGGCAAATAAGCTGGCAAGTTCGTACTCAAAGCCTGTTGGCCCGTCGGCATCTTCATAATAAGTGGTGGGGGTGTTACGAGTAAGGATTTTTAGAGTGCCGCTTTGTTGAACCTGTTCTAGCTGTGTTGGTTGATTACAGCCCACCAAAGATACCACCGTCAACAGCACCGCTGCTGCTAAGGTAAGCTTTGTGATATGTAATGATAGTTGTCTCAACACAGGCATCTACTCAATCAATTCGCTAAAAACCAGCCGATTTAAGCGGCTTTTTCTTGTCGGTAAAACAACGGCCATCCTACAATATAAAAAAATCATGAGTAGCCATTGTCGCATTTTTTTTACTATAAATGGCAGATTGCTGAATGAAAAGCCAATAAAGTGTTCTTCAGATTGGCTTTAATCACAGGGTTTGCAGTATTATAAGCCCCCTCATCATTTCTGCTTTATTAAACAGAGTAGCTAAATTATAGCGTTGTTGCCTGTTCAAAATAGTAGAACACGTTCCGGTTTCCGATTTCTTTTAAAGAGGCTTCTTTTCGTCATGCTTAAATTGCGTGGAGCGCCCGCCCTATCTGCCTTCCGAACCCAAAAGCTGCTAGCTGCCCTGAAAAGTGCTGTACCAGCGGTTCAGAATGTACACGCCGAGTTCATGCATTTTGCAGAGCTGACCGCAGATCTGACGGCCGAGCAACAAACGGTACTTGATCGTATCTTACGTTACGGCCCTCAATCAGAAGTACAGGAGCCCTCAGGCACGCTGTTTCTGGTGGTTCCCCGTCCGGGAACAATTTCGCCTTGGTCGTCTAAAGCCACCGATATTGCTCATAACTGTGGTTTGAGTGCGATTAGCCGTATTGAGCGCGGTATTGTTTACTTTATACAAACCGACAGTGTGCAGGATGCTTTATCAGACGCAGATCAAGCTGCGATTAAAGGCCTCTTGCATGACCGTATGACGCAAGCTGTTCTGAGTGATTTAGATCAGGCTACAAGCCTATTTAGCCATGAAGCGCCTCGTCCATTAATGTCTGTAGACATTTTAGGCTGTGGTCGTTCTGCTCTTGAAGAAGCCAATCAAGCATTGGGCCTTGCCCTTGCGGATGATGAAATCGACTATTTGGTACAAAGTTTCATTGATCTTGGTCGCAATCCGAATGATATTGAGCTGATGATGTTTGCTCAGGCTAACTCTGAGCACTGCCGTCATAAAATCTTCAATGCTGATTGGACCATTGATGGTGAAGTGCAGGAAAAATCTCTGTTCGGCATGATCAAGAATACCTTTGAGCAAAGCCCTGAAGGCGTTTTGTCCGCTTATAAAGACAATGCGTCTGTTATTGTTGGTCATGAAGCTAACCGTTTTTTCCCGAACCCTGACACAAAAGAATACGGCAAACACAAAGAGCCGGTTCACTTGTTGATGAAGGTAGAAACTCATAACCACCCGACCGCGATTGCGCCTTTCCCTGGTGCGGCTACCGGCTCCGGTGGTGAGATCCGTGATGAAGGTGCGACGGGCCGAGGCTCTAAGCCAAAAGCGGGTTTGACCGGCTTTACGGTTTCTAATCTGAGCATCCCTGAATTCAATCAGCCTTGGGAAGGTCATTATGGTAAGCCTGCGCGTATCGTTTCTGCGCTGGATATCATGATTGAAGGCCCATTAGGTGGCGCTGCATTCAATAACGAATTTGGTCGCCCGAATCTGAATGGTTACTTCCGTACCTTCGAACAGGAAGCTGTCGGTGTAAACGGTACAGAGATGTGGGGTTACCACAAGCCGATTATGCTAGCAGGCGGTATGGGTAATATCCGTGCGGATCATGTTGAGAAAGGTGACATTATTGTCGGTGCTAAGCTGATCGTTCTAGGCGGCCCGGCTATGTTGATCGGTTTAGGCGGCGGCGCGGCGTCTTCTATGGCGACCGGTGCCAGCTCTGAAGATCTGGATTTTGCTTCTGTACAGCGTGAAAACCCAGAGATGGAACGTCGCTGCCAAGAAGTGATCGACCAATGCTGGCAGTTGGGCGATAGAAACCCAATTAGCTTTATCCATGATGTTGGCGCAGGCGGTTTATCTAATGCCCTGCCGGAGCTGGTTAAAGATGGCGATCGTGGCGGTCAGTTTGATCTGCGTAAAGTACTGAATGACGAGCCGGGCATGAGTCCGCTGGAAATCTGGTGTAACGAATCTCAGGAACGCTATGTGATGGCAGTTTCTCCTGAGAATTTAGCGCGCTTTGAAGCGATCTGTGCCCGTGAACGCTGCCCATTTGCTGTCGTAGGCGAAGCCACTGAAGAGATGCACCTAACGGTTCAAGATACGGTGTTCAGTAATGACCCCGTTGATCTACCGATGAGCGTATTGTTCGGCAAGCCCCCTAAAATGTACCGCGAATTTAACCGTGTTAATCTGGAACTGCCTAAGCTTGAACTGGATGGTATTGAGCTGAAAGAAGCGGCTAAACGCGTACTTCAGTTACCAACGGTTGCCAGCAAAAACTTCCTGATTACCATTGGCGATCGCTCTATTACCGGTATGGTTGCCCGTGATCAGATGGTGGGGCCTTGGCAAGTACCGGTTGCCGATGTTGCGGTAACCACCACCACGCAGGATTCAATTTCTGGTGAAGCGATGGCGATGGGCGAGCGTACACCGCTGGCGTTGATTAACCCTGCGGCCTCCGGTCGTATGGCGTTAGGTGAGACCATTACCAACTTGGCCGCTGCAAGAATTGACAAGATGGGCGATATCAAACTATCGGCTAATTGGATGTCTGCGGCTAATCACAACGGTGAAAACCAAGCCTTATTCGACACCGTAAAAGCGGTGGGTATGGAGCTGGCTCCTGAGTTGGATATCGCGATCCCGGTCGGTAAGGACTCCATGTCCATGCGTACCGTTTGGGACGACAATGGCGAAGAGAAAGCGGTAACTTCTCCGCTGTCTCTGGTGATTACCGGCTTTGCACCTGTTAGCAATGCTCGTAAGACACTGACGCCAGAACTGCGCACGGATAAAGGTGATACCGATATTATCCTGGTTGACCTAGGTCGTGGTCAGAACCGTCTTGGCGGTTCAGCGTTGGCGCAAGTCTTCAATCAAGTAGGTAATCAAGCACCTGACTTAGATGATGCTGAAGATTTGAAAGCCTTCTTCGCGGTTATCCAAGGTTTGAATCAAGATGACAAATTGCTGGCATACCATGACCGCTCTGATGGCGGCCTGTTTGCTACATTAGCTGAAATGTCGTTTGCCGGTCGTATTGGCTTAAGTATCAAGCTGGATCTATTGGCCGATAGTGGTGCTGATCAAGATGTCTTAGCAGCCCTGTTTAATGAAGAGCTAGGAGCGGTGATTCAGATCTCCCGTGATGACTCTGAAGAGGTGTTAGCCCAATTCCAGGCTGCAGGTCTTGGTGACTGCATTGCGGTTATCGGCGAGCTGAACGACGAAGACTGGGTACGTTTCACCTATGATGGTGAGGCGGTTCTGGAAAATGCTCGCGTGAATTATCAGCGCAAATGGAGCGAAACCAGTTACCGCATTCAGGCGATGCGTGATAACGCAGACTGTGCACAGGAAGAGTTCGACAGTCTACTGGACTCCACCAATCCAGGTTTGCACGCGGAGCTGACTTACGATGTCAACGAAGATGTCGCCGCGCCGTTGATCGCATCGGGTCATCGCCCGAAAGTAGCCATCGTTCGGGAACAAGGTGTTAACGGTCAGATCGAAATGGCAGCCGCCTTTGATCACGCCGGTTTCGCAGCCGTTGATGTACACATGAGCGATATTCTGGAAGGTCGTGTCACTCTGGATCAGTTCCGTGGATTGGTCGCCTGTGGTGGTTTCTCCTATGGCGATGTTCTGGGTGCCGGTGAAGGTTGGGCGAAGAGCATTTTGTTCAATGCTACTGCCCGTGAGCAGTTCAAAAATTTCTTCCATCGTGAAGATACCTTCGCTCTGGGTGTGTGTAACGGTTGTCAGATGTTGTCCAATCTACATGAGCTGATTCCCGGTGCTGAACACTGGCCGCGCTTTGTACGCAACCAGTCTGAGCAGTTTGAAGGTCGCGTCTGTATGGTTGAAGTACAGGATAGCCCATCGATATTCCTGCAAGGCATGGCGGGATCTCGTATGCCAATCGCCGTCGCCCATGGTGAAGGTCATGCAGAATTCCGTAATGAAGGCCACCTTAATGGGCTATTGAATAGTGGTAATTTGGCCCTGCGCTACGTGGATAACTACGGCAAAGTGACTGAAACCTATCCGGCGAACCCGAACGGCTCACCGGCTGGAGTAACGGGTCTCACCTCTACGGATGGCCGCGTCACGATTATGATGCCGCACCCAGAACGGGTTTGTCGTGCCGTAACCAACTCTTGGGTACCTGACGAATGGAGTGAAGACGGTGCCTGGATGCGTATGTTCCGCAACGCACGGGTATGGGCAAACTGATCGGATAAGCGACTTATCTGAAAGGTACAAAAAAGGCAGCCTCGGCTGCCTTTTTGATTTAACATCGAGTGACTAAATTTAGGACTTCTGATGAGATAGGAGAAGTACCGCAGGATGCATATTGTTGAAATAGTTCGACGATGCTCATTTGAACAAGGATTTCTAGAGCCTTTTCTTTGTCTTGCCGAGGATGGAAACTACTATTTTGCAAAGGGGTCTAACTCTACTACAAAAGGACTTGTAACAGAGTGGTGTTCCGCTAAATTGGCAAGATCTTTCGGACTGCCAACACCTGAACCCCAAATCTTATATCTGGATCCAGCGCTAAAAGAAATTACAGATCCAGCCTGGCAAAGCGACTTAGAGTTTGAGTACTTATTTGGTTCTAGGTCGGTTCAACCGTGTGAAACGTTGACACTGTCGGACTTAAATTTGATTCCTGAGTTGTTGCAAAGAGATATTTTCGTTTTTGATTACTGGATCAATAACTCGGATAGAAATATTGGAGAAATTGCTGGGAATGTTAATTTGTTGCTTGAGTCTACGTCACAGCAGCTTCAGGTGATTGATTTTAATTTAGCCTTTTCGGAGGATTTCTCTATAGAAGAAATGGAGTCCCACGTCTTCAGGCATGCTATAACCAGGAATCCGATAGATTTAGCATGTAAGGCTCACTATTTGAGTAAAATGGATTTACTCAGAGAGGAAATAGATACGATCGCGTCACTAATACCATTGGAGTGGTTCGAGTCATCTGATTTGGCCTCCACTACACTTGAACATATTAGGAAAACTTTAGACCTCGCAGAAACGGACGAATTTTGGGGTGAGATCACATGAAAAAATTTGCATGCCAATACAAAATTGTACGTTTTGCTCCTTTTCTTGAAACAGAGGAGTTTGCCAACATTGGCGTCTTGGTTTTTTGTCCAGCTAAGTCACAATTTGAGTTTCAGTTGGCGCCATCCCGCTTCGGTCGAGTGACACAGTTTTTCCATAATATGGATAAGAGAGTTTATAAAACTATTATCAAGACTCTTGAAGCTGAATTTGAGCGAGCAAAAAAGCTCGTTGAAAAAAATAACTCTGAGTTAGGTAAGGCTATTTTTACTGAATTAAGTAGGCCAAAAGGAGGGGTGGTTCTTTTTTCAGATACTCGTGTTCTTTTGACAGAGAATATTGCGCAAGAAACTGAGCGGCTCTTCGATCATTTCATTGGCCGAAGCTTTAATACGCGAGATTATCGCGAAAAGTACCTTGAAAAGAATTTGCGGCAGACACTCAAACGTATCAATTTGGATAGAGTCTACAAGAAAGCAACCTTAAATACTGGCTTAATGGAGATTACTTTGCCGTTTGTACGTGCGGATGACATTTTTGAGAAAAGAGCGATCAAGCCACTAGCTTTCGATCAAAGCACTATTGGTAATGCCGTAAAGCATGCCGATTTGTGGCTCAGTCAAGCCGAACATATTATTGAGGCTGATGTGAGTGCTGAAGATCTTCTGTTCACACTGGATCTTGAGTCTGTGGATGATAAAAGCCTAGAACAGTACCTTAAGAAGTTTAAAGGTAAATTGAGTATGCTAGGAGTCCAGGCGATTAATGCTGAGGATGAGAGCGCTATAATTGAGTTTGCCCGCAAACATTAGGCTTTTGATCTAAGAAATCTTGATTAAGGCAGCCTCGGCTGCCTTTTTGCGTTTTGAGTATTAATCGCAGGTGTTCTGCGATCAATTTATTCCCGTTTAGAGCTTGAAGTGATCAACGGTTTTAACTAACTCTTTAGAGATCTGAGATAGCTCTCTGCTGGCGTCGGCCGTTTGCAGAGCTCCTTCGACAGTTTGATCGGAAAGTTGAGTGACCGCGGTAATATTGAAACTGATCTCCTCTGCTACGGAGGACTGTTGGCTGACGGCAGTAACAACCTGAGCGTTCATTTCGCTGATTTGTCGGATGCTCTCAACAATTGTATCTAAAGCTATCCCTGTTTTTTCAGATTGTTCCACCGTATTCAATACTTTGTCTCGGCTGGCGAGCATGGTTTCAACGGCATGGTTAATATCCGATTGTAGCTGATTAATCATATCCTGAATCGTCTGGGCAGAGTCTTGGCTACGTTGAGCCAGGTTTCTGACTTCATCGGCAACGACCGCGAACCCTCGACCGGATTCACCGGCTCTAGCTGCTTCGATTGCGGCATTCAAAGCCAGTAAATTGGTTTGCTCGGATATTGTTTGAATCACCTCTGTGACGGAGCCAATATTTGTGCTGCTTGCTTCGAGGGACTGTATGGTTTCGACAGATTTCTCAACGTTTTCGGCAAGATCATTAATCGCCGCTAAAGTCTGTTGTACGGTTTCTTTCCCTTGGATTGCGTAGTCCATGCCTGTCGTTGCAGCCTGAGCTGACGATTCTGAATGACCAACAACATCATGGATGCTAGCCGCCATCTCGGTGACAGCTGCGGCAATTTGTTCTATACGGCTTTGCTGTTCATTAACAACGGCATGGGTTTGCTGTGCTACGGCGGATGCTGACTGGGCGGTGTCCTGTAGCTGGCTACCGGTGCGAGTAATTGATGCAATAATTGTTCTAAGCTGCTCAGCCATATGGCCTACAGACTGAAGAATTCCGGTGCTATTTTCCTGATGCTTAATATTTAGATTGCCAGAGGCGATCTGGCGAGTAATAGCAGCGATATCTCGCGGTTCACCACCGATAGGCTGTTTGATCACCCTTAACATGACAACTGTAAATACAATGCCTGCGATAACAACAATCGCTGAGACAAATAAAATCAGGTCTGTTAGATTTTCAATATCTTGCTGTAGTTTTGGGCCGACCTGTTCTTGGTCTTTTAAAATATCCTGCTTAATTTGGTTGGTTTTTACTGTGATTTCTACGGACAGAGGAATAATTGTTTCTTGGGTTATTTTGGATACTTGGCTGGCAGAGCGATAAACCTTTTCAAGGGAAACTAAAAAAGCTTGATGATTCGCTTCAAAATGGGTTAATAACTCACTGTCTTCACCGTCCAACGCATTCTTTAGTAACGTCAGTGCGTTAGGCATAATGTCATCAAGCTCTTTTACCGCTCGGTCATAATGTTCTTTTTTACGTGAAATCAGATAACGGTTAGCGTAGAGACGTCCCAGTAGTAGGTGTTCCTGCACGCTGGCGGCATAAAAAATGGTATCACCAACACCGTTCAGGTAAGCATTTTCAATCAAGGTTGTCATCGTTTTACGGATCTCAAAACCTGCTGGGTATAGCTGCTGCTCTGTGATGCGATCAATAAGACCAATCTGGACTTTAACCTGATCAAAAGCTTGTTGAAATTGTGCGATTTGGACTTCTATATCCTCAATCAGCGCTAATCTCTTAGGATCTTTAAACTGAGATTTTGCCGTTAGAATCAGTTCGGCAACTTCTTTTTCCTGCTTTTGGTAGTGCTCCAGGGTGCCTTGTTCCTGATGTATCAGGTAACTCTGCACATCAGCGCCCTGCATTAGCATGCTGCTTTGCAGGTGGCTTGCTATATTGGTGTCCGCCACAAACCCTCGGTATTGCTGAACCCCATGGGAGCTTTCACTTAAGCCTTTATAGGAGAATAGAGTTAAGACGACGCTGAACAGAATCAGCACGCCAAAGCCAATAGCAAGCTGCTGAGCTAACCGAAGCTGAGTGAACATAAGGCATCCTTTAAGCATTAAATTAAGATCGTATTGTGATACTGAGGCATCTGAAAGTATTTATTTAATTCAAGTGTATACCATACGTAAATAAACCTTTGACAGATGTAGTAAATCACACAAAAGTAATAAGTGTCTCATATACATCTAAATAATGTGCGTTCTTGTCAATATCTCGTTATCTCTGTCAATTATGAGCCATACTGAGAGAGTCCACCATGAGTCGTTTCTGGCATGTTCAATGTGATGGTGTGGCAATTATTTAAAAAAATAATTTTTTTTGCATCCATCTAAATCAATAGCGCGTAAATGTTATTGAGTACGCTAAAACGCACTTAAAACCCAAGATAAAAAAAACATTCTGAGGTAACAACGATGACTAAATCTAAATTGGCAATGGCTTCTATCATGTCCGGTATTATTGCGCTAAGCGCTGTCACTGCGACCCCAGCTCTGGCTGCAGGTAAAGAGAAATGCTATGGCGTTGCAAAAGCGGGTAATAACGACTGCGCAACGAAAAACAGTTCTTGCGCTGGTACATCTAAAACTGATTTCCAAGGTGATGCCTTTATCGCAGTGCCTAAGGGCATGTGCTCTAAACTTGCGGGTGGTAGTCTGACGTCTAAAGGTTAAGCCTTATGGTTTAGCTGGGTTTATATCAGGAGCCTTCTGTGGTTAGCGGTTCACTGCGCTAACGGGTTCCTGAGCCTCTTTTATTGTTCTCCAGAAATTCGTTATTCACTTTCTAAGAAACATTTTTATTCACTTTGAAAAATAAGAGATGGAGTGCTCACCATGGATACTGTGAAGGGGTTTTCTGTGCCTGCGGCGAGTATTGGCATGGGGCTGCGGGCACCACACTATAATGACCTGCTGTCAGAGCTGCCGAATGTTTCCTGGTTGGAAGTTTACAGTGAAAACTATCTGGATGAGCAGAGTGTCCAGCGTCATATTTTACGCCAGGTCGCACAACACTACCCATTAAGCCTCCACGGTGTCGGACTATCTCTTGGCTCTGGGGATGCCTTAGATTCTAAACATCTTGCAGCGTTAAAGGCCTTAGTAGATGAGTTTCAACCGGCATTGCTGTCAGAGCATCTGAGTTGGAGCGCGGTATCGGGTCGATACTTTAACGACCTTTTACCAATTCCTTATACCCATGAGAGTCTTGAGCAATTTTGCCGGCAGGTTGAGATGGCTCAACAGGCACTTGGGCGTCAGATCCTGATTGAGAACCCTACGGCCTATCTGAATTTTAAGGCGTCTGTTTTTACGGAATGGGATTTTTTAAACCAGGTTGTTGAGCAAACAGGCTGTGGTCTTCTTCTTGATCTGAATAATATCTATGTTAACGCCGTAAACCACGGTTTCGACAGTCTCGATTATTTGAACAATATTGACCTTGATGCAGTGGGTGAATTGCATCTGGCTGGCTTTTCAGTCAATGACTATGAGCAGGGCCGTATTCTGATTGATACCCATGGGAACCGTGTCAGCGACGAGGTATGGCAACTGTTTGCACAGGTTAGGCATAAGCTGGGCTGCCAGGCTCCCGCTTTGGTGGAATGGGATACGGATATACCTGAAATGTCTGTTTTACTGGATGAAGTTGGTAAAGCTGAGCGCGTTCAACAGTTGGGTATAGAGGCATTGGCGGTATCAGGCTTGGCTTGTGAGTATGGAGTTAACCATGACTGACTTTGCTTCCGCAGCAGCTGATGTACCGCCTGCTCCTGAGCTCTATCGTTTACAGCAGCAGTTTGCTCAGGCGCTGATATCACCTGCATCGTCCGTGGATCACCCTAAGCTCTATCAAGGTATTCAGGAGACGCATTTTGATGCGGACCAACTGTTGCAAATCTACCGGAATAACTTTGTTCTAAGTCTGACAGAGGCTTTGGAAGTGACTTTCCCTGTGCTTCAGGTGATGGTTGGTGACGAATTTTTTGCCCAGCTAGCCAAAGCATTTATCCGTACCGTGCCGATGTCAAACGCTGCGGTGGCTGAGTTTGGCGGGGCTCTGCCGGACTTTATGCTTGATCTGGAGCAGCTGAAGGAGATGCCTTATCTCGCTGACTTAGCGCGCTTCGAGTGGGCTTATTCTGTGCGTATTAATCGTATTCCCACGACAGAGCCTTTTCCTTATCAGGGTTTATCTGAGGTCGGCGAAGATGATTATGAGCGGATTCACTTTATGGTTAACCCCGATATCACGCTTTTTCAATCCCCGTGGGCGATTATCGAGCTGTTTCGCCGCTTAAAAAACTGGCTTGAACGACAGGCGGATGCCGGGAAAGGTGATGTGCTTATCTCTGACGACGATGATCCCTTAGCAGGGTTTCAGTTGGATCAGCCCCAGAAGGGCTATATTGCAACCTCAGGTTTGGCAGAAGTGCTCTATCAAGAGCTAGACGACGGCGTATTTTGTCTGCTGGAGCATTGCCAGGCGGACAAACTATTTAGCCAGTTTGAGTACGATGCGGCTGACCTCTTGCTACAGGATGTCATTCGTACGGGGCTAATCACTGGATTTGGCGTTCTGAAAAACGCACAGAATAAAGGAATCGAAGAATGACATCACTTGCCTTATGGTATGACCGCTTTTTTAGCGGATTCGAAAAGCTTGCCAGTCCATTGTTGTTATTGTTCGTTAGGCTATGGGCGGCCAAAGCTTTTTTGCAATCCGGGTTAGTTAAAATCCAAAGTTGGGACAGTACCCTGTATCTGTTCGAAGAAGAGTATCAGGTTCCTCTGCTACCTTGGGAGCTGGCGGCTTACCTTGGAACGGCAGCGGAGCTGATTCTGCCCCCGCTTTTAATTCTAGGGCTGATGAGCCGAGGAGTGGCCTCTGCACTCTTTGTCTTTAATATTATGGCTGTGGTTTCCTACCCCGCTCTGTGGGATCAAGGGTTCTACGATCACCAGTTATGGGGCTTGATGTTCCTGATAACGGCTGTTTTTGGCCCTGGGGGTTTATCGGCAGATCACCTATTGAAGAAGACACTTTTTCAGGCGAATAAAAATATCTAGCCTAAAGGATATTCTTAGCAGAATGGTGCGTTATTAAGGCTCTTTAGGTAACGTACTGTTTGCGTTCACTGGGGCATCAAAGATACTAAGCCCGCAATGAGGGCAGTGTACTTGATGGCCTAGTTCTAACTTTTTATTGTGAATTATTTGGTTTAGATCCTCTTCCGAAATACCGTATTTCCGACTTAGACCCTTTAGCATCCCTTGTTCATATTCGGTCAGATTGCCATCTTCTAATGCGTTAACAACCTCCGCAACCATGGCGGACTTTCGATTTTGTAGCTCTTCTGAAAAGCGCGCGGCTAACATACCCGCAGGCAGAGCAACCGTACCAACCCCCAGTAGCATAATCATAATCGCGAGCATCTTCCCGCCTGCCGTTACGGGTGTAATATCACCATAACCAACGGTTGTTAAGGTAACAACGGCCCACCAGATCGCATCTAATACACTTTTAAACGCTTCGGGTTGCGCGCGATGCTCTAGCGTAAACATCACGCAGGCGGCGATAACAACCAGTACCAGCACGGCAAAAACAGCGGAAGCTAAGGATGCCAGCTCAGACGATACCACTTTAAGGAAAATATCCATGCTGCGAATATAGTGGGATAACTTTAGTAGTCGTAACAGTCTTAGAAGCCGCAGATAACGAAGGTCAATGCTGATAAATAGTGAAAGATAAAACGGCACAATAACGATCAGATCAACTAAGGCGATAGGTGAAAAAATATAGCGTAACTTACCTTTGAAGCCCGGCCCAAACTTAGGGTTATCGGCACTGACCCAGACTCGAATAAGGTATTCTAGGGTGAAAATAGCAACAGAGAATAGCTCGATATAATGAAATAATCCTTGATAATCACGGTTAATGTCGGGAATAGTCTCGACAATTACGACGGAGACATTAATCACGATTAAAAAGATAATAAACCCGTTAATCAGTCGGCCAATGGGTGAAAGAGCCATTTCGCCATCCAGTAAATGATAAAAGCGTTGGCGTAATAGCGATTGACTCATAGGGCTGTGATCCTGATGGCGGGTAATATGTGGTTTAAGTAGGGCTTAAAGCGATCAAGGGTAAAAAGATTATACCGGCAAGTAAACGGCTTATTGATTGAGTACTTAAATAACCGTTTAAATAGATGCTTTGAATAAACGTTTAATCCACGGGCGATGATGACGCGGGGACATATTATGCCAATAGAAAAAGAGATACCGGCGTTAACAACAGAGCGTCTAATATTGCGAAGCTATACTGACGCTGATTTAGATGATTATCTTGCTATGGTTTCGAACCCAAATGTCGTGCGATATGTGGGGCAAGGTACACCATTAAACCGTGAGCAAGCATGGCAAAGTATGGCCTATTTAATGGGGCATTGGTGGCTGAAGGGTTTTGGGCTTTGGGCCGTAGAAGAACGGGCAACAGGCCGAATGATTGGGCGTGTCGGTCTGTATCAACCAGAAGGATGGCCTGGATTAGAGTTAGGCTGGATGATTACGGAGGCCTACTGGCTTAAGGGTTTTGCTTATGAAGCGGCTCAGGCCGCTCTGGCTTATAAGCAAGAGCATTACCCTGATAAGCCACTGATTAGTCTGATTCATAGCGAGAATACAGCCTCAATTAAACTGGCTCAAAAACTAGGCGCTACATTTGCCTTCAGCCGAGATGTTGGTGATATTCAAGTGCTAGAGTTTACTTATTGAGATAGGGCTGATTAGGGCGGATCAAAGACCATTAGATTTTCTGCTCTCAAATTTCAGAATGAATAACTCAGAACAAGGATATCGTTTATGTCTCAACAACTTCCTCCCGTTACCTCGGCGTCATTAGACGTTTTTGATGCAACACATTTGCAGCCATTGCATCCCAATCTTGAGCGCTGGCGCGTACAGTTTAATCAACTGTTGGCAAGCTTGCCGCCGGAGAAAATCGCAGCAACACCGATAAGTGCCCGTCAGGCTTTAGCGGGTATTACGGCACGATTTGTTACCCAAGGGCCGGCACTATTTCGGGTTGCAGATGGCGAGTTAACCTCTGATAACAATAAGGTTTTACCTTTAAGACTTTATCAACCTGTTGAACAGCCAAAAACGTTAATGTTGTTTGTACATGGTGGTGGCCATATGGCCGGTAGTATTGAGGTTTATGATCCTATCTGCAGGCGTTTAGCAAAAGCGTCAGGCTGTGCCGTACTGGCTATGGATTACCCCTTAGCACCCGAAAACCCTTGGCCTGCAGGCATTGAGTCCGTTGCTGAATTAATGCAGAGATTGCCAGAGGTTATTCAGTCTTTTGATCTGTCTATAACGCTAACGATCAGTATAGTTGCAGACTCTGGTGGTGCGGCTATGGCGGCGACACTCTGTCTGCAGCAGCCTAAAAATATAGCCGGTTATCCAGAGTCTTTGGTGTTGATCTATCCCAGTTTAGATTACCGAATGCAGTCAGATTCTATTCAGCAGTTCTCCGAGGGGTATTTTCTTACGGAAGAACGAATGCGCTGGTATTTTGATCAGTATCTTCAGGGAAAAGCAGAGCCATTATCCATCTCGCCACAGGAGATGCCGGTACCGAAAAGTTTTCCTAGAACGCTGATAATGAGTGCCGGTTATGATCCGTTAAGAGATGAAGCGGGATTTTTCTTTGAAAAATTAAAGCATGCAGATATTTCTGTAACGGGGATTTGCTATCCACAGATGCTACATGCCTTCTTTAATTTGGAGTCCTTGGTGCCAGAAGTTTGTGATGATGCCTATAACGCCATCAGCCGCTTTGTAGCGGCTGATCTGACTAATAGGTAGAGGGTGATTAGAAATAACAGGGGGGTTAGCGTTGCTTTGCTTTTTTCCCTGTTTTTACTTCCCAGCAACGTACTTTTTGCACCAGATTACCGCTAATTTCTATAGTTTCAAGACGATAAGGGCCAATTTTGAGGCAGACTTGAGCTTCTGGAATTGATTCTAGGCGCTCAATAATTAAGCCGTTTAGCGTTTTAGGGCCGTCAATAGGTAGTGCCCAGTCTAGGGTTTTGTTGATATCTCGAATACTGGCGGTGCCATCAACCTCAAAGTTGCCTTTGGTATCTGGTTTGATGTCTTCATTATGGCCGCTCATTGGAGAGGTAAAGTCACCAACAATTTCTTCTAAAATATCTTCTAGAGTGACAATCCCCATGACATCACCGTACTCATCCACGACGATACCAATTCTACGCTTTAAGCGTTGAAAGTTGAGTAGTTGGGTCTGTAGAGGGGTGGTTTCAGGGATAAAATAAGGTTCACGAGCTTCTGCCAGTAGATCTTCTTTAGCCGGTACAGGCAGAGCCATAAAACGTGAGGCATTGCGCATATGTAAGATGCCTAGCACATTATTGATATCACCTTTGTATAGAACTAAGCGAGTGTGACGGCAGTTCTTCACCTGATCCAAAATAGACTCAATGGGATCGTCTAAGTCGATACCTTGAATATCATGGCGAGGAATCATAATGTCGTCTACTGTCATTGACTCTAAATCTAAAATGCTCAGGAGCATGGTTTTATGGCGACGAGGAATCATCGCCCCTGCCTCTAAAACTACTGTGCGTAATTCTTCAGGGGTTAATTGGTCATTGCTGTTGTCATTTTGGTTAATCCCCATCACCTTGATAAGCCCGTTGGTTATGGCGTTTACCATAAAAACCAAGGGGTACATCAGTTTTAGTAGAGGGTTTAAAATTAAAGATGCGGGATAGGCGACGCGCTCTGGGTGAAGTGCAGCCAGTGTTTTAGGGGTCACTTCGGCAAAAATAAGAATGACAAATGTCAATAACGCCGTGGCTATGGCGATACCTGCATCACCGTACATTCTTACCGCAATAACGGTCGCAATTGCTGATGCCAGAATGTTAACGAAGTTATTACCGATCAAGATGACACCGATCAGCCGGTCAGGGCGCTCAAGCAGGCGGCTAACACGTAGAGCAGACTTATCACGGTTCTTGGCGCGATGACTTAAGCGATAACGGTTAAGAGACATCATGCCTGTTTCAGAACTGGAGAAAAAACCGGAGCAGATAATCAGAAAAGCCAATAGTCCGAATAATATGCTAAGGGGGGTGTCGTTCAAGAGAGCGGGTTTCCTTTCAGGTTTATAGAATGGCGATTAACTCACATTTATAACACAGAGTTGGTATCAATTTAATGACACTTGCCGCGTTAGTTGATCGCCGGTGTCTTGCGTTAACAATATGAAGTGCAAAGCCTGTGATGCGCAAGTCTTCATTAGTTTAACAGAAATTCGAGGGCTATTTTGCTGCCGAAATAACCTAACGCTAATAGGCTTGCTCCACCTAATGTCCAGCGAACAGCGGTCATTCCACGCCATCCCAGCCAGCGATGCCCTGCTAAAAGTACAGCAAATACTAGCCAAGCCATAATACTGAGCGTTGTTTTGTGTACCAAATGTTGGGCAAATAAATCTTCAATAAAGATAAATCCACTTCCAATCGCCACAGTCAAAACAATTAAACCACTGCAAATGAGTTCAAACAGTAAGCGTTCCATCGTTTGTAGCGGTGGAAGCACCTGAATGATGCCACGGGTTTGTTTATGCTTAAGCTGGTAATTTTGAATCGACACCAGAAGGGCTTGGCAGGCTGCAATAACAAGCAGGCTGTAAGCCACAAGGGATGTCAGTATATGTAGAGTTAACCCTGAGGCTAGGCCATTGGTTGGCGCTGAAACTGGTCCCCATATAGCATAGGTTAAGGCCGCCATTGACATGGGAAATACACCAATAGCTAAGTTCAAAACAGGTTTCTTAAGACTGCTAAGCAAGAGCATTAGACTAATCGTAAATGTTGCTAAAATCCCCATTTCCGTCAAGCCTAGGTGTAAACCATCAGGCTGAAACATTGCTAACCAAACACTCAGGCCGTGATTGAGTATGGCTGCGCCGCCTAATAAGCGTATCAACGTTGGACGACTAGGGGCTTTACTTTGAAGTGCAAGCAGTTGATAGGTGGCCGCAGCACCGTAGAACACAATGGCGATCAGAGCTAGTGCAATAGCATCCATAATCTGTCAATTATCCCGTATAAATGCAGCTGAGCTGAAAAAATGAAGAGCTTTTGCGGCTCAAAAGAGAGGAGTCAATAGTAACTGATTGCGAGGTAAGCTGCACTATTACGAGTTGTACAATCATGGTTAAAGCCTATTTGCCCATAGATGCCAAGTGCCCGCACTGGTTATAATGCTCACAATGATCAAAATTATAATATTGAATCTATATCTGCTGTTGAAGCAGCGAGGATGTTTGGATGTTTGAGAATTTAACCGATCGCCTTTCGAAAAGTCTACGTTCCATCACCGGTCAGGCGCGACTGACTGAAGATAATATTAAAGATACTCTGCGTGAAGTCCGCAAGGCCTTGCTTGAGGCTGATGTAGCGCTTCCGGTGGTTAAAGCCTTTATTGAGAAGGTTAAAGAACGTGCGGTTGGTCAAGAGGTTAGCAAAAGCTTAAGTCCTGGTCAGCAATTTGTAAAAATTGTCCAACAGGAACTTGAGCAGATTATGGGTGAGGCGAATGAATCGCTAAATCTAAATGTCAGTGCTCCTGCGGTTATTTTAATGGCGGGTTTGCAGGGTGCGGGTAAAACAACCTCTGTTGCGAAATTAGCCCGCTTCTTAAAGGAGCGTGAGAAGAAAAAAGTTCTGGTTGTTTCTGCGGATGTTTATCGCCCTGCGGCGATTAAACAGCTGGAAACCCTAGCGGGTGAGGTTGAAGCCGAATTTTTCCCAAGCTCGACTGATCAGAAGCCTTTAGATATTGCTCTTGCCGCGATTGCTCATGCTAAGATCCAGTTCTTTGATGTTGTGATTGTAGATACTGCGGGTCGTTTGCATGTCGATGACGACATGATGGACGAGATCAAAGGGCTGCACGCTGGGGTTAATCCGGTTGAAACCCTATTCGTCGTTGATGCGATGACCGGCCAAGATGCTGCTAATACCGCAAAGGCTTTTGGTGATGCGCTACCATTGACCGGTGTTATTCTAACCAAGGCTGACGGTGATGCCCGTGGCGGCGCCGCGTTGTCGGTACGTCATATTACCGGTAAACCGATCAAGTTTATGGGTATGGGGGAAAAGGTTGATGCCTTAGAACCTTTCCATCCTGATCGTGTCGCTTCCCGTATTTTGGGCATGGGCGATATTCTGTCTCTGATCGAAGAAGCAGAGCAAAAAATAGATAAAGAGAAAGCCGAGCGATTAGCGAAAAAAGTTAAGAAAGGCAAAGGATTTGACCTTGAAGATTTTCGTGATCAGATTCAGCAGATGAAAAATATGGGCGGCATGGCCGGTCTTATTGATAAGTTGCCAGGCATGGGGCAGATGGCTGAAGTTGCCAAAAGTGGTGCAGCGGAAAAAGAGATGGGCAAGCTGGAAGCCTTGATTAATTCCATGACTCCGATGGAGCGCACCAAGCCAGATTTAATCTCAGGTTCTCGTAAACGACGCATTTGTGCAGGCTCAGGCTTGCAGATCCAGGATCTGAATCGTCTGTTAAAACAACATAAACAGATGCAGAAAATGATGAAAAAGATGGGAAATAAAGGCGGCATGTCTAAAATGATGCGCGGTCTAGGTGGTATGATGCCATCAGGAATGGGCGGCGGCGGTATGCCTCCACGTTTCTAAGAATCGATTTAGCGGGTTACGGCTGACCCGCTTGTAAAAAAGATCTTTGTTAGGATCTTTTTTATTGCTTTGAAAACAAGGTGCTAGGCGTTAGTCTAGCGCACTGTTTACAGCTTTAGTCGAAAAAATGTCATTTCTGAAAAAGAAATAACATCATGAGGCTTGCGTTTCGTTTGCGTAAGCCTACAATAGCGCGCACATTTTCAGACTGCCATATCTGCTCAATCGTGATGAAAAATTACGGTTGTTGCGGAATATTGTGCTTTTGTGGTTCCAAAAGACGGTGTTTTCACTTAGAATATGCCGCCTTTCGGGCCGAAAGGCCGTTAATGAAAGTCTGTAGCGAAATTTTGAGAACTCCGAACATAGGATAAAAAGGCAATGGTAACCATTCGTCTTGCTCGTGGTGGCTCTAAGAAGCGCCCGTTCTATCATTTGACAGTAACTAACTCTCGTAGCGCCCGTAATGGTCGTTTTATCGAGCGTGTTGGTTTCTTCAATCCACTGGCCAAAGGTCAGGAAGAGCGTCTACGCATCGATCTTGAACGCGTAGAACACTGGACAGCTCAGGGTGCAACTCTGTCTGATCGTGTTGCTCAGTTGCTGAAAGACGCAGCTAAGTAATAACTGCTGCCTGAAAAGGCCGCAGTAGCGAATTCCAGTGATGACCACTGATGTGGTTGTTACTTAGCTCTTTTGTGGTTTTAATTTATATTTTAACTGACAAAGAGTTGATTCAGTTTTTGTGATAAGCAAGGGCTGAATTAATATTAAGAGAGAGTAAGTCAGGCTTATGTCAGAACCAGAAGATTTTGTAGTCCTCGGTAGAATTACAAGTCCTTTTGGCATTCAGGGCTGGGTTAAGGTTTATTCTTTTACCGACCCGATAGACAGTATTCTCCAGTATAAGAAATTATCTTTGTGGAAAGATGACAAGCCATTAGGCGAGTTTGAAGTCAGCAAAGGTAAAAAGCACAGTAAAGGGCTTGTCGTTCTTTTCAAAGTGGTTGCGGATCGTAATCAGGCTGAAGCGCTGTGTGGTAGTGAAATTCGCTTAGCGAAGGATGTACTACCCGAACTGGAGGCAGGTGATTACTATTGGCACCAATTAGAGGGGCTAACCGTTTTCACTCCTGAAAATGTCAATCTGGGCACGGTGAGCTACCTGCTTGAAACGGGTGCTAATGATGTACTCGTGGTTAAAGCAACACCGGATAGTATTGATGACGCTGAGCGTTTGATTCCTTATTTGGTGGATCAGGTAGTGAAAAAGGTCAATCTCAGCGACGGCACAGTGCTTGTTGACTGGGATCCTGACTTCTAAACTGAATTTCAGCGATGGGATCAGTTTCTATTAAAGAGATTAAACTGTGTGGTTAGGCGTTGTATCCCTGTTTCCAGGGATGTTTGATGCAGTTACTGAGTATGGTGTAACTGGGCGAGCAGTTAAAAAACAACTGTTATCGCTAGAATTCTGGAATCCTCGTGATTTCACAACAGATAAACACCGCACAGTCGATGATCGCCCCTATGGTGGCGGTCCTGGTATGCTGATGAAAGTTCAGCCTTTACGCGATGCTATTTTAGCCGCTAAAGAAAAAGCCGGGCCGGATGCTAAGGTGATCTATATGTCTCCCCAAGGACGTCCTCTTGATCAAGAAGGGGTACGTGAGCTGTCTCAACGCGACCGCATTGTACTTGTTGCGGGTCGCTACGAAGGCATCGACGAGCGCGTGGTGGAGACATTAATAGATGAAGAGTGGTCAATTGGTGATTATGTTTTAAGCGGTGGTGAACTTGCCGCTTTGACCCTCATCGATACAGTATCACGGTTGGTTCCCGGTGTTCTCGGGCATGAAGACTCTGCTGAAGAGGATTCATTTTCCGATGGATTACTAGACTGTCCACACTATACAAGACCTGAACGAGTTGACGATCTTGATGTGCCGGACGTTCTTTTAAGCGGGAATCACGCAGCCATTCGTCGGTGGCGCCTTCAGCAATCTCTGGGTCGAACTTGGTTAAGGCGACCAGACTTGCTGGAAAAGGTCGACCTGGACGATGAGCGCCAGGCATTGTTGGAAGAATTCATCCGCAATCATGACGGTTCGCGCTAATGCGCAAGTCGAGCGGCTTAAATCTAGGAGCGAGCTAATGAGCAGCAAAAATACAGTAATTCAGGCGCTTGAAGCCGAACAAATGAGCAAAGAAATCCCTGTGTTTGCACCAGGTGATACTGTTGTTGTTCAAGTAAAAGTTAAAGAAGGCACCCGTGAGCGTCTACAGGCGTTTGAAGGTGTTGTACTAGGTAAGCGTAACCGTGGTTTGAACTCTGCGTTCACAGTACGTAAGATTTCTCACGGTGTTGGTGTTGAACGTACTTTCCAGACTTACAGCCCAATTGTTGACAGCTTGTCTGTTAAACGTCGTGGTGATGTTCGTCAGGCGAAACTGTACTACCTACGTGAACTGAGCGGTAAAGCTGCACGTATTAAAGAAAAGCTGTCTTAATTTATTAAAATTAAGTCAACTTACTGAAAAAACGGGTAACCTCTCACAGGGTCACCCGTTTTTTTATGCCTGCTTAATCCCTCTTTTTATGACTACTTGTCCACAGGCTTTCCTTTCTTTTCCTTCCGATAACATCTCCATGTCATAATAAACGTCCTGTATAAATTTTTAGGATAAGTCATAGCGGGAACCATTTATGGGGCTTTCAGTCTTAGACTTGTACTCAACACGCTATCAGCCTATTGTTTGCCGTTTAGTTTCTATTCTTTAATAAACCATCCTAGTTGAAATAGTGGGATGGTCGTGTCTATTGATCAGGATCTCTGTGATGAAAACAACTCCATTGTTACTGCAGCTGCAAGACGTTTGTACTCAGACAAAACGCTTGCTGATTGCTTCAGTTTGCCTTTTATTTGCTGCTCATGCTCAGGCCGCCACGCCTGAAGAGATGATCCTAAAAAAATTAGAAGGGGCCGGGCCTAACATTCCTGTTAATGAGGTGCGGCCTTCCCGTGTTGAATCTATTTATGAAGTGGAGCTAAGCACGGGCGAGATTCTTTATAGCACCGCTGATGGCGGCTATATTTTCACAGGTGATATGTACCAAGTCGCCCCGCAAGGTTTTAAAAATATTACAGAAGAACGTCGTATGGCGGCTAGAGCAAAAGAAGTGGCTGCACTGGATGAAAACCAGATGGTTGTTTTTCCTGCTACCGGTGAAAAGAAAGGTCAGATCACGGTATTTACGGATATTGACTGCGCCTATTGCCGTAAGCTGCACCAGGAGGTGAAGGAACTTAATGACATGGGAATTAGTGTGCGTTATTTAGGCTTCCCTCGCGCGGGTGTAGGCTCCGGTTCTTATTATTCGATGGTCTCCGTGTGGTGCTCCGAAAATCAGCAAGATGCAATGAGTCGAGCTAAGCGTGGTGAATCAATTGATGAGAAACAGTGTGAAAACCCCATTGCGGATCAGTATCGTTTAGGGCAACAGCTGGGTGTACAAGGCACACCGGCTATTTTCTTAGACGATGGCCGTTTATTACCCGGTTATATGCCTGCTAAACGTTTGGCCACAGCCCTAGGCTTAACGCTTTAACGGATCTGGCTTTTACCTATTCTGGTTCAATCGGTTAACTGAATTTAAACGTCCTTAAGAAATATCTTCAGGGCGTTTTTTGTTATTTAGCTCTTTTTCAAAGCATGGCTTGCCTTTCAGATGCTATTTATTAGGTTTGAAATGACCCCTTCGAAGAAATAACGCTGACATTTGCTTTTCAGAGGCCACCCTTGGTTTTTCTCCGACAGAAAAAACGCTAAGATGGGGCGTTCAACGGTAATGCAGCGAAGACCGCTAAAAGCAAGGTATCGTTAAAAGATAGCCGCTGCGCTCTCTGTGATGACTCACATCGAGATAAAACCGAAATAGAATATGCTGAAACAGGCATACCAGTCGTTTATGCAAGATAACAGGCAAGAGGGTCTCGTATTGAAACCGGTAAAAGTGGGTATATGTGGTTTAGGTACTGTTGGTAGCGGTACGGTTAATGTTTTGATCCGTAATGCTGAAGAGATTGCCCGTCGTACTGGTCGCCCTATTATTGTTGAGCAGATCGGTGCCCGTCGCGACAACCCCGCATGTGATACAACAGATATTGCTGTAACCCGTGATATTTTTGATGTGGTAAACAACCCTGAAATTGATGTGGTTGTTGAATTGATCGGTGGTTATGATGTCGCCCGTGAATTGGTGATGACCGCCATTGAGAATGGCAAGCATGTTGTTACGGCGAATAAAGCCCTAATTGCAGTGCACGGTAATGAGATTTTTGAAGCCGCTAAAGCCAAAGGTGTTGTGGTTGCCTTTGAAGCAGCAGTAGCCGGTGGTATTCCGGTTATTAAAGGTATTCGTGAAGGTTTGGCCGCGAATAACATCAGCTGGCTGGCGGGTATCATTAATGGTACTGGCAACTATATTATGACGCAGATGCGTGATTATGGCCGAGAGTTTGATGATGTACTGCAAGAGGCTCAGGACTTGGGTTATGCCGAAGCTGATCCAACCTTTGATGTTGAAGGTATTGATGCGGCCCACAAGCTGACGATTCTTGGATCTGTCGCCTTTGGTATTCCGTTGCAGTTTGATAAAGCTTATACCGAAGGTATTAGCAAAATCACGCCATTGGATATCGAACAGGCCGATGAGCTGGGTTATATCATCAAGCATTTGGGGATTGCTCGTCGCACGAAAGAAGGTGTTGAGCTGCGTGTACACCCTACACTCATTCCAAAAGACCGACTGATTGCTAATGTTCACGGTGTACTGAATGCCGTTATGGTGCATGGCGATGCCGTTGGCCCTACGATGTATTACGGCCCTGGCGCCGGTGCTGAACCAACAGCATCTTCTGTTGTTGCGGATATTATTGATGTGGCTCGTACGATGGGTGCTGACTATGCCAGTCGTGTGCCACCGCTGGCCTTTACTCAAGATTCGCTGGATAACGAAGCACCTATCCTTTCAATGGAAGATGTTGTCACTGCGTATTATGTTCGCCTGCAAGCGGTTGATCGCCCTGGGGTTTTGGCCCGTGTTGCAACGATCCTTAGCGATAAAGGCATCAGTATTGAGGCTATTATTCAGAAAGAAGCTAAAGATAGTGAAATGGTGCCGATTATTCTGATGACTCACAAATGCCAAGAACTACAGATGAACGATGCGATTCGCGAAATTGAATCTTTAGTCGATATCTGCGGTGAAGTTGTGCGTATCCGTGTAGAAGACTTGAATAGCTAAAAAACACATCAGATTGACAAAAATGTTCGCCCCGTACTCGACTAGGATGCGGGGCTTAATAACCGGCCTGTACCTTGAGAGGTCGTTATGAACCCTGAATACGAGAATCACACCGTGCGTTATATCAGTACTCGTGGCCAAGCGCCCGCCCTTAACTTTGAAGATGTTGTTCTGACCGGTCTGGCTAGCGATGGCGGCCTGTATGTGCCAGAAACCATTCCTCAGTTTTCAGCCGAAGAAATCGCCTCTTGGGCAGGATTGTCTTATACCGAGATTGCGTACAACGTCATGCACGCCTTTATTGGTGACGAGATTCCGGCTGATACACTGAAAAGCATGATTGACGATACCTATGGTACGTTCAAACATGATGCCGTAACCCCGCTTAAGCAACTGGATAGCAATCACTATTTACTAGAGCTGTTCCACGGCCCAACGCTGGCCTTTAAAGACGTGGCGTTGCAGATGTTGGGTCGCTTGCTGGATCACTTTCTGGGTAAGCGTAATGAGCATGCCGTTATTATGGGGGCAACGTCCGGTGATACCGGTTCTGCGGCCATTGAAGGCTGTAAGCCTTGCGAGCATGTGGATATCTTTATTCTGCATCCGTATAACCGTGTATCGGAAGTACAACGTCGTCAGATGACAACGGTATTGGCAGATAACGTATTTAATATCGCCGTTGAAGGTAATTTTGATGATTGCCAGGCGATTGTTAAAGAGAGCTTTAATAATCAAGGCTTCCTTGGCGGCAGCACTCGTTTAGTGGCTGTTAACTCGATCAACTGGGCGCGCATTATGGCGCAGATCGTCTACTACTTTGTTTCTGCTGTTGCAGTTGGCGCACCGCACCGTAAGGTATCTTTCAGTGTACCGTCGGCTAATTTTGGTGATGTATTTGCTGGATATATGGCTTATAAAATGGGCTTGCCAGTGAATCAGTTTATTGTTGCCACTAATGCCAATGATATTCTGCATCGTGTGATCAGTAAAAATGACTTCAGCAAACAACCGTTGATGCATACGCTATCACCGAGTATGGATATTGTGGTATCTAGTAATTTTGAACGCCTGCTATTTGATCTATACGACAATGATGGCGCGGCGGTTGAAGACCTATTAAATCGTTTTAACAATGAGCCTGTACAGCTCGAACAAGCGCGCTGGGATAAAGCCCGTGAGCTATTCGATAGCCTAAGCGTTGATGATGAAGCTACCATCGATGTTATTAAAGAAGCTTTTGAGCGCACCGGTGAGCTGCTTGATCCGCACACGGCAACGGGCTACCGTGCCGCAGAAACTTGTAACCGTGATAAGTCTGTACCTATGATCACATTGGCTACCGCTCATCCGGCCAAATTTGAAGATGCTATTGTTAAAGCGGGCTTTGAAGGTGCTCCTTTACCGCCTCATATGGCCGATCTGATGGAGCGTGAAGAGCGCTTTACCGTTCTACCGGCTGATGGCACAGCCATTCAGCAGTTTGTTATCGACAATAAGCGTTAGTCGATAGACGCTAGGTTAAGTTGGCGGTAGCTTGATAGGCAAAAGGAAAAGATAAAATAAAGGGGAGCCAAGGCTCCCTTTTATCTATTCTACTGGCTCAACCCAATCGTGTTTATTTTATCTCGCCTATACTTTGTAAGTCTATTTATCTCACGCCTATTTGTCTTGTTTCTAAAGTATCTGCCGTATTGGCTCTATAAATAGAAGAAGCGTTTTCTATTGGCTAGAGATTTTCTATTGAATACCCGTCTTTAAGGTAAGAGGATTCACTGTGAATAAAGGTGTTAAAGCGACTCGGTCTAACTTGGTGCGCTGGGTTAGCTGGTACAGTATTTGGACGGCCTTGGTACTGGTTTTGGTCTTTAGTCGTTATGGCGTTTATATGGAAACGCCTAGTTCATTTTTAGGTTGGAGCTATTTAGCGACAACATGGATTGGGCATGGCTTTTTTCTTTCCATCTTAATTTTGCCTTTCGTTATTATTCTGGCTTTACTGATACCTGTTCACTTCGTTATTAAGTGGTCTTTGATATTACTATCGAGTCTTGGAATAGCCCTTGTTGGCTTAGATAGTTTGGTGTTTGATCAGTATCGGTTTCATATCAATGGTTTTGTCATTAACTTGCTGATCAATGATACAGACGGTCAGATTTTTGACTTTTCGCTAAGCTCCCAATTAATGGCTATTGCTGGTGTTATCGGTGTTGTTGTTATGCAGTGGTTTATTGCTGGGCTACTATGGGAAAAGCTACAAGCACTCTCTAATGCAGTGAAGCTGCGTTATCTATTACCTTCTTTATTTATGGTAACGCTGACCAGTCATTTTATTCATGCCTATGCTGATGCGCTGTATAAATTTGATGTGACTAAGCAAGCTCGTTTTTTCCCACTACACTACCCAACAACAGCCCAAAAGCAATTTGAACAATGGGGCGTAGTAGATCCTGATGCTGCCGAACGAGCCCGTTTAATGACGGTAGGTAGCGGAACCTTAAACTATCCACAACAGCCTTTATCTTGCCAGAGACAAGATAAGCCGATGAACCTACTTGTTATCGCCGTTGATTCTTGGCGCTTCGATACTGCTGATAGTAAAACAGCGCCTAATGTGGCGCGTTTTGGTAAACAGCACGGAACACTCTTTGCGCAGCATTATAGTGGCGGTAACGGAACTCGAACGGGCATATTTAGTCTCTTTTATGGTCTGCCTGGAACCTACTGGGGGGCGATGAAATCAACCGCCACACCTCCGGTTATCATCGAGCAGTTGCAAAATCAGGGGTATCAGTTGGGCATCTTTGCAAATGCTAAACTAACCAGTCCTGCATTTGATAAAACCGTGTTTTCCTCTGTGCCAGATCTGCGTATTGGTACTGATGCGCCATCATCTCCTTTACGGGATATCAAGCTAACCGATGACTGGCTCGCTTGGCTTACAACGCAGCAAACCCGTACAGATAAACCCTTCTTTGGTTTTCTATTTTATGATGCGCCGCACTCTTATTCTTCTCCAGAGGGATATCCTGAAATATTTGCTCCGGTATGGGATGAGGTGAACTATTTGGAATTAAATAATAACTTTGATCCTGAGCCTTACTTTAACCGCTATAAAAATGCGGTTCATTTTACCGATAGTCAGATTGGCCGCGTTCTAAAAGACCTTGAATCAAAGAACTTGCTAGAAAATACCTTGGTGGTGATCACCGGAGATCACGGTCAGGAATTTAATGATCTGAAGAAAAACTACTGGGGGCATGGTGGGAATTTCTCTGATTATCAGATACGTGTGCCTCTGATTATGGCAGGAGGCCGTTTCTCCCGTGGTGCTGTTATCAACAAACGTACCAGTCATTTTGACCTAGCGCCAACACTTCTAAAGGATCTACTGGGCTGTACTAGTTCTGCTCAAGATTTCAGCAGTGGTCAGCATTTGTTAGAGCGTAAAGGGCGGGACTGGGTTCTAGCAGGCTCAGTGAATAACTACGGTGTTATTCAGCCGGATAAAATCACTGTAACGTACCACTCCGGCCAATACGAAGTGGTGGAGCCGGATTATACGCCGATGAAAAGTGATGCCTTGGACATTAACGTTATGAAAGATGTTATGAAAGAGATAGGGCGTTTTTACCAGTGAAACAGTCTTCTTCCTCACTATCTGTATCTTTAGCATCGCCGGTTTTTCTGCCTCGACCTCAGAATCCGATAGTGTTGGCTCAAGCAGCACAGCTTGGGCTACCTCCTTTGCTGGCCAAGATTTTAGCGGGCCGCATTCAAGGGGATCGATTTAATTTGGCTGGCATTGTTGATCCTGCGTTAAAGCATATCGCCAAGCCCAGTTTGCTAAAAGATTGTCAAAAGGCTGCAGAGCGTATTGCTCAGGCCGTTATCAACGGTGAGCGTATCGGCGTACTAACTGATTATGATGTTGATGGTATCACCTCTCATGCGGTGCTTTATCGTAGTTTAACCGAGCTATTTGGCGTGGCGGAGTCACAGATATTTAGCTTAATTGGCCACCGTATTAATGATGGCTATGGTGTAAGTGCGGGTTTAGTCGCTCGTATTTTACAGCAGGATTTACTGCCGAATATTATTATCACCGCAGATTGTGGCTCTAGTGATGAGGCAAGGCTTACCTTGCTGAAACAAGCCGGGATTGATGTGATCGTTACGGATCACCATGCGTTGCCTGAAGAGGGTGTTCCGGCTTCAGCGTATGCGATGGTTAACCCTACACAGCAGGGCTGTGATTACCCTGATGCGACAATCGCTGGCTGTATGGTGAGCTGGCTGGTTATGGCTCAAGTGCGAGATGTTTTGATTCAACAGGGTCGGTTAGCGGATCGTTCACCAAAATTAAGTTTTTTACTCAGTTATGTTGCGCTAGGCACCGTAGCGGACTGTGTTTCCCTAGGTGAAAGCGCGATTAATCGCGCGGTTGTCTCTACAGGGTTAAGCCTGATCAATCGTTTTGACCTACCTTGTTGGCGATCAATTCGTAAGCTGTTGCGCAAAGACAATGAGTTTTTTAACGCTGAAACCTTAGGTTTTCAACTGGGGCCGCGTATTAACGCCCGTGGACGTTTGGACGATCCCTATGCGGCTTTGCATTATATGCTGGCAACGACGGATCAGCAGGCAGAGCACTATCTGGCCATTCTGGATCAGGATAACGAAGATCGAAAAAGCATCGAGCAAGATATGGTGCGCGATGCTTTCGAGCTAATAAAGCCTCAACTGGCCGAAAATTATCAGGGTTTAACGGTCTTTTTAGAGAACGGCCATGCAGGCGTGCAGGGGATTGTTGCGTCACGTATTACACAAAAAACAGGCAAACCCAGTATTGTGCTCTGTCCTGCTTTGAATCCAGAGCATTTGTCGGGCTCTGCTCGAAGCGTGGAAGGAGTGCATATTCGTGATGTTTTACAGCAAGTGCATCAAATTGATGCGCAATTGATGGTCAAGTTTGGCGGCCATAAAGGGGCGGCAGGCTTAACATTAAACCGCTCAAGCTTCGATTTCTTTGCAAAAAGCTTTAATCAATCGATTATTTTAGCCCTAAAAACAGAGGTGTTACGGCCTGTTGTAAAAATCGACGAAACGTTACAGCCTTCAGAAATTTCAGAACAAACATGGCAACTGGTACAAAAACTGCAACCTTTTGGAAGAGAGTTTGAGGCACCTTGCTTCACCGGTGTATTCCTTGTTGAACAATTAAGGGCTGTTGGCGCGGATCAAAGCCACTTGCAACTTTTGCTCAGCGATGAAGGTGGGTTACAGGCCTGCAAAGGGATCTGGTTCAAGGCGTTAGCTGGTAATCAACAGATCGATTTTAAGGAAGGAGATCGAGTAGAGACCGCTTACCAGTTGAGTTTAAACGAGTTTCGAGGACGTCGAAGTATTCAATTAATGATTGAATATGCTAGAAAGATTTAACGCCTTACATACAGACTAATGGCTCGTAGCAGATCTAACTTTATAGGTTGGCAACAACTCATTTTTTTAAGGCTTACGTGGCGATATAATATTCGTTAAAACAACTTGGCACTTAATACATTTATTTTAAGGGCTTTGGCTTGTCACTGTTTTGTCAGAAACATCGATTAGGATGACGCAAGCTTTTGGCCCTTAACATTATCTTACTTGTGGCGAACACAGATCAAAGTCACAGAAATTCGTTGAAAAAATGGCGAATCTGACTATTGCCATGCGGGCGCAGGATGTTTAAAGTAGCTCCTGCGATTGAAACAATAACGGTTTAACATTGGCTGGGACGTTTAAATTAACGGCCAGTCAGTACACCGAAAATTTCTGCATTAATGCAGAGCGATTGAGTAGAGAAAGGAAATTATCAAATGAAAAAGACTCTTATTGCTACCGCTATTGCTGGTGCTATGAGCTTCTCAGTAGCTGCACAAGCTGCTCAACCTGCTCCAACAGTATATGGTAACCTCCAGATTGCTTTGGATCTTGAAGATGATGCGAACGCATTTGACAATGGTTCTACCATTGGCTTTAAAGGTGAAATGGCTGAAGAGAACGGTTTAACTGTTTTCTATAAAGCTGAATTTGAACACAATGCTGGTGCTGAGAAAGCGGCTGGTGGTTTGACTACTGGTGACCAAGCTTATATCGGTGTTAAAGGTAGCCTAGGTCAAGTTCGTGTTGGTTCTATGGACACTCTAGTGAATGATTTCATTCATGATGCAGTGTACGTACCTGAGTTCTTTGGTTTTGATTCTGCTTTCGGTTCTGGTGCTGGTAAAGAAATTCAGCAAGTTCAATACCAAGGCGACTTTAGCGCTGTTAAAGTAGGTGCATCTGTACAGATGAACACCAATACTGCAGCAAACAAAGATGAAGAAAACTCTGTTCAGCTTGTTGTTGAAGTGCCTGTAGAAATGGTATCTCTACGTGCAGCTTATGATTCAGCAAACAGTGAAGCAGCTGTTGCAGCTGTTGCATCTATCGACAACATCACTCTAGCTGCTAAATATGAGCTAGGTGAAGATGCTGCTGGTGATGACCTGAATGTAATGGGCGCATCTGCAGATTATAACTACGGCATGGGTAACGTTTATCTGATGGTTTCTGATTCAGATGCTAAGGGCGCAGATACTCAAGCAGCTCTAGGCGCTACATATAGCCTGACCAGCAGCCTGTATGTTTGGGGTGAGTTTGGTTCTGGTGACTACGATAAGAGCGAAACCTTTGGTGGTTCTTATCTAGGTGCTGTTCTTTCTTTCTAATCTCCTGATTAGCTAAGATACCGAACAAAAAGAACCAGCCTTCGGGCTGGTTTTTTTGTGTCTGGGTTTTATGCCGCGACTTATTCTGCCCGTTTGAGTATACGGAGCAGGTTCTGACGACCTACAAGTTGAGGTAACATTCACACTCTGACAGAATAGTGAGCACTAAAATGTGGGTCGGGCTTCAGCCCGTCAGCAAACCTGCCTCTAGCCTGCGAAACCTTTATCCTTTTGGCAAAATCCTTTAGTATCCGCCTCTTGATTTTTGCTTCGTTATTACATCGCTTATTCTTGCACTCTTTTTTGTACTCTGTATAGAGGTTACTGCCTTGGCTGCACCCCGCGCTAAAATCCAAACGGATAAAATTTTTAACGGCTTGGCAGAAAAATTCCGTAATAATGTTTACGGCACCAACAAAGGTTGGTTGCGCCAAGAAATTTTAGCCCGTGATTTGCAGCAGATTCCTTTTATTGCCCAGTCGAGACCCGTGCAGGTACTCGATATTGGCGGTGGTTTAGGCCAGATGTCTGACTGGTTTGCTCAGCAAGGTCATTGTGTCACTTTTACAGAGCCTGCGGATGATATGCGTGCTGAAGCGGAGCGTCTATTTCAGCAGCAACAGGCAGAGTACAAAGCCCCTGTAACAAGCTATCCCTATCGGCTACAGCAGTTGGCCGATCATGTTGAACCCGCAGAGCTTGTCCTGTGCCATGCAGTGCTAGAATGGCTACATCAGCCGCAAGAGGCTTTGCCGGTTATTGCTCATCAGATACAGCCTGGGGGCTGGTTATCATTGATGTTCTTTAATGAAGATGGCCTACGTTTTAGCAATATTGTTAAAGGTAATTACGATAAAGCCTTGAAAGACACCTTGGATGGCACTGGCCAGCGTTTGCGGCTAACCCCCATTAGTCCTCAGCAGCCAGAACAGGTGATTGAAGGCTTAAAGCAGCAAGATTTAGAAGTTGTTTCTGTTGCAGGGGTTAGGGTTTTTACTGACTACCTGCGCGAAAAGACACCTTCTGAAGAAGATTTAGAGAAATTGTTAACGCTAGAATGGCGTTACTGTCATCAAGAGCCATACTGGCGTATGGGGCGTTATATTCATGTGATTGCCCGTAAGCCTAGCAACTGATGCCCCTCACTCCCCTTAACCGGAAAGAAGCCTTACTATGAGCAGCTTATCACCCGCCGCAGAGCTTTTATTGCGCAATCAATCACAGATTCAGGGTCAGGTTTTAATGGCACATCTACCGGTGGGTGATGGTGTGGATAATGTTCTTCAGCCCTTATTAGCACCTGCGGTTCACTCGCTGCATTTGCTGATTGATGATTGGCGCAGTTTTAATGCCATGAATGGATTTAAAGCGCAAGAACCGCGCTTTCTACCCCTGTTTCAAGCCTATTTAGGGCAAGACAGCGAAACGGGCTTACTTGATGGCTATGATAATATTGTGCTGTTTATGCCGAAGGCCAAAGAACAGGCCCGTTTTTTAATTGCTCAATTACTGCCTCTATTAAAAGCAGGTGCTAATTTTTGGCTAGTGGGTGAAAACAAGAGCGGTATCAAGTCAGCGGATAAGCTCGTGCAATTGGTGGCAGAAGCCGTACTACCGGCCGGTAGCTTTCAGTTAAGTAAGACGGATAAAGCAAAGAAATCGGTATTGTTAAATCTGCATTTATCAGCAGAGGCTAACGTGGCAGCATCGCCATCTTTTGATGCGACGCCTTGGCAAGTTGAGTGGCCGCTGCCAAAAGATGATGAACGTTTAGAGATACTCAATGAATTAAAATTATTGAGCCTGCCTGGTGTGTTTAGTCATGGCCGTTTAGATGAAGGTACGGCCTTAATGCTAAAAAATCTACCACGCATTAAAGCCTCTAAAATCCGTCAACGGCGAGTGCTGGATATGGGATGCGGTACTGGTGTGATTGGTATGAGTCTATTAAAACGCTCCCCTGAAATAGCCGTTAGCTTTTGTGATGTAAGCGCTATGGCGCTTGAGTCCACTCGACGAAGCCTTGCCCATAATCATATGACCGGAGAGGTGATCGCCTCTGATATGTGGCAGGGAATCGAAGAGCGCTTTGATCTGATTATCTCTAACCCGCCATTTCATACGGGCCAAAGTACCGATTATGATCTTGCTGAGCGCTTTATCCGTCAGGCTAAAAAACACCTGAAACGCAGTGGCGAATTACGCATTGTCGCCAATCGCTTTTTGAAATATCCCGATATTATTGAAGCGACCTTTGGTCATTGTGAGCGCATCGCAGAAACAGGTCGTTTTTGTGTTTGGTCGGCAAAAATTTAACCGTTCAGTGTAGGTTGTCCTTTAGGGCGTTAGAGAGATCCCTCCGTGAAAAAAGAGCAAAAAGATGCAATTTTCGCCAACCCGCTAGATAAGGTTGCCACCTTTTCTTTTGATGAGAAGGTTGTGCAGGTTTTCCCCGATATGATTAAACGCTCGGTGCCGGGTTATAGCAATATGATCGGGATGACGGGTGTTATTGCTCGTCGTTACTGGCAACCGGGCACGCGTATCTACGATCTGGGCTGCTCCCTTGGGGCTAGTATGCTTTCTGTGTTGCATCAGATACCAGAAGTGGGACTTGAGATTATAGGCCTCGATAATTCACCGGCCATGATCGAACGTTGCCAGCAAGTGCTTGACCAGCAAGTTGCAGAGAAACAGTTAACCGAGGTTCGGTGTCAAGGTGTACATCTTGAGTGTGCGGATATTTGTACCGCGCCCATTGAAAATGCCTCCGTGGTGATTTTAAATTTCACCTTTCAATTTTTGCCGTTAGAGCAACGCCTGCCGTTGCTGAAGCGCATCCATGATGGCTTGGCCCCTGGCGGTGTGATTGTTTTATCGGAAAAGGTGCGCTTTGATCACAGCGAGCAACAGGATGCTCTGTTTGATCTGCACTTAGATTTTAAGCGTGCCAATGGCTATAGCGAGCTAGAGATCAGTCAGAAGCGGGCCGCGTTAGAGAATTTTTTGCAGGCGGAAAGTTTTGAAACCCATCATCAACGTTTTAAACAGGCAGGTTTCTCCCAAAGCTCTGTTTGGTTTCAGTATCTGAATTTCGCTTCATTATTGGCGATTAAGGCCCGTTAATCTAAACGGTGGGTTTTGGTTATCTCTTAGTTTTTGTTTTCATTATTGATTCACTTCTTATTATCTGGATTTGCGAGCTGAACACCATGCAGGATTATGCGCCGCTGTATCAAAAATTTGCTGAAGAGGGCTTAACCCGCTGGTTAGCTAAAGTGCCAGAGCAGCTTGAAACTACGCTCGATGGTAAGCGTTATTCTGAGCTTCCCGGTTGGCAAAGAGTGGTGGATAAGTTTGATATGCCAGAACAGCTAGCAGAGCAGGGCTATCAGGTTAAAGTCGATCTGGCTCAGAGCGCTGTAAAGGTGAGTACTGAACCCGCACTACCGGCTCCGCAGCAGGCCAAATATCGAAACTTATTAAAAAAACTAATGCCTTGGCGTAAAGGCCCCTTTGAGCTGCACGGTTCTTATATTGATACGGAATGGCACTCAGATTGGAAATGGGATCGTTTAGCGGAGTTTATCGCACCACTGCATAATCGTAGTGTGCTTGATGTGGGCTGTGGTAGCGGTTATCACTGCTGGCGTATGGCTGGTGCAGATGCGCGCTTTGTTGTCGGTATTGATCCTTCACCGCGCTTTCATATGCAATTTCAATTAGTGCGTCGTTTAATGGGGTTAGCGGATGGCAATCGGGTCTTTCATCTGCCCGTTGGCATAGAGGATGTTCCTGCTAATCTGGACTACTTTGATACAGTCTTTTCTATGGGAGTGCTTTATCACCGCCGTTCACCCATTGATCATCTGTATCAACTAAAAGAGGCTCTACGCCCCGGTGGAGAGTTGGTGCTGGAAACACTGGTTGTTGATGGTGATGCACAAAAGGTTTTGATGCCAGAGGGTCGCTACGCCATGATGGGCAATGTTTGGTATCTGCCCAGCCCTGATGCCTTGGTGCTATGGTTGGAAAAATGCGGCTTTGTGAATGTTCGTGTGGTCGATGTCTCTGTAACGACAACGGAAGAACAGCGCAGTACAGAATGGATGAGCTATCAGTCCTTGGCGGATTTTCTAGACCCTGCTGATTCTACAAAAACAGCCGAAGGCCACCCTGCGCCCAAACGAGCGGTTATTTTAGCGGAACGGCCTTATTGATAAAGCCTTATTCTTTAAAGTTATATCTAAATTCTATTTAGAATTAAGGGGTATTTCTTTGTTTAAGATAATTCTAATATTATTCCTGTTAATTAAGAGGCACTTTTATTAAGTGTTTTTGTTAAGTGTCGATTATTTCTCCGGAGAGTATTATGAATATTGATCGCGTAATGTTGATTTTTTCAGGATCTATGGTGCTATTAAGCGTGGCGCTTACTCAGTATGTACATGCTAATTTTGTTTGGTTCACCGTTTTCATTGGGGCCAACTTGATTCAATCCGCCTTTACAGGCTTTTGTCCTGCAGCGGTTATTTTCAATAAGATTGGACTTAAAACGGGCTGTGCTTTTAAAGGTAAAGCTTAACCGTTTAGATTTCAATGCCTTAGATAAGAAGCGACTTTAGCCTATCGGTTAAAGTCGCTTTTTTATTTCTAGGGCGTTTATTCTGTGTCTGAGCTTGGCAATAGCGCTTTATAGAAACCTTCTTGTAGGCTGCAGGCTGTTAAAATATCAAACATCGTTTCAGCACTTTGACAGACCTTTATCGCATCAAATAAGGGTGTTATCGGGACAAGCCCTTTGCGCATCATCCCTAGCCATTGTTTGCCTCGGGATAGCAGGAATTTGTCAGGGGCATGGGCTTGTTCACGCTTGAGATAAACTAATAGGACTGCGGCAAGATCGGCCTGTGTTGGCAAGGGTAATGTAGGATCTTGCTTTTTGATGCGGTAGGCCAAATAAGGATCTGCAATTAAACCTCGACCGATCATAATATCCGGGCAGCCACTAACCTCTCTGCAACGATCATAATCTTCAACGCTCCATACTTCTCCGTTAGCGATCACGGGGATTCTACTGGCCTCCCGTAATTTAGCCAACCATGACCAATGGGCTGGGGGCTTATAGCCTTCCGTTTTAGTTCGGGCATGGACAACCAGCTCGGTTGCGCCTCCTTCGTTAATGGCGGCTAAGTTTTCGTAGATAAGTTCTGTATCTTCATAGCCTAGGCGCATCTTCGCTGTTAGGCGGGCAGGGGTGTCAATCAGTGCTTGGGCACAAGCTTGAACAATGTTATGGATCAGCTCTGGGGTTTGCAGCAATACGGCCCCACCTTTATGTCGATTGACAAGTTTGGCAGGACAGCCAAAATTTAGATCAACGACATTAGCCCCTAGTTGCGCAGCCTTTATGGCATGACGGGCTAATAGCTGAGGATCACTGCCAAGTAGCTGAAAATGCACAGGAATCCCCGACGATGTTTTTGAGTGCTGTAGAAGCTCAGGGCTTACTTTGTAAAAGGTTTTGCTGGGCTGTAGCTCTGTTGTGACGCGGAGAAATTCAGTGACACAAAAATCGACCCCACCAATCTCACCAATCAGTCTGCGAACACCTGAGTCAACAACACCTTCCATTGGGGCAAGGGCGATACGGGGATAGGGTATATTGGTCAAAGTTAAGCTAGGCATGAGTGTTCTACATAGAGGGGGAATAGAGTATTTGATCTGCTTGATATGGATCAATTCGCATTTTCGAGGGGCAATGATATACCGTATTAGGGTAAAGCTCACGGAGGATTGTGATGCGTAAATACCCCCTTGGCCTGACCTGTCAGTCTTATAAATTGTCTACAATATCCCTGTGTTTTATTGCCTGATATTGTTAATCAAGGTAAATTAGCTCGGCTGCTGAGCTTGTGTCATGGGCGAGAGCATGGGCGCAGTGGCTTGCAAGCGATCTAAAATCTATTGCAAGAGATAATAAAAAGGTAGCAGGCTTAATGCCTGACCCGACCAAAAATGAAACGAGGAATGGCTTAATGCACTCTTCTGAGCTGATCTCCGAAGGTATCAATTTGATGCTGTTCGGTATGGGGTTTGTTTTCGTCTTCTTGACGCTGCTGGTTTTTGTAACAGGTTTGATGTCCTCTACGGTCAATAAACTTGTTAAACCGGCACCTGTTGTAGCGAACAAGCCAGCTCCTGTAAGCGCACCTGCCGCTGGTAACAATGATGAACTGATCGCTGTTATGACGGCGGCTGTTCATAAATACCGTTCCGGTAAATAAGTACGGCGCTTTTTTTAGCCAATAAAAACTCTCTAATAATGGAAAAGGCCAAACCCATGACCGAGTCCAAAAAACCACTAGGCATTACTGATGTTGTCCTGCGTGATGCTCATCAGTCCTTGTTTGCGACCCGCCTGCGCCTTGATGATATGCTTCCGATTGCTGAGAAGTTGGATCAAGTAGGCTTCTGGTCTCTAGAATCTTGGGGCGGAGCGACATTTGACTCCTGCATTCGTTATCTAGGCGAAGACCCTTGGGATCGTATCCGCGAACTTAAAAAGGCTATGCCTAAGACCCCTCAGCAGATGCTGCTACGTGGCCAGAACCTTCTGGGCTACCGTCATTATGCTGACGATGTGGTTGATAAGTTTGTTGAACGCGCTGCAACTAACGGTGTTGATGTGTTCCGCGTATTTGACGCAATGAACGATCCCCGTAACCTGCAACGTGCACTTGAGGCGGTTAAAAATGTAGGTAAGCATGCTCAAGGTACGCTTTCTTACACCACGAGTGCGGTTCATAATCTGGAAGCTTGGATTAGCTTGGCAAAACAGATCGAAGATATGGGTGCAGACTCTATCGCGATCAAAGATATGTCCGGCATTATGACCCCCTACGATGCTTATGAAATGGTATCTCGCCTAAAATCAGAAACCAATCTAGAAGTTCAGCTGCATGCGCATGCCACTTCGGGTTTATCTGATATGACTATCCTGAAAGCTGTTGAAGCGGGTATTGACCGCGTTGATACGGCGATCTCTTCAATGTCGATGACTTATGGCCATACGGCAACTGAATCGATTGTGGCGGCGCTACAGGGTACCGATCGTGATACAGGTTTAGATCTATTACTGCTGGAAGACATTGCGGCTTACTTCCGTCAAGTTCGTAAGAAATATGCGAAATTTGAAGGCGCTTTGCGCGGTACTGACTCACGTATTTTGGTGGCTCAGGTGCCTGGTGGTATGCTGACAAATATGGAAAGCCAGCTACGTGAACAGGGCGCTGGTGATAAGTTCGATGAGGTTTTGGCTGAGATTCCACGGGTACGTGAAGATTTAGGCTTTATTCCTCTGGTAACACCAACCTCTCAGATTGTCGGTACCCAAGCGGTGTTGAATATTCTGACCGGTGAACGTTACAAGAGCATCTCGAAAGAGACTCAAGGCATTTTGAAAGGTGAGTATGGCTCAGCTCCAGCGCCTTTTAATGCAGAGCTTCAAGCTAGGGTTCTCAATGGTGCAGAAGCGATTACCTGCCGCCCAGCGGATCTACTTGAGTCTGAAGTTGAAAAACTGACGGCTGAACTGAACGATTTGGCAAAAGAGAAAGGCTTTAAGCTTGCCTCTGAGTCGATTGATGATGTTCTAACCTATGCGTTGTTCCCTCAAATTGGTCTGAAATTCCTAGAGAATCGTGGTAATCCAGATGCCTTTGAGCCCGTCCCAACAGAAGAAGAAGGTACAAAAGCCGTGAGCAACACTGCGAACAAAAATACCGGCCCAGAAGTTTACACCATCACCGTTAACGGCCAGAACTATGTGGTACAGGTCACAGAAGGTGGCGATATCTCTAATGTTCAGCCTGCAGCACCTGTATCCGCAGCGGCTCCTGCTCCTGTTGCATCCGGCGGTGAGCCTGTAACAGCTCCGTTATCTGGTAACATCTTTAAAGTTATGGTTAGCCCAGGCGATGTGGTTCAGGATGGTGATGTGATCATTATTCTTGAAGCCATGAAGATGGAAACAGAAGTACGCGCACCACGGGCCGGTACTATCGGCGCGATTAGTGTTCGTGAAGGTGATGCGGTTACGGTTGGCGATACCCTGCTGGCTCTGTAAGTCCTGCTAATACAACGAGGTTGATCACATGGAACAACTTTTGAGCTTATGGCAGGGCTCGGGTCTTTATAATCTAACGTTTGGCCAGCTGACGATGATGATCATCTGTCTGCTGCTGCTATACCTTGCGATTGTGAAGGGCTTTGAACCCCTGTTGCTCGTTCCTATCGGATTTGGTGGCCTGTTGGCTAACATTCCTGAAGCGGGACTTGCGATGTCTGCTGCAGAGCAGGCGATCCATTTTGCCAAACCTGAAGTCCTTGCGGCTTTGGCTCAGGCGGTGGGTGCTAACACAACGAATCCTGAAGTCTTGTCGCATTTAGTCCACGATGCTGGGCCTAGTGCGTACGCATCGGCGCAGTTGATTGCTCAGGATGCCGGCTATGCTAACGGTATGCTGTACAGCTTCTACTCTGTGGCTATTGCCAGCGGTATTGCACCGCTTGTGATTTTCATGGGCGTTGGTGCTATGACCGATTTCGGGCCTTTACTTGCTAACCCTAAGACGCTGTTCTTAGGTGCTGCAGCTCAGTTCGGTATCTTTGCGACGGTATTGGGTGCGGTTGGTCTGTCTGCTATGGGCGTGATGGATTTCTCCATTCAGCAAGCGGCAGCCATTGGTATTATCGGCGGCGCAGATGGCCCAACATCAATCTATGTTGCTAGCCTGTTAGCGCCTGAGCTGCTGGGTGCTATTGCGGTGGCTTCTTACTCTTATATGGCTTTGGTGCCTCTGATTCAGCCGCCGATTATGCGCGCGTTGACCACACCAGAAGAACGTAAGATTGAGATGGTACAGCTGCGCACCGTATCGAAAGCAGAGAAAATTGTCTTTCCATTGACTCTCTTGGTACTTGTCGCACTCTTGCTACCGGATGCAGCGCCCCTGTTAGGTATGTTCTGCTTTGGTAACTTAATGCGTGAAAGTGGTGTTGTTGAACGTTTAAGTGATACGGCTCAAAACGCGTTAATCAACATTACTACGATCTTCCTAGGGCTTTCGGTTGGTTCTAAGTTGATGGCAGATAAGTTCCTTGCCCTTGAAACACTGGGTATTCTTGCGCTGGGTATCGTTGCCTTTGGTATCGGTACAGGTTGTGGTGTTCTGATGGCTAAGCTGATGAACAAGCTGACCAAAACGCCTGTGAACCCACTAATCGGTTCAGCTGGTGTTTCAGCGGTGCCTATGGCGGCCCGTGTATCGAACAAGCTTGGCTTGGAGTACAACCCGCACAACTTCTTGCTGATGCACGCAATGGGCCCGAATGTGGCTGGTGTGATCGGTTCAGCGGTTGCTGCCGGTGTGATGATCAAATATCTGGGTGGCTAATTAAGTTTCATTAGGTTCTACCTTGAATACTAGATCAGAACATTTGATCGACAGAAAAGAACCACTGCTTAGGCAGTGGTTTTTTTATGATAGCGCGTTTAATTCACTTGATTACAAGCTTCCTTTTCAATACCCGTTTTCAGAACACCTTGTTAGCGCCATAATAGGCGCTCATTTTACTAAAGCGACAGTTATGGACTTTCTAGCAGCTTTTTCACCTCTGACAATTAGTGTGATCGCAATAATTGCCGGGCTTACCGTTTATTTCCACGGCCCTGTTTACTCTCTGCGCACAGTAAATGCTGCCCCTTCCATTCTTACCAGTATTGGTATTTTTGGTACGTTTTTGGGTGTAGCCTTGGGTTTGATGGATTTTGATACAACAGATATTGAAGGCAGTGTACCTCAGCTGATTGAGGGTCTGAAAACAGCATTCTGGTCATCTATTGCAGGTCTGTTAGCAGGCATGAGTATCAAAATGCGCCATGTGATTAAGCATGTGCGTAACTATGAGACAGAGACACAGTACACCGGTGCAACGGTGGATGATTTAGCGACGCTGCTGGGTGATATTCGCTTGGTGCTTAACAAATCTGGCTTAGCAGATATTGGTGGTAATATTGAGGCTGGCACAAAAGGTATCGAGCAGCACCTTGGGCGCTTAGAAACCGTTATTAGCCACTATCAAGAAGAGATGGTTTCCGCTAACAGCAATGCTTTAACCAGTGCTATTACGGATCTAATGACCAGCTTTAATGACAAGATTACGGTGCAATACGGCGATAATTTTCGCCAGCTTAACCAAGCTGTTGGCCGTATGGTGGAATGGCAAGAAAACTACAAAGGCGAGCTGGCAAAGCTGCTCGAGCAGCAAAAAGCCAATGGCGATGTACTTGATAAGGCAACGGAAGCTTATCAAACCATGGTTCAGCATACGCAAGCATTCAATGAGGTTTCAGAAAAACTAGGCGATGTGATGACCGGCCTACAACAACAATCTGAATCCCTTGGCAGTTACTTAGATAGCCTAGCTAATCTTGTGAGTAAAGCATCTGACGGGTTGCCTTCCTTGGAAGGGCGTATTATGGCGCTGACAGATGAGTTGGCGAATGGGATTCGTGAAAGCCATCGACAGATGAACGCGCTTTTGACCGAAACGTCGAATACCATCGAAAAAACGGTGATTACGGTTAACAAGCAACTTGTGACGGATATGGGGCAGGTGAATAACCGCCATAGCGATATTATGTTGCAGATGCTCGATCGCAATGAAAAGCAGCTGGTACGTATGGATAGTGCTATGGAGCAAGAGCTTACCCATGCCCTACAGACCTTTGGCGGCCAGTTAACCGCGTTATCAGAGAAGTTTGTTAGTGATTATCTGCCGTTAACCGAGAAGCTAAAACAAGTGGTTGATATGGCCGGTTCACAAAAGCCATCTGCACCGGCCAATACGTCTTCATATTTAAATGCCCCTTCACCTTTAAGTATGAACTCATCAAATACAGGATCATCACATACAACCTCATCAAATACAGTCTCATCGGAGGCCGGCCTAGGGCCAAAGGTGAATCCAGATTTGCCTTCAAGTACAGCATCGTCTTTAGACGCAGGTTTGTCGACACAAGCAAAACCCAAGGCGTCGCTCAATGTATCTTCTGGGTCAGTGGCTCCGAAAGTGAAAACAGAGGAAAAGCCCTCGCTAATGCCCGGGCGTAGAGGTCTGCGTGCGGAAAGGAATCAGAAGTGAACAGACTCGATCATCGGCAAGATGAAGAAGAAAGTTTAGCCGCTGAAGAAGGTTCCCATTGGGTTGCCGTGAGTGACCTGATGGCAGGCTTAATGATGGTCTTTCTGCTGGTTGCCGTAGCTTATATGGTGATTCTTGAGCGGGAAACCCAGAAGATAAAAGAGGTTGCTCTATTATACCAAGACCTTCGGGATCAGCTTTATCAGGATCTTTATACCGAATTTAAAGATGACCTACCCAAATGGGGGGCTGAACTGAAAGCGGACGACCTAAGCCTGCAGTTTTACAATACGGATGTGATGTTTGATGTTGGCAAATCAAGCTTGCAGCCTGCCTTTGAAGCCATTCTGTCAGACTTTTTTCCACGGTACACACGGATCATCACTTCAGAAAAATATCGATACGATATTTCTGAGGTGCGTATCGAAGGCCATACTTCAAGTGATTGGACCAATGCCAGTAGCCAAGATGAAGCTTACATCAATAATATGCGTTTATCTCAAGCAAGAACACGCTCCGCACTAGGCTATGTCTTAGGCCTACCAAAGGTTGAATATCAAAAAACGTGGTTGAAAAGCCATCTAACCGCCAACGGACTGTCATCATCAAAACTCGTGGTGTCTGCCTCAGGGGAAGAAAATAGCGAGCGTTCTCGTCGGGTAGAGTTCCGTTTAAGAACTGATGCAGATTCTCGTATTCGTGAGATCTTAAAAGATGTTTTGGATAAAGATGATACTGCAAGTGCTAAAGGTAAACCTGAGATGGACTCTCATGAGCCTTAGTGCTAGATCGGTTAACGCAAGGAGGCACTATGGAATTACCTGATTTTAATCAAGATGAAGACTTGCTTCATCTTCGTCGAGAAATGGGGGCAAAACGATTAGGTCATTTTGTACTATTTGATGGCTCTAAACACTTAACTGGGCAGGAGCGTTCGCTGCTGGAAAACCAAGGTATTAAAACGTCTTTAGAGGGCATTAGGATTCTACCTGACCATACTTTAGCCATAAAAAATGGTCGTGTGGTGGTGTATTTTTTAAATGCAGAACTGACTCGAAGCCAGAGTCTAAGCTTAAGCCAAGGCCAAAAAAAGAGTCACACTAGAAAAGAGTACGTGCATGTGGCGGCTTGTAAGGTTTTGCAGGATAACGCCCGTGAAGCGCTGGTGGCAACAACATGTCAAAGTTCGCCCTTTCCTATACCCGACGATAGTAAGCGGCGCAGCTTATCAATTTGCCCTGATTGCCTCAGCCTTTTAGCTTATAAAGGTTTTAGTTTGACGCGTAATCGAAGAATTCGCTACAGCGAACAACTGATAAGAAGTTTCCAGTTGGCGGACTTTTTTAGAGTTTATACCCTCTATCCTGTACGAATTGAAGGCAAGCTTTAAGCTTGCCTTCATTCGATTTAATAAAAAGATTCAATTCAATAAAAAAAGTTTAAGACTTTTTCATCACTTCAACGTCAGCTTTAATGGAGTTGGCAATAAAACAGTTGCGATGGGCGCTATCGTGTAGCCGATCCAGCTCTTTTTCTGTCGGTTGTTTCTCGCCAGAAAACGTAACCGTTGCATTTAATTCAATACGGCTAACCACTTTTCCACGCTCTGCTTTAGTCAGATAACCAACTGCATCATCTTGATAGTTTTCAACTTTAAAGCCTTTTACGTCAGCAACGGCAAGAAATGTCAGCATATGACAACTTGATACCGCTGCAACAAGTAGTTGCTCAGGATCAGACGCTTGGGCATCGCCTAAAAAGCTGGCAGCTGATGACGCATTAATAACCTGACCGCCATTAAGTGTCAGAGTATGGTTTCGACAAAATGTAGTGTTGTCTTCGGGGTGTTCTTTACGCTGCCAAGAAAGTTGTGAGCGATGCTCAGACATAGTGTTCTCCCTAAAAGTGACGGTTCCAAATAAACAAGTATCTTCTAATGTTTGTGCGGATATAAGTCAAGATAGGCAGAATAGATTTAATGCAGACAATAAAAAACCCAGCAGTGTGACTGCTGGGTTTTTTATTTAAATATGGTGGGCCCTCCGGGACTCGAACCCAGGACCTGCCGATTATGAGTCGGATGCTCTAACCAACTGAGCTAAGGGCCCTTAAGTACTTGTGATTAAACCAAGATGACAACAAAATGGTTAAATCAAAAATCTTAAGTGCCGAGATTGTACAAAAGGTTGGCTTAATTCGCCAGTGTTTAGCGTATGAAACTGATTGATAATTCAGGATATTATGCAAAATGTTAAAAAATATTTAGATCGTGGGATGTTTTGCTTCGTGTTTGGCCTTTTAGGCCGGTTTACTCTATTTTTTACTTTTTGTGTTGCAATGTTTCGTTAAGGGTATTTTGTGGATGTAATTTTTTTCATAAAACTGAAAAAAGTAGTTGTAAAGCCATAAAGTCATGCTCTAATAGAGGAACTGCAACAGGAGTTGCAGTAGTAATGATGGGGCATCATTCGGATGAACCCTGTTAGATTTTATTCCCGGTGAGTCCGGGCGCAAGCAAGAGTAAAGAGGACGTTATGTCAGGTTTAATTACTGGTACCGTTAAGTGGTTTAACGATGAAAAAGGTTTTGGCTTTATTTCTCGTGAAGGCGACAGCGATGTATTTGTACATTTTCGCGCTATCAACGGTACTGGCCGTCGTAGCCTTGAGGAAGGTCAGCAGGTTACTTTTGAAGTAACTCAAGGTCAAAAAGGCCCTCAGGCAGAGAATGTAACGGTAGTTTAATCGCTACTTTTATGGCTTCTCAATACCTGCTCTTTGCAGCGGGTATTTTTTTGTTTAACGTTTAATCGTTATCACCTAAGTCTTCTATATCCACAACCCAAATAGCAATTTTTTGTTGCTCCGTGTAGGGCTGAATCTTAAAGCGCACATCCGCTTGCTGTAGCTTTATACCGTATATCTTTTCTTCTGCTTTTCCATGTCGATAGGCTGGTCTTGGATCTTGCTGTAGAACCTGCTCAATAAGCTTGGCTATGGCACCATATTTGGCTTCGTAATAGGTAAGAGCGATTTTTGCTTCAGGTGTCCAAAAAACAGGGTGCTCCGTTGGAGCTTCTGGGGCAAAGGCACTGCGAGCATGCTCTACGTTATCCACATAGGGAATATATGGCTTAATGTCCAAAACCGGCGTGCCTTCCACAAGATCTAAGCCACTAATATGAATGAGTACTTCTTTTGAGGTGATTTCAATTCTATCTAACACCACCACCGATAAACCGATAGGATTAGGTCGAAAGGTCGCGCGGGTGGCAAATACGCCCAAGCGCTCGTTACCGCCTAAACGGGGCGGGCGCACGGTGGGTTTCCAATGATCTTTTAAGCACTGATGGAATATAAACTGCACCCAGATATGACTGTTTTTTTCTAGCCCACGTACAGCATCCGGCTGATTATACGGCGGTAAAAGACGAATAATACCCGTAGACGCTGGGGCAAGGCCGGGTTGGCGGGGGATGCCAAATTTCTCTTTATAGCAGGATTGTATCGTGCCAATAACGGCAAGATTATAATGCTGATGCGGCACTGTATCTGTCAATTTGGACTCCGTGACTCTGCGAGCAGTTTATCTGTGAACAACGATCTTCATGTAAAAAACTTGTGTGGTATTTCGGTTATGAGAAAATACCAGCCAATTCGACAATCTGTTTGTCATGATAACCTGTTTGCCATAAAGAGGATTAGCCGGTGGTGAATCTCGCAATATATGCTGTTAAAGCGCAAGAGGTTATAGAGGCTGGCCAGTTTCTATTTGCCGAAGGTTGGTCGCCAGCCACAAGTAGTAATTATTCTGCCCGAATTGATCACAATCATCTTGCTATTACCGTATCAGGAAAACATAAAGGCCGCTTAAAGCCGAATGATATTATGGTAGTTGATTTACAGGGCCAGCCGGTGCAATCAAACCTAAAGTCTTCAGCTGAAACTCTTCTACATTGTGTGCTTTATGACTGGCGGGATGATATTGGCGCAGTGCTGCACACACACTCCGTTGCTGCCACTGTATTAAGCCGTGCTTTAGACCGTAGCGACCATTTAATCTTACAGGGTTACGAGTTGCAAAAAGCCTTTCCAGGCATTGACACTCATGAAGGTGTTTTGCGTATTCCTATCTTTGAAAATACACAGGATATTGAAGCGCTATCCCTAGAAACCATGGCCTACCTTAAACAGCACCCGATGGCACCGGCTTATCTGATTCGTGGTCACGGCCTTTATACATGGGGGGCGACCATGGCTGATACATTACGTCATATCGAAGCGATGGAGTTTTTAATGGCCTGCGAGCTTAAAAGCTTAACTCTTAGATGTAAAATTTAAATGCTGTTGTAATTCAAATCTGAAATATGAAGACTAAAAGGCAATCTGATGAGCTTTTTAAAACTATATGATAGCGCAGCACCAGATGCTGTGACGTTAAGCCTAACCCATGGCGAAAAGATTCAAGCCTTCTTAGCGGATCAGGGGGTTCGCTTTGAGCGTTGGCAAGCCAGCCAGCCTCTTGAGCAAGGGGCGGATCAAGAAGCCATTTTGGCGGCTTATGACCGCGAAGTAACCCGTTTAAAGCAGGATAATGGCTTTCAAACAGCGGACGTTATCAGCTTAACTCCAGACCATCCTGATAAAGCCGCTTTGCGAGAGAAGTTTCTGTCAGAGCATATTCACACTGAAGATGAAGTACGCTTTTTTGTCCGAGGCCAGGGCCTGTTTTATATGCATTTAGGCGACAAAGTGGCTGTTGTGGGTTGCTCCCAAAATGATCTTATCTCTGTGCCAGCGGGTACTAAACATTGGTTCGATATGGGGGATACACCTAACTTTACTTGTATTCGTCTGTTTACCAACCCAGAGGGTTGGGTGGCTCAATACAGCGGCGATAGGATTGCTGATAACTTTCCCCGCTTTGAACATTTAGTGAGCGCATAATCATGGCTAACACCGTTCGATTTAAAAATATTAAAGCTGTTGTTACTGATATAGAGGGCACGACGGGTTCCATCGATTTTGTACATCAGGTGTTATTTCCCTATGCCAAAGAGCACCTTCCTGGGTTTATTTTGCAGCAAAAAGATAATCCAGATGTCGCGGAGCAGCTCGCCGCTGTTCGCCAGTTGATAGGGCAGGAAAACGCGAGTATTGAAGCGATTACCGCTCAGCTATTACAGTGGATTGAAGATGACCAAAAGATAGGTCCGTTAAAAGCTCTGCAAGGGCTTGTTTGGCAGGCCGGTTATACTTCTGGCGATTATACCGGCCATGTTTATCCTGATGCCTATCAGTGTATGCAAGACTGGAAAAATGATGGCCTATGCTTGTTTATCTACTCATCCGGCTCGGTTTATGCCCAAAAGCTATTGTTTGGTTATAGCGACTTTGGTGATTTAACGCCCTGGTTTGAGGGGTATTTTGATACTCAAGTGGGTGGCAAGCGTGAAGTGGCATCTTATAAGGCTATTCAGGCCAGTATTGAGCGACCGGCTTCGCAGATTCTTTTTTTGTCGGATGTAGTGGAAGAGCTGGATGCGGCAAAGTTAGCGGGGTTTGAAACCGTTCAGTTGGTGCGTTCCAGAGGTATGGTCACAGGGAATCATCCGCAGGTGAGTGTTTTTTCTGAGATTGAGCTTTGATTAATAGACGTTTAGTCGATCTATGTTTCGTCGGTTTATGGTTTAGTGTTTAGTCAATCGATGTATCGTAATGAATATCAAGCACGTAATAGATTTGCTCACCGTTGGGTGCTTGAACTTTAATCTCATCATCTAAGGCTTTTCCTAAAAGCGCTCGAGCCATGGGCGCATCTATGTTGAGTTTCCCTTCTTTCATGTCAGCCTCATCGGGGCCAACAATCTGTAATTGCAGCAGGCTACCGTCTTCATGTTCTAGTTCGATATGTGCTGAGAAAAAAATACGCTGCAAATCATCGGGTTTTTTCTCCACAATGGTTAATGCTTCTAGACGTTTGTCCAAATAACGAATACGGCTCAAGGTTTTGTTCAAAAGCTGCTTGTTGTAGGTATAGTCGGCATTTTCACTACGATCGCCTTGAGCCGCAGCTTCTTTTACCTTCTGTGCTAGCTCTGGATGGCGTATTTTCCAGAGAAAGTTTCTCTCATTTTGTAGAGCGTCATAACCCTTAGGCGTGATTAGGTTAGTTTTTTGTTCACGGCGTGGGTCTTTTGCTGGATCTCGCCAGCGTTGCATATTGCGACCTTTCATAAAGGTTAGGATGCTCCTGTTGGGTTGTAGACAGTTTACTGAGTTATAAACGGTTGGGCATAATGTGGCTGAACAATAAAAAAGCCCATGCCGTGAATTGTAAACTTACGACATAGGCTTTATTCAATATTTATTGCAGCGGAAGCGGTTTATTAACGACTAGGTTTGAAACTGCTTAATCAGGCGTTCCAGATTTTGAGCACTTTGTTGGAGCTCACGCCCAGATTCACGAATAAGGCCTGTGCCTTTTTCGGTTTCTTCTGAGATATTTGAGATAGACACTAGGTTACGACTCATCTCATTGGCGACGCTGCTTTGTTCATCCGCAGCGGTCATAATCTGTGCATTTAATGAACTAATTTCTTGCATCGACCCCGCAATTGTACGGAAAGATTCACCGGCCTCATTCGCGCGCTCAACGGTAGTTTCTGCTTTTGCTCGGCTGGTATCCATGACATCGACCGCTATTTTTGAGCGGCTTTGCAGTTCATGGATCATCTCTTGAATCTGCTGGGTTGATTCTGCTGAGCGTTGAGCCAGTTGACGCACCTCATCGGCAACTACCGCAAAACCTCGGCCTTGTTCTCCTGCTCGGGCAGCCTCAATGGCAGCATTAAGCGCCAGTAAGTTCGTTTGTGCAGAGATGCCGCCGATGACATCCAAGATACTTTCAATTTTGGCCGTGTGATCTTCTAGCGCATTGATAACACTACTTGCGCCTTCAACCTCCTTGGCCAGTTCGTTGATGCTTAAGCTGGCTTCTTCTACAATTCTAAGGCCGTTTTCTGTTTGGCTATGGGCGTTACGGGTTGCTTCGTTGGCCTGCTCTGCGATATGGGCGGTTTGTTGCGCTGACGCCGCCATTTGGTTCATACCGGCGGCACTTTGTTCGGTTTCTGAACGCTGCTGGGTCACGCCTTCGATAGTATTTTCTGTAATCCCTGACATCTGGTGAATAGCACCAGATAACTGTTGCGTGGAAAGATCGACAGAATTCACAATATCTTGGAAGTTATCCATCATATGATTGAAAGCTCGGGCCATATCGCCCAATTCATCTTGGGTGCTGATATCCACACGCTCGCGCAGATTGCCGGAGTTTTTAACGGCCACCATAGTATTTTTAAGGGTAGTGACCTGAACTGTAATAATGTGAATAATAAAAAGAGCTAAGCCGCCAATCAGTAAGCTTAAAATACCAACGGTAATGGAGTATCGCAGCAGTGTTTGCCAAAAAATCTGATCCATGTCGTTAAGGTAAATACCGTTGCCCACAACCCAACCCCAAGGTGAGAAACCTTTCACATAGGATATTTTGGCCTGTGGTGCATCATGCCCAGGCTTTGGCCAAAGGTAACTAACGTATCCTTCGCCAGATTGTCGAACTACGCCAACAAATTCGCTGAAAATCTTTTTACCGTTGGCATCTTCAAGGTTCGCTAGGTTTTGACCATTAAGATCGGGCTTGATCGGATGCATCACGACAACGGAATTCATGTCATTGATCCAGAAATATTCATCGCGGTCATAACGCAGACCTTCGATAGCCCGTTGAGCCGCATCTTGGGCTTGCTCGCGGCTTATGTCTCCGGATTGTTCTAATTGATAGTAGTGATTTAAAAAACCATGCACGGTTTCGACCACATGCTTGGTTTTGATCTTGCGATCCTCCAGCAGATTGTCCTTTAGTGACATCAGGGAAACACTGATTAGGACTGCTGTTCCCATCGCCATCAGGCCGATAATGACCCACAGCTTGTACTTTATTTTGATATTGCCTAGGAGATTGTACATTTCTGCACTCGCTTTTTTTTATATGGTTGTTATCGTTTTTTAGCTTGTGATCCAGCAATAGTTTTTGGCGCTATTCTTCAGACAGCTACCTTTTATGGTCGATTTAAAACTTAATCGCCACATAGTGGATTCTAACCTTCATGTTTACAACAACTCTGCATTAATTCCGTCATATTCTGTTACAAATTTTGCAAGGAAGGGGTTTGTCTTGATCTAGCTCATCGGCTAGACCAATAGACAGTCTTTTCAGCGATTCGGTTCTTACTTGTGCCCTGTTGTAAACTTGCTATGCTTTCAAGCAACTATTTTTTAATCTCATTTTTAATCTCAGGCGTTCCCCAAAAGGACGGATCATGACGACTAAACTCACGCCCACATTTCAGCATAATGCAGTTGAAATTGTTGATAAAAAGACTGTATTTCAAGGCTTCTTTCGCTTCGATAAACTGCGCTTGAGAACACGGTCTTTTAGAGGTGGTTGGACTCAAGAAATGAGTCGAGAAGTATTTGTGCGTGGTAATGCAGTTGGCGTACTGCTGTACGATCCAAAGGCCGATCAACTGTTAATGGTTGAGCAGTTTCGACCGGGCTGTACTTATGATCCTAGTCAAAGTCCTTGGCAGTTTGAGCTGGTCGCTGGCATGACCGAGGCAGGAGAAAGCAACGAAGACGTGGTACACCGTGAAGCGGAAGAAGAAGCTGGTTGCCGTGTGCTTCACCTTGAGCATCTTTACAAATACTGGGTAAGCCCCGGTGGTATGGATGAACAGATCGATCTTTTTCTAGGTATTATCGACAGCCGTGATATTCAGGAAGGGGTTTACGGCCTAGAGGAAGAAAATGAAGATATACGAGTTGAGCTAGTGGATGCCACAGAAGCCTTTAAAGGATTAGATGATGGCCGTATTAATAATGCCATGGCTATTATCGGCTTACAGTGGCTACAGCTAAACCGAACACGACTGCGACAAGCTTACAGCGCCTAGATTGTATTTATAGATTGCGTATGTAGATCTTGGCTTTTAGCCTCTAGGCTTAGTGATGCCGCAGCGGGAGTTTTATCATGGGTTCAAAATCTAATAATCAAACCGCTAGCAGCCCTAGTTACGGTAGTTGGCAGCAGTACAATGGTTGGAAAGCGAAAAAGAACTACGTCGTTGACCTGAAAAAACAGATGGCCGAGTGTGAGGTTAATTATTGTCGTCTGCTAAAGCTGTTGCCTGATCTCGACGACACTCAGCAATGGCACTTTGCGGTGAGTGACGAGTCTCTACACTTGGGCGAAATGGCGATCAAGGTTACTGAACGCAGTAAATACACCACGTTGCTGCGTATTTTTCAAAAAGATAATTGGGGTGACTGGTTAAGTCAGCCAGAACTTTCTGTGCGACTGTACCATGATGCCCGTATGGCAGAAGTGGTCGGTTATCAAAAACAGCGACATTTTGATGGGAGGTATTTGTACCCCAATACTAAAATGCGTCAACCGGATGAGAAGCTGCAGATCAATCTTTTTTTGGGCGAGTGGCTCGCTCACCTAACGCAATATGGCCATACTGTCGAACCCGTAAATCTGCTCTATTAATCCACAATTCTCTGATACGAGTGAATATAATTTAATGACTTCTACGCCTCAGTCTCTGATTCAGCTCACGGATCTTCATCTTTTCGCCAATCCCGAACAGGACTTTAAAGGGCAAAATCCGTGGCAGAATTTACTTGATCTACTGGCGCAGATTGAGCAACAAGGGCTGCCCGATCTTTTTTTACTGACCGGTGATCTAAGCCAAGATGAAAGCTATGACAGCTACCTTATGTTGTATCAATTGATGGAACGTATCGGCGTATCTTGGTATTGGATCCCAGGCAACCATGACCAAGTCGACCTAATGTCTAAGCTTAAGCCGGTCATACCTTCGGTTACTTTGGGAGCTTGGCAGTGGCTGCTGCTAGATTCAAACTCGGGCGAGCCCTATGGCAAGCTCTCTTCGTCTCAAAGAATGCAGTTACAGGCGGCCCTTGAGCAACCTGAAGCCGAGCATATTGGTGTGGCGATTCACCATCAGCCTTTACTGGTAGGGCCGGCGCGCCAAGGTAAATTTTTGGTCGAGCTAGACACGCTTGATGATATTGCTGGCATTGACAGCATACCGCTTCAGGATGAAGGCTGGCTCTGGAAAACATTAGTCGATTGTTCTGCGGTAAAGGCTGTCATTTGCGGTCATGTACATCAATCACATGAAATTAAACGTGATGGCTTAACGCTTTATACAACACCTGCCACGAGTATTCAGTTTACCGCCGATATTAATGCCTTTGAGTTGGATATGCTGGCGCCGGGGTATCGCCGTTTTGGTCTTTACAATGATGGCCGAGTAGAAAGCCGAGTTGAGCGGCTGGCATCAATCGTATGAGTGTTGCTCATACTTGTCCTATATGCTTTAAAGTTATCAATAAATGATTTTAAATAATTTGACGTAATTAAGGATTCCGTTTTAACTAGAGCCCTAAATAGACCGTTAATTGAATTAGACCGTTAATATAGTCAATATAATTGAGCTTATCGGCATAGCAGCATCAACAGTCGACTACTTTAAGCCGGTTACCTTAAATAATAGGAGTGGATCACAACGATGATATCGCCCGAACGCCTGACTCACCTGAAACAGCTGGAAGCAGAAAGCATCCATATCATTCGGGAAGTAGCCGCAGAGTTTGATAACCCTGTCATGCTGTACTCTATCGGTAAAGATTCTGCCGTGATGCTGCATCTAGCGCGTAAAGCCTTTTACCCAGGGACACCTCCGTTTCCTCTTATGCACGTCGACACTACGTGGAAATTCCGCGAGATGATCGATTTTCGTGACAAGATGGCTAAAGAAGCCGGTATGGACTTGATTGTTCATACTAACGAGGAAGGACGTGCGGCCAATATCAATCCGTTTGATCACGGTAGCCGTAAGTACACCGACGTCATGAAGACTGAAGGCTTAAAACAGGCGCTGAACAAGTACCGTTTTGATGCCGCCTTTGGTGGTGCCCGTCGTGATGAGGAAAAATCCCGAGCTAAAGAGCGCGTGTACTCTTTTCGCGACAAATTCCACCGCTGGGACCCTAAAAACCAGCGTCCTGAGCTATGGAATCTGTTCAATGGCAAGGTGAACAAAGACGAATCGATTCGTGTTTTCCCGCTATCTAACTGGACTGAACTGGATATCTGGCAGTACATCTACCTCGAAGAGATTCCGATTGTGCCGCTGTACTATTCAGCACCACGTCCGGTTGTTGAGCGTGATGGCGCACTGATTATGGTTGATGACGAGCGACTGCCGCTGGCGGAAGACGAAAAGCCAGAGATGCGCTCTGTGCGTTTCCGTACATTGGGTTGCTACCCACTAACCGGAGCCGTTGAATCTGAAGCAGCAACATTGCCTGAGATTATCCAAGAAATGCTTTTGACCACGACCTCTGAGCGCCAAGGCCGAGTGATCGACCATGATGGTACCGGTTCGATGGAAGAGAAAAAGCGCGAAGGTTATTTCTAAGCAACGGATACACCGTTAGCCAGATGAACATGATTTAAGTCGAAGATGGAAGGCGGAACCCTCGCCTCTCTTCAGCGTTAAGCTTATGAGGACACAAAATGTCTCACCAGTCCGATCTGATTGCAGAAGATATTGAAGCGTATCTAAAACAACACGAACAAAAAGACCTGCTGCGTTTTATTACCTGCGGCAGTGTTGATGATGGTAAAAGTACTCTAATTGGCCGCCTGCTGCATGATTCCAAAATGATCTACGAAGATCAGTTGGCAGCCTTGACCAAAGATAGCAAAAAAAGTGGTACCACCGGCGAAGATATTGATCTTGCATTACTGGTTGATGGCCTGCAATCGGAGCGAGAGCAAGGTATTACGATTGATGTGGCGTACCGTTATTTTTCAACGGACAAGCGCAAGTTTATTATCGCGGATACACCGGGGCATGAGCAGTACACGCGTAATATGGCCACCGGTGCATCTACAGCATCATTGGCAATTATCTTAATTGATGCGCGCCACGGCGTACTAACGCAAACCCGGCGTCATAGCTTTATTGTTTCTTTGCTGGGCATTAAGCATGTGATCGTTGCGGTGAACAAAATGGATCTGGCGGATTACGCAGAATCCCGTTTCGATGAGATTGTGGCAGAGTATCAAGCCTTTGCTGAATCCCTTGATCTGCCGGATATCCGCTTTGTGCCTGTATCTGCTCTTAAGGGTGAAAACGTGACGCAAAGCAGTGCGTTAATGCCGTGGTATCAGGGCGCACCTTTGATGGATATTCTGGAAAGCGTTGAAGTTAATCACGATATTGCTCTTCAGGCCCTGCGTTTCCCTGTGCAGTATGTTAATCGCCCGAATCTAGATTTCCGTGGCTTCTGCGGCACCGTAGCGGCAGGCTTTGTTAAAAAAGGTCAATCGGTAACCGTGCTTCCATCCGGCAAAATCAGCACGGTTAAGTCCATTGTTACCTTTGATGGCGAACTGGAGCAGGCGCAACCAGGCCAAGCCGTTACGGTTACTTTAAACGATGAGATTGATATCTCTCGGGGTGATGTGCTGGTTGAAACGGGTAGCAATGCACTGGTTAGCAATAGCTTTAGCGCCCATATGGTCTGGATGCATGAGCAGCCCTTGCAGCTGGGTAAGCAATACAGCTTTAAAGTGGGCACGCACTTTACCAGTGGTTATATTACTCACATTGAACACCAGATTGATGTGAATACACTGGAAAAGACAGCAACCCAGGAATTACCGCTAAATGGTATCGGTTTAGTCACCGTTGAGCTGACTGAACCTGTGGTATTTGATGCCTACAAAGAGAGCAAATTTACCGGTAGCTTTATTGTCGTTGATCGATTGAGCAATGTAACGGTTGCAGCGGGTATGATTGATGCGACAGCAGAGGCAGGAACGCAAACGGCTGTAGGCCCGATCAGCGCCTTTGAGCTTGAGTTGAACGGCTTGATCCGTAAGCATTTCCCTCACTGGGAAGCACAGGATATCAGCAAGCTGTTATCATAACGGCTCGTTGATATAACCTAGATTCTATGGCATAACCTGTCGTGAAATAAAAAAAGCGGCTATCCATTTATGTGATAGCCGCTTTTCGTAAGTCATTAAAATAGAAGTAAAAGCTCTTAAGCCCTACTTTTTAGGCGCTAAAGAACTTCTTCGATGTGCTCTTTCCAGCCTTTATAAACCGCTTCTCTGCGTTTTTGATGATCAAGAACCAGTTTGTTGTGCTCAGACCAGTGATCGATCATGCGATCATGACACACAGGTTGATCACCTGATGCACAATCTTGCCATAGACTGAACCAGAGCTGGTTGTATTCCATTGCAGCTTCTAACTCAAGGTTCACCAAGTTATTCACACCATCCAGCCAGTGCTGTTGCACTTTTTGTGCTGGAATAGCTTGAGATAATACCGGTAGTACCGGAAATAATGCATTTGCCATGACTACAAACTCCTTTATAGATCCTTGCGATCTCATTCCTTAAAGCCTGACCTGAAACAGCGTCTGTCCCTTTATGATGCATCTCTATTTTAGATGATTTGCAGTAAGCAAGTGTGACGGGTGCTTGTCTTATATCAAACAATTTGCCGATTTTTTGTAACAGTACGTATTTTTATGCTTTAAGCAGGTCTTGCTTCTTAGGTTGAAAAATGGGAAAACGAGCCTCATGAATTCCATGACCGACTCAAAGGAAAAGTATGGCTATTAATGTAACTTGGCAAGGCGACTGCCGTTTTAATGTGGTCACAGAGGGTGGATTTGAGGTTTTTATTGATGCTGAAAATAAATCAGCGCCTTGTCCAACAGAAATATTATTGTCGGCATTAGGTTCTTGTAGTGCTACGGATGTTGCGCTTTATTTCAAAGATAATGATATTAAACTCAAAGGCTTAACGAATGACTTAACCTATGAGCGCACAGACAGCGAACCAAGGTTGTATCAATCGGTAAATTTACATTTTTCGATTAAAGCTGAAGGGGTCACAGATGCGCAGGTTAAAATAGCAATCGAAGACGCTATTAATAAATATTGCCATGTTTGTCTGATGCTGCAGCCCAGTATTCTGATCACTTATACCGTAGACGTTATCAACATCTAACAAGTCTTAAAATCAACGAGCAGGCCGGTTAAAGCCTGCTTCGTTTTAGTGCTTTATTCCGCTTCAATTAAGAAAAGCTTTGGATCGACAAAAACACCGTTCAAGCTGACACCCCAGTGCAGATGAGGATGCTTAATTTTGGCGGCGTAGTCTATTCCTGCATTAATATGATGGCCTGATGTGCCTATTTTTCCGATCTCTTCACCACGACGAATACGCTGACCCTCACGGATACGGAAGTTGATTTCTTTGAGGTGGCTGTAATGGGTGAATAAGCCCCGGCCATGATCAATGATGACCGTACTGCCGCCATAGAATAAGTTACGAATCATTACCACAGTACCATCCGCAGGAGCCGCCGCCCGTTGGCCATTTAGATCAAGGCCGTTATGGCTATCCAATAGCTTCCCGTTAAGGAAGGAGCGGTCGCCAAAGGCGCGCAGTTGTGCGCCTCGGGTTGGGTGCAAGAACGTGCGGGTATCAGGAGCTGTATTGCTCCAGCGTTTGATCAGTTTTTCGACCAAGGCTTGATCCTGTTCTATTTGCCGTTTTTGCTTAGATGTTAGATTCTTCTGAATGGGTTTGCGGCTCACCATGTACTTATCGTTGTGCTGAGGTGGGCGCACATTGATGATAATGTCACGATTGCGGCCATTAGGCTGCTCAATCGTTAACGGTGTTTTCCCAGCGGGAGTACTTAACGGAATACCAACCCAAGCCACCCAGCGGTTATCGCTTTTTCTATTGTAGGGGCGGTTCATCACAAAAACCCGCTGGCCTTGAAAGTAAGCCTCTGGTTCTTCATCTGTGCCTAAAGAAACGGGTAGTTCAATAACGGCAACACCGCCAGGCATAGGGTCAGGTTTGGGGTCGTAACCTGAAGGCGTTGCGGCCTGAGATACGCTGGCATAGCTTAATAATGCCAAGACCATAAGCGTAAACATAAAGGGAAGTGACAGTAACGGTGTCCGCCTAAAACGCAAGGACTGTAATTGTGTTAAGCCGCAAGGCTGGGCTGTTTGGCGCATCGTATTCCCCTTGAAAAGCGCAATAATAATCCTGAAAAGGCGTTTGTTATTGTAAGTCTTAATCGTTAACGGTTTATTTATCGGCCATTGTCCCAATAACTTTGCAGTGTAATACACCTTCTGCCAGTTGGGCAGTAACGACATCACCTTCATTAACGCCTTGATAATGACGGACAATGTGGCCGCTGTCATCCTCAACAATGGCATACCCTCGTGTCAGTGTTGCCAAAGGGCTGACTGTTTGTAGACGATGGCTTAACTCCGCCAGTTTCTGCGTTTTGGCTTTAAGCTGGTATTGCCATGTTCTTTTTAGGGCCTGTTGATTACTGTGTAGTTGCTCTTGTAGCCTTGAGATTGCTTGTGCAGGGCAGCTTTGTTGTAGGCGATGCAACAACTGATCCAGGTGTTGCTGTTGTTGTTTTTGTTGTGACTCAATGGATTTGTTTAAACGCTGGCTTAACTGTTCAAGTTGGCGCTTTTGCTGCTGTAGCTCTGTCTTAGGGTGACGCAGTTGATTGGCTAGGGTGGTTAGCTGCTGCTGTTCTCGATTAAGACGATTATGGATGCCGTTAATTAAACGTTGTTCAAACCGATTTAACTGCTGATTTTGCTGCTGAAGGTCGTTATAGCAACGTTGGTAACGGTGTTCCAGGTGGTCGAGCTGTTGTTGACTGTTTTGTAGCAGGCGCTCGGTCTGCCGAAACAGCGTTACTTCAGCTTGATCTAACCACAGCAGCCACTGCTGCAGATCTGGGCTAACCTGTTCTGCCGCTGCGGAGGGCGTTGGCGCCCGAAAATCTGCCACATAATCGGCAATGGTCGTATCGGTTTCGTGGCCGACAGCGCTAACGGTTGGAATAAAACTAGCGGCAATGGCACGGGCCACACGTTCATCGTTAAACGCCCATAAATCTTCTAAGCTGCCGCCGCCTCGACCAATAATCAGCAGGTCACTTTTGCCATGTATATGGGCAAGCTCAATGGCTCTGGCAATCGCATCTGGGGCTTCGCTGCCCTGAACAACCGTTGGGTAAAGCACGACCTCGGCTAACGGAAAACGACGCTTGAGTACGATCAGCATATCCCGAATGGCTGCCCCCGTTGGTGAGGTAATTAAGCCGATAACATCAGGGATAGGCGGCAGAGGTTTTTTCCGGCTACGGTCAAACAAACCTTCCTCTTTTAGCTTAAATTTTAGCGCTTCGTAGGCGCGCATTAACGCCCCACGGCCTTGCTCTTCCATTGTTTCAGCGATGAGCTGAAAATCGCCACGCCCTTCGTACAGGCTAACCTTGGCGTGTAATTGTACTTTATCGCCATTTCGAGGCCGAAATGCTAAAAAACCTGCACGATTGCGGAACATGGCACAGCGTACCTGACTATTTTCGTCTTTTAAACTGAAATACAGATGCCCAGAACTGGGTGTGCTCAGGTTTGAAATTTCACCTTGAACGACCACGAGAGCGAAGCGTTTTTCCAATAACAGACGCGCTTGACGGTTTAGCTGGCTAACCGTTAAGACATCGTTAGCATGGCTTTGAGTGTCAGCACTTTGACGGGTTAAAAGAAGATCATCGGATAAGCCAGAAAAGTTGAGATTCGTCTCTTTGGCTTTACCGGTGTATTGACCTTTCTCGGGTCGCTTTGCAGGCATTTTTTAATCCGTTTTGAGGTGTATGTAGCCGTAAATCTTTTGGTAAAGGCTAGATTGCGGGTTTTAAACCACATTTTTAATCAAAAACGATAGAAAATAGAATAATCCTAGTATGATTCTGGTTTACCCAGAAAAATAGTTGCGATAAAATATTGGGTTATTCTTCTTTCTATCCTCACTCTTCAGCAGGCTCGCGGAATATGTTACGTATTGCTCAAGAAGCACTCACCTTTGATGATGTTTTGCTGGTTCCAGGTTACTCCGACGTTCTCCCGAATGACGTTAGCCTGAAGACACGAATCACCCGTGGTATCTCTCTTAATATCCCGCTGGTATCTGCGGCGATGGATACTGTTACTGAATCTCGCTTAGCAATTGCGATGGCTCAGGAAGGTGGTATCGGTATTATCCATAAAAACATGACCATTGCTCAGCAAGCTCAGCAAGTGCGTCAGGTTAAAAAATACGAAAGTGTCATCGTTAAAGATCCTGTAACGGTAACGCCCTCTACAAGAGTAAGCGAAGTGCTTGCCCTGACAGCCGATACTCGTTTTTCTGGTATGCCGGTTGTAGAAGGTGACGAACTGGTAGGTATCGTAACCAGTCGTGATTTTCGCTTCAAACCAAATTTGGATGATGTTGTTGCTAACATCATGACGCCAAAAGAAAAGCTTGTAACCGTTAAGCAAGGCACATCCCTTGACGATATTAAAGCTAAGCTGCACCAGTACCGTATCGAGAAAATACTGGTTGTTGATGATGAATTCCATCTGCAAGGCCTAGTGACCGTTAAAGATATCGAAAAAGCCCGCACTTACCCAAGCGCCTGTAAAGATGAAGACGGTCGTCTTCGTGTGGGTGCTGCTGTCGGTACTGGCCCAGAAACAGAAGATCGTGTAGCAGCCTTAGTAGAAGCAGGTGTTGACGTGATTGTTGTCGATACCGCTCACGGCCACTCTAAAGGCGTTATTGACCGTGTTCGCTGGGTGAAAGAAAATTTCCCTCAGGTACAGGTTATTGGCGGCAACATCGCAACGGCAGCGGCTGCTATTGCTCTGGCTGAAGCCGGAGCTGATGCGGTTAAAGTGGGTATTGGCCCTGGTTCTATCTGTACCACCCGTATTGTGGCAGGCGTTGGTGTACCTCAAATCTCTGCAGTAGCGAATGTTTCTGCGGCATTGGAAAAATACGACATTCCTCTGATTGCAGATGGTGGTGTACGCTTCTCCGGTGATCTGGCTAAGGCGATTGTCGCTGGCGCAAGTGTTGTTATGGTTGGCGGTCTACTAGCCGGTACGGAAGAAGCACCGGGCGAGATCGAGCTGTACCAAGGCCGCTCTTATAAGTCTTATCGTGGTATGGGCTCTTTGGGTGCCATGTCCCAGTCTCAAGGTTCTAGCGACCGTTATTTCCAAGATAAGAGCGCAGGTGTAGAAAAACTTGTACCGGAAGGTATTGAAGGTCGTGTGCCTTATAAAGGTTCAATGACCGCTATTGTGCATCAATTGATGGGCGGCCTACGCTCTTCTATGGGTTACACCGGCAGCAGTGACATCCATGAGATGCGTACTAAGCCTGAGTTCGTGACAATCACAGGGGCGGGCATGATGGAGTCCCATGTACACGATGTGCAGATCACTAAAGAAGCGCCTAATTATCGGGTAAGCTGATCCGCTAACGCGTGATTAAAAAGCGGGGCCTTGCGCCCCCTTTTTTGATTCTAGCATGCGAGTTCTTTCCCGTTCTTTCTAAGCGAGCTAGGTTTATCTCTAAGCTATTTTTATAGCGAAGTCGCTTAGACGAATCGATTTCAAACAGGCTATCTATTCCGGATAGACCGTTACTTTATTGATGGGTTGGTAAAATAATGAGCCAAGATATTCATGCTCAGAAAGTCCTGATTCTGGATTTTGGGTCTCAATACACTCAGCTAATTGCACGTCGTGTGCGTGAATTGGGTGTATACAGCGAAATTCGCGCCTTCGATATGACTGAAGAAGAGATTCGCGACTATAACCCGAAAGGCATTATCTTGGCCGGTGGCCCAGAGTCTGTCACCGAAGCGGGTTCACCGCGCGCCCCTGAATGTGTCTTCACCATGGGTTTGCCTGTGCTGGGTATCTGCTATGGTATGCAGACCATGGCTGAACAGATGGGCGGTAAGGTTGAAGGTTCCGATGTGCGTGAATTCGGTTATGCACAGGTAAAAATCGAAGCAGACAACAAGCTAACCAAAGAGATCAAAGACCATCTTGATTCCGACGGAAAAGCTTTGCTGGATGTTTGGATGAGCCACGGTGACAAAGTAGCCGTTATGCCAGAAGGTTTTGAACTGCTGGCATCAACCCCAAGCTGTGCTATTGCGGGTATGTTCCACGCAGAGAAAAACTTCTTTGGCGTACAGTTCCACCCAGAAGTAACGCACACCCTACAAGGTGGTCGACTGCTAGAGCATTTCCTAATGGAGATCTGTGGTTGTGAAGCACTTTGGACTGCAGCCAATATTATTGATGATCAAATCAAGCGTGTACGTGAGCAAGTTGGCGAGCAAAAAGTACTGCTAGGCTTGTCTGGCGGCGTAGATTCCTCCGTTGTTGCCGCGCTATTGCATAAAGCGATTGGCGATCAACTGACCTGTGTTTTTGTGGATAACGGCCTACTGCGTAAGAACGAAGGCGACATGGTCATGGACATGTTCGCTAAGAACATGGGCGTTAAAGTGATTCGTGCCGATGCAGAAGAACTATTCTTGGGCAAGCTGGCAGGTGTATCTGATCCAGAAGCCAAGCGTAAAGTGATCGGCAATACCTTTATCGAAATTTTTGATGAAGAAGCCACCAAACTAAAAGACGTTCACTTTCTAGCGCAAGGCACCATCTACCCCGATGTGATCGAATCTGCAGCGTCTAAAACCGGTAAAGCCCACGTCATCAAATCCCACCATAACGTCGGCGGCCTGCCAGATGATATGAAGATGGAATTAGTTGAACCGCTGCGTGAGCTGTTTAAAGATGAAGTGCGCAAAATCGGTCTAGAATTAGGTCTGCCATACGATATGGTTTACCGTCACCCGTTCCCTGGGCCGGGTCTGGGCGTGCGTATTCTGGGTGAAGTTAAGAAAGAATATGCGGACATCCTGCGTGAAGCGGATGCGATCTTTATCGAAGAGCTGCATAACTTCGATTGGTATCACAAAACCAGTCAAGCGTTTGTCGTCTTCCTACCAGTTAAGTCCGTTGGTGTAGTGGGGGATGGCCGTCGTTACGAATGGGTTGTTTCTCTACGCGCCGTAGAAACCATCGACTTTATGACCGCCCGTTGGGCGCACCTGCCTTATGAACTGTTGGAGAAGGTTTCCAACCGCATCATCAACGAAATCAGCGGTATCTCCCGCGTAGCTTACGATGTATCCAGCAAACCACCCGCAACGATTGAGTGGGAATAAGCGTCACTTACTCCACTTGTTCGCTAGTGATTAGCTGATACCAAGAAGCCCCTGAAGAAATTCAGGGGTTTTTTTATATGGCAGTATTTGGTAGCTGATGGCACTCGGAAGAACACAGTGTAATCAGTCGCTGCATTCGCCCGTTTAAATGCAGTAATATTATTCCGTCACAATGGCAGTTTACTAACGTGGAAAGGAGTTCATGTGAGTCAAGAAGATGAAAAATACCCAGCCAGCGCGATATCTTCGTGGAGCGGCTTCGTTTATCAAGGAAAAGTTGCTCTATATCATTCACTTAAGCTTATTCATGATGGTGATTTAGACTTCGAGCTTCAGCTAGATAGTAGTGACGACTTCGCTATTTATAAAGATGGAGAGCTACAAACCGCCCATCAAGTCAAAGCGAAGATTAGTAAATATCGTAGTGGCTATTCCAAGGCTCTGGAGCAGTCCACGTTAATCGAATACGACAAAATAAAAGGGACGCCCCGTTACTTTCACGTATCCGTACAGCTAGACAATACCGATGATCACAAAGGCGCTAGCGGAGAAATAGTGAAACTCTACCGCTACGGAGACAATTTTCATTGTGGACTGGGTGAAATTGAAGGACTGACCAAAGCAATAATAAAAAAAATATGTGAGAAGCGGTCCATCACGGTAAGTGATAATCTCATAAATTTTAACTATTGCTTACTCTCAGAAAAAATAAGTACCAAGGCGATACACAATCACAAATTAAATCAAGTGGACGGCTTTTCAGAAAACAAAGCTGCTTACGAGAGCCGTATCAATGCAAGAGATATCCTAGAGGAATTGCTGGCCGAAAACCCCTATCAGAATCGTGACTACTATGCCGTTGAGTTGAAGGCCAGACTTCAAACCTACCTAGAAGAACGACTAGAACAGGCGCTACCAACAATGAGTGACGCCACCTATGAAAGAGCTAGGCGCCTGTGCTTGCACATACGCGATACACATATCAATGAATTAAAAAACTTATGCCAGATGATGAAGCCATCCGAGCGGTTTCAAGACATTCAGAAGAACGATATCAGGCGCTACACCAAGCTCATACAGGCTATTTCAGTGGAGCCCACATTCAACCATCTTCCGCATTACCTCGACAGCGAAAATCGGTTCTACGTACCTACAGCGCTTGACGTAGATGAAAGTGAAGAGTGTGAGTCTGACATGAACCATGAAATGAAAAACAACGGTGACCTGTTGAGACTACTTTTTGAGTACAACCATCTAATAGCCAGCAAAGCGGAAGCTTCATTCACCTTTGATACAAAATTCACAAACTCGGATGACTTCGACGACAAGCTGGCCACTGAAAAGCTTGAAAGCAACATTACCAAGTCGCTATGCATTAGCGTAATGACAAAAGACGACGCGGAGGGTCGACTGAATGATAAAGCAACTCATTGATGAAGCACTTGTTGCTCATGGCTTCGAGAGTAAGCGTGAATTGGACACCACAAGTTTTTATATTCGTGATTCTGGGTCTGCCATTAGGTTCGCTGTCGTACATAATCTTGATGAACTCATTACACCAGCTGAGCTGAACAGCCAGATCAATCACCTTGCTCCTGAGGAATTTCTCAGAAATCCAAGCTTCAAGAAAAACTGCGATTTAATTTGTATTCATCGCCTTGATGTTCTGGCTGAGTTCAAGGATCACGAAGAAGAAATCTTCGCAATTGAGGAAGATCCGCATTTTTATAAAAAATATATCCTCTATTACAGTATTGCTGAAGAAAGCGCTCTCACTGATTTTACCTACGATAAACTTGTAGCTGTGATTGCTGACAAAAAGGAGTTTGTTGATTACAAAGAAAATCCTCTAATAGCTTCACAATACAGCTTCGCTGCGAAGACGTTTATCAAGCTTCCTTTCTTGGAGCTACCTAGTCATCAAGGAAACCTCGTGTCCTTGAGACAGCAAGCAATTGAGGCCGTTGCAGAAGCTAGCTTAAGTGATACGTATGCGACTATTCAGCAAGTAACAAACACAAATGCCGATGAGATTATTAAGGGAATGATTAAAAATGAACTGGAAAATATCCAAGATTGAAATCTCAAGTTTCAAAGCATTCAAGCATATCTGCTTGGACCTTGACGAATCGGCCTTGCTAACTCTCGATGGTCCAAACGGTTATGGTAAAACAAGCATATTCGACGCCATCGAACTACTCCTTACTGGTCAGATTGCTCGAATACAAAACCTATTTTCTACTCTGCTAAGTAAAAGCACAACGAACTATGCAGACAATCTCTTCTGGAACAATCGCTCTGGCGAGAACGACCTCTGCATTAAAATTGAATTCAGTCATGATGATCGTAAACTTGTTTTAGCCAGACATTGTCCAGCTGAGAGATTCAAGAATCCAGCGAACAATCGTGCAGACAAGTATGAAAATTTTAAGTTGTACGAGCTGCCGGAATTTGAATCATTTGATTTTACGGATAGTAATCTGCGCGACAACAGCTTCCTTGACGACGTTTTTGGTAAAAATTTCAGGGAAAACTTCTCCTTCCTGAACTATTTAGAGCAAGGACAAAACCGACTGTTACACACTCGGGTTGATAAGCGTAAGAATGAGCTAGGAAGCCTTTTTAACATCAATGATATAGAGGCAGAGATTGAAAGCTGCAGCACTATAGACAGTAAGTTGACAAGGTACATCAACAATCCTGATCGAAAGGCAAAAGCTTCTTCACTTAAAGAAGAGATCGCCGCCCTACAAAGCTCGCTTCAGGCAGAGGCTGGTGTCGTTGAGTACAAAAAGCTCTCAACGACAGATATTCAACCAATATGGGACAAGGAAAACTTATTCTCAACGTACTCAGCGGTAGATCATGCTGCCTACCAGGAATCAGTTCGCAAAATTATTGCCCTTCTACCGCTCAAAGCTACGATAAAAACTAGGGTTCACAACGAGGCAATCGACACCGACATCGAACGTAACGAAGAATCTCTGAGAAGCTTAGCTCAGTTCGGTAAAGACCTTGACAAGCTTGATGGGCTTGAAGCAATCAAGAAGGGGATTGATGAGCTAGAGCGTTCAGCGGTCATCATCAAGCGCGGAGCCTCGATGATCAAGGTCGAAGAAGCCCAATCACTACCAAACTGGGCGGATGGGCGCCTTGAGTGGTTTGAGTTACAAATTGAATCCCGAAACAGCCTACGCGAAAAAAGCAGCGCGAATGCGAACATCATAGCCGAATTGGAACGCCTGAAAAGGCAGCTGATTGATGAACATAAGAAGTCCTATCCCGATGAGCAGTTGTGCCCTTTATGTGGCTCGGACTGGGAAGATCATAAATCAATGGTGGATGCCATTGAGGCAAGAACTAAGCAGATATCTGAATCACTAAGCAAGGACGGTAAGGACTTAGTTAACCTTATCGCTGCTATGGATGCTGAGCTGAAGCTTATCGACACCCATATACAAGGCAGCCTTAAACTCCTCTCGCCCACATATGAATCAAATCTTCATAAAGCACTGGTGAACATTAAACTTCGGCTTCCAGCAATAACACAGTTACTGGAGAGGCTACAAAGCGAAGGCATTCAATTTACTGACTCGTTTACGGAAGTTGATGATGTTGTAGATGAGCGACTTAAAGACCTCAAAGAAATTCTAAGAAATAAAAAACAAGTTGAAACTGATGCTCTAGCGTTGCCCGAGGACTGGCGAGAAACAATAAGCAGTGTCTTCAAAGACCTACAGGACTTCTACATAATCAAAGCTGAAGACCTGAAAGACAAAGAGCAGTACATATCGGTTAAAGCTAACGAAGCTAAAAACGCAAGGCTCCAAACCTGTATTACCGATCTTAAAGGTATCGAAAAAGAAACCCTGGCAGCCCAGAAAGCACAAGATAAAATCAAAAACCTCCGCGATACACTTAAGGAGACAGAGCAAAGGTATACCGATCAGACAATTTCGGCTATTGAGTTCATATTTCACATCTACAGTGGCCGACTGATTCAAAACTACCAGCGTGGTCTAGGCCTATTTAGGTAGTGTTCAAAAGTCTGTGTCACCCCTATAGTTAACCCTCTACAGGGAGTGACACATTATGTCCGATAAATACGAAATCGACATTCAGGCCTTCGCTAAGGCTCTTCAGTCCGGTCAGGGACTTAATGGTAAAGATGGCCTTCTGACACCACTGATTAAACAGATTACCGAAGCGGCCTTGGGCGCAGAACTCGATGAGCATATGGCTCAGGATGACCAGCCCAACCGTAAAAACGGTACCTCCCGTAAAACAGTTAAAACAGCCTCTGGCTCGTTTG
>NZ_AUGW01000015.1 GCF_000422865.1 Oceanospirillum maris DSM 6286 | reverse complement strand
CGACAGCCCCCACGGCAAACAAATCTACAGCCACCGGATGTCCGTTGTCGAACCGGTCTTCGGCAACATCGGCACCAACAAAAAACTGAACCGCTTCAGCCTGAGAAGCAAAACCAAAGTACAGGGCCAATGGCAGCTTTATTGCCTGGTGCATAATGTAGAAAAACTGGCAAAATACGGGCATCTCAGCCAGTAAAACAGAGTGAATACAGCCTTAGAACAGGCACTGAAAGCAGCATGAATCGAGCTGACAGACGACCAAAGCCTAAAAAGGCCGGAAACACAGAATAAACAAACGATTGCCGATAAAAACTGGCAACCGGAAATAAACAACAGAGAGCGAGTTGTTGGTGGGAAAAACGGGTTAGAAACAGGTTTTTCTACAGGCTCGTTATGTGCTCTGCTGAACCGCATTGATAGCTGATATTGCGTAGTATTGTAGGCATATCATGATACGGGGTTATAAACTAACCTGAATTATCAGTAAATACCTTTCTTATTATCTGTATAGCGAGCTCCATCTCACGTTCTGTATAGGCTGCAAACCCAAGTAAAAACCCTGTCTGCGTCGGTGTGGTGATGTACAAGCTAGACAAGCCAGTTAGGGCAATGCCTTTTTCTTTAGCGTCTTCAATAATCACTTTCTCATTCAGTCCGCATATCAGCACGCAGGGCATTTGCATGCCACCTAGCGGCGGTAGTGGTTCTAAAAACTCTTTAAGGTGTGTCCTCACAAGTTTCTCAAGTGTTATTAAACGCTTGGCATACACTTGACGCATTTGCCGAATATAGGCGCCAAAATGACCATTTTCAATAAAACACGCCAGAGTAAGTTGTGAAATTGTTGCCGTATGTCCATCTTGTAATGTTCGTGCTGTGGTCATTGGCGCGACGAGTTGTGCGGGTAAAATCATATAGCCAATACGCACACTCGGAAATAAAGACTTGGTGAAAGTGCCAATGTAAATAGTGCGCTGGTAAGGGTCTAAACCTTGCACGCAGGCGGTTGGTTTTCCGACGTAGTGAAACTCACTGTCGTAATCATCTTCAATAATCCACGCTTGATTCTGCTCAGCCCATTCAATCAGTTCTAAACGTCGCTCAAGCGATAAAGTTGCGCCTGTTGGGTATTGATGTGAGGGCGTTAAAGACACTACTTTTACAGGTGTGGAATGTTGCTTTAATAGGTCAACTCGAATGCCGTGTTGATCGACTGGAATAGGCACTGGGATTAGCCCTGCTGTTTCAAAAGCTTTACGAGCACCTTGATACATGGGGTTTTCAGTAAAAATACGATCGCCAGCATCTAACAGATTGAGTGCACATAGTGCGATGGCTTGCTGCGAGCTGGTTAAAATTAATATGCGTTCTGGTGTTGCATGAGCCCCACGCTCTAAATTCACATAGTGGGCAATGGCGCTGCGTAGTTCTTTGGTGCCTTGCGGATCACTGTGTTGTAACGCTTTAAATTGATAATCTCGAATCACTTGTCGCTCTAAGCGAAGCCACAGCGGTAATGGAAATAGGCGTGTTTCAGGAATACCTGGCGCAAAAGGGTGCGGTGTTAATGCCTCTCTAACGCCTTCATTATTGAGCATACCTTGCCCACGTTTACTCAACTGAATAGTTGGCTGCTTAGTAGGTTGTGTGGCGATTATTCGCTTGGGTTTTTGGAGTTGCGGCACCTCTGCTACAAAACTACCACTGCCAACCTGCCGTTCAATATAGCCTTCCGCATGCAATAAACTGTACGCATTTTCAACCGTATCGCGTGAAACATTAAGTGACAGAGCTAATGCACGCGAAGCAGGCAGGGGATTGTTCGCTTGTAACACGCCATCCAGTATTAACTGACGTAATGCCCGCTGGATGCGCAAATACAGTGGGTACTTTGCATAATCGGGATGCATCAGTGCTGCTTTTACGGACTCCAGTTGTGAGTGTTTGAACAAATGGTCTGCCTGCTAGCTATTAAATGGATGGTTACATCATGCCAAATTCGGCATATAAAACAACTCTTCTTGAACAGTTAACGGGATGGGTTGTGAGTAGATCAATGGAACAAAAAAATACACTTTCAGATTTATGGAACCCTATTGTCGCAGGGCTGGTTTCAGTATTGGTGAACTATGGTGGAACCTTTATTTTGGTTTTTCAGGCGGCGAATGTTGCTGGCTTAAATTCAGAGCAAACAGCTTCTTGGGTTTGGTCGGTGTCAATTGGCGTTGGTATTACAGGAATTATATTAAGTTGGCGCTATCGCGAACCTATTATTACTGCATGGTCTACGCCAGCGGCAGCGTTCTTGGTTGTCGCTTTAGTTTCAACACCTTATGAGCAAGCTGTTGGTGCTTACCTTATTTCTGCTTTAGCTTTTCTTGTGCTTGGGGTTTCGGGTTATTTTGAAAAAGTGATTAAACTGATTCCATCCAGCATCGCCTCAGGTTTATTGGCAGGAATTCTATTGCAGTTTGGTATTAATGCCTTCTCAGGTATAACGCTTGAGCCTGTTTTAGCAGGCGTTTTAATAATTGCTTATCTATTATTTAAACGTATGACAGCTCGTTATGCAGTGGTAGGTATTTTAGTACTGGGGTTAATACTCTTAGTGAGCCAGGGGCGAGTTGACTTTTCGGGGGTTGAATTAGAGTTTGCAGTTCCTGTGTTCACTCAACCTGAATTTTCCTGGCATGCCTTATTGAGTGTGGCGTTACCATTATTTTTGATTACTTTAACGGGGCAATACATGCCGGGAATGTTAGTGCTGCGCAACGATGGTTTTAAAACCAGTGCTAATCCAATTGTGGCTTTAACGGGGCTTGGCTCATTGCTGATGGCACCTTTTGGTTCGCACGCTTTTAACATTGCCGCTATTACCGCTGCGATCTGCACGGGTAAAGAAGCACATGAAGAACCTTCCAAACGTTGGGTTGCGGGTATTGCTGCCGGTGTGTTCTATATTTTGGTGGGTTTATTTGGTGTCACTTTGGCAGCTGTGTTTATGGCATTACCCAGCACTTTTATTACCACACTTGCAGGGCTGGCATTGCTAGGAACTATTGGCAGTAGTCTTACCAATGCGCTGTCAAACAATACAACACGTGAAGCTGCGCTAATCACTTTCTTAGCTTCGGCTTCTAATATTCAATTGTTTGGTATTGGCAGTGCTTTTTGGGGATTATTAATTGGGCTGATCGCTTATGCTGTGTTGAATGGGCGAGTATTCGATCGTCTATATAAAACTTTTCAATCTTAAATCTAGGAATATATAAAATGAAAAAAATTCCCTTACTTGTCTCTGTTGAATCTATACAGATTAATGACTATCAACAATGGCTAGCATTTTGGTTGAAATACCAAGAGTTTTATAAGGTTTCTATATCAGAAGAAACAACACTAGCGACATGGAATCGTTTTTTTGATAACAACGAAAAGGTTTATTGTGCAATCGCAAAATCTTCTGACAAAGTTTTAGGTTTTGTGCATTACCTGTACCATTCTTCTACTTGGGCTATTAATAATTTTTGCTATTTGGAAGATCTTTATGTAGCGCCTAGTGCGAGAGGATTACACGTAGGAAAACAGTTGATTGAATTTGTACAAGAACAGGCAAGAAAGCAACAGTGTGCACGTTTATATTGGCATACACAGGAAACAAATTTACCAGGGCAAAAACTATACGATTGGGTAGCAGTAAAGCCAGGGGTTATTGAGTATAGAATGCCCTTGTAAAGATAGATAAGTATTTCAGAGTGGAATGCAGTACCTCGTGTAAGCAGCTAGAAATCGTAGGCTGTATTTCAGGTGTGCTAACGTAGGCGTGAACGAGTTAAGTCATATGATATTTTCTATCGTTAGACAGCACATAATAAGGCTAGGAACAGCGACTGCTTTTCCGTTGCAGTTTCGCCTTCACTACAAAGCCGCGCGTGCTAGCGGCGTTATAAAGTATGAGATCTCATCTATCAAGGGAGTGTCTTTATCCTTTGTCTTTCATAAAGTCCGATGGACTTTGCCCAAAAAATGCCTTAAAAGCTGCGCTGTATGCACTGTGGCTGCTGTAACCATAGCTTAGGGCAATTTCAGTTATGGGAAGCCCTTCGTTAAGCGCTTCCAGTGAATAGAGCAAGCGTGCTTGTTGCCGCCACTTGCCAAAGGAAATACCTGTTAATTGCACAAATTGACGTTCAAAGGTTTTGGCTGAAATATGCAGTTCGCTTGCCCACTCAGTGATTGGACGTGTATCGGTTAAATGTTGTGTGAAATATTCGCAGACATTGTGATAACGCGCTTCTTTAGGCCAAGGCAACAATAGGTTTATAGCGTGATGACGTTTTAATTCTTCCAATAATAAACTTACTAATAAATTTGCGCGCCTATCTGCTGCGTAGTCAATAGGCAGCAAAGTAGCTGCTTGGATTAGCTCTTTGAGTAATGGCGTGACGTTAATAACAAAGCTGCTGTTAGGTAGTGTTGAATTAGCTGCGTCTGCTTTTACTAATAGGCTACGCACTTGGGTATGACTGCGCATGATCACACAATGCTCTTCACCAGCGGCCAACCAAACCGCTCGGTTAGGAGGTACTAACCAGCGACCAGCATAGGTTTCAATCAGCAAAGTACCTGAAATAGCATACATTAGCTGCGCACTGGATCTGTGCTTATGGAAGGCGATAATATGCCTTTTTGGATAATCTACCGCTATACCGTGTAGCGGCAGTTCGGATTGTTCAAATTGGTTGAGCTTGCAAATATCTGCTTTGGATTTTTCCATAGATGTCTTTTTCTCGATATGATCCGCTCTATTATAGATATCAGTGCATGCAGTTAACACCTAACATTCTAATGAATTCTTGATTGTTAGGAGGCTCTTCCCATGTTGCTTGATCCAAGTCGTAAATATATTCCACACCCATCTGTTCAGTTAGTAGATCGTCAGTGGCCTGATCAGACGATTAGTAAAGCGCCGATCTGGTTATCTACCGATTTAAGAGATGGTAACCAAGCGTTATTTGAGCCAATGAATCTGAATAGAAAGCACCGATTATTTAAGACCTTGGTGCAGGTTGGATTTCAAGAAATAGAGGTAGGTTTTCCAGCCGGCTCGCAAATCGATTTTAAATTTTGTCGCCAGTTAATTGAGCAAGACCTCATTCCAGAAAATATCACCCCTATGGTGATGACGCAGTTACGGCATGACCTTATTGATCGTACTCTGGAAAGTATGAGTGGCGCACGACGTGTAATCGTGCATTTATATAATGCAGTAGCACCAGCTTGGCGTGAGATTGTTTTTGGGTTGACGGTAGAACAGGTTGAGCAGTTAGTTCGTGAGCATGTTCGCTATTTAAAAAGACGTGTTGCTGATTTTCCAGAAACCGAATGGGTGTTGCAGTATTCACCAGAAACATTTTGCATGGCTGAGTTAGAAGTGTCTTTACGGATGTGCCATGCGGCGATGGATGAGTGGCTAGAAGACGATACTCAAACCATGATTATTAACTTGCCTACCACCGTAGAGGTCAGCACACCAAATGTATTTGCGGATCAAATTGAGTGGATGCATCGTCATTTGCAGCGCCGCCAGCAAGTGATTTTATCTGTGCATCCGCATAACGATCGTGGCACAGGAGTCGCTTGTGCAGAGCAGGCTTTATTAGCAGGTACTGATCGAGTGGAGGGTTGTTTGTTTGGCAATGGTGAACGTAGCGGCAACTTGGATTTGGTTACTATTGCTTTGAATATGTACACCCAAGGTATTTCCCCTGGCTTGAACTTTTCAGATATTTTAGGTTTGGCATTAACGGTGGAAGAATGCACGGCAATTGCTTTGCACCCCCGTCACCCTTATGCAGGTGATTTGGTATTCACTGCGTTTTCTGGATCGCACCAAGATGCCATAGCTAAAGGCTTTAAGCGACAACAAGTCGGTGCGCCGTGGCGCACTCCTTACTTGCCGATTGACCCTAAAGACTTAGGGCGCACTTACGATGGAGTTGTACGTGTTAACAGTCAATCTGGCAAAGGCGGTATCGCTTTTTTGCTGGAGCAGGATTATGGCATACAGATGCCACGTCGCATGCAGGTAGAATTCAGCTCAATCGTCCAAAAGCAGGCGGATAGTGCCGAAACAGAACTATCGAGCCAACAACTTTGGGAGCTGTTTACCCGTACCTATTTACAGCCCGAGCAAGCTTCAGGAGTATATGGCTATCAGCGACACTCCTTATTTGAAACTTCATCAGGACAAGAAATTGTGTTGGATTTAAAGTCCACTCAAGGCAAACATCGGCAAGTAAAAGGGCGAGGTAATGGACCCATCGCAGCAACACTGGACGCATTAGCACAGCAAGCAACTGTATTGTCGTATGAAGAGCGAAACCTAGGGCAAGGTAATGATGCAGAAGCGATAGCGTTGATTGAATTATCTATTGATGGCTTATCCGGCTCGTATTTTGGTGTAGGCATTCATACCAATAGCACAACAGCTTCTATCTTTGCTGTGTTAAGTGCATTAGCAAGAATAAGTAGTTTTCAATGTAAATAAATTTGGTGCATATAAAATAAAACTGTTTGTGACTCGCCCCCTCAAGAGGGGGGGACTGTACATTTGTGCACTATGCTTTATAACAAATTGCTGCACTCGGAAAAATCACTTGCTACGCTCCTGATTTTCCGGTGAGCAAGGCGTTCAGGCTGTAGAAAAACCTCCCGAACTATGGTCTGATCGGGTTTTGAAACGCAGGAGGCGGTGATGGCTCGGTTCAAACACTATGACTACAATCAAACGTCGATGGTGGTGATCAATTACCTGGATCAGTTGCAACCCGGTACTTTTAGCATGCCCTGCATTACCTCGTTTCTGAAAAGCTGGATCTGTCCGCGTTTCATCAGCCTTATAAGCCGCCAAGTCAGCTTCCCGTTAAATGACAAACGGCTACCGAGCTATACCGACTGGATGAAACATCGCGTCGACAGCCCTCACGGTAAACAAATCGACAGCCACCGGATGTCCGTTGTCGAACCGGTCTTCGGCAACATCGGGACCAACAAAAGACTGAACCGCTTCAGCCTGAGAAGCAAAACCAAAGTACAGGGTCAATGGCAACTTTATTGTCTGGTACACAATGTAGAAAAACTGGCAAAATACGGGCATCTCAGCCAGTAAAACAGAGTGAATACAGCCTTAAAACAGGCACTGAAAGCAGCACGATACTTGGCTTACAGACAACCAAAGCTTGAAAAGGCCGGAAACACAGAATCAAGCAAGGGTTGCTGAAAAAAACCGGCAATCGAAAACAAACAATAGAGAGCGAGCTGCTGGCAAGAAAAGCCGGCTGAAAACAAGTTTTTCTACAGGCTCGTTAGGTTCCCAATCAAAATACCAATAAACATTAGAAATATGATATGAAATTGTACGTAGAAGAAAAAGTTGGAAGTAAGAAAACAGGGAAACTCTTATTCCTTGATAAAATAGCTCCTACAAAGGGGGAGCTGTTTCGTTTATTGGGTTCAAAAGAGTTTTTTGTTGATGGTGAGAAGTATTTTGTATCGCAAGTTCAGGCAAAAAAATCTTCTGACAATACAGCTCTAGGCATGGTTCTCGGGGGAATACTTGGTCTTGTCGGTGGAGCTGCTGGCGTTGCAGCTGGCGGAGCTATTGGTGGAGTGCTAGGAAAAGATAGCGATATAAAAGAACAGGAGAAAGTAGATAGATTCAACAGGAGTAAGCTGTGAGCAAGCTGAAGTCGTTGAATGTGAGAACTACTGGTGCTGTAGTATTTCTTATAGCTCTAATAGTTGGAGTACAAATTTTCGGTGATGAGATCAAAGAACCACTGAAAGCAATTCTTGAGTCTGGCTGGTTATCCATCGCTGCTTGGGGTTACATTTCAGGAACATTTATTATTCACCAGTACCTCTATTCATCAAGTGAACTAAAAAGAGATAGTTTTATATATAAGCATTTTGGTGTGTATGCTGACACGTTGTTTGGAGCGGCAACTTATGGGTTTGCAGGCACTACATCGCTAGCTTTGTTGAAAGGTTTATACTTACAAACCTTTTATCAGCAATCGTATTTTATCGGGTTTGCAACATTTGATCTTGTATCTATGTTCTTACTGACGTCATTTTTGCTTGTATATTGCTTGTTCAATATATCTGTAATGTTCAAAGATATAGTGTTCCACTCTGGAACTTCAGAGGTCACAGTAAAAGGTAACCTAATTAGGCGTTAAGCACAGGAATCGCTATGAGCCTGCTTGAAATACTAGCTCTTTTTGGAGCAATGGCAGTTTTAGCACTAGTTCCAAGCACTAGTGTCGCTTTAATCGTTGCTCGTTCCTCCTCGGCGGGGTTCTCAAACGGTTGTGCTGTTACGGCGGGTATTGTCGTCGGTGATCTTGCTTTTGTGTTTCTAGCTGTTTTAGGAATGGCTGCGCTGGCAGAAGTAGTGGGCAGTTTTTTCTTAATCCTGAGATATTTAGCAGGCGCGTATCTCATCTGGTTTGGTATAAGCCTCATTAGATCGAAAGCTTCATTGCAGTTAGAGGATTCTGGTCGGTCAGCATCGAAACTATCAGCGAGCTTTCTCTCTGGATTACTCCTCACCCTCGGTGATTTAAAGGCTATATTTTTCTATGCGAGTTTGTTTCCTGCTTTCGTTGATTTAGCCACTATCGGGACAATGGATATAGCAATAATTGCAGGGATAACCATTGTCGCAGTTGGTGGTGTCAAATTGGGCTACGCCTATTTTTCAGGGGTCGTTGCGTCATTCGTAATCAATCATCGAGCAGAACGAGCAGTTAAAGTTGCGGCTGGTGGTTTGATGGTTGGAGCAGGATCCTATCTTATAGCAAAGGCTTAACAATCGGCTGCACAGCGACCGATTTTCCGCCGCTTCGCGGCTCCAAACCGGCGCGTGAGCCGGGCGTTAAACGGCATACACGACCATTGGAAGGTGTCCTCTAGAATGTCTTCAGTCCGAATCCGAGAAGCTATCGAAGCCGACGTAGTAGATATCCAGCTATGCGCTAGGCAAGCGTACTTGAAATACGTGCAGCGCATGGATAGAGAGCCTGCGCCGATGCATGCTGATTTCTCGGACCAAATCGCTAGGGGTTGTGTATCAGTAGCTACAAGCTCGGCGGGCTTGGTGGGCTACGTGGTGGCCTATCCGGAAGGCACACAATTTATGCTTGAAAACGTTGCTGTGCTGCCTGGCTGCAGCGGTCAAGGTATCGGAAAACTACTCATCGAGCATGTCGAAAATACCGCGAAGCAAGCGGGATATAAGACGGTAGAGCTTTACACAAATGAAGCGATGACGGAAAACATCACAATGTACCCAAAACTGGGATACGTCGAAGTCGGCCGGAAGAGCGACAGTGGTTTCAATCGTGTGTTTTTCAGTAAGCAGTTATAGAAAAGCGAGGCAAAGAGCAAATGCCGCTTAATCGGGTAGCCGGAGGTATCTAGCCTCCAGCCCCCACAACACCCTGCATGCGGATCCGCACAGGGCGTTTCCTAAAGATGCTTAAAGCAAGCTGGCCGATTAGCTCCGACTTACTCCAATGCTGGCTTCTGCTTTTGCGCCAATGTTTCTTAGCCCGGTCGGGAATGAAACGTTGAGCTTCACAGGCTCCTCACTGACCTTCAGGTTCAGGCCTTCACCGTGTCCCATCCATTACGCTGGGCGTTTGGCTACTATGCCGTCTGCTGACTTCTGCTTAATCACTAATATAGTTACCCATATCAGCGCTATCGGTTCCATCAAATTTGCTCAAACAGCGTGATGAATTCTGTTTGCCAAGCCTGTTTAAATCAGTAGCTTAGAACTGTTTAGGTTTCCGATCGCCTGTTAAGCAGATCTCCCCAGATAAGGACATGAACTTTCCCTGCGCAACTGCATCATTTACGGTGGCCGTTAGATCACATGGCTTCGTCGTCTTGTGCCAACTCGCCTCCAGCCTACGCCTCATATGATATTCTTGTTCATCAGCTCGCAGTTTTGCTAGCGGCTTCCTTCAGACCAAACCTCGCGGTTAAGCCCTTGCCATTCGCTAGTAGTTAACATCTAATAACGACATAAATCGCTAAGGATGGTGACCTTCCTACAGAGGACTTTCACCTCATTAGTTCATGCCCATGCTGGGCGTACACAAGGCAATTAAGTCGGACTCGTAACAGCTTGCTCGGTTCCGCTTCGCTACACATTTTAGCAAGCTATTACAAGCCGCTTATTGCGGCGTTCAGGCTGTAGAAAAACCTCCCGAACTATGATCTGATCGGGTTTTGAAACGCAGGAGGCGGTGATGGCTCGATTTAAGCACTACGACTACAACCAAACGTCGATGGTGGTGATCAATTACCTGGATCAGTTACAGCCAGGGTCATTTGAGCATGCCCTGCACTACCTCGTTTCTGAAAAGCTGGAGCTGTCCGCGTTTCACCAGCCTTATAAGAATGATAGCGAAGGCCGCCCAGCCTACGATTCAGTCATTCTGCTAAAAATCATCCTGTTTGCTTACTCCAAAGGCATCACCTCCAGCCGTGAGATTCAGTGGTGCTGCGAAACCAACATTATCTTTAAAGCTCTCTCCTGCGATACTGTCCCGCACTTCACGACCCTTGCTCATTTTGTTAGCAGCCAGCCAAGCCATTGAAGACTTGTTTGAACAGGTACGTAGGGGCTTTTAGGCCATGAACTCTTTGCCATTGATGGCTGTAAGATGAAGCACCGCGTCGACAGCCCCCACGGCAAACAAATCTACAGCCACCGGATGTCCGTTGTCGAACCGGTCTTCGGCAACATCGGCACCAACAAAAGACTGAACCGCTTCAGCCTGAGAAGTAAAACCAAAGTACAGGGCCAATGGCAGCTTTATTGCCTAGTGCATAATGTAGAAAAACTGGCAAAATACGGACAGCTCGGCCAGTAAATCAGAGTGAATACAGCCTTAAACAGGCACTGAAAGCAGTATGGAATCGAGCTGACAGACGACCAAAGCCTGAAAAGGCCGGAAACACAGAATAAACAAACGATGGCCGATAAAACCAGTCATTGAAAATAAACAACAGAAAACGAGCTGTTGGTGGGAGAAGCGGGTTAGAAACAGGTTTTTCTACAGGTTCGTTACATGCTATCGGAATAGTTCGCTATGAGTTCCAATTCGAGCAAGTTTGAGACAACCACCTTCAACTTTGTATATTAGAACGAGATCTGGTTTTACGTGGCAATCTCGATAGTTGTTCCAATTACCGGAGAGTGCATGATCGACGTACTTTTCAGATAAAGGCTCTTCAAGTTGGAGCTGCTTGATTACGTGTCCGGCCTCAACAACATCAGGAATCGGCAATTTCGCTATCTTTTTGAAGTCTTTCTTAAACTGAGAGGAGTATTCAAGTTCAAGCATCGTCGAGCTTACCGATGTTCAAGTCATTGAATAGTTCGTCAACATTGGCCGCTGTATTGCCCTTTCCGGATTCGAGTTCAGCAATAGCCGTTGCTGTTAATGAGTTCGGTTGCTTGGCTTTTAACTCAAATGGGATGCCGCCATAATTAATGACTGCCTTTGCAAAGAGCTTAATAGCTTGTGAGGGGCTTAACCCTAAATCTTCACACACGTTAGTAAAAGCTAACTTTGTATCGTGGTCTATTCGGGTGCTGAGCATTTCAGTTTTCATAGTATCACCGCGCATATAATGTTTTACAATGTAATACAAAGTATAGCAAAATACATGTAACAAGGCCAAGCACAGGGACCTCCGCTTCGCTGCGGCCCGTGTTGGCAACGTTCAGGCTGTAAAAAACCTCCCGAACTATGGTCTGATCGGGTTTTGAAACGCAGGAGGCGGTGATGGCTCGATTCAAACACTATGACTACAACCAAACGTCGATGGTGGTCATTAAATATCAGGAACAGCTTCAGCCGGGTACTTTTGAGTATGCTCTGCATTACCCCTGTTTTTTATAAAGAGACTGAAAAGCTGGAGCTGTCCGCGTTTCACCAGCCTTATAAGAATGATAGCGAAGGCCGCCCAGCCTACGATCCGGCGATTTTGCTGAAAATCATACTGTTTGCTTATTCCAAAGGCATCACCTCCAGCCGTGAGATTCAGTGGTGCTGCGAAACCAACATTATCTTTAAAGCCCTGTCCTGCGATACCATTCCGCACTTTACCACCCTTGCTCATTTTGTTAGCAGCCAGCCCCAAGCCATTGAAGACTTGTTTGAACAGGTGCTGCTGATCTGTGATCAGCAGGGGCTTTTAGGCCATGAGCTCTTTGCTATTGATGGCTGTAAAATGCGCTCCAATGCCGCTAAGGAATGGTCTCTGCTTCAACTCTGAATCGTGAGCTTAAAGGGCAAAGCTCAATAACTCCCGAAATGGCATTGAGATTGTCTAAGGCTTTGGGCAGAAGTTCAGAAAGCTGGCTATCGATGCAAGGCAATTACAACCTTTGGCAAGCGAAGAAAAATGTTACTTTAGTCAAAGTACACCCTATCAATTTCGCTTTGGCGTAATGGGAATATAACAAGCGCCTAAACTTCGATAAGGTAAAGTTGTCATGGTTTTGGCAAACAACGCAAAAAACCACGCGAACACATAGAAGCAGCATTTTTAGTACAAAAAATGATCAATTTTGAGGTAGAGGTTTTTCTACAGCCTCGTTATGGGGCATTGCTATCAAAAGGAGTTTCGAATGAAATTTTTGGTTTTCTTGGGCACTGTACGCGATAGTACCCCTCCGAAACCGGCACGCTTGGGTGTTCGGGTTGCAGAAGCGGTCATCGAATGCCTGAATAGTCAATATGCCGAATATGAGGTGGAGTTGATTGATGCTTTGGATTATCCAACAGAACCCGTCTTCAAGCCGCACTTCGCTTACCCACGAAGCAAGGCGCCTTCGGAGCTCAATCAATTGGCAGAGAAGATAGAAAGTGCCGATGGATTTGTTATGGTCAGCCCCGAATATAATCATTCGATGAGTCCGGCGCTTGCGAACCTGTTGAACCACTTCGGTAGCTCTTTGTTCTCCTACAAGCCGAGTGCGATTGTTACCTATTCAGCAGGGCAATGGGGCGGGATGCGTGCAGCGGTTGCAATGCGTACGTTTCTCTCAGAGCTCGGCTGCCTGCCAGTTTCTGCAATGATACATGTACCCAAGGCGCAGGAAATCTTTACAGAGGATGGTTCGGTGCAGCCCCATGAGGATCAAGGCTCTTGGTTCGGATATTTTGGTCGAACATTTACCCAATTGACTTGGTGGGCTCAGGCTACGAAGGAATATCGAGCGCAGGTTGATCCGCATAACTTGGTAAGGGATTTTAAGACGGATCCATCCGAGCGTAACGCGCCTTAGACGGGTTTTCTTTGTATTAAGCGAGTGAAAAGAAAACCTCGGGTTCATCCTAGTTATCTGCGGAACGAGTGTCATATATAATTGCCAGCGGTTTACACGGAGCTGTATCCGCTGAGTATCAACAGGGAGAAGTTGTTATGTCGAAAGGCCATTTAATGTCTTTGTCTTGGTGACTTAAATCACCTTGGTTGGTGGCAAGCGTGGCTTTGGCCTATAGATTGGCTGTGGCGGCGGGCTGGTTATAGCTTTTTTAGTGATGAACTGAGATAAATTTTTGTTGATAGGTAAAAGTAGAAAGGAGATTGTTCAGGAAACGGGACAATCCACCCTAAATTGCTGTATAAATGAACAACACGCTTTCAATTGTCGCTCAAAGCGGCTAATTTATTGTTCATTCTGGTTTTTTTAAGGTAAGTCATTGAAATATGGCTGATTTTCAAGCTTCTCAGCTTTCGCTAAGCATCGGCCTGCGGGATGATGCGACATTTGCTAATTTTTTTCCGGGTGATAACGGCTATCTTCTGGAAGCCTTTAAGATATTGATAGCGGGTCAAGGCGAGCCGTTTCAATATGTCTATGGCCCTCAAGACTCTGGTAAAAGCCATCTGTTACAAGCTTTGTGCCATTTGGCCGATGCTCATGGGTTGCGCTCTGTTTATCTTCCCCTTGATGAGCTTGCGCTTTTGTCTCCTGATCTTTTAGAGGGATTGGAGGCGCTGGACCTTGTCTGTATTGACGATCTTAATCTTGTGGCGGGTCGTGCTAAGTGGGAAGCCGCTTTGTTTCACTGCTTTAATCGACTGAGAGATGCAGGTAAAATTCTTGTTATTTCTGCTGATGCGCCACCAGCAAAGTTAGGTGTCAAGCTGCCAGATTTATCTTCTCGGCTTGCTTGGGGGGTAACGACAGGATTACAAAAGTTAAACGATGAGCAAAAAATTAGCGCATTTAAGCTCAGAGCCCATGAGCGCGGGCTAGAAATAACAGAAGATGTTGCGCGGTATATTTTGCATAGAAGTCCGCGAACATTACGAGAGCTTTTTGATATGCTTTCTGTTTTAGATCATGCGTCTTTAATGGCGCAGAGAAAGTTAACGATACCTTTTGTAAGGGAAACGCTGCGCTGGTAGTAGAAGTATTCGTTTTGTACTCTGCTTCGACATATAAAGACAAAGCGTTACCTTTTGTTGCTTTTATTGAAGGCAGATACGGGGTATTTTCTTAGCGTATATAATATAAGAATTAAAGGCTTAAAGGAGAACGCAATGATGGCTGTGTCAGATCAACTCATTGGAGCCGCTATTGCTCAGTCAAGGGAATTGTTACTACTACTGGATCCTAAAGACCTTAGTTTTATCTACAGTAACTCGGCGGCAGAAACTGCTTTAGGCTACGCTGCCGGTGAAATTTGTAGTCTTTCCCCCCACGATCTTTTTCCAGAGTTCTCTGCCCCAGAGCTCGTTGCGATTATAGAAAGCCTTTCAGGGCTTCCTAATCAATATATGACGATGAACACAGTATTGGTATCAAAGCTTGCGGGCATGCGTGATTACTCTCTGCAGCTGCAGTCAATTAAAATTGATAATCAGAGCGTCTTGCTGATCTCAGGGCATGATGTCACTGAACGAATGGCAGAGGCGGATCAAATGCAGGAAATGCTTGCAGAGGCTCAAATGGGCTCCATGCTTGATCCTGCGACGGGTTTGATTCAGCGGATTTATTTCTTGCCTTATATGCATGCCGTTATGAGAAAGTCTCAAGAGATACAAAAGCCCTTTGGTTTGATGTTGCTTGATCTTGAGAACATGCCTGAGATTAACGGAGAATACGGACAGCCTGCCGGTGAGCGTGTGTTGTTGCATATTGGCCAGATTGTGAAGCGCGTGGTTGAAGCGCCTGAGTATGCATCAAGGTTCTCAGGTAAGAAAATATGCTTGCTACTACCTAATGCTTCAAAGGCTTCTGTTCAAGAGCTGGTTTCGCACTTGATGCGAGCTATTGCCCGACTATCTTATCCTGATTGGCCTAATTTGAAGATAAAAGCTCGAATGGGTATCTATTTTGGTAAGCCTGATGTTGATCCAGAGGTATTACTTGAACGTGTTGGTAGTGATTATCGTGACCGTCGATTGAACGATAACGAGATACTAACATTGTTAAATCCTTTGTTGGACGACTAACAATTAATAATAAATAGACCACGTAATGAATAAGTAATAGATAAGTTCTAGATAAGTAAGTTCTAGATAATATTGTAAAAGGCAGGTTTAAAAAAACGGATACAAGGCTTAAGCCTGTATCCGTTTTTTTTATTCTGTTTTATTGGCGACTGTTTGTTTATAACAGGTTGTAAATAAAGACAATAATGACGGCAACTGGAGTGATATACCGAACGGTATTCCAGAATAGATTAAAGCGTGTCGAGTCCATTGCTAGTTCTGCGGCAACATCCTCTTTCTTCATAATCCAGCCTACATAAAGGGCCGCCAGTAATCCCGCCAGAGGCAGCATGATATTAGCCGTTAGGTAGTCTAGAAGATCAAAAATAGTTTTACCTTCAAACGCTGCAAACATGCCTAGAGGGTGTACATCGCTCCACAGATTTAGGGATAGAATCGACAAAATACCTAGGGCCCAAACCGCAGCACCAGCGAATATTGTTGCTGTAATCCGAGTGAAACCTGAGCGCTCTTCAAGCCATTCAACCGAAGGTTCTAATAGGGAAATAGCAGAGGTTAGTGCGGCAAAAACCAGTAAAGTGAAGAACAGCGTACCAATTAATGAGCCTAAAGACATGCTGCCGAATGCTAAAGGCAGAGATACAAAGATCAATCCTGGGCCAGAGCTAGGCTCCATGCCGTTAGCAAACACGATAGGGAAGATCGCAAGACCCGCCACTAGAGCAACCACCGTATCCATTAAGCCAACGGTTATAGAGGTTTTGGCAATAGAGATATTATCATCAAGATAAGAGCCATAAGCCATCATGACGCCCATACCCAAGCTTAGGGTGAAAAAGGCATGACCCAAAGCTGTTAGCACGCCCTCTGTTGATAGCTTAGAAAAATCAGGCGTGAACAAAAAGCTTGCACCTTGGGCAAAGCCTGATGTAGTCATCGCATAAATCATCATTATGACCAAGAGTACAAACAGTGCTGGCATAAGATAGGTTACGGCTTTCTCAAGACCTGCTTTGACGCCGCGAGCGACAATAAAGATAACCGTTATCATAAAGACACTGTGCCAGAACAGCAGTGATGTCGGGTTGCCAAGCATTGCGCCAAATAAGCCGCCAATAGCATCGCTATCTTTACCGACAAATTCGCCGGAAATAGAGGAGCCAACATAGCTAATTGCCCAGCCGCCAATAACGCTGTAGAACGATAAGATCAAGAAGGCCGCGATAGTCCCGATGGCTCCAATAGAGATCCATCCTGAGCTGGCGTTATGCTGCTTAACCAGCTCCCGCATGCTCGCAATTGGGCTTCGGCCTCCTTTGCGACCAAGGAGCACTTCGGCCATCAAAATAGGAAGGCCAACCGCCGCAATACAAAGAAGGTACACTAAAACGAAGGCACCGCCGCCATTTTCACCCGTAATATAAGGGAATTTCCATATATTGCCTAAGCCAACGGCAGAACCTGTTGCCGCTAAAATAAATGCCCAACGCGACGACCAGTGCTGGTGCGCTCCGCGAGATGTTGTTGTATTTGTTGTAGACACGAGTCTCTCCTTGGTTTCTTTGTATGAGCATGGCACTGTCATTTTTCCAATAGTAAAAGCGACAGTGTCATGCCTGTTCTAATAATAACTGTTTAGGGAGTTCTACTAAAAAGCTATGGTAGCTGATGGTTTTTTTCTGGGTTGGTGAAGCGCTCTTTTGCGACTAAATCGGCAATAACGTGTGTTGATTGCTGCTCGCTGTCGGCTCGGGCGAAGATCTCCATTAGCGTGCTGTGAATCGATTCTATATGGACGTTAACGGCTTGAAGATCAAAATTACCCATGCGCTCATAGCAGACATCAATAATGCCGCCAGAGTTAATTGCGTAATCTGGGGCGTACAAAATACCGCGCTGGCGCAGAGCCTCACCATGAGACGGTTGATCTAACTGGTTGTTAGCCGCACCAGCAACAACGGTCGCTTTTAGCTGGCTGATCGTTTGATCATTTAAAATACCGCCCATTGCGCAAGGGGCAAAGACGTCGACATCAAGGCCGTATATTTCATCAGAGTGGACAGCGGTTGCCCCCAGTTCTTTTACGCAACGTTGAACCATATCATCGTAAATATCGGTGACCCACAATTCTGCCCCTGCGTCGCGTAGGTGGCGAGCAAGCCTGAACCCAACATTACCCACACCTTGGATCGCAACTTTCAGCCCGCTCAGGTCTGAGCGACCTAAACGAAACTCCACCGCAGACACCAAACCTCGATAAACGCCATAGGCTGTAGAAGGTGATGGATCGCCACTTCTTAACTGGCCGTCGGCACAGGGTTTTTCCATAATGCCAGCCACGTAAGAGGTTTCTTCCGCCATGACTTTAAGATCAGGAACACTGGTGCCAGAATCTTCTGCGGTGATGTATTGGCCATTAGCAGACTCAATAAAACGTCCCATCGCTTTTAAAAGCTCTGATGTTTTCTGTTGGCGAGGATCCCCAATAATCACCGCTTTACCACCACCCAATGGGAGGTTGGCTAAGGCAGATTTGTAGCTCATACCACGAGATAAGCGAAGTACATCTTTTAGTGCCTCATCTTCATTGGAATAGGGCCACATGCGGCAGCCACCAAGGGCTGGGCCAAGATTGGTGTTATGAATGGCGACGATGGCCTTTAAGCCAGATTGAGGGTCATGACCAAAGAGAACACGTTCGTGTTCATCAAAGTCAGGGTGGCTAAATATGTTCATGGTGTATTCCGTTCTTATTTTTTAGGCTTTTGGCCTCTGGAGCTGAAGTGCTTATGGCGCTTCAGATTCATGTACTGTGCGGCGTGATATCACATCATCAAAAGGTATAAGGGTAGATACCTAATCGCGCAGCAGTAGCTCTAGGGTATGCCTCTGCTTTTCCGTTGATGTGCACAGTAATGGACTGATACACATATTGTATGCCAACAATTTTAAACCCTTTAAAAACAGTAGCTTACTATTTTATATCGTAAGAGTCATTCGATTTTATTACTTTGGTGTTACTAGAATACACAACTATGTTACTTGTGTTTTATAGTGAATATGACTAGATATAGGTTTTATACAAAATAAATAACTGCCTTTTTCATTAAATCCAGTTTTGGCTTGTCGGTTGTATGCATGACTGCTGTTTTAAGGCTTTTGGCGGTTTGCTGGCTTTCATTGCTAATGAATATATAAGCGTTTACAGGGTATAAGAGGAGGCTAATAGAAAACATTAAGAATAAGGATAAAATCGTACAATTCATCTAATATAGAAAGGGAGATATCTGATTTTTCAGCGTTGAGTTGCCATGCTTATTTATACCAAAAGGATACATATTAAATGAAGGTCTACTCGAATAAACTCAGCTACATAACCGTTTGCTTTGGCTTTATCCTTTCTGCGTTGGTTGCTTGGAGTATTGATGAACTGAAGAATGATTCGGTTGAGACTCAGCTTAAAAGTGAAATGAAGGAGGTGTCTTATTATATCTCCCGCGAAATGTTTGTGCATTTTGAGGCGCTTTATGGTCTTCAAGGCTTGTTTAGTGGCTCGACTCTGGTGACACAAGAAGAGTTTAATCGTGTGGCTAATGACAGTCTTTCTAGGCTTTCAGAGCTGGACTACCTTGGGTGGGCTCCTATTGTTGCCGATAAAGATAGAGTTGCATTTGAGCAGGCTCAAAGGATGACCGATCCAAGCTTTAGAATTCAGGAACGTGTGGCTTCTGATGCTGGCCGCTGGATACAGGCAAAGTCAAGAGCCTCTTATTACCCTGTTGTTTATCACGTCAATAAAGGTGTGACAGTAACATCTCGAATGGGTGCTGATCTTGCTGCCAATATACCGTTGAATGAAGCCATTAAGCGTGCATTAGAAACGGGGTCTCTTGTGGTGACAGAGCCGTTAACGATCAAGGTGAATACGACAAGTCATAAGGCGGTGTTAGCAGCCCTTCCTGTTTATCAAGTGGATAATGGCCGTGCTCATGAGAGAGCTGGAAGTCGTGGTAATGATCTAGGTAAACCTACGGGTATTATCGTAGGGCGTTTTACTTTGGATCGTATTATGCTTGGTGCCATGTCAGGTATTTCTAGTTCTGGTTTGCACGTGGCCTTAATAGATACGGTTTCACTGGAGCAAAATGGCAGCGATAAAGCGGTTCTTTTTTCTCGACATCCTGTTACAGGGCCTGTTTTAGAGATGCAGCAGCATTATATTATTAATAATGTAGGTGGGCGCAGTTGGCAATTGGTGATTGCGCCTTCAGAAAATTATATGAATGACCGGAAAAGTGAACTGTCCTATGTGGTTTTAATGGCGGGTCTACTTATTTCTGGCCTGCTAGCCGCTTATTTGAGGCTATTATCTCGTCGTAGTTTCGAAATGAGTTCGGTGGCGAAAGATCGTCAGCAAGCCTTGAAAGAAGCCAATAAAAAATTAGCGCATTTATCACAAACCGATGGTTTAACTCATATCGCTAATCGCCGCTTTTTTGATGAGAGTCTTATTCAAGAATGGAGACGAGGTAAGCGAGAGCGACATCCGGTTGCCTTAGTGTTGTTTGATCTTGATTTCTTCAAGCAATACAACGATCAGTACGGCCATCTTCGTGGTGATGAGTGTTTGCGCAATATTGCGGAGTTAATTGGCTCCGTTGTGAATCGCCCAGGCGATTTGTTTGCTCGATTTGGCGGAGAAGAGTTTATTCTGCTATTGCCGAACACGCCGGAAGAAGGTGCCGTACAGATTGCAGAACAGTGCCGAGAATTGGTGGAGTCGCTTGCGATACCTCATCATAAGTCATCTATTTCAGAGGTGGTGACGATTAGTGTTGGGGTTTGTAGTTTGACGCCTGATAGCACGGTGACTGAATCTGATATGCTCGATTTAACGGATCAAGCACTGTACTGCGCGAAGGACAGTGGGCGTAATTGTGTTGTAAGCGCCAATCAAAAGAACTTTACACCCCGTGAAGATGAGTCGAGTAATGCCTAACGCGTTTTAATGGCGATTGTAACCATAACGCGGATTGTAACCATAAAGAAGGCAAGGCAGGTATTATCCTGACTTGCCTTTTTTGACTGATTTTTTTCTATCACTTTCCCTGACGATGTTGATTACTTCTGGTTTGCCTTTCCTGCTGGGCTCTCAGTTTCTGGGCTCAGAGCTGCATCAGGCTGTGGGTTAAGCGCTTTAATACGCAGGCTTTCCCAGCGAGAAAACATCATCGCAGCAACAAACAGAATCATGGATAGCACAGAAAGGCCGATACCGACCAGTTGATTATTTGGCAGAAAGGCCTGATCAACACCGTGCATAAAATAAAGTAAGCTGACAAAGCAGATCCAAGCATGTGAACGAGGTCGTCGTAGCCAGATACCCGGTGCAAACAGAAGTAAAGGCAGTGTTGGCATCAGAGCCAAAATAGCGATGACATTAAGGGGTGCGCCCTCTTTGACCAACAGGAAACCATTTGCGATAAGTAATGCGATTATGCCGAAATAACTGAGCAATACCCAAAATCGGCTTTTAGCGGCGAGGCTGGCAATATCTTTACCTGCTTCGAGGCGGTTCATCATTTTTCTCACAGAAGCTCCTGTAGAGTATTAGGGGAAGTTTTAATTAAAGAGCATCACGCTTGCAAAGCCATAAGCCATAAGCCATAAGCCATAAGCCACTTAGCCGAGGCGCAGGGCTAATTCTGCAATACGTTTACCTTGGGCTTGGCAAAGCTGTAACTCGGTACGGTCAACAGGCTGATCACCTGATTTCCCCGCAACATGACTTGCACCATAAGGTGTTCCGCCGGTTTGAGTATCCAGCAAAGCCGTTTCGCTGTAAGGCAAGCCTGCGAGAATCATACCGTGATGCAGTAGTGGCACCATCATCGAGAGCAGCGTGGCCTCTTGACCGCCGTGCAGGCTGGATGTTGATGTAAACACCGCTGCTGGTTTATTGATTAAAGCGCCATTCATCCAAAGGTCGCTGGAGGTTTCTAAATAGTATTTTAGGGGGGCGGCCATCGTACCAAAACGCGTTGGGCTACCCATAACAAGCCCTGTGCACTGGCGCAAGTCTTCGTCAGAGCAATACAGATCCCCCGTTGCTGGAATTGTATCGCTAACGGCCTCGCACTCTGATGATATCTCAGGCACGGTGCGCAGGCGGGCTTCTATACCAGAAACAGACTCGACACCCAGCGCAATCGCTTCCGCCATCTTACGTGTTGCACCGTGCCGTGAGTAATACAACACTAAGATGAAGGGTTGGCTCATACCAACAGCTCCAATACGTTCTCAGGAGGTCTGCCGATCGCAGCCGCTGTCTCAATCTCGGCAATGGGACGTTCAATTAACTTAGGCGTACTAACCATCGCGGCAATTAAGGCAAGATCATCGCTGTCTTTGCTTAAGCCAAGCTCTTTAAACTCTGCTTCTTTGGTGCGCATCATCTCGATAGGGGTAACGTTAAGCTTCTCTAGTAAGATACGGATCTCCGCTTCAGAAAGCGGTTCGTCTAAGTAGCGGCGAATATGAGGCTCAACACCATTTTCTTGCAGTAGCTCTAATGTTGCACGGGATTTAGAGCAGCGAGGGTTGTGATAAAGCGTAACAGTCGGCATGAGAGATCCTTGATACTGATCAAAATAGGGTAGAATGGCGCTATTCTAACGATCTGAATCGCCTACGAAAAGGAGCAGCTAACCATGGCATTAACTTTAAGGCAAGACGGGCTAGGGTTATTGCGTTTTGTGACAAAGCGTTTTATCGGTCAGGAGTGTCAAAAAACCGCCGCCGCACTGACCTATACCACGTTATTTGCGTTAGTTCCTTTGATTACTGTGGCCTATGGGATTATGTCGGCACTGCCAAGTGGTGCGGGTATTAGCTCTAGTATTCAAGACTTACTTTTTAATAATTTACTGCCTGAAAGCAGCTTAACCGTTAGTAATTATCTGGCAGACTTTGCTCAACAAGCACGAAACCTTACCTTAGTAGGGGTCTTGTTTTTGATTGTTACGGCTATTTTGATGATGAAGGCGATAGAGCGGGCCTTTAATGGCATTTGGTTTATTGCGGAAGACCGAAAAGGAGCCAGCAGCTTTTTACTCTATTGGTCAGTGTTAACCTTAGGGCCGCTGTTAATGGGTACGGGCATGGCTTTAACGTCTTTTGTCCTATCCCATCGGTTGTTTTTGGATGCGGTGGAGATGTTGGGAGCCACTGCTATATTGTTACAACTGCTGCCGTTATTGACATCATCTCTTGCCTTTATGATGTTGTTTTACTTTGTGCCGAAAACACATGTACCCATTCAGCATGCTTGGTTTGGTGGTGTTTTTACCGCGTTATGTTTCGAATTGGCAAAATGGGTGTTTACGCAATTTGTCAGTCAGTCACAATCTTATCAAGTGGTGTATGGCGCTTTTGCTGCTGTGCCTTTGTTTCTTTTATGGGTTTATATTAGCTGGAATTTATTGCTGTTAGGGGCCACTTTTGTGATGGCTTTGGGCCGCTACCAGTCTGGATGGCGAGAGACGGATCAAGAGCCTTTTATTGTGGCGCTACGAGTGCTTCAAGCGCTGTATTATAAATGGCATGGCAATGAGCCTTTATCCAACCAAGATCTACAGCAGCTTTTATCGCCGTTATCCATACGCCATCAGCGCGAGCTACAGCAAATATTGCAGCAGACCGGCTTTTTAGTCAGTGTTAAAAGTGATGTGCCGGTTAAAGGTTGGCCTAAATCATACTGGCAATTAGGGCGTGATCTTTCAGGATTAAGTCTCTGGCAGTTATTTAATTTGTTGCCTTGGCCGATACCGGCTAGTTTATTGGATGTTGAAATGGATTCCACGCATAAAGAGGGATTCTCCCTTTTGCAGCCATCTGTTATAAACGTACTGCAGAATTATTTACGTTTAGGGGAAGCGCACTTATCCCCGTCTGCGCAGACTCTTTTTAAAGACTGACTTTTAAAGACTGATGTTATTGATGCCAGGTTATTGATATCAAAGACTAATAGCTTAGAATCGAAAGGTGGTGATTTTAATGCAGGTACAACCCTCATCCAAGAACACTCCAACAGGGGTTTTGGTTAAAGCGATTAATGTTACTGGGCGCGTACAGGGCGTTTGGTTTCGGAAAAATACCCATCAGCAAGCAGAGAAACGTTTGCTTGAGGGCTGGGTGATGAATCTTGATGATGGCTCTGTTCAGGTTCATGTGCAGGGGCCGAAAGATGAGGTAGAAGATCTTATTGAATGGCTTTGGAAAGGTTCGCCGCTTTCCCGTGTGGATCACGTGCATATTGTGGATACAGAGCCCCTTGCTTTGACAGGGTTTCATATTCGCTGAGCCGAAAGAATCACAGGAAAGGTGGCTATATCATTTATCTCGTTCTTGTTTGATTTAAGCCAAGTAAATTACTCGGGTATTCCGTAGAATGGCCTCAGAATCTTTCAGAGGCTTTCTTTATGGCATCGACATCCCAGCTTTCTTACCGGTCTAACCTTAATTTCTCATACTCAGCGTTATTCTCTTTGGGTTTTCGTCCTTTTTTCCTATTAGCCGCAGTGTTTGCGGTGGTCTTGATGCTTATTTGGGCGCTTGAGCTGAGGGGTATTACATTTGCAAACTACTACCCCAGCATTCTCTGGCATAGCCATGAGCTGATTTTTGGTTTTACGACAGCGGTTATTAGTGGCTTTTTGCTGACAGCTGTAGGCAACTGGACAGGCAAAGTGATGTTACACGGCCATGGGCTAGCTGCTCTGGTTTTGCTTTGGTTCGCTGGTAGGACACTGCCTTTTCTTCCGGTGGAGCCTCTTGTGGTTGCGGTGGTTGACCTTGCTTTTTATCCGCTATTAATCGCGGCGATTACCAAGCCTATTTTGCAGAATGGTAAGATGAAAAACATGGTCTTTGTTATTTTCTGTGGACTGATGGCATTAATGAATCTGCTGGTTCATCTTGATGTGTTAAATATTGCCCCCAATATGGCCCACCTAGGGATCTATGGTGCGCTTAATGTTGTGGTTCTGGTGATGTTGATCATCGGTGGGCGTGTGATTCCTTTCTTTTCCGAGCGCGCGATACCGGACTATAAAGGTCGGTCGATTACGGTGGTGGAAAAACTGGTTTTGCCGGTTGCGGTTATCACTTTTCTTAATGATTTATGGCAGCCTCTGGCACTTTGGGCTTATGGCTTATCGGGGTTACTCGCACTCTTGTTACTGTTGCGGGTGGGGAGTTGGTTCGATCGTCGTTTGTTGAGTAATCCCCTGTTATGGGTGCTTCATGGCGGGTATTTGATGATCGCCCTAGGGTTTTTATTGAGAGCCTTGTTACCTTGGCTGCAGCTATCGCCTTTTATTTATATTCATGCGTTAACCGTTGGAGGCATTGGCTTACTGACGCTGGGCATGATGTCCCGAGTGGCCTTAGGACATACCGGAAGACCTTTAAAGCTACCGCAAGTGATGCACCTTGCTTTTTACTGTTTGCTGGTCGCCCTTGTGTGCCGAGTTCTTGTTCTGGCTTGGATACAGAAACCGTTTCTTTACGATATGTCCGCAATGTTCTGGATGCTTGCCTTTGGCCTGTTCGTGCTAACGTATATACCCGCCTTGGTATCGCCTAGGGCTGATAAAGGCTAGTTGGGCTGCGAGATCGTATTTTCTAAGACATCAATAGCATTTTCTAAGGCATGGATAGCGCTTTATATGGCCTCGGCTCTTTTATTGTCTTACCCTGTGGTAAAAATACATTGTAAGTAAATAAAATAGGAGCCGCTATGGCCGTGCTTTCACTTTTTATGCAACGCCATAAGCGTTGGGTCTTTGCTTTGTTGCCTTGGATCTTTGTCTTATTATGGAGCACCGGTTTTATTGGTGCTCGTTATGGTCTCCCCCATAGTGAACCCTTTACCTTTTTGAGCTGGCGTATGGCTGGCAACCTTTTGGTCTTTATGGTGCTAATGCAGGTCTTTCGAGTGACGTTGCCGCGAACCCTGGCGCTCTGGAAGCAGCAGCTAGTGGTTGGGGCCTTAGTACACTCGGCTTATTTAGGCGGCGTTTTCTCTGCGATAGAGCTTGGTATGCCCGCAGGTTTGGCGGCGTTGCTGGTGGGCCTGCAACCTTTATTAACGGCACTTATTATGTCGGTGGTTTATCAAAGCGCCCCGAGTATTAAGCAATGGTTGGGTTTATTGCTGGGCTTGTTAGGCGTGACACTGGTATTAACCAATGGCGATGCTGGTTTTATGGATAATGGCAGTGTCTCAGGGGTTCAGCTCAGTTGGATTCTGCTTGCACTAGTGGGTATTACTTTAGGGACACTTTATCAGAAAAACTACTGCCAGCCTCAGCCGCTATTAGCTGCAACCTTTATTCAATACTTATCCAGCCTTATGGTTATGCTACCCGTAGCCCTTTTGACGGAAACAATGGTGGTTGAATGGCATGGCGAGTTTATTGGTGCCCTTGTTTGGTCGGTATTGGTTCTGTCTGTTGGCGCTATTCTTTTATTAATGATGCTGATTCAGGCTGGGGAAGCCACCAGAACGGCCAGCTATTTTTATCTGGTGCCTCCGGTAACGGCCCTAGAGGCGTGGATTCTTTTTGATGAACAACTGACCTTGGTTGCTCTGCTGGGTATGGTGATTACCGTTTTTGGTGTTTATTGGGTTAATAAAAAATAGCGCTTCTCTTTTTCTTTCGCTTCCCCTTTCCCTGTTAACTTTTAAGATATTAAACACTAGTGGCTAGACAGCCACTGGTTTAATTGGCGGTTAAACTCAGGAATATTAATAGGTTTTGTCAGAGAGGCGCTAAAGCCAGCGGCCTCTGCCTGCTGGCAATCCACAGGGTTGGTATTGGTTGAGAGCGCGACCAGTATACAGCCCTTATCAAGACCTTCGTTTTTTATGTGTTGTATCAGGTCGATACCCGATAATTGCGGTAAGCTGGTATCCAAAATAACCAAGTCAGGTGACTCATGACGCAGTATGTCTAAACCTTCTTCCGGTGTTGTTGCGGTTAGCAGCCTGTCCCCATAACGCTTACTGTATATTTTTTTAACCAACATACTGTTACTTGGGTTATCTTCGACATAAAGCGTTGTCGTTTTCTGGCTTGCTTGGTTCGCTTCATCGAGACTTTGATCCGCTGTATGAGTGGTAAGTGGTAGGTTGTTTTTGCGGTTTAAGGTTTGATAGACCTCTGCATTACTTTCGGCTAAAGGTAGCGCCAGAGAAAAGGTGCTGCCAACACCAGGTATACTACTCACTTCAATGCAGCCGTCCATCGCTGCTGCTAGTTTTTGACAAATCACTAAGCCAATGCCGGTGCCCTGCCGTGTGGTTGCTTCCATACCCAGTCGTTCAAAGGGTTGGAAGAGCTTATCCAACTGCTCTTGTACCATGCCAATGCCAGTATCTGTGACATGGATTTTAAACTGTTCGGTGGTTTGTTCTGTATGTAGCTTGATCGTGCCATGTTCTTGGTTGTACTTAATTGCATTGCTGATTAAGTTCAGTAAAATCTGCTTAATACGACGCTCGTCCCCGAGTACGACGGCGCTAAGGTTCGGGGGAAAGCAGGCTTCCATCTTGATCTTGTCTCGGTCAGCCATAGGCTTGTTCAGAGCCATGGTTTCTTGAACCATAGGGATCGGATTTAATGAACTGATATGAATATCAATACGCCCTGCTTCAATCGTCGAAAGATCCAGAATCTCATCAATCAATTGCAATAGGTGATTACTGGCTTTGCGGATCTCTTGAAGGCTTTCGATATGCTCTTCTGTGAGATCATCCTCATCCATCTCCATCAGCTGAGCGTAGCCTTGAATTGCATTCAGTGGCGTTCGCAGCTCGTGACTCATACTGGCAAGAAATGAACTTTTAGCTCGATTAGCCTGCTCAGCATTTTCTTTAGCGTACAGCAACTCTTCCATCATTAGCTTACGGCCAGTGATGTCTCGGTAGATGCCCAAAATGCCGGTAATGGTTTGGTTTTCATCTTTTATCGGCACTTTGTTTAACTCAATCCAAAAATGGCTGTCGTCACGACAGTGTAAATAATAGTTTTTATTCTGCACCTCTTGCCCAAGGTCTGTAACGAGGTGATCATCCTGCTGGAGCTGCTCCATATTAGTGTTGTCGATGATTTCTTTAATGTCGAGGTGTTGTATCTCGGAGGGATTTATATCTAAGCGTGCGGCTGACTTTCTGTGATCAATATGCGCTAAGTCTTGTATTAATCGGCGATTTCCCCCTTGAATATTACCGGCTAAATCCTGCCAGTACACACCGGCAGGCATGTGATTGAGCACCAGTTCAAACATCCGCTCTACTCGTTGACGCTCTAGCTTTTCAGTCTGCCATTGTATGGTCGCATGGGCATGGCTGCGTAATCCTTGTAAGGTTTTAGCAAGATTCGCCAAGATGGGGCTAAATGGAACCTCTGAAAAAGACGGTTTTTGGTCGTTTTGGGCTAATAAGATAAAGGCATCATGGCGGCTAATCGGCAAGAAAAGCAGTACTGTATAATGGCTTAGCGTATCAGGGAGTAAGTTTTTGAAGGATTCTTCCGATAGATAACCACTTTCCTCAGGCAACGCCATATTAAGGGTTAGGCTTTGGCTATCTGCTTTTGGATTGACGATAGCCTGCTCCCCAGTTTCCCCACCAGCTTCTCCAACAACAATCTGCTGACTGATCACAAAGGAAAAGTGATCGTTAGATGGTTCTATTTGAGTGATAAACAAACCCACTGGCATCTGTGTGAGGCTGGTTAGGTGCTGCAACATTTTTTGCACTAATGATTCTTCGCTGGACTCAGAACTCATTAACAGCGCCATTTCGTAAAGAGTGGCTAGGTTTTTATCGCTCATATTGATTTCTCGTCAGGGTTGTTTATACCCAAGGGCAGAAGACAGTCTGTTACATTATGGAATAAAGGGATGCTGCTGCCCATCTTATCTTTGACACTTAAGCGCTATCGAGGTTGCCAGTGACGGGCCCAAGCACGCATTACTTTTTCAGGGTAGATGGTTTGCCCTAGGCTGCCGTTGTAACGGGCTAAGGCTCGGGTGACATCGTAATGCTCTTTTTTTAGATAATAAGCCAGTATGGCGCAACCGTATTTTAGGTTGGTCGCTGGGTCAAATAGATTATCTGTGGAGCGACCAATCTCTTTACGCCAAAACGGCATCACCTGCATCAGCCCTTCAGCACCGGCAGAGGAGGTTACTTTGGCCCTAAAGTGGCTTTCAACCTCGATTAAAGCCAGTATTAGCTCGGGCATAATACCGTGCCGGTAAGCCTCTTGGTGTAATTGACGTAAGAAAACAAGGCGCTGCTTGGCATCGGGCATATAGGGTTTAAGCCGTTGACTCATATCCATTAGCCACACTTGGGCAGAGAAAGCATCTTTAAAGCTGTCGCTTTGTGTGCTCTGTTTTAACTGTTGAATCAATTCAGGGTCAGGGGCTTTTTGAGAGGCCTGGGCAGTTTGAGAAGCCAAGGTGATTTGAGAGGCTTGGGCGATCGTTTGCGAAAAAAATATCAGTAGAACAAAGCAGAGGGTGGCCGTTAGGTTTTGGGATTTTTTGGCTAGGTATGGGCGGCTTTGAAAGGTGGATATTAGGATGCAAAAACGCCCAAGCTGGGCTAAGCCTTGGGCGCTTCTCATCGCTAATGTTTCGTCTTTAACGGACTATTTAGCAAAGGCATCTTTCAGGAAATCCATAACGGTTGCCTGATCGATCATGGTGTTGTCGCTATCACGGCGGCCACGGTATTCCAGCTGACCTTCTTTTAGGCTGCGCTCACCAATCACGATACGGTGTGGTACACCTAACAATTCAAGATCGGCAAATTTAAAGCCCGGACGACTGTCGCGGTCATCCAGCAGCACATCGTAACCGGCAGCTTTTAGCTCGGCGTACAGCTTGTCGCTGGCTTCTTGCACCATCTCAGATTTGTGAGCGTTCATCGGTACAATGGCGATCTCAAATGGTGCAATCGCTTCTGGCCAGATAATACCGTTCTCGTCATGGTTTTGCTCAATGGCAGAGGCAACCACGCGGGTTACACCGATACCGTAGCACCCCATCGTCATTGGCACTGGCTTACCGTTGTCACCGAGAACCGTGGCGTTCATCGCTTCGCTGTATTTAGTGCCCAGCTGGAAGATATGACCCACTTCAATACCGCGTTTGATCGAAAGCGTACCTTGGCCATCAGGGCTAATATCCCCTTCAACCACGTTACGAATATCTTCAACCTGTGGCAGCTCTAAATCACGCCCCCAGTTGAGTCCAAAGTAATGCTTGTCTTCGATATTGGCACCCGCACTAAAATCAGAGGCAACGGCAACCGCGCGATCAACAATGCACGGAATACTAAGGTTGATTGGGCCTAGGGAACCGGGGCCTGCGCCCATGACCGCATTGATCTCTTCATCGGTGGCAAAGGTCAGGGGTGCCGCGACAATCGATAGGTTTTCAGCTTTGATCTCGTTAAGGGTATGATCACCGCGCACGATTAAAGCCACAAACTCCGCATCGGCTTCTTCTGCCGCTTTTACGATCAATGTTTTAACGGTTTTCTCGATCGGTAGGTTGAACTGCTCAACCAGTTGATCAATAGTTTTTGCGTTTGGTGTGTCGACTAAGGTCATCTCCTCAGTCGGCGCATCCGCTTTATTCTGTGGGGCTACCGCTTCCGCTTTTTCGATGTTAGCGGCGTAGGTGCCTTCGGTGTTAAAGACGATATCGTCTTCACCGGACTCTGCCAGTACGTGAAATTCGTGGGAGCCTTCACCACCAATAGAACCGTTATCTGCCAGTACCGGACGGTAGTTCAAACCTAAACGATCGAAGATATTGCAGTAGGTTTGATACATCACCTCGTAGGTTTCCTGTAAGGATTCCTGAGTGGCGTGGAAGGAGTACGCATCCTTCATGATAAATTCACGGGAACGCATCACACCAAAACGTGGACGGATCTCATCACGGAATTTAGTCTGTACCTGATAGAAGTTTACCGGCAGCTGCTTGTAACTTTTTATCTCTTTACGGGCCATATCCGTGATTACTTCTTCGTGGGTTGGGCCCACACAGAATTCACGTTGATGACGGTCTTTAAAGCGTAGTAGCTCAGGGCCGTACTCTTCCCAGCGGCCAGATTCCTGCCAAAGCTCTGCAGGTTGAGCTGCAGGCATTAGAACCTCTTGAGAAACCTTGTCCATCTCTTCGCGCACAATGCGCTCAACTTTACGCAGGGTACGCAAACCCAACGGCAGCCAAGTGTACAAGCCTGAAGCCAATCGACGGATCATACCGGCACGTAACATCAACTGATGGCTGATTACTTCAGCATCAGCAGGAGTTTCTTTTAGGGTGGAAATTAGAATCTGACTGGCGCGCATAAATACGGTCTCTGGCTTAATTCATGTTGGAAAATGCTGCTAATTGTATGCGTTCGGTGAGCTAGCGTACAGAGGGGCGTTATTCTTTAGCGGATCGGCCAGATCATGGGATCTGGCTTATTAGCGCTTTTGGACTTAATGAGCTCTTCAAAGAGCCTGATTTTACGCTTATCTTGATCTTTTACTTAGGCTTAGAGATTCAGCCTCTTACTTGGTTTCTTTGAACTCATCATCATCGGCAAAAGGGTCTTCCATCTGCTCGCGCTCGAATTCGTCAGCGTCAAAGCCGAAACCTTCTTCATGCTCGTCACCTTCATCAAGGCTTTCGCTGCTTTCAACGACCTCGACTTCTTCCTCTTCACGCTCTACAAAAACGCGATTAGACGGTACAGCGATAATTTCTAGATAGAAACTTTCCCATTCCTGAGCTTCAACGATGCTGATCTTATCGTTAATTTCTGCAACATGGATAACTTCAGCACTTTCGGCATCTGCACCAAATTTGCAGTCAAAATCCCAGAAATCGGCACCTTTAGGCAGGGGTTTGTTGCGTTCTCTTTTCTGATATTTTTTTGCTTCGTTTTTAGCGGCTTCAATCAAACGTGGATACTTGATCTTAGGGTGAGAGAGCTTAAATGTCTTTTTCATCGGAATCCTAAAGGCTGATATTTAGGCGCTGAGTGAATACAGAAGTGTAAATACTCACCACCTTGAAATGCGCGAGCATGATACCGGATTTGGCAAGTATCAGCTATCCTAAAATCCTTCTCAGGGGGATATCGATTCGGTAATCAAGCACGCCTTGACCGGCTTAATGCGCGGTTTACCTAATTAAGGAAATTAGATAAGCTGCAAGTTCAATACATTATGGAAAACGTGCAAGCGCAATTAGCAGGGAAGCAGTCAGATCAGAAAATGGATTTTTCCTTTCTAATCGGAACCTTTCCTCAATTTTGACGGACTATTGAAACCGGCGAAATGAGCATACCTATGATTAAAGTGTTAAGCCCAAGGGGGCGATGGTGCAAATTTGTGAAACGGAGAGGTTAATTGTACGGCGGTTGTCTCTCGAGGACGTTCCCGTATTGACCGAAATTCTCAGCGATCCTGAAGTGATGAAACACTCGGTTCGTGGCGTTTGTGATGAGGCCGCTACCCGCAAGTTCATTGAGTGGTGTTTAGCCTGTTACGAGTTACATGGTGTGGGGCCATGGGCACTAATCGATAAAAAAGCTGCTGAACTCATAGGCTTTTGCGGTGTTGGGCCAGAGATGGTCGCTGATGTCGAGGAAATCAACCTTGGCTATCGACTCGCTAGGCGCTATTGGAATAAGGGACTGGCATCTGAGTCGGCCAGAGCAGTTCTGAATTATGCTTTGGGGAAAGGGCTGTTCCATTCAGTGATTGTGATCATAGAGCCTGAGCATGTGGCATCGCTGAAGGTCGCTGAGAAAGCGGGGTTTTCCAGCTTCGATGTGCTGGAATTTCATGACCGCCCAGTGAGGCTATACCGTTTAACCTCCGAGCATTGGGAAACATTGCATAAGCGCTGTTGTCGGACGCAGCCATGCTGCGCCGATGTTTGAGGTGTTCAGGCTGTAAAAAACCTCCCGAACTATGATCTGACCGGGTCTTGAAACGCAGGAGGCGATGATGGCTCGATTCAAGCACTACGACGACAACCAAACGTCGAATGTAGAAAAACTGGCAAAATACGGGCATATAAACCAGTAAAACAGAGTAAATACATGCTTGCCACAGACACTGAAAGCAGCAGGATACTGGTCTTACAGACAACCAAAGCCTGAAAAGGCCGGAAGTACAGAATCAAGCAAGGGTTGCTGAAAAAAACGACAATCGAAAATAAACAACAGAGAGAGAGTTGTGGGCGGGAAAAGCGGGTTAGCAACAGGTTTTTCTACAAGCTCGTTAAATTCCTCGCTGACCATATTGCCAGTCGGGCATCGGAGATATATGATTCGTATACATATCGTATATTAAGGACTGCTATGGGAATTGTTAAGATTGACGACGAACTACATGGGGAGATTCGCAAGGCGAGTTCAGTTATGGTTCGCTCTATCAATGCTCAGGCTGAGTATTGGATAAAGATTGGCATGCTCGCTGAGGCGAATCCCAGCATGACTTTTTCTGACATCATGCGAGACCAAATGAAGCTGGCCGAAGTAGACCTAAGGAAGGTTGTCGGTGGCTAGCATAAAACTAAAAAGTGCTGAAGAATTAAGTGTAATGCGGGAGTCCGGTCGGCTTCTGGCAAGGGTTTTTGATTACCTTGATGGCCGTATCGAAATTGGTGTCTCAACGATGGATATCAATGATTTGGCGGAGAGGTTCATCATTGATCAGCTACATGCTCGACCAGCGAGTAAAGGTCAGTACGGGTATCAGTATGTTCTGAATAGCTCTGTAAATCGCGTTGTATGCCATGGTGTTCCTTCAACCACTCAAAAGCTGAAATCCGGTGATATTATCAACGTTGATATAACGTTGGAGCAGGGCGGATTTATCGCTGACTCGAGCAAAATGTACATGATCGGTAACGTGACTCCGATCGCTAGGCGTTTGGTCGATAAAACCTATGAGGCAATGTGGGAAGGGATCCGGGTTGTAAAGCCTGGCGCGACCCTTGGTGATGTTGGTCATGCCATTCAGAGCCACGCCCATAAACATGGCTATTCTGTTGTTCGCGAGTATTGTGGGCATGGGATTGGGCGAGAAATGCATGAAGAACCACAGGTTCTTCATCATGGCCTGCCCGGTAAAGGTTTGGTTCTGCAGAAAGGGATGGTGTTTACAATAGAACCCATGATTAACCAGGGTAAGGCTAAGGTTAAGTTGAAGAAAGATGGATGGACCGTCGTCACCAGCGATAAAAAATTATCTGCTCAGTGGGAGCATACGGTCGCCGTTACCTCCGATGGTTACGAGGTTCTGACGCTCAGAGTCGAAGAGTGAATTTAACAATCGCAGGGACGGCGAGGGCTTTTTCGTTGCGGCTTCGCCTTCACTGCAAAGCCGCGCATGCTGCGGGCTTCAGACTGTAGAAAAACCTCCCGAACTATGGTCTGATCGGGTTTTGAAACGCAGGAGGCGGTGATGGCTCGGTTCAAGCACTACGACTACAACCAAACGTCGATGGTGGTCAATTATCAGGATCAGTTGCAGCCCGGTACTTGAGGGTGTTCAGAATTACTTCTTTTGGCAAATCAGTCGAGCAAAGTTTTGAGATGCTCTTCCAGCCACAGTAAGCCTGGCCCTTTCGTCGTTTTCTTGGATATCAGCAAATCGACAGGAGGCGACCATGTTTTATGGTCAAACGAGACGTTAATCTGATTAAGTTTGCCGTGTCGGATTTCATTTTCCACTAAGTAACGTGGCAGATACGCCCAACCCACTGAGCTATGCACAATCATCTCTTTAATGGCGACAAAGCTGTTCGCCCACCACACCTTGCCTGCTACCACCGGAAAATGGTCAATCACCTTACCTTTGTTGCCTCGCAGGATGAGCTGGCGATGTGGGATTAAATCAGGCAACTTAGCAACACTCACCTTAGACAAAGCATGGCTTGGATGGCACACGGGAACAAAAGGTAGGTTGCCGATAAAGCACGGTTCGGAGTCCGCATGGAAAACTAGGTCGGTAAACATGAGGCCGATATCCGCGCGGTCTTGTGACACCAAACGATTCACATCGGTACTCGCTGCGGCCATTAACTCAAGCTCTGTCGCTGGGAATGTTTGGCTAAATTTGTCCAACACCTTAGACAGTGAAGGAAGTAACAGCGCATCATCTAATGCAATACGTAGCAGCCCTTCCTCTTGATTATTGATGGCATTGACTGAAGAGCTGAGATCTTCCACCTGCAGAATAATTGCTTTGACCTGCTTAAAGATCTGCTGACCTTGCGCAGTAAGGGTTGGTTTGCGTGTCGAACGGTCAAAAAGTTGAACATTAAAATCGATTTCAAGATTACTGATGCCTTGGCTCACCGCCGACTGCACCTTGCCCAACTCGCGGGCACTGGCAGAAAATGACCCTAATTCAACGGCATACATAAACATTCTCAGCTGATCTATGTTGTACATTTGGTATCCCTCAATACTTGTTATCACTATATGTGATGGTAACTATCTTTATATTATCACTTAAATAGATATTATCCGGCCAAGTCATTAGCCCATAGAACCTAGAAACACATACTAGAGAGTAAAAAAGATGTCACATAAAGAACGCATGTTACACATGGTGCTGTTTGAAATAGTTGCTTTGATTTTGATGGCCGTAGCGGCAACCTACATTATGGGTGGCGGGGTGGTGAAAATGGCAGGTTTGGCGTTATCTTTGTCATTGATTGCGATGATATGGAACTACGCCTACAACTACGGTTACGATAAGATTTACGGTGTTGACCGCAGTAAAAGAACCAAAAAAACGCGTATTCTGCATGGCTTAGGCTTTGAACTGGGTTTGATGCTGGTGTCGCTCCCGCTACTGATGTGGGTGCTTCAACTTGGCTTTTGGACTGTATTGGTGATGGATGCCGGGATTGTTGTTTTCTTCGTACTTTACGCGATTGCATTCAACTGGATATATGACTCAATCCGAGCTCAATTGGTTGCGAAAGGAAAAATTGCAGCTCTGGTTTAGAGTCTAAAGTTCGTCGTATGTCATTAGCCATCCGATCTAGATTTAAAGTACTGGTGAAATTATGGAGGATTACCGCAGGGCAGTTCAGAAAGCTGAAGCAGTTTGCCCGAGATAAAATTATGGGTGTCCCAGGTGACGGGAAAGATTGCATTAAATGGAATTTTTCATCCGGTCTTAATCCTGCTAGGGTGGTTCTTTTTTTATTGGTATCTTTTTTCACAGGATCATCAGATGAATACGCGAACAAATCTGTTAATACGCTCAACTTTTGCTAAGTTGTTTTCCGTAATTTTCTTTATGTTAGCACTGTCAATTATTTTATCTCTGTTGTTCGATATTGTTGATCATCTCTCTAAAGGCACTAGCTTTATGCAGATTTTTCTAGGGAGTATTAATACTGGGATTATTGCTTTGGCGGTGTTTGAGTTAGCCCTTGTTATTTATAAAGAGTACTCAGGGGAAGAGTCGGAGGATGAGGACCCTGTTGCGAGTCTCAGAAGGACGATTCCGCGATTTATCGGTACGGTGTGTGTCGCCTTGTCGCTGGAGGGATTGATTATGGTGATCAAGTATAGCCAGTTTGATTTGGCCGGTAATCTTTATTACCCCGTTGCAATTATATCCAGTACGGCTTTTTTGTTGATTGCATTAGGCGTGTTTATATTTTTGAGTGATCGTGCAAGATCGCACGCACGGCCTGTGGTGCTAAGAGAGCAAGTGCCTGCTAACCAGCAAGATGCGAAGGGTATAAAAGAATGGGTTGCGGTTGATCAAGAAGCATCATAGCCGGCTTTTTATTAGCAAGGTGCGCGTTATTTGGCATATCAGCACCAGCCGATGGATGACGGCTGGCTGCTGAGTTAATCAGAATGCTCTAAAAGCAGGCCGCTAAAAACGTTTCGCTAGTTTCTTTTGGCTACGAGTAGCCCTTCGGTTATTTCATGAAAATGATCACAGCTCTGTATCAGGCTATTAGCCGTTAACGTGGGAACACCGTAGACCTCTGTTTGCGTATCAAATCGCTGTTTGACCCGTGTTAGAAGCTGGTCAAAATCGCCATCCCCTGAAAGCAAGATTACTTTATCGACTTTAGCAGCTTGTTCATACAAGTCTAAGGTAATCCCCACATCCCAGTCCCCTTTGGCGGAGCCATCTTTACGTTGGATAAAGGGTTTTAGCTTTACCTCAAAACCGATATGTTTTAATGCTTGTTGGAATTTCTGCTGGCCGGTGTCTTGGCTACTAATGGCGTAGGCGGTGGCGTTGATAATGTCGCCTTCGTGCTCGATCTGTTGCCAGAAACGGCGGTAATCGAAGGCTCGACCATAAATTTCTCGGGTGGTGTAATAGATGTTTTGAATATCAGCAAAGATGGCGATGCGGGTCATACTTGGGCCTTGTTTTAAACTTAAATAATAAAAAGGCACTTTACGTATCAATGTTTTTGCTTATAAAGCATTGTATTACTTACGTTATTTGATGCTTGGGTCGTAATTGTAAAATGCTAAACTTGCTTAGATTGAGCTATCTTACCCACTTTTGTTTTGTAGTATAAGGAGCATCTCTTGATTGTGCAGAAACGTGCAGGTCTTTTAACCCTGCTATTTACGATGCGTGGCTCTGTTATTCCCCGCGTCTTTCCACAGATGGTGCTGCTGGCGCTGTTTTCTTCCGCTATCGTTTTTGTGTATCAATACCATACGTTTGATCTACCCGAGTTTAGCTTAACGCCGTTTACTTTATTGGGTATCGCGTTGTCTCTCTTTTTGGGCTTTCGTAATAATGCAGCCTATGATCGCTGGTGGGAGGGGCGGAAAATTTGGGGGCACTTGATCTATGAAACACGCTCGATTGCTCGGGCGACAGAGCTATTACTGATGCCTGAAGATGCACGTAGGCATTTACTCACTTTGGTGGCTGCTTTTTCTCATGCACTATGCCAAGGGGTGCGTCCTGGTTCTGATTCTGGCCCTGCTATTGCCAACCTGTTAGGGGCGAGAAAAACCGCCGAACTGTTGGCTTGTAGCAGCCCTGCGGATGCGATTCTTCGGGAAATATCAGCCATTATTACCGCAGAGTACCACGCTAAGCGCTTGGATACGGTGGCGGTGAGTATGCTCGATAGGCATCTAACCCAGTTCGCGGGAATTCAGGCGGGTATTGAACGCTTGTCCAATACGCCGCTACCCTTTGCATTCACTTTGTTGGCGCACCGAACGGCTTATATCTACTGCTTTCTATTGCCATTAGGGTTAGTGGGAAATGCACTTTGGCTGACGCCTTTCTTCACGACGTTAGTGGCGTATTGTTTTTTTGGTTTGGATGCCTTGTCCGAAGAGTTGGAATACCCCTTTACTAAAGAAGGTGCCAATCACTTGCCACTAGAAGCGATGTGCCGCGTGAATGAGATCTCGATAGCAGAGGCTTTAGGGGATATTCCGCCAAAGCCTCTGCACCCGATTAAGCACGTACTGAGCTAGTTTGGCTCTTTCTGCCGTAATGTTTAAGGATACAGCAGCAGGTTTAATCCTAAGCCAACACTAAAAAGCACAATAAACAGTATGGCCGCTAATATAATGGGTTTTAAACCCGCTTGGCGCAGGGTGCTCCAGCGGGTGTTAAAGCCCATGGCCGCCATAGCGATGGTTAAGCTGAACTGGCTGATAAAGGTTAAACCTTCATGCAGAGTTTCCGGTAGTGCCCAAAGGCTGTTAACAACAACGGCCAAGATAAAAAAGCCGATAAAGTGAGGGAATGCTATAGGAATCCTTTGGTGGGTGGCCTCTGGATCGTTTTTTTCCCTAAACAGCAGCAAGCTTAGAGCTACCACCACAGGAGCTAAGCACATCACTCGAATAAGCTTCGTCATAATGGCGGTTTGCAACGCCTCAGGGCTGATGGTTTGCCCTGCGGCTACGGCCTGTGCAACTTCGTGTACGGTGCTGCCGATAAAGATACCAAACTGCTCTGGTGCAATGGGTAAGAGATTAAATAATAGTGGATAGGCGATTAGAGATAGGGTGCCAAACAGAACCACGGTCGCAACAGCAACGGATACTTGGCGATGACCGCCTTTAACCACCGGCTCGGTGGCCATAATGGCAGCGGCGCCACAGACAGCACTTCCTACACTGGTTAATACCGCCAGCTCTTTATCCATCTTGAGGACTTTAATACCTACGGTGATACCGGTTAGTAGTACGGTACAGATCACGATAATATCGATAACCAGTGCCTGCCAGCCCAGTTGAGCCACCTGTTGAAATGTCAGGCTGAACCCTAGCAAGATAATACCGAGACGTAACAGCTTTTGCTGGCAGAACAGGCTGCTTTTGCTCGGGGCTGATTCTGTTTCACCCCGTCGAATCATACGGCTGGATGCTCCAAATAACATACCCAGCAGAATAGCCAAGGGCAGGCTGCCTAAGCCGAGTTCTGCAATCACTGGAGTTTTGGCAATAAATATGGCTAATAGAGTGATAATAATTAAGTGCAGCATGTCTGAGCATCCAGTCTCTGTTAGTAAGGTTGCATTATGGGTGTCTATTTAAATCAATAAAAACGGATAAAGTCGATATTTGTTATCGATTTTATCGATAAGTATTGATGCATCGAAATGAATGTATCTAAATTGATGCATTTAATTGCTGGTAATTGCTGGCTCTAAGATGATGCTTGGTTACGTCAGTCATTCGTTTTTGTTAATCTTTATCCAAAATTTGCCCTAGTACCCGCCACCGGCTTCGTTTGAATGAATGAGAAAGTGCGTTGCACTAGGTTATTTCGCTCTAAAATATTGAGGCGCTCTGTGAAGATAACGTTTTCGCAGGCAGCTGCGGCTGTCGCTATTATTGGTTTTGCAAGTTGGGCTTTAACGGCTCAAGTTGATACAGCATTGGCCGAAGCCCCAGAGGTGACAGAAAAAGCGGCTGAGCCGGTGACTCTGCCTCAAGTCGAAACCTTAGTGTCAAAGGCGATGGCCTATGATCGACAAGCGGTGCTGCAGGGACAAATTGAGCCTTGGCGTAGCGTGGCTTTACGGACACAAATTGCGGGTACGATTGAAAGCGTCTGGGTGGCACAGGGGGATCATATTAAAAAAGGGCAGCGGATGATTCAGCTGTCTAAAACCGAATATCAAGCCCAATTACAGAGCGCCAAAGCGAGTGTTCGGTTAAAGCAATCACAATTAGAAGGTGCCCGTAAGCTCTACAAGACCAAGCTGCAAACCGAAACCGAAGTCTTGCGCTTAGAAAGTGAGTTAGAGAATGCCCGTGCCAGCGAAGTTATGGCACAACAGCAGTTGAACCATGCTCAGCCAGCGGCGCCTTTTGATGGCGTTTTAGATTATCTTGATGCTGAACTGGGCCAGTATATGAATGCCGGTGAAGAGTGGGCGCGCTTGGTGAATATTGATCGCCTAAAAGCAACGGCAGAGATTCCCCAGCAAGATGTTGCTGCCGTGTCCGTTGGGCAGTCCGTTGATATTGATCTGTTAGATGGTCGCCGTTTGAATGGAACGGTCAGCTTTATCGCCAGTGCCGCCAGCACAGGCACCCGAAGCTTTCCCATTGAGGTCGCGTTTAACAACCCTGAAAAGCAGCGTATCGCTGGGGCCAGTGCCACGTTAAATATACATCTTGGCTCTGTTTTAGCGCATCAGTTATCCCCTGCACTGTTAAGCCTTGGTGATAAAGGTGAGCTGGGTGTTAAGTGGGTTAATGAGCACGATCAGGTTGTGTTTCAAACGGTTAAATTACTCAGCACAGGTACTGATGGCGCTTGGGTGACAGGTCTGCCTGATAGGGTGGCGGTTATTAGCCTAGGGGGTGGCTTTGTCTCCCACGGGCAAAAGGTTGTGGCCAAGCGCGGAGCTAACTGATTATGGAAACCATCATTCGTGCGGCTATGGATCGCAGCCGAGCCACGCTCTTTATCTTAATTATGCTGATTTTTGGCGGTTTGGCGGCTTATCAAGCGATCCCCAAAGAGGCCAATCCCGATGTCACTATTCCTATTATTTATGTCTCGATGAGCCTAAGCGGTATCAGCCCTGCGGATTCTGAGCGTTTACTCGCCCGCCCGATGGAGCAAGAGCTGCGCTCATTAGAGGGTATTAAGAAAATGACCTCTGTGGCGGGGGAAGGCCATGCCTCTGTCACCTTAGAGTTTGATGCGGGCTTTGATCCTAAAACAGCGCTGCAAGATGTACGTGAAAAGGTTGATAGTGCTCAGTCTAAGCTGCCTGAAGAGGCCGATGAAGCAACGGTTCATGAGATCAACGTTGCCCTGTTCCCTGTGCTGTCAGTGGGTTTATCAGGGCCGGTGAATCAAAAAAATCTTATTTTTATTGCCCGTCGTTTAAAACAAGAGATTGAAGGTATTCCAGAGGTTCTAGAGGTCGATATCGCCGGAGACCGAGAAGACCTGCTGGAAATTGTGGTCGATCCTCAGGCGATGGACAGCTACAACTTGGATTATGCGGATCTTTATAGCTTGGTCAGTAACAACAATAAGCTCGTTGCCGCAGGCAGTTTAGATAGTGGGGCTGGGCGTATGACCCTTAAAATCCCCGGTGTGATCGAAAACCTTGATGACGTGATGAATATGCCGATTAAGGTTTCAGGGCAGCAGGTCATCACCTTCAAAGAGGTTGCGACTATTCGCCGAACCTTTACCGATCCCACCGGCTTTGCTCGTATTAATGGGCAGCCCGGCGTGGTGTTGGAGATTAAGAAACGCTCCGGTGCCAATATTATTGATACCGTAAACAAGGTACGAGGGCTATTTGAGGCGGCTAAGCCTTTATTGCCGCCAGAGCTGGAAGTGCGCTATCTGATGGATCAGTCTTCAGAAGTGAAAAGTATGCTCTCTGATCTGCTTAACAATGTAATGACCGCGGTTATTTTGGTGCTGATTATTATGCTCGCAGCGATGGGGGCTAGGGCCGCTTTTCTTGTAGGGCTGACCATTCCAGGGGCCTTTCTAACCGGTATTTTAGTGGTGTCCTCCCTCGGGTTTACCATGAATATTATCGTTCTATTCTCACTGATTTTAGTGGCTGGAATGTTGGTTGATGGTGCCATTGTTGTTTCGGAATTGGCTGATCGACACCAGAAAGAGGGCTTCTCCCGTCAAGATGCTTGGGCCCATGCGGCCAGTCGTATGGCTTGGCCGATTATTGCCTCAACCTTGACCACGATTATGGTGTTCCTGCCGCTGCTGTTCTGGCCCGGTGTCATGGGCGAGTTTATGAAATACCTGCCCGCCACCGTTATGATCTGCCTGTTTGCATCGTTGGCGATGGCGCTGATCTTTCTGCCGGTGATGGGTAAAGTGTTCGGGAAACGAGAACAGGCCGCGACCAAGGGGCGGTCAGCGGTTAGCGATATCGACATGAACCATGCTCAATATCAAAGCGCCCCAGGGCGAGTCTATCGCCGTGTATTGGCTTTTTGTTTGCGCTTCCCGTCCAGTACGCTTGTGGCGATGCTTGCCTTAATGGCGGTGATCTATGCGGCCTATGGTAAGTTTAATCATGGTGTCGAGTTTTTCCCCGCTGTTGAACCGGAATCCGCTCAGTTGCAGGTACGCACATTAGGGGATTATTCGGTTTACGAAAAAGATGCACTGCTACAGAGAATTGAGTCTCGGCTTTATGGTATGCCTGAGGTTGAAGCCTTGTATGCTCGCTCGTTTGCGGCTCCCAGTGGTCAGCTAGCGCCAGATGTGATCGGCGTGGTGCAGTTCAGCTTTACCGATTGGGAGCAGCGCCGCCCTGCCAATGCCATTCTGGATGATATGCGTGAGCGTACCCAAGATATTGCCGGTGTTGTATTGGAGTTCCGTAAGCAAGAGGGTGGCCCGCCATCCGGTAAGCCTGTGGAAGTTCGTATTAGTGGCAGTAGTCCAGAAGAGATTGACACGGCCGTTGAGCAAACGTTAACCATCATGGATGAGCTGGGTGGTTTTGCCGATGTGAACGATGACCGAGCGCTACCCGGTATCGAATGGCGCTTTGAGGTGGATCGAGCCAAAGCTGCGCAATATGGTGCAACGGTTTCTAGTGTGGGTAACGCGGTTCAACTGGTTAGTAATGGACTAAAACTTGCGAGTTATCGGCCTGAAGGCGCCAGTGATGAGGTGGATATTCGCATCCGTTTGCCAGAATACGCCCGTACCCTAGATCAACTGAATCGGCAAAGCTTAAATACACCCTTTGGTCTGGTGCCTCTAAGCAATTTTGTCACCTTAACCCCTGCGCCAAAAACGGGCATTTTGCGTCGCCTTGATGGTCAGCGCACCATTACTATCTCCGGCGATGTTCAGGAGGGTGAGCAGGTTAATGAGCGCCTTATTGCATTAAAGGCTCGTATGGGTGAACTACCCAGTAATATCACCGTTACCTTTGGTGGTGAAGACGCTGATCAGAAAGAGTCTATGGTGTTTTTGGTGAGTGCGTTTCTAGTGGCGATTCTTTTGATGATGTTGATATTGATTATTCAATTTAATAGCCTCTACCAGACTTTCCTGGTGCTCTCAGCCATTATCTTCTCAACCGCTGGGGTGTTATTAGGCTTATTAATTACAGGGCAAGCCTTTGGTATTGTGATGGTCGGCATGGGGATTATCGCCTTGGCGGGTATTGTGGTGAACAACAATATTGTCTTGATCGATACCTATAACCGCATTCGACACGATGGTTTAGGGGCGGTTGAAGCCGCATTAGAAACGGGATGTATGCGTCTTCGACCGGTACTGCTAACAGCATTAACCACGGTATTGGGCCTTATGCCTATGGTTTTAGGGGTTAACGTTAACCTGATGGATCATGCTTTAGGGTGGGGCGCACCTTCAACACAATGGTGGATGCAGCTTTCAAGTGCCATCGCTGGCGGATTAACATTTGCCACGGTGTTAACCCTGTTTTTAACCCCGTGTATGTTGGTGCTGGGTGACGGCTTTGCCAATAACCGACTATTCCGAGGTATAAAAGCACTCCTCTCACGAAAAGACACAAAAAATATCACAATAGGTAACGGTTAAATTGCTAATCTAGTGCGCTGCACTCTAGCCATAGCCAAAGGCCGGTATTTTCGCTTGGCTATGGCTATCACTATTTAGACAAGGGAGCACTACAAGGATGTGGTTTAAAGCAGCGGGAATTTTTTTCGCGACGCTATTTATCGTGTTTGCTTTTCTCATGGGTTGCCAGTCTCAATGGCAACGACGAAGCCAACAGCTCGTTCAGGATTTTTACAAGCCAATCCCCGATCTCACCGAGATTTCAAAATCGAGTGTCTATCGCCCAGAGCATGAACTGAAGGGATTACCTGAGCCGGTTCAGCGCTATTTTCAGCAAACGCTTGTCCCAGAACAGCCTTTAATTCGAGACCTTACCCTGAGGCAAGCCGGTAGGATTAATCTTTTATACCACGGGGTTGCTTGGAAACAGTTTACGGCCCAGCAGGATGTCATCATGCATTCGCCGGGCTTTATCTGGCAAGCGAAGGTCAGTCTGGCCCCCAGTATTAATGCTTTCGTTATTAATAGTTATCGCAGTGGCCGAGGCTGGTTACATGCCAAAATAATGGGCTTGATCACCGTTGCAGAAACGGATGATGCAAGGGCTTTGGCAGAAGGGGAGTTAATTCGTTTTCTAGCTGAAGCCCCTTGGTTTCCTACGCGATTGCTACCCTCCCAAGGGGTTCACTGGCAAGCCATTAATAATCGCTCTGCCCAAGCAACATTAATTGACAACGGGCTGACGGTAAGCGTGATCTTCACTTTTGATGACGAGTTTAGAATCATCAAAGCGTCCTCAGAGGAGCGTTACCGGCAGAACTACAATGGCGAATCTATTTATGCACCATGGGAAAGTCGTTTCTCTGACTACCGGCGAGCCGGGGGAATGCTATTACCCCATGCAACAGAGGCCGGTTGGATTATTGATAAGCAGTGGCTCAGTTATTGGCAAGGCGAAGTGACAGACTGGGATATTCGTTTTTAGCCTGCTCCCTAGTCGACATTTAATCAATGTCTGATAGACTCGCCTGCTTTTTAATGATTCTATTTATCTATTATTTGGCTGTTGTGCATGTATCTTGATCCAACTTGGCGTGTTCTTACCATCGGGGATGGCGACCTCTCTTTTTCATTGTCACTGGCAGATTCTTTCTTATTAGAGAGCCCTTTGCTATTAGAGCCGAACGCCAAAGGATTGGCTGCTAAAAAAGGTTCTGTCACGGCCAGCGTACTTGATAGTGAAGCCCTGCTGCTGGCCAAATATCAAGACTGTGCCTTTAATGAGCTTAAGCAGAAGGGTGTTGCGGCGTATACCGGCTTGGATATTACCGATGCTTCTACTTGGGCGGATACGCTAAAGGGGCAGTTTGATGCTTTAATCTTTCAGTTTCCGCTGATTCCTTCCTTTACCAGCAAAGCAGATTTTGAGCGGGCCGGTGGCTTAAGTACCAATCTACTGAATCGCCGTTTGCTGCGTTTGTATCTCAAGCACGGGTTTGACTTTTTTCTTGATCCAGACGGTGCGCAGTTGGCGCTGATTAGCTCAAAAGATCTTAAACCCTATAGCCAATGGGATTTAGAGTGCGGCATTCATCTTGATTTGATGACGCAGCAAAAACAAGCGGTGCAGCTACTGGGGCAATGCCCCTTTGATCAACAGCGTTTTACCGGCTATCGCATTCGTAATGTGGATCGTGATAAACAGATTCGAGGCACCAAGGGCACGACCTATTATTGGAGTGTTAAACCTGCACCGGAGGCGCTTATGGCGCAATTAACCGCCCCAACGCATTCTGTGGGCGAACCGGTATCGGATCGGTACTGCAACTGGTGCCATACAGGGCCATTTGCCTCTAAGGAAGATCGCCAAGGTCATTTGGAGTCTCGCCGCCATCAAAATATGCAATCTTTGGATGATGACTGGCGAGCATTCTTGCAGGTATGATTTCAATGGCTTCTATCTAAATAGCTTCTATCTCTATTAGATTAAATGGCTTCTACGATAAGTTTAATGCCGGTAATAAACAGTAGTCCGTAGCAGGCCATATAGAACCAGAAGTCATTGATTTTTTTATGCAGGTACATGCCAAAGTAAACCCCTATCGGGGCAAAAATCAGCAGCATCAGCGAGGTCATCAGGTTGGCACTGTCGAATAACCCTAACCATGCGTAGGGTATCAATTTGGTAAAATTAACGACAGCAAAGAAGATCACCGTTGTACCGACAAAGAGCGTTTTATCCAGCTTCTGCGGTAGCATATAGATATTCATGGGCGGGCCGCCAGCATGAACACTAAAACTGGTAAAGCCTGCCAACATTCCCCAAAAGCTTCCCTTTAGCCGGTTGGCTTGGGTTACTTTTTCTGGGGCTTTTCGTAGCTTTTGATAGCCGTAGTTGAGCGTGAAAAGCGTTGCGATTAAGCCGATCATCAGCTTGATATGATTCTCGGTTAGGTGGCTAAAACTTAGCGCGCCTAATAGAATGCCGACGATGGCTGCCGGTAGAATAATCTTTAAGTTCGTTTTATCGTAATGGCCGCGAAACCCCCACAGCCCAATCAGATCCATAACGCACAGAATCGGCAGCATAATGGCAGCGGCCTGAAAAGGGGGGATCGCCAGTGAAAGAATCGGCACGGCGACCATACCTAAGCCACCGCCCATACCTCCCTTTGATATTCCGACGATTAATACCGCAGGAATAGCCACCAGATAAAACAGTGGATCATCAATCATTGTTTGGCTCTAGATCGTCCTGTTCAAGGTCTTCAGCGTCTAGCGCTTTATCATCACCATCAAGCTCTTCATCACCACCATCACCAAGCTCAGCGGCATCTCTTATCTGTCCAAGGGGGGCATCCCAACTGATTTCTGACCATTCTAGATGCTCTTCGGAGGTTAAAAAGCTCCAAGCGATGATACGGCTGATTTTATTGCCTTGAGCCATCTCCAGCACTTTAACTTGGGCAACACCAGCGTCTGCTAAAAGCTGTTGTAATTCTGGGATATGCTCTTTGCGGGATACCAAGCTGGTAAACCATAGGCATTGACCCGCAAAGTCTTTACTTTCGGTGATCATGGTGTTGAGAAAACCCATTTCTCCGCCTTCACACCAAAGCTCTGGCTGTTGGCCGCCAAAGTTTAGGGTGGCTTTGCTTTGAGGGGTATCCGTATCCACGTCTCTATCGACTTTGTTTAGATTGTCTACCTTGCGCTGGCTGGCGGCTTGAGCGTCTTCTTCCGAGGCATGGAATGGAGGGTTGCATATGGTGAGATCAAACACCTCTTTCTTCTGGATGATACCGTGAAAAATATGCTGCTCATCAAGCTGCTTACGACAACGGATGCGCCCCGACAAGTTGCGATTCATTTTTACGAGTTGCTTCGCTGTGTTGTAAGCCACCGCGTTAGAATCCGCCGCGACAAACGACCAGCCATAAGCTCGGCTACCAATAATAGGGTAAATGCAGTTAGCGCCAGCACCGATATCCAATACGCTAATTTTTTTACCTTTAGGCGGCTCCCTGCGTTGGCCTGAGGCCATCAGCAGATCAGCAACATTATGGATATAGTCCGCACGCCCCGGCACCGCAGGGCAAAGATAACCCGCAGGAATATCCCAGTATTGAATACCGTAGAATTGATATAAAAGACCACGGTTAAGATCCCTTACGGCCACAGGATCGCTAAAATCGATCGACGTATCACCGCGTGGTGTCGTTGTTAGCTTTTCTTTTAGCTCAGGCACCAGCTGACACAGGCGGTGAAAGTCATACTTGTTGTGAGAGTCATTGCCTTGATGGGGATTTCTTGGATGCAGGCCGGTCACTTTTTTCTTTTGCATCGCTTTAGCCTTCATCCAAGGGTTGGGTACGTTAGATGACTTGGGCGGTTTTGACTCAGACATATCAGGTTCCTGTGACGGCTTATAAGCGGAAGGAGAAAGTTGTTAGCTAAAACTAAAGATAGCGACAAAAGGCGGCATTCTACCCTAAATACCCACTTTAAGGGATGTTTTAGGCATATAATAAGTAACGATCTAAGCTTATCCCAGATGCTGTAGTGAAACGGCGGTGGTATCGACAACACGTTTCATTACAAAACTGGAACGTACGCCGGTAACCCCGGGAATTTGAGTAATCGTATTCAGCAAAAAAGCCTGAAAATATTCCATGTCCGGCACAACAACCTTCACGGTATAGTCTGCGCTTTGCCCTGTGACCAGATGGCATTCCACGACTTCAGGGCATTGAGTGACGACGTTGTTAAAAGCCTCAAATCGATCTGGTGTATGTCGATCTAAAGCGATCTGAATATATGCCGTCAGCTTTAAATCCAGTTTAGAGCGGTTTAAGCGAGCCACATAGCGTTCGATAAACCCTGCATCTTCCAATTGCTTTACCCGACGAGAGCAAGGTGATGGCGATAGCCCCACTTTTTCTGCTAGATCTTGGTTGCTGATACGGCTGTCTTCCTGCAAGGCTTCTAAAATACGGCGGTCGGTACGGTCAAGTTTTATCATGGATGAGGCTCCTTGGATTATTTTTTGCTGGCTTTACGCGGGCTTTTCTCGATCTTCTTTCGGGTTTTCAACAGGTTTAAAATTGCGGTTTTTTTGATTATTTTGGTGCTCATCTTATAACTTAAGAATAGAGGAAAAATAAAATTGCTCAAATGGTATTTTTTTTGGAATAATATTGCGAAATCTATGGTTTTTGGCGTAAATTAGCAATCCTGATGCAGGACAATTTTTATATACTGTCTCCGTTGGCAGTACTGGGCCTACCTCATAAGGGGAATTACCTTGTGCAATACAGTGCTTCAAAAGAGCCTGCCGAATAAGGGCGGCGTATTGCACCTGCCAACGCTTTCTTTATCTCAGATAGCGATAAGTGATTACAAAACCAGAGTGATAACTGAATTAAGACCGACCAAACGCAACCATTAAAAATGATAACGCGTTATGGCAAATACACGTAAGGAGCTCGCCGTGAGCCGTTTTGACCACAAGAAATACAGTCCTTTTCCAACTATCAACTTGCCTGACCGCCAATGGCCGAATCAGGTTCTCGACAAGGCACCAACATGGTGCAGTGTTGACCTGCGTGATGGTAACCAAGCGTTGATCGACCCGATGACGGTTGCGCAGAAGAAGCGACTGTTTCAGCTACTGGTTAAACTTGGCTTTAAAGAGATCGAAGTAGGTTTTCCGGCGGCGTCTCAGCCAGACTTTGATTTCGTTCGTGCTTTGATCGAAGAGGACATGATTCCTGACGATGTGACGGTTCAGGTGTTGACTCAGGCCCGTGAAGCCTTGATCGACCGTACCATTGAAGCGTTGAAAGGTGCTAAGAAGGCGATTGTTCACGTTTATAACTCAACGTCTACGGTTCAGCGTGAACAGGTTTTCTGTTTAGAGCGTGACCAAATTGTTGATATCGCCGTTAATGGCGTGCGTATGGTGAAAGAACGTGTTGCCAAGCACACGGACACCGAATGGCGCTTGGAATACTCTCCTGAGAGCTTTACCGGTACAGAACTTGATTTTGCCGTTGAAGTTTGTGATGCGGTTGTCGCGGAATGGGGGCCAAACCCTGAGAGTAAAATTATTCTGAACCTGCCTGCGACCGTTGAAATGTCGACACCGAATGTGTTTGCGGATCAGATCGAATGGTTCTGTCGTCATATTAAGCACCGTGAATGCCTAGAAATTAGTATGCATACTCATAATGACCGTGGCTGTGCTGTTGCAGCGGCTGAAATGGGCGTAATGGCTGGTGCCGACCGTGTTGAAGGCACCTTGATGGGTAATGGTGAGCGTACCGGTAATATGGACGTGATCACCATGGCGATGAATCTATACAGCCAAGGTGTTGATCCTGAGTTGGATCTAGCGAATGTGACAGAAATTATTCAGGTGTATGAAGCCTGTACTAATTTGGAAGTTCATCCCCGTCACCCCTACATTGGTGAATTGGTCTATACCGCATTTTCCGGTAGTCACCAAGATGCGATTAAAAAATGCTTGAGCAAATATGATACCTCTCAGCCTTGGGAAGTGGCGTATCTGCCTATCGACCCGAAAGATTTGGGTCGTAGCTACGAAGCGGTTATTCGTATTAATAGCCAGTCCGGTAAAGGCGGCGTTGCTTATATTTTGGAAGCGGAGCTGGGCTTGAAACTACCCCGCTGGTTACAGATCGAGTTTGCCGGTAAGGTGCAAAAACATACCGAAGCCCAAGCCCGTGAACTCAAACAGAGTGAGGTTGTTGAGTTATTCCAGCAGCATTACTTGAATACTGAGCGTCAGTTCGAGTTGGTAACCTATAAATTGGAGCGTAGCGATCAGGACTTCCTGAATGCCACAATCCGTTGTGGTGAGCAGGTTGTTGATTTGAGCGGTGATGGTAACGGCGCGATTCACGCTTTAACCGAAGCGCTATCCGCCTATATTGAACAACCGGTACAAATTACGGAATACTCTGAACATGCGCTGTCAGCGGGCAGTGATGCTAAAGCAGTAACCTATGTACAGGTGAAACTTGGTGACGAAACCTGTGCTGGCGTGGCGATCAGTGAAGATACGGTAGCGGCGAACCTGAATGCGGTACTGGCTGCGGCCAGTATGCTAATCGAGAAAACAGGATTAACAGCAGCCTAATTTTAGCCTTGCTCGTTTAAAGATGAGGCTGATGCCTTGTCACTTAAGTTCTGTTATTTAAGCCCTGTGATTTGAAGAAGTCTATAATCTAGATATTTTCATTGCACAGGGCTTTTTGGTTTGTCCCTTTGATAAAAAAGCAGAACGATCCGCTTAAACCTGTATCTGCGAGGCTCAATGTCCTATAAAATCCGGCATCTTAATTTGAGCGTTAGTGGTTTATGGCAAGGTTAGGTGATCTTGATTTCAGCTTAACCTTGGCATAGTGGTAGTTGGATTTACCTTGGAGGAAGAGCGGAGTGGCTTTTGATTATGGGTCGATAGATTTAGGGCTTAAAAACCCCTTTAAGAATGAAGGTCGTGTCACGGCTGTGCGGGGGGTTATCTCCGCGGGTTTAGGGCTTTATTTATTATTTAGTGCCGTTGCCATTGTAAAAGAGAGCCAAATAAACGGCTGGATTTTGGTTGGTTTCGGGCTTTTCCTATTAACGCTGGGGCTAAAAGATACAGGCTCTGGTATCTTTGCGATTTTAAGATACTTTGTGGGTCGCAATCACCCGACATCATTGGCGTATAACTACAGTAAAACCGAGAGCGAGGCGGCTCAGCAAGAAAAGAGCACCGTGGCTTATACCGCTAAAAATCTTGAAGAGATGTTGGTTGGTCGTAAAAACTCAACCTTTGTCGAGCCCCAGGGCTTTATGGCACGCATGGTTCACACGCTGTTTCCCAAGCTACTGTTCTTGCCTTACCCCATCCGTAATATGACCCAGCGTTTGATCGGTGCATGGGTTAAATCAATTGTTGCTTTAGTCTCCTATGGCTTTGCCGCTTTTGTTTCCCTTACGGGGCTGGCTGGGGAGCTGGGGGAGAAAATCTTCCCAGTCTATTCCTTTGTCTTACTGATTTATCTGCTACTTGTCTGGCGCAAAGCTTCTTTACCGGTGTCTCGCAGGGCGGAAAAAAATATTGAATCGTTAGGTTCATCTGACCTTGCTGGTGTTATTTCGGTGTCTATTGTCCTGCCCGTTGCTTCTGGCTTTGGCTTGGCTTGGTTGGCAAACAATACCCATTTTGATATGCAGCAATGGGATGCGCTTGCCGCGTTTATTCCCTCGGTTAATGTTGGTTTGTTTTTCTTAGCGACCGCAGTCTTGGCGGCGACAGGAAGCTTTCTGTTTTTTACCTTGATCGGTAAACGAAGCCAAACCGTAAACCCCGTAACAGAGGTTTCAGAGCTGCGTGAAAACTGGCAAGAGTCGGTTCACCCTAACGAGATCTTTATCAATCTAGACAATCTTGTGATGGCTAACCGTCGTTATAAAGAAGTACCTAACCGCGTTTATCGTGAATTAGACCCGCAGCTTGAAGAGCAAGTACAGGGCAAAGGGGGCTTTAAAGGTGAGTTAATTCAAGAGATTCAACCTAAAGTACATCCTGTTGATTACGGCCCTGTATTTGGTAAATTTAGAGGGCTGTCGCTTATTTTGGGGAATGTGCTTTTTGTCTCTGCAGCGGTCTGCACCTTCTTTTTAGCTTATCTGTGTGTTGACCTTCACAGGATTTTCCCCGATGACTTGAGCGCCCTAAGTGATAGCTCAAAAGAAGACGAGTTAAAAGCACTGGTAGCCTTGCTATCCAGTGGCTTAACACTGCTTCTTTTAGGTAGCTTGTTAAAGTCTTTCGCTTCGTTATTAAGCAGTGCGGCGCATATTTTTTATGCTGAAATTCAGTTTGAATCTCTGTTGATCTATTTTAAGTGCGAAGGCACCTTCTCAGAATCTAAAATCTCAACGGGTTCAGGTATCTACGATAGCACGCAATCTGAAAACACACTGGTACGAAGCAGTATTACACCGTGGGTTATCGTATCAAAAATAGTAACATCAACTTTCGCAGGTATTGGGGCTAAAAATCTAGAGCACCCAAGGCAGGTTCTTGAAATGCACAAATCTGATGATGAACTCTTTAAGATCAAAGAAGATGTAATTGCCTTCCTAAAAGATCGTGAATCTATCGCAGCGATTACCAGCGAGCGAGATCTAGGTAATGCATCTCAAATTCATCAGTTAAACCAACAAACGCGGGCGATGCCTAATACACCTCAAGGCGTATTAGAAGCCGAAGCCGCTGGTGGCCATATCACAAGGTCAGAACGTACGGATTAGAGCATTGGCCGAAACCAATCAGTAAAAATGGCTCCGTATCTACGGGGCCATTTTTGTATCAGGCTTAAGCGAGCGCTTTTTTCACTTTAGCGTGGTTTGGTCTATGGTAGCGGCGTAGCACCGAACTCATCACCAAAAAGCATAATAAAGAGTAGCCAATCTGCTCTAGGTTGATAGAGGCTGCGGCCACTAACAACAGCGTAATATCAAACCACATTAAAGATCTTCCTGAGTGGATTTGATATTTTTGTTCAAGATAGAGGGATAAAATATTGATCCCGCCTAAAGAACCACCCTCGCGAAATGCGATAAGAAGCCCAGTGCCCACTAAACCACCGGCTGCAAACGCAGCAATAACCTTTGGCATGGTTTCTAGCTGGATATGTAAGATCATAAGATCAGACAAGACAGAAACTGTCGTCATTGCCAGCAGTGTACGCAGAGCAAAACCTATTGGCTGAGTTTTAAGCGCCAGTGCAAAAAAAGGCAGGTTAATCAGAAAAAACAGTAAACCAAAGCTGATATCGGGTATCCAGTTCATTAGTAACAGAGACAAGCCTGCTGTACCGCTAACCAAAAGGCCGGCAGATTTTAAAAACCAAATACCAAGAGCCACTAAAAAACAGCCTTCAAATAAACTGTAATAGCGTTTAACAAAACCAAAAGAATCGTACTGTCTAATAGGACGCATGATAGGGGATAGCATAATAGCCTCACTTAGCGGGGATCTCCCACCTCGTAAAAAAGCCCAAACCCAGGATCTCTGGGATGGGCAATAAGGAGCAACGATAGTACACGTTGTGTATAGCTTAAAGCAATTATCATGCCTGGTTTTTTAGAGGATATTGCTGCTATTTTGGCTATTTTGTAGTGCATTGATTCGTTTTTTTGTTGAATTTATGTTCCTTTATGGTGCGTGGTCGCTGTGGTTGTATCAGAATGAGGCTTAAGCCAACGTGAGTATTTCCTCGACAGGCCGTCTTTCTTTTTGAGGCCAATTATTTTTCTCTGGTATACCAACAGTGATAAGCATCACAGGTATATCATCATCACCCAGTGGAAAGTGTTTCTTAATCTGCTCTGCATCGAAGCCTCCCATGGCTCCAGAAGCAAGCCCCATACCCTGAGCCGCGTACATCAGCGTCATTGCGGCCAGTGATCCTGAGCGAATAGCTTCTTCATGCTGCAGTTGAAAATTACCCTCATGGCTTCGAGAAGCCGCAGCTACCCATGCGTTGGCAATATCTGCTGGAATAGTACCAGCCTTAACGGATGGGGAGAGTCGTTTCTGGAGGGTTTTATGGGCTTGTACTTGGCCGCAAACAATAAAGGTAGCTGCAGCTGTTTCTACCTGAGGTTGGCCGAAAGCAGCGGCTTTTAGTAGCGCTTTTCCCTCATCCGATATGACGGCTATAAAATGCCAGTTTTGCAGATTATAAGCCGATGGTGAACAGCCCGCTAACCGTATCAATTCATTAAGAGTGCTGTGGTCTAGAACTGCATCTTTTTGGTATTTACTAACAGATTTACGTTGCTTGATAGCGTCTAGTATGGTCAAACTCATTGTTATATTTCCTGTAAAAGAAGTGTATGTAAAGGATTAGAAATGGGTTAATAAGTAGATGTTTTCAGTCAAAAAGATCACTAGGCTGTAGAGGTTTTTTCTGCTGATTAGGTCGCGTTAAATACGGAGAAAGCTGTACTACCAAGATGCTGAAAATCACGAGTAAAAATCCAAAAAGTGCCCAGCCTTCAATAATTTGGTCTAGAAATAACCAGCCCAAAGTAACCGCTGTTAAGGGGCTTAGTAGGCCTAATGATGAGACTAGTACAGGGGGGAGCTGCTGAATTCCCCGGAACCAAAGTAAATACGCGATCAACGTGCCGAATATAGATAGGTAGCCGTAGCCCAGTAGATTTGCTACCTCTAGTTTTGGCATAGAAGGTTCTAGGAGTAATGAAAGAGGTAGTAGCATTAAGCCACCTAATGTTAATTGCCAGCCCGTTAATGCCATTAACGCCATTGGTTTCTGGTTTTCCGGTACTTGCCAGTATTTAGAGAAATAGACGCCAAGAGCCATGCTGATAGCGCCAACACTAGCAGCGGTAATGCCGATAGAGTCCCAGTCAAAGGCAAACGCTCTAAACGGTGTCTGGCTATCTGGTGTGAGAATAAGTAGAGCCATACCGATAATGGCTGTGATACAGGCAGACAGTGCAAGCCATTTGAGAGGTTGTTTTTGTAGCAACCAAACCAACAATAGAAGGATTAAAGGTTGTATGGCCCCGATTACTGCGGCCAAACCACCTGGCAGCCGGTAAGCTGCAACAAAAAGTAGCGCCTGAAAGCAACCAATATTGAGTGCTGAAAGTACAATGAGCCTAGGCCACTCTGTGCGCTGTGGAAGGTAGCGGCTGAATGCAATTAACAGCAAACCTGCCGGAAGACAACGTATTACTGCCGCTGTAAAGGGCATACCCTCGGGTAAATACTCCGATGTGACAATATACGTACTGCCCCAACTCGCTGGCCCTAAAGCTGTTAATAAAAGTAATATGAACGTGTGCATGGTTTTCCTCGATAATTCGGAGAAATCAATTTGTCTTGATGTTAAGATAGTTTCAGCTTGATGTTATTTTATCTTGAAGTCAAGATAAAATGATGTGGGAATATTTTGAAGAAAACAGGGAAAAATAAAAATATGAAAACACCAACCCCTGATGCGGTTGATCACATCATTAGTCAGTGGCGGCGTGAAAAGCCTGAGCTAGAACTAAAAGCAATGGAAGTTTTAGGTCGATTGAAGCGAGCCTCTGCCCTGCAATCACCAAAGGTCGAAAAGGTTTTTTTGGAGTATGGCCTCAACCAGCCTGAGTTTGATGTACTGGCGACATTGCGTCGCTCCGGTGCACCCTATTGTTTAGCTCCTACGGCGCTGTTCTCAACGCTTATGGTTACATCCGGCACTATGACCAATCGTATGATGCAGTTGGAGAAAAAAGGACTAATTGAGCGTCTACCAAATCCTGAGGATGCCCGCAGCAAGTTGGTTAAACTCAGCGATAAGGGTTTTGAGCTGATTGAAACGGTTTTGCCTCATCATGTTCAAAATGGTCTTAACCTGATCGCTAAACTGGATGATAATACTCTGAAAACGCTAAACCAAAGCCTTAGACTGCTGCTACATGCCCTTGAAGGTGATGATCTGTAATAAGCCATAAAGAAAAATATTTTGGCCAAGGCTTGGCGTTTATAGCTCTGAATACTAACGCATTCAATAATGTTAATTAATAACTAACCCATCCATAAGGCTTAAATCAATATGTCCTCAACGCCACTTGCAACGCTTAAAAATATTACCGCTTTTAGGGGGGAACGTAAGGTATTAGAAGGTTTTAACTTAACCTTAAAGGCTGATGAAAGTGTTGCTATCCTAGGTCCAAATGGCTGCGGTAAATCGACATTACTAAAATTGCTTACCCGTGAAATTTACCATGTACAAAAACCAGACAGCGAGCTCTTGATTAAAGGGCAGGAGCATATCAACCTGATGCAGCTGCGTGAGTGGATTGGCGTTGTATCCCAAGATTTACAAGAGTTTTACACACCATACACTAAGGGGCGAGATGTGGTTGCCTCTGGTTTATTTGGTGCGATTGGCGTGCACAGCCATCTAACGCTTGACGACGCCCAGCAGCAACGGGTGGATGAAGTGATCGAGGCGCTAAATTTAGATTATCTCAGAGATACGATGTTTCAGCGGCTATCTACCGGTCAGCAACGGCGTTTGCTGTTGGCTCGGGCTTTAATTCATAAGCCTTCCACTCTAATCTTTGATGAACCAACCAATAGCCTAGACTTGCAGGCTTCTTTTGAGTTGGTTGCCATTATGCGTGAACTGGTACAGCAGGGGACAAATCTTCTGATCGCCACCCACCACGTACAGGAAATTGTGCCGGAGATTGAACGTATTATCTTTATGAAAGCAGGGCAGATTATTGCCGATGGTAGTAAAGCTGATCTGCTAACAGCAGAAAACCTTAGTGAGCTGTACGGCATTAAATTAAAACTTATGATGCAGGATGGCTTTTATCAGGTTTACCCTGGATAACCTAACGGATAAGAGATTGCTATGCATTGGCTAGAACTGAAAGTACCCCCACCGGTGGTTGCCTTATTTTTGGCCGTAGCGATCTATCTTGCGGCTCCGGTTTTTCCCTCTTTACCCTTGGGTGAAAATGGTCGTCTAATCTTGGCCTGTATTTTTGCAGGTATCGGTATTAGTTTTGACCTAGCAGGGCTTTATGGTTTCCATAAAGCCCATACCACCATCAATCCTTTAGCACCCAAAAAAGCGAGTGTGTTGGTGACAACGGGCATCTATCGCTTTACCCGTAACCCTATGTATATCGGGCTAGCCTGCCTGTTAATGGCTTGGGGTTGTTATTGGGGATCATCCGCCGTGGTGATTGATTTACCCTTGTTTATCGCCTACATCACCGTTTTCCAAATTAAACCGGAAGAACGCATCCTGAGAGAGAAATTCCCTAAACAATTTGATGGTTATTGCTTACAAGTAAGGCGCTGGCTATAAGTTAAACGACTGACCCAGGAGGTTACTTAGACGTTCTTGCAATCACTGCCTCATTTTTTGGTTAATTGGTTTCGGTTTTTCGCGGTAAGGAAGGGTTTAATGCCCAGTCTATAAACGTTATAGGCTGGGCATTATCGAATGAGCCGGTTTGACTTGATATGGATTAGCGCGCTACTTCGATGGTGCCTTTGTAGGTTTTGCTTACAAAGTCCTGGATCGCTTGTGATTGGAAAATCTCGACAACTTTTTTGTAGGTTTCATTGTCTTTGTCTTCCGCGCGAGCCGCAATTTGCATAACGGCGAACTTAGCATCTTCTGACTCTAGGTAGATGCCCTGTTCAGCAGGGTTTAAGCCGGAAGACATCACGTAATTCATGGTGATAACCGATGCGTCAACATCATCTAAAGTACGCGGTAGCTGTGCCGCTTCAACTTCTACAAACTCAAACTGCTTTGGGTTTTCAGCGATATCATAAGGTGTCGCTTTAGCAGCAGTATTTTCGTTGAGGGTAATCAACCCTGCATCAGCGAGTAGAATTAATGCTCGGCTACCATTGGTTGGGTCATTCGGAATAGAGATACGGGCCTGATCAGGTAGATCTGCAATGGACTGGTATTTAGATGAATAAATCCCCATGCGCATCAGGATAGACTGACCCACCGATACCAGCTTCTGTTCGCTATTGGTATTGAAGTTATCGAGGAACGGCTGGTGCTGATAGCTGTTCATATCCAGACTGCCATCGGCTAATGCCGCATTGGGCGTGATGTAGTCAGAAAAGATAACAACTTCAACATTCAATCCCTGCTTTTCTGCTTCTACCGCAACAGCTTCTACTACTTCAGCATGGGGGCCAACGGTGGCACCAATTTTTATCGTTTTAGCGTCATCATTATTGCATGCCGCTAACCCTAATAATAAGGGCAGTGTGCATAATAGTTTTACAATTTTTTTACTTAGCATGTTTGTTTCCTTGTCAATGGTAGAGCTATATGAATAAGGGTGATGTTGTCTGAATAGGAGTATGTTTATTAGCCAGGCTGTTTACTACTCGCTACTACCAGCCTTTAACAACACCATCTTTAAACTCGTCCATCGCCACTTGGTACACTTCTTCAGACTGATATGCCTGAACGAATTTTTGTACATTCTCTGCATTAACATTGTCTTTGCGTGCGACAATTAAGTTCACATAAGGTGAATTTTTATCTTCTACAAAGACACCATCTTTCTCTGGCGACAAATTGATATTACTTGCATAGGTTGTATTGATAACGGCAAGTGTCACATCATCTAAAGAGCGAACCAATTGTGGTGCTTCAAGCTCAACAATTTCTAAGTTTTTAGGGCTGCTGACAATATCCAATACTGTTGCTGTTAGACCGGCACCTTCTTTTAGCTGAATCAGCCCTTGCTGCTCAAGTAGCAATAGAGAACGAGCTAAGTTTGTTGGGTCATTAGGGACAGCGATCTGGTCACCTTCACTAAGCTCATCGATGGATGTCACTTTATTGGAATAACCTGCAATAGGGTAAACAAAGGAGTTTCCTGCGATGGCAAACTGGTAGCCTCGGTCTTTTATTTGCTGGTCAAGATAAGGCTTATGCTGGAAGGCGTTAGCATCAATAGAACCTTCTTCTAATGCTGCATTGGGTGTTACGTAATCAGAAAAGATGATCAGTTCAACATCTAAATTGTATTTTTCTTTGGCAACTTTAGCCGCAGCTTCTGCCACTTGGGCTTCAGAGCCTGCTATTACGCCAACCTTAACCTTGCTCATGTCCACTTCAGTATCTTTGTCATTACAACCGGCAAGCAATACGGTTAAGGTTAGACCCGTGACGGTAAGAAGACTTTTAATTTTACTCAGCATATTTACTCCTATATCAAAGATATCTGCCAAACATCTGTTTAGAATGTAGCTATTGGCAAATACGCTCTGATTATTTGATTATATTTAATATTAGCGGTGATCAACACGTTTCACTAAATAATCACCCAATGATTGAATAGCTTGTACCAGTACAACCAGAATAACGATTGTGATCATCATAACGACAGCATCAAAACGCTGGTAACCATAACGAATCCCCACATCACCTAAACCACCGCCGCCAACAGTACCTGCCATAGCGGAATAACCCACCAGGGTGACAAGTGTAATGGTTGCTGAGTTTATAATGCCGGGTAATGCTTCTGGCAGAAGCACTTTTAAGATGATCTGTCTGGGTTTAGCGCCCATCGCTTGGGCGGCTTCAACTAATCCTGCGGGAACTTCTAATAAAGCACCTTCCACAAGCCGGGCAATAAAAGGGATCGCCGCTATGGTCAGCGGTACAATAGCCGCTGCAGTACCGATAGAGCTGCCTACAATGATGCGTGTAAAAGGAATTATAGCGACTAGTAAAATAATAAATGGAATCGAACGACCAATATTAATCAAAGTCCCTAAAACTTTGTTGGTCGCTTTATTAGCTAATAACCCTGTTTCTTTTGTTAGATGAAGCAAGACACCTAAAGGGATACCAAAGATAAAACCGATCAAACCTGCGATAGCAACCATCGCAAGCGTTTGCCCCAGTGCGGTTATAAGCAGGTCGATGAGACGGTCGTTGTTAACCCACCATTCAAGCAGCATATCAAGCGACATAGCCGAGCACCTCTACTTCAATTTTGTTCTCTTTCAGGAAAATGATCGCTTGCTCTGTGGACTCCGGCGTGCCAAAAAACTCTGCCAGCATTAGGCCAAACTTAATACCACCGACATAATCCATATTGGAGCTAAGAATGCTGATATCAAGATTAAACTCTCTGGCGACCTGACTGATAATGGGAGCATCAACCGACGCACCAGTAAACTCCAAGCGCACCAGGGGGTGGCTGTTTTCAGTCTCGGTGTCAGACAAGCGAGCTGAATAATCTGCAGGAATAGAAAGGTCTAATGTTGAGCGAATAAACTGACGGGCAAGCTCCGTCTTAGGGTGGGCAAAAATATCGCCTACGGCACCTTGCTCGACAAGTTTGCCATCGCCAATGATTGCCACATGAGAGCAGATGCTTTTAACAACGGCCATCTCGTGGGTGATAAGTAAAATTGTCAGATTGAACTCTTTATTGATCTTGCGTAACAGCTCAAGAATAGATTGGGTCGTGGCTGGATCAAGAGCACTTGTTGCTTCATCGCACAGCAGAACTTTAGGATCTGATGCCAGGGCACGGGCAATCGCGACACGCTGCTTTTGTCCACCACTTAAATTGGTAGGGTAGCTCTCTTTTTTATCACTTAAACCGACGAGTTCTAGCAGACTGTCTACTTTGGTTTTAATGGCTTGCTTACTGACACCGGCTAACTCTAGCGGCAGGCCGATATTATCAAAGACATTGCGCGACGCCAGCAGGTTAAAGTGTTGAAAGATCATGCCTATTTTACGACGTGTTAAGGTCAGCTGGTTACTGGAAAGCGTGTTGAGATCAACGCCGTCAACCACAACGCTGCCTTCTGTAGGACGCTCCAATAGATTGACGCAACGAATAAGCGTACTTTTTCCTGCCCCCGAAGACCCAATGACACCGTAAATCGCCCCTTCAGAGACGCTAAGGTTAATATCATCAAGGGCTTTTATAGCGCGCTTTCCCTGATGAAATACCTTATTTAAACTTCTAATTTCAATCATTGAGATTCCTGAAAATAATATACTCTTAAGCGGCCTAGCTTTGTTGAGATTAGCGAAAAAATGCACTGCTTTTCTTCGCGATAGAGGGATAAATATCTATGAATCAGGCATGTTAAGCTTGTTTGTCTCTGGCCCGCTACAAAAAGAGCGTACATTAAGTCGTCTTGTCTGCTGAGTCAACACGGATAGGCGCTGAGAGTGGGTCATGATGTGATCCTTCGTAATTTCACCCCTGCTTTGAGTCTGGATCAGGTGGCTGATTTTGGTAGGATTAATTATGAGTGTCACAGTTTCAACGTGGCTGCCACGCCCTGTGTTAGTAGCTGAATTCTGTACAAACTCAGGAATAAATCTGGACAAACTCAGGAATAAATCTGGTTCCCACGCTCTGCGTGGTAACCTAATGGACTCTCATTCTCCCCGAAAAGGATTTCACCATGGGCAGAAGCCGTTATCAGTTCTTATCTCCCACTGAACCTCATTTCCTGACTCTAACGGTTCTACATTGGATTCCGATTTTTACCAGACCGGATACGATCAATATTCTCTTAGACTCGCTTCGGTTTCTTCAGGGAGATGGCTTAAAAGTCTATGCCTATGTGATTTTGGAGAATCACCTGCATCTTGTCGCTCAAAGTCCGCAACTGGATAAAGATATTGCGCGTTTTAAATCTTATACCGCTCGTCAGCTTATTAACTATCTACAGGAGAAGCGGGTTAAAACGATTCTTGATCAGTTGGCATTTTATAAAAAGGCGCATAAAGCAGATCGGGATTTTCAGTTCTGGCAGGAAGGAGTGCATCCTGAGTTGATTCAGGGTGAAGCGATGATGGTGCAGAAGATTCAGTATGTGCATCAGAACCCTGTTGAGCGCGGTTTTGTGGATTGTGCGGAACACTGGCGCTATTCCAGCGCACGGGATTATCAGGGGATCGAGGGATTGTTGAAGATTGAGCAGTATTGGTAGACCGGTATGCATTACCACGCGGAGCGTGGGAACGAGTCGAGGTTCTTCTTTAGTGCGTAAAATGCACAGATAAATAACCATCACTTCACCAGGTTCTTTTCTGATGAAAACGGGGCAACGATTAACACATAAACACAACTGGCTCCCACGCTCCGCGTGGTAGCCCGAGGGACAGTTATGGATATGACAAAAGAAGACTTTATTTATTTTTCTGATGAGGTAAAGAGTCGTAATCGGTTGTTTTTATCTGATAGGTCAAATAATTTTTTAAAATGGATTGAATTTATTTCCCGAAGTGCAGAGCATATTCTTGATAAAGGGTCTCAGGTTTATCGAGCTAGGGTGTGTGAAAAGAGTTTAGAGCCAATTGAAAAAGGGGGCATGAAGCCGATTAAAAATCTTGGTTCTGAAGGGCGCGCGAACGCATACAATATCAATATGCTTTATCTTGCAAGTACAGTCGATACTGCTATAGCAGAAGTCAGGCCAAGCCTATCTGAACCTGTAACTGTAGCGGAGTTTAATATAAAAAAAGACTTAAGAATTTTTGATTTTGCTCGTTTATCTTATCAGGATGGCACACATGTGATGGTTGAGTTATTTAATCAAGATTCTGAATTAGGAGTGGGTAAAGAAGATAACCTATACCTACTGAGATATATAAGTCAGCAGTTTTCCAAACCGTATTCGCAGCGAGACCAGAGACGAGAGTATCTACCTACACAGGTTATAGCAGAGTATATAAAGTCTATCGGATTTGATGGTTTGTGCTATCAGTCTCAGTTTTTGTCACATGATGGTTCAGACAAAGGTGGGGTAAATTATGTGTTATTCGATCTTGATTCTGCTGATCCCGTGAACTGTAGTGTTTGGAAAATAGAAAAACAAATAATTGCTACAAAGCTTATATCTAGTCTACAACGTTACCGCTAGCTCCCACGCTCTGCGTGGTAGCTTGAAGTCCTGTATGCATTCCCACGCGGAGCGTGGGAACGAGTCTCCTCAGGCTTAAAACCCACTCAGATGTTTAGTCTTCGTAGTTTTCAATGCCCGGGCAGGAGCAAATAAAGTTACGGTCGCCGTAAACATTATCGACGCGGTTTACCGCTGGCCAGAACTTGCTGGCGCGGGTGTGGGCGCTTGGGAATACGGCTTCTTCACGGCTGTATGGACGATCCCACTCTTCAATCAGGTCAACCTGTGAGTGAGGGGCGTTTACCAGTGGGTTGTTCTCCAATGGCCATTCGCCGCTCTGAACTTTTGCCACTTCTGCTTTGATTTTTATCATGGCTTCAATAAAGCGATCCAGCTCTACCTGTGACTCAGATTCGGTCGGTTCGATCATCAAGGTTCCGGCTACTGGGAAGGACATGGTTGGGGCGTGGAAGCCGTAGTCCATCAGGCGCTTGGCGATGTCTTCTTCTGAGATGCCAGATTCCGCTTTGATTGGGCGAATATCGATGATGCATTCGTGGGCAACTTTGTTGTTACGGCCACGGAACAGAATCGGGTAGTGTGCGGATAGTTTCTCTGCCACGTAGTTAGCGTTCAGAATCGCGACTTCTGTGGAGCGTTGCAGGCCATCTTTACCCAGCATACGGTTGTACATCCAGGTGATCGGCAAAATCGCAGCAGAACCGTAAGGTGCTGCAGAAACTGCGCCGATGCCTTCGCCTTCACAGCCTTCAACACTACTAACGCTGTGGTTGGATAGGAAAGGTGCTAAGTGTGCTTTTACGCCGATGGGCCCCATGCCTGGGCCGCCGCCGCCGTGTGGAATGGCAAAGGTTTTATGTAGGTTAAGGTGAGATACATCAGAACCAATATGCCCCGGCTTGGCTATACCAACTTGCGCATTCATATTCGCGCCATCCATATAAACCTGACCGCCAAATTTATGGATGGTGGCACAGATCTCTACGATATCTTCTTCGTAAACACCGTGGGTTGATGGGTACGTGACCATCAAGGCCGATAAGTTGTCGGCGTGCAATTCTGCTTTTTCAGCCAGATCAGCTATATCGACATTGCCTTTCTCATCGCATTTAGTCACGATGATTTTCATACCCATCATCGCCGCTGATGCTGGGTTAGTACCATGGGCCGAAGAAGGGATCAGGCAGATATTACGATGGCCTTCACCGATGGACTCTTGATATTTGCGGATGGCAAGCAAGCCTGCGTATTCACCAGATGCCCCGGAGTTTGGTTGCAGGGATATTTTGTCATAACCGGTGACTTCTTCTAGCTGCACTTCAAGTTGGCGTAGCATCTCGAAGTAGCCTTTTGTTTGGTCTTTTGGGGCAAACGGGTGAATGTCGGCAAATTCAGGCCAAGTAATAGGGATCATCTCGGCGGTGGCATTGAGCTTCATGGTGCAAGAGCCCAGAGGGATCATGCCATGAACCAATGAGTAATCTTTGTTTTCAAGCATCTTCATGTAGCGCAGCATCTCAGTTTCTGAGTGGTGCGTATTGAAAACAGGGTGGCTTAGAACAGCGTCTTCGCGGCGCATATCTGGGCTGATACCGGTGGCTGCGCCTGCAATAATAGCGGCGTCTAACTCTGCCACCTCTAGATCGTGACCTTCACCTAAAATAATGTCGAATAGCTGTGCTACATCTGCAGGTGTTGTGGTTTCGTCTAGGCTCACGCCTAGCTTGCCGTCTTCGCCATTTTGAATGGTGCGGAAGTTACAGCCCTTATCTAAGGCGCGTTGGTAAACTGAGGAATCGCCATCAAACGTTAGAGTGTCAAAGTAAGTGCTGTTGGTTTCAACGCCTTTTGCGTTTAGGCCGTTGGCTAAAATAGCGGTTAGACGGTGGGTGCGCTCTGCAATGCGCTTCAAACCTTGTGGGCCATGATAGACCGCGTAGAAGGCTGCCATATTAGCCAGTAACGCTTGGGCGGTACAGATGTTTGACGTCGCTTTCTCACGACGGATATGTTGCTCACGGGTTTGCATCGCCATGCGCAGGGCTTGGTTGCCATTCACATCTTTGGATACGCCGATAATACGACCTGGAACGGAGCGTTTTAGCTTCTCACTGGCGGCAAAGAAGGCCGCATGAGGGCCGCCAAAGCCCATAGGAACACCAAAGCGCTGGCTTGAACCTAGCACGACATCTGCGCCTAGTTCACCGGGGGATTTTAGAACCACTAAAGAAAGTAGATCTGCCGCGACAGCGACCATCGCCTTTTGCGCTTTGGCAATGTCGATAACGGCTTTAATATCGGTAATATCGCCGTAGGTGCCTGGGTATTGTAGCAATGCACCAAAGACATCGTAGTTGCCTAGGTTGTCGGCATCATCGACTACCACGTCAAAACCAAAGTATTCAGCGCGGGTATTGATCACTTCTAAGGTTTGCGGATGAACGTCTGCGGCGACAAAGAACTGGTCGCTCTTTTTACGGTTAGAGCGTTTGCATAGGGTCATCGCTTCTGCCGCTGCCGTGGCTTCATCTAGCAGGGAGGCGTTAGCCAGATCCATGCCGGTCAAGTCCATCACCATCTGCTGGTAGTTCAGCAGAGATTCAAGGCGGCCTTGAGATATTTCAGGTTGATACGGCGTGTAGGCGGTGTACCAGCCTGGATTTTGCAGAATATTGCGCAGAATCACATTCGGGACGTGGGTGTTGTGATAGCCCATACCGATATAAGATTTGTTGATCTGGTTTTGATCGGCCAGGGCCTTAAGCTCTGCAAGGGCGGCAACTTCGCTAATGCCGGAGTCCATTGCCAGCGCTTCTTCTAAACGAATAGAGCCGGGCACTGTTTTTTCTATCAGATCATCAAGGCTATCAGAGCCAAGAACATTCAGCATAGTTTGCTGTTCTGCTGCATCTGGACCTACGTGACGCTGAGTGAACTCGTTATGTTGTTCAAGCTCGGTCAATGTGCGCGTATCAACTGCCATTTTTATCAACCTATTGTTCCAAAGACTTATGTTTTCAAAGACACTTATGTTTTCAAAGACATAGACAAGCGGCCAGAGATAAGGCCGATGAAAGTGTTCTGGCGAAGGATGCCAGGGGTATTCAAAAGCTATAAAAAAACCAGAAAGCTATAAAACCGGCTATTGAGCCGGTTTTATAGGATAAAATCCGGTGTTATATCCGGTGTTGTAAAAAGACGTCGCCTAAGGCTTAGGCGTCTTCTTCAACACGGGCTTCGTAAGCATCGGCGTCTAACAAGTCTGCTAGCTCTTCAGGATCGGTCAGTTTGATCTTAGCGATCCAGCCATCTTCAAAGGCATGTTCGTTGATGGTTTCTGGCGCGCCTTCTAGCTCTTCGTTAACTTCGATAATTTCGCCCGTAACAGGAGCGTAGATATCAGAGGCGGCTTTAACAGACTCAACCAGAGAGAATTCTTCACCGGCTTCTACTTCGCGGCCTACTTCTGGCAGCTCAACAAACACGACATCGCCCAGTTGATCCTGTGCATGGTCAGTAATACCAACGGTTACTGTACCGTCGCCATTGTCCAGAACCCACTCGTGGGATGCTGTGTATTTCAGGTTGCCCGGAATATTGCTCATGTTCGATTCCTCAATCTTTATCCAATGGATCTAATAGATAGGTCTAGTAGATCGTTCTAATTGATAGTTCTAGTCGATCGTTCTAGTTAACCGTTAAATGGCAGCGGCTAGTCATCTTCTAGCGCTGGCCGTGATTATCTTTAAATGTGCTGGGGAAACAAAGTCAGAAAGACTCTTTTTCCCTATAAAATATAAGAAATTAACCGTTTAAGAGGCCTTAGCAGTTAACGACATTGACCGCAAGGCCGCCTCTTGAGGTTTCTTTATACTTATCTTGCATGTCCAAGCCGGTTTGGCGCATGGTTTCTATCACCGAATCTAAAGAGACGTGATGATAACCATCGCCTCTTATCGCCAGCCGTGCGGCGTTAATTGCTTTAACAGCACCCATGGTGTTGCGTTCGATGCAGGGCACCTGAACGAGGCCCGCAATAGGGTCGCAGGTTAAGCCTAAGTTATGCTCCATACCGATCTCGGCTGCATTTTCGATCTGTTCGTTACTGCCGCCCATTACCGCGCATAAGGCACCTGCAGCCATAGAGCAGGCAACGCCTATCTCGCCCTGACAACCCACTTCTGCGGCGGAGATGGATGCATTTTCTTTATAAAGCATACCAATGGCACTGGCCGTGGACAGAAATTGTACAATGCCATCTTCGTTAGCATGGGGTAAAAAGCGCACGTAGTAACTTAAAACAGCAGGAATAACACCGGCAGCGCCGTTGGTTGGCGCCGTAACAACACGTCCACCGGCCGCGTTCTCTTCGTTGACTGCCATGGCAAATAAATTGATCCAATCCATCACGGTCAGTTGATCTTTTAGAGCATTTTCTGGTTTTTCTGTGAGTTCTCGATACAGCTCTGGCGCGCGGCGTTTGATATTTAGCCCGCCAGGAAGTATGCCTGTTGCCTTACAACCTCTGCGGACGCAATCGTCCATAACCTGCCAAATGTGAAGCAGCTTTGCCTTGATCTGCTCTTGAGGCATGTTTGTGCCTTGAATACTCCAAAGTGCTGCTTCGTTGAGTAGCATTATCTCTGAAATGCTTTTGCCCGATGTTTGGCCTTGAGCTAACAAGGCGCTACCGCTTTGAAAGGGATAAGGGCGATGTTCGGCAGAAATCCCCCCTAACTCTGATCCTGTGCTGAGCTTGGGTTTCGCTTTTATTTCATCATTACTGAGAACAAAGCCACCACCCACAGAATAGTAGATCTCTTGAAGGCAGATCATTCCGGCCTGATCAAAGGCACTAAAGCGCATCCCGTTGGGGTGCTCTGGCAAGGTATCCTGGAAATGAAAGATAAGATCACGGCTTTCATCAAAATGAATGGGGTGCTCGCCAGCTAGATTTAGTGTGTTCTGATGGCGAATCTGATCCACGAGCGAGTCAACCTGCTGTGTATCTATTTGGTCGGGTTGTTCGCCGAGTAAGCCAAGGAGTACGGCGGTATCAGTGGCGTGCCCTTTTCCAGTGAGAGCCAGAGACCCAAAAAGCTCTATTTTTACTCGACTGATCGCGCTGAGGCTTGTCTTGTTCTTTGGCTGACTGGTTTCTAACTGATCAGCGTTTAGTTGATCAATAAAGCGACCCGCAGCCAGCATAGGCCCCACGGTGTGAGAGCTAGAAGGACCAATACCAATTTTAAAGAGATCAAATATGCTTAAAGACATAATATTATTCTTTTTGTATTCACTGTCATGGGTCTGTATTTATTGACCTTGCTGGATCTATCGACTCGACTCTATTACGACAGTATCAAGGGTGATCAGATTATCAAAAGGTATTCCGGTTACGCAATAAGAAATTTCCAATAGGAAACAAGTGTTTCCTTTTAGGGTAATTGTTCTTGTGTGCTTTTAAAGCCATTACGGCTTGTGTACCATTCTCTTCCCTATGCCTATGTATGGTTCTCTATACCTAGGCTATGATCCAGCTAGGCCACGATTCAGCGCTCTATTAAAAGGAATTCCAATGCCTGATGAACCGCATTTTTTACGCGAGGATAAGATCCAAGTTACCCGAGCGGAAGCGAATGCCGAGTCTTATGTCGAACCTCTTGAGCTGGGCAAGCGTGTACGTGAAATCCGTTTAAGCCAAAGCTTAACGCTAGAAGAAGCCAGTAAGTTGACAGGGCTTGCCCGATCCACCTTGTCCAAGATTGAGAATGAGCAGGTTTCACCCACATTTTCCGTTGTTAGTAAGCTGGTTAAAGGCTTAGGCATTGATATGCCTCAACTATTTACTCGGCCAAAAGAAAATGTGGCGGCGACAGGCCGACGGGATATTACTCGTCGCGGCGAGGGAAAGCCTCATCCAACGCCGACCTATGAGCATGAGCTGCTGGGTACTCAGCTAACCAATAAGAAAATGATCCCCTATCGTACCGTGGTGCGTGCTCGTTCTATTGATGAGTATCCTGAGTGGATTCGCCATGAAGGTGAAGAACTCTTGTATGTATTATCCGGCTCGGTGCTACTCTATACCGAATTTTATGAGCCTATTGAACTGTTTGAAGGTGATTCTGCCTATTACGATTGTGCGATGGGGCACTCGTTGGTTTCAACCAGCGAGTCCGATGCAGCGGTGCTTTGGGTGACGGCCTAGCAGCTCTAGCCGTAACTGATGCGGAGTGATGCTAAACTTTTCTTGCATCAAGTTTCCTATTTGGTTAGCTTTGTTTCCAATAAGAAACATTGATTGAGGCAGGTTCTGAATCTGCCTTGCCACTTTTTCTCTGAATCAATTATGGCGCTTCATTTTGCCTGTTGGCGATTAAATGCTTTTGGGTGAAATGTTCTTAGTCATTGTTGGCTCAGGGGTATTGTTATTGATACGAGGCTTACCATGGTAGACGCGCAGGGTGCTCTGAAAAAAACTCCTTTATTTAACCTTCATAAAGAGCTGGGTGCTCGTATGGTGCCTTTTGCGGGCTACGATATGCCGGTTCAATATCCGTTGGGTGTTAAAAAAGAGCATATTCATACCCGTGAAAAAGCAGGGTTGTTCGACGTATCCCACATGGGGCAGGTGAAATTGCACGGTGCTAACGCTGCAAAAGCACTAGAAACCCTTGTGCCGGTTGATATTATTGATCTGCCCGTTGGTAAACAGCGTTATGCGCTGTTTACTAATGAGCAAGGTGGCATCATGGATGACCTGATGGTGACCAATCATGGTGACTATATTTATGTGGTCGTTAATGCCGCCTGTAAAGAGCAGGATATTGCTCATATGCGTGCTCATTTGGGTGATGATGTTGAGCTGGAAGTGATGGATGACGCGGCTTTGGTTGCCCTTCAAGGGCCTCAGGCTGCGGCGGTTCTGGCGCGCTTTGCACCAGAGACTGCGGATATGGTGTTTATGGACGCCCGTGTTATCCGTCTTGATGGTGTTGAATGTTTGGCTTCTCGCTCAGGTTACACGGGCGAAGATGGTTTCGAAATTTCGATTCCAGCGGCAGAGGCAGAGCGTCTATGTCGCCTGCTTCAGGAGCAACCGGAAGTTGAGGCTATTGGTTTAGGTGCCCGTGACTCTCTGCGTTTAGAAGCGGGCCTGTGTTTATATGGTCACGATATTGATACCACCACAACACCGCTAGAAGGCAGCCTGATCTGGGCTATCTCTAAAGTGCGTCGTGCGGATGGTGAGCGTGCCGGTGGCTTCCCTGGGGCTGATGTGATTCTAGGGCAGATCAGTAATAAAGATTGGAGTCGTAAGCGCGTTGGTTTGGTTGGCGAAGGTCGTGCCCCTGTCCGTGAAGGTGCAGAGCTGTTTGATGCTGATGGCCATAAAATTGGTGTTGTGACAAGTGGTACTTTTGCACCAACGGCTGAAAAATCAGTGGCACTAGGTTATGTAGCAACTGAATTTAGCGCCTTAGATACCTCGGTATTCGCCAGTGTACGCGGTAAATTGCTACCCATGACCGTTGTGCGTACGCCGTTTGTTGAGCAGCGTTATTATAGAGGTTAGGGATTAAGCGCCCAGATTAGAATCTAGGCGATCTATAAAAAGTAAGGGAGCAAGTTCATCTTGGTTGATCATCATATCGGCAAGGGTGAACTGCTTCATGCTAGCAATAAAGGCTTGCATGGCGTCTTTTAAGGCGTGGCGCAACTTGCAGCATGGGGTTAGCTGGCAGGCTGGAGAGGCGCAATCAACACCGTCTAAATGGTTTTCTAGCTGCTCTATCACTTCTCCAATATTGATCTCTTCCGGCGGCTTTGCCAGATGAATGCCGCCATTTTTCCCGCGTAACGTATGGATATAGCCGAGCTTTCGTAGTTGGCCGACAACTTTTACCAAATGGTTTTGCGATACATTATAAATCTTAGAGACTTCCTGCACGTTCGTTAGCGTCTCCGGCGGTAAACTGGCAAGGTAGATCAGTGTGCGTAAGCCGAAGTCGGTAAAGGTCGTAATGCGCATTAAGGGTATCCTACGTCTCTATGTTGGTTATGGTTGGGTCTTTATGTTTATGAATGCGTTATGAATATTAAAGAGCTTGGGCATGATGCTGCTCTAGCCATGGAAAAAGTGTTCGCTCTTCAAATCTTACATGCTGAATAAGCCGATCCGCAAAAGCAGTAATCCGCCGTGTGGCTTCTTGCGCTGAACTAACGTCGATATTGATAAGTTGAGCGTCAGATTGCAAACAATGGAGAAGAAAAGCATGGTCTGACTCAAATTCTTGTTTTAGCTCGCCTTCAAGCAAAGCGCCAAAGCGCGCTTCCTCCTCCGTAAAGTGCGGCAGCAGCTCCTGTAGAAAAAGAAGTCGATTATTTTGCCAAAGAGTGATGGCCGATTGATTATTGGCTAGGGCAGCTGTTTTTAGCTTTTTACCGATCACTAAAGCACCGTGATGTTCTTGGCTTAAGTTAATTAAAGCTGGGTGACGTTTCATCGCATTGGCTCCGCTTGGTCTTATAATTTGCATTTGATTTACCTATTATATGTGCTTTAATCTGCATATCAAATGCAAATTAAAGCAGAGGTGTACCATGATTGTCTGGAGTCCTAGTGAAATAGCGGTGTTTTCCGCCGTGGGCTTAATGATCGTGTTAAAACTATGGACAGTATGGCACGTGTCGATTAAGGCTAAAGCAAACCGAGAAGGAAAAATGATTTTTCTGGGTTTAATCAGTGGGTTGGCGTTATTCGGCATTGGCGCTAAGGTTTATATCGGCAGTATGATGGCGCTTTAATGGTCTGTTTTATGGGAAATGAAGGGTTATTTACCGTTATCTGTTATTTTTTTGATAATAAACTTCGGTAACGGTTGAATTGTAGGTCGAAATTGACTCCAATAGCCCTCCCTGACCGGAGGCCTTAGCGTTAAAACATGCACAATATAGAAACAAAGTGGCTGGAAGATTTTCTGGCGTTGGCTAAAACCCAGAGTTTTTCTCAAGCCGCGCGCTTAAGGCATATTACCCAACCGGCCTTTAGCCGCCGGATCAAAACTTTAGAGCAAGCGGTGGGCGTTCAATTATTTGAGCGAGATGTACAGCCGGTTCGTCTCAGTGAGGCGGGCCATCAGTTTCTACCGAGCGCTCGTAAAGTTCTGGCCCAATTGCAGGCCGTGGTTCGACAGCTCTCTCCCTCCGGTGGTTATCTTCCTCGTATTAATTTCTGTGCTGCGCACTCTCTTACGTTTACTTTAATGCCTGAACTGGTGCGCTGGATTCGTCAGCAAGAAAGCGGCTTTATGGTGCGAACTGAAGCCGCTAATGTTGATGTGGGTCTAAATGCGCTACGCCAAGGTGAATGTGATTTTCTACTGGCGTTTCATGATCCGCAATCTTGGATTCGCTTAGATGAAGCTTTGTTTCCCCATTGCCAAGTTGGTTGGACTCGTTTGATGCCGGTTTGTAAGGCGACTCGACATGGTCAGGCGATTTATCGTTTAGGTGTGGATCAAGATGTTCCTTATTTGGCTTACACCTCTGAGGCGATGCTTGGACAAGCGGTGCGTGAGCGTTTACGTTCTCAGCTTGGGGATTTAAGCCTGAAGAAAGTGTACGAAACGGCTATGGCTCAAGGGTTAAAAGAGATGGTGCTTGCCGGTGAGGGCGTGGCGTGGCTGCCTGAGATAACCATCAAGCAGGAATTAGAGTCCGGGGCTATTATTTCTTGTGGCCCAGAGCAATGGGTGGTTCCTTTGGCAATCTGTTTGTATCGTTCGGTTAATGACGAGAAACCTATGGTTGAGCGTGTTTGGCAGCTTATAGAAGAGCGCTACAAGTAAAGTTAAGGCGTGAATTTTCTGCTCTTTTCCGTATATTTTGCTTGATTTGTTAGTGGCTTGCGGTGGAGTTGCTCCGGCCTCAGGTATATAATGCTGCGCTTTGTAAAAGCATTAGGTATGACGACTATGCCCATTTATGAATATCAATGTCAGTCTTGCGGACATCAGTTAGAAGCCTTGCAGAAAATGAGTGATGCGCCGTTAAAAGAGTGTCCAGCATGCAAGGAAGAGTCTCTAGCTAAGATGATCTCGGCCCCTGGTTTTCGTTTAGCCGGTGGTGGTTGGTATGAAACCGACTTTAAAACCGGTAGCAAAAAGAATTTAGCCGGTGGCGGTAATGGTTCGTCGGATAGTTAGAGCGTTGCGTAGGTAGTTAGAGCGTTTCGTAGGATCGTTAGAGGGTTTTGTAGGATAGTTAGAGGATTATTGAATCAACCTATCTTCATAAACTAACGCCATGAACTAACAACTCCATGAACTAACCGTGCATCGCAAAGGGTGAGTAGGGGGGGCGAAGTGTTTAACTTACGTACCAGTGCCAACCCTTTTTGAATCATGAGTGTCGCATTGGCGGCGCTTATAAAAGAGCACAACAGGATAACAGGATAAAATTATGCGCAGCCATTATTGCGGCGAACTGAATGAATCCCATATCGGCGAAACAGTCACTCTTTGTGGCTGGGTTCACCGTCGTCGTGACCACGGTGGGGTTATTTTCTTAGATCTGCGTGACCGTGACGGTTTAACTCAGGTGGTTGTTGACCCTGATACCGTTGAAGCGTTTGCTGCTGCGGATAAGAGCCGTAGTGAATATGTGCTTAAAATCCAAGGTTTGGTACGTGCGCGTCCTGACGGCACAACGAATAAGAATATGCCAACGGGCATGATTGAAGTGCTAGGTAAAGACGTGACGGTACTGAATACGTCTGAAACACCTCCTTTCCCTCTTGATGAGCACGTTAAAGTGGGTGAAGACGTACGTCTGAAATACCGCTATGTGGATCTGCGCCGTCCTGAGATGCTGGAAAAACTGCGCTTCCGTTCACGTATGACGCACACCATCCGCAACTATTTGGATGAGAAAGGCTTTCTGGATATTGAAACGCCTATTCTGACCCGTGCTACCCCTGAAGGTGCTCGTGATTATCTTGTGCCGAGCCGTACTCATGCGGGCAGCTTCTTTGCTTTGCCTCAGTCACCTCAGCTGTTTAAGCAGTTGTTGATGGTATCTGGCATGGATCGTTACTACCAGATCGCTAAATGTTTCCGTGATGAAGATCTGCGTGCGGACCGTCAGCCTGAGTTTACTCAGATTGATATCGAAGCCTCTTTTGTCACTGATGAAGAGATTATGGGTCTGGCTGAAGGCATGACTCAAAAGCTGTTCAAAGAAGTTCTTGATGTTGAGCTGGGTGAATTCCCACGCATGGCCTTTTCTGAAGCGATGCATCGCTTTGGTAGTGACAAGCCAGATCTACGTATCCCATTAGAAATGGTTGATATGGGTGATCTGATGGCGCAGGTAGACTTTAAAGTCTTTTCTGGCCCCGCAACCGATCCTAAAGGTCGTGTGGCGGCTCTACGTGTTCCCGGTGGTGCATCGCTATCCCGTAAGCAGATTGATGAATACACCAAGTTTGTGGGTATCTACGGTGCCCGTGGTCTGGCGTGGATTAAAGTTAATGATCGCAAAGCAGGCCTTGAAGGGCTGCAGTCGCCAATCGTTAAGTTTATGGAAAACGTGATCGATCAAGTACTTGATCGTGTTGATGCACAAGATGGCGATATCATCTTCTTTGGTGCAGACACCGCTAAAGTGGTTAACGAAGCACTTGGTGCACTGCGTTGCAAACTGGGTGAAGATCTTGATCTTTACACTTGTCAGTGGGCACCGTTGTGGGTTGTTGATTTTCCAATGTTTGAAGAAAACAGTGATGGCAGCTTATCGGCTCTGCATCACCCGTTTACTTCTCCAGCATGCTCTGCTGAAGAGTTGGCCGCTAACCCTGCTGAAGCGTTGTCAGTAGCTTACGATATGGTGCTTAACGGTACTGAGCTGGGTGGCGGTTCAATCCGTATCCATGATCAGTCTATGCAGCATGCGGTATTTGATGTACTGGGTATCAGCGAAGAAGAGCAGCAAGAGAAGTTCGGCTTCCTGCTGGATGCACTGAAATTCGGTGCGCCACCGCACGGTGGCCTGGCCTTTGGTCTGGATCGTCTGGTGATGCTGATGACCGGTACTCAGTCGATCCGTGAAGTGATCGCTTTCCCTAAAACTCAAAGTGCGGGTTGTGTGATGACCGCTGCACCGGGTGAAGTGAGTGCTGAGCAACTGAAAGAACTGAACATCCGTCTGCGCCAGAAAATTGCGCCGACAGAAGAGTAAAGGCTAAATAACGACAGTGAGGATGTAAGCATTCTCACCAGCGTTATTTTGATGGGCATCAGGTGAACCTGATGCCCATCTTTAGTTTTAGGCATCCTGTTTTAGATGCCGTATTCAAGGAAAGTTATGGCCATTATTTTGGGTATTGATCCGGGTAGCCGTAAGACCGGTTACGGTGTCATTCGCATGGAAGGCCACCGTATGTACTATATCGCCAGCGGTTTTATTCGTATTACCGGTGATACCTTGGCGGATAAACTACAGCAAGTTTATGCCGGTGTTTCAGAGGTTATTGCGCAGTATCAGCCGACGCAGTTTGCGATCGAACAGGTCTTTATGGCCAAAAACCCTGATTCAGCCCTGAAGCTGGGGCAGGCCCGGGGCGTTGCCATTGTTGCTGCTGCCAATGTGGGGCTGCCGGTCAGTGAATATGCTGCCCGTTTAGTAAAACAAGCCGTTGTTGGTTCGGGGGCTGCAACTAAGGTTCAGGTGCAGCAAATGGTGGCAGCCATACTAAAACTTTCCGATCTTCCTCAATCCGATGCCGCCGATGCGCTGGCTATCGCTATTTGTCACGCAAACTCCAGTCTAGGTTTAGTTGCTGGTGCGGGTAAAAGCGGTGGTGGTCGCAGAAGCAGTTGGCGTCAATTCCGTCCGGAGTGATGCAGCATGACGCTGTTTAATATCCCTTTTATCTATTATCTCGATATTTTTGGCACGATTATATTTGCTATTACAGGCGTGCTTGCGGCCAGTGAAAAGCGTTTGGATCTGTTTGGCGTTATTGTTGTTGGCATGGTTACCGCTATTGGTGGTGGTACGATTCGTGACTTGGTTCTTGGCCGAACACCGGTATTTTGGGTAGTTGAAACACTTTATATCTGGGTTATTGTTGGTACAACGCTAGCAACTTTTATTGCAGCGCGCTTTCGCCCCTTCCTCCATAGAACGCTTCAGGTGTCGGATGCGATTGGCTTAGGTGTGTTTACCGTTATTGGTGCGCAGGTCGCTCTTAATTTGAACCATCCACCGGTGATTGCTGTCATGATGGGTGTCATGACGGGTGTCTTCGGTGGTGTTGTGCGAGATGTGCTGACGGATGAAATCCCGATGATCTTTAAAAAAGAGATCTACGCGACGGCGGCGATGGCTGGAGCGGTTGTTTTTGTCAATATGCGTTGGTACTTGCCTCCAGGAACAGATGCTCTTAGCGCTATTGTCACGATGCTATTTGTTATTGGCTTACGCTTAGCGGCGATTTATTGGAATCTTCAACTGCCCGTATTTCTGTTGTCGTATAAGACCGCAGAGGAACAAAAAAAAGGTAAAAATTTATGATAGGCCGACTAAAGGGTGTACTGGCAGAAAAGTTACCACCGCAGCTGCTGATTGATGTCAGCGGGGTGGGCTATGAAGTAGAAGCTCCTATGAGTACCTTTTATCAGTTGCCTGCGGTCGGGCAACCTGTGGAGCTATTTACTCATTTTGTGGTGCGTGAAGATGCTCAGCTACTGTACGGCTTTTCTGACCGCCGTGAGCGTCGCTTGTTCCGAGATCTGATTAAGGTTAATGGTGTGGGGCCTAAGCTGGCGCTTACTATCCTTTCCGGTATTGAGGCCTCTCAGTTTGTTCGTTGCGTTAATGAGGGGGATGCCAATGCCTTGGTGAAGCTGCCAGGAGTCGGTAAAAAGACAGCAGAGCGCCTATTGATCGAGATGAAAGATCGCTTGAAAAACTGGGCAACAGACCCTGATGTATTTGAACTGACAGCCACAGAGTCCGGCGAAGCCTCTGTTTCTGTTCCTGAGGTTGATGGCCGAGAAGAAGCGGAGCAAGCTTTGATTGCTTTAGGTTATAAGCCCGCTCAAGCCAGTAAGTCGATTAATGCGGTGTATCAGGCCGGCATGAGTACAGAAGAACTGATTCGAGCGGCATTAAAAGGTATGATTTAATATACAGTATTTTCTCCTCTACCTAAGCAATCTAAGTAATAGGCTCTGTTAATGATTGAAGCAGATCGGTTAATTTCCGCGATGACCAAAGAACCGGAAGAGCATCATGATCGTGCGATGCGTCCTCAGTATTTAAAAGATTATGTCGGGCAGCCTCAAGTACGGGAGCAAATGGAGATTTTTATATCCGCGGCCCGTAACCGTGATGATGCCCTTGACCATACGCTGGTCTTTGGTCCCCCTGGTTTAGGCAAAACAACCCTTGCCAACATTATTGCCAGTGAAATGGGTGTGGCGATTAAGAGCACTTCTGGCCCAGTGTTAGAAAAAGCAGGGGATATTGCCGCCTTGTTGACCAACTTGGAAGAAGGGGATGTGCTGTTTATTGATGAGATTCATCGGCTAAGCCCTGCGGTAGAAGAGGTGCTTTATCCTGCGATGGAAGATTATCAGCTGGATATCATGATTGGTGAAGGGCCTGCTGCTCGGTCTATTAAAATCGACTTGCCTGCTTTTACGCTTGTGGGGGCAACCACTCGGGCTGGGCTGTTGACCTCTCCCCTGAGGGATCGCTTTGGTATTGTTCAACGCTTGGAGTTTTACAGCGTTGAGGATCTTAGCTCCATTGTCAAGCGGTCAGCTGATCTGATGGAGATGGCCATTGAGGCTCACGGTGCCCTTGAGATCGCCAAACGTTCCCGAGGTACACCGCGTATCGCTAACCGCCTATTACGAAGAGTCAGGGATTATGCTCAGGTGAAGGCGGATGGCGTGATTAATGGCGATATTGCCGATAAAGCACTTAATATGCTGAACGTAGATACTCACGGCTTTGATCATATGGACCGTCGATTACTGCTCAGTATGATTGAGAAGTTTGGCGGCGGCCCCGTTGGCGTGGATAATTTATCGGCGGCAATTGGTGAAGAACGAGATACCATTGAAGATGTCTTAGAGCCGTTTTTGATCCAGCAAGGCTTTATGATGCGAACCCCAAGAGGTCGAATGGTGACACCGCAAGCCTATCTGCACTTTGGTATTGCTCAGCCTGATTCTTAAAATAAAAGCGACAATTACCTCTAGATTATCTCTAGTAGTTCTCGTTTTTTTAATGCCAAATATTTTTTATTAGTTATTGTTATGACTAAAAGAGTAAAGTTGTTATGCCTGATTTGAATGTGAGTTCTAAATCTTATCCTTTTACTTGGCCTATAAGAGTTTACTACGAAGATACGGATACAGGTGGCGTGGTTTATTATGCCAACTATCTGAAATTCTATGAGCGAGCACGCACAGAAGCCCTGCGTAGCATCGGTTTTCATCAAGAGCAGTTGAAAAACGAAAGTAATCTCTTATTTGTTGTCAGTAGCGTTCAAGCGGATTATAAACGACCAGCCGTGCTGGATGACGCATTAACGGTTGGTTTGCGGATTGTGAAAATGGCACGAACGTATCTTGTTTTTGAGCAAGAAATCCTTAAGAAAGACGAGGGTGCTGAAATATTATTGAATTTAGCCCGTATCAAAGTTGCCTGTGTTCAAGGTGATACATATCGGCCTAAAGCCTTGCCTGAAAGCCTTGTTAGCAAACTTTCAGCGTTGCTTGGTTGAACTTTTGGCGACAAATAAGAATGCTGATTGAAAATGACAGCTTTTAAGTTAGGAACTTTTTCTGGCACACTGGTCTGACAGGATTGAAAAGGGTTGTTTTTTCATTGATAACAGTATCTTGTCTGTTTGTTATTCTCCGTTTTTAATGGTAAAAATATTGAGGTTTAAAACTTTAGCCTTATTTTTAGACAAGACCTGTTAAGGTTTTAGATAAGATCCTAGTTTTATCTTTTTTAACGTTATATTTTTAGAATTATATTATTTAGAACTACATTATAAAGGTGTATGTGTGGACGATAAGCTTTCTCTGCTGGGTTTGATTGTAAATGCCAGCGTTGTGGTTCAGTTAGTAATGGCAAGTTTGTTGCTGGCTTCCATTTTATCTTGGATGTTTATCATTCAGCGTTCTGCTGTGATTGGTCATGCAAAGAAAGGCATGGAGTCTTTTGAAGATCGCTTTTGGTCAGGCATGGACTTAGCGCAGCTCTATCGTGAAGTCACCACTGAGTCCACAGGCTCTGGTGCGGAAAGCATCTTTAGGGCTGGTTTTAAAGAATTCACCCGTCTCAGCCAAAAAAGCACAATGGACTCTGAAGCTATCATGGAAGGCGTGCAGCGATCGATGCGCGTCGCTCTGGCTCGGGAAGAAGAGCGCCTTAATGTCAACTTACCCTTTTTAGCAACAGTTGGTTCTACCAGTCCTTATGTTGGGCTTTTTGGCACGGTATGGGGGATTATGAACTCCTTTCGTGACTTGGCCCATGTACAGCAAGCAACGTTAGCAGTTGTTGCACCTTCAATTTCTGAGGCTCTTATTGCTACGGCTATGGGGCTTTTTGCAGCGATTCCTGCTGTAATTGCCTATAACAGTTTCTCCACGAAGACAGAGCTGTTGATGGTGCGTTATGAAACTTTTGCTGATGAATTTTCTAGCATTTTACACCGTAATGTACACAGCCAAAATGTGGGCTAATTATGTCTGGATATCGTTATCGTAAGCCCAAAAAGCTGGTTGCAGAGATCAATGTTGTACCCTATATCGATGTGATGCTGGTCTTGCTGGTTATCTTTATGGTGACAGCACCTATTCTGACTCAAGGGGTAAAAGTGGAACTGCCTGAGGCGGTTTCAGCACCCTTGGATGTGAATGAAGATGATCTGCCTTTAATTGTGGCAGTGAAGAAGACGGGTGAATATTTCCTAGAGCTTGGGGTTGATAAAGAGCAGCCTATTTCACCGGCGGAGCTATCATTAAAAGTGGGTAAAATCACTCGACAAAACCCGACGGTTCAAGTACTTGTTCGAGGAGATAAAAGCGTGGATTATGGCTCTGTTGTACAGTTAATGAGTGTACTGCAGCAAGCCGGTGCACGGAATATTGGATTATTGTCGCAGCCACCTGAAAAATGAAATCTGAGATTCGAACACAGGGTGATGGCTTGCTGTTTCCCTTTTTAATTGCGGTTGGTTGTCATTTGTTAGGAGCCTTACTGCTATGGTTTGGTTGGCATCAAGCGAGCACGTTATCTGCCGAGCGTATGCCCCGTGTTAACCCTGATTCGGTTATTGCTGCGGTAGCGGTTCAACATGACCCTATCGCCGCCTTAAAGCAAAAACAACAGGCTGATGCGGCGGCTCAAGCCAAAGCGCAAGCAAGAGTCGAGCAGCAACGACGAGTCGAAGCCAAACGGCAAGCTGAAGCCAAACGGCAAGCTGAAGCCAAACGGCAAGCTGAAGCTCGAAAACAAGCGCTTATTCGGCAAAAAGAGGAAGAAAGTCGCAAACAAGCCGAAGCTGAGGCAGCCAAGAAACGTGAGGCCGCTCTTAAGGCCGCAGAAAACAAGCGTCAGGCTGAGTTGAAACGACAGCAACAGCTGAAAGCAGAACAAGAGAAGAAAGCAGAACAAGAGAAGAGAGCCGAACAAGCGAAAAAAGCTGAGGCAGCCCGTAAAGAAGAAGCACTGCGTAAACGTGAAGCTCAACTGATAGCAGCTAAAGAGCGTAAAGACGCATTGGCTGCGGCGGAGGCGGAACAAAAACGTCGTGATGCTATTGCAAGGGAACAGCGGTCTTTACAGGCAGCACTGGATCAAGAAGAAGCTTTTTTATCAGAACTAGAAGATAGGGAACAGCTTGCATCAATGCAGGCATTAATTAAAAGTTACGTTGAACAGAACTGGTCTCGTCCACCAACGGCTCGTAAAGGTATGCAAGCGGTACTAAAAATTGAGTTATTGCCAACAGGGGAAGTGAAGTCTGTAACGGTTGTCGAATCCAGTAGAGACAGTGCTTTTGATCGTTCTGCGGAGCAGGCTGTTTATCGAGCTGGGCCGTTCAGAGAGTTAATCGATTTAAAACCGCAACAGAAAGAGGCATTCAGGGCGTTTAATCTGGTGTTTAAACCTGAGGATATTCAGTAATGTGTGTTAGAAATTGGCTTAAAGCAGCGGCGTTTTCTTTGCTTTGTTTCGTTCAGCAAGCTGTTGCAGACCTTACCATTGAGATTACCCAAGGTAATGATAGGGCGACGCCTGTAGCGGTCGTGCCTTTTGCTTGGCTCGGCCAGTCTGGGTTGTCAGAGGATATTGCCCGAATTGTTTCCGATGATTTGGAACGTAGCGGTCTTATTCGGCCCTTGTCCCGTACCGAGATGCTGAGCTTACCGAGCCAAAAGAGTGAAATATTTTTTCGGGATTGGTCGCTGTTAAAGCAAGACTATTTGCTAGTGGGACAGATTCGACCTTCTGCCTCGCCCGGTGTCCTTACCATTCAATATGAATTGTATGATGTGGTACGTCAAACCCGAGTTCTAGGTGAGGTTATCTCTGGTAAGCCCAGTGAACTACGTTCAAGAGCCCACTATATTAGTGATCAGGTTTTTGAGCATCTGACCGGTATTAAAGGGGCGTTCTCGACTCGATTAGCTTACATTACCGTGAAAAAAGATGCTGCCAGCCAGAGTAAGTATGAACTTAAAGTTTCAGATGCTGATGGTCGACGGGAAAGAACGATTCTAACAACATACAAGCCCATTTTGTCCCCTGCTTGGTCTCCTGATGCCCAGCATCTTGCTTATGTTTCTTTCGAGACGGGCAGACCAGGGATTTTTCTACAAAACGTTTATACCGGAAAGCGCCGACAGTTAACCGCTTTTCGGGGATTGAATGGCGCACCTGCATGGTCGCCTGATGGTAAAAAGCTTGCCGTAGTGCTTTCCAAGGACGGTAACCCTGAGATTTATGAGGTTGATTTAACGAGTTATAAAGTAAAAAGATTAACTCAGCACTATGCGATCGAAACGGAGCCTGAATGGTCTCCAGATGGTAAACATATTTTATTTACCTCGTCGCGCAGTGGTGGGCCTCAAATTTACCAACTTAATTTGATCTCAGGTGAGACCGAGCGTTTAACCTTTGAAGGTAGTTATAACGCCCGTGCTCGCTATTCTCCGGATGGTACTGAGATCTATTTTGTGCATCGCAGTAATGGTATTTTCCATATTGCAGCGCAAGAGTTGGCTAATAATCGTCTGAGAATACTAACTCAGACACCATTAGATGAGTCTCCCAGTGTTTCTCCTAATGGAAGTATGTTAATTTATGCAACACAGGAAGGATCAAGAGGGTACTTGGGCGCTGTATCTGTTAATGGTCAGATTCGCTACAGTTTACCTTCTCAACTTGCCGATGTACGTGAGCCCGCGTGGTCGCCTTTTTTAACAAATTAGTAACTAAATGTTTAAACTTAACCAACTATAAAAGTAAGAAGTGATTACTTCAGGAGACTAATATGGAATTTAAAAAATACAGCAAGACTCTTTTCTTCGGTGCTACTCTAGCAATTCTTGCAGGTTGTGGCGGTAACGCTGCGACTCAGGATCAAGAAGAAGGCGCTGCTGGCACTGATACTGAAGTTCAGCCTGTGATCACAAGTGATGGATCAAGCTCTGATTCTGCAATCACTGGCGAACAAATGGGTCAGGATGTAGAAAACTTAGAAGAAAAGGCTGAGGAAGTTGTAGCAGCGATGCCTGAAATTGAAACAATCTATTTCGATTTTGATACCTCTTCAATCCGTGCAGATTCTCGTGAAGTGCTAGATATGCATGTTGCTTATCTTCGTGTTAACTCTGATGCTAAAGTTGTACTAGAAGGCCATGCTGATGAGCGCGGTACTCGTGAGTACAACATGGCTCTAGGCCTACGTCGTGCAAACGCTGTTAAAAGCTACTTCCAAGTTCAAGGTGTAAACTCTGATCAACTAGAAGTTGTTAGCTACGGTGAAGAAAAAGCAGCAGTAATGGGTCATAACAACGCTGCATGGTCTAAAAACCGTCGCGTTGAAATCCAATACTAAGTTGAGACGGATTTAGGATGATTACTCCTTTCCGAAACGCTTTGAAGGTACTACCATTTTTGGTAGTACCTTTTGCCGTGCAAGCCGCTGATTTAACCGATCAGACCATGCCTGTGCTGGCTGACCCCTCTCGTTCTTCTCAGTCAATACATCAGAGTGCCGCTAATACAGATTTACTCTTTCAGATTCAACAATTGCAGCAAGAAATGCAGGCGCTGCGTAATATTGTTGAACAACAAGGACAAGTCATTGTTCAGCTGCAAAAGGATAACCGTGGACGTTACCTTGATATAGATAGCCGACTTTCTAATCTAAGTGAAGATGTTGCGCTCTTGAAGAAAAAAGGTGTTTCTGCCGCACCGGTCAATAATAACGATAGCCCTTCTACACTGCCTGTTGTGAGTGGAACGGCTAAAGATGCTTACCAGCAAGCCTATGCTTTAGTTAAAGCTCAGAAGTTTGATCAGGCAATTACCGCCTATCAAGCTTTTATTAAAAATTATCCAAGCTCTAGCCTGTTGCCTAATGCGTATTATTGGTTGGGTGAACTCTACATGGTGAAGAATTTAACTCAGGAAGCTGAGCGAGTTTTTTCCACGGTTATTGAGACCTACCCAGAAAGCCGTAAGGTTTCTGATGCGAGTTATAAACTAGGCTTAGTTTATGCTCGTTATGGGCAAATGGATAAAGCGATAACACAAATGAATGCGGTTAAGACACAATTTCCGAAGAGCACCGCTTCTAGGTTAGCCTCTCAGTTTTTGGATGCCCAAAAAAAGTAATCACTTTTAAGACGGCCTCATCTGCTATACCGATAAACGGCGCTTTGGGATACAATGCGCCGTTTATTTTTGGGCATAACACCGCTTATTCTGGTTATCTATTTTTATATAAACGGCAGCTGTGCTCTTAGCCTGCTGGGAATCATAAATTCAAAATTAAGTGTTTAAATTATAAAGCCTAGTGGAATTGAGGATACATTATGTTGTGCGAATTTGATTACCAAGCTCCAGCAGACCTATTAAAAGGGCGTGTTATTTTAGTAACAGGCGCTAGTGATGGTATCGGACGGGCGGCGGCGAAAAGTTTTGCGGCTCATGGTGCGACTATTATACTTGTTGGTCGAACCATCAAAAAACTGGAAGCTGTGTACGATGAAATTGAAGAGGCTGGTGGTGCGCAACCGGCTATTTTCCCGTTAAATTTTGAAACCGCTACCTATAAAGATTATGGCGAAATGGCGGAGCTACTTCAGAAAGAGTTTGGCTGTATTGATGGTATTCTACATAACGCAGGTATTCTAGGTTCACTTACACCTGTTGATGCCTATAGTCCGCAGGTATGGGATCAAGTGATGCAGGTGAATTTCAACTCCGCATTACTGATGACGCAGGCGTTACTGTCGTTGATGCATGAATCAAAAGACGCGAGCTTGATCTTTACCTCCTCAAGTGTGGGGCGCAAAGGACGGGCATTTTGGGGGGCTTATAGCATCTCTAAATTCGCGACAGAAGGCTTGATGGAAACCTTGGCGGATGAGTTGGAGAATATCTCAAATATTCGTGTGAACAGCTTGAACCCTGGTGCGACCCGTACGGGTATGCGTCAACTGGCCTTCCCTGGTGAAAACCCTGCAACGTTACGTACTCCTGATGAGATTATGGCCACGTACCTTTATCTTATGGGGCCTGATAGTAAGGGTGTTAACGGTCAGAAATTTAATGCGCAACCTGCTAAAGTTGATGTTGATGTCTAGCCTATTTCTATGGGTTTCAGCGACATATGATTTGTTATAAAAGAATCGGCTTTGGCCGATTCTTTTGCGATGGGGTGGCAGTTTATTTTCTTATTTACCCAGAGCCCTCTGCTAAAACTGAATTAGCGAAGCAATATCATGGCTGTTTTGTACAATATGATCAGCTTGCCAAGTATTAACGTCGTCGGCATGTTCTAAATAGCCATAGGCGGCGGCGATGGTCGTCATACCTGCGGCACGGCCTGCGTCAATATCTCTGATATGATCGCCAATGTAAATTGCTTGTGCTGGGTCCGCATTCACTTGCTTGCAGGCGTGGAGTAGCGGTCGTGGATCGGGTTTGGCTATATTCAGATCGTCGGGGCAAACGACGACATCAACCTGTTGATCTATACCCATGGCAGCTAGAAGTAAATCGGTATAGAGGCGTGGCTTATTTGTGACGATGCCCCAGGGAATCTGTTTTGACTTAAACTCCAGTGTTAGGCGTTCTAGGTCATCAAACCAGCGGGTATGTTGGGCGATATTCATTTGATAGAGCGCCAGAAGCCTTTCCCGTCGACGAAGTGCAAGGCTCTGCTCCATCTCCCCAAAAGCAAACGTGAGCATCGCATTGGCGCCATTAGAAACATGTAGGCGTATTTTGCTATGGGGTTTATTTTCAATACTTTCTTCGGTTAATAGCAGGTTAAGGCAGTGGGCTAGATCGTCGGCGGTATCAAGCAAGGTGCCATCAAGATCGAATAGAACGGCGGAGGGGTGGATTATCATAACGTTACCACGGGTTATCGTAAGGCTAATAGAGGGGCTGATCGCTATTAGGTCAAAAGAAATCAGGTCAGAAAAGAGACGGTAAAGAGAGTAGAGCTACAGCTCTTTACCGTGCCCTGTGGATCGGGGCGCTGAATCTTAAAAGCTAGGCTGGCTTATAAAACTAGACCGATTTAGTGCACTTAAAACTAGACCGATTTAGTACACTGTAATAGATAATTTACCTGAACATCGTCTTGATCCAGCTTGTAGTGCTTGGTTAAGGGGTTATAGGTCATACCGGTTAGGTCGCCATTTTTTAAACCCGCTGCACGGCACCAGTTTCCAAGTTCAGATGGTCGAATAAATTTACTGAAATCGTGAGTACCCTTGGGTAGCATTTTCAATAGATATTCTGCACCAACAATAGCGAACAAGTAAGCTTTAGGGTTGCGGTTGATGGTTGAGAAAAAAACCTGACCACCGGGTTTGACTAGACGAGCACAGGCAGCAATAACTTTGGCTGGTTCAGGCACATGCTCTAGCATTTCAAGGCAGGTGACAACGTCATACTGCTCTGGTTCCTGCTCGGCAAGTTCTTCAGCGGTAATACGGCGATAGTTAATAGTTAAACCACTTTCTAGCTGATGTAGTCGAGCCACAGAGAGCGGGGCTTCACCCATATCAATACCCGATACATCGGCTCCACGAAGCGCCATGCTTTCACTTAAAATACCGCCACCACAGCCAACATCGAGCACTTTCTTACCGGCTAAATGCGCCCGTTCATCAATAAAATTTAAACGCAGGGGGTTGATGTCGTGTAGAGGTTTAAATTCGCTTTCACGATCCCACCAGCGAGAGGCTAAGGCTTCAAATTTGGCGACTTCACTGTAGTCAACATTTTGAGGGGTATTTGACTCAGTCATGGCTGTCTCCTGCACGAATTTTTTCTCCCCATTGACGGGCTTGTTGTTTCAGTTTTTCAGTATCAATTTGCGTCAGTATACCATCTCGTACCAGTATTTTTCCGTTTACCCAGACATGTTTTACTTTGTCGGCCATGCGGGTGTATACCAGTTGAGAGATAGGATTGTATACGGGTAACGTCTCTAATCGGCTCATATCAATTGCGATAATATCGGCGGCTTTACCTTTTACTAAACTGCCGGTTATATCGTCGATACCTAGGGCAATAGCACCATTTAAGGTGGCCATGCGAATCGCTTCGAAGGCCGGAACAGCGGCGGCATCTCCGGCGACGGCTTTGGCCAGTTGTGCAGCGGTTTGCATCTCACCAAAAAGATCGAGATCGTTATTACTTGCCGCCCCATCGGTGCCAAGGGCAACGGTAATACCGGCTTTCTGCATTTTATCAACGGGGCAGAAGCCACTGGCCAGTTTTAAATTCGATTCAGGGCAATGCACAACTTTAACATCATAGCGAGCTAGTGTTAAAAGATCTTCGGTGTTGGCCTGAGTGACATGTACAGCCTGAAAATGAGGGCCAAGTATGCCAAGCTGTTCTAATCGAGCGATAGGCCGTAGACCCTGCTTTTCAGCTTCGGTGACTTCAAACGCGGTTTCATGCAGATGCATCTGTATCGGTATCTGTAGCTCTTCTTGCAGAGAGGCTAGCTTTCTTAAAGGTTCATCGGATACGGTGTACGGCGCATGGGGCCCGAAGGCGATTTTTACCAGAGGGTTGTGACGTTGGGCTGCGTTTACCTTCAACGCTTTATGAATGCCTTCATCGGCATCTTTAGCCCAAGGCGTTGGGAAGTCTAGAATCGGGCAGCAGATTTGGGCGCGCATATTGAGCTCGGTTACCGTTTCTGCGGCAATATCTGGGTAAAAATACATATCACTAAAGCATGTGGTGCCCGATCTAAGCATTTCGGCAATGGCTAAGCGAGTGCCGTCTCGCACAAAGTCTGGGCTTACCCATTTGCTTTCTGCGGGCCAAATATGCTCCTGAAGCCATGTCATGAGTTCAAGATCATCTGCCAAGCCTCGAAACAGGCTCATGGCAGCGTGGCCGTGGGCATTGATCAGCCCCGGCATGAGTAACTGGTTTTCAAGGTTTTGATCGTGTTTTGAGCTATAGCACTGATGAATTTGATCCGTGGGTAGGATATCAAGAATCTTTCCTTGATGTATGGCGATACTATGGTGCTCAAGAATGGACTGCTTATCATCAACCGGCACTATCCAGCGTGCGTGCAGTAGGGCATCAACTTGGGTCAGCATAAGAAAAATCCTGATAGATAACAGAAACTTCCATACAGTATATGCACTTTTTATTGCGCTGGCACTGTCGATTTTTTCGGCCATCGTTATAATACGCGCCTTGCTATCTAACCCATTGGAGCTGTGAATGAGCATCGCTGAAACAAGTCGTGTTGAAGCCATTAAGTGGCAGGACAACCAACTGCTGCTGTTAGACCAGCGGATTTTGCCCGAAGAGGAGCTCTACCTTTCTTATGATGACTCTGATGAGGTCGCTAAAGCGATCACCGATATGGTGGTGCGTGGTGCTCCGGCTATTGGTATTACGGCAGCCTATGGTGTTGTTTTAGCGGCTAGAAGATGCTTCCTAGAGTCGCCAGAAGCCTGGAAAGGCCCGCTGGCAGAGCGGGTCCGTGTGTTGGCTGCATCACGCCCAACTGCTGTGAATCTATTTTGGGCTTTAGGCAAGATGGACGCTTTGATTGCCAAGTTGGATGATGGGGTTAATCCTGAACCTTTACTGCTTAAAATGGCGATTGAGATTCATGACTCTGATATTGCCGCCAACCGCACGATGGGCGAATTTGGTGCAGAGCTTATTGCTGAAACGCAGGATGCGGGGCGTTCAGTTATGACGCACTGCAATACTGGCGCTTTAGCAACGGGCGGTGTGGGCACGGCCTTAGGTGTGATTCGCACGGCGTTTGAGAAAGGGTTGATTGATCATGTGCATGCGGATGAAACTCGCCCTTGGTTCCAAGGGGCTCGTTTAACCGCGTGGGAGCTGATGCGTGATGGGATTCCGGTCTCGCTGAATGTTGAAGGTGCTGCGGCTCATATTATGAAAACCCAAGATGTTTCATGGGTTATTGTCGGTGCTGATCGTATTACGGCTAATGGGGACGTGGCCAATAAAATAGGCACCTATAACTTAGCGGTTTTAGCGCTGCATCATGGGGTACGCTTTATGGTTGTTGCGCCGTCAAGCACCATTGATATGGCCCTTGAGCATGGCGATGATATTCCTATTGAAGAACGTGGCCCAGATGAAGTGGTTGCGGTGAAAGGGCAGCGGATTGCACCCGAAGGTGTTGAGGTTTTTAACCCTGTTTTTGATGTTACACCTGCGGATCTGATTGATGTGATTGTGACTGAAAAAGGTGTGGTGGAGCGCCCTGATGCTGAGAAGATGGCATTGTTAATGAATAATGACCGGCTGCATTAAGTCTATATTTAAATTTGAAAACTAAAAAAGGGCTATGACATGAGGTCGTAGCCCTTTTTTGTTGCCTTAATGATTTAAGCGCTCAAGAACCGCATTGGCCAGTTCGTTCGCATCGAATTTGGCGATAAAATCATCTGCCCCGACTTTTTCAACCATCGCTTTGTTGAATACGCCACTTAAAGATGTGTGTAAAAGAATGTAAAGGTCTTTCATATTGGCATTTTCTTTAACGCGACGCGTTAAGGTGTAACCGTCCATTTCCGGCATTTCAATATCTGAAATCATCATCAGATACTCATCATTAGGATGTTTGCCTGATACTGTAAGCTCTTCAAGATGTTGGTAGGCTTCCAAGCCATTTTTCAGTAATTTACAAGAGAAACCAACAGCCTCAATACAGCGTTTAATTTGGTTACGGGTAACCACAGAGTCATCGACGACTAGCACGTTTTTATTGGGTGCGGAGCCTTCTTTATTCTTCTGATCGTAGGTACTGTCCAGAGCGTCAGTGATGGGGCTTTGAACCTCTTCATTGAACGGCATAATCTTCGCGATGATCTTTTCAACGTCGATGATCTCAATGATTTCATCACCGTACTTTGAAATAGCCGTGAGGTAGTGCTCATTACCGACACTCCGTGGCGGCGTATGGATATCGCTCCACTGGATATTGATAATGTGTTCAACCTTGTCGACTAAAAAGCCTTGCAGTTTCCGGTTGTACTCGGCAACGATGACGCTTTTGCCTCTAACATTTTTTGCGTTACCATGACCAATTGCCAGCTTTAGATCAATGATAGGCAAAGGGCCATCCATTGTATTGGCAACGCCAAGAGCAATGGGATGTCTGTGAGGCATTTCGTTCAACGCCGGACAGGTAATAATCTTTTTAACTTTGAAAACGTTGATACCATAAAGCTGCTTGTCTTCTAAGCGAAATAAAAGCAACTCTAAGCGGTTTTCGCCGGCTAGCTGTGTTCGTTGATTGACACTGTTTAGAAGTTTACTCATTGCCTTAAAAACCCCTATGACTCCACAGCGGCTGTTAATCCTTGCTGAAGAGTAGTTGCCCATCGGCTTGCATCCAAATAAGCCGAATGTGCGAGATCCTTTTCAAACTGGCTATCCTCGATTTTTTGCCAGTCTACATGCTCGTAATGAATGGCACATTGCAGCGCCGCGCCCGTTCTACCTTCATTATATAGAACCGCTTGCTTGATTGACGGGCTTAGCGGAAGCTCAGACAAAATCAAATCCATCGGTATATCCAACAGCACATCGAGTAGGGATATTAATCCCGCATTAAAATAAATAGACTCATTGGGCCATTTGTTGGCTTTAGCCAATATTTCGCACATCTTTGCTCGGGTTAACGCCAAATAAAACAAATCTGGCGAACGTGTTGTTGACTCAGAGAGTGCAATAACAAGACTAATGCTGCGTAACGTGTTCAAGCCCAAATAGATAAGTGCTTCTTTGATGCTGTTGATTTTGCGATTAAAATTATAATACGCAGAATTAATGAATCTTAACAGTTTATAGTATAACTGTAAGTCTTGGATGATCAGATTTTCTAATTCTTCCAGTGAGACATTGACATCACCTAGTAAATTTAGGATCTCAAGGGCGATCAATTTGTTGCTGGGAAACTGCTTTATGTCAGTTGTTTCAGGACGCGGGAGATACCGGCCTTGAATAGAGGTAATTCCGCAGGCTTTAAGCGCTTGATGGCAGGCTGCATCATCAACATCCGAGGCGATGCCGCGCCATTTATCATTGAGCTGCGCGCTTAAATGGCGCTTTAGAAACTGTTCGCTAGAGGCTCGAATAAAACTAATATTGCCTAATAGTTCTTCTGATAGATCTGGAAGATCCCCGTGATTAAGGGATAAGCCAAAATGAGCGCCGCGCTTTTTTAAACCTGTGATTAAATAAGGGTCAACTCGAATGGCCTGACGTGCGTCCAGCATCAGCCAAAACTGATCCATAGGGAAGCGAAGCTCTGTGTAGATGAGCTTTACCGTATCTGCTTCTGCTAATAGTAAGGCAGGTCGATTGTTGAGCAAGTCATGTATTCTTGGGTCAGTTAAGGTTGCTGCAATAATTTCCGGCAGAGCCGGTTGATATTGCCCATTACCACCGACGACAAGCTCATAGGCAATGACATTGAATTCAGCGTCGCATACGGGAATACGAGCAAAAGGGGTTTCTGATAGGGTTTCCACACTAAAGTCTGCCATTAAAGTCTCTTTGGCTCCATCTTACTATGATTGAACGGTATTACTACGGTTGCTATGTGTACTATAGTTGCTGTGTATACAAGAGCTTGCTATATCAGTGTGTTTTTAGCAAAAAAATTAAAAATGATGTTGACGTTTCTCAAAAACAGCCTATAATACCGCTCATCTCTTAGAGAGATCCCTGATAGCTCAGTTGGTAGAGCAGTAGACTGTTAATCTATTGGTCGCAGGTTCGAGTCCTGCTCGGGGAGCCAAATTATGAAAAGCCCGCTTTTTTAAAAAAGCGGGCTTTTTTTGTTTGTACGTTTTAATAATATGAAGAAACCCTTTATGCCGCTAGGCGGCATAAAGGGTTTTTTTACAAGTGATTCTTTGTAATAGACTGAGCTATTCTGAATAGCAAGTGCCTAGATCGCTATCGGGTTGAAATCAACCAGCGGGCTAACATCAGCCTCATAGTCAATGCCTTCCAGGCCAAAACCAAATAGTTTCAGGAATTCATCCTTGTACAGTTGGTAGTCCGTAACATCGAACAGGTTTTCGGTTGTTACTTGGGGCCATAGCTCGCGACAGGCGGTTTGAACGTCGTCTTGCAGTTCCCAGTCATCAAGGCGCAGGCGATTATGATCATCGGTGTTTTGGGCGCTATGATCGCCAGCAAATAGTTGTGAGCTGAACAAGCGGTGAATTTGCTGCATACAGCCTTCATGCAGGCCTTTCTCACGCATAATGCGGAAAACCATCGCTAGGTAAAGCGGCATAACCGGTATCGCAGAAGATGCTTGGGTAACGACCGACTTGAGTACGGCAACATTAGCAGAACCACCTTTCTCAGCCAGTTTGCTGTTAAGCTCGCTGGCAGCTCGATCTAAGTCTTCCTTCGCTTTTCCAAGGGCGCCGTGCCAGTAGATAGGCCAAGTAATATCCGTACCAATATATGAGTAAGCGACAGTCTTGCAGCCTGCCGCTAAAACACCGGCATCATTAAGTGCATTGATCCAAAGTTCCCAGTCTTCACCACCCATAACCGTAATGGTATCAGCAACTTCTTGCTCGGTAGCCGGTTCAATTTCCGCTTCGGTGATAACATCTTTGTTCGTGTCGATTGCTGTAGAGCGGTACGGTTCGCCAATAGGCTTAAGACTTGAGCGAATCACTTCGCCGGTATCTGGAAGCTTGCGCACAGGGGATGCCAGAGAGTAAACCACCATATCGATATCGCCCAGATCTTGCTTGATCAGTTCGATAACTTTAGCGCGAGCCTCATGGGAAAAGGCATCACCGTTGATGCTTTTAGCATAAAGGCCCGCTTCCTGGGCGGCCTTGTCAAAGGCTGCGGCGTTATACCAGCCTGCAGTGCCTGTTTTCTTCTCTGTGGCAGGCTTTTCAAAAAAGACACCAAGAGTTGACGCACCAGAGCCAAAGGCTGCTGCAATACGTGAAGATAGGCCATAGCCACTTGATGAGCCGATAACCAGTACGCGTTTAGGGCCGTTTTCAATCGGGCCTTTTGCTTTGGTGAACGCAATCTGTTCACGTACATTGGCTTCACAGCCTGTTGGATGAGTTGTCGTACAAATAAAACCGCGAATTTTTGGCTTGATAATCATAATTCGTCTGCGTTGTTAATCACTTCGGGTGGAGCAGGATACGGCTATTTACCGTAGCCCATTTAAGGCTAATCATACCTTACTCTTATTCGAAGGTCTTGTTCGTCAGGTTTGGATAGAGGTCAGGCCTAAGCATCTTTATCTCTTTTATCAGGTTTTAAATGAGGTTTCCACGTCATAAGTTAGGTAGTTTGTGTTAGTTGTTTATGTTGATAGCAACGATGAATATTGATTGAAATATAGCCTTATGGGCTGGATACTTACATTTGAAAGAAAGCATTTTTGCTAGAGATGTGTGTTATTTCATCTAAGGTTTAATGGTTTTGTATGACTGTAGATAGAAGAAAGGTGTGCTAATGGTGCAGGATAATAATTTTTTTGTAGGCCGTCGTATCGTGATCGGCTTGAATAGCGTTAAGCTTGGATTTCTAGCGAAAATAACCCTGCTAGGAACTGTTTTTCTTCTTTCCGCGTGTAGCTCTTTATCGAATAACTCACAGGACAAGAACTCTATTGATGCCGGGGTTGATGCGGGGGCTAAAGACGGCACGTTGTCAGCAGAACAGGTGTCACCGTTACCTAATACAGCCGACCCGATTCCACAGGGGATTATTGAAGGGCAGGTTTCCTATCGTGAGCGCATTGCTTTGCTGCCAGGCGTCTTTGTGCGCATCGTGTTAGAGCGTCAAGGGAATCAATCTGAGCCTCCTTTAGAAGTTGCAGAACAAATTTTTCATCCTTCTGGCCAAGTACCCTTTGAGTACCAGCTAAAATTTAATACTGAAGATATTCGTGGTGGCTTTCGTTACGTGGTGAAAGGCCAAATTTTTTCTGAAGATGAGCGGCTGCTGTTTGCCAGTGAAGAAGGTACTTTGCTGGAGCCTCTCGGGGCCAAACGGTATATCGACTTGCTTTTAAAACGCGTGGCTTTAACGCATCAGACTCATATGGCGTCTGTAACGGCAGCGGTCAGCCGGGTCTATCAATGTGGTGATTTCGCTTTTGGAACTCGCACAGGTATTGGTGAAATAGCCCTTTATCTGCCAAGTGGTGTAACGGTGCTCTCTCAGGTAACGTCAGCCTCTGGTGCGCGCTATAAAGAAGGCGATATATTGTTTTGGGTGAAAGGTGAGCAAGCCATGTTGGCCTATGATGGTGCTTTTTACCGTAATTGTCAGCGTCGTAGTGAGCGGGAGGCCAGAGACCCTGTTGAGCGTCGTCCCGTGGATTTTCGAGCTATAGGCAATGAGCCTCCTTGGTTGTTAGAGGTTGTTGAGGGGCATAATATCAACTTAATAACTGAGTACGGGCAAAAGCGATTGCAGCTTGAGGAGCCAGAAAAAACAGTCACACCGGAGCAAATAACCTATCACGTTAATGACGATGCGAACCGCTTGGCTGTTATGGTCAAGCGAGAAGCTTGCTCCGACACTATGTCAGATAAAGTTTGGCCTAATAGCGTAAGTATTTGGTGGAACAGCCGGCATTATAACGGCTGTGGAACCTTTTTAGCGGAGCCTAAGGGGCTAAACAATTAGGCCACGCAGCCAAATCCAAGATTGTTTGCAATATCCTGCAATGAAAAACCTTCAATATCGTTGGGCTCAATGGCTCGAGTGATTTTGACTCGGCTAAATTTTTCTGCAGTAAGGTCAAAATCTCGCTGTTTAGTTAACGGCTTTCCTTCGCTATCAAACATGCAGTGAACGGTAGGCCGTGATCGCATTTTAGGGTCTACATCGGTCACCATGCCGATCTGTTGCTTGTTAAGCTCAACCAAAGTACCTACAGGATAGACTCCAACAGAACGAATAAAGCGCTCTACCAAGGAGCCATCAAAGTGCTCGTTTCGCCAGCTATAAAGCTTGCGTAGTGCCTGGGTTGGTGTGTGGGCTTTGCAAAAATGACGATCTCGGGTCAATGCTTCGTAGGTGGTCGTGATGCTTAAAATACGAGCCTCAAGGGGGATTTTTCGGCCTTTTAAACCGGATGGATAACCCGTGCCATCAAAGCGTTCATGGTGGTATGTAACCGTGCCTATGACAGGACGCAGAGCTGAGGATTGACTGATAATCTCGCAGCCAATACTGACATGTTTTTGAATGCTGATGCGCTGACCGATACTTAAAGTTTCTTTCTGGCTTAATAGTTCGTCAGGAATCTTGGTCATACCGATATCGTGCAGTAGTGCGCTCATGCCCAGTTTGTGTAGCTTGTCTTTTGGTAGGCCTAAGGTGCGGGCAAAACATAGGCTAAGAATCGCAACATTTAGCGACTTCCGCTCCAGTGAATTATCTTTTTCTTCAAGCTGGCTCAAAAGCGTCAGCGTGTTAGGCCGTGCCAGTATTGATACCAGTAGCTTATTGGTTGTGGACTTAATGCTCGCCGCATCTAAGTTTTCACCGGCTCTAACCCTTGCAAAATTCTTGACTAGAACATCCATACACCCATGAAAGCTATCAATGACGAACTGTTTGGAGACTCGGTCTTTTAGTGGGATTTCTTTGGATTGACTGGGTTCTGAAGCACTGTTTTTTAATGGATTTTCTTTTAATGAATTGTTTACTGGTTGACTTGTTGATGCTTTTTTAGGAAGAGGTAGCGTTTTTTTCAAGGGTTTCTCAGCGGCTTTTCCATCATCAATGGATACCATTTTGCAGTGCTGTATTAGCAAGGCAAGATCTTCGCTGGAGTTCAGTATAAACGGGGCTGTCCATTTAGGACTTTGCTCCCAGCCAATATCCAAAGCTACGATTTTCATGCCGGGCATTAACTGTTGTACGAGAATATTTTGACGCATATAAATCCTGAAAATACAGAGCGCTTATGTTTAATCGGCTGAGGCAGCATCTGTTTATTTAAATAAACTCGGCCAAAAAATGATGACGGTCTTTGTCGCACTAATAAAATGTCGCACTAATTAAAATTTTTTTGTCTTACTGTATGGAATATTGACGGTACGAGTTGATATTTTAACAACAGTGTATTAGCTCTTCATAGCATAAAAAAGAAAAAATAGGCTTTATGTAAGAATTCGTAAGATTATGTAGCGTTAGGTTTTGTTCTAGGGTGTTTTCTGTAGTGTTTAATACGGTTTGCAGCCGTTGGTTTGAATGCTTGGCTTTATGCTCAGTCTGGCGACTGGGCTGTAGAAAGGCGCGCCTTGCTAACCTTTTGGTTAAAAATAGGCGCGCTTTTCTAGTTCTGTTGAAGAGGTTTAGCCGAGAATATTTTTGATTTGGCTTGTCACGTCGTCTTGAGAGACATCGTTATTAAGGCTTAGGCTACGATAGCTGTCGCCACCAAAATTACGATCAAGCTCAAATAGAATATGAGTTTGATGCTCTGTTGGTACAAAGGTGACTTCAACTTCATTTAAGCCAAATAGCGCGAAACGGTTAGGGCGGTATTCAAGTTCTTGATAGCAACCTAGGCTGGACTGAAAGTTTTGGGCTCTTACCATGCCATCTTCTACGTCGGCTTTTACCAAGCTGTAACCACAATCGTCCATTCCCTGTAGAACCTTGTTTTGGGTGGAGGTTGCGATCACATTCACCGGGTCTTTATCACTTGCATCCAAGGCCATATCAATATTTAAGCCCGTAGCAATCCATACTTTGGTTTGGTTGTTACGGGCACCATTCGCACTAATAGGTGTTTCTAGCGGAAGCCGACCTTTAAAAGGAATTTCTCGAACCTCATCAGCCTGTAACGTAAATTGATCAGAAATATGCCATTGGCACAGGGTTTTATTGACAACCATCTCTGTGTCGTCCCGTTCCACTTTAACACGGGTCATTAAGGCTAAATCTAAGCCAGAGATATCTTGTTCCGTACCACCGCCCTTAATCACGATAGTGGCTTCAAAGATATCCCCTGGGCAAAGCATTTCAGTGTTGAGAAGAGTATCAACTTTGGCACCACCAATACCGACGCTGGCGAGAATTTTCTTAAACATACAAAGTCCTTTCGTTTAATGTGATAACGCATTGAATAGGGTTGCAGAGAGTTTAAAGCAATATTTAATGGGTTAAAATCGGTCTATTCACAAGTCTGCGGTGTAAGGATTATCTCTTCTTTTGTCTGGTTTTACTGCTGGTTTGGCTTTAGATGAGGAAAATTCATTTATAAAACATCATACCCTGCCGATAGTATTCTGACGTAATGGTGCATCTGTATTTATTGACCTTTGGCGATATGGCCAGATTTGAGGTGTGATATGAGAATAGAACAAGGACGGTTTAATTTAAGTTCTACCCATGAGACGTTTCAACATATCTCACGGGAAGAAAGCCTGAACGTTACGACGCGTACTAACGGTGTCGATAAAACGGTCGACTATAAGAGCAGGGATGAGGCCACTCAAACATCCTCAAGTTATTATGGTGCGGTAGGTTATTCCAATACGGGCCCAGAGGACGATGGCCTTGAAATTTATAACAAGCATAGCAAGCTGTTAGGCAATAATAATGGGGCTAATAATCTTGTTAATCGCCAAGCCAGTCTCGCTAATGGTCAGGACGGGCTTACTGGTACGCCACGTTTTGATCCTAGTTCGTCTCTAAAAACAGAGGCCATTGACGATGATGACAGCTTAGAGCCAGAGACGATTGAAGAGTTGCGGATGCTGACTTTTATACGTCTTATGGAGCAGATGTTTGGGTTAATTTTCTCGATGACCGATGATGAACAAAGTGCGACCAATATCAAAGATGCCGAGAAGTTACGGGCGCTTGGCGAACAGATGGAGGCGACAAAATCCCCTTTTGATCGAGCTCAAAATGCTAATAGCCCTAGAAACGGTCAGCAAATCACCTATACGGCTAAGACTGTTTACCATGAAGAGGAGCATACTCGAATGTCCGCCCAAGGTCGGGTGACAACGGAGGATGGTCGGACGCTTGATCTGTCGTTGGATATTGGTATGAGTCGAGAGTTTAGATCCGAAGACTTTGTCAGTATTACCGAAGGTAATCTAAAAGATCCTTTGGTGATTAACTTTGATCGTTCGGTCGTCGGTTTAAGCGACAAGCTGCATTTCCAGTTTGACCTTGACGCAGACGGAACAGATGAACGCTTACCTGAGCTGTTAGCCGGTTCCGGTTATTTGGCCTTAGACTTGAATCAGGATGGTCTTATTAATTCTGGTAATGAGTTGTTCGGTGCCAAAACCGGTGATGGCTTTGAGGAGTTGGCGCAGTATGATGACGATGGCAATGGCTTTATCGATGAAAATGATGAAATCTTTAGCCAGCTAAAAATCTGGGTGCCACGGGCCGATGGGCAAAGTGAGCTATATGCTCTATTGGATAAAGATGTTGGTGCTATTTACTTGAAATCTCAGAATACGCCTTTCGCCCTCAAGACAGCGCTGGATAATGAAACACAGGGCTATGTACGGGAGTCAGGTGTATTTTTAAATGAATCAGGTGGTATCGGCTCGGTGCAGCAGATCGATCTAAAGGTTTAGCCTTGATCGCTACGGTGAGAAAAAAGAGGCTTTCTGGGAAAGGAAAGCCTCTTTTTAACCGTATTATTTTTAGTTAGATTGTGTCAATCAGGCCGTATTGGTCTCGTAGAATCTCAATAATCTCTGCCTTTGGATTGTCTGACAGTACCAGTTTCTCTCCGGTAACTTTCTCGGCGATATCGATATAAGTACGAGAAACGTCCATTAAAACGTCAACCGGCAGCGCATTATCACGGGCCAAAGCATCACGCTCTGGCATACGTTCTTTATTCAGTAAAATATCGGGATCAGGGAAGTGATTCAGTAATACCTGACGGAAGCCTTCTTTTGATTTCTCAATTACTTGGCCGTTACGATACGCTGGGCCATCCCAGATACGAGACGAATCCGGTGTACCCACTTCATCCATATAGATCAGCTTTTCATTGCCAGCGGCATCGCTAACGTAACCAAACTCAAACTTGGTATCGACAAATACTTGATCCAGTTTTTCTAGGGCCGTGCTGATTACGTCAAAGCCTTCTTTCAATAGTGTCTCGTATTGGGCGATATCATCACGGTTACGGAAATTAAAAGCGGCAAAGTTATCAAGGATATTCTCACGGGTGATATTAACGTCATCCGCTTCTGGTACCTCTGGAATACCTTTCAGAATGCCCTTGGTTGAAGGAGTAATCAGTAGTTCAGGGAGCTTTTGGTCTTTTTCTAGACCTTCTGGCAGCTCAATACCGCAGAAGTGACGTTCACCCTTGCTGTAAGCGCGCCACATGGAGCCGGTGATATATTGGCGACAGATCGCCTCGATCATTACCGGTTTAGCTTTTTGCACAATCCAGACAAAAGGATGGGGGATATCCAATATATGGCTATCTGCCAAGCTGTTTTCACGGAAGAGTTTAAACCAGTGATTGGAGATAGCGTTCAAGGCCGCACCTTTTCCGGGAACGCCTTTCATACCACCTTCGCCATGCCAGATACAATCAAATGCTGAAATACGATCACTGATCACCATAATGGCCAGGGGCGTATCGGCTTTAACGTTATAGCCTTTTTCTTGAATCAGACGGCGACTGTCTTCTTCTGTTAGCCAGTAAACCGAGCGGACTTTGCCGCTGTGTACGGGCTGGTTTGTGCGAATAGGTAGATCGTTGTTGACCGCCAGCACTTGATCCGCAAGCGTGTTATCAACGGAGGAGATATTAGCAGAGCTCATGGCCGCGGGTCCTATAGATTGTTGAATGCGTCAGGATCATTGGTGATCTCAACGTCAATATTTGGTGATGGAATTACGTAGTCATAGACCCGCTCCCAGCCGTCTTCATCTGCACCTGGAACGCGCTCCCAAACCGTACCTGCATTGTAATCGAGAAGGTCTGTTAACGTAGGATCAGCCGTACACATGGCTTCTACAGGGGCGGGCACCATATTGTTAAGTTCATCGGCCAGATATTCTTCGGATTCGTAGCCACTGTACATGCGCCACCCTGTATCATTTAAATGATCAGGCACCGTTTTGTACATAAAGCGAATGGGGAGGCGCTCTTCGATAACCATACGGGAAACGAGACACAGAAAACCATTCTTTGTTTGATTGGTTTCTAGCTCTGGCGTTTTTAGGTCGTCGATATTAGGCGTTCGCATAAGACACTCGCTACAGTCCGATAAATGAGGCGAAGCATTCTAATACAGAAAATGGCGGAACGGAATATTCCACCTGAAGCAAACAGACCGCTTAGAATAAGGTTTAAGCGGTCTGTAAACGATTAAAGCAAGGTCTATTGCACAGGAACGTCATTGATGATGAGCTGTCCCTGCGTCATACGGGTATGAATCAGCATATCTTCATCATCTTCTTTGTATGCACCCATTTTGTTGAGTTGGTTTGCCATCATATTAAATACAGGCATGGAGTCAAAGAGTGATTTACTGATGCTAGCGTTACTCTCTAGTTGGACATAGTTTGCCAGAATAGGTGGAAAGCTCATGGCTTTGATCAGCTCTTGCTGACTGGTTTCTAAATTTACCTTAAGATCACCATTGATACGGCCTTCTTCGGTAACCACGTTAACATCATGCAGGCTAAATTCGGCAGCGTTAACAACATCCGCTAATACCGGCAGGATTCTTTTAGCATCCTCCTGTGACATCTGTTCCGGTGTCATCTTCTCAGCCACTTGCATCAGGGCTTCGGTTTGCTCAACGGTCGGGCCTGTCAGGGTGTAAGAAAAACCGCTGGGTTGGAAATCATATAATGTTCGGCCATATTGCTCGATATGCAGCTTATTTAAAGACCAAGTGCCAGAATAGTGAATAGTGTCTGGGGTGTCGGCATTGACCTGAATGTCGAACTTATCTTTCAGATTTAGCGATGAAGAGCTAAGCACTATTTTGTCGCTGTTTAAATCAAGGGCGCTGATATTGATATCGTTGCTATAAGACCAGATATAATCGCTTAGTTGATGGCCGGTGCCCTTAATACTGGCCTCCCCTACGGTGAATTGGTTACCGCTAGCATCCAATTCTGCGCCATTCCAGATGCCATTAATATCATAGGCTGATTTTTCAACATCATAGTTCAGGCGAATAATACCCGGATAAACTTTAATGGTGCCGCTGTCAGGTGTTAAGGTGAAGCCTTCAATGTAGGTATTAACCACGGATTTACTGGCAGAGATGAGACCGTCAAAATGCAGTGGTACTTTACCATCAAGCTCTTTTAGGCTCTCTTTCATCTCTTCGGTCACGACAACTTCTGATGTAAACTTGGCACTGCTAAAACCATGTGCAATATCATGTTTAATATCAAAGTAAGGTGCAGTACCATCGGCCTTTTCTAGGGCGTTGTCGGTAAATGTAAAGCGAGTGATTAAAGAGCTGCTATAGGCATTTTTCTGGTAATCGAGCACGTTAATCTCGATACCTGCGCTTTTTTGTTTCATATTGACTGATGCCACGGCCAGCTCAACCTGCTGCTGAACAGTATCGCCCACTTTAACTGGCATATAAGCTGCAGCCACGCCCGCAATACCTACACCAAGTAAAATCCCTGCGGTTAGTTTGTTCATTCCGACAATCCTGTTTTCATATGAGTGGGTGGAGCCGCATTATTTAAGCGAAGTGACGCTTGCCCCTAAAACGTTAGAGGCCATAATAGACGCTGTTCACTGAAGTGTGAATATTTCAGGCCTTTTTAGCCAAAAATGCTTTATACCCTCGTCCAATCGAGCGTAGGTGTGTAGGTATCAGCAATTGGCTGAGCATAACGGAAACCAGAATCTGGTCATTATGGGAAGAATACCGATATGAATACGTCAAAAACCGGGCTTGATTTTGAACCTTATGTAATGGCTCTGACCGAACAGGTGGAATATATACAAGGTGTTACTCAAGCATTGCTCAAGATTAATCAGTCCTAAAATGGACGATAAAACGTTAGTTTTTTAATCAGTATTTCCTATGAGTCCTATTTGCAAATGAAATCAATCACTGTCAGGTTACGTGCATTTATTATTGTTGTGTTGGCTCTTGCTCTCTGTGCCGTGGCGCTTGTCGTCTCGTTTTTAAGTACAGGGTGGATTACGCCTGTTGTTAATCACTATGCCGAGCCTTACAAAGCAAAAGTTGAGCACCTAGAGCTGGCTTGGAACCCACTGACACTTAAAATTGAAGGTTTAAACCTTGGCGAAGGGCCACAGGCATTAAGCTTAGAAAAATTGCAAGTGCGCACCGGATGGGGCTTTCTTTTTGGACAGCCCCTAGAACTTTTTATTCAGCTAGAAGACGGTGCTATTGGCTATCAGCAAAGCGGTCAAAAAGGCCAGTCAACAACTGCGCCAGAATGGTCTGTGGCAGGGTTAAGTCTAACGGAATGGCAGAAGCTAGTGGAGGGTGATCAAGCCGATATCAGTCAAACGCCAACGCCAAGTGAATCTCTGTCAAGCGGTGTTAAAAGCGAGGATAACGCGCCAGCGCTACCGGCCATTAGCTTGAACTCTCTTCAGTTAAAAAATATCCGCCTTAATAGCAACCAAAAAGGGTTGCCGAGTATTAGAGTAGAGCGCTTGCTTGTTGGCCCGTTGGCAACGTACAGCACCGAACAAAACACCTCATTAAAGCTGGATTTAGCAACCGCTGGCGGCACGCTTTCAATTGATGGCACGGCTAAGCCCTTGGCAAAAACCCCTAAGTTTGATCTGCATATTAACCTGAAAAATATGACCTTTAATCAGGCATGGTTGAGTCAACTGCCAGAGCCTCTGTCCGTTCGGTTAGCTAGTGAGTTGAGGTTACAGGTGCAGATACCTGTTTCAACCCGTAAAAATGCTCCGTTTAACCCAAGGGCTAAAGTAACAGGGAATGTGCAGTTATCGGCATTAAGTTGGCAGCAAGCGCCCTATGGGCTAGAGGTGGAAGAGATTCGTGTTAACGAATTGTCGCTGGAAAAGAATAACCAAGAGAACACCCCAGCCTTTGATCTTAGCGTACAAGCGTTACATATTACCGCGTTTAATCTTGCCAATGCCGCTGAGCCAAATCTAGTGGCCGCCTTTGAAGCCTTAACGCTTGAGCAGTTTTTTGCTTCAATTTTAGCGGAAGGTAAAGGGCAGGCTCTGGGGTCTGAAAAGCTGGCGCTATCGGGTATTAAGCTTAATCTCGCACTTAATCCGAAGAAGCCTAATATAACGCTCTCGTTAGATCATTTAGGCTACCAGGATATGACGTTAGTATCTGTTCAGGATAATAACAAAGCACAAGAAAGCGCTGTGGAGGACGGCACTTTGGGGGACAATGCTGTACTGCGGGTTAATGGCTTTAAGCTGGAAGATCTTGGCTTGGTACTTCCTGATTTAAACTATCAACTCGAACAGGCGGCTGTTAGCGGCTTATCCTTTGTTAAACAGGGTGATCAACAGCAGCTAATTACCGGAGACAGCCTTGTTTCTGGTGGTAAGCTAAGCTATCAATTGGCGGCAAAAACACCTGGCGAAAAACAAGCAACAGAGGTTGACTCGTCTGCCGCTGATGCACCGTCACCACAGCCGACAATAGCGGAGAATGATTCATCAACTATTGCCAACACTACCTTTATCGCAACGGGGCAACGTTTAACGGTTAAGCAACACCAAATTGCCTTCCGAGATATGAATCTACCGGAGCCACCATTAACCCGTATTGAGCTAAACGAGTTTAATATTGAGCAGCTGCGCTGGCCGATGACCCAGCGTCAACCATGGCAAACGGAGTTTTGGCTTAATGGTCAAAGCCATTGGCAATTTGCCGGTGGTTTTCAGCTAGAACCGCTTAAGCTAGACCTTAAAGGCCATCAAAAAGGTTTGGCTTTACCTGACCTTACACCGTACAGCCAGCATTATGCTGAGGTGGTTTTTGAGGAAGGCTCAATGAACAATAATATTGAGTTTGAGATAAAACCTAAGCGCCTAAAAGGCGATATAGGGCTAACCCTTTTTAATCCTGAATTACGCCTAGAAGGCAAGCAGTCTAAGCAGAATATCCCGCTTTCGATGGCGTTCTCGGTCTTAAAAGATTCTAACGGAAAGGTAGAGCTTTCAATTAAATTGGATAAAGAAGGTGAAGAGCTAACCGTTGGTACAAAAGCGATTATTAAAGAGCTGCTCGTAACGGCCAGTCAAAAAGGTGCGGTTAGCTATCTTAAATATATGCTTCAACCCTACGGCACCTTGATGAGTATCGGTGATCTGGGTAAAAAGCTGGCCCAAAGCGGTACGATTCCACTGGAGCGGATCTCATTTGCGCCCCTGCAAGCGGACTTAACCGAACAACAAAAAGATTATGCCTCTAAAATTGAGCTGATTTTAAAGGACAAGAGCCACCTAAGAATGAGCTATTGCCTGTACCCTGCAGCGGAAGAAAATGTACTGCTTCAGCAGGAAATACCGGATGCAGACAAAGCTCGTCAGGCGATTAACGATCTAAACCAACAGCGCCTAAACGCATGGCGACGTTTGTTTGCTGAGTCAGGATTTGCAACCCGTCTAAACCAGTGCAGTAAGCCCGACCCTAAGGCTAGCGTTGAGCGGGAAACCTATATCAGCTTGTTATTAAAGTCTTAATGCATCGTTATGTTTTTTTGGACAAATACTAAAACCCCTGTTTAATTCGAGCAGGGAAATAAGAAAGGAGATTCTCATGTTGTTTCAGGCCAAACGTGTACTGCCCTTTGCTCTGTTTTCTGTATTACTGGCCGGTTGTGCCAGTGATAATATTCAAGATATTGAAGCTGGTTACGATCAAGAGGCTGGTGCTGGGCCAATGGCGATGGCTCATGTGAATCATGTGGCTCAATCATGGATGGAAACACCCCGTCAGGTTGGGTTATTAACGATTGCTCGGTCAGAGGCGACAGTGGCGAGCACCCATGCAGATTTAGCTGTTCAACGAAGCAGTGATTCTGATTGGGTAAAAATGCATGCGGTTCACGTTAAACATGCCCTAGAGCCAAAGGGAAAAGGCCCAGGTAAAGGTTATGGCCTTATTAAGGCGGTTAAAGAAGTGAGGCAGCATATTAAGCTGGCGATAGCATCAGAGGATACCTCCGATGCGGTGGCGTTTCATGGTGAGCAGATTATGATGAGCGCCGATAGCGTACTGGCTCGAATTGAGACCTTAGATGCTCTTGCCAGCCAAATTATCGAGGCTCCCCGTGGCACGGATTTTACATTGCAGGCAGAAGAGATGTCTGACCTGACAAGTAAAATCCTACTGGGCGATGATATTAATGGCGATGGCAACATCAACTGGGAAGAGAATGAATCGGGTTTAGATCAGGCGCTAAGCTACCTTGAGTATCTGCAAGAAAAAGAAGCCGCTTATCATGAGCAACCGATAACAAGCCGCGAAAACGAATAGTTAATAAAAAATAAGAAAGAAGCCTGCATTTGCGGGCTTTATTCTGTGATTAATAACCCACGAATAAGGTCGCCTAGGGTACGAATAGCGGCCTCTACATTTAGGTCCCAAGGCACCGCGCAGTTCACCCGCAGAAAATTCTGATAGTGATCCCGAGTGGAAAATAGCTTCCCCGGCATAATACCAATCCCTTGTTCCAACGCTTGATGATGGAGATGAAAAGTGTCGATATCACCGGGTAAACCCACCCAAAGAATATAGCCTCCCATTGGCCGCGTTAAGGTTGTTCCCTCGGGGAAATACTGACCGATAGCGCTCCCCATCAATTGTACCTGTCGGGCGTAGGCCACTTGAATTCGGCGAAGGTGGCGATCATAGCCGCCATTGGCCATAAACTCTGCGACGGCCATTTGACTTAGGGTTGATGTACCCACGCTACTAAAGGATTTTAAAAACTCGATCTTTTGTTGATAGCGACCACCGGAAACCCAGCCTACCCGCAGGCCGGAGGCGATCGATTTAGAGATGGATGAGCAGTACAGTACCTGACCCTCTTCATCATAGGCTTTAATCGCCGGTGTTCGGTTGCCGGAGTAGTCCAGATCACCGAATAAATCATCCTCGATAACGGGAATGTCCAACGGTTTAAGCAGGCTTAACAGTTCGCGTCGATGGGCATCCGGCATAGTGAAACCCAGCGGGTTATTATGGGTGGGCACTAAAGCCACGGCTTTTACCGGCCACTGTTCTAACGCCAGTTGCAACGCCTCAAGGCTGATACCCTTCTGGGGGTGGGTGGGAATCTCCAGCGCCTTCATACCAAGGGATTCGATGGTTTGCAGTAAACCCACAAAGGCAGGGCTTTCAATGGCGATTACATCCCCTGGCTCTGCCACCGCCCGTAGGCATAAGGTTAGTGCCTCTTGGCAGCCGTTAGTGATCACAATTTCGCTAGGGGCAACATGGCAGCCTGACTCCGCCATCCGCTTTGCCACTTGATTGCGCAGTTCAGATAATCCCGGTGGAAATACCGACATCACCACCTCATCCATCCGTTTACGCACAAGGCTACCCATAATGCGCTGTAGCTGTTTAACCGGCAGAAATTCTGGGCTGGGAATCGCCGTTCCTAGATTGATCAGGTCGGGCTGCTGGCAGCGTCGCAGCACCTCACTGGCCGACTGCTTAATACTGACAGCCGTGGGCAGACTTAGATCATCATTTGAACTGGGTACAGGGAGATCACGTCTTAAGTCAGAAAAGCCCGTGCTGTTATGGGCTAACGTGCTGTTATGAGCTAAAGAGATACCGGTATAAGGCGATAACGACGCGCCGAAGGAGGGTATATTGATCGGCTCCCGCACATAAAATCCTGATTGAGGCCGTGATTCAATCAGGTACTGAAGTTCGAGCTGCTCATAGGCGCTTTGAATCGTCGCGATACTCACCGAGCGCTGTTGGCTCTGCTTACGAATCGAGGGCAGTTTATCTCCCGGTTTGAAGATACCTTCTGCAATTTGTCGTGCCAGTTCATCGGCGATTTGTTGATAGAGCGTTTGGCCGCTAGGCGTTAATCGTGTCATAGCTATCTGCTGGTTAATTATTTTTATAATGGGCTTTGTTTGAATATGTCTATAAAAGCATTACAGAACATAGCAGCCATGCTAACGGATTTGTAACACTTTCAACCAATACAGTTTATGTCAAATAAAGCGGTACAGTTGCTTTTTTTTATAACTGTACTGCTTAAATGAGTAACAACTAGCCCTGCAATCCGCCGCCATTATTGCCCAAACTGTTGTTAATCCCTGAGGTTATTAAACCGAGTTTCGGCCAGTGCGACTGGCAACCGGAACAATTAAAACAATAAAGGCAAGGCCATGACTTATAAAATTCTGAACGGTAACGAACTGATTGTTCAGGGCGGTTTAGAAGCGGGTTTCTCTCTCTATACCGGCTACCCTGGTTCGCCATTGGCGGATTATTTTAATATTCTAAACGCCCGCAAGAATGAGCTGCATGATAAAGGTATTCGGGTTGCCATCGGCAATACAGAAGCCAATGCGGCGGCGATGGCCGGTGGTGCCAAGCAGGCGGGCCGTAATGTCATGGTCGGTATGAAGTCTATGGGCTTGCATGTGGCTTCTGATGCGCTTTCTGTGGGTAACTTTTCTAACCCCGGTCAACCCTATATTGATCCTGAAACCGGCGAGTCGATCCACTCTGGCGTCGTCGTGGTTGTGGGGGATGACCCGTGGTCGATGTCTACCGCCACCGCTGCTGATTCACGCTTCCTGTTTAAACATCTACATATGCCGTTTCTGGAGCCATCCACCCCTCAAGAGCTAAAAGACTGGGTCGGCCACGGGCTAACGCTTTCCCAGCGTTCCTCTTTATATGCCGGTTTACTGGTTACAACTTTTATTGCCGAAGGTGGCGGTCGCGTGCAGTTAGGGGAAGAATCTGAAGTACCGACGGCCTTAACCGATTTTGATCCCAGCACCTTTGATCTAGCGGCCAGTGTTATGGTGCCACCGAACTCTTTAGGGGCAGACCAACGCCTGATTCGTGAGCGTTTCCCGAAAGCGAAGAAAGTGCTGAAAGACCTGGCGCTGGATCGCCAGTTTGGCAACCCAGAGAGCAAGATCGGCTTTATCTCCTCTGGTGTTGTCTTTGAAACCCTGCGCCAGATTATGCAGGAGGAGCATTACCTCGCTGATTTCTCACTCTATAAGTTAGCCTGTTCCTACCCACTGGTTGATGACCTGCTGGTGCCTTGGCTACAGAAGCTGGACACGTTAGTGGTGGTTGAGGAGAAGCGCGGCTTCCTAGAAAACGAGCTAATTCAACTCTGCCAAGAGCATGGCGTTAAAGTACACCTGTATGGCAAAGAGTTTGCTGACCGCGTTGTCGGTGGCGAGCTCGGCAGCGAAAAAGTGATTGAAGGCTTCCCGGCGGATGGCGGTATCTCCTACGAGATTATGCGCAGCAAGCTGGATGAACTGATGGGCTTGTTGGGACTGCGCCCATGCCAACAGAAGCAGCCAGAGCTGATTAAACTGGATCAAGCGCTGCCTTCTCGCCTACCGACCTTCTGCCCCGGTTGTCCGCACCGTGAAACCTTAAGCTTGTTAAAAGAGCTGCGTAAGGTATTTAAAGAAGAAGACGGCATCAATCTGATCTCCCACGGTGATGTAGGTTGCTACTCGCTCTCTTTCCTTGAGCCCTTCAAAGAGATGCACGACATTTCTGCCATGGGGCAGGGCGGTGCTTTCGGTGCCGGAATGGATCTGTTCTCTAAAAACCCATCGGTGGTTCTTATGGGCGATTCAACCTTCTTTCACTCCGGTTTAAGTGCGATCTCTAACTCTGTGCAGTTAGGGCATAACATCACCTATATCGTGCTGGATAACGACTTTACCGCCATGACCGGCCATCAAATGTCGCCCAGTACCGGCGAATCCGTTGAAGGCCGTAAGCGCCCAGAGCAAGATATGCTTAGCCTTGTGCGGGGCATGGGCGTTGATGAAGCGATTGAGGTTAACCCGTCAGATCGTTATTTTTACCGCACCGTGCTAAAGCAGATGGTAAAAAAATCGGGCACCAAGGTGATCGTCTCTGATAAAGAGTGCGGCCTAACTTTTGCCGCCCGTAAAAAACGGGAAGACCGTAAAACCTTTAGTGCCGGTGATGTTAAGCCGGTACAGACGTTCTTCCAGATCAACACCTCCGCCTGCGAAGATTGCCGCCTGTGTGTTGAAATGACCGGCTGTCCAGGGCTTTCTCAAACCGACGATGCCTACGGCTCAAAAATGTTTATCGACCCTCAGATCTGTGTCTCTGATGGTTACTGTTCTAAGATTCTGGCCTGCCCAAGTTTCGAGCAGGTGGATGTGATTAACTTCCACCCAACCCGCTATCAGCAGGCGGAAGACGCGACTCAGTCACACGCCGCCAAAGGCGCATTAACCGAGCCTACACGCCATAAGGCCTTTGACGATATTCTACAGGGCGAAGACTGGCGGGTTGTGGTGACAGGTGTTGGCGGCTCCGGTGTCACCACTATCTCCCGTGTTTTGGCAGAAGCCGCAGAAGAGATGAACGGTCTTGAAGGTCTTGATTTCAAATTTATGGATCAGAAAGGCCTCGCCCAGCGTAATGGTCGTGTTACCGGCCACCTAAGCATCTTTAATCGGGAAAAATCCGCCAGCGCCATTACACCACTGGGCACCGCTGATCTGGTGTTATCGCCAGATCTTTTAGATGGTAGCGCCGCGCTTAACTTTTTAGCACCGCACGGACTAGCTCTGCTGGATGATGAATTCCAGATTCCGCTGTCTATCCTGCTGGATTATGGCGAAGAGCATGACGTACTGAATGCCGAGCAACTGCGCGATGTGATCGACGATAAGCTAAAAGAACGGGCCTTCTTTAGCCCGATGAAAGCGGTTGCCCATCGTCAGCTAGGTAAAAGCGTATATGCTTCAGCGGTATTATTGGGCGTCGCGTATCAGAAAGGTAGGCTGCCCTTTACCGAAGGCAATATGCGGGAAGCCTTTCATCGCAGCGTGCCCAAAGCGGAATTCGATAACAACTGGCAAGCCTTCGAGCTGGGTCGCCGTGTGGTCGTGATGGGTGTTGAAGCCTTCCGGCAGGCATTTTTGCCTAACAGTGCGGATGATCAAGCAGGGCAGATGGTTAATGCTTTCCGTAGCAGTGTTGTCGATAGCGCCTCACCGTTTGAGAACAAAGAGACCCTAAGCGCACTGTTTGATCAAGGGCTGGAACGCCTGCAAAGCATCTTCCCTATGATCGAACAGGATCATCTGGCGAACTATATTCACGATCTTGTGGTTTATGATCGCAACGCCTCCTTGGATGCCTTTATTGCTGATGCGGGGAGAATTGCCACGCTTTATACCGATGTGGCTCTACAGCGCATCGCCCTGCGCGCCCTGTGTAAAACCTACTGGATTAAAGACGAAGTCTTCACCGCGCACCTGATGGTATCGCCGGTGAAACAGGCCCGAGACGAAGCCGCCTATCAGCACCTAGGCACCGACTTTAAGATCAAACACCTAAACCGCCCAGAGTTTGACCTGTTTGATCGCCGCTTTGCCTTTGAGTTTTCACCGAAAAACTGGATGCTAAAAACCTTCCGCCACCAACGCTGGTTACGCAAAGCCCAAGCTAAGGTTCATGCCCGAGAGCATGACATCGCACAGCGCATCCGCCGTGAACTGTTGGACGTCGTGCCCTACATCACCCTTGATCAGCGCAAAGCACTGGTACAACTGGATAATATTAAAGGGTATCGCCAAGTACGGTATGAAAAAGCAGAAAAGGTCTTCACCGATCTATCCACCGCCTCAAAGGGAAAGGGTAGTAAACCCCAAGCTCAAACCGGAAAAGCAAACCGAGGACAACAGATCCCCGTAGTACAAACCCATCATCCGTAAACAGCGGGTGTAACCGCACAAACCTAGCACCAAGGTTTCAGCTCTCCTGCTGAACTCTGCATTTTACCCCGCCATATAGCGGGGTTTTTTTATGGCGTATATTCCCAGAAGATTAGGCTTATTTTTTTGTTCGTATATACAGTATATTTAGCGCTTTAGTAAAAACTATGCTCGTTTTGTCCGACTTAATGCTCGGTTTACTGGTACGAAAAAATTGGATAAGCTGTAAAATCAATGAATTATAGGAACGGGCGCGGCAATAACAGGCGCACGGTTGCGGTATATATGCGCATGCGCGTTTAGCTGGGAAGCAGTCAGATCAGAAAATGGAATTTTCCTTTCTAATCAAACACTTCTTTGCTTTTAGGCCGGTATATTGAAACCGGCGAAATGAGCATGCCTATGATTAAAATGTTAGCTTTCAGGACGAAAAATATGTTGCAGAATTCAATATTCGTCGTAAATGAAGAGCCATACTGTATTTGGGAAATAGATATAGCCGAAAGAAACAGTGAGTTTCTTGATGGAATCGACGTAAAGTACTTTGATTACTTACTCAATGTGTATCTTGACTCTGAGGACGAAAAAAGAGCAGCTATTGCACTCAGGGCCACTCTGCATCATGCAATGGAAACTATGTTTTCATTGTTAGGGGCATACATTCAGGCGCCAGACTGTGTATATGCATGGATAGCCAAATGCTCAAACAGCGACTTACGGCATCTAGTGAAAAATATTGGTAGCTATCACAATACGCTGTTTACAAAGCTGAATGTAGAACAAGTGTCATGGGAGTCTATTTCAAAATTAGTATTCCAATGCTACAAGCCAGATAGTGATAGAAACGCACAAACAACAAGATTATTTGCCTCACTATGGCAAAGATTAGCTCATGAGTTAATTGATGCGAATCATGTTGACGAATATAACAGTATCAAACATGGCTTTAGGGTTCGTTCTGGTGGTTTTTCTTTCGCAGTAGGGTTGGAGCATGAATACGGGGTGGCTCCGCCCGCCGAAGAAATGAAAATGATTGGCTCGTCCGAGCATGGGTCTTCATTCTTTAAAATAGAACCTGTAGGGACATCAAAGCACAATAGAAGCATTAGATCCAAAAGAACCTCAATAAATTGGAAGGTTGAAAAAGTCGCCTTACTTATTCAATTGGTATCAATGTCGATCAACAATATCGTTTCAGCATTGAAAATTGCCAATGGGGCAACAGCAGGAACCTGCAAATTTCTGCGACCTGAGGAAGATGAGGATTTCGATACACCGTGGTCTTACGGTACAGGTGTTACAAGCTGCAATATGGATTTTGTTATTAATGAGGATGATGTTGTTTCTACAACGAGAAAAGAGCTATTGGAAAGACTTAATGAGCACAAGAAAAGCTAATCGGGTAGCCGGAGGTATCTAGTCCAGCCCCCACAACACCCTGCATGCGGCTCCGCACAGGGCGTTTCCTAAAGATGCTTAAAGCAAGCTGGCCGATTAGCTCCGACTTACTCCAATGCTGGCTTCTGCTTTTGCGCCAATGTTTCTTAGCCCGGTCGGGAATGAAACGTTGAGCTTCACAGGCTCCTCACTGACCTTCAGGTTCAGGCCTTCACCGTG
>NZ_AUGW01000014.1 GCF_000422865.1 Oceanospirillum maris DSM 6286 | reverse complement strand
CAAGATAGCCAACCGGCGCAAAGATGCTTTGCACAAATTCAGTCGCTCACTGGTGAACCGTTCCGGTGAAATCTATGTGGGCAACGTGAAATCTTCCTCATTAGCCAAAACCAAGATGGCAAAGTCTGTACTGGATACAGGCTGGGCCATGCTGAAAACGATGCTGGATTATAAATGCGCTCACGCAGGCATTGTTTTCAAAGAAGTGAATGAGTCGTACACCACCCAAGCCTGTTCGTGCTGCGGTTGTATTTCCGTCAGTAGTCCGAAGGGTCGATCAGGTTTGCGAATAAGAGAATGGACCTGTAGTGAGTGTGGTGTCACTCACGACCGCGATATCAATGCGGCCAGGAATATTCTTGCGGTCGGGCATGGCCGTCTAGCAGTAGGAATCCCCGCTATAATCAGCTTGTCTGATTTAGCGGAGGGGGGATGTCAAATAGTTAATGCAGCAGCTTTTTAGAGATTTCACCCCAGAGTGCCGCATATGCCTGTGCTCCAGGTGTTTTCGGTGAGACGCAGTTAACCGGCGCGCGATGTTCTCCCATGCGTTCAATATCACTTGAGAAAGGGATTTGCGTTTTAAACAAGCGAGGTGTCTCCTGGCTCATCCGTTCTATGGTGGTTTTGTGCAGCTGTTTTTGGCGTTGCACCATCGAAAAAAACGGGTAAAGAACCTTGGTTGGTAGCTTGTTTCCTTGGAAAAAATCCTGCAGTTGTTCGTACGTACGTTCAGACAGTGTGGTTGGTATAACGGGCACCACAATCATATTTGCAGCATGAAAAATACCTTCGCTTAAATAGCTTAGGGTTGGTGGGCAGTCCAGAATAATTAGGTCATATTCTTTTTTCAGACCTTTCAAGACACGTTTCAGACGCAATTGACGCTTATCTTTATCGCTTAGTAGTGCATCGAAATGACGGAAAGATTCATGGGCTGGGATAATATCCAGACGATCAAAATCTGATGCTTTAATTTGCTTAAGAAGCTGCTCATAAGTCTTAAAGAAACGTTTTCCCCAGTTTTTCTTGCTCGGGCGTACACGAAAATAAAATGATGAGGCACCTTGGGAATCAAGATCGATTAACAGTGTTCTCAAGCCTGACTCTGCGGCCAAATAGGCGAGGTTAACTGAGGTTGCGGTTTTCCCAACACCGCCTTTGATACTATAGCAGGCTAGTGTTTTCATGACGTTAAGCTCCCTTTCTTTGCCTTATTAGAGCGTGCTGTGTGAGAGGTTAATAAGGATTCTGCACAGGATCTAATAGTTTGATTTAAAAAGTCATCCAGTTGATCTCTAACCTTGGCGCGTTCTTCTTTTTGTTTGTTAAAGAGTACGCCATTTAATGCGCTAACAGCCGCCTCTATTTCAGGTGTAACCGAGTGGCTGCTAAGGTAATGATCAAGGCTTTCCCGTTGAACGGAGTAATCATTAAACTGACCGAGATTATCCTGTAGGCGCTTAAGTGCTTTAAGCATAGGCTTGGTCTGTTTTTTTGGGAAAAGCTCGCCAAAAAACTCTAAAAGATAACGTAGCTTTTTACAGCCTAAGCGAATCTCATGGATCTGCTCATCGGGTGTCTGGTTATTAATCCCTATCGCATCCAAACAGATACTATTGTAGCGTTTGATAATCCGTTGCGCAGCGACCTGCTGAATCGCTTTATGGCCTTTCTTGGTGGCGGCTTGAGGGCAAAGTGCTAAGCGAGATTCAAGCAATGATATTTGGCTTTTATAGCTCGGTGATTTTAGATGTTGTGCCAGTACTCGGTGAGCTTGCTGGCGCTCACGGGAGAGATCTTTGAAGAGCTGATGTAAGCCCTCATGGAATGACTCTGGAATTAAGCGAGTATATTCAGCTTCTGACTTAAGATAGACATCAAGATCGCGCATACGACTAGTTGGTTCGGCCAGCTGAACAAGGCGAGTCTTAAACCAGTTGCTTTCCTCATGCCCTATAGACTGTTTCATTTGGCTAAATAGCGCCCGCATCCGTCGAATGGCCACACGGTATTGCTGAAGAAACTGTGCATCCCAGTCGCGGATAATGCCCTCTTCGTTGATACGCACATTGTGCCAAAGTTTTTGGGCGACAAGAGCCGTTGCATCACCGCTGTCTAACTCTGGTTTTAAATGATACTGAGGGCGAGCGCGGTAATCGCTCGGACGAATACCCAGTAAATTTAAACTGTTGTGAAATATATGATGATCCAGTTGATCGGGCTTTTTGCGCTGAATTATTTTAAGGCTTCGACGGTACTCTTTGTCATAGCCCCGCAAACCCTTTAGTTCAATCATGGTGCCAAAGCCAGTAAGAATAATATTTAGGTCGCATACCTTTTTTAGATCTTTATTGCGAACCGCATAATTACAAAACTCAACTTCCAGCTCTGCCATTGGAAATAAACGCCGACCTTTGGTGACGGTTAACAAGTGTTCTTGAAGCGTCGGGTGATCAATATTGGTGGCGAAAACAGGAGAAGGTTCATTCTCAAAAAAAGTAAGTTCTGATGTGTTAACCAGCAAAATAGAGTCGCGGTTATTGCTGGCAAGTAGCTGATTTTTACGCCATAGATGCCATTCAAAATCATCGAAAAAAGTGAGTGTTTCATGGCGAATAAACATCGGCTCTAAGGTGAACTTCTGCTTGAATTGATCTAGTAGTTGGTCAGTTGAACTGGAGTCTTGAATAAGCCAGCGTGAGTGGGCGGTCATGATGATTTCTTCCCTTCGGTCAGAGTAATGCGTCCATCAAGATATGCTTTGATAAGATTTTCAATTAATTTTTGAACACTGGTATCTTCTTCAATAGCACGTATCTTAAGTGTCTTGAGCATTTGGTTGCTCAGGCGAAGAGATGTGTTTTTTCTCTTCTCATGGTCAGCTGAAAATTCCATTTTTGGCGAGGGCATAAGCGATCCTTGAGGTCATGATGTAATGACGTCACTTAGTATCACTGATTATCCCTGTGAATTTCAAATGACAATATTATGACACTATTTTTTACAAAGGGTTTTACCAGCGTTGCCTATAAGGCTGTCGCGTGTTTTTTATTATAATGAGAAAAGGTATCATTCTCTTTTTGCCGTGAAAGCGGCCTGAACCATTAAAAGGATGGAGTCATGGTTAATTTATTACAGATGGGCGTTTTACGTGTTGTATGCGTATTGGTTTTTACACTTTGTTCCAGTATCGGTTATGCCGACAGTATTGCTGATGATGTACGTGATGTGGTTGAAGAAAATATTGCAGCGATCCAGAATGAAAATATGGCGCGAATGATGAAAACGGTTCATAGCTCATCCCCAAGTTATCAGGCAACAATGCAGCAGGTACCATCGTTGTTTCAGCAATATGATCTCGAATATGAGTTAACCGGTTACGACTTTGTGGGTGTTACCGGTGAGTTTGCCGTAGCCAAAGTACGCCAAATTACCCGGAAAGTGGGTGGTTCGGCGGCATTTAATGATAATGAGTTAGAGCTGCTGCAGGCGTTTAGGAAAGAGGATGGTCAATGGAAGTTCTGGTCGCAGTCGGTGCTGAATATGAATTTTTTCGGGCAGTAACGTAGCTTTTATCGGGTCTGATTTCCCCGTTCTTATGGACCCTCTCAATCGCAGCTTCCTTCGGGAAGCTGTTTTTTTTGCCCCCCCTTCTGGAATATCTTTATTGGTGTTAGTTACTGTCTGTAGTTTTCCCTTTCTTTGTGGCTTCGGTTTCAGCTTCCATTTTGGCTCGATCTGCCTTTGAGATATAGCGGGGCTTGCTTGCACCGGTGTTGTTTAGGGCTGTTTTTACTTTAGCTTTTTTAGCTTTTCTGACAAGTATTTGGTTGATCTTTTTCTTACGGTTCATCATTTTTTCCGGGGAAATATTGAGCGGTACAAAATAAAACCCCGATACTAACGTATCGGGGTTTTGGGGAAATAATATTCTAAGGCAGAGGGAAATCTCTGCTTATCAAATTACTTCTTAGCGTTACGTTCTTTAACTTCAGCAATAACTTTCTCAGCAACGTTTGCTGGGCAAGCATTGTAGTGGCTGAACTCCATAGAGAACTGACCACGACCAGAAGTAATAGTACGTAGGTGACCAATGTAGCCAAACATCTCAGACAGAGGAACGTCTGCTTTGATGCGTACACCAGTAGCACCTGCTTCTTGGTCTTTGATCATGCCACGGCGACGGTTAAGGTCACCAATTACATCACCAACGTTATCGTCTGGAGTAAATACGTCAACCTTCATGACCGGCTCGATCAACTGAGGGCCTGCTTTAGGCATAGACTGACGGAATGCACCTTTAGCGGCAATCTCAAACGCTACTGCAGAGGAGTCAACGGCGTGGAAACCACCATCATATAACTCAACTTCAACATCTAGAACTGGGAAGCCTGCTAGAGGGCCCATTTCCATCATGCCACGGAAGCCTTTCTCAATTGCTGGGAAGAATTCTTTAGGAACGTTACCGCCCACAACAGAAGACTTGAATGTGTAACCAGAACCGATTTCACCAGGTTTGATGCGGTAGTCGATTTTACCGAACTGACCAGAACCACCAGACTGTTTCTTGTGCGTGTAAGTATCATCAATTTCTTGAGTGATGGTCTCGCGGTAAGCAACCTGAGGAGCACCAACTTCCAGTTCGATACCGAAAGTACGCTTCAGAATGTCTACTTTAATATCTAGGTGAAGTTCGCCCATACCTTTCAGGATGGTTTCGCCAGAATCTTCATCAGTTTCAACTTGGAATGAAGGATCTTCAGCGATCATTTTACCTAGAGCAACACCTAGTTTCTCAGAAGAGCTCTTATCTTTAGGCGCAACAGCGATAGAGATAACAGGCTCTGGGAAGATCATGGCTTCAAGCGTACATTCATGCTTAGGATCACATAGTGTGTGACCGGTCTGAACGTTCTTCATACCAACGATCGCGATGATGTCACCAGCTTGTGCTGAATCCAACTCGTTACGGTCATTAGCGTGCATCTCAACCATACGGCCGATACGCTCTGTTTTGCCTGTTGCTGAGTTAAGGATGGTGTCACCCTTCTTCAGCTTACCAGAGTAGATACGTACGAAGGTCAGGGCGCCAAAACGGTCATCCATGATCTTGAACGCTAGAGCACGGAATGGCTCTTCAGTCGATACTGTAGCTACTTCACCTGTTGGCTCACCTGTTTCAGGATCAGTCAACGGCTGTGGGTCAACTTCAGTTGGAGACGGTAGGTAATCAACAACCGCATCCAAGATTAGTTGCATACCTTTGTTTTTAAAGGCAGAACCACAGTAAGTCGGGAAGAAGGCTAGATCACGAGTACCCTTACGGATGCAACGTTTGATGTCTTCAATAGAAGGGATTTCACCTTCCATGTAAGCTTCTAGCAACTCGTCATCTTGTTCTACTGCAGATTCAACCAAGGCTTCGAAGTATTCTTCAACTTGATCAACCATATCTGCAGGAACATCTTGAACTTCGAAGTTTTCTGGCAGGCCAGAATCATCCCAGATGTATGCTTTTTTGGTTAGAACATCAACAACACCAACAAAGTCATCTTCGATGCCGATTGGCAGCGTCATAACAAGAGGGGTGGCGCCTAGAACATTTTTAACTTGATCAACAACGCGGAAGAAATCAGCGCCCATACGATCCAGTTTGTTCACGAAAATCAGACGAGCAACTTCGGAGTCATTCGCATAACGCCAGTTGGTTTCAGACTGAGGTTCAACACCGCCTGAACCACAGAATACGCCAATACCGCCATCAAGTACTTTAAGAGAACGATAAACTTCAACAGTGAAGTCAACGTGCCCAGGAGTATCAATAACGTTAAAACGGTGATCTTTCCAGAAACAGCTAACCGCTGCAGACTGAATGGTAATACCGCGCTCGGCTTCTTGGTCCATGAAGTCGGTAGTGGATTCACCGTCGTGAGTTTCACCGATTTTATGGATTTTACCCGTTAGCTTAAGGATACGTTCTGTCGTGGTGGTTTTACCCGCATCTACGTGGGCGAAAATACCGATGTTGCGATAATGAGATAAGTTTGACATGTTTCTACGCTATACAGTCTGGGTTAATTTGCGCACTAGCACCTTTAAAAATTCCTACACTAGTACCGTTAAAAGCTCTAGATGGTCGATTTCAATAGGGCACTGCGCGTTCAATCGGATTTGATTTGCGCGCAAGTATACCAAAAGTCCTTCAAGAAAATAGACCACAGCCCCATAAAAACCCCCTTTTTCTTTTAATTTATGTCTTAAAAAGGATGAAAAATTGCCGTTGCCTCTTTTTTGTTCGAGTCGATGGGACTGTAGCTTTTGCTATGAGTGGTATGATTTTATGAATTATGGATTAACTAAAGGCACTTTACGGTCATCATAAGTCTGTTTACGCCAGCTTTTATTTCATAGCTCTGTGTCGCTTCCATTAAGTATTATGCTTTAACGTTTACCGCCTTCCATCTCATTCAGCAGGCCGAGGTTTCTGTGCCAAATAATGTTCAAATACTGTACCTAGAGCTTAAGATATTAGAATCCCAAACATCAGAACCAATAGCAGAGAGGCAGAGATGAATCACTCAAGAAGAATCTCCCCCGAACTTGCCCTTGGTGCGGGACTAATCTTATTGTCGGAGCTGTTTCTTGTGAGCTCTGGAATGGTGATTAAGCACTTAGCAAACGATGTGCCGGTGCAGATGGTTGTTTTCTTTCGGAATGGGCTTGGGCTTTTAATTCTATTGCCATGGTTGATGAACAATGGCGTTTCTGCAATAAAAACAGATCGATTGCGTTTGCACTTTATGCGGGCTGGTGTTGGTGTTGTTGCCATGACTTGCCTTTTTTATTCTTGGGGGTACCTGCCCTTGGCTCAAGCGGCATTGCTAAAACAAACGGCACCTTTTTTTATACCCCTTATCGCGTTTTTTTGGCTGGGAGAGCGTATCCCTGCAATCGTTAAAGTCGCTATTTTAATCGGTTTTTGCGGTACGGCGCTGGTGCTTAATCCCCAAGAAGGCAATCTCAATATTGGTGTTATTATCGCGGTGTGCGGCGCGGCTCTTGGCGGGCTTGCTAAGGTAACTATCCGCAGAATGCGTTCGAGTGAGCCTGCGGGTCGGATTGTTTTTTACTTCGCATTTTTTAGCGCTATTTTATCGTTTTTACCGGCCTACTGGATTTGGCAGCCGATTAGTTTGACTGCTTTTTTCTGGCTCTTTCTGATGGCGGGCACTTCAACGGCTGCTCAGCTATTTCTGAGTAAAGCTTATGGCTTAGCGCCCGCTGGGCAACTTGGTCCGTTTACTTACGGTTCTGTTGTCTTGGCTGCTCTGATGGGATGGCTACTATGGGATGAAGTGCTGTCAATTAATACGCTATTGGGTATCGCTCTAATCACCGGTGGCGGGGTTTTAGCCATGCTGGGTAAGACGTTAGTCAAACAGTTAAAAAACTAAGCTAGTGTACGCTGTCGGTTAAAGTTAAGGCGCTTTACGTGGTCTGAAGCCCTCTTGTATTGCTAATATACGCAATGTTTTCAATATTTTAGGGTTGTAGCTGCTTCCTATTGCTATTTGTATTTCTAGTGGTATAAAAGGCCGCTTTCCATCAGGATAGCTGGCTTTTTGTTGTGCTGGTTTATGTTTGTCGTGCAAAAGTGATAGAGGTTGTTTTGAATAAGCAATTAAAACCATTTGATGTTCTTGGCTTAGGTTTTATGACCTTTGCCTTTTTCTTAGGAGCAGGGAATATTATTTTCCCGACTATGGCCGGTATGCTGGCTGGTGTAGAAGTTGTGCCAACGATGCTTGGCTTTTTGTTAACGGCGGTTGGATTACCGCTTCTTGGCTTATTTGCCGTTGCTAAAGCTGGTGGCGGTATTTCGCAGATGACTAAGCTGTTGCACCCTGCGATCGGTGTTGTTATCTCCGTGGCCATTTTTATTATTATCGGCCCTTTGATCGCTGCGCCAAGAACCAGTCTTGTAGCCTTTGAACTTGGGGTGAAATCTTTTGGCGAGGAACCCGTCGTCAGCCAATGGGTTTATTCCTTGGCGTTTTTCACCTTGGCAACGGTATTAGCGTTATTCCCCGGTAAGCTGATGGACTCCATTGGCAAAATATTAACCCCTTTGTTAATTGTGTTACTGCTGGCATTGTCGATCTCTGTCATGACGGCTTCTGGTGGTCAAGTGTTACCAACAGACCCAAGCTATACTCATGCACCTTTTGCCAAAGGTATTCTTGATGGCTACAGCACTATGGATGCGCTGGCCTCTATCATGTTCGGTATGTTGATTGTTGATCTGCTGAAGAGAAAAGGCATTACTCATCCGAAAACTCAGTATCGCTATCTTATTATTGCGGCTCTAATTGCAGCCGGTGGGCTAGCTTTTGTCTATATCTCTCTATTCTTTTTGGGCTCAAGCTTTGGCTTTTCTGGGGCATCGTCCGGTGGTGAGATTTTAACTGCGTATGTTGAAAATCAGTTTGGTGTCCTTGGGCTTATGGTCTTAGCTGGGGTGATTACTCTGGCATGCTTAACAACGGCTATTGGTTTATTGAGTGCCTGCTCAGATTATTTCTCTCAACTGACGCCGCTGTCTTACAACACCTTCGTGATTATTAACGCGGTATTCTGTGTGATGATGGCGAATTTAGAGCTAGGTGTGTTGATTGAGATGAGTATTCCTGTACTGGTGGCGGTTTACCCTATCGCCGTGGCGCTGATGTTGTTTAGTGTGTTTTCATCTCAGATCGCTCTTAAAAGACAGTCTTTGGCCCTTACTCTAGCGGTATCGCTGTTTTTTGGTCTAATGGAAGGTTTAAAAGCAGCAGGCATTTCTGTTCCCGATCTCTCCTTTATGCCTTTATTTGATTTAGGCTTGGCTTGGGTGGCACCGACTCTGGGTTTGGTCTTGATTTATATGTTAGTGGGTAAGGTTAAGCCTGCGCTGGTGACATCCTAGATTGGAAAGAAAACCGGTTAGGTTTTCTTTTACGATCTTAATTTGAGATGAAGGGTATCAGTTTAATTCATTTCTATTGATAGTTCTTCTGGCTTATGGTGAGGCTCATAACAATAAGGAGTCTTCTATTATGGGTCAGGTGCAACGGTTTCAAGTCCTTTTGGCAGGGGTGTTTAGTCAAATTATCTGTGTTGGTATCGCACGGTTTTCATACACCCCTTTACTTCCGGTAATGCAGGAGCAAAGCTGGCTTGGAGATATTGATGGTGGCTGGTTGGCTGCCGTCAATTATGGTGGCTATATGGCGGGGGCGCTATTAGCAGCATCTTTAAGTGATTTAAAAGTAAAGGATACGCTCTATCGGGCAGGTTTAATCTTAGCGGTAGTAACAACTGTTGCGATGGGATTAACAGAGAATTTTTGGCTTTGGGCAATACTGCGTTTCTTCTCTGGCCTAAGCAGTGCCGGTTCTATGCTGATTGCATCGGGCCTGATTCTTAATTGGTTGATTCGCCACGGCCATCGAAGTGAGCTGGGTATTCATTTTGCTGGCGTTGGTCTTGGTATTATCGTCGCGGCCTTGCTGTGTGAACTAATGATGCAGTTAGGGCTAAACTGGCAGGAACAGTGGTACTGGTTTGCAATATTAGCTGCAATTTTAGCGGTTCCTGCTTGGCGCTGGCTGCCTCGCCCTGGTGTCGTTTCGGCCACTAGTGCCAGTACTTTGACGCTGCAGGATTCACCACCCACCCGTAAGTTTATGTGGCTAATGATGATGGCTTACTTTTGTGCGGGCTATGGTTATGTGATCAGTGCTACTTTTATTGTCACGATTGTCGAGCGGATTCCTCAGCTGACGGGCATGGGAGCATTGGTCTTTGCTGTGGTAGGGCTGTCTGCTGTACCTGCAGTGATGAACTGGGATCTTATTGCGCGGCGCTTAGGGTATCTTAATGCTTTGCTTTTGGCCTATGGTTTGCAGATCGCGGGGATTATTCTTCCAACTTTCTTCCAAAGTCTTGAAGTTGCTTTATTTAGCGCACTATTATTTGGCGGCACCTTTATCGGTTGTGTCAGCTTGGTGTTGACTATGGCTGGGCGCTTATATCCCTCTAAGCCGACTAAATTGATGGGTAAAATGACACTTTCTTATGGTGCAGCACAAATGATTGCGCCAGCACTAACCGGTATTATTGCGGAAAGAACCGGCCATTATGATATTGGCCTTTGGCTTGCCGGTGGTTTTGTCGCGATAGGATTTCTGTTGCTTGTTGCTTTAAAATTGACCGACCCTACGGCACAGGCACTGGATGATTCTGGCAAGGCTCAGCCTCAGCCCGCTTAGGTTATCTATTGATGAGCTGAAATTATGGCGGTTTGTGGGCGGCTGTATTTTAGTTATTCACTAGCGTGAAATCTGACGGAATCTGACGGGGAAAGCAGCAGTATAGAGTGGGCAGTCTAAACCTGATAGCATTTTGCTTCCTTTCTTTGCTAGGGTCTTACCTTGCTGCTGCGATCGAATTTTATGGTGTGTCCCCCGCATCGTTTATTGCCTAAAATGGTTTTTCTTGTCTTGCCCGTAATGGTTTTTCTGGCGCTTACTATTAGCCTTCAGCCTGGCGTGGCTTCTGCGGACCAACAGCAACCGGTTGATTCCCTAATGCCTAGTCGGCAGGCTGCACAATTTAGCTGGCTGGATAATCCCGGCACGCCTATGAATCTTCAGCAGGTAATTAACCGAGACCGGCATCAAGCTTTTGAGAGGTTGACTCAGCCCTTAGGTCGGGGCTATACCTTATCGAATAGCTGGCTTAGTTTACGCTTGAGCGCTGCGCAGTTGGCTCATTATGACTACTTATGGCTGGCACCGTCACAACTCAACGAAGTTGATGTTTACTATCAAGTAGGAACAGACCCAACTAACGCTAGTGACTATAAGATGCGGGCTCTTGGCGATCATACTCTCGCGATAGATAAACCGTTTCTACATTTTCGGATGATTTTCCCCTTAGACCTTATCGCGCCAGTATCAAGAAAGGCTGACAAGAAATACCAAGTTTATATCCGAATCCAAACGAATAGCACGCATGCGCTCAACGCTGAACTAAAGACCAATGCTGCCATGATTAATGACAGCAATCTCTATATGTTCTTTTATGCGGGTTTTGTCACGATCGCTTTTACGCTGGCGGCATTTTCGTTATTTGTAGCTTATCGTTTGAAGGACAAGGTTTACTTTTGGTACTCAGCCTACCTTTTTAGCATTATGGCGTCGGGATTACCTGTCACCGGGGTTTTCTTTGTTCTATTTACGAATGCACCAACCTTTATCTCCGATATTTTTAGCGGTGCAGGTACAGGGCTTGGTTTTTTCTGCTTTAGCACGCTGTGCAGTCATTTGTTGCTTTTGACCGATAAAGCTCGCAGTCCGCTCAAGCTATATTTGCAGTTTACGGCAACGATTGGCTTGATACAGGCGCTGGTATCTGTCTTTGATGTGTATATTTATATTTCCATACTAGCGGGTGTTAATGCTGTCGTTTTTTCACTGGTCATGCTGGTTTGTTTTGCGAAGAGAGTTCCTGCTGGGCCTGTTGCTGATCGCTTTATTTTTTCCGCGCTATTTATCACCTCAGTGGGTATTTTGATTAACTTTTTGCGATTAATGGGCTGGATTCCTGAAAATGTATACACGGTACATGCCTTTCAGATCGCGTCTGTCTTGCATATGATGTTGTTAAATCAGGCTTTTGCTGAACGGGTGCTCAATGCAGAGCAAAAAGCACTAAGAAGCGCGCAGCGCTCTGAAGAGAAAGCAAGAGAGCTTGCGTTAGGGATGACTCATGATATGCATCAAGCCCTCGATTCTGAAATGACGCTGCGACAGGAGCAAGAACGTTTTATCGACATGATTTCCCATGAGTATCGCACGCCTTTATCAATTTTAAAGACCAACTTAGAAATTCTAGAGCTTAAAGAGCGCCCCGATTGGACGGGAAGACATAATCTATACGTGATGCAGCAAGCCGCCAGTCGATTACAGGAGGTTTTTGATAAATCTATTCAAGGAGCCGACTGGAAGTTGGGTATGGAGGCCCCCCATGAAGAGATAGAACTGGTGTCATTGTTTAATCATATTATGGATGAGGCCTGTCTTATGTGGAATAAAGGCAATCTAAACTATCGTGTTTATGTTTCCTATGCTTGGTATAAGGTTTTGGATGTGGGCTTGCTTAAAACCGTTGTCTTCAATCTAGTGGATAATGCGTATAAATATAGCTCTGACCTTAATGATATTCAGGTATCTTTAATGGTCAGCCCAGACCAAAGGGCTTTAGTTTTTAAGGTCAGCAACCCGATTGTGTCTAGAAGTGGTCGAAAAGGGCGTGAATTGTTACAAAAATATATTCGTGGTGGTAATAGTGTTGGTACTAGCGGTCTTGGCATGGGACTGAGTTTGGTTGAGCAGATTATTGGACGGCTGAATGATCAGTTTGATGTAGCAGAAGAAAACGGGCGTTTTGAGGCCAGTGTTGTGTTACAGGCGGAAGCTGCACCAAAAGATTCTATACCTACTTTATAAGAATGCTTTATTAGATATCCACGTAATGATGTTGGGGTTGCAAAAATGATGACGCCAAAAGCGTTAGCTAAGCCAGTTTCAGTTGTATTAGTTGAAGATGACCAGTCTCTTCGGGATAGTCTTGTTGAATACTTAGAGCTAAAAGGACTTTGTGTTCAAGCCGTAGGTACGGCTGAAGGTTTCTATTGCTTAATGAAGCGCAATCAATTTCAGGTGGCGGTGATTGACCTGGGATTACCTGACGCCTCCGGTGAAGAGCTGGTTGATTTTTCTCGGCAAAATAGTGATATGTCCCTTATTGTTATCACGGCGAATGATGGCTTAAGTTCACGGGTCAGTTGCTATCGTTCTGGGGCCGATCTTTTTATGGCAAAACCGGTTTATGGACAAGAGCTTGCAGCGGCAATTTTTAGCTTAGCGGATAGGCAGCAAGATCGAGCCGTTGTGGATGATTCTGCACCGACAGACGGTGGCCGTTGGTTGCTTAATGGCAAAAGTTGGTTGCTTATAACACCACTGCAGACGAATGTTGAATGCACGGTGAAAGAATATCGCTTATTGGCATTGTTAGCGGAAACGCCCTCTGAACCCGTAAAAAGACCTAAATTGCTTCAGGCGCTTTATGGTCGAGATGATGATAGTGCTCAGCGGGCCTTGGATACCGTTGTGCGTCGTTTACGACAAAAAATTCAGCAGGCCACAGGGGAGGATAGCTCTCCTATTCGAACGGTTTACAGTGTGGGCTATCTTTTTGCTGATCAGATTGAGCTGTCAATGGATTAGCACGGCTATCGATAATGTTAATAAATTCCAAAGCTTATGCGATCTCTGCTTGATGCCGTATAGCTAGCGATGTGACGAGGGTTTTAATACCGTCTAGTTTGCTCGATTGATAACCTTTGCGCCAGATCAATAACGTTTTGACGGTGGCAAACTCCTTCGGTAGTTCAAAGCGTTGAATACTTGGGCCAATTAATAATACGTCCAATACTGACTCAGGGATGATCGCAATACCGGTTCCTGCGGCGACGCAGGCGGCAAGAGCGTGATAGGAACTCATCTCCATACAGTTACGGGTTCTTGCACCTTCACTGGCTAGCCAGTTCTCAAAGACTCGTCGATAAGCACAGCCTGATCTAAAGGTGATTAGATTTTCATTGAGAGCATCTTTGGGGCAGGTAAAGCCTTTACCCCGGGCGGTAATTAACAATAATTTTTCTTGGTGGGCTTCCATTGATTCAAACTCATCGGAGGTGATCGGTGCACCCACAAAGGCGGCTTCTATCTCGTAATTTTGTATTTGCTCAACAAGATTTGATGTTGTATCGGTGATTAAGTCCAACTGCACTTTTGGATGTTGTGCATGATACAACGAGAGAAGCTCGGGTAATCTTGCCGCGGCGGTACTTTCCATGGAACCTAACCGAAACAAACCTTGGACAACACCGCCTTTAAAAGCAGCTTCAGTATCTTCAGCTAACTGTAACAGCTGATCCGCATAAACCAGCAATAGCTGACCCTCCGTTGTAAGCTCTAACCGTCTATTAACGCGATTAAAGAGCGTTACATTTAAGCGTTCTTCAAGCTGCATAATACGGGTACTAATATTTGATTGAACACGATTGAGCTGTAGGGCAGCCTTGGTGACACCGCCTTCGACAGCGACCGCACGAAAGATCTCTAATGCATCTAAATCTAAATTATTAAGGGCCATCTCAATTCCAGATATAGTGTTCACAATTAATCATTTTTATTGATGATTAGGCTAGCATACTCTGTAAAGATTGGCTTGACTGACCCTTTATCGAGTTCTTTTATTTTATCTTTTCCGGTTTTGCTCTGTTTAAGGAGATCAAATGACGACGCTTTCAAATCAGTGCGCTCTTGGTGACGCACTAGGGATTCAATTGGCATTCCCTGTACTACAAGCACCAATGGCGGGTTCCCAAGGTAGCGCGCTGGCGATAGCGATTAGTGATGCCGGTGGATTAGGGGCATTGCCCTGTGCGATGTTGTCTATTGAAGTATTGGAGGCAGAATTAGAGTTAATTCGCGCTAAGCCGGATCGCCTGATCAATGTTAATTTCTTCTGCCATCAGCCGCCTATCGCTGAAAGCAAGGTCATTGAAGCTTGGCATCAAAGGCTGTCAGGCTATTTTGATGCATTCAACCTTGATGCGGCTCAGTTACCATCCGGTGCTAACCGTCAGCCCTTTAGTGCTGAGTATTTAGCGGCGATAGCCCCTTTTCAACCGGAAATCGTAAGCTTCCATTTTGGGTTACCCGAGGCGAGTTTGCTCAAACCCATCAAAGCATGGGGCGGTAAGATACTCTCCACCGCAACCACTTTAGAGGAGGGGCTTTGGTTACAAAACCAGGGAGTAGATCTTGTTATTGCCCAAGGATTAGAGGCTGGTGGGCACCGAGGACATTTCTTGACGGATGATCTAAACCTGCACCGTACAACCCGAGATCTTGTAAAGGTCTTAGTGGAAAACCTTGAGGTGCCGGTTATCGCGGCAGGAGGTATCGCAACCTCTCACGATGTGGATGAGCTATTAAGCTTGGGTGCTTTAGGTGTTCAAGTGGGTACGGCTTTTTTACTCAGTCCCGAGGCAAAGACATCAGCACTTCATCGGGCGGCATTAAAAAGTGAGCTCAACCAAAATACAGCGGTGACGAATCTATTTTCAGGCCGTCCAGCCCGAGGTATGAGAAACCGGTTTATGCTGGAGCAAGGGGATCTTGTGGCGGATGTTCCGTCTTTTCCTTTGGCATCAACAGCGGTAACCGCCCTAAGGACGGCGGCGGAGTCACAGGGCCTGCATGATTTTTCGCCGCTGTGGGCAGGTACTCGGGCGGCCTATTGCGAAGAACGCCCCGCTGCTGAAATTTTACAGGGGTTGGTCAAACGGGATTAAAGCGCTCTGTATTAAAGTATCAGGTATTAAAGTATCAGGTATTAACGCATGAAGTCGTCAGGTGAGAGGGAGTAGGCAGATAGCTGGTGTTCGTTAGGTATCTGCTCCCTTATCGATTAATGAGTGGTGTTAATATCGGTTTTTTGGTTATTTTTTAGTGATTGATGCTAAAAGCGAATGATTTATCATGGTTTTCAATCACTCTTTTCTGCTGAGTTTGACCACAATAGAGCTTCTATAAAAACAACCATAATTGTTTAGGAAGCTTAATGATGCGTGCGGATTCAGTCAGTTCAGCCCACTTTTCATCCTCTACGGCCCCAAAGAAAAATCTTTTGCAGGTTAAAGACCTTGATATACCGGCTGCGCAAAAAATAGGCGGTGTGGTGGCGGCGCTCATGATGGTCGTTGTGTGGTCAGGGTATTTTCTCTCGCTGCGTATGGGGGCGGTATCGGCCATAACGACCTTTGAAATAGCAGTACTACGCTTCTGTATTCCTGGTTTTTTGCTATTACCTGTTTTTATTCATCATAGACAGCAGATTTTTCAGGTACCCAAGCTCTACCTTGCAGGGCTGTTTGTGGGTGGGGGATTACCCTTCTTTTGGCTCGGTGCCGTAGGAATGCAGATGGGGCAGGTGGCAGAAGGCAGTACTCTAATACCCGGTGTTGCCCCTTTATTTGTCACCGGCATCGCCGTGGTTATTTTTAATCAACCTTTATCCCGCTTGCGACTGCTTGGTTTAAGTCTGATCTTTGTTGGTGTTGTTGCCTTTGTGGCGAATTCGATCTCGGGTAACTCCCATGTAGGGGCTATTGTTTGCTTCTTAAGTGCGAGTTTCTTCTGGGCGCTGTTTGCCTTGTCGATTCGGCAGTCAGGGTTGTCGCCGCTAGTGGCGGCATCTGTTGTTACCGTACCAACGGGCTGCCTATTGTTATTGAGTGGTTTGGTGCTACAGCCAGAGTTAGGCTGGCAACAGCTGCCGATGCAGGCTTTATTCGGGCAGGTTTTTGCTCAAGGGATTGGTGCAGGTTTAGCATCGGGTTTGCTGTTTGCTTACGCCATTAGTCGACTGGGGGCAGAGGTTACATCGGCTATTGGTTCATTAACCCCAGTTGGTGCGTCGCTGATTGCTTTTTTATGGTTAGGGGAACAGGTTACTTCTGTGGTGCTAATCGGAATCGCATTAATCAGTGTCGGTGTAATTTTTGCCAGTGGGTTGATCAAACGTAACGGAGCCAAATAAAGCCCTATATCAGCAATTTGACCGCTTGAAAGCAGGCGGTCAATGATGCTGAGGGCGTTTTAGAGGATAGTAAGGACTTTACCAAGGGCGTTAACTAAGATGCTGTAATGGTAGCTCTGTTTTTGATTTTACCTGCCTAAGTACAAAGCTTGTACGTATGCTGGTAACGCCTTCAATACGATTAAGCTCTTTTAGTAAAAAGTGCTCATAGTAAGCCATATCGGGCATTACGACTTTTAGCATAAAGTCTGCGTCGCTGCCGGTGATTAAAGCGCACTCTAATACTTCATCGTAGTTAAGAATCTTGCGTTCAAAGTTTTCGAGACGTTCTGGTATCTGGCACTCTAAACACACCTGTATATAAATCGTCAGATCAAGCCCTAAAGCACTTTGGTCAAGCAAGGTGACGCGGCGACTGATGATCCCTGCATCTTCTAAAAGCTTAACGCGCCTTGCACAAGGCGAAGGGGACAGACCTACCTGTCCGGACAATTCAATATTACTAATATCAGCGTTCTTTTGTAATGCCGCCAGAATACGGCGATCAATGCGATCAAAATTTTTGTGTTTATACATAAGGATTCATTATTGTTTTGTTGTTATTCGTTTGGTTTAGGCTGTCGATGTCTTCGTTAACTGATCATATTCTACAGGTTTAATGACTTTGCTACAGGCGTAAAAGCGCTATTCTATCGAATGATATTGAGCTGTATCATCAAGCGACTCGACATACCCTGTTTAAGAGATTCGAGCTTTGAAAGTTGATTACGGACAAGGCTATTATTTGGGTCGCCCTAGCCCCCGATTTTTGACTAAGGAGTGCATAAATACAGTGGCAGATCTTTAGATAATAGATTTTTTCTACTGGTTGGTAGGGTGATATTATATTTAAGTTGGAGAGGCTGTTAGATAACTGTTTTTTCTACAGATTAGGGCGTACAATATTTTTCACTTATTGATGCATAATAAAGCATTCTTATTGATCTGCTTGTGATGATGGATGTTATTTTGTGCAAGATTATTTAAGAGGGAGTAATAATGAATGCCGACATCCCTTCCGCAGGTGATCTTGTGATGGATTTTAGCAGACTAAGTCGAGATGACTTAGAACAACAATTAGGCAACTATGTTCGCGAAGCCGACAGAATTCGCAAACATTTAAAAAGTGAAGTAAGACGCCACAGAGATACATCGGCTCAATTGAGCTTGATTAGTCGAGTCGTTGAGCACGCTCACTTTGCGGTGATGATTACTGATGCTGATCAGAAGTTGGTGTATATCAATGAAGCCTATACCCGGTTGACTGGGTTGTGTGCTGCGGATGTCCTTGGCCGTACGCCAAAGGTGAATCAGTCAGGTCGCCATAGTCAGTCTTTTTATCAGCAGTTGTGGAAAGAGCTTCAAAGTAATGGCGTTTGGCGTGGAGAGGTTTGGGATCGACATCCCGACGGCAGCTTCTTTATGAAATACCTTTCTGTTGAAGTAGTCAAAAATGATCAAGGCGAGATTACCCATTACTTTGCGATCTTTAGTGATCTTTCCGAGCAAAAGCGCACAGAAGAAGAGCTTGAGCGCCTAACCCACTATGATCCTTTAACGGAGTTACCCAACCGTATTTTGTTTCGTAATCGGCTGGGACATGAGTTTAATATTTCTAATCGCCACAACTCCAGAACGGGCTTGCTGGTTCTCAATCTTGACCGCTTCCGCATGATTAACGATGCCTTTGGCTTTGCTATTGGTGATGATTTATTAGTTCAGGTTGCGGAGCGTTTGAGTGGGCGTGTGCGCTCTACGGATCTTTTGGCCCGTAAAGAAGAGCGTTCAGAGCGTGATTCAGATCTTATTTCACGGATTGGCGGTGATGATTTTAGCTTTATTCTGAGCGAATTAAGAGCACCTGAAGATGCCAATGTTGTAGCGAGACGCTTACTCGGTGTCTTTGAACTCCCTTTTGATGCTGGCGGTGAGGAAATATTTCTTTCTGGCAGTGTTGGCATTGCGGTATACCCTGATAACGCCAAAAATGAAGACGAGTTGATGCGTTGTGCAGAAGCGGCTCTTGATCTTGTTAAAGCAGAGGGTAAAGGAGGCTATCGGTTCTTTTCTGAGGAGTTGAATCGAAGCAGTGCTGAGCGTGTTCGACTAGAGGCTAAGCTCCATCGGGCTGTTGCAGGGCAGGAATTTATCCTGTACTACCAGCCTAAGCTAGATTTCAGTACCAATACGATCACCGGTATGGAGGCCTTGTTACGTTGGCCTCAAGCTGATGGTTCTATGATCCCACCGGCTAGCTTTATTCCACTGACAGAAGACACTGGCTTGATTAACCCTATTGGTCGCTGGATTATTCAGCAGGCGATGGAAGATACGTGCAAGATCAATCAAGTAACGGGCAAACGTTTACAGGTCGCAATCAACCTGTCTGTACGGCAGTTTCTTAGCCCCGGTGTTGTTGGGGTTATCCGGGAGGCGCTGCAGGCAACCGGTATCAACCCTGAGCTGGTAGAGTTTGAAATCACGGAAAGCATGTTAATTGATAAAGTTGAAGATGCTCGTCAATCAATGAATAACTTACGTGAGTTAGGCGTGCAGTTAGCTATTGATGATTTTGGTACGGGATACTCGTCACTGTCTTACTTGAAAGAATTCCCTGTTAATACTATGAAAATTGACCGTTCTTTTATTACCCCGTTACAGAATGGCCCGCAGGGTGCTGCTATTGTTGGCGCTTTGGTTTTATTGGGTAAAGCAATGGGGTTAACCGTTGTTGCAGAAGGTATTGAAAATAAAGAGCAGCTTGATCTTTTAGCTGACTCGGGTTGTGACCTTGGCCAAGGTTTTTATATTGATCGCCCCATGCCTATTGCTGACCTTATTGACAAGCTGAGCTAGAGCTTGCCCTCTTTCAGATCTCTTTTTCTATCCTCTAACGAGGATAGTTTTTTGTAGGTTGTAGGTTTATAGAAAGTATTTTAAGTAGTTGATCTGTACGTTATTAATGTCTTCACTCCCGCATTTATAATGTATAGAATCCGTCCGTATTTTTAAGGTCATGCTAAATTAAGTTGTTACAGAGGAATGTGTAGAATGAAGGAATATATTGGTTTGGGCATTATTGCTTTTTCGCTGATTTTTGCAGTGAGTGCTGTATTTATGGCTTGGCGATTGAAGCAACGACTGGATGCCGCCAATTCTAAAGTTGCTTTAGAAAAGACGCGTCGTGAAGAGCGTCGCAAAACATATCAAGAAGTAGTGACGCTGTTAGAAAACGCCATCTCATCTATTACCAAAGGAAGTGACTATCAATTTGATAATCTCTTCAATGAACTGTCACCAAAGCTACACCTGCATGCCTCTGAAGATATTAATTCCAGTTTCGTTGAAGTTTGTTTGCTTATCGAAAACTGGACGGCGATGAAAGATGATGTCAAAAAAACTGAGAAAGAACTGAGACGACACCCTGATCAGGAGCTTATTTTATCCCAACGATTAGATGAGCAAAGAAAACAAGCAGAGGATGCTTACCATCTGTTTAAGCATAAGTTTAGCAAGCTGGGCGCTATGATGCGTAAAGAGATGGGCGAAACGCTTTAAGCTCTTGCTTATAAAGACTTTTGCTCAGTTCCTCAAAAAATGGTTGTGGCTTGAGATTAAGCCCTTATCACCGTATATTCCGCATCATTCTATTTACTCTAATTAAGGATGCCAAATGGCTCTGAAATCAACCGTTTATAAAGCGACGGTGAATCTTGCGGATATGGACCGAGGTGTCTACCTTGATGAATCTTTGACATTGGCACAGCACCCTTCCGAAACTGATGAGCGCATGATGCTGCGTATTTTGGTTTGGGCGTTAAATGCGGTGGAAGGATTAGAGTTTACCAAAGGTCTCTGTGCTGATGATGAGCCAGAGATTTGGAAGAAAAATTACTCTGATGAAATAGAAACGTGGATCGAGCTGGGCTGCCCTGATGAAAAATGGCTGCGTAAAGCGGCATCACGTTCTAAAGAAGTGATCTTATATACCTATGGTGATAATGCGGCCTCTATCTGGTGGCAGCAAACTAAGGCTAAGCTAGTACGTTTTGAACATTTGAGTGTGTGGTTCATCCCTGAACATGTTATTGATCAGTTAGCGAAGATGATTGCTCGAACGATGCAAATACAGGTAACCATTCAGGATGGTACAGCATGGCTGACTTGTGGTGATCAAAGTGTTGAGGTACGCCCGGAAAAATGGAAATAATGGTTGGTGAAAAATAAAGGCCGTTTAATACCGTTATTTGTATTTACTTGATTGCTGCAAAACGTAAAAAGCTCCGATTTTAATCGGAGCTTTTTATTGGCTATTAATTGAGCTAGATCGTTATATTGCTTAGCTCAACTCTTTCGCCAAACGTTCCATTGCCGACTCTAGGTTTGCATTGCTCGTGGCAAAAGATATGCGCATACAGCCTGCTGTGCCAAATGCAGAACCAGGCACAAGGGCAACCCCTGTTTTTTCCAGTATCGCTTCAGCAAAGTTAACATCGCTGTCTGAGCCGTAAGCTTTAATCGCCTCAGAGAAGTCAGCAAAGGCGTAGAAAGTACCGTTGCCTGCTAAGCAGTTTACACCGGGGATCGCATTCAGCTTTTCAACCACAAAATCATGGCGCTGCTTGAAAGACACCAGCATCTCAGCAATACACTCCTGAGGGCCATTAAGGGCGGCCTCCGCTGCATACTGAGAGATAGACGCAGGGTTTGATGTGCTCTGCGACTGAATTTTTTTCATCGCACCGATCACTTTTGCAGGGCCTGCCGCATAACCAATACGCCAGCCTGTCATGCTGTAGGCTTTAGAGACACCGTTTAGTACAAAGGTACGGTCATAAAGTTCAGGGGTGGCATTTAGGATATTGCAGAACTCTTGATCCCACAGAATGTGCTCGTACATATCATCTGTAGCAATCATCACATGGGGGTGCTTCTTCAGCACTTCGCCAAGTGCTTTTAGCTCATCCAAGGTGTAAGCCATACCGCTTGGATTGGATGGGCTGTTGATCACAAACAGTTTGGTGCGAGGTGTGATCGCCGCTTCTAGCTGATCAGCGGTGATCTTAAAGCGGTCAGCCGCTTTTGTTTCGATGATAACCGGTGTGCCTTCCGCTACAAGCACCATATCAGGGTAAGAGACCCAATAAGGCGCGGGAATGATCACTTCGTCACCCGCGTTAAGCAGGGCTAAAGACAGATTAAAGAAACTTTGTTTGCCACCCGACGAAACCAGAATCTGATTGGGCTCGTATTTAAGACCATTGTCGCGGTCAAACTTCGCTATAATAGCTTTCTTTAAGCTTGGCGTACCATCAACAGCGGTATATTTGGTGAGACCTTGGTTGATGGCATCAATAGCAGCGTCTTTAATATGTTGCGGGGTGTCAAAATCCGGCTCGCCAGCACCAAGACCAATAATGTCCTTGCCAGTTGCACGAAGTTCCGCTGCACGGTTAGTGACCGCTAGAGTCGGGGAAGGTTTAATTGACTGTACGCGATCTGACAGTTGTACGTCCAAGCTGATATCCTCAATTTATTTTCAGTCAGAAAATAGGCGTTATGCAGGCAAATCATACAGGAGATACCGGCCTTTCGTGAAGGGGAAATACCGTAAAAAAAAGTATAGAAAGTCCGGTCAAAACCTACGTTTGCGTTGAGTCAAATGAATTTAGCAGAGTTTGCTAATTTTAAAAGTTTTATTGAAATATAAGCCTGAGAAAACATGGAATCGCAGAAGAAATTTAAGCTTAGCTCTCGATTTAAACCTGCTGGAGATCAGCCACAGGCGATTAATGCACTGTGCGCAGGTCTGGATAGCGGTTTAATGCATCAGACATTACTGGGAGTTACGGGGTCAGGTAAGACGTTTACCATGGCCAATATTGTTGAACGTACCCAACGCCCGACCATTGTTTTAGTTCATAATAAAACATTGGCCGCCCAACTGTATGGTGAGTTTAAAGACTTCTTCCCAGAAAACTCGGTCGAGTATTTTGTCTCTTACTATGATTACTATCAGCCAGAAGCTTATGTGCCTGCCTCGGATACTTTTATTGATAAAGATGCCTCCATCAATGAGCATATTGAGCAGATGAGGCTGTCGGCCACTAAAGCGCTGTTGGAACGTAAAGACAGTTTAATTGTTGCAACGGTTTCGGCTATTTATGGTCTCGGTGATCCCAAGTCTTATCATAAAATGGTACTGCATATTAATCGAGGCGAGCGCATCGATCAGCGTCAAATGCTCCGTCGATTGGCAGAGTTGCAATATACGCGCAATGACCTTGATTTTCGTCGAGCAACTTACCGTGTTCGTGGTGATGTTATTGATATTTTCCCAGCGGAATCGGAGCAAGAAGCGGTGCGGGTTGAGTTGTTTGATGATGAAATAGACAGCATCTCTATTTTTGACCCCTTGACTGGCGAGCAACTGCGCAAACTACCCAGAATCACCATCTATCCGAAAAGCCACTATGTGACGCCCCGTGAAACGGTTATTGCAGCGACCGAGCATATAAAAGATGAGCTGCGGGAGCGCGTGGACTGGTTTCGTGAGCATGACAAGCTGGTGGAGGCTCAGCGTATTGAGCAACGGACACTTTATGATATTGAAATGATGCTTGAGCTGGGCTACTGCAACGGTATTGAAAACTACTCTCGATATCTTTCAGGTCGTGATTCGGGTAATGCTCCGCCAACATTTTTCGATTATTTACCGGATAATGCACTACTGTTTATTGATGAATCCCATGTAACGGTTCCTCAATTAGGCGCGATGTATCGTGGAGATCGTTCACGTAAAGAGACCTTGGTGCAGTATGGTTTTCGGTTGCCTTCAGCATTAGATAACCGCCCTATGAAATTTGAAGAGTGGGAGCAGATATCCCCTCAGATGATTTTTGTTTCGGCAACGCCCAGCCATTATGAAGCGGAGCATCAAGGGCAGGTTGTTGAGCAAGTTGTCCGTCCTACAGGTTTGCTTGACCCTATCATTGAGGTGCGGCCCGCTACCAATCAGGTTGATGATCTGATCTCTGAGATCAATTTGCGGGTGGCCGATGGTGACCGTGTTTTAGTGACAACGCTCACAAAGCGAATGTCCGAAGATTTGACCGATTATCTTGCAGAACATGGTATTAAAGTACGCTATTTACACTCGGATATTGATACGGTTGAGCGTGTAGAAATTATTCGTGATCTTCGTCTCGGCGAATTTGATGTGTTAGTGGGTATTAACTTACTGCGAGAAGGCTTGGATATGCCTGAGGTCTCTTTAGTTGCTATTTTAGATGCCGACAAAGAAGGTTTCTTACGCTCCGAACGGTCTTTGATTCAGACCATTGGTCGTGCTGCTCGTAACGCCAAAGGTAAAGCTATTCTTTACGGCGACCGTATTACAGGCTCCATGCAAAAAGCGATTGATGAAACAAAGCGCCGTCGAGAAAGACAAACCGCCGCGAATGAAGCCGCTGGTATTACACCGCAAACGGTGATGAAAAATGTTGCTGATATTATGGAAGGTGCTCGTATACCTGGCAAAAAAATCAGTAACAAAGGTGGGCGAAAAGTAGCAGAAACCTTGGGTGAGTATGAGGTTGATCCTAGCCTGATGAAACCTAGTGAGTTACTTAAAAGTATCAGTAAACTGGAAGACAAAATGTATGAAGCGTCTAAAAATTTGGAGTTTGAACAGGCTGCTAAAATAAGAGATGAAATTCAACGACTTAATAGCCATCTGCTAAAATAGAACGCTTGATAACATGACAAATGAAGACAGATGATATTAATTGTTTCTGCGCCCCTTGGGGGGGAATCCAAGTGAGTGAGTACCTATTGGATGCTTTTTATGGACAATAAAACACAATGGATCCTCTCTGCTGTGGCTTCTTTGGTGTTGCTGATTTGTTTGATTAGCTTTTATCAATTGCAGCAGCAACAGGTAGACAACCGTCGAATTGTCCTTCAGCATAAGCTAGATGCCAGTGAGCGCCTCTTTACTCAGTGGTTTCAACGGCATAAGAGTAAGTTGAATATTTGGGCACATTACCCCGATGTGATTCAAGCCTCTGAGACGCTCTCCAGCGTCTCTAGTGCCAGAGAAGCGCTGGCGGCTCATCCTGTGCAAGTAACCTTGCGTCGCTTTTTCTCGCCTTTACTTAAAACCACTCAAATTGACAACTACATGTTAGTTGATAGCCGCGGACAGATTCGAGCTTCATCGGATAGCCGTTTAATTGGTCAGTTATCGCCTATCGCTGAATACCCTGCCCTATTTGCCCCGTTATGGGAGGGACAGAACCAATGGCTACTCCCTTATCCCAGTGCTTACACCGTTTCTGATGAAAATGGTGTTTACCGTAAAGCACAATCGATGCTATTGATGGCCACTCCAATCTCCCATAAGGGAGACATTAAAGGTGCTTTGATTTTCACGGTTAATATGCGCCGTGAACTGCATCATTTACTAGGAAATGTCATTAGCTCACCAAATGAGCTGCTGCAGGTCACCTCAAAAAGCATCCCTTTGGTGCAACTAGGTGCTTCAGCGATTAATACGGACTTTTTTGGAACGCTTGCGGTAGAAAAAAAACACCGGCAACTGCCTGTTTATATTACGTTTGGTCAGGTTTTCCCCATATCCGAAGCGCTGGCTACTCAGCAATATATTCTCTTAAGTGTGGGTAGCCTTTCGCTATTGGCTTTGGTTGGTTTGATGATTTTCAGACTTAGAGGTAAAAGCCAAAAAACCAAGCCTAGCGCCCAGCCGCGATTGATTTTTGAGCGAGAGGGTGAGGGGCTTATTCAGTTCTCAGAATCAGGGCAGGTGATCAATTTTAATATCCAGGCGGGAAGGCTTATCGCCGGTAATCATGAAGTAACGACTGATGTACTTCATCGACTCATAACGGAGTGTGCGTTAGGTTTACATGGTGATTCTGGTAAACCCTTTGGCGATCTAAACCTGCTTTTGAATGGGAATAATGATCAGGTACTTTATGCTTGGTGGTCAGGTGCGGGTATTAAGCGGCTGTTAGCTTTTAATAGAGAAAGCAGCCTGTACGATACGAAGGTTGTTGTTAGTGTTAAAGATGTTACTCAAAGCCGCCAAGACTTTTTACGGCTACAACGCCAAAGTAAGGCGCTTAATGATACAACGGAGCTTGTTCTTTGGGTTTCACAGGAGGGTGGTATATCCGGTGGTAATGATACTGCCCTTGACGTGCTAGGTTACTCAGAGCAAGAGTTACAGAGTATGGCTATTAGCGATATTGACACCACAATTAACGAGGAAAGCTGGATTCTGATCTGGCGACGAGTACGTCGTGGTGAAGTGATCAGCCATGAAGCCAATATACTGCGAAGAAGTGGCTCGACCTTTCCTGCGGAAACGCAAATGCACTTTTATGCAGATGGCTTTCAAACGTTTGTCTGCTTATTTATACGGGATACCTCTAAGCGTAAGCGCCTTGAAGCGGATGTACATCGGCACAGGATGCGCTTGGCCGAAAAACTTTCGGTGACTTCCCAAGAGCTTGAAGTACGTGAGGCGGAAAATGATGCTTTGATCGAGTCGTTACCTGATTTGTTAATTGTTTTTAATTCTCGGTTTGAAGTCTTAAATTATCAGCAGCCTAAGGGTGAACCGCTCTCTTTCAAGGTATTCAATGGACAGTCTTTATTTTCGCTATTTCCTGGGCTTAGCATCCCTGTTTTGACATCGTTACTTGTCGAGCCTGTTTATACTGAGCTGGCGCGTTATTTCACAGAAATTACCCGTGAAAATGGAAGCCAGCTTCAAATATTAGAGCTACGGTTTGCAAGAACAGGCACGCATAAAATCCTACTCTTGGTTCGTGATATTACCGAGCGTAAACGGGAAGAGTACTTTCGTCAGTTTAATAACCGGCTCTTAGTCAGTATCTCTGATATGCAGACTCGCTTTATCTGTAATCGTGATAAACGGCCTGATGTTGCGTCGCAATTAAAAGCACTTGTCCACCTTGCTCAGGCAGAAAAAGGCTACTATTGGCTCTCTACACCATTGCAGCAAAAGCTGGGGTGTACGGCTACGGGGGTTTTCCAACCCAGCTCCTTTTTTATAAGTGAAAGCGATGATCAGGCGATTCAAGAACGTATTTATCAAACGACTACTTATTGGGAAGCTTCTATTGAGCCACCTAGGCCGATACTTATATCATTTAAGGATATTGTGTTTGATAAAAAGCAGCCTGAAACAGCGCACCAAGGACTGTTAACGTTACCCATCGTATCCGGTGATAGCACCGTTATGTGCTACTCACTTATTCTGGATGATTATCGGCACTGGGCCTCTGAGACCGGCTTGTTCGAGCCTTGGCTTGCAACTTGTGCGGCACTATTGGCAGGCTACGAATCTGAGAATGAGCGTTTATGGGCTGAAGAAAATGTTAAATTAGAAAAAGAGCGCGCAGAGAGTGCGAGTCAAGCTAAGACTCAGTTTTTATCGCGTATGAGTCATGAATTTAGAACACCGCTCAATGCGATTCTAGGTTTTGGCCAACTACTGCAGTTGGAAGATGGTTTGTTAGAAGAGCATGCCGAGCATGTTAATCAGATTGTGGCTTCTGGGGAATCTATGTTGGCGCTGGTCGATGATGTGCTTGATTTAGCGCAGCTTGAAAGGCAAGAGTTTAGCGTCAGCTTGGTCTGTCTCAGCCTAACCGATATTTTTACTGCCTGCGTATCGGATATTATTGATGCTATCGAGCAAGCAGATCTTAAGTTTGAAACAGATCTACCCAATGAAGATTATTATATTCAAGCGGATGAACGGCGATTAAAGCAGGTCATTATGTCGCTGTTAAATAACGCGATTCGTTATACACCTGCTGGCGGTACCATTTCAGTAAAACACCTCTGTCGTGGTGACTATTGTGAACTTTCGGTAAAAGATACAGGTAAAGGTATTTCAAAAGACTTTATTAAAAAAATATTTGTCCCGTTTGAAGCTGCAGAGGGTTATATCAATGCTCAAGGAATGGGCAATGGCCTTGCTGTTGCTCGGCATGTTATTGAAGCGATGGGCGGCCATATCGAGGTTGAATCCGAGTTAGGTCTGGGGAGTTGCTTTACATTAAAACTACCCTGCCATTTGAACGCGGCACAAGCTTGCTTGCCGGAATATCATAATAGTGACACAGATCGCATCAGTGCCCGTTCTAATGACGGTGCTCTTGATGAGCAAGAGTCTAGTGATTCAGATATTAGCCTTAAGGGGTCATTGCGCGAACAGGCGGCAGATGCGTTACACTCCGAGCATTTTCGCGTTTTATATATCGAAGATGATGATACTAACCGTAAAGTGCTGAGTAAGTTGTTGCACTATCTTGATTCTGATATCGATTTTTTAGGCGCAGAAAGTGCAGAAGATGGTATCGCTCTTTATCTAGAATCCGCCCCTGACCTGCTGTTTGTTGATATGAACTTAGGTGCGGTATCGGGTAGCGATGTTTTGAAAACGATACGTGGGTATCCTGAAGGGCGTGAACTACCGATTATTGCAGTAAGTGGGGATGTTGGTGTGGAGTTAATTGATCAGGCCCTAGATTTGGGTTTTGATGATTACTTATGCAAGCCGATCTCATTAGAGCTATTAACGTCTGTGGTTATGCGTTACAGAAGCTAAGCCGGTCTTTTGGCATAAAGCCTTATCATATTGCTCGAGACTTTAATCATTTTACCGTCGTTTTACATAAGGTCTTAATGTATCTGCTCATCGTCAAGCTCGGCTAATATTCGTGTTTGACGATAATCCTCCATCTCTGACTCTAACTTTTTTACCTTTGCCTTTAGCGCGATAAACCCTGATTGTACCCGTGCTACATCTTCCAAAAGATGTGGCATTTGATCAGCAAGAAACTCAGCATCTTCTGGTCGCCTATCTTCCTGCCAACGCTTAAGTATTGCCAATAGCTCTGGTGATGTTTTTGATCGATAAACCGTCATGCTCGCCTTCAAAATAAGAGAATGTGACACCGTTACTTGAAAAACCAGTGTAGTAGGCCTAGTGTCTCATTACTAGAGTAAACACTAGAATCAATTTCTGGCTAGATGGAACTAGTTTATATTTTTTTGAAAAGCTGTTTTATTTGTGAAAAGTTCTTCGCGGAAGGTTATTCGTAGAACGCCGCTTACGCCCTACCTGTTGAGTCTTACCCTTATCGCTTAATAAGAGATTATTGGACTAAGGTGTGTTTTGATTCAAATCAAAACCTAGGTGAGCGTCTAACGTAGAATACACTTCCGCTGAAACAGTCTGTTACAAAAAAATATCTTTAAAACAAAAATAAAAACACGGAGGTGTGCCTTGAAACAGAATTTACCCGTCACAAATCAAGAAACCAAGCTGGTCGAAGGCGTTCCTTTAGTCTCGACTACGAATCTAAAAGGTCATATCACCTACGTTAATGACGCGTTTATCGACATATCAGGGTTCACTAAAGAGGAATTAATAGGGCAATCACATAATATAGTCCGTCATCCAGATGTTCCACCGGCTATTTTTAAGGAGATGTGGGCGACCATTCAGCAAGGCAAGCCTTGGATGGGTGTGGTGAAAAACCGTTGTAAAAACGGCAATCATTACTACGTTAATGCTTTTGTTTCTGCCATTGAAGAAGGTGGGAGAATTGTTGGTTTTCAATCGGTAAGACTGCGGCCTGAAGCCGATCAAATTGAGCGGGCGGAGATAATATACCAACGTGTTAACGCAGGTAAAAAACGTATTAGTTTGACCGATACCCCTTTATTTATTGCACTTCCCTTTCTTGTTGTACTTGCAAGCGTATTACCGGCAGGCTTTCAATCGGCGTTTTCATTAACAGGGCCATCACTGTTTATTGCCTCGGCTCTGTCTACTGGTGTGCTAATGCTTGTGGCGCTTCGATTAATGACATCATTAAAGGCTGCTTGTCATAATCTTGTTGGTACAGACTATAGTCATCTTTTAGCAGAAATGTACGCCTCTAATACCTCTTATACTGGGTTTATTCGATTAGCCGCCAAATTGAGAATTGCCAATGAGAATGCGATTAAGACACGTATTCACCGTTCCGTTGAAGAGCTATCGGCATTAGGGCTGAATACTGAACAGATCTCTAATATGGCGGCACACGCGGTTAAGAAACAGAATAATCAGGTTGATCATATTGTGAAGGTTGTGGCTGAACTAGCCTGCGCGATTGATACGGTAGCCACTCGCTCGACAGAAGCCTCTGAAGCAACGGGGCAGGCACTTAATCAAGCGACACAAGGACGGAATGTTGTACAGGATACTGTGCAGTCTATACGTCAGCTTTCGGCAGAAGTTAAAACAGCTGCCGAGCAAGTGGAAAGCCTTCATGCCGCCAGCGAAGATATTTCCCATGCCGTTTCATTGATTAATGATATTGCCGCTCAAACCAATCTTTTGGCCCTTAATGCGGCCATTGAGGCGGCTCGGGCAGGGGATCATGGCCGGGGTTTTGCGGTGGTTGCGGATGAGGTTCGGTCTCTTGCATCACGCACTCAAGCATCAACCTATGATATCCAGCAAACCCTAACACGGCTTAAAGATGAAACAGATCATGTCTACCGTGTTATGAGGGAAAGTCGTCAACAGGCTAAGAAGAGTGTTGATCAAGCTGAAGCGGCAGGTGCAACTCTGGAGCAGATTACAACAAGGATGCATACCATTAGTGAGCGAAGTCTGAGCATTGCCCAATCATCAAGACAGCAAAGCGCTGCAGCCGAAGAGATTAATATCAGTCTACAAGAGGTCTCTGTCTCATCAAAAAGGACTCACGAAGCGGCCGAGAAAACCCAAGAAGCGTCTTCACGCTTGATTGAAAACGTTAATGTGATTATGCAAAGTATCGCAAGAGGTAAGTGTTGATACGGTACGAGCATTGCAGGTAAAAAAGCCCCAGAAAGGAGCTTCTTTAACCTGTATAAGGTCATGGATGTGAATCTAATCTAAGCCTTATAATCCTGTAGCGCTGTAATTAAAGACTGCATCTCATCCCGTGTACCAATCGTAATTCGTAGGTGGTTTTCAATCCCAGGCTTGGTGAAATGGCGTACTAAAATATTTTTACTCCGCAGATACGCCATTAATTCCGAGCCAGACGCGGTTTCATGTTTAGCGAAGACGAAATTGGTGCTTGAAGGTAGAACTTCAAAGTTAAGGTTAATCAATTGGTTAACCGTCCAGTCACGGTCATTCATGATCTGTTGAACGGTTTCGTTAAAGTAAGCGGTATCTTCAATGGCGGCTGTCGCTGAAGCAAGGGCGAGCATATCAAGGGGATAAGAGTTGAATGAATTCTTAACTCGCTCTAAGCCTGCAATCAGCTCAGGGCTACCTAAGGCATAGCCAACGCGCATTCCCGCAAGACTGCGAGATTTAGAGAGCGTTTGCACAACCAATAGATTCGGATACTGACGGATTAAGCCCGTAGCACTTTCTGCCCCAAAATCAACATAGGCCTCATCCACTAAAACGACGGTCTCTGTGTTGCGCTCGAGCAGGGCTTTAATATCACTCAAGTCGATAGCAACGCCTGTTGGCGCATTAGGGTTGGCGAAGATAATACCGCCATTATCTTGATGGTATTGCTGCAAATCGACACGGAAGTCGTCCGTTAGTGCAATATGCTCTGGGGTAATATTGTACAGATTGCAATAAACATCATAGAAACTGTAGGTCATGCTTGGCATCAATAGTGGCTTGTTATGGCGGAAGAAGGCCATAAAGGCATGAGCAAGCACTTCGTCGGAACCATTGCCCACAAAAACATGGTCAAGGGGAAGCTCGAAATGTGTACTTAGCGCTTGCTTTAAAACCGTACCTTCTGGATCGGGATAAAGCCGCAGTTTTTGTTTTGGAAAATGATCTAAAGCTTCCAAAACCTTAGGCGAAGGTGGGTAGGGGTTTTCGTTGGTGTTCAGCTTGATAATATTGCCCATTTTAGGCTGTTCCCCAGGCACATAGGGCTGAAGAGTTTTTGTCGCCTCACTCCAGAATTTACTCATCGATTCATTCTTCCAGTATTTGTATCAGCGTTGTTATAGACGTTGTTATAGACATGTACATCAATATCAATATAAACGGATAAAAAAGAGTCTAAGCGTAGCACTGCCGAGGATAATTCTCACCTATTTGGTATTCGGAAAATGGAGTTGTTGATATTCGGAAAATGGAGCTGGTGTTCGAGAAATAAAATTGTGACCAGAGGTCATGTGTAACTAAAAGTTTACATCACCGAATTCTGCTTTACAGGTGATATGGCTGAAAAGTACCTTTTTTAGCGATCATTGGTACTGTTCAATGCTATCTTAATCCCTCATCTTTAGGCCGAGTCAAAAGACCCTTTTCTCCAAAAATAATAATGTGATGGGCAACGACAGGTACTGCAATGGACGGTTAGCAAGCTTTGTTAAATGAAAGCCTTGTTTAAATAACTTGTTCACGTTTTGCATTATGTTTTTTTGGAGAAAGCTATGAAAATTCGAGCCAATCAAGGGCTAGCGATTGTTGAAGCGTGTTTGTTAGTCGCCTTGGGCGTACAGCTTATTAATTCATCGGCTTTGCTCGTTGGAGGAACAGCGGGTTTAGGCTTGATTGTTTTGCAATTTGTACCTGAGGCAACCTTTGGACAAGTATTCTTTGTTTTGAATCTGCCGTTTTACTGGGTCGCTATTAAATATCTCGGTTGGGGTTTTACGGGGCGTACCTTTGCTGCTGTGACCTTGCTCTCTGTATTCTCAGATCTTATTGAACATAATGTTAGCCTACAGTTGTCGCACCCGCTGATTGCATCGGTTTTAGGTGGCTTGCTAATTGGGCTGGGTCTAACCTTTCTTATTCGTGCCAATGCATCCTTGGGCGGCATTACTATTATGGCGGTGTTTTTAGAGCGTAAGTTAGGCATTAATGCTGCTCGTACGACACTTGCCACAGATCTAGTGGTTTTGGCTTTAGGGTTTATCTGCTTTGATGCTTTAACGGTATGCTACTCGATTGCAGCATTCTTAGCGGTGGGTTCTGTGATGGGGCGTTATCGTAAGCCTTCAGTGACACCAGCAGTCTTGGCGGATAATGCTCAATTGGAAGCAGATGCCATTAAAGTTTAATTCTCAACTCGTCTTCATTTAGTTTTTCACCTTTTTGTCCTTATCTCTTTTATCTTTTTTTTTAAAACGGCAGAATTTTCTGCCGTTTTTTTTATCTTATAGCGTCTTAATATTTCCTATTTATCAAGCTGAAGGCTAGTATCTGAATATGCTTAATATTTGAATGTGCGTATCAGGTTTCTTGGGGAAATGAGAGGTTAATCAATTGAATCGTAGGGATTTTTTGCAGTTAAGTGTTTTCGGTGTTGCTGCTGTTGCTATGCCTCGTTGGAGTTTAGCTCAAGTAGAGTCTGGCTATGCTTATCATTATAAATTGTCGGCAGAACCGACAACAGTAGAGCTTGTTCCGGGCTTTAAAACGGATGTGCTGACGTTTAATGGTAATGTTCCCGCTCCTGTTATACGGGCAAAACAGGGACAACCGGTACGGATTGAGTTCACAAATAATCTAGCGGAACCGACGACGATTCATTGGCATGGTTTGCGTATCCCTATCGAAATGGATGGCGTGCCCTTTCTCAGTCAAAAGCCGATTATGCCAGGTGAAACCTTTACCTATGAATTTACCCCGCCGGATGCCGGTACGTTCTGGTATCACCCGCATATGAATAGCGTTGAACAGCTTGGCCGTGGTTTAGTGGGTGCTTTTGTTGTTGAAGAGTCCATTAAACCTGACTTTGATATTGATGAAACACTCATTCTGAAACATTGGCATCTGGATAAAAAAGGGGCTTGGAAAGCATTGAGCCGCCCCCGCTATGCCGCTCGTATGGGAACACCCGGTGAATGGGGAACCGCTAATGGAACCAACAACCCTCGTTTTGAATACCCCGCCGGTAGCCGAGTTCGGTTACGTTTAGCGAATGTCGATAATACCATGACCTATAACCTGCGCTTACAAGGCGTTAAGGCAAAGGTCATTGCCATTGATGGCAATCCTGTTATTGAGGCATATCCCTTTGACCAGCATCGTATCGGCCCCGGCATGCGTCTGGATCTGGCCTTTGTTATGCCAGAGCAAGGTACCGGCACCAAGACAAGCACCGATAATATCAATACACCGTCTGTTGTATTGGAATATCTTCGAGGTCAGTTTGGCTTCCCGCTGGCGCACTTTCAGAGTAAAAAAGGAGCCGCTTCCCCTGCGAAGCCAATGCCTAAATTGGCGATGAACCCTATTCCTGTCCCTGATCTACAGAACGCTGAAACACTGCCTTTTGTCTTTGAGTGGGAAGGTGCGATCAGCCCCGTTGATGCAGCGGGTAAAACCCATGATACTTTTTGGTTAATTAATCGCCGCCCTTGGATCGGAATGGGGCCAGGTAATATTCCAGAGCCGGTGGCAGATCTTAAGCTAGGTAAGACCTATATTTTTGATCTAAAAAATAACACCCAGTACCACCATCCGATTCATATTCACGGGCATACATTCTTAGTCTTGGAGATGGATGGTGAGCCTGTGACACCGTTTTATACCGATACCGTACTCCTTGGTAAAAATGGGCGTGCCAAAGCAGCTTTAGTCGCCGATAATCCGGGGCGTTGGATGTATCACTGTCATGTCATTGAACACATGAAAACCGGATTGATGGGTTATGTCCGAGTCAGCTAACAAGCTGGCTTTCTGGAGAGTGCTAGCGTGACGCAAAAGAAATTATTGCAACAGGTACGAAAATTGTCTGATCGTATGGTCGAGCTACAAGCTCCGATTCGGGTTCTAGATGCGGTCAATTGGGATAAAGAGACCCGACAGCGCTTTTTTCAAGATAAAGGCCAACGTCTACCGGATATCACATTAGAGAGTTATCAAAAGCGGGATTTGGGCTTTGATCCCCAAGCCTTGCGCTATGCATTTAGTGCCCTTGAGCAAGAGATTAGCCGTACTATTGGTCAGCTTAACCCTATGGCGCGATTGATGCGCCGAATGTGTACCGAATACCGTCAGGTTTTGCGTATGGTTGAATCTCGGGGGACACCGGATTTTCATCATTATTCCGTTGAGTTATACGGCCACCCCCATGATGTTTTTCATGCAGGGGATCCGACTTTAGCGCAGCTTGCCATTATGCTAGAAGAGCCCTTGGTACAGTTGACCGACCATGAAGTTTTTCCAGAAGAGTCAAAAGACATATCCGCAGAAGAAGCGGTGAGCTATTTGGATCGAGTGTTAAGTCAGAGTATGCCAGGGTTAAATGCTCGGGTTATTTTATCAGATGGTATTGTGAGTGATGCGGCGGCGGGCAGTGATTACATTAAATTGAATAAAGATGTGATGTTCTCTCAGCGAGAGCTGGATCTACTTGAAGCCCATGAAGGCTGGATTCATGTCGGTACGACTCAGAATGGTTTAGCTCAGCCGTATCTGACGTGTTTGGCGAAAGGTACTCCCAGCTCTACCGTAACCCAGGAAGGCTTAGCGGTACTCACTGAAATTATTACGTTGCGCTCGACGCCTAAACGGTTATCCAAACTCGTTAATCGTATTAGAGCGGTTACTTTGGCTTCTGATGGCGCAGATTTTATTGAAGTTTATCGATATCTACTTGATAAAGGCCTAAACGAAGATGATAGCTACACTATTGCCAGCCGCACGTTCCGAGGTAGTTTGCCAGATGGGTTGCCTTTTACGAAAGACCTCGCGTATATCAAAGGTTTTGTTTTAACGTACAATTTTTTTCGGGTGGCGGTGCAAAAGGGGCGTATTGATCTTTTGCAGCTGCTACTGGTCGGAAAAATCCAGTTAGAAGATTTTCGTCTTATTTCAGAGCTATATGAGCAAGGTATCGTGACTGGGCCAAAGTTTTTACCACCGCATTTTCAAGATATGCGAGGCTTGGTCACTTGGCTTAGCTTTGGGCGCTTTATTGGCTCTTTGAAATTTGATCAATTGGAAAAAGATTATAGTCCATTGTTCTAGGCTGCTTCTTATCGTTTCAGGTTATAGTTTTAGGCTGCGTCTGGGGTTTAGGCTGCATCAACAATAGCCGGTATAATAAATTTATTGGATTAATTATAAAGGTAATATCAACTATGGATCGTGTGGCGCTAGGGCGAGTATTAATGAATGGTGGAGGCTTATTGCTGGTGTCTACTGCCGTCGTTAACTGGGCTGATATTATTGGGCTGGATAATGGTTATCTTGCCATTGGCGGTACGATTGCGATGGTCGTTGGCTATGGCTTAGGGAGAAATGAGCTGTAACGTCTTTTGAGTAGCCACCTTCTACAATAGCTGTATTTTCTTTCGCGGCCTGATAGGGCATGATGCCCTATCTTTCTTTTTTCAAACAGGTGTATGGTCGCGATGCTTTTTGGTTTATTAGTACTCTTGTTGTGTCAGTTTTTTGGCGAATTAATCGTCCGCTATCTTGAGTGGCCATTTCCTGGGCCGGTGGTGGGTATGGTTTTACTCTTAGTCGGACTGATGATTAATGGCGGCGTGCCTACCGGTGTGCGTCAAGCCAGTGAAGGGTTACTAACCTACTTAGCACTACTTTTCGTACCGGCGGGTGTTGGTCTTATGGTGCATTACCAGCTGATTGCAGCGGATGGTATCGTTATTATTACAACCCTTATTGTGAGCACAGCAGTAACGCTATTGGTCACAGGGCTTGTGCTGAATAAACTGGCGGCAAAACATATCGATGAGGCCGAACATGAATGACCTCTCAACCCTTTGGGTTTACCTATCTGCTAGTCCTATTATGAGTATTGCGGTGACTTTAGCGGCCTTCTTAATCGCGAGCAAAATCAATCGACTGGCTGGTGGTAGCGCATTTTTACACCCTGTTATTGTCGCCATAGCCCTGATTGTTGCCTTTCTGACGTTGATAGGCATGAACTATCAGCAGTATTTTGAAGGGGCGCAGTTTATACATTTTCTATTAGGGCCTGCCACGGTTGCCCTTGCGGTTCCTCTTTACGATCACTTAGAACGTGTTAAGCAGATGTTTTGGCCGTTAATTATTGCCTGTGTCTCAGGGATTTTAACCGCAGCGCTTTCGACGATTGCTCTAGTGATGGGAATGGGTGGCAGTCGAGAAACGGTACTGTCGTTAACGCCAAAATCGGTTACATCGCCTATAGCGATGGGGATCGCTGAGAAAATTGGAGGTTATCCATCGCTAACCGCTGGCCTCGTTCTTGTGACTGGGGCTATAGGTTGCGTTATTGGGCCGTTGTTATTTAAGGCGTTAAATATTAAAGATCATAGCGTACAGGGCTTTACCATGGGCTTGGCTGCCCACGGTTTTGGTACTGCACAAAGCTTTGCCGTTAGCTCTGTCGCCGGTGCTTTTGCAGGTTTGGCGATGGGGCTTACAGGAATGCTCAGTGCCTTTATCCTGCCTCTGGTGGTACGTTTTCTGGGGGTGTGAGGTTTGAGGTTTTACGCTCAGGTATTTGACTGAGTGCAAGGCCTGCAATAACTAAGAAGCTGGCAATAACTTGACCTTGAGTAAAGCGCTCATCCAGAATCAAAAATGCCATAATGACCGTGAAAACAGGGATTAAATTGGTATAAGCGCTGGCATGGGTCGCCTGTATTTGCTGTACTGACCAGTTATAAAGACCATACGCACCTAGAGTAATAAGTACACCCAGATAAAGAACGGATAAAACCCCCTCTTGATGAAAAACCATCTCACCTTCTGCGCTTAGGGCTAAAGGTAGGAAGAATACTGTGCCAAAAAATGACTGGAAAGCAGTAATAAACCATGTGCTGTAACGGTCTGATAGTTTCTTCAAAATAAGGGTATAGACCGCCGCACAAACCATCGCAAGAAGCTCCATTAAGTTACCAAACTCTGGATTTGGTGCGCTGTCACTGGCTGTGCTGCTGGTACTGAGTAAAACACCCCCCATGATAGCCAAGCCAAAACCGACCACAGTCCATGCGCTAACACGCTCTTTTAACCAAAATGCCGCCCCAATAGCCACAAGCATAGGTAAAAGTGCGGTGATCATACCGGCCTGAGAGGCACTGGTGTTTTGTAGCGCAATACTCTCAAAAATAAAATAGAGTCCCGGCTCCGCGAAAGCGAGTAGCAGCAGCCATACTTTATCTTTGCGGGGAATAGGCCCAGGGTTAAGCCATTTCCAAAAAGGCAGAAAACACAGTGCTGCAATCAGCATACGGCCAAAAATAACCCACTCTGGTGGATACCATTGAAACGCATATTTTAATGCAATAAATGAACTCGCCCATAGAATCATTGCGAGTAGAAGGGCCATACCAGCCATATAACGGGGTGCCATAATGGTTCTTATCCTAGAAAATAAAGCTTAAGTCGATAAGAGAGCGATACCCTGGCGATAGCCTAAGCCACCGTTTCCGTGAACCAGGCCTAAACCTTGATGCTCTTGAAGCTTTTGGCACATGGCAATCAAGCCTTGCAGAGCAGGGTTATTCCACGGCGCTCGGGCGAGATTCATACCTCCGGTCGTGGTTAAGGCTTTTGTCTTCAGGAGGTCTAGAATGGATTGCACCGACTGCAGGCCGCCGCCTTTCATTAAAAGAGCGATAGGAACGACAGGGTAGCAGGTATACGCGTCTAAAAGCGCCGTGGGCGAGTTGATCACCTCGGCAATATCACAATTAGATTGTACCCCCGCGTAGTGGCAAGCCTTCTCTAAGGCATGGTACTGAGCCAGCTCCCGCGCGTGTTCTGGGCCGTCTTTATCGGCAATGCCGATGCCAACGCCTTTGATCTCTATGGGGTTGATTAACCTTGGAAGGGATGACTCCTGAGAGGTTACAACGACTAAGCCTTCAAAATCAGTCACAGGGTTAGCGCAGTCAACACCGCGATACAGACTCGTTATGGGTTGATACCAGTTTTCAGCAGGAAGCTTAAGCCCAAGCTGCTCCGCTGTTTGTTTTAGATTATCAAAGACGGCATCCCGCAGCCGTAGAAACTCGGCTTCAGTAAACCCGTGATGCTGATAGAAATGCCGTGCAAGCTGGGTATATGCCTCAGGAATCGCCATCTCAGGATAAATTGCCATTTTAGTATGGCGATCGTTTTGACTCTGTTCGCTTCTTAGGAAGTCTTTGCCGTGAATCACCGCCAGATCACACTCGCCATCTTGAACTAGACGGTTGGCAACTGATAGTGCCTCAATCGGCCCGCAGCCGCTACGAAAATGATGCTTCTGTATTGGGCTTTGCCACGGGGTGTTTAAATCATCAATGGTTAACGTTATACAGCGCTGACCTTCTGATGCTGCTTGCTGGATCAAGGCTTGAGTCGCGCTTAGATCTCCCTGTTGATCAACAGATCGTTCTGCCGCGATGATAATGCTGGCTGATCCCGATAAATTATTGGTTAACCCTGACATAATGCCTCCGTTATTTTTATAATATTTCTTATCGTATCTGTTTTTAATCGCGATTGTTATTCATTGATAAGCGAGGCTGTGATATCTGCCTCAACGCTATCGGATTGATCTTGTGTAAAAGCAGGCCATAACCGTTTGGCGACTGGGCTGGTCTTTGCCAGAGCATGACAGGTGTTTAAAATACTGGGAGGCTTGTTATTGGCTTCTTCTTTGTCTTTTAGCTCTTTGTAAATAGCCTGAAATGCCGTTGTCGCCATAGGGCCTAACAGTTCGGTGTGATGGGTACAGCCTGCAGTATCACCGAGTCTTGTTTTAACCACTTTATTCCAGCCCGGCCCGATGGTTATTCCCTTTAATTTTTTATAGGCAGGGGTGATATTAGGACAGATCGTAAAAGGCGCAAAATCGGTACTGGCTTCGGCATCCTGTATGGTTAAATTTGAATCTAGCGTTATGCGTAGCCACATCTCATGTAGCGGCTCACCGGCGGGAATAACGCCGCCACGGTCTTCATTTGGAATATCCTGGGTTTTAATATCGGTCATATGGCCTTCAATATCCCAAAGCCCATCATCCCGTTTATAGGCTTGACACGTAACCGTTCTCGTATGAATCAGCTGGCGATTTTGGCTGGGCGACAATGTCATGGAAATCCTTAACAAAATAATAAAATATAATTAGCTACCAAAAATCTGAGCGAGCATGGCTTGGGTCGACGTGAATTTTTCCCGTGGCTTTTGATCTTTAGCCGCCGCAATTTCTGCTTGATTCAACTGCTGCCATTGGCTGTAGTTAACCACTTGCAAGCCTTTTTCCGCGATAAGTGTGTCAATGCTGACAAGGGGCGCTTGTTTAGGCGTTAGCACACCGGATTCAACATCACTTAAGATACGTTTACTCATTTCAAGGGCATCGGCACGGTTTGTCGGTATAACCCCTGTAGGGCCGCGACGTGCCCAACCTGTAATATAAACACCTGGCTCAGTTAAGCCATTTTTGTGTGGGATTCGCCCCAATTGATCATCAAAAGGAAGGCCTTTAATCGGGCGGCTATGGTAACCAATGGCACTAATCAACGTATCAATAGGCAGAGTGACCCGCTGAGGAGCTTGTCCTGCTAAGCGTTGCTCAAGTTCAAGGTGCGTGATACGCCCAGCATCGCCAAGAATAGCCTTAGGTTGATGCCAAAACAGCAGGTGTATACGGGTTTTTCCAGTCGTTTGTGTCACTGGTGCTCTTTGAGCTTGGGCTTGAACAGCATTAACTGAAAACTGCCGAAACAGATCAAGATTCATCTGTTTGGCTCGGGCCTCACGGGGCTCCCATTCCGAGCTTGGTTCAGCGGGAATCGCGCAAGCATTAATAACGGGCAATGCTTGGGCCAGCTCATTGAGCTCTGCAAGTTCCGGCGGGGTAAAGCGCGCTTGCTCTGGGCCACCTCGGCCGATGAGATAAATATCATCAATGACACATTGATCCATCTGCTCTAGGGCCGGTTGACAGATATCAGTGGCGGCCCGTTCTTCTGGGGTTTTCGCAAGGAGGCGGGCAATATCTAAAGCGACGTTACCGTGGCCGATGACCGCTACTGCAGAACCTTTTAGCTGGATATTTTTTTTCGTATTGCTCGTATTGATTGACTTATGGGCATCGGGGTTGGCGTTATACCAGCCGACAAAATGACTTGAACCATAAACACCGTCAAGATCCTCACCGGCAATATTCAGTCGATTATCTTCTGCGGCCCCCGTGGCAACAATAATAATGTCGTAGCAGTTTTTAAGCGCCTCGAAGGAGATTTCCTCACCGACTGTTAGATTAGCAAGCACTCGGATATTGTCTTTTTCAAGGGTTCGCTCAAACTGGCGGGTGACGTTTTTGGTGCCTTGGTGATCCGGTGCGACGCCTGCTCTGACCAAGCCAAACAGTGTTGGTAGGCGCTCAATAATATCAATCTGACAATCTGGGATTTTTCGACTGAGTAATTCTGCTAAAAAACAGCCAGAGGGGCCGCTACCAATAATCGCAATTTGAAAAGACATCGTATTTCCTTAAACCGGTAAGGTCTTTAAGCCACCAAAGCGCTTATAAAAAGTAGCAGAAGCGTTAGGAAGAGGCCCTTCTGCGGTTTCTAAAATCTGATCAAGGTGTTGCTCTGTTTTTTCGGCGACAAGTCGGTATAAATTTCGGCAGAGCAAGCGGGCGGCAGTACCTTCCCAGTCGCTAGGGAGTAGCTCCTCTGGCAGTTGAGGATCTTTTAGCAAAATCCGACGATATTCATGGATAAGAAGCGTACGTACTAAGAAGCAGTCTTCAGGATCAAGATGTTCCGCATCTTTCAGCTCCTGCCAAATAGGCCGGAATTTATTGAGAAAGTATCGATAACCCTCGGATAGCGCATCAAGATTCCAGCACTCTTTTACCATTAAGCGAAGGGGACGACCGTTGAGCAGATCCTGCTTTCGGGTTTCAAAAATAATGGCATCATCAAGGGCGTTAAGGTCTTTTAACGTGGCCTGAAGCTCAGGTAAGTCAACCTTTGGGTGAGCCATAACGCCAGGGGCGATATTACCAAAGCCTAACCAGCCTAATTCTTCTTTAACCGGACGCCGGGTTTCCTGTTCCATCTGTCCTGTCATTACGATACACCACTGGCCATCCCAGTCAGGCAAGACCGGTGCGTAGACGCGTTTAAACGCTTTCTCAAATCGACGGCGGCCAGCCCCTGTTAAACTGTAATAGCTGCGACGGCCGACTTGCTCAGCGGTTAACCATTCCTCTTTCGCTAAACGAAAGACAGAGGTACGAACTAAGCGTTGATTTAAGCCGAGGGGTTCAAGGGCTTTAATCAGGCTCCCAAGCCAAACTGTACCGCCACGAGTAGCGATGGCATCACCATAAACAGTAATAATCAGAGAGCCTGCTCGAATAGGCCGCTGCTGACAGAATTCTTCTACTAACTGCTGAACTGCTCGGTTATTTGGCATTAGGATTCTTTGTAACGCGTTGAGTTATTAGGGGATTAAGATTGTACGGAGGGGCGCGCATGCAGGCAAGGGCATTGGCAACCTTAAGTGATGGATGGTTTAAGTGATAGGCGGATGGTTTAAGCAATGAGCGGTTTGATAAAGACTGGCCTAAGTCAAAAGAACCCTCGGTGTAGAGGGCTCTTTGTCGCTGATTATTTTAAATGAAAGCTAATCGTGAAAAGTACAGATTAACCCTTTATTGACTAATGGCTCGGTGTTTTTCTTCAACCATGTCATCTAATAGTGACATAACCTCATCACTAGCACTTTCTGACCGTTTAACGGCGGCGATAATCTCATTCCTGAGATCTTGGTTTTTTAACCAATCATCACCAGCCAAACCAACGGCAAAGCGAGCACACTTGTGTACCGCTTCATGGGGTTTTTGCAGCTTTTTAAAGCTGTTCAAATGGCTAAACTGCTCTTGACCTACCCCTTCGTTATACCATTTTCCGAGACGACAGTTATGGTGATCAACACTGACCGCATCCACTTCGTTTTTATGGTGTTCCGTATCCTGGATACTCAGGTAGGTGCGCTGTTTGTAAACGATATGGTCAACTTTTGCTAGAATGGTAAAGTTTTTATCGCTGGAGCGGGCAAGGCGATTATGGGTATCAACAGCAGATTTGGCTAGGCGACCAAAGGTTTCATTAAAGCCGCCAATGTCACGATTAAGTGCTTCGGCTTCACCTCCGGCTTGCTCTGATGCGATACGCATCTGCTTAGAGCGTTCAGAAAAGGTGTCGATGATACGGCTAATGCTATCAGCAGCGCTTTTAGAGCGTCCAGCAAGGGTGCGCACCTCATCTGCTACTACAGCGAAACCTCGGCCATGCTCTCCTGCCCGTGCAGCCTCAATTGATGCATTAAGTGCTAATAAGTTTGTTTGTTCTGAAATATCAGAGATTAAAGTTAGAGCTTCTACTACTCGTTTACCATCATCATCTAATTTAATCACTAGGTCTTGAATGTTACTTAATACTCCGGTGATATTCGCTAGCTGAACCAGCATCGTATCAATAACGCGTTCAGACGCTTCAACATCTTGCCGGTTTTCACCAGCGGTATTCAATGCGATTTTGATCTCTTCAATAACATCGGCTAGATCGGTCTGAATGGTGGTTAAGTTGGGGACTAAGCAGCTAACATTGACTTCATTAAGCTGTGACATAAGCTCATTGCGTGAGCGAATACTTTGTACTTGGCGCATCGCCTCTAAACCGGTATTTAGCTGCTCAAGAGAACGGTGTGGTGCCCCTGAAACCGCGGTGCTAATGGCGTAGCGGTGAGCTTGTCCTCCTGATACATCCTGGAATGCGCTGTTTGCTTCTAAGTAGAAACTTTGAATCTGATCCAACAGCTCGTTCATTTCCCAGGCGACTTGGCCTACTTCGCCTAAGCCAGAAATATCATTCACGCGGTGATGAAATTCACCCATTTTAGAACGTTTAATCGTGTGGTGAACACGGTGCAATACTTTTAGTGCCCGCCCTAAAATTCCCCGTGTATAGATAATCACCGCAAGAACGGCTAAGGGATAAAGCAAAAACCAACTGCTGGCAGAATAAAGGTATTGTCCAGCCAATGTGACTGCTGTCGCCAGTGCGAGATGTAGCCCTTGGGCGATATTGACTTGGGTATGGAGGAAGGGCCAAGCGGCGCTATTACTGGATGTTTGCCGTGCGTAAGTTGAATTGTAGCCCTTGATACCTTCTTGCTTGCTTGGTGGTTGGTTGTGGTGAGCTTCAATCAGGTAATCGCTGTAACTACTATGCCCAGCCTCTTTGAGCTGTTGCTCTAGGCATTCTAAGCCAGAGTTAGGTTCTTTGGCTTCGGCTTCTAATACTTTCTTATAAATAGGCTCGATTAGCTGGATCATTGACTCGGATGCAGGGTAATGCACGGCGATATAGCCAATTTTTTGACCTTTAGCATCAAAGTTGGGGTATAAGGCTGAAAAACTCCAATAGGGCTGACCACTGGCGTTGCTGTTTTTTACTAAGATAAAAGCTTCATCATCTTTTTCTAAGCGTTTCCAAACGCGATGCCATATACAGCGTGGCATATCGTCGTGCCGAACAAGGCTATGATTATGACCAATCAGTTCTTTCTCGTGGTAACCTGAAACCCGCATAAACACACGGTTTACGTAATTAATCTTGCCGTCTAAACCTGTAGCCGACACCATAGTGTCACCCTTCGTAGGGGTGTTAATTTGGCCTGAGTCAAACGTTGACATGATGTCTCCTTGAGAATAATAAAGCCTTTCTGTTCATCAGGTTATCAATACTATCTGGTATCAATCATATCTGCCCTACCTTTAAGATGGCAATCAATTAGTGGTTGCTTACGAATTAAATACCTAATTCTTATTAAATATTTTCATTGGAGAAAAATAAAGGGGGAGAGGGGGATTTAAAAAGCTAAACATAGAATAAAAAAAAGGAAGCCACTGGCTTCCTTCTCTGATCAATAAAGCAGTTTACGCGCTAACATTGACCTTGTTACCTAGATGAGACTCAACAGATGCCGCTGGTTGAATCGTATTGATGGAACTCAGTAGCGTATCCATAATAACTTCACCTTGGTCTTTAGCGATATTGACCAATTTAATTTGTGCGCCTAAAAGCACATCCTGTTTAGCAACTTGATTTGCTATTGAACTTGTGTTTCCGATATCCATTATGTTCTCCCTCTGGATTCTATTGGATATTAAAGTAGTACCTTTAGTAGTCTAGCGGCTGACACTACTGAAACTTGAATATTTCAGGTATTTTTTTGTAAATTTCATGTTGGTATCTAGTTAATAGCGATTTAGTATATATTGCTAATTTATAATAAGCTCAGATGATAAACTTACCGGCTTCTGCTTTCAGATCAGAGGCAAACTTAGACAGCTTGTGTACCTGTTGTTCACTTTCTTCTGCATCTTTAGCCAAATCATCAGCGACGCTTCGAATGGTGCCCGTATTAGCGTGGATCTCTTCGCTTAGTGCAGCCTGCTGCTCTGTCGCAGCACTAATTTGAGCCGCTAGATTATTGATCTGTTGTACTGCATGAATAATTTGTATCAGCATATCTTGAGCGGTTTTAGCATCTTGTACGCTATCTTGAGCCAAAGTACTGCTTGCATCCATTAAAGCAGTGGCTTCCAGTGCGGATTTTTGCACCAGTTCCATGACTTTCTGTATCTCACTGGTGGAGCTGCTGGTACGTTGAGAAAGATTGCGTACCTCATCAGCCACCACGGCAAAACCACGGCCAGCCTCACCAGCTCGCGCGGCTTCAATAGCGGCATTAAGTGCTAACAAGTTTGTTTGATCCGCAATTTCTTCAATGGTGTTTAAAATGCCACTGATACCTTGAGCATTGTGGTTTAGCTCAGTAACCACTTGGCTTGCAGTTTGAAGCTTCTCTGCCAAGCCGTTAACAGAGCGTTGGCTCTTTTCAACTTGATGAATACCATCTTGGCCTAATGTTACAGTTTGCTGCACTTGATCGAGAGTGTTGTGGACGTGGCTTACAATATCTTGAGTAGAATGCGCTAATTGATTGATCGCATCGGCAACAGCGCTGGTTTCTGTACGCTGCTGATAAATCTTATTGCCGTTTTCCGTTGTTTTAGCTGCAATAATTTCGGACTGGCTACTCAGGTCTCTAGCTGTGTGTTCTAGCTTAGAAATAATGGCATGAAGGCTGATAACGAAGTGGTTAAAGTCTCGGGCTACTTGACCTACTTCATCGGTGCTGTGGGTTTCAATACGCTTGGTAAGATCCCCTTCGCCTTTTGCTATATAGCTAAGAGCTTGGCCAACACTTTGCAGGTCTTTTAGAAGCACTTTAACCATAACTGCAACGGTAAGCATTACAATCAGAAATATAGCAACACTGATACCCAGTTGAATACCAAGGGTTTCTGTAAATGCACGCATCTCTGTTGCTTCGTCAACTTCAACACCGAGCAGCCATGATGATCCTGGTATTTTTACTAAACGAACTAGCTTTGTACCACTAGAGGTTTGAACGGAACTTAAAATTTTGTTGCTGGATAAGCTGGTTGCATTGGATGCCTTGAGCTGGCTGTAAAGCTTATCCAGAGGCTCCAGTTGTAACGTTTTATCTTGGTGGGCAATAATCAATCCTTGGTCATTGAGTAGGAATAACTGGCTATTTTCACCAGACTCAAAGCCTGTAATCTCATTGAAAAGCTGGTTGAGTTGTAAGTCTGCCCCAATAATACCCGTCATACTGCCATTTTGAATCAGTGGGCGAGCAATCGTAAACGTCATCTCTTTAGTTGTTCTATCTTCATAGGGGCCGATTAGGATCATTTTCTTCTCGGCTAGCGCTTTTTTATACCAAGGGCGAGTCCTTGGGTCATAGCCGTTAACAAAGAATGTGCTGCCGTTGCTACCTATGCGTGTTCCGTCGGTTAGACCTGCAAAAATAGCAATAAACTCTCCTGCTTCACGGGTCATGTTGAGCTGTTCGATAAACGCATCTTGATCTGCAGGGCGGCTGGCAAGGGTGTTAAGTAATTGGTACTTAGCTGCTAGCCAACGCTCAACGCCTTTACTTACGGCATTGGTAACACCATCAACCCGTTGATCCGCATTAATTCGTGTCATATTGGATAGGCGAAAGGCAGAAAATCCCGTTAACGTCAGAGAAGTAATAAAGACCGCTAATGTCGCCATGGCGATGATCTTAGCTCGCAATGAAATCCCCTTCATTATTATATTCCTCGTTGGGATGAGTGGCCAAATCTTATGATTTTATGGTAATACACAAATGATGATGACGTATCTATTATGATTGCCGTGCGAACGTATCAAAAGAACATGCGTAAAATGTGCCTGTATCGTATTTCAATTGCGAAACAGCAAGGCAAAGCAATAAGATATAGAACCAGTATAAGTTTTGCAGAGCGTAAATACTAGTGCTGATACTTTAATAAGGGGTCGTACGTCACAGATTTTTTATTAGAAATGGAATCGATGGCGAGATATTAAAACGAAATGGATTGTTTGCTCTAAATTAGTGCAGATATTTCAAGTTTAAACTTGAGATTTATTCTCATTTATATTCGATATGCTCTAGCGTTTTGTTATAAGTGAAGTAAAGAGTAACACTTGCTGATCCTTCAGCAAGTGTTCAAAACCTTATGACGGATTAGCGTAGATCGGTAACATGCTTGGCTTTGCCTTCAGAGCGAGCCAAAGTACCCGGATCATTAACTTTGATCTTGGTGCTAATACCGATAAATGATTTGATATGGTGCTGAAGCTCAGCGGCGACGTCGGACTTAGCGCTATCGGACAAGCCCGCTTCTTTTAGCTCAACGCTAACATCAACTTTATCAAGGTTACCATCCTTATAAACGGTTAGCTCATAATGTGGCGTTAGGGTATTCATCTTCAATACCTGCTCTTCTATCTGAGTCGGGAAGACGTTGACGCCACGAATAATCAGCATATCGTCAGAACGGCCAGTGATCTTATCGATACGACGCATTGGCCGAGCGGTACCAGGTAATAAACGGGTCAGGTCTCGGGTGCGATAGCGAACAACCGGCATGGCTTCCTTGGTTAAAGAGGTAAACACCAGCTCGCCGTATTCGCCATCGGGTAAGACTTCACCGGTATTGGGATCAATAATTTCAGGATAAAAGAAATCTTCCCAGATCGTCGGCCCATCTTTGGTTTCGATACATTCTTGGGCAACACCTGGCCCCATAACTTCTGATAAACCGTAGATATCCACGGCATCAATACCTAAGCGTTGTTCCAGCTCATTACGCATCTGGCCTGTCCAAGGTTCAGCACCAAAAATACCAATACGCAGTGCCAGCTCTCTAGGGTCAAGACCTTGGCGATCCATCTCATCCGCAAGATTAAGCATATAAGATGGTGTCACCATAATGATATCAGGGTCAAAATCTCGGATCAGTTGTACCTGTTTCTCCGTTTGGCCACCAGACATAGGAATAACCGTACAACCTAATTTTTCTGCACCGTAGTGAGCACCGAGCCCGCCGGTAAAAAGGCCGTAGCCATAGGCGATATGCACTTTATCACCGGCATGGCCGCCAGCGGCACGAATAGAGCGCGCCACGACGGTGGCCCAGTCATCTATATCACTATGGGTATAGCCCACAACGGTCGGTTTACCCGTAGTTCCGCTAGAGGCATGAACCCGTACAACATCGCTCATGGGAACCGCGAACATATTAAAAGGGTAGTTATCTCTTAGATCGTGTTTGGTGGTAAAGGGGAACTTGGCCAGATCATCAAGAGATTTCAGATCAAAAGGGTGTACACCTTTAGCATCAAACGCTTTTTTATAATGAGGCACATTATTATACGCGTGAACTAAGCTCCAACGCATACGTTCAAGTTGATGTGCACGGAGTTGATCAATACTAGCAACTTCCATTGCATCAAGAGAGCCACGGGTAGAACGGTTAGTAGTCATAGGATTCTCTCCAATCTTTATTTTTATATTTATAATAGTTACGAGTTATTATCTGTAACGCTGTTGTTGTATGTTATGAGTTATAAATTTTTTTATTTATTATCAATTTATTGTTAATAACGGATTTTCTAAACTGAATTCTTTTAAAGGAAAAAGGCCGATCTGCAGTGACAGGCCTTTCTGCTTTAATATTTTTCTAGGCTGTTGTTTTTCTCGCCTACTATCACGACATTAGACTCGCTCGATAATCATTGCGATACCTTGGCCGACGCCAATACACATAGTACAAAGTGCATAACGGCCACCGGTACGGTGCAGTTGATACATCGCTGTTGTCACCAAGCGAGCACCGGATGCTCCCAGCGGGTGCCCTAGAGAGATCGCGCCACCGTTCGGATTTACGTGAGCGGCATCATCTGGCAAGCCTAGGTCGCGCATAACGGCTAAACCTTGAGAGGCAAACGCTTCGTTTAGTTCGATGACATCCATTTGATCAAGGGTTAAACCGGCTTTTTCTAGCACCTTGCGGGATGCAGGAGAAGGACCAAAGCCCATAATACGGGGTTCTAAACCGGCGGTGGCCATGGCTACTACACGAGCTTTTGGGGTTAGGCCATATTTTTCAGCCGCATCTTTAGACGCGATCAATAGCGCGCAGGCACCGTCATTTACACCGGATGCATTGCCTGCGGTTACTGAGCCGCCGTCACGGAAAGGGGCCCGTAGTTTTGCCAAGTCACCCAGAGTGGTTTCAGCTCTAGGGTGCTCATCGGTATTAACAACTCGGTCATCACCTTTGCGCTGAGGAATGGTTACTGGACAGATCTCCTCTTTAAATAAGCCCTTAGCCATCGCTTCAGCGGTTTTCTGCTGACTGCGAAATGCAAACAGGTCTTGGTCTTCACGGGAGATATTAAAATCTTCAGCAACATTTTCAGCAGTTTCTGGCATGGAATCCACGCCATACTGCGCTTTCATCAGTTTATTAACAAAGCGCCAACCGATGGTTGTATCGTAAAGACCGTTAGGGTTGCGACTAAAAGCAGATTCCGCCTTACCCATAACAAAAGGCGCACGGGACATAGATTCGCAACCACCGGCGACCATGAGATCTGTTTCACCGGCTTTAATCGCACGAGCAGCCGTGCCAATAGCATCCATACCCGAACCACAGAGACGGTTAAGGGTCGTGCCAGGAACGGTTGTTGGCATACCGGCCAATAGCGATGACATCCGAGCCACGTTACGATTGTCTTCACCGGCTTGGTTGGCGTTACCGTAAATCACATCGTCTACTTGAGACCAGTCAACCTGCGGATTGCGATCCATAAGAGCTTTGATCGGAATAGCGCCTAAGTCATCAGCGCGAACTGAGGACAGGCTGCCAGCATAGCGGCCAAAGGGTGTGCGAATAGCATCGCAGATATAAGCGTCTTTCATGCTTAATTTCCTCTTATTGATCTGATGATGAAGTGGCTTCAGTCGATATTATCTCGCCTTTAATTTGGCGCGATTTACCACGAAAATAAGCGATAGGATCACCGGCGGAATTGCTGATAGTGACATCATAGATACCGCTGCGACCGGCCAAGCTTACTTTTTTTGCTTCAGCAACCAAGGTGTCACCCAGTTTGCCAGGGGCGATAAATTCGATATTACAACCCGCTGCCACAGTCACTTTGTTATAGCTGTTACAGCTATAGGCAAAAGCCGTATCGGCCAGTGTAAACATCATGCCGCCATGACAGATACCGTGCCCGTTCGACATATCTTTACGTACCACCATGCTCAGTTTTGCATAGCCTTCACGAACGTCGATAATCGTCATTTCCAGAGCTTGGGCCGCCCAGTCACTTTCATACATCTTTTGAGCACAGCGGTTAGCCAGTTCATCCGGTGTTAGGTTGTCCAATGAGGTGTTGATAGTTGAATTAACCATGAAAGGTCTGTGCTCCAAATACTTTACGACGCAGCAATGGGGAAGGGCGGTAGCGATCTTCTCCATAGCTATTAACTAAATGAGCCAACACTCCGTGGAGATACTCTAGCCCGATATGGTCGGCCCAAGCCAAAGGGCCTTGCGGGTAATTTACGCCGCTTTGCATGGCGATATCGACATCTTTTACCGAGCAAACCTGCTGATTAACGGCATCAGCACCTTCATTGGCTAGCATGGCGACCGTGCGCATAAGCACCATGCCTGGAACGTCGTCGATCACAGAAACTTGCATCCCCAGTGCTTGAAATAAGCCCGCCGCGGCCATCAGGCTCTCTTCTGAGGTTTGATCCGCTTTAGTCAGCGCAATACGGGTGGCCCTGCTGTAATCCAGCGCCAGATCAAAGAGCACAAACTGGCGACGCTGCTTACTTGCAGCACGCTCTGTTGCCATTCGGCCATCGGTAAGTGCAATCACTAAGTCACCCACACAGATACGGCCATTGTGATCATATTCGGTAGAGCGATGCACCTTGATGCCTGCCGCTTCTATGCGGGCTAGCAAAGGCTCCGCGCAGCCTAGTTCACCTTCAACGGTGATGCTGGTCGGAGCGGCTTGAACCCCGAGAGTTTGCGGTTTAGGTTTTTCAGCATGATCAGAATAATCGTAGAAACCACGACCACTCTTACGACCATGAAAACCGGCTTCAACGAGATCTTTCTGAATGAGGGACGGCAGAAAACGCTGATCACCATAATAGGCATTAAAAACAGAGGAGGTGACCGCATAATTAACATCGTGACCGATCAAGTCCATCAGCTCAAAGGGCCCCATACGGAACTGGCCTGCTTCACGGATAATGGCATCAATGGTCGCCTCGTTAGTACCGCCTTCTTCCAATACCCGCAGTCCCTCTGCGTAGAACGGACGGGCTACACGATTCACAATAAAGCCCGGGGTCGATTTCGCCATAACCGCATGTTTGCCCCAGGCAACGGAGAGATCGTAAACCTGTTGAGCCACAGCCGTAGAAGTGGCCAAGCCTTGAATCACTTCAACCAGTTTCATAATAGGTGCAGGGTTGAAGAAGTGCATACCCACTAAGTTCTCAGGGCGCTTCAGAGCGGAACCGATGGCGGTAACAGAGATAGAAGACGTGTTGGTTGCCAAAATGGTATCGTCTGAGCAGAGTGCTTCCAGCTCAGAAAATACCGATTGCTTAACCGCCAAGTTCTCAACAATGGCTTCAATAATAAGGGTTGCTGGGGCTAGGTCAGCCAAAGTTTCAGTCGGCTGAATACGGCCCACTAAAGACTCTTTATCAGCCTGAGTCATTTTGCCTCGGGCGACTAACGTGTCTAAACCTTTTGCCGTACGGTTAAGGCCAGCCTGAGCCGCACCTTCCATCTTGTCGTATAGCAAAACTGTATGACCGTATTTAGCGGCTACCTGAGCAATACCGGCACCCATCGTGCCTGCACCGATAACGGCAACGGTATCATTAATGGATAAGGAACTCATAATCACCCCTTACTGACCTTTGAATGATGGCTGACGTTTCTCCATAAAGGCAGCAACACCTTCACGATAATCATCTGTGCGCCCCGCAATTGTTTGCAGATCACGTTCTAGATCTAATTGCTCATCAAGGGTGTTTGTCGCAGAAGCCTGAATCGCACGTTTAATCAGCGCCAACCCCTTGGTGGGTTGAGTTGCCAGTTCTTTAGCCGTTGCGATAGCGGTTTCTTTCAGTGCTTCGTCGTCAACCGCCTTCCAGATCATGCCCATCTGTTCCGCCTCTTCAGCAGAAACACGGTCGCCCAGCATAGACAGCGCCATAGCACGGGCTTGGCCCACACTATTTGATAATGTCCAGGTGCCGCCAGAATCGGGAATAAGGCCGATTTTGCAGAAGGCCTGAATAAATTTGGCAGATTTAGCGGCAAAGACAATGTCACAGGCCAAAGCGATATTGGCACCGGCACCGGCGGCCACACCGTTAACCGCGCAGATCACTGGCATTTCAAGGGCGCGAAGGGTACGAATCATCGGGTTGTAGTTCTTCTCGATGGACTCGCCCAGATTCGGTGTTTCTGTGCCGGGGGCAACATTACGGTCACTCAGATCTTGACCCGCACAGAAACCACGACCGTTACCGGTAATAACCAGTGCGCGCACGCTTGAATTGTTCTTCACTTCTTTTAATGCGGAGCGAACTTCCTCATGCATCTGTGCATTAAAGCTGTTCAAGCTGTCTGGGCGGTTTAGGGTTAGAATGGCAGTGCCATCCTCAATCACAAATTCGATATTTTCATATGACGGGTTGAATGACATAACTCAGCGTCCTTTAAATTCAGGTTTACGTTTTTCCATAAAAGCAGCGATGCCTTCACGGCGATCTTCGGTCGCAGCCAGCAAGGTGAACGACTTACGTTCAATCATCAGTCCAGACTCCAGATCGGTTTCAAAAGCTTTAAGCAGGGCTTCTTTTGCCAGACGAACCGCGATAGGTGGTTTTTTAGCGATGGTTTTAGCCAGTTGATGGGCGCGCTCGATCGTGCGCTCCGGGATAACCACTTCGGTGATGAGATTGGCTTGTTGTGCGGTTTTCGCGTCGATCATCTCACCGCTTAACACCATTTTCATGGCGAGAGGTTTACCTACGGTACGGATAAGACGTTGAGTGCCACCGGCACCGGGGATAATACCGAGATTAATTTCAGGCTGGCCGAAGAGCGCGTTGTCGCCTGCAATCACGATATCGCAATGCATCACTAGCTCACAACCGCCGCCCAAGGCATAGCCATTAACCGCAGCAATAAGAGGTTTACTGAATTGATAGATACGTTTCCAGTGCCTTGGGCGGGGGTCGTTCATGACACCAACAGCATCCAGAGAGGCCATCTCTTTGATGTCAGCACCGGCAGCAAAAACCTTAGGGCCACCCGTAATAACAACGACACGGATCGATTCGTTTTGATCGGCCTGATCAAGGACCTCTGCCATCTCGCTTAACAGCTGAGTGTTAAGGGCATTGAAAGCTTCAGGTCGGTTGAGTGTGATCGTCAGAACACCCTCAACGGATTGAGTGCTAATAGTCTGATAAGTCATTCAGCAGTATCCGGTTGCAGTATCGCTTTTAAAAAGCTTGTTCTTAGAATTCCGGCTCGTTATCGCTTACAACACGTACGTCTCTAACTCTAGGCTAGATAGAGGTGCATATGCAGAATTCTTGTTATTGTGTATAGAGATTAACCCAAAGCCAGAAAGGGATACAAGAATTAAATTCAATGCAAGGTTTCGGTATCGTAAATTATGGTGTATCTTGAGAATCATTGATTCAAGACTGCAATACCCTTAATTCCTGATGAATTAAGAGCGAATAAAGAGACTAAAGGTGTAGGCCTGCCTTAATAAAACAAAAATGTGATACGTGATTATTCGGAGAGATTATTCAAATGAGTCAATTAGATTTTTTTAATAAGCATCAAGAAACCCTAGATCAAGCTTTAAGTGCGATTAATACACGGGGTTTCTGGTCTCAGTACCCAGAAAATCCAAGCCCACGGGCCTATGGAGAAACGGCTGCAGCCGATGGTGAAGCGGCGTTTAATGGGTTATTAGGCAAAGCATTTGAACTAGAAATGCCAGGCATAACAGGCCAAGTTAAGGGTGAGCAATCACCTTACGGTATCGAAATGGGTGTCAGTTATCCTCAGGTTGATATTGATGTTTTAGTGTCGGCTATGAAGCAGGAAACCAAAGCTTGGCGTGATGCAGGGCCAGATGTTCGTGCTGGTATCTGTGTCGAGATTTTGGATCGCCTGAACAAGCGCAGCTTCGAGATTGGCCATGGAGTTATGCATACCTCTGGACAGGGTTTTATGATGGCGTTCCAAGCGGGCGGCCCCCATGCACAAGACCGAGGGCTTGAAGCCGTTGCCTATGGCTACCGAGCCATGAAAGAAGTACCTGAGACCACCGTTTGGACAAAACCTCAGGGTAAGCATGACCCTCTGGTTATGGATAAAACCTATCATATTGTTCCCCGTGGTATTTCTGTTGTCGTTGGTTGCTCTACGTTCCCAACGTGGAATACTTACCCAGGGCTGTTTGCCTCTTTGGTGACCGGTAATCCTGTGATCGTTAAGCCACATCCTGCCTCTGTTTTACCGGCAGCTATTTCAGTCAAAATTGCACAGGATGTCTTAAAAGAATCAGGTTTTGCCCCTCATATCGTCTCTATGGTGGTTGATACAGCTGATGCGCCGATTACAAAAGAACTAGCAACCCATAAAGATGTGAAGCTGATCGATTTTACCGGCTCTAGCGTCTTTGGTAACTGGTTGGAGCAACATGCGACTCAGGCACAGGTTTTCACTGAAAAAGCCGGTGTAAACACGGTGATCATCGATAGTGTTGCTGATATTAAAGCGGTAGCCCGTAACCTCGCCTTTACGCTAAGCCTTTACTCCGGTCAAATGTGTACAACGACTCAGGCGATCTATATTCCACGTGATGGTATCAAGACATCTGATGGCCAAATGAGTTTTGATGAAGTGGCCCAGGCGCTTTCCATCGCAACTTCTAAATTCCTCAGTGATAACGACCGTGCCTGTATGGTTCTTGGCGCCATTCAAGCCCCCGCAACGGTTGCCCGTATTAAAGAGTGTGAAGGGCTAGGCGAGGTTGTTCTGGCAAGCGAGAAACGTGAGCACCCTCAGTTCCCGAATGCTGAGATTCACACGCCACTGATTCTTAAAGTCGATGCCGCTGATATCGAGAAATACAGTGAAGAGCGCTTTGGCCCTATCTCCTTCTTGATCGCAACCGATAGCACAGAGCACAGTATGGCTTTGGCCAAGCAAGTGATCTCTGAGAAAGGGGCTATCACGCTGGGGGTTTACTCAACGGATGACGCTGTATTGGATCAAGCGGAAGAGCTGGCGATGGATGTTAAAGTTGCCCTGTCTATTAATCTTGATGGCGGTGTTTTTGTTAACCAATCGGCAGCTTATAGTGATTTCCATGCGACTGGAGGTAACCCCGCTGCCAATGCGTCGCTCACCGATACGGCTTTTGTCGCTAGCCGCTTTGTGGTGGTTCAAAGTCGTCGTCATCAGTAATCGGCCGTGAGTAGTCGTTAGCTGATGATCGCAATGAATCGATAGCGTTAAGCGCCCTCATCAATGGAGGGCGCTTCTGTATGTAAAGGATAAAACTATGCATGTTTATAGTATTGATGGCATTGTGCCTGTTGTTGACCCAACGGCTTTTGTTCACCCAACTGCTGTTCTGATTGGCGATGTCATTATTGGGCCAAACTGTTATATCGGCCCTAATGCCTGTCTGCGAGGGGATTTTGGTCGCCTAGTTATTAAAAAAGGTGCCAATGTGCAGGACACCTGTGTGATGCACGGCTTTCCGGGTACCGACACTATTATCGAAGAAGATGGTCATATTGGTCATGGTGCAGTGCTTCATGGCTGTCATATCGGAAAAAACGCCTTGATCGGTATGAACGCCGTCATTATGGATAATGCTCGAATTGGAGAGTCTGCTATTGTGGCGGCCTGTGGGTTTGTCAAAGCAGACTTTGAATGCCCTCCCCGATCATTGATGGCAGGAACACCGGCAAAGGTTATACGGGAATTGTCTGATCAAGAAATTGCCTGGAAAGGTAAGGGAACTGCGGAATACCAGAATCTGACGGTGCGCAGTTTGCAAACGATGCAGCCAGTACAACCTTTGACTGAAGTTGAAGCTGACCGTAAGCGCATTGAAATAGCCGATGTGAAGCCCCTGTATGCGGTAAAAAAAGATGATGATCAATAAAAATAAAAAGGAACTCTAAGATATGTCTCGTGAGAATACGAACGCGGTTTATAGCAATATTATCGTTGAAACCCGTGGTGCAGTGGGTTGGATTCAGTTAAACCGTCCTCAGGCGCTAAATGCGTTATCTACGGCGCTGATCACCGAAGTGGGTCAGGCTATTGAAGCATTTCAGAGCGATGATGATATCGGTGCCTTAGTGATTACCGGCAATGAAAAAGCCTTTGCCGCCGGTGCTGATATTAAAGATCTGGAAGGGCAAACCTTTATTGATCTATTTTTAAATGACTTTCCGTATAACCGTCGGGATGGTTGGAACAGTCTGAATACCGTGCGTAAGCCGATTATTGCTGCTGTTTCTGGTTTTGCCCTAGGGGGCGGCTGTGAGATGGCTATGGCCTGTGATTTTATTTTGGCCTCGGATACAGCCAAATTTGGTCAGCCTGAGATCAATATCGGCACGATACCCGGTGCCGGTGGTACTCAACGTTTGACCCGAGCCGTAGGTAAAGCAAAAGCGATGGAGATGTGCCTAACCGGCCGTATGATGGATGCAGAGGAAGCGGAGCGAGCTGGGTTAGTCAGCCGTATTCTTCCGGTGGCAGAGTTAGAAGCAGAAGCGTTAAAAGTAGCCAGTAAGATTGCCAAGCTGTCTCAACCTATCGTTTATATGGCAAAAGAAGCCGTTAACATGGCTTTTGAGAGCTCTTTGCAGGAGGGGTTGCGCTTTGAGCGTCGAGCCTTTGCTTCAACGTTTGCCACAGAAGATCAAAAGGAAGGCATGGCTGCGTTTGTAGAAAAACGTAAACCGGTGTTTAAGCATCGGTAACGTCTTGATGGCTCTTTTTAGTGACCCTTTTTAGCGGCTTTTTGGGTAGCCCTTTTAGATAATCCGTTTTGATAAAATTTCAATAATCTCATCTTATTTAGGCCGCCTCGTGCGGCTTTTTTTATGGGTGCTCAATCCATGTTTTTAATAGATGCTAATTTTTGTTCATATGATTTAAAATAAAGAGCTATTTATTTAATGAGTTTAACTATTTTAATGTGTATTCAACGGGGTTGTTTTAGGTGCTAAGCTAGGCACATAATAAATAGCGTAATAGATCGCACTAATAGTTTTTTTACGTGTTTTTTTGTTTTTTTACTCTGATTTTTGTTGGTCTTACCGTTTTTTGTTGGCTTTACCATCTGCTTTGTTGCACGAAAGGATATTTAAAAAAGTGTTTCAGCAGATTCTGAAAAGTGAAAAAGTGAAAGGTGGATAGCACTTTGAGTTTGAATCGTACTTTGGATTTGAATCGTACTTTGAGTTTGAATGGCGCTTTTAATCAGAAGAGCACATTTAATCAAAGAAAATCTCTTTTATTGGCCTTATCCTTTACCCTAATGACTGTTTCGATGTTATTTGTGAGTGACCGTGTCTTTGCGGGCCATGAGCTAAAGCATATCGATCCTGAACTTTCAACTATGGGACGCTTGATTTTCTCAGACGCCCGCTTCTCAAAGACAGGCCAAACAGCCTGTGCTTCTTGTCATAAGCCTGAATACTCCTTCTCAGACAATCAGGCGCTATCAACTAAAGATGATGGCACGCGTGCTATCTTAGCGACACCGGCACTGTTTAACTTAGATCGTAAGTTTGGTTATTTTTCTCGGCAAACTATCTTTTCTTTAGAGCGTGCGGTTCAGCGATGCATGACTAATCAAATGGATTCTTCCGTTGTTGATGTATACGTTGCCTTGAAAAAAGATAAAACCTTAAGCAACTTATCGTACGATAACTTTGGCCGTATTAGCGCAGGGGCAGTATATAAGTCGTTGACTAATTATCTTTTTAGTTTACAAGCTCAGCCCAGCCGCTATGAACTTTATCTTGGTGGTGATTTACAAGCTTTAACGCAGACAGAACAGCGAGGTATGGTTTTGTTTGAGAAAAAAGGCTGTAGCTTTTGCCATAACGGAAAGGATATGGGAGGCGCTGCATTTGCTGATGCTGTTAATGAAAACTATCTAGAGCCAGTGTTAGTCCCTAGGTTGCGTAATTTGAATGACACCGCACCTTATTTCTCTGATGGGTCTTCAAAGACACTTAAGCAAGCGATAACCAGAATGTATAGAATGCACAATAAATCTGTTCTAAGCCAAGATGAGTTAGAACTCATCGCATTATTTCTATTGAGTCACAGTAGTTCGATTCATGATTTTGAGGGCCCCGTGCGTCATGGGAATGTACGATAAATTTTGGCAAAAGCTTTCAACGGCTATTTTGTGGGGAAGTACCTCGGGGTTGTTACTGCTTTTTCCTGTAATGATCTACCTGTTACAGCCCGCAATGGATATAGAGCAGAAAGAGATCCGAGCGCAGGTTGCACTGCAAAAAAGTGTACTGTCTGAGATTAGAGCTGAAACAGCTCTTTTAACGACAGGGTATCGCAGTAATTCTCATGAAGAAATTCTAACGCTGCTGGAGCAACTTTTTGCCAGTGTTTATCGTGTAGACCTTGAGCTGAATGGCATCTCCTATGATGTAGCCGCATCGCGACGTAGTTGGGAGCGCTATCAAGAAAGCTTAGAAGAGTTGCAGGAAATTATTCTAGAGATCTCATCAGCCTCAGCGCTCTATGGCTTTACCATAAGCCAATTAGAGCCTGTATTTGATGTGGCCGAGAAAGAACTACAAACGTCAATGTTACCCGAAAAAATTAAACGCGCTTACGATCTACAGCTGGTTAAAATGATGGTGCTGGCGCTTCGTTATGCGGCGATGCCGACGGATGGGAATGCATTAATACTTGAAGAGCACTTAAGCTCGATCCGACAAAGTAGCCTAACGATTCCTTCCAGCGAAGCCCAGACGGCCTTTACGAAAGTTGTTAATTATGTAGATGGGTTACTGAACGCGACAACACGTATTCGCAAAAATTCAGCGCGTCTAATGAATGTATCAACATATGAGCATCTTAAAAATTTTGATAGTCGCTTTGAGCAGTGGCTTGATAATGCCCAAAAGCAACAACATCAAAGCCGTTGGTCTTTGTTGATTGCGGTGGTGCTTTTGACCGGTGCTATCGTGGTGATACTGATTCGACTTAAGCTAATTCAAGACCGATTATTAAGAACCAATACACAGCTTTCTGCTTATAAAAAGGCGATGGATGAGCACTCAATTGTCAGTATTACCGACCCGAGAGGGGTTATTCAATATATTAACCAGAAGTTTATTGATGTCAGTGGTTTTGAGCCGGACGAGTTGATTGGGCGAACCCATAAAGTGATTAACTCTGGCGTACATCCTAAAGGTTTCTTTAAAAACCTTTGGAACCATATTGGCAGTGGTGACATTTGGCATGATGAAGTGTGCAATCGCCGTAAAGATGGCACGTTATATTGGGTTAATGCGACCGTTATTCCTATGTTTGATGCGAGAGGCAAAGTCACATCGATTATCTCTGTACGAACCGATATTTCTGACCTGAAGCAGACGCAGCGAGCACTTACATCGGAGAAAGAACGAGCTGAAGTTGCCAATAAAGCTAAGGGTGATTTTTTAGCTAACATGAGTCATGAGATTCGAACTCCCATGAATGCCGTTATCGGTATGAGTCATTTGGCGCGGCAGGCGAGCCAAGATGAACAAGTGGGCAGTTACATTGATAAGATACAGCAAGCAGCACAGAATTTATTATCCATTATTAATGATATTTTAGACTTTTCCAAGATTGAAGCCGGGCGTCTTGATGTCGAAAATATACCCTTCCGTCTTGATAATGTAGTCAACCACCTTGCTGATCTTGCCTCTGTTAAAGCGAATGAGAAAAATCTTCCACTGCTTTTTAATGTTGATGAGCGTATCCCAAATAGCTTAAAGGGTGATCCGCTACGTCTAGGTCAGATTTTACTGAACCTCGTGAATAATGCGATTAAGTTTACTGCAAAAGGGCAAGTTGTTGTCGAAGCTAGTTTGCTAGAGCAGCGGCATGATATTGTTCAGGTTCGTTTTTCCGTTGTGGATACTGGCATTGGTTTAAGTAAGGAACAGGTTGGGCGTTTATTCAAATCTTTCTCGCAGGCAGATACTTCAACAACTCGCCAATATGGCGGAACAGGATTAGGGCTTGCTATTAGTAAGCAGCTGGTTGAACTGATGCACGGTGAAATCGGTGTTCATGCGACCGAGGGTGAGGGTAGTGAGTTCTTCTTTACTCTACCGCTGCAGGTTCACGCGGTTGATGAGCAAATAGAAAAGGTGGATTCTAGCCGTATCCGTGTTCTTGCCATTGATGATGATACGGTTAGCTTGCAGTGTGTCTGCGAGCATTTAGAGGCCCAAGGGATCACGGTTGATATTGAAAGCGATTCACCGGCGGGCCTTAATCGGTTGGTGAATGCTCACTCTATGGGGGAAGAGCCATACAATGTTCTATTAATTGACTGGCAGATGCCGGTTATGGATGGCTTTGAAGTGGCTAAGGCGGTACGCCATAACTCTGCGCTCCCCATCCAACCTGCTATTTTGATGTTAACGGCCTATGGTGGTGAAGACCTTCAACGTAGGATCAACCATAACTTAATTGATGGCGTTCTTCTTAAGCCAGTGAGTGGTTCGCATCTATTAAACGCTATTCAAGAGGCTGTGGTTAAGCGAGGGAAAAAACATAAAAGCTCTCGTATACGAGGCTTATTCCGTGATGGCGATGAGATTAATGCTTTGTTAGGTGCTCATGTGTTAATCGCGGAAGATAACGGTATCAATCAAGAAGTGATAACCGGCTTGTTAGAGCCTTACGGATTAGTGTTAACGCTCGCTTCTAATGGGCGAGAGGCGGTTGATTTAGTTCAACAGAAAGAGTTTGATCTCATTTTTATGGATATACAGATGCCTGAGGTTGATGGCTATCAGGCAACAGAACAAATCCTACAAATGAAGCTGCCTAAACCCCCAATCATTATTGCTATGACAGCCCATGCTCAAAGCGAAGATGTAAGCCGATGTCTCGAGCTGGGAATGAGCGACCATATTTCTAAGCCTATTAATCCTGATATCTTGAAGGAAAAACTGATTCAGTGGATTGAACCTAGAGTCATCTCCGGCTATGCTCCTGAATCTCTTGCCAGTGAAGAACAGATTGATATGCCTTGTTACCTCCATGGTGTAGATCTTAACAAGGCGTTACATTCAATGGGCGGTAATAAAAAGTTGTTGATGAAGCTGATGGGGCAGTTTTGCAATGATTACCATGAAGGCTTAGCCCCATTAAAAGCATCTATGGCAACAGGTGACTGGGATTATTTAATTCGGTGGATGCATACCCTGAAAGGGACATCTGCAACTCTGGGAATGGAGCAGATCACAGCTTTTGTTGAAGTACTTGAGCAGCAGTATTTTGACCAATCTTTACCCAGTGATGATGATTTAAGGCCCTTGAGTGATGAGCTTGCTCAAGTGATCGATGATATTGCTAACTGTATGCAGAGTAAGGGGCAAAGGGCATCTTTAATGGAGATGGCCTCAGCGAAAGATCACGAGCTATTAAGTCATAATCTTCTGGTTGATCACGACTTTGTTGCCAGTTTACAGCCGCCAATGTCAAAAAACAGCACAATGGAGCGCTTAGGAAAATTGCATCCTAAAATAGCAGCCCTTTTAGAAGAGGGTGATCCTGATGTTTTAGATGATCTGCCCGAGCTTTTAGAACTTGCTCAAGTTGATGCAGAGCTGTTATCCATTGCAGTTCAGGTCATGGAATATGCTGAAGTTTATGAATTTGATGAGGCTTTAGCAGCGCTTAATACTATGAAAATCTAAGCACCATGAAGATCTAAGTGCCATAAAAATCTAAGATGATTTTTGGTCGTATCAGTGGTTCTAGTGAATAAAGAAAAATTGATTTTTAGTAAGCTTATATTTTAATGTCTTATGTCTATGGCATCTAACAATAGGCTTAAGATTTAGGATCTTAAGGTTTAGGATAGTGATTTCAGATGCAAGAAACACGACAAAAAAACGTAGATCGTCCCCGTATTCTTATCGTTGATGATTCACCGCTTAATATTACAGTGTTGGTTGGCCTTTTAAAGACTGACTACAAAACATTGGTTGCTAAGGATGGTGAGCAAGCTTTTAATCGAGTATTTTCTGAGCAACAACCTGATTTAATCTTACTCGATATTATGATGCCCGGTATTGATGGTTATGAAGTCTGTCGTCAGTTAAAAGGAGACCCGCGCTCAAAGCATATTCCCATTATTTTTGTGAGTGCGATGAGTGATGCCGGAGATGAAGAAAAGGGTTTAGCCCTTGGTGCTGTCGATTTTATTGGTAAGCCTTTTAGCCCGCCGATTATTTTAGCCCGCATCAATACTCATCTTGCCTTGGCTCTGCAAAAAAGAGAACTAGAGCGTGAGGTTTATGAACGAACCAAAGAGCTCGAAATGTCTCGTAAAGATTTGGTTCGGCGCTTGGGGTTAGCGGCAGAATATAAAGATAATGAAACGGGTTTACATGTTCAACGTATGGCTGAATATGCTCGGCTTATTGCCTTGGAGTTGGGTTTTTCTGAACACGATGCTGAAACATTAGCTTCGGCAGCGCCTATGCATGATATCGGGAAGCTTGGTATACCTGATGCTATCTTATGTAAACCTGCACGGTTAACACCGGAAGAGTTTCAAGTGATTCAAGGGCACCCTGAAATAGGGGCACGCATATTGGAGAACCCAGATTCTGAGCTTCTGCATATTGCCCGAGAAATTGCGCTTTACCATCATGAGAAGTGGGATGGCTCAGGTTATCCCATGGGGCTGGCCGGTGAAGATATTCCTTTAGTTGCTCGAATTGCATCACTTGCTGACGTATTTGATGCTTTGGTATCGACTCGGCCTTATAAGCAACCTTGGAGTGTAATAAAAGCTATTGGGCTGTTTGAAGAAGAGAAGGGTAAGCACTTTGACCCCAATGTAGTGGATGCTTTCAAGCGTGTGTTGCCTAAGATTTTAAAGGTTAAGGAACGACTCGCTGAAGATTAACCTTGACGATGTATTTCTTCACATAACGTCCTCCCTGCATAAAAAAAACAGCCCTAGGATGTTTCCATAGGGCTGTTTGATATGACCTTAAATATCCTCTTCTACTAGCTCTGAAGCTGAGGCAAGTCTCTGTACTGTTCTAATGCTTCTGGGTTAGCCAGTGCATCGGTATTTTTCACCGGACGGTTATGTATCACATGACGTACGGCAAGTTCGACAATTTTCCCGCTAATAGTACGAGGAATATCACTCACTTCTATGATTTTAGCTGGGACATGGCGTGGCGTTGTATTCGCGCGGATCATGCTTTTAATCTCTTTTTCTATTTCTGGCGTTAAAGAGAAACCTTCTTTCATATGCACAAACAGCACAACACGAACATCATCTTCCCAGTCTTGCCCGATACAGAGGCTTTCCATCACCGATTCTACTTTTTCCACCTGGCGGTAGATCTCCGCAGTGCCAATACGAACCCCGCCGGGGTTGAGAACGGCATCGGATCGCCCGTGGATAATTAAGCCGTCATGCTCGGTGATCTCTGCATAGTCACCGTGGGCCCAAACATTATCGAAGGAAGCAAAGTAAGCATCGTGATACTTCTCGCCATCAGGGTCATTCCAAAAGCCAATCGGCATCGATGGGAAGGGTTTGGTACACACCAACTCACCTTTTTCTGAACGCAAAGACTTGCCGTTATCATCAAAAATATCAACGGCCATACCAAGGCCTCGGCATTGTAGTTCACCGGCATAGACCGGACGGATCGGGCAACCTAGGGCAAAACAGGAAACAATATCAGTGCCACCGGAGATAGACGACAAGCAGAGATCTTCTTTAATATCACGATAAACGTAATCAAAGCTTTCATGGGCTAAAGGCGAGCCGGTTGATAGCACGGCCCTCAGTTTTTCAAGGTTATGGCTTTCGCGCGGTTTAACGCCCACTTTTTCAAGGGCTGCAATATATTTGGCCGAGGTGCCAAAGATACTGATGCCCTCTTCTTCCGCTATATCCCACAGAATATTAGGACGGGGATGGAACGGTGATCCATCGTAAAGTAGCACCGTGCAACCCGTGGCAAGCCCTGTTACTAGCCAGTTCCACATCATCCAACCACAGGTCGTATAGTAGAACAAGACATCATCACGCTTCACATCGGTATGCAGCAGATGCTCTTTTAAGTGCTGAATTAACGTGCCACCAACGGAGTGTACGATACATTTAGGTACGCCCGTGGTGCCCGATGAATACATCACATAGAGCGGGTGATCAAAGCTTACTGGCTCAAAGTTAATCTCGGTGGCGCTTGGGTCGATAAAGTCAGACAGCAAGCTACCATGGTTTAAGCCGCTAATATCTGGGGTTTCGGTGACAAAAGGAATAACGACAACCTGCTGGATTGCCGGTAAGCGGTCAAGAATTCCCTGTACTTTTTCTAAAGAATCTAATGTTTTATTGCCGTAGAAATAGCCGTCAGTGGTAAAAAGTACCTTAGGCTCAATTTGACCGAAGCGGTCGTACACACCGTTAATGCCAAAGTCTGGAGAGCACGATGACCAAACAGCCCCCAGAGATGCGGTGGCGAGCATAGCGATCAAGGTTTCTGCACAGTTTGGCACAAAGCCCGCCACACGATCACCTTTGACAACACCGGCATTTTTTAACCCTGCCGCATACTGTGCCACTTGCTGGTACAGTTCGTTATAGGTCAGAGCTTTGCGTTGACCCTTTTCACCCCGAAAGACGATGGCGGGTTGATCATCACGAAACTTTAGTAAATTTTCAGCAAAGTTAAGCTTGCTCTCAGGGAACCAACGGGCTCCTGGCATTTTCTCTGGGTTGGCTAATACGACATTACTTTTTTTATCGGCAACAACACCGGAAAAGTCCCAGAGTTCTGACCAAAAGTCTTCAGTTTGGTCAATACTCCAGCGGTATAGATCGGTGTAGTCTTTTAGGGCGAGCTTATGCTGATCATTGACCTGTTGAATAAACTGCTGCAGATTACTGCTGGCGATACGATCAGAACTGGGTTGCCATAGGGGCGCACTCATGGGGCTTGCTCCTTCATTGAGGTTTTGCTTCGTCAATGGGGTCTTATTCCGTTAATAACAGTTTCCTGCTAATGACATTTGACATTACGGGTAGAACGCCATTAACAACAGAAAAATCTATTTTTGTTGTATTTTTGGGTGTTTTCTATCGCTAAACTTCTGAGAGCATAAGCGAGCCTTCTATTAGATAGAAGATAAAACGATATCTTCAGAAAATAAAACGATAGTAGTAATGCAACCACTGTCGGCTATAGTGGTTTATCAGTACTCTTAATTTACTTTAAGTTGACGTTAACGTAAAGGTTATAAGTGATCTGTTTTAAGGATTGATATGAAGTTTTTTGCTCATCGAGGTGCCTGTGCAGATGCGCCTGAGAATACACTGATGGCGATTGATATGGCCTTAGCCGCCGGTGCAAAGGGTGTAGAGATCGACATTGTTACCCATCAAGGGCGCTTATTGGTTTTGCATGATCTAACGTTAGATCGTACAACCAATGGTGCTGGGTCATTCACAGATAAAAGTATTACAGCATTACGGCAGCTAGATGCAGGGCTTGGGCAAAGAATTCCATTTGTAGAAGAAGTTCTGCTTTTGGTGGGCCAAAGAGCGACTTTGAATATCGAGCTTAAAAGTAAGGGAACCGCAGGCCCTCTTGCCGTATTACTGCAGCAGGAACCCTATCGCGCTTATAAAGAAAACTTAATTGTTTCTTCGTTTGATCATGTTGAGTTATTACATTTTCAGCAATTCTGCCCCGATGTTGATCTAGGCTTGCTGCTATACGGCTCTGTTTTATCGCTGCCAGCGGTTATTGGCCCATTAAAAATAAAGTCTCTGCATCTGAGTGATGAGTTTATTGATCTTGGGGTTATCGCCGCCGCTAAGACCCTTGGTCTAGCAGTATATTTTTATACTATTAATGATTTTGAGCAGCTTAAAAGACTATCGAAATTAAAAATTGATGGTGTTTTTACCGATTATTCAAGTATTTGGCAAGATTGGCAGGAGATAAACCGCTTGCCAGAGGGCTAGGATTCCGTAATAGTAAGCCCCTAACTTCAAAGGATCTTCTATGTACTTTTTTTCAGGTATGTACTCTTCTTCAGATAGGCGCTCGTTCTCAAGCAGCCCCAAGGCAATGATGACTTCTTGGCGCGCCATGTTTCGCGTAGAGCGCCTTTGGCGACGATGTTGATCCTGTTGGTATTTTAAAAGGTCGCCTCGTTAGCGGCCTTTTTTTATGGCTGCAATTTTGCTTCCCAGAAAACCCTTTTTTAGCCAGTCTTATTTTAAACACTAACTTTGAATGTAAGCTTTAAACACAGGCCCATCTTATTTATCTTGGCTCTTTAACGACAATAACAAGGAATTATTTATGTCGATCCCCGTCGCTTATGGTTTAGCGGTTTTAATCTGGTCTACTACGCCCCTCGCTATCGTTACCAGTGGTGATTCACTGCCACCAATGGCGGCGGCGGCATCTCGCATGGGGCTTGCAGCGCTTGTGGGGCTACCTTTATTAAAATTTATGGGGCTTAACCTTCCAGTACATAAGGCGGCATTTCGCTCTTATTTAACGGCTGTTATCGGTATTTTTGGCGCGATGGGTGTGACCTATGTGGCGGCCCAGTGGATTCCATCGGGTCTTATTTCGGTATTGTTTGGTTTTACCACCATTATGACCGGTGTACTAAGCCACTTTATTGTGCCTGATAGTCCGATGTCTCGAAAACAATGGTTATCTTGTGGTTTAGGGATTATCGGTTTAGGGGTTGTCTTTAGCGATAATTTAGTGGTGACAGGGCAGGGTGTTGTCGGTGTGCTTTTGGCCTTGTTAGCGGTTTTTTTCTTTAGCAGTAGTAACGTATTAATGAAGCGTAACGGCGCGGGTTTACATCCTTTGCAGCAAACCGTTGGGGCGCTGTGGTGTTCACTGCCTTTTTACGCGATGGCATGGTTTGTCGCAGGTACTGAGGTTGCTTGGGAAGATGTGAGTACCTTGAGTATTTTATCGGTGGTGTATTTAGCGATACTCGGTTCCTTGGTGGGCTTTATGGCTTACTTCCACCTGATTGCCAATTTACCACCGGCGTATGTGGCGTTAATCACCTTGATCACGCCGGTGATTGCTCTGTTCTTGGGCAGCCAGCTCCATGGCGAGCCAGTAACAAAAGAGATGCTGATAGGGGCAGGAGTCATTCTGCTTAGTCTGTTGTTGTTTCTGAGCGATAACTTTATTCGGCTTTATCAGGTAAAACGATATCAAGAGAAAAACTGAAACGTTAAGCCCAATTGATACTCATAATAATGCCGCCCTTGGCGTTCAGGGCGGCTAGGCGACGGTTGGTGCTTCTTGCATGTAGCGGGCGATAAAATCATCTAAAGGCAGAGGGCGGCTAAAGAAAAAACCTTGGAACTCATCAATACCAAGCTCCCGCAGCATTCTGATCTGCACTTCATTCTCCACACCTTCCGCATTGACCCAGATACCTAAGCCGTGACCCAATTCAAGAATGGTCTTAATAATCGCTCTATCTTGAGGGTCTTCATGCATCTCCATCACAAAGCTGCGATCAACTTTAAGCTTATCAACGGGTAGCTGTTTTAGATAACTTAAGGAGGAGTAACCAGTACCAAAATCGTCCAATGCGATTTTTACACCCATATTACGCAGCAGATTTAGTGTGTTTCGCACACTCTCAAAGCTTGTAATCATGTTTTGTTCGGTGATTTCTAGACAGAGACTACTGGCGGGTATGCCAGTGCGCTGGATCACCTGTTGCACATATTGGGCGAAATCCCGCTGATTTAAGCGGTGAGCGGAAATATTAACGGAAAGCTGAGGGAGATTTTTATCCTGGCTAAACCATAGCTGTAGTTGCTGGGCGGATCGGAGTAATACCCAGTCATCCACGCGGCTAATTAAGCCGGTTTTTTCCGCAATAGGAATAAACTCAAAAGGTGGGATCAAGCCCCGTTCAGGGTGTTGCCAACGTACTAATACTTCGGCACCGATAAGCTGCTCGGTATCGGCCTTAAGCAGCGGTTGGTAGTACAAAACCAGTTCATTATGTTCAATGGCTTCTCTTAGCTCTTTCTCAATCTGCTGCTCTTTGAGTACTTCAAGCTGCATCTCAATAGCAAAGAAAGTATGCCGGTTGCGACCATTGGATTTTGACCGATACAAGGCCAGATCGGCATAGCGGAAAAGCTGCTGTTGCACATCGCCTTCTTGGATAACGTCTTTGGCTTCAGGATAAAGGGCGATACCAGCGCTAACCGTACAACTGATTTCAGTGGTATCAAATGCAACGGGTTCGGCCAATATCTGTGTTAATTCTCTAATTTGAGCGGCAATCTTTTCTCTATCGGCAATATTGTTGATGGTAATGGCAAACTCATCTCCGCCTAACCGGAAAAACTGTGCTCTATGACCAAAAAAGTCCTGTAGGCGGTGGGCTGTTTTAATGAGCAACATATCGCCGGTTAAATGGCCTTGAGTGTCATTAATATCTTTAAAGTTGTCCAGATCAAGTACGATCAAGGCGATGGATTTAAGGTGTCCATCATCAACGTCTTCAACTAAGCGACCTAGCTCATTATGGAAAAAGACACGGTTTGGCAGTGTTGTCAGGCTATCGTAATGGGCTAGATATTTAATGCGCTCTTGGGCTCGCTTACCATCGGTGATATCAACCACAGATCCTTCAATATGCTCCGGTATTGTATCGCTAGCAGGAACGAGCCGATTGCTTACGGTTGCCCAGCGTTTGGTGCCGGCACGAGTGTATAGCTCAACTTCGTTAAGGGTGAAATAGCCCTCTTTGCGTAGACGTTTCATGGCTTTTAACCATTCATGGGGGCGCACATAAACTTGTTTACCAATATGGCTAATAGCCTCTAAGCAGTCTGCCGGTGAGCTGTAGCCTAAAATCCGGGCAAGAGCTGGATTAACATTTAAATAACGACCATCAAGGGTACTTTGATGCAAACCTGTCATGGAGTTTTCAAAGATACTACGAAACTTTTCTTCGGCGGTAGCCATGGCGGTTTCGGCGGTTTTCTGGGCGCTAATATCGTACACCGTACCAATAATGGCCTGTATGCTACCGTTTTGGTCTTTAAGTGCACGACCATTAATACGAATCCAAATGAGGGAGCCATCGACCCGTTTCATCTGGCATTCCATACCACGCACTTCACCAAATCGCTTCAGGTGTTGTAAAAAGGTTTCTCGGTCGGTTGCGTTATCGTAGAGATCCTCTGATAGCTGCTCAATCGCATCACACATATGTTGAGGATTATCGTAGCCAAATGTTGAGGCTAGCGCTTGGTTGGCATAAATAAGCTGACCCGCGCGATTGGTTTTATAGATACCATCAACGGAGTTTTCTAAAATAGCACGGTAGTTTTCACGATCGGTTAAGTTATAAGCTTGTAGAATAAAGGCATTATCTTGGGTGGCGATATACTGCCAGCGATAGCTTTGAGCATTGTCGTATAGGGTATCACTATAGACGCCTAACTCTGGTTGCCTTTGGAATAACAGTGGTTGAAGCTCATGGGGGAGCAAGTCGCAAAAATTGTCAAAGCCTAACTCTTCAGCCAGTGTTTTGGCCGCTGCATTAAAATGAGTGCATACGCCATCTAGGCTAATCTGCAGTGCAGGTGTCGGTAAATCATAAAGTGCTAACGGTGTGGTTAAGCTTGAACTCATAAGTGGCCAATAGCTGCGAGCAAAATAAAGGATTAAGTGTCTTTGACAAAGTAGCCTAATTATTTATACCAGAGAAAACAACCAGTTGTACCTATTCCTATCCTAAATATTGTAAATGGCGTTCAAATTTCAGGTTTTACCTGGATTTCAAATCGAATTTAAAAACAGTATTTAAATAGTGCTTAAATAGTTACTTATAGTAATGCTGGCGGCTTAATTGTAGCGTTATTGTAAAGGCTTGGATGTAGGCAAGAAACTTGGCCATAGGTTATAGCAAGGCAGGTAGATCAGGAATATTTTAAGATGAATTGACATAGAGCAACGGTTGAAAACCCCCTGTTTATGGCAGGGGGCCTTGTCGTTAGGATGACATCGCTAAACCCACCCTAGAACGATTCTGACTACCAATGGCATGGGTTATAAAATTCCCCGTAGCCACTAGTTTGTTAAGGTCGATACCGGTTTCAATGCCCAGCCCTTGTAGCATATACACCACGTCTTCTGTGGCCACATTGCCAGAAGCCCCTTTGGCGTAAGGGCAACCGCCCAAGCCACCTACAGAGCTATCAACAACGGCAACACCTTCCTCTAATACCGCGTAGATATTCGCTAGAGCTTGACCGTAAGTATCATGGAAATGCGCTGCCAGTTTCTCAACGGGCACCACTTTACTGACTTCACGGATCATCGCCTTTGCTTTACGGGGCGTGCCAACACCGACCGTGTCACCTAGAGAGATCTCGTAGCAACCCATGTCATACAGTGCTTTCGCGACTTCTGCGACCTTTTCTGGGGCAATCTCGCCATCGTAAGGACAACCAAGAACACAGGAAACATAACCCCGTACCTTAATGTTATTGGCCTTCGCCATCGCCATCACAGGGGCAAAGCGTTCAAGACTTTCGGCAATAGAGCAGTTGATGTTCTTTTGTGAAAACGCTTCCGAGGCCGCGCCAAATACCGCAACTTCTTCCACTCCGGCAGCAATAGCGCTTTCCAAACCTTTTAGATTCGGCGTTAAAGCGGCGTAGGTAACACCAGATTTGCGTTGCAAGCCGGTCATAACGGCTTTGGCATCACCCATTTGAGGCACCCACTTAGGGGAAACAAAGCTGGCTGACTCAATATAACGTACACCGGCATCCGCAAGTTTGTCGATAAGCTGTAGCTTGATCTCGGTGCTGATGACTCCCGGTTCATTTTGTAGGCCATCACGGGGGCCTACTTCTACAATACGTACCGATTGAGGTAATACAGGCATTTCAGCGGACATTAGTCTGTCTCCTCAGCCTCAAAGGCGACTAGATCTGCACCACCTTCAACCAGATCACCGGTTTGGAAGAAAATTTCCGTCACGGTGCCGTCAACAGAAGCCGTAATGGTGTGCTCCATTTTCATCGCTTCCATAATCACCATTGCCGTGCCCTTGGTGACTTTCTGACCTTGTTCGACCAAGACTGCAACAATGCTACCGTTCATTGGAGCGGTAAGACTGGCTTTTTCCTCTTCGAAATCATGGCTGTCTAGATCAGGGCGCTGCCATTGATATTCAAAAGCGCCTTGATCGGTAAAGACGGTGACATGGCCGTTAAGCTCTGCAACAAAGGCATTACGGTTATGGCCGTTTACATTGGCGTGTAAGCGATCATCGTTGAGCTTGCCATCAACGATCATAATATGGCCGTCTAAGGTTAAACGGTAACCATGATCCAGCCAGTTAACGGTTACCTCATGCTCAATTTTTTCTTGATCGGTACCTTCCTGAGAAAAGCGCACCACATGAGTTGGCTCTTCATTTAAGCGCCAGCCAGAGAACTGGTGCCAAGGCGACGTTCCATCATGGCTGTGAATCGCTTCTGCCTGTCTGCTTTGCTGCTGTTTTAGCAAAGTATATAGGGTTGCCATCGCAAGTGGGTTCGCACTTTGGCTGCCGGCTCGGCTACCTGTTTGGCTATCGGTAGGAGTATTCTCAAAAAGATCTGCTTCGTGCTTTTCAATAAAGCCGGTATCCAGCTCTGCGTCACGGAAGGCTTTATGGTCGATCAGGCGTTTCAGGAAGTGTGTATTGGTTTTCATGCCCGCAATACGATATTCCGCCAGCGCTTGGCTCATACGCTGTAGGGCGCGGTCACGGTTTTCATCCCAAACGATCAATTTAGCGATCATAGGATCGTAATAGATGCTTACTTCATCCCCTTCACGGACACCGGTATCCACGCGCACATGACGGTTTTCTTCGGGTGTCCGAAGGTATTCCAGTTTACCGGTAGCCGGTAGGAAATCATTATCAGGATCTTCGGCGTAGATGCGTACTTCAACCGCATGACCCTTGATTTGTACCTCATCTTGGCTGATCGGTAGGGGCTGATTTGCCGCTACGGCTAGCTGCCACTCCACTAAATCTTGACCGGTAATCAGCTCCGTTACGGGGTGCTCTACCTGCAGACGGGTGTTCATCTCCATAAAGTAGAAAGAACCATCTTCATCGAGTAGGAACTCAACGGTTCCTGCGCCCACATAGCCGATCGCTTCTGCCGCCCGTACGGCGGCTTCACCCATCGCTTTACGCAGCTCATCGGACATACCGGGAGCTGGAGCTTCTTCAACCACTTTTTGGTGACGGCGCTGAACCGAGCAATCCCGTTCAGCCAAATAAACGCTGTTACCGTGTTGATCACAGAATACCTGAATCTCCACATGACGCGGTTTGGTGAGGTACTTCTCGACCAACATGGTGTCATCGGCAAAGCCATTTATCGCTTCACGCTTAGCGGCATCCAAGGCGCTGGTAAACTCATCAGGAGCCCAAACAACCCGCATCCCTTTACCACCGCCACCGGCGGTTGCTTTTAAGAGAACAGGGTAGCCCATCTCATCAGAGTGTTTTTTTAGCAGGGCAGGGTCTTGGTCGTCACCATGATAGCCCGGTACGAGAGGTACGTTCGCCTCTTCCATAATGCGTTTTGCAGCGCTTTTAGAACCCATCGCTCGAATCGCATCCGCTGGTGGGCCAATAAAGGCCACGCCCGCTTCTTGGCACTTTTGTACAAAAGGCGCGTTTTCCGATAAAAAGCCATAACCCGGGTGAATCGCTTGGGCGCCTGTTTCTTTCGCGACCTGAAGAATCGTATCCATTTTTAGATAGCTATCTTTGCTGGCCGCAGGGCCAACACACACCGCTTCATCGGCCATCGCAACGTGCATGGCGTTGGCGTCGGCCTCAGAATAGACCGCTACGCAGCGAATACCCAGTTTGTGAGCGGTACGAATCACGCGGCAAGCGATCTCGCCACGGTTTGCAATTAGAATTTTATTAAACATGGTGTTATCTCCAGCTCTATCTCAGTCTCGACGCCAGCCCGGAGCGCGCTTTTCAAAAAAGGCACTCAAACCTTCCTGACCTTCCTCAGACACACGGATTTCAGCGATCAGGCGTTGGGTGTATTCGATCATCTCTTGATCGATCGGGCCTTTAGCCACACGAGCGATCAATTCTTTACTGCGACGAACACTTTGGGGGCTATTGGCTAGCAGTTTTTGCGTCATCTCAGACACGGCGTTTTCGAGTTCATCATGGCTGACCATTTGATGGGCAAGGCCCAACTGTACGGCTTCAGCGCCATCAAAGACCTCAGCGGTGAGGAAATAGCGCCGTGCGGCCCGTTCGCCTATGGCAGCCACCACAAAGGGACTAATAACCGCCGGTGAGAGGCCGATTTTAACTTCGCTCAGGCAGAAACGCGCTTTTTCACTGGCGATACAGATATCACAGCAGGCCGCAAGACCCACAGCACCACCATAGGCGGCACCCTGAACCATCGCAATAGTCGGCTTGTTCAGGTTGTTGAGGGTGTGCATTAGGCGGGCTAGCTCACCGGCATCGTTGAAGTTGTCCTCTAAGCTATACTGGGCCATCCGCTTCATCCAGCCTAGATCAGCACCGGCAGAAAACGACTTACCATTAGAGCGCAGAATAACCACACGCACGGCATCATTAGCATTAAGGCTATCCAGTATCGTCAATATTTCAGCGATTAACTTATCATCAAAGGCGTTGTGTACTTCAGGACGATTTAGAATAACCGAAGCCACACCTTGATCGGAGATCTCGCACAGTACTTGTTGATCTGTCATCTGGTTGTCTCCGATTACATACGGAACACGCCAAAGCGCGTCTCACGTATAGGTGCATTCAAGGCGGCAGAGATCGCAAGTCCCAGTACATCACGGGTTTGAGCCGGATCAATTACGCCATCATCCCATAGGCGGGCGCTGGCATAGTAAGGATGACCTTGGTGCTCATACTGATCGACAATGGGCTTCTTGAAGGCTGCTTCATCATCAATAGCCCAGCTCTCACCTTTACGCTCCATATTGTCCCGTTTCACTTGGGCCAATACGCCAGCGGCTTGCTCGCCACCCATCACTGAAATTCGAGCGTTAGGCCACATCCACATCAGATTAGGATCATAAGAGCGACCGCACATGCCGTAGTTACCTGCCCCGAAACTACCGCCGATTAATACGGTAAATTTGGGTACTTTGGCACAAGCCACAGCCGTTACCATCTTGGCACCGTTTTTGGCGATACCTTCGGACTCGTATTTACCGCCCACCATAAAGCCGGTGATATTTTGCAGGAAGACCAGAGGAATATTGCGCTGGGCACAGAGTTCAATAAAGTGTGCGCCTTTAAGGGCGGCTTCAGAGAAAAGTACGCCGTTGTTCGCCACAATACCTACGGGATAGCCGTGGATGCGGGCAAAACCGGTGACCAGGGTTGTGCCGTACAACTGTTTAAATTCGTCAAATTCTGAGCCATCGACAGTACGGGCGATCACTTCACGTACATCGTAGGGCTTGCGTAGATCTTCAGACACAATGCCGTAGATCTCTTTCGGGTCATACAGTGGTGGCCGAGACGGTTGAATATCCAGCTCTGTCTTCTTGCTTGGGTTCAGTCGCGAGACACATTGGCGGGCGATCTGCAGGGCATGTTGATCGTTCATCGCATAGTGATCAGCAACACCAGAGGTTCTACAGTGCACATCTGCACCGCCTAGGTCTTCTGCGGTGATCACTTCGCCGGTGGCTGCTTTAACTAGCGGTGGGCCTGCTAAGAAAATAGTACCTTGCTCGCGGACAATAATAGACTCATCCGCCATGGCTGGTACATAAGCACCGCCAGCGGTACAGGAGCCCATCACAACCGCAATCTGTGGAATACCCTTGGCAGACATATTGGCCTGATTGTAGAAAATACGGCCAAAGTGATCCCGGTCTGGGAATACTTCATCTTGATTGGGCAGGTTAGCACCGCCGGAATCCACTAGGTAGATACAGGTCAGGTGGTTTTTATCCGCAATTTCCTGAGCCCGTAAATGTTTTTTCACCGTTAGAGGGTAATAAGTACCGCCCTTGGTCGTCGCATCGTTAGCGATAATCATACATTCTTGGCCGCTAACACGACCGATACCGGTAATAATACCCGCTGAAGGAACGTAGTCTTTATACACGTTTAAACCGGCCAGTTGCGACAGCTCCATAAAGGGAGCGCCCTCATCTAGCAGCGTATTAATACGATCCCGAGGCAGCAGCTTACCTCGGTCTAGATGTTTTTTCTGAGCGGCTTCACCGCCACCTTGCTTAATCTTTGTTAATTGGTCACGAAGATCTTGTACCAGACGTTTGATATTGCTGCAGTTGGCCTGAAACTCTTCTGAGCGGGTATTGATCTTACTTTTGATAACCGCCATGGCTAGCTCCCGATAATATAAGTTGGTAAGACAGACTGACCATCGTCGTGCAGGGGGGGGAGTCAATCTGCCTTACCAGACCTGCGCCCGAGTCTTACTCGCCCACTGTCTATAAAAAGGGCTTGTATTAAAATGTGTATTAAAAAGAGTAAGATCGGAAATAGGGTTGGGTATTCAGAAACGCGGGCTGGTTTATCAGCCCGCAGAAAGACTATCCTTTAATGAATCGCTTATTTCGATTCCATAAAGATTTCACGGCCAATCAGCATACGACGCACTTCCGACGTACCGGCACCAATTTCATACAGCTTGGCATCGCGCAGTAAACGACCAGTAGGGAACTCATTGATATAACCGTTACCGCCCAGCAGCTGAATAGAATCCAGTGCCACTTGGGTGGCTTTCTCTGCACAATAAAGAATGACACCGGCAGCATCTTTACGGCTGGTTTCACCGCGATCACAGGCACGGGCAACCGCATAGAGGTAAGATTTACAGGCATTCATCGTGGTGTACATATCCGCCACTTTACCTTGAACCAACTGGAACTCACCGATGGACTGACCAAACTGCTGGCGGTCATGTAGGTAAGGCACCACAACATCCATCGCCGCTTGCATAATGCCTGTAGGGCCACCGGTTAGAACCGTACGTTCGTAGTCTAGGCCGCTCATCAATACGCGAACGCCTTTGCCGACTTCGCCCAATACGTTTTCTTCTGGTACTTCACAGTCAACAAAAACCAATTCACAGGTGTTAGAACCGCGCATTCCCAGTTTGTCTAACTTCTGATGACGGCTAAAACCAGGGAAATCACGCTCAACGATAAAAGCGGTAATACCTTTGGAACCAGCAGAGGTATCGGTTTTGGCATAGATCACATAAGTGTTGGCGTCAGGGCCATTGGTGATCCACATTTTGTTGCCGTTTAGAATATAACGGTCGCCTTTTTTATCAGCCCGCAGCTTCATGCTAACCACATCAGAACCGGCACCTGGCTCAGACATCGCCAGCGCACCAATATGCTCACCGGAAACCAGCTTAGGCAAGTACTTTTCTTTCTGCGCTTGATTACCGTTAATTTTGATTTGGTTAACACACAGGTTAGAGTGCGCGCCATAGGACAGGCCTACAGAGGCAGAGGCACGGGAGATCTCTTCCATCGCGATAACATGAGCCAAATAGCCCATATCAGAACCGCCAAACTCTTCAGGGACAGTAATACCCAATAAACCCATATCACCGAATTTGCGCCATAAGTCCGCAGGAAACTCGTTGTCGATATCAATTTGCTCAGCGCGAGGTGCGATCTCTTCTGTTGCGAAACGGTTTACCTGCTCGCGCAGCATGTCGTAGGTCTCGCCAAGATCAAAGTTGAATTCTTTGTAAATGGTTTTCATGGTGATGCCCCTTTCTTCTTTATTTGTTGTTGTCTCGTGGCCGGTGTTTCGCATTGTGGATGGTGAAAGTCACCGGCACTAAAATAATCAGATAAGGTAAATTTAATCTAAGTTGACGTTAACGTAAAGGGAAAATTTTAATAGACGTTTGATAAGAGGGATATAGATACGCAGTGATGGCCAGTAAGCTGGCTCGCTTTGTCTGACTTAATGCTCGGTTTACCTGATTAAGCAAATTAGATAAGCTGCAAAATCAATGCATTATGGAAGCCGTGATTGCCCATTGTTTTTAAGAGCACAGGCGCGCGGTTTTTTTATCCCTGATAGTGGTTGGTATTCTAAATAAAATAGGGTAACGAGGCTGTAGAAAAACCTCCCGAACAATGTTGCTTAAATATGCGTCTCGATAAGTTTGTTTGTAAAAGTACTGCGTTAACACGCTCTGAAGCGACAGCACAGATTAATGCTGGGCGCGTGAAGGTTAATGGTGAGGCGGTTGTTAAGGAAAGAACTCAGGTGCATGAGAGTAACCGCATCACTCAGGATGGAGTGGTTCTGGCGCCTCGGCCTTTTCGCTATATTCTTTTGCATAAACCCGCTGGTACGGTTTGCTCTAATATTGATGAAGCGTACCCTTCGGTGTTCCGGTGTCTTGATCTGGAGCGCACGGATGAGTTGCATATTGCAGGCCGCTTGGATGCTGATACCACCGGCTTGGTTTTGATAACGGATGATGGGCGTTGGTCGTTTGATATTATCCGGCCTGACCAACGGTGTGAGAAAGTCTACCGGGTAGGGTTATCGCAACCTATTGCTGACGATGTGGCGGATAGATTTAAGCGGGGACTGTCATTACAGGGTGAAGATCAGCTAACCTTGCCTGCTCGGTTGCAAATAGTGACGCCAACGGAGGTGCTGTTGACGATCACGGAAGGGCGATTTCATCAGGTAAAACGCATGTTCGCAGCGGTGGGGAACCGTGTGGTGTCTTTGCATCGTGAGAAAATCGGTAAAATAAATTTAGATATTGATGTAGGGCAGTGGCGTGCTTTAACAGAGGATGAAGTGCTGTCGTTTTCAAGCTAAGCCGATACGGCGTGTCGATTTTTTATAAATGCTGATTCATCAGTATTGGTGCTAAAAGCCCCTTGCGGGGCTTTTGCTTTAAATAGCCTGTGCCACATGCTCCATCTCTTGACCTGCATTGGCCATTGAGGCGCTCTGTTGCGTGATTTGAGCGGTCTCTTCCTGTAATACCGCAACGGCTTCGGCCAAATGGCGGATGTTATTGTTCACTTCCTCCATTGTCGCTTGCTGCTCCTCTGTGGCACTGGCAATTTGTAGGTTCATCTGCTCTAGATTCGCAACCGACCCTTGGATATCTGTTAGTGCTTGCTCCGCTTGCTGCGAACGCTCTACCGTATCGACGGCTTCTTTTGCACCATCATCCATGGTGCTAATGGCGTGGGTGATTAATCCGCGCAGTTCTTGGATCACCACTTGAGTTTTTTCCGTTGAGTGACGGGTTTGTTCCGATAGGGTGCGGACTTCATCAGCAACGACCGCAAAACCACGGCCGTGTTCGCCAGCCCGTGCTGCTTCAATGGCAGCGTTAAGCGCTAGCAAGTTGGTTTGTTCAGCAATGCCGGTAATGCTATCGAGTACTTCGCCAATCTGTTCGCTCGATTGATGCAGTTGCTTCAGCTCTTCTGCCGCACCGCTAATTCGAGTAGACAGAGACGTGATCTGCTTTTGGTTCTCAACTAATGCGATATGGCCTTTGTTTGCTTGTTCTTTAACGCGTACGCTTTCATCTGAGGCCAGTTGTGCATTATGGGCAACTTCTTCAAAGGTGGCCGTCAGTTGGTTAGCGGCGGAGGCGACCTGATCCATCTCTTGAGACTGAGTGGTTACTTGCTTGCCTAGTGTGCTGCCGGTGTTCTCTAGTGCTTTTGAAGCTTGGGATAGCTCCCCTGCAACCCCAATAATACGGTCAACGGATACACTTAACTTTTCCATAAAGCGGTTGAAACTGTTGGTTACCGCTTGGATCTCACGGGGGCCAGAGGCTTCTAGTCGCGCGCTGATACCACTGTCGTTGCTACTGACGACCTCCATTGCGGTGGCTAGTTTTGCAATAGGCTTAGCTAGGGATATGCTTGCCATAACAACTAGGGCAACAATAATGATGAGCCCGCCCAGCATAATAAGAACGAGCAGACTGGATAAACGGTTGGCACTGGCATAAAGCTCTTTTGTCGGTACGGATACACCAAACGTCCAGCTTGGTGTGTTTTTGATCTGTGAGAAAATCATCGTGGCAGGTTCGCCCTGAATGTTCAGAATTTCACCAGTGCCGCTTTCCCCTGCAACCATGCGTTTTCCATGGGCATCTAAGCCCGTAAAACCATCTTTATCTGCATTGGTGACGTTGACTGTCATTCGGGCTTTTTCAGAGGGATGGGCGACAATAAGCCCTGTACCATCGACAATCCAAGCATAGCTGTTGTCCGTTAGCTCAGTGTTGACCGTAATTTGACTGAGTACTTCCAAGGTGATGGTAATGGCTAAAATACCAATCACATCGCCTTGGTCGTTTTTAATTGACCTTGCCACTACCGATATAGGATTGTTTGTTGTTTTGGATACAATTGGATTGGTTAAAACACTGGATACTTTGCCGCTGAGCAGATCTTTTACATATTGGCGCTGACTAAGATCGGCAACCCCCATTTTGCCGTTCTTGGACATAAACGTTGCCTGTGAGCGAGTATCCACAAAGAAAATCATCTCCGCCAGCTTCATTTGAGATAAATTACCCCTAAACCATGTTTCTAGCGCCTGGTCTCTTCGATTAGAGATGAGCATCGGGGTTGACGCTAGCATGGCCACTTCTTCCTGTAATCCGGCGAGAATGGCACTAACCTCTGCAGCATGGCCCTCTACAACTTGAGCGCCTGAATGCAGCATGATTTCAGAGGTTTCATCTTTGATCTCACTATAAATCCAGAAGGTTAGGCCAACCATTAAAACAATAATGGGAAGCATAACCGTGAGAAGCATTTGGGTTAGTAATGGGGTTCCTGACGCAGAACGAATAGACATTCCTTGGGCGCTCATAGTGGCTTATCTCCTTGGGTGTTACTTTTAATTATTATTTTCTGATGTGTAAATCCATTAGGGCATCAACTCCTGTTGATGCTAAGCCGCGGTAGCTCTATCGGCCTATTTGATATTAGGAATATGTTATTGAAACTATTTAACTAAGACCAGCATTTTTAAGGGGTTTTAGATATTTCTACGACTTATTTATAACAGTATTGATAGTCTTTTGCTGGGCAGGGGGATATCGCAGATAAGCGGGCTGACAAAGCGTTGATTCACCTCAAACAAGGTGGCTTTTTTTGGATTTTCGAGGGGATTCTTAGAGTGCTATTTTTTGATAAAAATAGCCTCAACGACCCGTACTTTATCCGTGGCGAGGTTGGCCATTACGTTTTTACCCATCTGGATAAATCGCTCACCAAAAATCAGCTTGGGATTTAGGGGGGATTTTTGCTGGGTTTTTCCTTGATCGCTTTGCCCTGCCTCCCTTTGGGTATGCTTATTGCGCCATGCTAGAGCATCTTCGCTCACATTGTGTATGCTTGCTAAAGTAAAACCTGCTTGCTCTAACAATGCAATAAGGGCTTGTTGTTGAGGTAGGTCGCTGTGCTCCGGTTGGGATGCCCACGGAACGGGTAAGGCGAGAGCTTCTAAATTATCCCCAGCGATCACCTCGTGCAGTAATAGCTTGCCGTTAGGCTTTAAGCTATTAAACAGTGTGTTAAGTAGTGATACTTTATCTGGGATATTCATTAGAGTGTGCTGACTAATGATCACATCTTGGCTGGCAGCGGCAACATGTGGCAGGCAGGCATCCCCGCAGATAGAGTGAATATTCTGATAGTTCATGAGGTTATTGATCTGCTGGCAAGCGAAAGTGAAGCTTGAAGTGATATCGACAGCAGTGATGTGACAGTTGCTCTGTTTTTTTAGCTGATCTGCGATAAGACGAGCGGTACCACCCAAGCCTGCACCAATTTCTAGTACATGGCTTTGTGAGGGTAATTCTGCCCGTTGTAATAGGTTTTGGGTCGCTTTTCGTCCGCCTATATGCAGTTGATCAATAGGGGCGAGTAAGTCTGCCGTTAGTTTAGATAAATCAATAGAGGCATCTGTTAAGCTATTGGTGATTTTTTGCCATAAGGCGTGGTCAAGGCAATCCTGTGCTGGGCTTTCTTGATAATGCTGTGCGATATCGGTCATTCGAATATGACTCCCTTGTGTTTTTCACTACTGTCGACCTTTGACAATATATTCGACTATTGAAAGTTCATCGGCCATTAAAAGCCAAAAAAGCGACCCTTCTTTTAAACAACGCTTTAAACAGTTCTGGCGATTAACTGCGCTTAATATAGAAGGGCCGATTTTATCGGTAGCGCTTAAAAAGCTAGTCTTCTAAGCCTAACTCTTCAGTACTGATTTCACGCATTTTAAACTTCTGGATTTTTCCGGTGACGGTCATCGGAAAATCACGGGTGATTTTAAAGTAACGCGGTACTTTAAAGTGGGCGATTTTACCTTTACAGAACGCACGAATCTCGTCTTCACTAAGGTCTTTACCTTCGTGCAGAGAAACCCAAGCCATTACTTCTTCACCGTATTTCTGATCAGGTACACCGATTACCTGAACATCACTGACATCAGGATGGGTATAAAGAAACTCTTCAACTTCGCGAGGGTAAATATTTTCGCCGCCACGGATGATCATATCTTTGATTCGACCCGTAATGGCAACGTAGCCCTCTTCATCCATTTCCGCTAAATCACCGGTGTGCATCCAGCCATTTTCAATAGATTTGGCGGTAGCTTCTTCGTTATTCCAGTAGCTAAGCATCACACTATAACCTCGGGTGCATAGCTCACCTTTTTCGCCGCGCTCAACCACATGACCGGTTTCAGGATCAACTAGCTTGACTTCAAGGTGTGGGTGAATCGTACCTACAGTGGAAACCCGTTTTTCAATGGGGGCATCCATTTTGGTCTGGAAGCTCACAGGGCTGGTTTCTGTCATGCCATAGCAGATGGTGACATCTTTCATATGCATCTTAGCGATAACTTTTTTCATCACTTCGATTGGACAGATAGAACCTGCCATGATGCCTGTGCGTAGCGTGCTTAAATCGAAACTTTCGAAATCAGGGTGCTCTAGTTCGGCAATAAACATGGTAGGCACGCCGTAAAGTGCGGTGGCCTTCTCTTCAGCAACCGCCTGAAGAGTCGTAACGGGATCAAAACCAGCGGCGGGATAGATCATGGTCGCACCGTGGGTAATACACCCCAAGTTGCCCATCACCATGCCAAAGCAGTGGTATAGCGGTACTGGAATCACCATGCGGTCTTGATCGTTTAGATCCATACCTCGGGCAACAAAGTAGCCGTTGTTCAGAATATTATGATGGCTTAAGGTTGCGCCTTTAGGAGCACCGGTTGTCCCTGAGGTGTACTGAATATTGATAGGGTCATCGAACTGCAGGCTAGATTGTAGCTCGCGTAGTTCCGCATCCGTTACTTGGTCATGCATCGACATTAAGTCAGACCATGTCCACATGCCTTCTGTGGCTAAGTCATCTTCTAGGCAGATAACACGTTTTAGCTGAGGTAGCTTATCGGAATGGAACTCAGCAGGAATACTATTACGCAGCTCTGGCGCTAGTTCGCAGATCATATTAACATAATGAGAAACTTTGAATTCACCCTGTAAGATTAAGGTGCTGGCGCCAGACTGTTTCAGAGCATATTCCAGCTCATGGGTACGATAGCTTGGATTAATATTAACAAGAATAGCGCCCATCTTTGCGGTAGCAAATTGAGTGATACACCATTCCGCACAGTTAGGTGCCCAAATGCCGACTCGATCACCTTTTTTAACCCCCATATGCAGTAATGCTTTGGCGCAGCGGTTAACCTCTGCTTGAAGCTCTTGATAGGTATAGCGCAAATTTTGATGGCGCGAGATCAGAGCGTCATTGCAGGGAAATTTAGTGGCGGTATCATCAAACAGATCGCCAATAGTCTTGCCAATTAAGGGTGTATCGCTAATGCCACTTACGTAGCTCATTGCTTTTGTAGTCATAACCCACCTTCTTAGGTTTGTTTTCTTGTTGTTTTAACACGAGCATGATTACTGCCGCTCGCAAGTCATTTCTCTTTTGCCCGTTTATTTTTTTTATGTCAGGCAGAAGACGATGAATATGTTAATTAAGGCTGTTAAGGCTAATGACGACCGACGCAGGCTTACATGAGGTTTAAACGGATTTTTCTTTCTTTTTAACAACCTCATCAAGTGCTTTTTGACAACGGTCTTGCACTAAACTTAGTTCGGTTTTAACACGATCAATATCTTGTAGCTGTTGCTCTAATTCTGCATTTTTCTGATTAAGAATACCTAAAATAAGGTTTAACTGTTTTTCATCACCCTCAAGGGTGGTGTCATATAAATCAAATAGCTCTTTGGTTTCTGCCAAGCTAAAACCAAGGCGTTTACCCCGTAGCGTTAACATTAGGCGCACGCGGTCTTTCTCGCTGTAAATACGGGTTTGTCCGCTGCGAGCTGGGCTAATTAGCCCTTGCTGTTCGTAAAAACGAATGGTGCGGGTTGTAATATCAAACTCTTTTGACAGTTCGCTAATGCCGTAGGTTTTTTTTGTAATCGATTTTTGTAGGGTCATAGTGTGTCTGCCTGTCAGTTCAGGCTTACTCTATCCAAAGTTTACGTTTACGTAAAGGTGAAAAGTGGCAGTAGCTTAGAAAATAGTAGCGCTTAAAGTGAGCACTTCATCATCGCCAAATAGCTTGGCGAGTGGCGTATTAAGCTAACTGCTTGGAATAATGAGGCATTTTAGCAAAAAAGGGACTGGCCGCGTTAGAGGGGATGATTGTTAGATTGAGGAGAATGATTGTTAAATTGAAGAGGGCGTTATGATGAGATTAATGCCTTTGCTTTCGCCGGTATTGAGTGGGGGCTATCCCCATGACTTTTTTAAACAGACGAGAAAAGTAGTAGCTGTCTTCGTAGCCTAAGCTGTAGCTGATCTCGGTAATGCTCTGTTGGGTGATGTCTAATAGGTAGCAGGCTCTTTCGATCTTTAAGTGCAAAAAATGCTGAATAGGCGTTAGACCTGTCAGTTCTTTGTATTTATTAACAAAGTGAAATTTCGATAGGTTTACCTCTTTTGCTAGGGTATCTAGATCTAGGCGAGTATGCAGGTTTTCTTGCATTAAGGCGTGTACGGTATTGAGATTCAGTTGGCTGCGCCGAGCACTGGTGGTGGTGGGTTTTAATAACGCGATATACGCCAAAATCTGCCGGATTAAACTGGCCGCATAGACCGAAGTGTTAATATTGTACCCTCCTGTGCGGCAGTCGATAAGCTGGTCAAAATCTTGAATCAACTTAGGGTGGCTACCGATATGCTGAAGATAAGCGCCTTTAGAGAAGCCAGCGTGTTCTGCCGCTAAATCGCAATCTTCTCCTTTTAAGTGTAACCAGTAGATGCTCCATGGGTCATCATCTCTTGTTTTATACTGGTGGTTGATTTTGGGTGGCAGTAAGAGCAGATCTCCGGCGACAACTTGATAATACTGGTCTTCCAGCCAAAGGTCTGCGCCACCCTTAACACAATAAATAATCAGGAAATCGTCGTGATCTTGCCGCTTCATCTGATGGCCAAGGGCTTCTTTGTAATTGCCAAATGAAACGGGGTAAAGGCCACAGCTTAAAGGGTGTTGTCGCAACTTATCACGAAGAAACTGTGGAACAAGGTAGCGAATGCTACCAGAGGGAAGCGGCCAATCTGAGGTTTGCGACATTAGTCTGACTCCAAGGCTTTATCTGTTGTAAACAGCAATATAGTCCATTAAGTGGGCAATTTAGTCAATCCTTGCCTTTCGACCCCTGTGCTAGTTTACATATATCCAAGCAACCGCTAGGTTTGTCTTAGCCGTAGCAATTAAAGACTAACAACAATAAAACCGGTTAACCGGACAGAAAAAGGTGAAATCATGACTAAGAAAGTTCCGCTATTTATTGATGGTGAATTTATACAGAGTAAGTCTGATAAATTCATGCCGGTAACCAATCCTGCGACTCAAGAAGTACTGTGTGAAGTTCCTTTTGCAACTCAAAGTGAAATGGAAGCCGCTTACGCGAGTGCTAAGGCAGCATTTGAAATCTGGAAAGAAACACCTATTTCTGAGCGTGCTCGTGTGATGATGCGCTATCAAGCGTTGCTGAAAGAGCATCACGATGAAATTGCAGAAATTCTAAGCTCTGAAACAGGTAAAACCTTTGAAGATGCGAAAGGCGATCTGTGGCGCGGCATCGAAGTGGTTGAACATGCGGCAAATATCCCAAGTTTGATGATGGGTGAGACGGTAGAAAACGTTGCCCGTGAAATTGATACCTACAGCTATATTCAACCGCTAGGTGTTTGTGCTGGTATTACACCGTTTAACTTCCCTGCGATGATTCCGCTGTGGATGTACCCAATGGCGATCGCTTCCGGTAACACCTTTATTCTTAAACCGTCAGAGCAAGATCCGCTAACGCCAACTCGTCTTGCGGAACTGTTTGTTGAAGCGGGTGCCCCTAAAGGTGTTTTACAGGTTATTCATGGTGGTAAAGAGCAGGTCGATTTCTTGCTGCACCATCCTGATATCCGTGCGATTTCGTTTGTCGGTTCTGTCCCTGTTGGTCAGTACATTTATAAAACCGGTACTGACAATCTGAAGCGCGTACAAAGCTTCGCTGGTGCTAAAAACCACATGGTTGTTATGCCAGATGCCGCCAAACAGCGTGTGATCAATAATATTGCAGGTGCCTCTGTCGGTGCTGCGGGTCAGCGCTGTATGGCGATTTCGGTCACGATCTTAGTCGGTGAAGCTCGCGAATGGAAACACGAGATCAAAGAAGCACTGATGCAGGCCCGTCCAGGTGCTTGGGATGATCCAGCGGCAAGTTATGGCCCTGTGATTAGCCCACAAGCGAAAGAGCGTGTTTGCAGTCTGATCCAGAAAGGCGTTGATGAAGGTGCAGAGCTGCTGTTAGATGGCCGTGATGTTGTGGTTGAAGGTTATCCTGATGGTAACTGGATTGGCCCAACCTTGTTTGCTGGTGTAAAACCAGACATGACGATCTACAAAGATGAAATCTTTGGCCCTGTATTGTGCTTGGTAGAAGTAGACACACTGGATGAAGCGATTGAGCTGATCAATAACTCACCATACGGTAACGGCACGTCTATGTTTACTGCTTCTGGTGCGGCGGCGCGTAAGTTCCAGCATGAGATTGAAGTGGGTCAGGTGGGGATTAATATTCCAATTCCTGTGCCGCTACCTTTCTTCTCATTCACGGGCTGGAAAGGTTCTTTCTACGGTGATCAGCATGCTTACGGTAAGCAAGCGGTTCGTTTCTATACTGAAACGAAGACGATTACAGCTCGTTGGTTTAACGAAGATATCGAATCTGGCCCTAACTTCTCGATTAACTTGAAGTAAGCCGCTAGAAAGAGCAGAGAAGGCTGCCCCCTTCTTTGCTCTTATACTCTTTATATTTACTCTTTTATTTTGTCCTGATTGCAGTTAACGTAAACGTCATCTATTTTTAAAGTTCAGTCGGTCTGTTTTTGGTGTTATCAATTTGGAATTATCAAAAAGAGGTTTCTTAATAAAATAAAAAGAGACAAGAGACTGGTTTTTGAAAAGTGTTGAGTGGGACATCCATTAAAACGTCCATTAAAACGACAACGACAGCCAATGGTATAAATTATGGATTTTAATTTATCTGAAGATCAGATCGCCTTTCGTGATGCAGCGCGATCTTTTGCTCAAAATGAGATGGCTCCCCATGCAGCTCAATGGGATGCAGAGCATATTTTTCCTATTGATGTGATCAAAAAAGCCGGTGAAATGGGATTTTGCGGTATCTATGTGCCAGAAGAAGCCGGTGGCATGGGGCTAAGCCGATTAGATGCCAGTGTCATTATCGAAGAACTCGCTATGGGGTGTACCTCAACGACCGCCTATATCACCATTCACAATATGGCAACGTGGATGATCGCAAGCTTTGCGGCAGAAGACTTACGAGATGAGTTTGCTCCTGGGATGGCGATGGGTGAAAAGCTGGGTTCTTACTGTTTGACGGAACCTGGTGCAGGCTCTGATGCTGGTGCATTACGCAGTACGGCTCGACGTGATGGGGATGACTATGTGCTCAATGGTAGCAAGATGTTTATCTCCGGCGCAGGCAGTACTGACGTACTGGTTGTGATGGCTCGAACCGGTACTCAGGAAGATGGCGCGAAAGGCATTTCAGCCTTTGTTGTGCCCGCTGATGCTGAAGGCGTCCATTACGGTAAAGCGGAAGAAAAAATGGGTTGGAACAGCCAGCCAACGCGCTTGATCACCTTTGAAGACGTGCGTATCCCTGCCCGCAATATACTGGGTAAAGAGGGCGATGGTTTTAAAATCGCCATGAAAGGTTTAGACGGTGGCCGTATTAATATCGCCACTTGCTCATTAGGTGCAGCACAGGCTGCGGTTAGTGATACGCAACGTTATATGCAAGAGCGTGAGCAGTTCGGTAAGCCGCTAGCAAGCTTTCAGGCGCTGCAATTTAAGTTAGCGGATATGGTGACTCAGTTAGTCGCCTCTCGTCAGATGGTACGCTTGGCAGCTTCTAAGCTGGATGAGAAAGATACCGAAGCAACCCTTTACTGTGCCATGGCAAAACGCTTTGCCACAGATGCTTGTTTTGATGTAACCAATGATGCGATTCAGCTGCACGGTGGTTACGGTTATATTAAAGAATACCCTCTGGAGCGCTATATGCGTGATGCCCGTGTGCATCAGATTCTAGAAGGCACTAATGAAATTATGCGTTTAATTATTTCTCGCCGCGTGATGATGGACGGCGTGTTGGAGGTCATTCGATGAGCATTTCTGATAAGCAAACCGTTAAATCTACGACGGAAAAATTGTTACTGGATATTCAAGGTAATACGGCTGTTATTACGATTAACAACCCTCCAGCGAATACCTGGGATGATGAGAGCCTGCCTGCGCTAAAGCAGTTGGTAGACGACTTAAATGCCGATCGTAATATCTATGCCTTAGTGATTACGGGCCAAGGTGAAAAGTTCTTCTCAGCTGGTGCCGATCTGAATAAATTTGCGGATGGCGATAAGGCGGTTGCTCGTCAAATGGCACGTATTTTTGGTGAAGCCTTTGAAGCGTTGCAAGCTTTCCGTGGCGTGTCTATTGCCGCTATTAACGGTTATGCCATGGGAGGTGGTTTAGAGTGTGCTCTGGCTTGTGATATTCGTATTGCAGAGGAACATGCTCAAATGGCACTGCCAGAGGCTTCTGTTGGTCTACTGCCTTGCGCTGGTGGCACGCAAAATTTATCTTGGCTGGTTGGTGAAGGCTGGGCTAAGCGGATGATCCTGTGTGGTGAGCGTATTACCGCAGAAAAAGCTGAAAAAATCGGCTTGGTTGAAGAGGTTGTTGCTAAAGGCGAGGCGCTATCGACCGCAATCGCTCTGGCACAACGAGTGGCTAAACAAAGCCCTGTTGCTGTTAGCGCCTGTAAAACCTTGGTACACAATGCCCGTGGTAATAATTCATTGGCTGTGGGTTGTATGCAGGAGCGTGAGCTGTTTGTTGACCTGTTTGATACCAAAGACCAGAAAGAGGGTGTTAATGCTTTCTTGGATAAGCGTAAGCCTGAATGGAAGAACGCCTGATCTCTTGGGTGAGGCGCAATGTCTAAGGAGCCTGTAATGTCTGATGCACCAGTAATTTTTGAAGAGTTGGCAACCCATGATGGCAATCTGATCGGGATTGCCACTTTGAATGCACCTAAAGCCCTGAACGCCTTGAGCCTTGAGATGATTGAGGCGATGTATCCGCAGTTTTTGGCTTGGCAGAAAAATGATCAAGTCAAAGCGGTTTGGTTACAGGGCGCTGGCGATAAAGCCTTTTGTGCCGGTGGTGATATCGTTCAGTTGTATAGGTCAATGGTTGAGCATCCTGGTGGTCCTAATCCCTACGCGGAAAAATTCTTCACCGATGAGTACCGTTTAGATCACTTGATTCACACCTTCAACAAGCCGTTTATTCTTTGGGGTAACGGTATTGTGATGGGTGGCGGCTTAGGTCTTATGGCCGGTGCAAGTCATCGTGTGGTGACAGAGTCGGCTCGTATTGCTATGCCAGAAATCACCATCGGTTTATATCCTGATGTGGGTGGTAGCTACTTCTTGAATCGTATGCCAGGGCGCACCGGTCTGTTTTTAGGTTTAACCGGCGCGAGCATTAATGCAGCGGATGCCTTATTCGTTGGCCTAGGCGATCGTTTTGTGACCCATGATCGCCGTGATGCTGCTTTCGATGCGCTTAAGTCTGCCGATTGGTCTACCGATGGGAATACTGTGGTTAATCAGGTGTTACGTCGCTTGGAGGCTGAAAGTCTTGATGCACTGCCTGCGTCTCCAGTGCGTGATCATTTCGATGCCATTCAGCATCTGACTGATGCCGATGATGTTGTTACATTAGTACAGCAAATTACATCAATCAAAACAGAAGATAAATGGCTCTCCCGTGCGGCCTCAACTCTTGCGGCGGGTTCACCAACGTCGATGCATTTAATTGTGCGCCAACTTGAGGCAACGGCTCAAATGTCTCTGGCAGAAGTGTTCCGTGCAGAGTTAAACCTTTCTGTGCAGGCTGCCTGTAAAGGTGAGTTTGCCGAAGGTATTCGTGCCCTGCTGATTGATAAAGATCGCACTCCTAAATGGCACAGTCATGCGGTTAGCGATGTTGATGATGCTTGGCTGAATGGCTTCTTTGCGCCAGTGTGGCCTGAACATGAACATCCGCTGGAAACCCTATAGAACACGCAATAAACAAAATCAAAACAAGAACAAAAGATGGAGATTAACAGATGGCTAAGATTGCATTTATCGGTTTAGGTAATATGGGCGGCCCAATGGCGGTTAATCTGGTTAAAGCAGGCCATGAGGTTACTGTTTTTGATCTGGTTCCTGCTGCGGTTGCAGCTGCAGTTGCTGAAGGTGCTCAGGCGAGTGATTCTGCTGAAGTTGCAGCCAAGGGCAAAGATTTTATTGTATCCATGCTTCCGGCTAGCCAGCATGTTGAAGGCCTATATATTGATGGTACGGGTCTTTTAGATATCGTTGATAAGAATACCGTTATTATTGATTCCAGCACTATCGCGGCAGAGTCTGCTCGCCGTGTTGCTGAAGAAGCCGCTAAGCGTGGCATTAAAATGGTGGATGCACCGGTTTCCGGTGGTGTAGGCGGGGCCGTAGCCGGTACTCTGTCCTTTATCGTTGGCGGTACTACAGAAGCCTTTGAACTCGTTAAGCCTATTCTGGAAGCGATGGGTAAAAATATCTTCCACGCTGGTGATTCCGGTGCCGGTCAGGTCGCTAAAGTGTGTAATAACATGTTGCTAGCAATCCTTATGGCGGGTACCACGGAAGCGATTGGTATGGGCGTTAAAAATGGCCTAGATCCTGCGGTATTGTCAGATATTATGGCGAAAAGCTCCGGCAATAACTGGGCGCTGCAAGTTTATAACCCTTATCCTGGTGTGATGGAAACAGCTCCGGCTTCTAACGGTTATCAAGGCGGTTTTATGGTGGACTTGATGGCAAAAGATCTGGGGTTGGCGTTTGATTCTGCGGTTAAATCTCGTTGCAGTATCCCAATGGGTTCTATGGCTCGCAATTTGTTTGCGATGCATGCGGCCAATGGTAATGGCTCACTCGATTTCTCCAGTATTCAAAAAATGTTTGCTGATCTGGACTAATTAATTCGATCTCTGTGCGCTCTGTATCGGTCTTATTTGTCTATTATTTCGGTTTATATCAGTCTTGTTTATGACTAATACTGAATTGGAATGTGACTAAAGATACGGTGCAGAGTTTTTTTGTACCTGATAGGGTGTTTTTGAGGGTTCAAGCAACTTGATGGTTAAATAATCGGTAGTTTGAACCATCGCCCGAGCTGACCGTCACTGTTTTATTAAAAACATTATTAATAAAAATAAATAAGCGCTATTTCAAGTAAAACAGTAAACACTGGAATATCGGTTTCATTTGATGTTTCAGTCGTACTTGCCGCTATTTTTAGCAACATTTATTTGCAACAACAATAACAAAATGGAAGGCCGATATGAGTTATGCAAGTGAATATCAGCGTTCGCTGAATGAACCAGAAGCGTTCTGGAAGGATCAGGCGGATCAAATTGCTTGGTTTAAAAAACCAGAAACAATTTTAGAAACCCTGGACGACGGTACTCACCGTTGGTTTGGTGATGGAGAGCTTAACAGCAGCTACTTGGCTCTTGATTATCAGATTGAGCAGGGTCGAGGTGAGCAGACTGCGCTTATTTATGATTCCCCTGCTACAAACAGTAAAAAACAGTTTACCTATAATGAACTTCGCGATCAGGTTGCGCAGTTTGCAGGCGCTTTAACCAGTTTAGGGGTTAGTAAAGGCGACGGCGTTATCATTTATATGCCAATGGTACCCGAAGCTGGTATTGCGATGCTGGCCTGCGCTCGTATTGGTGCTGTTCATTCCGTTGTATTTGGCGGTTTTGCCCCCCATGAGCTAGCGATTCGTATCAATGATGCGAAGCCAAAAGTTGTTTTAACCGCGTCCTGCGGTATCGAATTTACTAAAGTGATTGAATATAAGCCGTTAGTGGATGAAGCACTGAATCAGGCTGAGCATAAACCAGAGAAAGTTGTGGTGCTGCAACGGCCTCAGGCAAAAGCAGAGATGCAGGCAGGGCGCGATCTGGATTGGTATGAGCTGTTTGAGCAATCATCACCGGTGGGTTGTACGCCGATGAAGAGCACCGATCCTCTGTATATTATGTATACCTCGGGTACGACGGGCAAACCTAAAGGTATTGTACGAGATAACGGCGGCCATGCGGTGGCCCTGTATTATGCCCTGCGCAATATTTATAACATGCAGGCCGGTGATGTCTGGATGGGTTGCTCTGATGTGGGTTGGGTTGTGGGGCACTCGTTTATTATGTACGGCCCATTAATGGGCGGTTGTACCACGGTCTTTCTTGAAGGCAAGCCGGTTCGTACACCGGATGCAGGTACATTCTGGCGTGTTGTTGAAGAACATAAAGTCAATGGTATGTTTGCTGCGCCAACAGCTTTTCGTGCGATTCGTAAAGAAGATCCTGAGGGTAAGCTGTTCCGTAAATATGATGTTTCCTCTCTTAAGCATATCTTTGTTGCCGGTGAGAAGCTGGACTCTCCTACCTATCATTGGTTGCATGAGATCTCACAAAAACCTATTTACGACCACTGGTGGCAAACCGAAACAGGTTGGCCGGTAACGGCTCCTGCTACCGCTCTAGGTGCGACGGATATCCGTGTGGGATCAACCAACCGTGCCGTTGCAGGTTATAACGTGCAGGTATTAGACCCAATGGGGCACCAGTTGGGGGCGAATGAAAATGGTGGTATCGCCATTAAATTGCCGTTACCTCCGGGTTGTGCGCAAACGCTTTGGAACGATCATGGTCGCTACCTAACCTCTTATTTAGGTGACTATCCCGGTTATTACCATACGGGTGATGGTGGTTATATTGATGAGAACGGCTTTGTTTACATTATGGGCCGCACGGATGATGTGATTAACGTTTCTGGCCACCGGTTATCGACGGGTGAAATGGAAGAGTTGGTGGCTAAGCATCCAGCGGTTGCTGAGTGTGCTGTGATTGGTGTTCATGAAGCTCTGAAAGGGCAGGTGCCCGTCGGGTTGATACTGCTAAAAGATGGTGTTGATATTGAAGAAGAGCAGCTTGAAAAAGAGCTCGTCGCCATGATTCGTGAACAGATCGGTGCTATTGCCTGTTTCCAGAGAGCTTTGGTTGTTGATCGCTTACCTAAGACCCGTTCTGGCAAAATTCTACGGGCGGTGTTGCGTAAAATTGCTAATGGTGAGCAGTATGTTATGCCTTCAACGATCGACGATGAGTCCATCTTGCCAGAAATAACAGAAAAAATGGTACAGGAAGGTTTAACTTCAACGGCAGGTTAATAGCATTTGTAGTGTTAATTTAGCGTCATAACCGGAACGGTCCATCTTTAGAGGTTCGGATTGATACAATATCGATAATCTAAGCTCTAGGAGGGCCGTTCATTCCTATATTGCTCTTATGATGACTTATTTTTGAGTGATTTTTTATAACCAATTGATTAATAATGGTTTTTTATTATTTTTCTAGATGACTGGCTAGTCTCTTTTTTGCAACAAATGACTGTGGATAGTCACATGTTTTAAACATTATTAGTCATTAGTCTAATAGTTTGAAAAAGGGATTGTAGGGTCTTTTTAAACCCTATATGTTACGTTTACGTAAAGGTTATTTAAAAGACCTTCGTTGACCTGACTAGAATACTTCTGAGTGCTCTTTTCTGGCGGTAAAAAAATAACAACACCAGAACAGACAGATAAATTCAGATCGACATAAAACAATAACAATACAATTTATGGAATGTAGAGCGAGTTGTTCGCATTCCGGCTACGAGGACTTTGGAATGAGCCAAGATTTTGTGCTAGAAACCCAAGGCTTGATCAAAGAGTTTAAAGGGTTCACCGCAGTTGACGATGTTAACCTTCAAGTCCAGCGCGGACATATACATGCTTTGATCGGCCCTAATGGCGCAGGCAAGACAACGTGTTTCAACCTGTTGACTAAGTTTCTAACGCCAACTCATGGAAAGATTCTGCTTAACGGCACGGATATTACCCGCCAATCCCCTACCGATATTGCCAAAATGGGCATGGTTCGATCGTTTCAAATTTCTGCGGTATTTCCACACTTAACAGTGATGGACAATGTTCGCATCGCATTACAGCGCCAACTGGGTACGTCGTTCCATTTTTGGAAATCTGATCGCACTTTAAATGTGCTTAACGACAGAGCCATGGAGCTATTAGAAGAAGTTGATCTCGCTCAATGGGCCGATACCATCACCGTTGAGATGCCTTATGGTCGTAAACGAGCTCTTGAACTGGCGACAACGCTTGCCCTTGAGCCAGAGTTAATGTTGCTTGATGAGCCGACCCAAGGCATGGGCCATGAAGATGTTGAGCGTGTGATGCATCTGATTAAAAAAGTGTCTGCAGGTCGTACTATCTTAATGGTTGAGCATAACCTGCATGTTGTTTCCAGTCTTTGTGATCGTATTACCGTTCTTCAGCGCGGTGCGGTGCTGACAGAGGGGCCTTATGATGAAGTTTCTCAGAATGCACAGGTACGCGAAGCTTACATGGGGAGTGAAGCCGCATGAGTGAGCAAAAAAGAGATGTAGAGCAGTTACGTGTATCGGATCTGCACGCCTTTTATGGTGAATCCCATATTCTTCATGGCATAGATATGAAGGTAAATCGAGGCGAGCTGGTCACGTTGCTAGGACGTAATGGTTCGGGCCGGTCTACCACGCTGAAGTCAATCATGAATATGGTTGGTAAGCGTACCGGTTCTATTATGGTTAATGGTAATGAGACAGTAGGGATGCCCGCACACCAGATTGCGCATCTGGGTGTCGGCTTTTGCCCTGAAGAGCGGGGCATCTTCTCAAGCTTAAATGTAGAAGAAAACCTGATGCTACCACCAACGGTTCGCAGTGGTGGTATGTCTCTGGATGAAATTTATGAGATGTTCCCGAATCTTTATGAGCGCCGAATGAGCCCTGGTACTCGTTTGTCCGGTGGTGAACAGCAAATGTTGGCTATGGCGCGTATCTTGCGTACAGGCGCTAACCTGTTGTTACTGGATGAAATTACCGAAGGGTTAGCCCCTGTTATCGTTCAAACCCTTGGCGAAGTGTTGCTTAAGCTGAAAGCTAAAGGACTGACGATTGTCTTGGTTGAGCAAAACTTCCGCTTTGCTGCACCTTTGGCTGATCGTCACTATTTAATGGAGCATGGCTCGATCGTTGAAGAGATCGCAAGCCATGAACTCGAAGAGAAAATGGATCTGCTAAATACTTATTTAGGCGTTTAAAACGGTTTTTAATAAGAGCTTGCAGTTAATAAGAATAATAAATATCGAATAGGTTTGTAACAAACCTTGGTTTTTGAACCAACCCTAAAACCACAACAACAATAACAACGCGAAAGCGATGGAGTGGACTATGAAAATGCTGAAAAAACTGATGTGCAGCGCAATTGTATCGGCCACGGCGGCCTCAACTGCAGCATACGCGGATATTTCTGATAATGAAGTACGTATTGGCTATCTAGCGGATATGTCGGGTACTTATTCTGCCCTTGCAGGCCCTGGTGGTTTGGAAGCGGCTAAAATGGCTATTGAAGACTTTGGTGGTACCGTAAACGGTAAAAAAATCACTATTGTCAGCGCTGATGATCAGAACAAACCTGATATCGGTGCCAACAAAGTTCGCCAGTGGATTGATGTTAACAATGTTGACATGGTTGCGGGCATGGTCTCATCGGCGGTAACGATTGCTGTAAATAAGGTTGTTGAATCTAAAGATAAAATCTCTTTGGTTTCAGGGTCTGCTTCTTCTTCAATCACCAACCAATACTGTACCCCTAACTCTGTTCACTACGTTTATGACACTTATGCACTTGCTCACGGTACTGGTGAAGCGGTTGTAAAAGAAGGTGGTGATAGCTGGTTCTTCCTAACCGCTGATTATGCCTTTGGTCACTCTATGGAAGCCGATGTAACCGAAGTGGTTAAAGAGAGCGGTGGTAAAATTGTCGGTGGTGTTCGTCACCCTCTATCTACTAATGATTTCTCCTCATTTATTCTTCAGGCTCAAGCGTCTGGTGCAAAAATTGTTGGCTTGGCTAATGCCGGTGCTGATACTACAAACTCTTTGAAAACCGCTAAAGAGTTTGGTGTAGTGCAAGCGGGTCAGAAAATTGCAGGCCTGTTAATCTTCCTGAACGATGTTCACAGTTTAGGTCTTGAAACAACTCAAGGCCTTCAGCTAACGACTGGTTACTACTGGGATCGTACGCCAGAGACCCGTGCATGGTCTAAGCGCTACTTTGACCGCACAGGCAAAATGCCAACAATGGTACAAGCGGGTATCTACTCTTCTGTTGATCATTACCTAAAAGCAATTCAAACCGTAAAAACCGATGCGGCTTCTGCTGTAATGGCTGAAATGAAGAAAGCACCGATCAATGATTTCTTTGCTCAGAATGGTCAGATTCGTGATGACGGTCGTATGATCCACGATATGTATCTTGCTGAAGTTAAGAAACCTTCTGAATCAACCGGTGAATGGGATTTGTACAAAATTCTACGTACTATTCCAGCGGATAAAGCATTCCGCCCTTTGTCTGAATCTAAGTGCAAACTGGTTGCAGGCCGTTAATTTAGCCTGAAACCTTGTTAGATGTACCGGGCTTTGTGCCCGGTACACTCAAGCGTTCATCTGCTTGGGTGTGAGACAGCGTTACCGGTGTTACATCTTTATTTTCAGTATTTAAACAATAAGAATAACGACACCTGTGTTTTAAGGTGGCGCCTTTTCCAGAGCGTTAAAGGGTTTTGTTATGGCAGAGTTACTTGGTTTTCCGCCGCAGGTTCTATTTGGACAGTTGCTAATCGGCCTAATTAATGGGTCTTTCTATGCGCTGCTGAGCCTGGGTCTGGCTATTATTTTTGGTTTATTAAACATCATTAACTTCGCTCACGGTGCTCAGTACATGCTGGGTGCATTCGTGGCATGGTTAGGGCTTAAATTTTTAGGTGTTAATTACTGGGCCGCCCTAGTGTTAGCTCCTGTGGTGGTTGCAGCAATAGGCATCGTCATTGAGAAAACGATGCTGCGTCGTCTCTACAAAGAAGATCATCTGTATGGATTGTTACTTACCTTTGGTTTGGCACTGATTATTGAAGGGTCTTTTACTCACTTCTTTGGTGTTTCAGGTCAGCCATACTCTGTGCCGGCTGCATTGAGCGGTGGTAATAATCTAGGCTTTATGTTCCTGCCAACGTACCGGGCATGGATTATTGTTGCCTCTCTTATCATCTGTTTTGGTACTTGGTACATGATCGAGCGGACTAAGCTGGGTGCTTATCTGCGAGCGGGTACAGAGAACCCTCAGTTACTGCAGGCCTTTGGGATTAATGTTCCTCTGCTTATTACGCTTACTTACGGCTACGGTGTTGCTCTAGCAGCCTTTGCTGGAGTGCTAGCGGCTCCTATTTATTCGGTAAGCCCTGTGATGGGTTCAAATCTACTTATCGTTGTATTTGCGGTAGTTGTTATTGGTGGTATGGGCTCCATTGCGGGTGCCATTGTCACGGGTCTTCTAATGGGTTTGATTGAAGGTCTTACGAAAGTCTTTTACCCAGAAGCGTCTACAACAGTGATCTTTTTAGTGATGATTATTGTGCTCTTGATTCGCCCTGCTGGACTGTTCGGTAAGGAGGCTTAACCATGACGACTCAAGCTTTAAAAAGTGCTACGAAGGGCAAAACAATGAATAAAACAAAACTGTCTTTTCTTGTACTTCTGTTGATTGGTTTGGTGGCACCCTATGCCATTTACCCTGTCTTTTTGATGAAGTTACTTTGTTTCTCTCTGTTTGCCTGCGCCTTTAACTTGATGTTGGGCTATGGCGGCTTACTCTCTTTTGGACATGCGGCGTTTCTGGCGACAGGTGGGTACATTACTGGCCATACGATAATGCAGTGGGGACTAACCCCAGAGCTAGGTGTTCTGTTCGGTACGCTTTGCGCTGCGGCAATGGGCTTTCTCTTTGGGAAGTTAGCGATCCGCCGACAAGGTATCTACTTCGCGATGATCACTTTGGCGTTATCGCAGCTTGTGTTCTTCCTTTATGTTCAAGCTCCGTTTACCGGTGGTGAGAATGGCCTTCAGGGGATTCCCCGTGGCAAGTTGTTTGGTCTATTCAGCTTGGAAGACAATTTACCAATGTACTACTTCGTCTTGGCTGTCTTTGTGATTGGTTTTGCGATTATCTATCGTACTATTCACTCACCGTTTGGTCAGATTCTTAAGGCGATTCGTGAGAATGAACCAAGAGCGGTTTCTCTTGGCTATGATGTGACTAAGTTTAAACTGGTTGCTTTTGTAATCTCTGCAGGCCTTGCAGGTCTTGCGGGTTCGACTAAGAGCTTGGTTTTCCAGTTAGCTTCTTTGACCGATGCCCATTGGCATATGTCCGGTGAAGTGATCCTGATGACACTGCTTGGTGGCGTGGGTACCATTTTTGGTCCTATCGTTGGTGCTGCAACCGTTGTTACTTTGCAAAACTACCTGTCACAGGGGCCGCTATCTTCTTGGGTTCCGGTTATTCTCGGCCTTATTTTTGTTATCTGTGTACTCTTGTTCCGCAGTGGTATTGTGGGCGAGATCCAGAAGTTTATGAAGAAAAACTTTAACTGAGTTCACTTTAGCTTTTCGTATTGCACTGTTTTATAAGAATTTTTATATGATAAGTGCCTGTAGGCCTGCAGATTTCATGCAGGCTTTTTTTTGCTTTACGCTGCGGATAAAATTGCGTGCTGGTAATGGAGAGATTGGATGTCTGATATTCTACTTTATAAACAGAAAGGGGCGGTGGTTACCCTAACGATCAATCAAGATGAGACTCGCAACGCTATCTCATCGGATGAAATGATTGATGCTTTTGACAGCGCAGCAAAGCGCATTAATCGTGATGATTCGGTTTCGGTGGTTATTTTGACAGGCGCAGGCAAGGCCTTTTCATCGGGCGGCAATGTTAAGGATATGAAAGACAAAGCCGGTATGTTTGGTGGCTCCCCGGTTGAGTTAAGGGAGGGATATCGTCGTGGTATTCAGCGTATTCCTCTCGCGATGAATAATTTAGAGGTACCTCTGATTGCCGCTGTTAATGGCCCTGCGATTGGTGCAGGATGTGACTTAGCGATGATGTGTGATATTCGTATCGCATCAACAAAGGCCAAGTTTGCGGAAAGCTTTGCCAAAATAGGCATTATTCCTGGTGATGGTGGTGCATGGTTTTTACCCCGTGCAATAGGTATGTCTCGAGCCTGTGAAATGGCGTTTACCGGTGAAGCGGTTGATGCCAGTACGGCTCTAAGTTGGGGAATGGTTTCTCAAGTGGTAGAGCCTGAAGATTTAATGGCTGCGGCAGAAACAATGGCGAGTCGTATTGCAGTAAACCCACCGAGAGCGCTAAGGATGACTAAAAAATTGCTCAAAGAAGGACAGCGTGTTTCTTTGGAAACGCTACTTGAGTTGTCAGCTTCGATGCAGGCGTTAGCTCATCATACTTCGGATCATACCGAAGCGGTGTCTGCGATGCTGGAGAAGCGAGCGCCTGAATTCAAAGGAATGTAAAATTACGTTACGCTTTGTTCTACGGGTAACAATTCTTTCGACGCTAAATTTTTTTTAGAGGTTAAATACTGTTAACGTGTGTTCTTTTTAACGCTTGGATTTGTGATAATCTTTGCTGTTAAATATTGATCCTAAGATCTCCTAGGCCATTTGGCCTGATTGCTGGCTGCTTAATGAAAGAACAATCCACACGTTATTGGACATTTCTGATTGTGTTACTTGGTGTCTCTTTATCCTTAGGGGCTGCTCGGTTGATGCAGTTGTCTGAACAAGAACAGCTGCAAAATGGATTTGAAAAAGCGGTCTCCGATCGAGCTTCTGTCTTTGGGCGGGAGCTTAATGGGACATTAGAGACTCTTTACACGCTTCGCACGCTGTTTATTCCTCAAGTAATCCCTAAATCCGATGACTTTGACTATGTGGCTCGTACTAGCCGTCATCGTCATAAAGATATCGTTGCTTTATATTGGGTGTCCGAAATTGATGCCCAGAAGCGGGCTTTATTTGAACGGGATGTTCAACGGGTAAATGGCTCGTCTCAGTTTCAGGTTTTGCAGCAAGATGAACAAGGACTATTACATCCTTCAGCTCAGGCAAAGGGCCTGCAACGGCCTTTAGTCTATTATCATGGCGGGATGGCTCAAGCACTACCCGTCGGAATTGACCTTAAAAATAACCCCTCTATTGAAGACCTATTGAATGAGGCCAAAGCGAGTGGTCGCTTGGTACTGTCCTCAGGACATATTGATCTGCAAGATCGTTTTGTTAAAAAAGTAGCTTATCAAACCTCCTTGGTTCATGCGGCGCTTGCGATTCCGTTAAGAGGCTATCCCAGTAAAGTGGCCGGTTATATCGTTGCTACTATCAATCTTGAGGTCTCATTTAAAGATGCTCTGCGGCAGCTACGAGTGGCGGGCATTGATATGAAGTTGTGGGACCAAACCGGTAGGCAGTCTCCCGTTTTGCTTCATCACCATATCAGCCGAACACGCCTTGATGTGGATGCCTCGCGCTCAATTTTGACATCCGTATACCCCGCAGGTAACCGTGAGTGGTTCTTAGAAGGTATTCCTAGTTATTATTATTTTAATAATAGAGCCACCTGGTTACCTCAGCTGGTATTTCTCATAGGCTTGTCAGTGACAGGGTTTTTGATCTTTGCTTTTAGGAGTATGGCCAGTAAAAATGCTCGGATGCGACAGGAGTCATCCCAGCTGATGAGCTCTAATCAAGAGTTAGCGGTAATCTCCCGTACCGATGCTTTAACTGGCGTCGCCAACAGACGCTATTTTGATGAAACCCTTGATAATGAATGGAAACGGGCATTACGGAACGGAACGCCGCTGACTCTTATTATGGTTGACGTTGATTGTTTTAAGCTTTTCAATGATTATTATGGGCATGTAGAGGGCGATGAGTGTATTTACACGGTGGCGCAAACATTGAAAGATATGATGTCTCGCCCGATGGATCTTGTGGCTCGCTATGGTGGTGAAGAGTTTACGATCTTGTTACCAGACACTAATGAACATGCGATCATTTTGGCGGAACAGTGTCGTAAGGCTATTGAGCAGCAGCATATTCCTCATGCAGCCTCAAAAGTTTCACCTTATGTCACTATCAGTATGGGTATCGCAACCCTTAAGCCTGAACAAAGTTTAGATGTATTGGAGTTGATACTCCAAGCTGATCGCGCCTTATATCGCGCGAAAGAAAAAGGGCGTAATCAAGTCGTGCAGGCAGAAATAAATGATGAGTCTAATATTGACTCTGTCGTGCCGCCCTTAACGTAACGCGCTTTTAATTGCTGAATACTGGTTTCCAGTCACCGGATTCTGTACTAGATCAATAGACATTCTATTGTTGCCATTGTTAACGCCTCATCGCTTGAGATTTTTTTGGGGCTGGTAGATAGTCCCTGTTTAACCTGTGATATAAATGCACTTTTAGCCAATTAAGGAAGAAATTATGGCCGAAGAAAAAATAGGTAATACGAAAAAAATTAGTAAGAAACTCTACGAGCAAGAGCTTGAGCGGCTACAAATTGAACTGGTTAAGTTACAAGAGTGGGTAAGACACACCGGTATGAAGGTGGTTGTGATCTTTGAAGGCCGAGATGCAGCCGGTAAAGGCGGTAGTATTAAGCGCATTACCGAAGCACTTAACCCTCGGGTTTGTCGTGTGGCCGCGTTGCCTGCACCGACAGAGCGTGAAAAAACGCAGTGGTATTTTCAGCGTTATGTTGAGCACCTTCCTAGTGCCGGTGAAATTGTCTTGTTTGACCGTAGTTGGTACAACCGTGCAGGGGTTGAGCGTGTGATGGGTTTTTGTTCTGATGATGAGTATCAAGAGTTTTTACGCTCATGCCCAGAGTTTGAACGCATGCTGGTACGTTCCGGTATTACTCTTGTTAAGTATTGGTTCTCTGTTTCTGATGATGAGCAAGAGCGTCGCTTTAAAGATCGAATTAATCGCCCTCACAAGCGTTGGAAGTTAAGCCCAATGGATCTGCAGTCTCGCACCCGCTGGGTTGAATATTCGAAAGCGAAGGATGCGATGTTTGTACATACCGATATCCCAGAAGCGCCTTGGTATGTCGTTGATGGTGAAGTTAAAAAGCGTGCGCGGCTTAATTCGATTAGCCACTTGTTAAGTTTGATTAACTACGAAGATTTAACGCCAGAGCCTATTGAGCTGCCAGAACGTCAAGCGGATACCGGTTATGTTCGCCCTCCACTGGATTCTCTCAACTTCGTTCCCGATATGTACTAGAATTGGGTCTGGCTTAATTTACGCCAAACAGAAACCCTATAATAGACATTCCATAACAGCCTCGGTTTGCCGAGGCTTTTTATACGAGAGAACTTTATGCTAGACGTTAATGCGTACTTTGATGATCAGGTTAAATCGATCGGTTTTGAGAACACTCAAGGCCAACTTACTGTTGGTGTTATGAATGCTGGTGAGTACACCTTTGGCACCCGTCAGCATGAAACAATGACCGTGGTCTCTGGCGCTTTAACGGCTAAACTGCCAGGCAGTGATACGTGGGTTACGTACAGTACGGGTGAGCGATTTGAGATCGATGCGAATCAAAGTTTTGATCTTAAAGTAACAGAACCAACGGCGTACCTGTGTCAGTATCGTTAGAGTCTCCCGTTAGACAGAGATAAATAGCCATTAAAGCCCGCTGCCGCGGGCTTTTTATTTTGCTACGGGCTTCTTTTGTAGCGAGCTGTTTTGACAATGAAGAGGAAAGTAATATGTTACGCCGACGATTTATTCAAGGGGTTGCAACAGGTGTTGCAGGTTTGTGGCTTCCTTCTGTCTATGGGCTAACATTTGATGAGTATAAAGCGCAGCAAAGTACTTCTTTTCAGGACTATAAAGCGCGTTTTAAAGCCGCAGAGTTGGTTTTTAGTAGCGAGATTAGACAGCATTGGATGACGGCAGAGCTAAGCTCTAGTTATCAGTTTGTGCAGTATTCAAATGATTTATGGCTTCGCTCTAAGGTGGATTTTGAAGCGGGCACGATCACTCTTGAGGCTCAAGGTAGCTCTCCGGCAGAATCAGGCAAAAAGATTAAACAGGCACTACAGGACTTGTTAGGTCTTGATACTCAGCAAGCTTATTCTAATGACCCTGTGCAGCAGTTGGTTGATCGTTCAGACGCCAAAGGCAATGCTAAAGTAGTCCCTAAGCAACCTGTAGTAGGAGATCTGTATCAGGGGGTTTCCGTTGCTGAGATTCTAGCCACCGCGAAGATAAGTATTGAGGAAGACCGTAAACCTGTTGCTAAAGTAGTGATCAAGCTTCCAGAGGGTAGTACGTCGAAAAAAGCATCGCAATATAAGGTAATGGTAGAAAAATATGCCGCTAAGGAAAAAATATCAGCAGCCTTAGTGATGGCGGTAATGCATACCGAAAGCTATTTTAACCCGATGGCTCGAAGCCATATCCCAGCGTTTGGTTTAATGCAGATCGTACCCGAAAGCGCAGGGCTGGATACAACGCAGTATTTATCCGGCAAAGCTAGAATTATGCGCGCAGCAGAGCTGTACCAGCCCGAAACCAATATCCAGTCCGGTGCGGCTTATTTACATTTATTGTACTACCGCTACTTGAGCCATATTGATGATCCTGTCAGTCGGCTTTATTGCACGATCGCAGCTTATAATACGGGGGCTGGGAATGTTGCTAGAAGCTTCACCGGTAGAACAAATGTTGGTCAAGCGGCGGTGATGATCAATCGATTGCAGCCTCAGCAAGTTTACACGCATCTACGCAAAAACTTACCCTACACCGAAACCCGTGATTATTTAGAAAAAGTGACAAATCGAATGGCGCTCTATACTGCCTAGAACGCTGTTCGTTAAAAAGAATGGCCTTACTTAGGCGCCGCCCTGCGCTCAAGCCCTGTTTCATCCATCATGCGCGTTGAAATCTCTTCGACAGAAAAGTGTGTTGAATTGATATAGGGAATACCAAAACGCTGATAGAGCATTTCTGCCTCTTCGACTTCCATTTTGCACTGCTTTAAAGAAGCGTAGCGACTATCAGGCTTTCGTTCATGACGAATATTAGCTAGACGCACAGGGTCAATGGTTAAGCCGAACAGTTTGTGTTTGTAATGGCGTACGGATTTTGGCAGTTCCCCGTACTCAAAATCATCATCCGTCAGCGGATAGTTTGCTGCCCGAATACCAAACTGAAGCGCCATATAAAGGCACGTTGGTGTTTTACCGCAGCGAGAAGGGCCTAGCAGGATGATATCAGCTTTGTCGTAATGGCGTGTGCGCCCACCATCATCGTTCTCAATGGCAAAGTGCACAGAATCGATTCTATCCTTGTAAACCTGATCATCTTCTCTGATGGAGTGAGACTTTCCAACGCTATAAGAGCTTGCAGAACCGAGCTCCTCTTCCAAGGGAGCTAAAAATGTTGAGAAAATATCTAATGTAAAAGCGTTAGCGCTTTCAAGAATCAAGCGGATATCATCGTTGACAATCGTATCAATGACGACCGGACGAATGCCATCGGTTTCGTAGACCTCATTAATAAAAGCCACAAGTTTGGCGGCTTTCTCCGTGGAGTCGACAAAAGGTTTAATAATATAGCTAAATTCGGTGTGCTCAAATTGGGCCAGAAGACTACGACCCAGGGCCTCGACAGTAATGCCGGTGCCGTCGGAAATAAAAAAGGCGGTACGTTTCATGATAAATCGCCTGCAACTTCATGGTATCATTAGGGAATTGTGGCTCTATTGTCGAATAATTCGTCTGAAAAGCAAGCTCAGGGGGAAATATAAGTTGAACGCATACATCGCGTGGTTTGATCAGCTTGGCATGAATGATGTTGAGCATGTCGGTGGAAAGAACGCCTCTTTAGGTGAAATGATTAGTAATCTGGCGGGAGCCGGTGTTTCTGTTCCGGGTGGCTTTGCTACGACGGCACAGGCTTATCGTGAATTTTTAAATTATGAAGGTCTGGCAGATCGCATAAACACAGAGTTGAATAAACTTGATGTTGATGATGTGAATGCCTTAACCAAAACCGGTGGCGAGATTCGGCGCTGGATCTTAGAAACACCATTTCCACCCGCTCTAGAAACGGCTTTAGAAGAAGCCTACTGTCAGCTACAAGATGGTAATGAGAATCTTAAAGTTGCAGTGCGGTCTTCCGCTACGGCAGAAGATTTGCCAGATGCCTCTTTTGCGGGACAGCAAGAAACCTTCCTAAATATTCAAGGGTTAGAGCATATTAAAACAGCGGTCAAAGAAGTGTTTGCCTCTCTGTTTAATGATCGCGCTATCTCCTATCGTGTACACCAAGGCTTTGATCACTCGTTAGTGGCGCTGTCTGCAGGCATTCAGAAAATGGTGCGCAGTGAGACAGGCTCCAGTGGTGTCATGTTTACGCTGGATACCGAATCTGGTTTCCGTGATGCGGCCTTTATTACGGCATCTTATGGCCTGGGTGAGACCGTCGTTCAGGGCGCTGTTAATCCCGACGAGTTTTATGTACATAAGCCAACGCTGGCTGCAGGTCGTTTTGCTGTTTTACGCCGTAATCTTGGTAGTAAAATGATCAAAATGGTTTATGGTGAAGCGGCTGAAACCGGTAAGTCTGTTGAAACTGTTGATGTAAGCGTCAAAGAGCGCAATCAATTCTGTATCAGCGATGAAGAAGTCATGGCTTTGGCTCGCCAAGCGGTGATTATTGAGCAGCATTATGGTCGTCCGATGGATATTGAGTGGGCTAAAGATGGTGATGATGGCCAGCTTTATATCGTTCAGGCGCGTCCTGAGACGGTTAAAAGTCGCGCTGATACGAATGTCATGGAGCGTTATCTGCTTAAAGAGCGCGGTGAAGTTCTGGTTGAAGGCCGCTCGATTGGTCAGCGCATCGGTAAAGGTGCTGTACGCATCATTATGGGCCCTGACGAAATGGATAAAGTTCAGGCAGGGGATATTCTGGTTACAGATATGACCGACCCTGATTGGGAACCCGTGATGAAACGTGCATCTGCTATTGTCACGAATCGCGGTGGCCGTACCTGCCATGCGGCTATTATCGCCCGTGAACTGGGTATTCCTGCGGTCGTTGGCTGCGGCGATGCCACAGAGCAATTAAAAGAAGGTCAGCTTGTTACGGTTTCTTGCGCAGAAGGTGATACAGGTTTCATCTACGAAGGAGAGCTGGACTTTGAACGCATGACCAACAATGTTGATTCCATGCCGGATATTCCGTTCAAAATCATGATGAACGTAGGTAATCCTGATCGCGCCTTTAGTTTTGCCAGCTTACCTAATGAAGGTATCGGCTTGGCGCGGCTAGAGTTTATTATCAATCGCATGATCGGCGTACACCCAAAAGCCCTGATGGATTTTGATACTCTGACGCCCGAGCTACAGCGCAGTATCTCTAAGCGTATTGCTGGGTATGCATCACCGGTTGATTTTTATGTTGATAAGCTGGTTGAAGGTATCTCTACGCTTGCTGCGGCTTTTTATCCGAAGAAAGTGATTGTGCGTCTGTCTGACTTTAAGTCAAACGAGTACGGTAACTTGATTGGCGGTAAATTGTATGAGCCTGCAGAAGAAAATCCGATGCTGGGCTTCCGTGGTGCGTCCCGCTATATTTCTGAATCTTTCCGCAGTTGCTTCGAACTAGAATGTCGAGCTTTGAAGAAAGTACGTGATGTCATGGGGCTGACCAATGTTGAGATTATGGTGCCATTTGTCCGCACCTTGGGCGAAGCTCGGGAAGTGATCGACTTGCTGGCAGCCAATGGGTTGAAGCGAGGCCAAAATGATCTGCGCGTGATCATGATGTGTGAATTACCGGCCAATGCTATTTTGGCGGATCAATTCTTGGACTACTTTGATGGCTTCTCTATTGGTTCCAATGATTTAACCCAGCTAACGTTGGGATTGGATCGTGACTCGGGTATTGTGGCGCATCTATTTGATGAGCGTAATCCTGCGGTTAAAGCTCTGTTGCATATGGCGATTAGCGCGTGTCGAAAAGCGGGCAAGTATGTTGGTATTTGTGGACAAGGCCCATCGGATCACCCTGATCTGGCAAAATGGCTGATGGAGGAAGGGATTGATAGTGTTTCTCTAAACCCAGACGCTGTTTTAGAAACTTGGTTTATGCTGGCTGGAAAAGATAGTAAGTAGTTATTGGTTTTTATACTCTATTAAAATAGACCTCTTTAATTGTTGTTAAATTAAAGAGGTTTTTAATATGCTTTTGTTTTACTTTTTTCTATCAATATCAATTAGATAGATATAAATGTAAAATCACTCTTTATCGATAGACAATTGTTAATAAAAAAAGTAACTTGTCGGCAGTCAGTCAGATTAGCTGCTGACGCCTTTCTTTTAAGATTGATATAACATTACAAGGACTTGTCCATGAAAAAGCTTATTGCAGGCGCAATTCTACTAACATCTTCTTCCATGGCATTTGCTGCTGGTAACCACGGCCCTGCAGGTTGTGGTTTAGGTTCTTCTGTACTTTTCCCAGATGCTTCCAAGTGGTATGAGCACGTTATGGCTGCAACCACTAACGGTACTTCTGGCAACCAAACATTTGGTATGACTTCTGGTACTCTAGGTTGTCAAGACGCTAACGGCCCTCTTGCAGGTGGCTTGGCTTTTATCGATAACAACATGGATCAACTAGCGATGGACGCTGCTAAAGGCGAAGGCGAGTCTTTGGCTGCTTTGGCTGAAGTAATGGGTATCGAATCTCAAGATACTGTTGCATTCAACCACGCTGTTCAGTCTAACTTTGATAGCATCTTCAATGCAGATGCAACATCAGGTTCTGCATACGAAGCTATGAAAGCTGTGATTGCTAAAGATGCTTCTCTTCAGAAGTACCTAGGCTAATCACTTAGTTTTAATAGTGTTATAAGAAGCGCGCCTAGGCGCGCTTTTTTATTGTCTGTTTATTGATAGCTTTTTATTAAAGTAAATATCTACTTATGGAGTGTCTGATTATATGCGCTGGTCAGGGATACTAGGCCTTGCTATGGCAGCGGCGACTGTTTCATTACCACTGGTTGCTTATGCAGAGACAAATGATCTGCCAGATACCAATAGATTGCAGGCGATTGCCGATCAAACCCAATGGGCTCACTTACTGCACTATCGTCCGCATCCTTACACTTTTCGTTATGAAAGCCAGAATGATAGCGCTGATTTTTTCCTCGCAGAGGAAGGTAAAACCAGTCTTCTTGCTGAGCTGACCGCAGATTTAACCGCGTTTATGCAAACGGGTATGGCAGATAATAGCTCTGCGCAATGCCAATTCCCTGCGCGCTATCAATGGGTAAAACAACAGCTGCCTGACATCGCGTTTGTGGATCAACCTTGTTCTGATTTTTCTCAATGGGAGAGTGAAATTGACGCCTCTTCACTGACATTGATCTTTCCGGCTGCCCATATTAATTCGCCATCGTCTATGTACGGTCATACCCTTGTTCGGATGGACCGTGAGGGCAAGTCGAGTAGTAAGCTTTTATCCTACAGTGTCAATTTTGCAGCCAATGCTGACCCCTCCGATAATGAACTTGTTTTTAGTTATAAAGGCTTGGCTGGTGGTTATCCGGGCGTTGTGTCCGTTATGCCGTATTATCAGAAAACGAATGAGTACCAACATTTAGAATATCGAGATATTTGGGAATATAACCTGAACCTAACAAAGCCAGAGGTGGATCAGTTTGTACGCCATGTTTGGGAAACCAAAGACACCTATTTCGATTACTACTTTTTTGATGAAAACTGCTCCTATCGTTTGCTGGCGCTATTGGATGCCAGCTCGGAGCGTTCAGATTTAGCCAAGCACTTTAAGTTTACAGCTGTGCCGGTTGATACGATTCGGGCGTTGGATGATGCGGGTCTGATTGATGATACGGAATATCGAGCCTCTGCCGCCTCTGGACTTGAATATAAGCGTCAACAGGTTTCTAGGCAGGTTCTTGATACGGCAAAATCGCTTATTGATAATGAGGTTGATGTTGAGCGTGCTCTGGCCGCGTTAACGGAGCAGGAGCAAGCTCAGGCCTTAGAGTTGGCCCATGCCTATGCTCGGTATTTAGCCATTAAGAAAAAGAAAGATAGCCCTGAACTAAGAGAGAGAACGATCAAAATTTTGTCGGCTCGCTCTAAGCGATCTATTGATGCTGGTTTTATCGAGCCTCCAACACCAGCTATTCGTGATGATCAAGGCCATTTAAGTTCTCGGCTGGGTGGTTGGGTTGGACAGGTTTCGGGCGATGGCCCTATTACAAAGTATGCTGATTTGAGCTTACGGCTGTCGTATCACGATATTATGGATCTGCCTGATGGTTATGTGCCTGGCTCCCAAATTCAGATGGGGCAATTTGATGCTCGTATCTGGGAAGATGGCGATATTCGGTTGCAACGCTTTACGCTAATTGATGTCCTATCGCTAAGTCATCAAACCTACTTCCAAAGCCCTATCGCTTGGGCGGTGACGACAGGGTTAGAGCGATCTCTGGGAGAGAATGCCGAGCTATATGCCTTTCTTAAAGTAGGGTTTGGTCAAGCGTATTTAACCGACTGGGGGCGTTTTTATGGTTTAGCGGATGTTCAGCTACTTGCCGATAATCAATTTGATAAAGGCTATCAGTTAAGCGTTGGGCCAAGAATCGGCTGGTTGCTGCAGAAGAGCTTGGTTCAAGCACAGATTGAAGCTAACTTCCAAGAGTTTAATGTAGGTGATAAAACTCAGCGCCGAAATATCTTGGCAGCGCTTGGCTATAAACTGGCAGATAATGTGCAGTTGCGTTTAAAAGCTCAGTTAAGCCAGTTTGAGCATGATGCATTAACGCTTGACCGTGAAGAGGTGTCTGCCGGTGTGCAGTGGTATTATTAAGCGGCCTCTGTCTAAGTTGATTGTACTTGTTGCGGCCTCTTTCCTGCTGGTGGGCTGCTCTAGTACGACATCTTTCTTTTTTTATCCTCAAACCCGCTGGGTATCAACGCCGGAAGACGTTGTCCAGCCCTACACTAATGTTATTCTTACGGCTCAAGACGGTACACGTTTGCATAGCTGGTGGCTTCCAGCGCAAGGCGAGGATAAAAAGATTGTTGTGTTGTACCTGCATGGTAATGCGCAAAATATCAGTACCCACAGCCATAGTATTTATTGGCTTGTGAAGCAGGGGATTAATGTTTTGGCGCTAGATTATCGAGGCTTTGGCGCGTCCCAAGGAGAGGCTTCATTGCCTGATATTTTTCAAGATATTGAATCGGCGACGATTTGGATTCGACAGCAGCATCCTAACAAGCGCTTGGTGATTTTAGGTCAGAGTATTGGTGCTGCCCTTGCCATCGACTTTACGGCTAAAGCTGCTGAGCGCTATCAGATCGAGGCACTGGTTCTGGACGCGCCTTTTGAAAGCTTTGCTGGGGTTGCTCGTGATGTTACCCGTCAGAATATGATTAGCATGCTACTGTATCCTTTTACGGTGCTGGTACCGGATACATGGGACCCTATTGATCGTATCGCTGAAATCAGCTTGCCGACGTTAATGATGCACAGTCCTGATGATGGTGTTGTCCCTTATCGGCATGGGCTGCAGCTGTTCCATAAGCTGCAAACAAATCCTAAGGCTCAGGGCTGCTGGATAACCAGTCGTGGTGCGCATATTGCTTCTTTTGCTTATGAAGATATTCGACTGGCAACGCTCCAGTTTATAGAAGAAAATAAATGTCATTAGTGTTTTAATAGCAAAAATATCTATATTGTAGCATGCTTGGTGGCGATAACGCCTAAAGGCTAAACTCTGGCCGATTTATTCTGCTAAAATAGCGGCTTAAATTTAACTCTTGTAAATAGTAGGGGCTGGAAATGTCTATTGAGCGTATTGAAGTCGGTCAGCGTATGAGCCGTATTGTAAAAAACAACGGTACAATTTACCTATGCGGTCAAGTTGCGGTGGACTCTAGTGCTGATATTAAAGAGCAGACGCGTACGACTCTTGAAAAAATCGAGACGCTGCTGGCTCAGGCAGGTTCCGATAAACATAATATGCTATCGGTGACGATTTATGTGCGTGATATGAAAGATTTTTCAGCGATGAATAAAATTTGGGATGCATGGGTTCCTGAAGGTGCAGCCCCGGCGCGTGCCTGTGTTGAAGCGCGTATGGCAAGCCCGGAATTACTGGTTGAAATGTCAGTGGTTGCCGCAGAAATTGTGGCGTAAGTCACGGTTTAAGGTCTGCTAAGAATAAGAACGACTAAAAAAAAAGGGGGGCTCGCATTGAGCACCCCTTTTTTGTTTTATTTTTTCTATACCACATTATACCGTGTCATGCATTTCTGTCGCTTGCAGTGTGTTTTCTAGCAGTGCAGCTCGGGTCATTGGGCCAACACCACCGGGAACAGGGGTGATCCAACCGGCTCGCTGAGATGCCGTTTCAAACTCAACATCACCGACAAGCTTGCCTGTCTCTAAGCGATTGATACCGACGTCAATAACAATAGCACCTTCTTTAACCCATTCGCCTTTTACTAAGCCGGGCTTACCAACAGCAACCACAAGAACATCCGCTTCAGAAACTTCTTTCTGCAGATCTTTGGTGAAACGGTGAGTAACCGTCACGGTGCAACCTGCCAGTAAAAGCTCAAGTGCCATCGGGCGACCTACGATATTGGACGCACCAACAATCGTTGCTTTCTTGCCATGCATATCTTCACCGGTGCTTGCCAGTAGGGTGATGATGCCCTTGGGTGTGCAAGGGCGTAATACAGGCAAGCGTTGCGCTAGGCGGCCAAGGTTATAGGGGTGGAAGCCGTCTACATCTTTGTTGGGTTGGATGCGTTCAAGAATAAGATCTGAGTCGAGATGCGCCGGTAACGGAAGTTGAACCAGGATGCCATCAACTTCTGCATTGGCATTTAAATCGTCGACCAGTTTAAGTAACTCATCTTGAGACGTTGTTGCAGGTAAGTCATAAGAGAAGGATTTAAAGCCTGCTTGTTCGCAATCTGCTTTCTTATTGCGTACATAGACTTCAGAGGCAGGGTCTTCGCCCACGAGGACAACGGCTAAGCCGGGAACGCGTTGACCGTTGTTAATGCGTTCATTAACTTTCTGAGTGATGTTGTCTCTAATGTTTTGCGCAATTTGTTTGCCATCAATGATTTTGGCGTTCATTGTCTAGGTGTGCTCCTGACCGTGCTATGTGACTGATAGGCCTATTTTCGCATGTTAGTCACCTTGGGGGAATATCCCTGTCTAATGTCTTGTATTTAAATGAAAAACTTAAATTTTTTTTGAAAATAGTATTGACGACTTAACTGGACGTATGTAGAATGCGCCCCATGTTGAGACAGGCACTGCTTGAAGCCGCTCACATATGTTAGTCGAAAGAAAATCGGGATATAGCGCAGTCTGGTAGCGCGCCTGCTTTGGGAGCAGGATGTCGGGGGTTCGAATCCCTCTATCCCGACCAATTCTGGACTTGTAACGCGCCTATAGCTCAATTGGATAGAGCAACGACCTTCTAAGCCGTAGGTTGCAGGTTCGAGTCCTGCTGGGCGCACCAGTGTTCGGCTTTCAAAGTTTTAACTGGGTAGCCAGTATCGTTATTAAATTTTTAACGTTCTGAATATTTAGTTTCGGCGGTGAGCGTAGCTCAGTTGGTAGAGCCCCGGATTGTGATTCCGGTTGTCGTGGGTTCGAGCCCCATCGTTCACCCCAGTTTGATTGATGTTTGTTAGTAATAAGTGGTTTATGTTTGTTATAGCGCAGTCTGGTAGCGCGCCTGCTTTGGGAGCAGGATGTCGGGGGTTCGAATCCCTCTATCCCGACCATCTCCTTCTCATTTATGCATCTGCATAGATGAATTGTGGTGAGCGTAGCTCAGTTGGTAGAGCCCCGGATTGTGATTCCGGTTGTCGTGGGTTCGAGCCCCATCGTTCACCCCAGTTTGATTGATGTTTGTTAGTAATAAGTGGTTTATGCTTCCGGCAACGCAGTCTGGTAGCGCGCCTGCTTTGGGAGCAGGATGTCGGGGGTTCGAATCCCTCTATCCCGACCATCTCTTTCTGTTGGTCTTGCTCCTTCTTTGTTTTTGCCTTCCTTTGATTTTTCCTAACCCTTTGATTCTTAATATTTTATATTTTTTCAGGTTAGTGGTGATTAAAATTAAGAGTTGGATCCATTTTTTTCATATTCTTTGCCTTCTTATAGCCTGTAAGAGCGATAACCGCTTGCTTGCGAGTGTATCTACTCTTAAAATCTCCCTCTTTCGGCTTATTTAAAGAAGCATTAAAGTATTGCGAGGATTTTTCATGCAAGTTTCCGTTGAAACGACTTCTGGTCTTGAGCGTCGCGTCACAATTCAGGTGCCAGCAGCGCAAATTGATGAAGCAGTTGAGGAGCGTCTGAAACAGACTGCTAAAAGCGCACGTATCAACGGCTTCCGTCGTGGCAAGGTGCCAATGAGCCACGTACGTCGCCAGTTTGGTGGTGAAATACGTGCTGAGATTGTTTCTGACGTTATGCGTAACAAATACGTAGAAGCAATTACTGCTGAGAAGCTTAACCCAGCTGGCTTCCCAGAGATCGACGCTACTGTTAATGAAGCAGGTAAGGATCTTGAGTTTATTGCAACACTGGAAGTTTACCCAGAAGTTGAAGTAGGTTCTGTTGCAGATCTAGCGGTTGAAAAACCAGTAGCCTCTGTTTCTGATGAAGATCTGGATAAAATGGTTGAAGTTCTACGTGAGCAACAAGCTAAGTGGAACGAAGTTGACCGTGCAGCGACAGAGCAAGATCAAGTTAATATCGATTTTGAAGGTTTCATCGATGGTGAAGCATTCGAAGGTGGTAAAGCTGAAGGCCACGATTTAGGTCTATCTTCAGGTACTTTCATTCCAGGCTTTGAAGCACAGCTAGTAGGCGCTAAAGCAGGTGAAGAGAAAGACGTGAACGTTACGTTCCCTGATGATTATCAAGCTGAACAGTTGAAAGGCAAAGATGCTGTATTCAAAGTTAAAGTGAATAAAGTATCCGAGCAGCAAAAACCTGAGCTAAATGACGAATTCTTCAAGCAGTATGGTGTTGAAGAAGGTGGTTTAGAAGCATTCCGCGCCGATGTTAAGAAAAACATGGAGCGTGAGCTGGCTCAAACGATCAAAGGTAAGGTTAAAGAACAGATCGTTTCCGCTCTTGTAGAGCGTAATGAATTTGACGTTCCTAAAGCTTTGATCAGCAATGAAATTGATGCACTGCGTCAGCAAGCTGTTCAACAGTTTGGCGGTCCATCTAATTTTGATGCGTCTGCGCTACCTGCAGAGCTGTTCCAAGACCAAGCGGTAAAACGCGTTAAGTTGGGTCTTTTGATGGCTTCTGTTGTTGAAAGCAAAGAGCTAAAAGCTGATGATGCAACGATCCGTGCCTATGTTGAAACACTGGCTGAGTCTTACCAAGACCCTCAGCAAGTTATTGAGTACTACATGGGTAATGAGCAAATGCGTCAGCAGCTAGAGTCTGCGGTATTAGAAGAGCAAGTTGTTGAGGCGCTATTGTCTGAAGCAGCTGTAAATGAAGTTGAAATGTCTTATGACGATGCGATTAAACCAGCTGAAGAAAAAGAAGCTGCTTAATCTCTAATATCGTTTTGACGACTTCATAGCCTGACCCCTATTATGGGGGTCAGGCATTTTTACGAAGGGAATATGCATATGAGCAATTCGCACGATATGATTAATTCAGGCGATGTTATTAATTCAGGCTTAGTGCCGATGGTTGTTGAGCAATCAGCTCGGGGCGAGCGTGCATACGATATTTATTCGCGGTTACTGAAAGAGCGCGTTATCTTCCTTGTCGGCCCTGTTGAAGATCATATGGCCAACTTAGTCGTCGCTCAGCTGCTGTTTTTAGAGTCAGAAAATCCGGATAAAGATATTCATCTCTACATTAATTCTCCGGGTGGCTCGGTAACGGCTGGTATGTCTATTTACGACACCATGCAGTTTATTAAACCTGACGTTAGTACTATGTGTATTGGCCAAGCAGCCAGTATGGGTGCTCTATTGTTGGCTGGTGGTGCTGAAGGTAAGCGTTATTGTCTGCCTCATTCTCGTATGATGATCCACCAACCATTGGGTGGCTTCCAAGGGCAGGCAACGGATATTGAGATTCATACTCGCGAAATTTTAACCATTCGCGAAAAACTGAATAAAGTATTGTCTCACCATACCGGTAAGCCGATCGAAGAGATCGCTAAAGATACTGACCGTGATAACTTCATGGATGGTGATACAGCGGTTGCATACGGGCTGATCGACAAAGTTCTGGATCAGCGAACGCAGGGCTGATTGTTCAGCGCTGTTGAATTTTACGCGGCAGCATACTTCCTAATGAGGTCGCTGTTGCGCTTGAATAAACCGAGGTAACGAATGGGCCAAAATGATTCCGGTAATGATGGCGGCAAGCTATTGTACTGCTCATTCTGCGGAAAAAATCAGAATGAAGTACGCAAGCTGATTGCCGGCCCTTCTGTTTATGTTTGTGATGAGTGCGTTGATCTTTGCAACGATATTATTCGTGAAGAGATTATGGAAGATAAGCCTGAATCTGAGTCAGACCGTCTACCTGCACCGAAAGAAATTCGTACGACACTTGACGAATATGTTATTGGTCAGCCAAAGGCTAAGATGACATTAGCGGTTGCTGTTTATAATCACTATAAGCGTCTGCGCCATGATAGTCGTACCAAAACAGATGTTGAGCTAGGCAAGAGTAATATTTTGCTTATTGGTCCAACAGGTAGTGGTAAAACACTGTTGGCAGAAACCTTAGCGCGTTTATTGAACGTACCCTTTACAATCGCTGATGCGACTACGCTGACAGAAGCCGGTTATGTGGGTGAAGATGTTGAAAACATCATCCAAAAGCTTCTGCAAAAATGCGACTATGATGTTGAAAAGGCGCAGCGCGGGATCGTTTATATTGATGAAATCGATAAAATCTCCCGCAAGTCTGATAACCCATCGATTACACGAGATGTTTCCGGTGAAGGTGTTCAGCAAGCACTATTGAAACTGATTGAAGGTACGGTTGCTTCTGTTCCTCCTCAGGGCGGACGTAAGCATCCACAGCAAGAGTTCTTACAGGTTGATACCTCTAATATTCTCTTTATTTGTGGTGGTGCATTTGCAGGCCTTGAGAAGGTGATTCAAGATCGCTCCTCCAAAGGCGGCATTGGCTTCTCTGCTGAAGTGAAGAGTAAAGAACTTGAAAAATCTGTTGGTACCATGCTGCTTGATGTTGAGCCAGAGGATTTAGTTCGTTTTGGTCTGATTCCTGAGTTTGTTGGTCGTTTACCTGTCGTAGCGACGCTGCAAGAGCTGGATGAAGAAGCGCTGGTTCAGATCTTGAAAGAACCTAAAAATGCATTAACCAAGCAGTATGCTAAGCTATTTGAGATGGAAGACGTAGAACTAGAGTTCCGCGATGAAGCCTTGCAAGCTGTTGCTAAAAAGGCAATGGAACGCAAAACAGGTGCTCGTGGCTTGCGCTCTATTCTTGAATCCGTTCTTCTGCCAACCATGTACGAGATCCCTTCAACGGAAGGTGTCTCTAAAGTTGTGGTTGATGATAGTGTTATTCGTGGTGAATCAGAGCCTCTGTTGATTTACAGTAACGAGAAACCAGATCTTGTCTCCGGTGATAAGGGATAAGGTTTGTATCAGAAAGGGGCCCTAGGGGCCCTTTTTTTTTGACGGTTCTTTTCTTGCGATTCTTTTTTGATGATCAGAAATACGATAACTTGAACAATTTTTCACGCCAGATCAAAGGGTTGTAATATTTTTTAACGACCCCATTTGTCTAAAATAGATAAGATTTTTAACGTATTGGATTGGCCGGTACGTTCCGGTTTAGAGGTGGTTCTGCTATGGAGCAGAAACAAACAAAAGACGCATTAGATACGCAGACGTTCCCGCTATTGCCTTTGCGGGATGTTGTTGTTTTTCCACAAATGGTATTGCCTCTGTTTGTTGGACGTGAACGTTCTATTAATGCTTTAGAAGCGGCAATGGCTGATGGAAAGAAGGTTTTCCTAGCAGCGCAGAAAGAAGCAGGTGTTGATGAGCCTGCAGTGGATGACCTGTATCGAGTCGGTACGGTTGCATCGGTATTACAGCTGCTTAAATTGCCCGATGGTACGGTTAAAGTACTGATTGAAGGTGATTCCCGTGCAGAGCTTGAAGCGGTAGTGGACAGTGGTGAGTTTTTAGAGGCCAGTGTTGTTATTCGTGATCCTGAAGCGTTAAGTGATCGCGAGGCTGAAAGCCTATGCCACGTACTAATGAATCAGTTTGAGCAGTACACAAAGCTCAGTAAGAAAGTTCCTGCTGAAGTGTTAACGTCGTTAAAGAATATCAGTGATCCAAGCCGTTTAGTTGATACCATGTCGGCTCACTTGTCTTTAAATGTGGCGGAAAAGCAAAAACTGCTGGAATCAGACAAGGTTCGCGATCGCATTGAACAGTTGATGACTTACATCGAAACTGAGATCGACCTGCTTGAAGTGGAAAAACGTGTTCGTGGTCGTGTTAAACAGCAGATGGAGAAAAATCAGCGCGAGTACTATCTGAATGAGCAAATGAAAGCGATTCAGAAAGAGATGGGCGAGCTGGACAACGGTACCTCAGAAATTGACGAATTGGCTGCACGTATTGAAAGTGCGGGCATGCCAAAAGAAGCAAAAGACAAGGCTGAGACTGAGCTTAAAAAGCTTAAGATGATGTCGACAATGTCTGCTGAAGCCACAGTGGTTCGTAGCTACATCGACTGGATGGTTAGCCTACCGTGGAAAAAACGCTCTAAAGTTTCCCACGATATGGAAAAGGCAGAAGAGGTTCTAGAAGCGGATCACTACGGTTTAGAAGAAGTTAAAGAGCGCATTTTGGACTATCTTGCGGTTCAAAAACGCGTGAAGAAGCTAAAAGGCCCTGTTTTATGTTTGGTTGGCCCTCCTGGTGTTGGTAAAACATCGCTAGGTCAATCGATCGCCAAAGCGACTAATCGTAAATATGTGCGTATGGCGCTAGGCGGTGTGCGTGATGAGTCTGAAATTCGAGGCCATCGCCGTACCTATATTGGCTCTATGCCAGGCAAGCTATTGCAAAAAATGTCGAAGGTGGGTGTGAAAAATCCACTATTCTTGCTAGATGAGATCGACAAGATGGGTATGGATCACCGTGGTGACCCTGCATCGGCACTGTTAGAAGTGTTAGATCCAGAGCAAAATAGCAAATTTAATGATCACTATTTGGAAGTTGATTATGATCTTTCCGATGTGATGTTTGTTTGTACTTCTAACTCGATGAATATCCCAGGCCCATTGCTTGACCGTATGGAAGTGATTCGTTTACCGGGTTATACCGAAGATGAAAAACTGGCGATCTCTGAGCGCTATTTGGTTAAAAAGCAGTTTGAACAAAATGGTTTAAGTGATAAAGAGCTGTCTTTTGATAAAGACGCCTTGCTCGAACTGATTCGTTACTACACCCGTGAAGCCGGTGTCCGTGGCCTTGAACGTGAGATTGCTAAAGTTTGCCGTAAAGCCGTGCGAGATATTATTAAGCGTGGTTCAGAAGGCTTTAGCGACATCATCGAACTCACTCAAGAGAAAATTGAAGAGTACTGTGGCGTTCGTAAGTTTAGTTATGGTCTCGCTGATGTCGAGGATCAAGTTGGACGTGTAACGGGCCTTGCTTGGACACAGGTTGGTGGTGAGCTACTTAATTTAGAAGCGGCCTCTGTGCCGGGTAAAGGACGTACAATCCATACCGGTTCCCTTGGCGATGTTATGAAAGAATCGATTCAGGCGGCAATGACCGTTGTTCGTGGTCGAGCTGAAGGCTGGGGAATCGATCCGCAGTTTTATGAGAAACGTGATGTGCATGTTCACGTACCTGAAGGCGCTACACCAAAAGATGGCCCAAGTGCGGGTATTGGTATGTGTACAGCGTTGATTTCTGTACTTTCAGGTATTCCTGTTAAAAGTACGGTTGCTATGACCGGTGAAATTACCCTACGCGGTGAAGTATTGCCGATCGGTGGCCTGAAAGAAAAATTGCTGGCGGCCCGTCGTGGTGGTATAAAAACGGTCATCATACCGGAAGAGAACCGAAAGGATCTTAAAGAGGTTCCGGATGCCATTAAAGATGAATTGGACATTCGTCCTGTTAAGTGGATTGATGAAGTATTAGAGATTGCTTTAGCCTCTCAACCGGTTCCATTTGTTGCTCCTTTGGCCAAGGATGATGCCTCAGCGGGAAAAGATAGCGGATCTCAAGCAAGTACTCATTAGATTACTTGACGCTTTGAAGGTCTATTGGTATAAATTGCGCCTGTTTTTTCTGCGTAAGCCACCAATAAATCTGCGCATTTGTTTTTGGCCGTGTTGGCCATATTGTTAAGGGGTGAAGAGTGAATAAGTCTGAACTGATTGATGCGATTGCAGCGTCTGCTGATATTCCTAAAGCTGCTGCTGGTCGTGCACTAGACGCGATGATCGAAACCGTTTCTGAATCTCTTCAAAAGGGTGATTCAGTAGTATTGGTTGGCTTTGGTACTTTCTCTGTAAAAGAGCGTGCAGCTCGTACAGGTCGTAACCCTCAAACGGGTGCTCCGATCGAAATCAAAGCCGCTAAAGTACCTAGCTTTAAGCCAGGTAAAGCTTTGAAAGACGCTGTAAACTAAGATTCGGTCTTAGAGTAAAAGATTTGGATCGGTAGTTCAGTTGGTTAGAATACCGGCCTGTCACGCCGGGGGTCGCGGGTTCGAGTCCCGTCCGATCCGCCAAATCGAAAAAAGCACATCTTCGGATGTGCTTTTTTTTTTAAGTGCCCTTTCTCAACGATGCTTAGGCGAACATTCTATTTCTGTACCATCTCTCATTTAGTTTCTGTACCATCGTTCATTTAGTTTCTGTATTTGTAGGAACAGCATTTTGTATTGCCGCCCAGACGGTTATAATCATTTTAATTTCACATACACATTTATAATTTAAACCCACAAGAGACATTTAAATGCTTCAGAACATCAGGGATAAGTCATCCAGTTGGGTGGTTAAAGTCATCGTAGGTTTTATTATCTTAACCTTCGCCATGTTTGGTCTTGATGCCATTGTTGGTGCTTTCACTGGAGGCAGCGATGAAGTTGCCACTGTCAACGATGCTAAAATCAGCCGTTATGATTTAGAAACAGCAACACAACGACAAGTGCGCCAGGTTCTTTCTCAAATGGGGCCTGATGCGGATCCTTCTAACCTGAATGAGAATCTCATTCGCCAGCGTGCGCTTCAAGGTTTAATTGATCGTGAAGCAGCGCTACAAGCAGCCCAAGAGGGTGGCTTAGTGGTTAGTGAGCTTCAAATTGATCGCTTGATCTTAAGCACGCCAGAGTTTCGTGGACCTGATGGTCAGTTCAGTCCTGACCAGTTCAATACCATGTTACGCACGGTTGGTATGATGCCGCGCCAATTCCGTGAAGAGTTACGGAAAGATGTTCTGATCAACCAATTCCAAGGCGGTGTTAGCCTTAGCGAGTTTCTACCCAAGAAGTATGTTGAGCAGGTGATGGCATTAGATAGCCAAACTCGTGATATCAGCTACGTTGCTTTAAAAGCGGAGCAGCAGCTTGATGTTTCAGTGTCTGACGCTGACGTTGAAAGCTACTATCAGGACAATCGTACATTGTTCAGTCTGCCTGAGCGTGTACAGCTAAACTATATCCGTATCAGCCAAGATGATTTTCTAGCCGATGCCACCGTGACCGATGCAGAGCTTGAAAGCGCTTACAACCGCTATGAGCAGACCAGTCGCCGTCAAGCCAGCTACTATGCCTCGCATATCTTGCTCGACACCGAAGAGCGGAGCCAAGATGAAGCGGTTGCAGAGCTTAACGCACTCAAAAAACGTATTGATGAAGGTGCTTCCTTTGCTGAATTAGCGAAGGAGTTTTCCGATGATATCGGCTCTTCTGCTAACGGCGGTAAACTCGGCCTTGTGGAGCCTGACAGCTTTGATGCGGATTTTGAACAGGCGCTGTTTAGCTTAGAAGAAGGTGGTGTGTCTGATCCTGTTGTAACAGAGTTTGGTGTGCACTTGGTTTATCTGGATAAAAAAGAGCTTCCCGTTGTGGCTAGCCTTGATGAGATGAAACCGACCTTACTAGCAGAGTTAAAAGCGAATAAAGCCGCTAAAAAATATCTGTTGATGACCGAAGAGCTGGCTAATGCGGCTTTTGCATCATCTGACCTTCAGGCTCCAGCCGAAGAGTTTAAGTTAGATGTTGAGTCTACAGCGCTATTTTCTGCGCAAGGTGGCGAAGGCATCGCTTCTCATCCGAGTGTTATTCGTGCCGCCTTTTCTGAGGTTGTTAAAGACAACGGTGAAAACAGTGACCTGATTGAGCTTGATGATAAGTCTGCGGTTGTGATCCGTGCTGCAGTTGTTAAAGCACCCTCTATTCAGCCCTTGGAAGAGGTTGCTGAACAGATCAGCCAAAAGCTAACTTTGGAGAAACAGGTTAAAGCGGTAGAGAAGCAAGCAGAAACCTTGATTGCAAGTGCAGGTGAGGCTGGCCTTGTTAACGTTGCTGAAACAGCCAAGCTTACTGTAGAAACAGTAGCGGGGGTTTCCCGTGTTGATCAGTCTGTACCTCGCGCTGTGGTTCAGCAGGCATTTTCTCAAGCTGAGGGCAGTGTTAAACAGGTCGTTTCCGGTGATGTGGTTTACTTGGTACAAGTTACTGGCGTGGCTCAACCAGAAATATCTGAAGAGTTTGTCGCTTTCTATGAACAGGCGATTCGTTTATCTCAAGCCCGTAATACCGTGCAGCAGGTTCGTGCTAGCGTTGCGTCCCAAGCAGATATTACGCGTCTTTAGAGCTATACGGTGAGCTTTTGCTTACCGCTTTTCATAGCGTAACCATATGAGACCAGCCTTATTTGAGGCTGGTCTTTTGCTATCTGGGTGGGCATAGAGAATTACTGGATAGGTTATTTAATGTATTACGGTCAAGCTATCTCTTTTTTATCAACCGATAGTCGATAAACTAACCGTCCTAATGAATAGCCTAGTAGTGCATAAATTAGGCTATAGCTTGCGGTATTGGTGTCTGGGTAGGGTAGGGGCCTAAGGTAAAAATAGTAAGCGAGGAGTAAGCATAATACGCTGCCTAGGGCGCGATAGAGTTCTTCAGCCTTTGGGCTGGAAGGTATCATCTGGCGGATAATTCCTGAGCCAACAACCCCCATGCTTAAGCCTATAACGGCACCCCAAATAAGATCTAAAGGCCAATGCACACCGATGGCGATACGGGACAGTGCAATAAGGTTGGCGAGAATCAAAATTAAAGCTTGGACAGGTCTTGAATCAATGAGGGTTAGCCATGTCCCTGCAACAAAAAAAGCGGTGGCTGTATGCCCTGATGGTCGAGCCGGAGAGTTAATATCCGTTGTAATAAAGTGAAATAGTTGATGATCCAGCGCTAGATGAGGGCGGGTAATATCCAGTCCGATTTTTAGACTATAAACACAAAGGGTGCAAAGTGTTCCCGTAATCATCGTATGGAGCACAAGGTGAGGATATTTATGCCATAAAAGGCTAATGAGTACTGCGCCTACCAGTGTGCTGCCCATATTGGTGATATTTGTCCAGATCATATCAGGCAGGTGCTGAGCCAGTTTATTAATATGGATAAATAAAATCTGATCCGCATCCGCAAGGCTGATAACAACACCGACAACGATTAATGGAATGATTAACCCAGCCAAGCGTTTATGGGTTAAAGCAGGGCATTTACCGGTGAACATAAAGTGTTTACTGGTCAAGATGAAGCACCTTATGGCACATGGCCCGTGCCACTGTTGGATCATGGGTAATCAATATATAGCTGACCTGATGTTTAATTTGCAGTGACTTTAGCAGCTCCACCACTTGTTTCTGCACACTTTTATCTAAGGCAGAGGTAGGTTCATCCAGTACGATCAGTTTGGGTTTCAGGATTAAAGCCCGAGCAATGGCAATGCGTTGGCGCTGTCCGCCAGAAAACTCATGGGGGTAACGATGACGGCTATCTCTATCTAGGCCAACTTCCTGCATTGCGGCGCTGACTAAGGCCTCTATCTCTGGTTCAGGGGCGGGGTAATGCACCCTTAAGCCCTCAGCAATAATATCGCCTATGGTCATACGAGGACTTAAACTGCCAAACGGATCTTGCAGTACCACTTGTATCTGCTTTCGGGCTTGGCGCATCTCTTCGGCGGATAGTTGGCTAAGATCCTGCCCGTTAAAATGGATTGAACCATCACTTTCGATTAGACGCAAAATAGCCATTCCTAAAGAGGTTTTACCGGAACCGCTCGCCCCTAAAAAACCAACACACTCCCCTTGCTGCAAGCTAAAATCAGCATCGGTGACCGCTTTAATATGGCCGACCACTTTTTTGAAGAGCCCTTGGCGAATGGGATACCAAACATTAAGGTGTTCCACCTTAAGTAGCTCTGGGGCAGATTCTTTTAACGGAACCGGCTCACCTTCAGGATCGGCCTGTAGCAGCATACGGGTGTAGTCATGGGTTGGCTGGTTGAAGATCTGTTCGGTGGTTCCTTGTTCGATAATCTCGCCGTGCTGCATCACACAGACACGGTCAGCATAATCACGCACAATATTCAGGTCATGGGTGATTAACAGCACTGCCATCTGGTATTTCTGCTGCAAAGACTGAATCAGATCTAAAATCTGCCCCTGGATCTGCTGATCTAACGCCGTTGTCGGTTCATCGGCGATTAAGAGTTCGGGTTCGTTGGCGATAGCCATGGCAATCATGACACGTTGGCGCTGGCCACCGGAAAGCTGATGAGGTAGGGCTTGATAACGCTCTTCTGCCTGCTCAATGCCAACTTCTTTAAGCCGTGCAACGGTCTCCTGAAACAGTGATTCTTTGCTGAACGGACGATGTAAGCGGATGATCTCCGCGACCTGTTTGCCGATACTTTGCAGCGGATTAAGCGATGACATCGGCTCTTGAAAGATGACCGAAATACGATTGCCCCGCAGACCCATTAACGTACGTTCGTCGGCCTGACCAAGCGCTTGCCCATCAAATAGAACCTCACCGGAGAGCTGTTGGGCGTTAGAGGGTAATAAGCGAGGAATACTTAAGGCTGATAATGATTTGCCAGAGCCGCTTTCACCCACTAAACCCAAGGTCTCACCGGCAGATAGGCTAAAGGAAACCTCTTTTACGATGGGAGGCTGGTCGCCAAAGGCAAGGGTCAGGTTATTAACCTGCAGCAGTGGAGTTGAATGTTTCATCGGGAGCCTCCGGTATGACGAGGATCAAAGGCATCCCGTACGCCTTCACCAATAAAAACTAACAGGGTGAGCATAATTGAGAGCACCATAAAGGCGGTAATACCTAACCAAGGGGCATGTAGATTAGCTTTCCCTTGAGCAACGAGCTCTCCCAGGGATGGCGAGCCCGGTGGCAAACCAAAACCAAGAAAATCTAATGCGGTTAATGTTGAAACGCCACCGGTAAAAATAAAGGGCATAAAGGTCATAGTGGCTACCATGGCGTTGGGTAGCATATGACGCCACATAATCAGATGATTTGGAACACCTAGGGCTTTGGCCGCGGTGACATACTCAAGGCTGCGACAACGTAAAAACTCGGCACGCACAACATCCACCAGCGCCATCCAGCTAAATAGCAGCATAATACCGAGCAGCCACCAGAAGTTAGGTTCCACAATGCTTGAAAGAATAATCAGAATAAAAAGCGTTGGCAGGCCGGACCAGATCTCAATAAAACGCTGCCCCACTAGGTCTATTTTTCCGCCAAAGAAACCTTGTATCGCCCCGACAAAAACGCCAACCAAAGTACTGCCTAGGGTTAAAGCGATGGCAAACAGCATAGAGATACGAAAACCGTAGATCGCCCGAGCAAGAACATCCCGCCCTTGGTCATCGGTGCCTAGCCAGTTCTCGGTTGTTGGGGGGCTAGGGGCCGGCTGATCCAGTTGGTAATTAATGGTGTCGTAACTGAAATGGATTAACGGCCAGATGATCCAGCCTTCCGCTTCTATCAGCTCTTGAATATAAGGATCGGTGTATTCCGCTTCCGTGGTGAAATCGCCGCCGAAGGCTGTTTCTGGGTACGACTCAAGCACTGGAGTAAACCACTGCCCCTGATACTGAATCAGTAGCGGTTTATCATTCGCGATCAGCTCCGCAAATAAGCTTAACGTGAATAACAATGTAAAGACGATGAATGCCCAATAGCTGCGCTTATTACGTCTAAAACTGGCCAGTCGACGCTGGGTAATGGGAGAAGAGGTTAGGGTTTTTATTGCCCGTAAAGAAGAAAATAGAGTCATATCAGCGATTCTGTCCTTCAAAGCTGATTCTTGGATCAACTAGAATATAGGTGATATCACTGATCAGTTTTAATAATAGGCCGATTAGGGTGAAGATATAAAGTGTGCCAAAGATAACAGGATAGTCTCGTTGCATAACGGCTTCAAAACCCAATAAACCGAGGCCATCTAAAGAGAAGATCACCTCAATTAATAGTGAGCTGGAGAAAAAAATACCGATTAATGCTGCGGGCATACCGGCAATAATCAGTAGCATCGCATTTCGAAAAATATGCCCGTACAACACCCGTTTTTCAGAAGCACCTTTGGCTCGGGCGGTCATCACATACTGTTTATTAATCTCGTCTAAGAAGCTGTTTTTGGTGAGCATCGTCAGTGTGGCAAAGCTTGAAATTACAGAGGCTAGCACCGGTAAAGTAATATGCCAGAGATAATCACCTACTTGGGCATACCAAGGCAGTTGGTCAAAATTATCGGAGGTTAATCCTCGTAATGGAAACCAGTCAAGGTAGCTGCCACCGGCAAAGACCACGATCAGAAGAATCGCAAACAGGAAATTGGGAATAGCATAACCCACAATAATAATGCTGGATGACCAAACGTCAAAGGGTGAGCCGTGCTGAACCGCTTTTCGGATGCCCAGTGGAATCGATATCCCGTAAACAATTAAGGTCGTCCAAAGCCCTAGGGAGATAGAAACAGGCATCTTCTCTAAGATAAGATCCCAGACTGACTTATCCCGAAAGAAGCTGTCACCAAAATCAAAGGTTAGGTACTGGCCTATCATCTGAATAAAGCGTTCGTGGGCGGGTTTATCAAAACCGAACTGGCGTTCAATATCTTTGATGAGCTGTGGGTCAATACCCTGTGCGCCACGATAATCGGAACGGCTGCTTTGGGATTGTAGCTCTGCCTGTTCGCCTGCGCCTATGCGAGTGCTGGACTGACTATCTAAACCATCCAGCTGTGCTAAAACTTGTTCCACGGGGCCGCCGGGGGCGGCCTGAACGATAATAAAATTGAGCAGCATAATTCCGAATAGTGTCGGAATCATCAGTAGTAAACGCCGCGCGATATAGCTCCACATAGGCAATTCCTAAAGCGCCCGCTGGCAGGCGGGCTTATCATATTCAAATAAAACGTTGGGTCAATTGTTTGTTCATGGCCGACTTATGGTTTATACATGGCTTAATTAAGGTGCCTGATACCACCATGTATCGGTTGCTAGCTGATACGGCGGTGTTTTTTTAGGATGTTTTATCGCTTGATCGTAGGCCACGCGGTATTGGGTGATACCAAAGTGAGGCACTAAATAGTGACCCCAAAGTAGAACCCGATCTAACGCCCGAGATGCGATAACCAGCTCATGACGAGAACCGGCAGTGATCACTTTTTCAACCAGTGCATCTACGACAGTGTTTTGAATGCCGATAATATTTCTGGAATCGACTTTGTTGGCGTATTCTGAATGCCAAAACTCCCGCTGCTCATTGCCCGGTGAATTAGATTGGCCGATGCTATGCACCATCATATCGAAATCAAAATTACGCACTCGGTTGATATACTGCGTGGTATCGACGATACGAGTATTTAACGTGATGCCTAAGCGTTCAAGATTCTTTTTGTATGGGTGAACGACACGTTCAAAGGTTGAGTCATAAAGCAGCATTTCAATCTCAACGGGTTGGCCGTTTTGATCAATACGTTTGCCATCTTTAATCTCCCAGCCGGCTTGTTTTAGCAGGCGGGCTGCTTGGCGAAGTTCCTGTCGAATATTGCCATCAGCCTTGGTTTTGTTTAGGGCAAAAGCTTTGGTAAAAACCTCTTCAGGGAGTTGATCTTTAAAGGGAGCCAGTAATGCCTTTTCTTCTACAGAAGGTAAACCGGTTGCGGCCAGTTCAGAGTTAGAGAAATAGCTCTCGGTTCGGGTATACGCGCCGTAAAACAAGTTTTGGTTGGTCCACTCAAAATCAAAGGCTAGATTGAGTGCTTGGCGCACCCGAATATCCTGAAATTTATCACGGCGAAGGTTAAAGACAAAAGCCTGCATACCGGTTGGGTTCTTATGATCAATATTTTCTTTAATGATACGACCTTCGTTTAATGCCGGTGACTCATAGGCTGTCGCCCAGAATTTTGAACTGTTTTCACGTCGAAAATTTAAGCTGCCTGCCTTAAAGGCCTCAAGGGCAACAGTGCCATCACGGTAGTATTCAAATACCAATTGATCAAAATTATGACGACCTTGGTTAATAGGAAGATCCTTTCCCCAATAATTGTCAACGCGTTGATAGTGAATAGAGCGGCTACTTTCTACCTTGGCGATTTTATAAGGGCCAGAGCCAAGGGGAGGCGTTAATGTGGTTTTGCTAAAATCGTTATCCTGCCAGTAATGTTTTGGCAATACAGGTACTTGCCCAATAATTAAGGGTAGCTCTTTGTTGTCCGTGATGGTGAAGTTAAAACGCACCTTGTTTTGATCGACTTTTACGATGTCTTTAATGTCGGCATAGTACGCGCGGTAAAATGGACGACCTTGCTCACGTAATGCATTGAAAGTGAAAATGACATCTTCTGGTGTTACCGGTTTGCCATCGTGAAAGCGAGCCTGCGAGCGCAGTTCAAACTCAACCCAGCTGTTGTCATCGGCTTGAGTAATGGTTTTAGCCAGTAAGCCGTATTCAGAGAAGGGTTCATCGGCGGAAGATTCCATCAAAGTATCGTAAATTAGGCCGATGCCTGATGCGCTGACCCCTTTGATAATAAAAGGATTTAAGGAATCAAAGGTGCCTAAGGCCGCTTGTTTAAGAGTGCCACCCTTGGGTGCGCTGGGGTTAACATAGTCGAAGTGTTGGAAATCTGCAGGGTACTTTAAGTCGCCGTGCATCGCCAAGCCATGTTGTGGCGGCTGGGCCATCAAGGTTGGTGATAGCGATAGGGTTAAACATAAGCCGGCAAGCTGGCTTAGCCACTTAAACTGAGAAATTTTTTTTAGCCTTGGTCGATGCTTTAAATGCGACCGGCACGTTGAGATGGATAAACATTTTAAAGAGGTCGGCATATTAGGGCTCCTGTCAATTTCCTTATATTCTTCAATAAGCTACGAAGATTTTTTATCATTATGGAAGCATACGGAACTGAGAACGATAGGCAACAAAAAAGGGTGCAGAGCACCCTTTGTTCCGAGATCAGCCAGATTAAGACTTAAAGCCGCGCGTTAGGTTCATTAGCGGCTGCGAGTCACGTCAACAAACAATGTTAAACTTTGGCCTGGTTGCAAATATTTGCGTTTATCGATCTTATTCCAGTTTACAATTTGCTTAACGCTAACGTTAAATTTGCCGGCAATAAGCGCCAGCGAGTCACCTCGACGGACACGGTAGCCTACCCGTCGAATAATCTGGCGGTCTTTTTGGACATTTGAGGCTGAAGGGCTCGCTTTTGACCAGATAATCAGTTTCTTACCTGGCATTAACGGATCGGTTGGTGCCATACCGTTCCAGCGGGCTAGCTCACGTATGCCCACTTTGTGTTTGCGAGATAATTCCCAAAAGCTATCGCCTTTTTGTACAAAGTGCTCAATTTTTTTGCCGCCAGTATTGCTGCGATCATAGCTTTGTTTGTTCTTCAGTCGCTGGCTTGAGCTAAGTGCGTAATGGCTGGCGCTAGCCTTAGGGATCGGAATTAACAGTTTGCTGCCTGCTCGGATCGAGTTGCCTCGGATTTGATTGGCATCTCGTATCAATTCAGGGGTTGTTCTAAAGCGTTTAGCAATATTAATTAGGTTATCGCCAGAGGCTACTTTGTATCGCTGCCAAGCAATACGTTGACGGGGGGGGACTTTGTTTAAATTTTCTTTGAAAATTTCTGACTTTTCAATCGGCACCAGCAAGCGGTGAGGCCCGTTAGGTGAGGTTGCCCACTGGCTAAAACCAGGGTTTAACAGATAAAGTTCGTTGATTGAAATATCGGCCATTTTGGCGGCCTGAGCCAAGTCGATCTGCGCCTCGGTATCAACCGCCGCAAAATATGGCTCGTTTGGCAGATGTCGCAATTTGATACCGTATTCATCGGCATTTTTAATCAGTTTGGCCAGTGCGATCAACTTAGGCACGTAGGCTCGGGTTTCATCTGGTAATCTAAGAGCCCAAAAATGCGTTGGTCTTCCTGCTTCTCGGTTTTTGCGAATCGCTTTATTAACGGTTCCACCACCAGAATTATAGGCTGCAAGAGCATGCATCCAGTCGCCATCAAAACGGCGAGCTAAGCGATCAAGATAGGTGAGCGCGGCATCGGTGGAGTCCAAAACATCACGGCGACCGTCATACCACCAATCATTTTCAATACCAAAATAACGGGCTGTAGATGGGATAAACTGCCACATACCCGACGCCCGTCCGTGGGAGTAAGCAAAAGGATCATAGGCGCTTTCTACAATCGGCAGTAGTGCAAGCTCACCGGGTAGATTACGCGCTTCAACCTCTTTAACCACATGGAACATATAGCGTTCAGCGCGGGTAAATACTCGGTCTAGGTAATGGGGGTGGCGTTTATACCAGTTCAATTGAGCAGCGATGCGCGGATCGTCGCCATCAAGATCTAGCTTGAAGCTTTGAAGCAGGCGATCCCAGAGATTAAATTCAGATAGCGCTGGGGTTTCCCATGAGCGCCATTCAGTACTGGGGTTAGTTTGTTCTGCATTGGCAAGACCTAAATCATAAACCACCTGCTGGCTTTGTGCTCGGTAGGTTTCCAGTGCAACAAAGCTTTCTGTGGCAGGCGTAACCGCTGATTTTGCCGTATCCTGCCCTTGCCATGATTGTTGGTTTGGCTTGGTGATACAGCCGCTTAATGCCAATGACAAGGTGAAAGGTAAGAGGCAATAACCGGCTTTTTTAAATTTATTAACCATCATATATGAGATAACTAAACACTTATTTCTTGATTAAAAGTTATTTTTCCACTGGCGAATAACGGTGAAAACTTCAATAGGATCAATAACTAATGACCCTGCCTGCTCCATGGCGGCGGCAATAACAGGGGGCTGACGATTTCTGAGGAACGGATTATGACATTTTTCCGCAGCGATTGTCGTGGGTAAAGTCGGTAAATTACGGTCACGAAGACGGTTGGTGTTTTGTATGGCTCTGAGCACATAAGGGCTATCGGGCTCCACCGCAAGAGCGAATTTAAGATTGGCTTGGGTGTACTCATGGGTTGGGTAAACTGAGGTTTCATCCGGCAGCGCCGCTAACTTTTGCAGGGAGGCATGCATCTGTTCTGGTGTGCCCTCAAAAATTCGACCACATCCTGCAAAGAAGAGGGTATCGCCACAAAACAGCAGCTGCTCATTTTGGGCATAAAAACCAAGGTGATCTAACGTGTGACCTGGAATTTCAAGCGTTGTAAAGGTGCAATTTAAAATATCCAGTGTGTCATCTTCTTTTAGCACCACATCGGTGCAGCTTGGTACGTCTGCGCCATAGGCTTGTATGCCATAACGCTGTTTTAGCTCGATAACGCCGCCAGTATGATCTTGGTGGTGATGAGTGATCAATATTCCTTTTAAGCTCAGATTAAGCTGTTCTAAGGATGCTATTACCGGCTTAGCATCGCCGGGATCGACAACCCACGCTTCTTTCTTGTCATTGTCGGCCAGTAACCAGATATAGTTGTCATTGAACGCTGAAATTGGTTTGATTTCTAGCATAAAGGTATCCATTGGCTAAGGTGGTGAAGACGGTTGCTTAAGTCTCTGCATCGGTTTTCTGCAGTATTTAAGTACCTGTTTTATAGCATAATGAATGGCCTTCTAGCATTATTTCAATACTCAGGGCATAAAATGCTCGTTAGAATGGTGTAGCAAAAGTATTTTTCTAGCGTGGATACGAACAAGGCGAATAGGTGAATCTGTGGCGTTTAGTGGATTGCGAAAAGATAGACGAGAGTTATCTGCTTTTACGGATGCTTTAGAATACTGGTGGCGTCAGCCTTTAGGACGAGAGCTGTTAGACGCTGAATCTGTTCAGCTGGAACCTTTTTTGGCAAAAACCTTTGGTTATCACTTTCTTAATTTGGGTGTTTCCCCCCATGTGAGCCTAGAACATTTAAGCCCTATTAAGCACTCGATGGTGTGGAGCCCGGCATTAGTGACTGATGCGGGAAGCTCTGTTTTAGTGTCTCAGGCTGATGCGTTGCCTTTACCGGATGACAGTATTGATGTGGTGGTATTGCATCATCTGCTTGATTTTGTTGAAAATCCTCATATGGTGCTGCGGGAGGCTGCTCGGGTGACCCAGCATAAGGGGCATCTTATTATCGTTGGCTTTAACCCTGTCAGCACTTGGGGGGCTTGCCGAGCGGTTCACTCCCGTTATTCTGTACCTTGGGGAGGGCGGTTTATTGGTTTAAGTCGCTTAAATGATTGGTTAACGCTCTTGGATTATCGAATTGAAGATGTTCAAACGGTTATGCGTCGACCCGCGATTAATAACAGTCAATGGTTGGAAAAAACCCGTTGGTTGGACTCTATTGGTTGGCTAAATAGCTTTGGAGCCGCGTATATCGTTTGGGCGAAAAAAGAGGTCGGTTGCTCAACGCCGATTAGACAACCTTGGCAGCAAAGACCATTTATTTCTGGGGTAGTATCACCGGCTTCAAAAGGGGTGGCAAGTCGAAGTGGGACTAATACTCACGCTGCAATATCTAAAAATGCAGACAACCAAGAACCTGCGTCAATCAATAGCTCTAAGCTTTAGTGAGTGATGGTTCTTTTTGTTGTGGCTCTTTTTATGCCTCTTCTTATTGGCTCTTCCTTAACCGTTCTTTGAATAGCGTTGGTTTATTGGCAGCTGAAAATATAGAATAGCCCCTGCCGATAAGCGAAAGATTATCATTAACAAGTATTTATCGTCGTTTGTGTGGAGTTTAGATTGAGTAATCTAGTACGAATTTTTACGGATGGTGGTTGTAAAGGTAACCCAGGCCCAGGCGGGTGGGGAGCGATTCTCTATTATGGTGACGTGACCAAAGAGATTAAAGGCTCTGAGCCAGAGACAACCAATAATCGCATGGAGTTAATGGCCGCGATTCAAGCTTTGGAGCTATTAAAGCGTCCTTGCACGGTTGAGTTAACCACCGACTCCCAGTATTTGCGTCAAGGTATCACCCAGTGGATTCATAACTGGAAAAAACGGGGCTGGAAAACCTCTGATAAAAAGCCGGTTAAAAATCAAGATCTTTGGCAGCGCCTTGATGCAGCCGTTGACCAGCATAAGGTTGAGTGGTCTTGGGTTAAGGGGCACGCGGGTCATCCTGATAATGAGCGCGCCGATGAACTGGCCAACGAGGCGATTGCCGAGCTATTAAGCTGCTAAGTCGTCATCGGTTTATTTAAGATATTGACTCCACAAAACTCATTCTATGAGACAGGTTCTATGAGACAAGTTGTACTAGATACTGAAACCACCGGCCTTGAAGCATCTTTGGGACACCGTATTATCGAAATCGGCTGTGTTGAGCTGATTAATCGCAAATTTACAGGCCGTACTTATCATCAATATATTAAACCTGAACGGGATATTGATGTTGAGGCGCAGGAAGTACACGGTATCTCCGCAGAATTTCTGAGTGATAAGCCTGTGTTTGCTCAGATTGCTCAAGATTTTTTCGATTTTATTCGAGGCAGCCAGTTGGTCATCCATAACGCCCCCTTTGATGTGGGCTTTATGGATCATGAGTTTAAATGGCTAGATGAAGCTACAGGCAGTCACTTTGGTAAAACCGTAGACCATTGCCAGATTCTTGATACATTGGTGATGTCTCGTCAGATGCATCCTGGTTCACGGCACTCATTGGATGCCTTGTGCAAGAAATACGATATTGATAACTCCCACCGTGAATTGCACGGCGCATTGCTCGATGCTGAGATTTTAGCGGATGTTTATCTTCGTATGACCGGCGGTCAAACGGACTTAAAGCTGGTTGCCGAAAGTGACAATGAAGGTAATGATCACTCCGATGCGTCTACGATTCAACGCTTAAGTTCAGATCGAATTGCTCTGCCTATTATTATGGCGGATGATCAGGAAATGACCCTTCATCAGGAAAAAATAGCGGCCATTGATGGGCTGTGGAATCGCATAGATTAATCATCGCCTGTTATTAGAAGGATTTTATGAGTCAATATCGTAGTCAACAGAATGTTATCCAGCAGGCTGCTTTTTTTCCTAAGCCATTGGTTAAGTGGCTGCTGCCGCTCTCATTTTTGCTGGCGCTTATCTGCTATTTTCCTGCAGAGCTGGCGTGGCGCTATAGCGGCCTAACGGAGCGTTTACCGAAAGCGTTAGGGCTGGCCAGTATCAGCGGTAGCATTTGGAATGCTGAAGCGGTGCTGGATCTGCAGCACCAGAAGCAAACACTTCAATTAAAAGTTGGCTGGCGGTTAGGTTTTTCAGCGCTTTGGCAGCAAGGGTACTGGTTGGCAGTTAATATGACGTACCCCGGTACATCCTTACAGTTGCTGGCATCTCCCAATGTGACGTTAACGGGGTTAACAGGAGGTCAAGGGGTGCTATCTGGAGCGATCAATCCATTATTGATTAATCCGCTGTTAAAGCGCAATAAAGCCTGGATCGACGGTGATATTACGATTAATCGGCTTGACTGGCGAATTGAAAATGCTCGACCTAGTTTCCTGCAAGGGACGGTTATCTGGCAAGGCGGTGACACTTACTTTATTCAACCGGCTAAAGCCGATAGGCCGCAGTTAATTCGTTATCCTCAGCTAGCGCTTAAGGCAAAAACCGATGCGGACGGTGTTATTAACGCCATTGTAACAACACTTGAACAGCCTAAGGCCTTGGTTGATGTTCGTTTAAACCCCGATGGATGGCTGTCGGCCACGGTTTTTGGTCGATTAAAACAAGCAGTTCCTGACTTACCGGTACCAAGAAAACCCGTCGAACAGGCTTTGATTAAGTACAAGGAGAAGCTGTTTTGAGTCTTAATCTTAGTCCGTTGCAGTCGTTTGTAGCGCCTTTTTTTAATCGCATTGCACCGTTTTTAAAAGCAGGCTTAGGCGCTGTTATTCTGAGCGTTTGTGGTTGGCAGGCCGGTGCTTTGGTCGCAACCAGTCTTCAAAAAAATGCCCCAGTTACACTATCCAATAGGCAGATTGAGGACTGGCTTATTGCTGGTCAGCGGCCGGTTAGTACACCCAACTCACTGGCCTATGACCGGCTTTTTACTCGACAAGATATACCAGACCGAGCGGTTATTGTGCCAAAAACACCGCTTAAAATGGTGCTTAGTGCGGTTTTTGTGGCCCCAGAAAATAAAGACTCCGGCGCGATCATTGCGACGTTAAACCGCACTGCTCGTTACTATAAAGTCGGTGATAATGTTGAGGGCAATATACACCTTAGTTCTGTGCAAGAGGATCATGTGGTATTAGATAGAGACGGTAATGCCGAAGCGCTCTATTTTAAAGAGAAAAAACCGGGGACCAAAGGTACCTTATCCCCTGCCGTAAATGCTCCCCCAAGACAGCAGCCCGCTCGTCAAATTGGAGCCGTTGCGCCACGTAAAGGTTTGCCTCCAGAGCTACAGTCTTTGCCCGATACTGAACTTGGCGCTGATATTCGTCGCTTAAACTCCACTGCGTTTATGCGAAAGTATCAGCAAAAATTCCAAGAAGACCCGCAGGCACTTTTGATGCAGGCCGGTATGAGTCCAGCCCCAGGCGGTGGTTATGAGGTAGGTAACAGTCCCTATGCTTCGCTATTAACCTCGGCAGGCTTGGAGATGGGGGATGTTATTTTATCGGTCAATGGTAATTCCCTCGGTAGTCCGCAAAATGATGCTCAGCTTTTAGGGCAGCTGTCTCAGCAGAAAGAGGTTGAAGTGTTGATTCAGCGAGGCAGTCGGCAGTTTGCAGTTTCGTTTCCGATAAGTCGTTAATATTGTTATATTTTTGCGAGATACGTTTTCGCTATCATTTTTAATGATTCGCGGATCGTTAATAACCATCATCACAGAGTTAATGCCAACAAGAGACACGGAGTTTCGGTGATTAAAAAAATTATTCTAATAGGTCTGCTTTTGTTGCCACTGCCTGCCTTTTCTGCAGGACAATGGAAAGTGAATATCCAAGATGCAGAGATCGAAGCGTTTATCGGTCAAATTGCTGATATTACAGGCAAAAGCTTTATTGTCGATCCCCGTGTTAAGGGCCGAGTGACCGTTATTTCCCGTGCCTCTATGAGCGATAGTGCTATTTATCAGCTCTTTCTCTCGGTACTGAATGTTCATGGTTTTGTGGCCGTAGAAACAGCGGATGGCGCTGTTAAGATTATCCCTAATGCAACCAGTAAGCAGGAAGGTTCTCGATCTCGATCCCGTACCGGTGACAACTTTATTACTGAGGTGATTCAGCTAAAATCAGCTACGGTTGCAGAAGTCGTCCCTGTGCTAAGGCCTTTGGTACCTCAATATGGGCATTTGGCGGGAGTGCAGTCTTCTAATGCGCTGATTATCTCCGACCATGCAGCCAATATTGCACGCTTAAAAGAGATTATCGAGAGCATTGATGGTGGTAAAGATGAGCAAATTGAAGTCATCAACCTTAATTATGCTTGGGTTGGTGATTTAGCGACGTTAATTGAAGAGCTAGTACCACCGCAATCAGGCCGTTCAGCCAAAGGGCAAGCGGGACGCTTTACTATTGTTGCCGATGAACGCTCTAATCGCTTAATTCTGAAAGGTAGCGACCAGGATCGAGATCGTATTAAACGGCTGATTACCAAGCTTGATCAGCCCTTCGAAAATAAAGGCGTGACCCAGGTTATTCAACTAAATTACGCAGAAGCCGTTAAGGTGGCGGATCTGCTGACTAAATTGATTAATGATTCCGAGCCTGCCAATGCCAAGGGTGTACCAACAGAAAAAGCACAGTTTCAAGCGGATGAATCCCTTAATGCTCTGGTGATTCGCGCAGAGCCTGCGGTGATGTCCGAGGTAAAGAACCTTGTTTCTCAATTAGATGTGCGTCGGGCACAGGTGCTTATCGAGGCAGTTATTGTTGAAGTGAGTGGCAGTAACGGTGAACAGCTTGGTGTGCAGTGGCTGGTGGGGGATTTTGAAAATGGCCCCGTGGGTGGCACAAGTTTTGGCAACGCTGGGGTTTCAGCGGGTTCAGCTATTGCTGATGCTGCGACCACAGGTGGGGCGGCTTCCGTGGGTAAGATCAATGGTGCTTTCTTAGGGGGCGCTATCAGTGCCGGTGGCAATGATATTGGTCTGTTGGTTCAAGCTTTAATCACCGCTTCTAATGCGAATCTGCTTTCAACCCCTAGCGTAATGACGCTGGATAACGAAGAAGCGGAATTTGTGGTTGGTCAAAACGTTCCTTTTTTAACGGGCACCACCACCAGTTCTACCACCACCAACCCCTTTACGACGATCAGCCGAGAAGACGTTGGGGTAACGTTAAAAGTAAAACCTCAGATTAATGATGACGGTAGTGTGCGCTTAAAAGTACACCAAGAAGTATCCTCCTTGGTGCCTTCGGACAATCCTTTAGCCACCGGCTCCGCTGACCGTATTACCAATAAGCGCTCGATTGATACCACGATTTTGGTCTCCGATGGCGAGACCATTGTATTAGGTGGTTTGATACAAGATGATGTGCAAGAGTCGGTGAGCAAGGTTCCTTTGCTGGGTGATATTCCTTTACTTGGCGTATTGTTTCGTAGCACTCAGATTACAAAAACCAAACGTAATCTTCTGGTATTCCTGCGGCCGAAAATCATTCGTGATGGCAATCGCTTGAAAGCGATCGCGAATGCCAAATACCAAGGAATCTATCAGGTTGAGGCTCGTAACGGCGGCTTAAGCAGTCATTCAAGTCGTGATAAAGACTCTGATAAAGCAGGGGCTCAACCTTCAGGGCGTGTTGAGCAGCTATTTGATGGTGGAACGCGTTTTGACAATGGAACAGACTAGCATGGTTTCTGATGCGCCCGCGCCTTATATAGCGGCTCCTTTTATGGAAAGGCGAATATTGCCGTTCACCTTTGCCAAGAAACAGGGCATCTTAGTTATGCCTGCTAATGTGTCATCGGATCAGCCATCTGAACGCTTAATCGCCATTGCCCGAGAGCCACTAAACCGTGCTGCCCTTGGCGAGGCGGTGCGTTTTTGTGGCCCCGTTTCTACCTTGCAAATACTGTCACCAACCGAATTTGAACATCAGCTCACTCGGCATTATCAATCGGATTCCTCTGAAACCTTACAAATGGTACAGGGAATTGGTGATCAGATGGATCTGGCCAGTCTTGCGGATTCTGTCTCTGAAACCGAAGATCTGTTAGATCAACAGGATGATGCGCCCATCATCCGCTTAATCAACGGCCTATTGCAGGAAGCGATTCGTGAAGGTGTTTCTGATATTCATATCGAAACCTTTGAGAAGCGCCTATTGGTACGTTTTCGTGTGGACGGTGTTTTACGGCCAGTGGTAGAGCCTAAGCGTGCCCTTGCGCCTTTGCTGACTTCTCGTATTAAGGTGATGGCAAAGTTGGATATCGCTGAAAAACGGGTGCCGCAGGATGGCCGTATCTCTCTGCGTTTAGGCGGGCGAGAAGTGGATGTTCGGGTTTCAACGCTACCTTCCAGTAATGGTGAGCGTGTTGTACTGCGTATCCTTGATAAAAATGCCGGACGCATGGATCTGGCCCAACTGGGTATGGCTGAACAGATCCACGAAGGGTTAAGGCAACTACTGGCTAAGCCCCACGGTATTCTCCTGGTAACAGGCCCGACGGGTTCCGGTAAAACCACCACGCTTTACGCCTCTCTTTCGGCATTAAATGATAGCAGTCGCAATATTATGACGGTGGAAGACCCTATCGAGTACAACCTTGAAGGGATCGGCCAAACGCAGGTCAATCCCAAGGTTGATATGACATTTGCCCGTGGCCTTAGGGCGATGTTACGCCAAGATCCTGATGTGGTGATGGTGGGTGAAATTCGAGATATCGAAACCGCAGAAATTGCTGTGCAGGCCAGTTTAACCGGTCACTTGGTGCTCTCTACGCTGCATACCAATACCGCTGCCGGTGCTGTCACACGGCTACAGGATATGGGGATTGAACCTTTTCTGCTGGCCTCTAGCCTATTAGGTGTGCTGGCTCAGCGCTTGGTTCGAGTGCTCTGTCCTGAATGTCGTAAGCCCTATCAACCAGATCAAGCGGAACGCCAACTGTTAGATCTGCCCGTAGATCACGACGTAACGCTTTACCATGCCGATGGTTGTGATCACTGCAATCAGCAGGGCTACCGTGGCCGAACGGGGATTTATGAGCTGCTACCGGTTGATGATGGCGTACGTCGCTTAATCCATCAACAGTCTGGCGAACAGGAAATTGATCAGTATTTACGCCACGGGATAGCCCAAGGTGGCAACGCTTATCAAACGATTCGACAAGATGGCCTACGACTTGTACTTGCGGGTATCACCACGGTTGAAGAAGTGCTTCGTGTGACACGAGATGATTGATAGCGAATATATGGCCATGATTGGCAGCGATATTAATGGAGTAATGGCCTATGGCAGCCTTTAATTATCAGGCCGTAACGGCATCTGGCGCTAAAAAAAGAGGGGTTATGGAAGGCGAAAGTCCGCGCCATATTCGTCAGTTGCTGAGGGATAAAGACCTAATTGCGGTATCCGTTGATCTGGTTGCTGAGTCTAGAGATAAGCCAAACCGTTTTCTGTCTGGCCCCGGAATGTCAGTCAAAGAGTTGGCACTTTGTACCCGCCAGATGGCGACGTTGGTTCAGGCGGCAATGCCCCTTGAAGAAGTACTGCACGCGGTGGCCGCTCAGTCAGAACGCCCCAAAGTAAAAAGCCTGCTGTTAGGTGTGCGCTCTAAGGTATTGGAAGGGCATACACTGGCTGATGGTATGGCGGATTTTCCCAATGCTTTTCCTGAGATGTTTCGCTCAACGGTTGCAGCGGGTGAGCACGCGGGCCATCTTGATCTGGTACTTAATGAGCTGGCGGATTATACCGAACAACGGGAACACGCTCGGCAGAAAATCCAGTTAGCGCTACTATATCCGGGGTTGTTAACCGTTGCGTCTATTGCCATCGTTAGCTTCTTGCTGGCGGTGGTGGTGCCGGATGTGGTGAAAGTCTTTACTCGCACCGGTAACGATCTACCACCGTTAACCGCAGGCTTAATCGCGGTGAGTGACTTTTTAAACCAGTATGGAATACATCTTCTGATACTGCTGGGCCTTGGATTTTTGGCATTCTCTTCCGCTTACCGTAAACCGGCATTTCGCTTGAACGTAGACCGTTGGTTGACGGATTTTCGCCTTACCCGAAAAATCAGCCGAGGTATTAATGCCTCTCGTTTTGCTGGAACCTTAAGCATCTTATCCCGCAGCGGTGTGCCTCTAGTAGAAGGGCTTACGATTGCCGCCGCCGTGATGCCCAATCACTTTATGCGCCAGCAGGTTCAGCAGATTGCAACCTCGGTAAAAGAAGGGCGATCATTGTTTAAAGCTTTAGAGCAAAGCGGGCGTTTTCCGCCGATGATGATGTATATGATCGCCAGTGGTGAACGTAGTGGTGAGCTGGATAACATGCTCGATCGAGCGGCCAAGCAACAGCAGAAAACCCTAGAGGCGATAGTCGCTACGGTTGTTGGCTTGTTTGAGCCTGTGGTTTTGATTGCGATGGGAGGCGTCGTACTGACCATCGTATTGGCTATTTTATTACCTATTTTAAATATGAATCAGTTAATTGGTTAAGGAGTCATGATGAATCAGCAGATTAAAAGCAGGGAACAGACTAAACAGGCACATAAGCCCTTAGTTCATCAGCGTGGTTTTACGCTGATCGAAATTATGGTTGTCGTGGTTATTCTGGGTATTTTGGGCGCGTTAGTTGCACCGTCTATTTTAGGCCGCCCAGATGAAGCTCGCGTTACCGTAGCGAAAAATGATATTCGCTCCATCAGTAATGCCTTAGATATGTATAAGCTGGATAACTTCCGCTATCCCAATGCCAGTGAAGGCTTAAAAGCCTTAGTGGAAAAACCAGCCAGTGCTAAAAACTGGAACCCTGACGGTTACTTACCACAAATGCCAGAAGACCCTTGGGGAAACCCTTATATCTATCAACGTCCAGGAGAGAAAAGTCGTCACTTTGACCTCTATTCTTTAGGGGCTGATGGGGTTGAAGGCGGTGAAGGTACTGATGCAGATATTGGCAATTGGGATAAATAGCCTTGCCTACGGCAATACGCCCTAAGATAGCACCGGCTCAAGCCGGTTTTACCCTAATCGAGATCCTAGTGGTCGTGGTTATTATTGGGATTTTACTGACCACGACCGTCGCACTGCGAGGCGGCCACTCTGATCAGCGAACGTTATTAGCGGAGGCGGAGCGTCTGCGCAGTGTCTTTCTCTTGGCCCAGCAAGCGGCGGCGGAACAGGGTTTGCCGCTAAAATTGACGGTAACAGAGCAGGGTTATCGGTTTGAGCAGTTTATGCCGAACTATCAAGATGACCCTGAATCCGTCGAGAATGGCGCGCAAGTGAGTGCTGGCTTACCTTTGTACCTATTGGTACGACAGCCAGAAGGCCGCTGGCAACCGCCGGAGGCTAGCGCCCTCCGGGACTACAAGCCAGAGCGTGAGTTTAAATTTCAACTTAAGTTGGCGTTTGGTTCAGGGCGGAGAGAGGGCGACAGCGAGGAAAGAGAAGGTGATGCCTCTGAACTCTTGATCCCAGCTTCTGGAGTGACGGCTGGGTTTACGATCCGCTTCTATCTAGTTGACTTACCCAGCCGTGTCGTCACGCTGACCAGTGATGGCCTGTCCATTCCCGACTACGCATTAAGTACGGAAATAGGTGATGAATAGGTGAATAGGTGAGTGGGTGAGTGAATAGGTGAGTGGGTGAATAAGGTGAATAGGGTTAATTAATAGGTGAAGAGAAGACTAAGTGGCTGCAGAACAAACAGGATGCAATTCGAGATGCCGATAGAGATAAACCGTAAGCTTTCTCAGATGATCATAACGCAGCAGCAACAGCTTTCTGCGGCCATTCCCCCGCGCATAAAAAGCCAGTGGGCCGCCCTGCCTGCACGGGATCGAAGCGCGCTAAAAATACTGATTGCGGTGCTGGTTTTAGCGCTGTTTTATCTGTTCCTGTGGCAACCTGTTATTGAAAAAGTTAAGGCAAAGCAGCAGTGGCAGACCAGCCAAGAGGAGCGTATTGAACGTGCTCAGCTGGCCGCCTATGATCGCCTAAATCGATTTGGCATGATCGACCCTATGCCGGTTGATCTTTGGTTGAAAATGGAATTACCTCAGTATCGGCTTAGCTTGATTTTGCATAAAGCCAGTAATAACCCTAAACAGCCAAGCCAATTACAACTCCGTTATAGCGACGCGCGCCAAGCCCAAGCATTTTTAGTGTTGTTTAGTCGCTTTAGCCAGTTGAGTCAGGTTCAAGTGGATCAATCCAAGCGTACGATCGCTTTGGACTACCGGCTTAATGCTGACTATGCGGAGCTTATTCAGTAGATGAGCTGCTTCGATAAGCATCTACGGCATCAGCGTGAGCGTCTGGCGACTCAAAAGGGCTTTACGCTACTTGAAGTGATGATCGCTTTAGCTATTTTAGCGATTGCATCCGCTGGTCTTTTAACCGCCAGCAGTGGTTATTTACGCCAGAGTGCCCAGTTGGAGCAGAACGTAGTGGCGAATTGGGCCGCTCAGAACTGGATTAATGAGCTTAGATTGGTGGGCGTTGCTCCAGAGATTGGTGAGGGGCGTGTAGAGGCACAGCTAGCAGGACGACGCTTTTTGCTGACATCTGACGTCAAGGCAACAGATTCACCTTTTTTGGTTCGAGTGGATATCAAAGTCTTCGCCCATGAAGAGGGACAGCTAAACCAAGGCACTTATGCCCTTGCTCAGCTGACAACTTTTATGCGAAGTGAGCAGTAATCTATGGGTCAGAAAAAGCTCATTATGGTTCAAGAACACTCAAAGGCTCAAGCCGGCTTTACGCTGCTTGAGTTGTTGATTGCAGTCGCGATTTTCGCATTTATCGGGCTGGCCGGTTATCAATTATTGAATAGTGTCATCGGTACCTACGAACATACCCGCGAACGCTCTACCTCCTTTAGCCAGCTACAAAAAGCGGTCAGCATTATTGAGCAGGATATAAAGCACCTAAGCCGTCGATCTATTCGCGATGAGCTGGGTGATCCGCTACCGGCCTTTAGCGCCCATTATCGCGGTGGCCTACCGTTAGAGTTTACCCGTAGTGGTGGGTGGTTTATGGCTGATCAAGGAAATGCCAGCACTGGTGTTAAGCAGCGTATCGCCTATCGTCTGGAAAACGATCAATTACAGCGTCTGATCTGGCCGGTACTGGATCGAGCGCAGGATAGTAAGCCTCAAGTACAGTTGCTACTCAATCATGTGAGTCACTTTAATGTGCGTCTTCTCGGTATGACTGAACAGGGAACAGGAGCAGGCATTACGACGGAAAGCCAGTGGCAAGACTTCTGGCCGGTGGAAAATCAGCAGGGACAGATCGATTTCCTTGCCCTACCTAGGGGAGTTGATATTAGTTTTACCCTAAAAAGTTATGGACAGGTACGGCGGATTTTTTCACGGGAGGGCATTTGATAATGTTTTTTCGTGTTATTTCTAAGGTTCGTATTTCTAAGGCTCATGTTAACGGTGTTTCTGTCCCCCTCAAAAAATCACCCCGCGTAGCCTCTTTACATAAACAGTCCGGCGTAGCCTTAATCAGTGTGTTACTGATTTTTGCTATCGCAGCGGTACTGGCCACACGAATGATGAGTCAAGGCAGTTTACAGGCAGAGCAAGCCAGTCTATATCAGCAGCAAAAACAGCTAGAAGCCTATGGCTTGGGGGCGGAAAGCTACGCAATTGCCCTGTTAAAAGAGGACTGGCGACAGGATCAGTCCGCTGGCGATCAAGCCTATGATCATCCTTCAGAATCTTGGGGGCAGTTGGATCTGTTTCCCTTAGATGCTGATATGGGCACGACTGAGCAGGATCAAATTCGGTTACGAATTTTACCCCTTGATGGTTTCTTTAATCTGAACAACCTTTTAAAAGCAGAAAGCGGACAGCTTGATGCCGTTTATATTTCTGGCTTGCGCCGCTTACTGGCAGCTCAACAGCTACCGGAGGGATTAGCGGATCAGACCCTGGATTGGATCGACAGCAATACGATTCCAACCGGGTTAACCGGTTCTGAAGACAATGACTATCTGCTAAAAGCACCGCCTTACCGGAGCGCTAACCAGTTGTTGCTCGACACCGATGAACTGGTTCTATTAAACGGAGCCAGTCAAGAAGAGCTCTACCGGTTTAGCGAGCAGGTGGTGGCTTTACCTGGAAACACAACGCTGAATATTAATGCGACTAATCCCGAGGCGTTAGCCGCATTATTAGCAACCAGCCCAGAGCAGGCGAAGCAGCTCTTAACAGGAATAGAATATACCCCTGTGGTTTCGGTGAGTGAGTTCTTATCTGAACGTGCCCTTGACCCGAACTTAGCCGCATTATTGACCTTACGTAGTCGGTTTTTTATGGTGAGCACCCAAATTGATTGGCAAGATCAGCGTTTTGGATTAACCACTTGGTTGGAGCGTGATTTAGATACAGGAGTTATTCATATTTTGCAGCGTCGTTTTCAGCCCGTGGCACAGAGTCGCTTTCAGCGGGGAGAGGCCCTTTAATGATGCTCCATCGATTTCAGTACAGAAGGACTTTTATGCTATGTCGTTAAATGTTGCCGTGGTTTATCACCCCAATGATACCCAAGGCCAGCCTCTACTATGGTTTAATTTAGCCAGCAATCCCCAGCACGCCAGTGAACGTGGTGATTTTATCGATTTTCACCATTGGTTAGAGAAAAAGCAGGTTCAAGCCGACAGTCGTCATAGCAACCTATACCTGTTTTTAGCTCAAGAGTTGGTCAGCTTTCATCAGGTTAACGTGCCAGAGGGGGTAAAACGAAATGTGCAAAAATTGTTGCCGGTATTACTAGAGGAGCAGATTGCACAGGATATTGATGAGATCGCAGTACATTATGTTGCTGAAGCCATCAACGAAACGGAAGACGATACCCACGCCAATACCGCTGTTTGGGACAAAAAAGCCTTAGCACAGCTTATGGGGGCGCTAAAAACATCAACGGGAGAATCTGGGGATTCATCTCGCCGTCACGATATCCGCATCAAGGCCTGCCTGCCTATTTCGGCCTGCGACGGCCTAGCAGATATGTTGCCAGAATATGCCGTTAGAGCAGACTTTTGGCAGATATTACCCCAAGTCCCTAGCGATGACCGTGTTGCATTAAAACATAGCGATAGCGGCGATCAGCTTAACGTGCAGTTGGAAAGCCATCGCTGGAACCTCGTTAGCCCAGAACAGAGCGAGATAAGCCCACTCTATGGTGTCTTTGCGCTAGGGTTACTTGCCGCCAGCTTATATCTGGTGAACCAGTGGCTATCACTTTGAACCAGAGGCTATCGCTTTAACGCGCTAAATGTCGCTTGGTTTTATGGGTGGCTTCTGCGGTTAGCGGGTCTTCTGGCCAAGGATGCTTTGGATAACGCCCGCGCATCTCTTTACGCACTTCTGGATAAACTTCTCGCCAAAACGTTCCTAGGTTAGACGTCACCGCTAGGGGGCGGCCTGCCGGTGAGAGCAGATGAATACTAACGGCAACACCGGCAATATCCGGTACGGTTTCTGTGCCAAACATCTCCTGTAGTTTTGTACTCACCACAGGGGGATTTTGATTGTAATCAATGGCGACTTGCCGGCCCGATGCCACTTTAATATGGCTTGGCACAAGTTGATTTAATGCTTGCTGCTGATTCCAACTAAGGCGGCTTTTCAGCAACTGGCTCATTGGCAACTGTTGCCACAGTTTTTGATTTTTTACACCATTAAGAAAAGGTGCCAGCCAATCGTTTACGCTAGCGAGCAATGCGGGGTCGGAGAAATCTGGCCATGTTTCTTTTTTATTGTTTTGATGTAAAAACTGCAATCTTTGGCGCAGCTGTTTATCGCTATCTTGCCAAGGAAGGCAACTTAAACCCTGTGCTTTAACCCGCTGGCACCCTGCCTGAATTAACGCGCTATCATCGGGTTTCTCACCTTGCTTCTCATCTAGAACTAAATCCCCTAAGCGGGTTTGTACGCTGTTAATTAAACGATCGTCCTGCCAGTGACAGAAGGGCTGCTGTTGGATTTTATCCATTAACTGATTCTTTACTGTATTTTTATCCAGTTCTAGCCAAAGCGTTAATGTTTCTCGACTATCTTGACTAAACGAACGGGCATGTAATGCAATTAAAAATAGAGGCTTTTGATGGCTTTTGAGCTGTGCTTGGCGGCCATTGCTCAGTTTATAAATACCGGCTTGATCGTCGGTTTGGCCTGTGGTTTTACTGCTTTTCGTCGCTTTTAGTCCGATTTTATCGGCGTAAGCCAAGCAAAGACTGGCTTTGAGGCTTTGCAAAAACTTAGCATCAGCCAGCTGTGAGAGTAAGCTCTTTGCGGTGTTCCCATGGGCACTATTTTCTCTGTTGGAACTTGATGATGTTGATGAAGGGAGACTGTTCTTATATCCAGTTTCTTTAGTCTTAATCAGATTAAGACGTTGGCTATCCCTTAGAAGACGTTGAGCTCCTAAATTAATACGCTGGGTTAAGGCTTTACTCGCACTGTCTTTGGCGTTAATAAGCTGTTCACAGGCGGCGAATAAATCATTTTCAGGTAGGTGTGCGCCCTCTTGCAGCAGACTAAAGACAAAAGCGCAGGCTTGTAGAGCCTCTATCGTTGGGCGATTAACCGCTAAATGGCTGTTGGGTGAAGTAGTTAATGAATCACTTAATGGCGCATCTGATGACCCCTTTAGCAAGGCAAGCCAGCCTCGGGCTAAGTGGGCGGATAGCACCAAGTGGCGACAGAGTGCGCCGTGATCGGTCAGTTGATAGGCTCCCGCGTGGGTGTTCAGTCCAGGGGATGCGGGGCGAGAGATTAGATCCAATTGCTCCAGTCGTTTTAGAGCGCTTTGCCAGCGGGCTTTGGGTGGCGGTGTCACCCAATCAAACTCATCGGGGTTATCAGAACCCCATTGCACCAGTTGCAACGCCAGCTCACTCAGATCCTGTCGGTTAATCTCCGGCTCCGGCTGAGATGCCAGTGTACTTTGCTGGTCTTGGCTCCAGCAGCGGAACACGCTACCCGCTTGCGTTCGACCGGCACGGCCTGCCCGTTGCTTGGCTTCTGCCCGCGTTACCGATCGGGTATGTAAACGCACCACTCCCGCTTCTTTATCAAAACGGGCTTCCCGCGCTAAACCGGAATCCACCACCAAGGTGATACCTTCAATGGTTAAACTGGTTTCGGCGATCGCTGTGGCGAGTATGCAACGGCGCTGGCCGTTATCACTGGGGGCAATCGCCGCTTGCTGCTCGGCTAATTTCTGTTGTCCGTGAAGCTGGCGCAGGTCGACTTTTGCGTTTAAACACGGCTGGCTTAATGCTTGATAAACCCGATTGATCTCGCCAACACCGGGTAGAAAACAGAGCAGATCACCGTCTTGGTTTTCTAGAATCTCAAGGCAGGTGGCAATGGTGGCATCAACCCGATCCGATAGAGCAAAGCTGGTTCGGCTGTAATGATATTCAAGGGGGTAGGTGCGGCCTTCACAAAATAAAATGGGTACCTTAAGCGCGGCTTCTAAGGCTTCTTGGGCTAACGTTGCGGACATCACCAAAAGCCCTGTCGGGTTCTCATCTCTATAAAGCAGATTCATCTGCCGACAAAGAGCAAGAATCAGATCGCTTTCCACCGTGCGCTCGTGGAATTCATCCAAAATAACCAAGCTAACGCCTTCCAGTGTTGGGTCTGTTTGCAGCATCCGCAGTAATACCCCTGACGTTACCAACTCTAAGCGGGTTTGCGCGCTAATTTTCTGATCCTGCTTTACCCGATAACCGATACGCTCCCCAACGTATTCACCTATCAGCCCCGCCATATAAGTGGCTGCCGCCTGTGCCGCCACTCGCCTAGGGGCCGTCATTATGATTTTTCCCCCTTGGAATGCCGGATGCTGCATCAGTGCAATGGGCAACCGCGTCGTCTTACCTGCCCCCGGCTCTGCGGACAACAGGGCCAATTCTTGAGATTGAAGTTGACGTACCAGCTCCGGCACCTGTTCAAGAATCAGTTGTTTATCTGAGTTGGAGGAGTCTTCTGGGCTAACAGGTGAAACAGGGGGAATCATAGATAAAGCACTCTGCGGATAGAAACGGATAAAATAGATGGTAATGCAAATAAATCAAGATAATAGATCAAAAACAGAGTGTTAAGGATAGCGGTAAACCGTGCAGGTGAGTAGGTGTTTGGGGGCTATTCCATTTATCCTGCCAATAGAGCTTTCAGTGACAGGTCGAGGGCTATAAAATCGAGGGTTTTAGAACCTATTACGGTTTTTACACGCTGCCCTTGGTTAGACACCCTCTCTTTTGGAAGCCCTCATGCTATTTTTTTCCTCTTCCTCTCTGTTGTTTAAGCGCCTTATCCGATTGGTTTTTATATCTTTTCTATGGATATTATTGGCGCTGACATCGGTAGGAGCGGTCGCTAATGAGACGGTTAATATCGGGCTTTTGGCTCCAAGAGGCGATTTGATCGCCCGCCAGAAATGGCAACCGACCTTTGATTGGCTTAGTCAGCGGATTGATGGTGTGACGTTTAAGCTGCATCCGCTAACCTTGGTTAATATGGCGGAGGCAGTAGAGCGGCGCAAGGTGGATTTTATCATCACCAACCCCGGTCAAGCGGTACAGCTGGGCCGTCAGTTTGAGCTGTCTTGGATCGCAACGTTGACGAAGCCAAACATGGGGACTCACGGTGTTGGCTCTGTGTTGGTGGTAAAGCAGGCATCGAAATATAAGACATTTTCCGACCTCTATCAGCAGCCCATTGCGGCGGTATCGGAACAAGCTTTTGGTGGCTATTTAACCTTGTATTTTAGCCTGCTTGAGCAAGGGCTAGACCCCGACCGTTTTTTTGCCGATACCCATTTTCTAGGCTATCCCGTGGATGACAGTCTGTACCTGCTACAGGATGACGATGTTGCTGCGGCAGTTGTACCTGTCTGTTTACTGGAGACCATGATTCATGATGATTTGTTAGCGCCTGAAGGGTATCGGGTGATTGGGGCGAACGCTGCGAACAACGGCCCCTGTCAGGTGACGACGAACCTATACCCTAACTGGTCGATTGCCAAAACGGCTCATGGTAGTCCTGTATTGGCTAAGCAGATCGGTCAGGCGTTGTTGGCGCTGCCACCATCTCACTTTGCTATTCAGGCCGTTGGAGCCAGCGGTTGGACGACGCCTGTTAGCCATTTGTCTGTTGACCGACTGTATGAAACGCTAGATCTTCATCCGCTAATGCAGCCGTTCTGGAAGCAGGCTTTGCTTTGGTTGAAGGTTCATAGGGATTGGGCTTTCGTGGCTTTAGCGATGGTTTTCTTGATGGGGATGTATCACTGTTGGCTACAGATTCGCTTTAAACGCAGTCAAGTGGATTTGACTCGTACCCTAACGGAACTAGCGGAGAAACAATCCCAGCTGGAACACGCTCAGCGTATCGCCATTGTCGGTGAGCTTGGTTCCTCCATTGCCCATGAGATCAATCAACCCTTGAGTGCCATTCGCAACTTTACTGAAAGTGCCCGCTTACGCCTGAAGAAAAATGCCTCGCCTGATAAAATATTCTCAGTTCTGGATCAGGTGTTTGTGCAGTTGGATCGTACTGATGAGATCATACAGCGCCTACGTAAACTGATTAAACAGCCGAATATCGATTATCAGCGTTGTGACCTGAAGCTGCTGATCGCTGACTGTTGTGGTCTTATGGCCCATGGGCTGAAACAGCATAGTATCCACTGGCGGTTTGAGTCTGATGCGTCTGACTGCGTGATAGCGGTGGATCGGGTCGGTTTGCAACAAGTGGTGGTTAACCTGCTAGGCAATGCGATTGATGCCTGTTGTGATTACCAGAAAGATGCTCAAGAGGGCAGCCAAAGCGATAGCAAAAATCATGCTTATACCGGACAGATTAGTATTCGTTTGATACAGCAGCCAGAGACGGTTCAGATCTGTATTACCGATAATGGCACTGGATTAAAATTGGATGGCTATCCAAAGCCATTTCTAACCACCAAGCCGGAAGGTTTAGGCCTAGGACTGGTCATTTGCAGGGATATTGTCGAAAGGCATGGTGGAACTTTGCGTATCAGGGATACTGTGCCCCATGGTTGTGCGGTGATGCTTGAGCTGCCCAATCGAGATGCAGCAACACTACAATATTCTAATAAAAAATAGGGACTTCGTAATGCAACACCTTGATAAACAGCTGCCGGTCTATATCGTTGATGATGATTTAGCGGCCTGTGAATCTTTAGCCGTGATGTTGGAGGATTATGAGTTTAACGTATCAGCGTTTACAGATAGCATAAACTTTCTGGATACCCTTGATTTTAATAGTAGCGGCTGCGTTATTCTTGATAGCCGGATGCCTAGGCTGAACGGTCAGCAATTGCAGCAATGTCTGTTGGATCAGAGTAGCCCGTTATCGGTCATTTTTCTGACGGGTTACGGTGATGTGCCCATGGCTGTAGAGGCTCTGCAGACCGGTGCCACGCACTTTTTCCAGAAGCCAGTACAGGCAGAGGCTCTGATTCCTGCTATTGAAGATGCTTTGCTGCGCTCTGTGGTCGAGAGACAGAAACAACAGTTGCAGGTCGCCTTTGAGTCCTTAACCGCTCGGGAGTTGGATATTCTAAAACTGCTGATCAGCGGTTATCGTAACCTACATATTGCTAATAAACTTTGTATAGCGGTACGCACGGTAGAGGTGCATCGCGCTAGTTTGATGAAAAAGCTTGATGCTAATACCATCGCTGAGCTAGCGTTTCGTTATGGGAGGATAAACAAAAATCTGTAATCGTAGATCTTGCCTGCATAATGGACGATAAAAAAATGCCACCGTCTCAGGTGGCATCGTCTAGGGTTATTGGCCGTCTACCGTCGCTGACGGATAACTGTCCTTACCCAGAAGTTTACCGTTAGTTTCCTGTCCGTAGTAACCTTGGTGGTTATGATACTTATCACGGTTTTCCTGTAGATCACCTTTAAAGCGTGGGTCCTGAGGCCGTTCATGGCTATTAACATAAGCCGCTACATCCCAAGCTTGCTGTTTGGTCAATGTTGCGCTTTTACCCAGAGGCATATTCTCATAGATAAAATAGGCAGCCGTGTTGATCCGGTGCATACCCGCGCCCCAGTTATAGGCGCTAGCACCCCATAACGGTGGAATATAAGAGCGTCCGTCGTTACCGCGTATGCCTTGACCGTCAGCACTGTGACAGGTTGAGCAATAGGCGCTGTACACGTCAGAGCCACGCTCTATTGAGGGTGTTTGTTCAGGCTGGGCCAGTTTGGGATAACCACGGCCTTTTAGACTTGAACGATCTTCAACCGGAAACGCCTTGGTGATCTTATCTGGGAACGGGAAATCCGCGCCTTTAGCGCCTGCCTGTAGGTGTTTTGCACTAACTTCTGGCACTGCTTGGCCTTTCATACCATGCCTATCCATCAGGCCACCCATCATCATCCAGTAGGAATAGGCACTCAAGGCCTTAATTTCCTCAGAGTCATAAGTCGGTGGTACGCCGTTCATTGAGTAGGTAAAGCAGCCCTGAATGCGCTCTGCATAGCTATTCACCTTATCGTTCTTCTTACGGTAAGCCGGATAGGCGCTGTAAGCAGCCCAAAGAGGCGCGGCATTGGCTTTCTGACCGGCTTGCATATGGCAGTTAACGCAGTTCTGATCATTACCGACAAACTCACCGCGCATCTGCTGGGAATCGACAAACAAAGAGTAACCCAGCTTAACCATTTTCCCGAACTCGGTCTCCGGTACCTGATCCAGCGAGCGAGGTTGAAGATAATCGGTATCCATCGCTTTTTTCACCGCAGGTAGCTCGGTTTGACGGTCCGGCAGCTCATTGGCAGCAAAAACGCTGCTGGCAAAACTGATCGCGAGTAAAGAAAGAATAGTCTTCATGTTTACTGCCCCCCGCTTGGCAAGGTTGAGAAAAAGCCCGCAAGGCCTTTGATTTCATCCGTTGTTAGCTGAACGGCGATATGGGACATCATATTCAGCGGATCACCACTGCGTTTTCCCTGTTTCCAGTCATTGAGCTGTTTCGCTAGATAATATTCCTGCTGACCGGCAAGACGAGGGAAGTGATCCACGCCAACACCCGACGGGCCATGACAGGTAGCGCAGGCTGGGATATTTCTATCCCAATCCCCTTGATAAGCCAGCTTCTCGGCTGCAGAGGTAAAACTGACACGGTCACCGCGCTGCTCCGGTTTTGCCACCTTAGGTGCAGGCAGGCTAGCATAATACTCTGAGACCTGTTTGCGGATCGCAGGATCACTGACCGTAGCGGACATCGCCGTCATAATCGGGTCTTTTCGTTTTCCGGTTAGGAACAGATCAATCTGCTGGCTCAGATAGCCAGCATCCAGACCAGCCAACATAGGAGCTACATTAGCTAGACCCCAACCATTCTGACCATGACACCCAGAACAAACCGCAGCCGTTGGCGGCATATCCTGAGCAAAAGCCGAGGGCGACGCGAGCAGCGCCCCGAACATCAGTACTGGAAGTCGTTTCAACATGACAACACGCCTTAGCAATAATTTTTATTAGAATGAAAGTGTATTATTGGTGAAAACTAACCTGACAACTACTGTGGTTTTCCACATAAATTAACCCCACCATATACACAGTATATTTTGGGCTTTATAGAAAACCACGCTCGTTTTCTCCGACTTAATGCTCGGTTTACTGGTGCGGCGAGATTGGATAAGCTGTAAATTCAATGAATTATAGGAACGGGCGCGGGAATAACAGGCGCACGGTTATTGACGTATATGCGCATGCGCGTTTAGCAGGGAAGCAGCCAGATCAGAAAACGGAATTTTCCTTTCTAATCAGAGTCTTTCCTCAATTTTTGGCGGTATATTGAAATCGGCAAAACGCGCATGCCTATGATTAAAATGTTACATGCCAATGGAAGGTCATCCAGATGTTCAATAAAACTTTATACTACCCGTGGATAGATATTCATAATGACTCATGGGTTAAAACAGCAATATTGTATTGGGACGAAATTAATACAATCGTTCCCCATAGCATGAGTTCTCCATACCATAATCCAGTAGCAACCCTACTTGAGCAAGAAAGGATATTAAAACCATTTGAAGTAAATCCCTCATCAAGAGAAGTAATAGAAGCGTCTGATATAGCATTGCAGTACTTATCTTCGCCAGAAGGGATGCGTATTCTTACCGCTGGTGATGAGTACTCAAGGATTCATCCAAGTAAGTTTTCACATCAACTCCAACGGAGCCTTGGCTTAGGTAACAGTCGAATTCACTCAAGTAAAATGAGTCACCATTTAATGAAAACCATAGGGGCTGCTAGAGTAGATGATGACGGCTTTATGGGTATGGAAAGCAAATTCTCCTCGTATTACATGTCCGCATTAGCTAATAGGATTGCAAAACACAACAACCTTTCCACGGTAGCTGACTCTCAAATTTATAATCAATTTAATACAAAGTTGTCTATTGATGGCTATTCTAGTAATAAAAATAGGACATTTATAAAATGTCCTAGATGTAGAGAAATATTTGATAGATTTACTCAAGAGTCTATTAAGAGTACTGGTGAATGTCCTTCATGCGGCGAAGACATATTCTATTTTGCTCAAGAAAGAGAAAACAGGTTTAGGCCTTTTAGAGCTGAGCCACAACATCTCGTTGATGGAATGTTAGCTGAACTTGCAATTCAAAGTGTTTATATCCCCACCTCTGTTTCCATAGATAAACTTTTGAAATTTAGAATGGATCATTCTGATGAGCTAGCCGCTTTTCGTGGTGCTCTGCAAGATATTACTCAGTCAGTTCTTAGCTGCGATCAAGTAGATGATATTCGAGCACTAAGACAGCAAGTTAAAATTGCATATTCTGATAAAGTAAAACCTCAGATAAAATGCTTAAAATCTCAACTAAAGGGAGCTAAAATAAATTACGTATTAAGTGATTTTACAATAAGTGGTATGGCATCAGTATTGGGTACTACTTTAGCTAGTGATCTAAGTACTACTGCTATTTTGGCTGGGACTGGAGTGTCTATCGGTGTTCGAAGTCTGATGTATATGCAAGAAAGAAGAAATCTAAGGACTAATCCATATTCTTACGTACTTTCAATGGAAAATAAGCTTGGTTTATAAAGCATGTAACAAGGCATTTAAACGGAACTAAAACAGTTGGTTAGGTTCCGCTTCGCTTCACATTATAACCAACAATTTTAGTCCGCTTAATGCGGCGTTCAGGCTGTAGAAAAACCTCCCGAACTATGATCTGATCGGGTTTTGAAACGCAGGAGGCGGTGATGGCTCGATTTAAGCACTACGACTACAACCAAACGTCGATGGTGGTCATTAATTACCTGGATCAGTTGCAGCCCGGTACTTTTGAGCATGCTCTCCACTACCTCGTTTCTGACAAGCTGGATCTGTCCGCGTTTCACCAGCCCTACAAAAACGATGCTGAAGGCCGTCCGGCTTATGATCCG